>CBDFGB010000001.1:0-70556 GCA_965246915.1 Acetobacteraceae bacterium
GCACGTGGTCGGCACCGGGGGCGCCGCGGGCGTGCCGTACGGCGTCGTCATGCTTGCCGCGATGGCCGCCGCCGCCGCCCTGCTGCTTCGCCGCACCGCGTTCGGGCGCCGCATTTTGATGGTGGGCGGCAGCCCGCGCGCCGCCGAGCTGGTGGGCGTGCCGGTCCGCCGCATACGCCTCGCTTGCTACGCGATCAGCGGCATGGTGGCCGCCTTCGCCGGCCTGCTGCTCGCCGGGTACGTGGGGCTGATGGACAACTGGGTGGGGCGCGGGTACGAACTCGACACGATTGTGGCCGCGGTGATCGGCGGCGTGGCCCTCTCGGGCGGCCGCGGCACGATGGGCGGGGCGGTCGCCGGGGCCGCCATCCTGATCGTCGTCTCCAACATCGTGCTACTGCTGGGCATGCCCATCCAGGGCCAGATCATCATCCGTGGCGTGGTCGTCGTGCTGGCGGCGACGGCGTATCGCGCCGCCAGCTCATGAGGTGCCGCAGATGACGCAGCAACGCATGCAGGGCCGCGTCGCCCTCGTGTCGGGGGGCACGCAGGGCGTGGGCGAGGCGGTGGCCCGCCGCCTCGCCGCCGAGGGCGCGGCGGGCGTAGCGGTCTGTGGCCGCAACGAGGCGCGTGGCGAGGCGGTCCGCACCGCCATTGCGGCGCTTGGCTGCGAGGCGCTCTATGTGCGCGCCGACCTGTCCGTGGTGGCCGATTGCGTGGCGGCGGTGGAGCGGACCGTCGCGCGCTTCGGGCGGCTCGACGCGCTGGCCAACTGCGCCGGGCGCACCGATCGCGGCGGCCTGGCCGACACCACCGAACAGAGCTGGGGCACGCTGTTCGACACCAATGTGCGCGGGCCGTTCTTCCTGATCCAGGGCGCGGCCGCGCAGATGCAGCGACAGGGACAGGGACAGGGTGGCAGCATGGTGGTCATCGGCAGCATGCAGGCCTATGGCGGCGCGCCGTTCCTGCTGCCCTATGCCGCGACCAAGGGCTGCCTGATGACCCTCACGCGCGGCATCGCCAACACGCTGCTGCGCGACCGCATCCGCATCAACATGCTCAACATCGGCTGGACCGACACGCCCAACGAGCATGTCGTGCAGACCCAGGTCCATGGCCGCGGAGAGGATTGGCGGGCCGAGGTCGGCCGGCTGCAGCCGTACGGCCGGCTGATCTCGACCGACGAGGTTGCCGCGGCCTGCGCCTTCCTGCTGTCGCCCGAGAGCGGGATGATGAGCGGCGCGGTCATCGACTACGATCAGCAGGTGATCGGCCCCATGCAGGACAATCCCGGCGTATGATCCACTCCAAGGCGAGACGGTGACGAAGGATGTGCCGTCGCGCGGCAAGGCGCGTGCCTCGATCCACGAAGTGGCCAAGCTGGCCGGCGTGTCGACCGCCACGGTGTCGCGCGCGCTGCACGGCGCGCCGGACCGCGTCGCCAGCGTCACCCGGTCGCGCGTGCTGGCCGCGGTCGCGAGCCTCGACTACCACCCCAACCAGATTGGCCGGTCGCTGCGCACCAGCCGCACCGGCGCGGTGGCGCTGCTGATCTCGGACATCCGCAACGGGTTCTACGCCGCGGTGGCCCTTGAGATCGAACGCCAGCTCAACGCCATCGGCGTGTTGATGCTGCTGTGCAACACCATGGAAGACGCGGGACTGCAGGACCAATACTTGGAGGAGTTGCGTGCGATCAACGTCTCTGCCGTGTTGATGCTGTGCGCCGTCACCAGCGCCAGGCTGACGGAGTTCGCCCGCGCCCATCCGGTCATCTTCATCAACCGGATGCCGCGCGGCCTGCGCGACGTGAGCTTCGTGGGCATCGACGACCTGCAGGCCGCGCGCGACCTTGCGCACCGGATCGTACAGGGCAGCCGCGGGCCGATCGGCATCGTGCATGGGCCGCTGTACTCGACGGTGAGCGAGAACCGCCTGCGCGGCCTGACCGCGGTTCTGGCCGCGGAGGGATTGCCGGTGAGCGCCGACCGCCAGGTCGAAAGCCCGCTGTCGATGGAGGGCGGCTACCAGGGGTTCGCCACGCTGTGGCAGCGCCACCCGGATCTCCGCTCGGTGTTCTGCGGCAGCGACCAGATCGCTTACGGCGCCTATCGGCGTTGCCGCGAGCTGGGGGTGCGCGTCCCGGACGATGTCCGCCTCTATGGTTTCGACGACAATCCCCTCAATGATTGGCTAGCGCCCTGGCTCGACACCGTCCGGGTGCCGCACGTCGCCTACGCCACGGAGACGGTCGGATTGCTCAAACATTTGTGGGCAGGACAGCCGACCCGTTCGGTGCTGCTTCCCTACGACCTCGTTATTCGGAGTTGATGGAAGTGGCGGGAACGGCGGCGATCGTCGGGTGCGGGTTGATCGGCCGATCGTGGGCGATCTCCTTCGCGCGCGGTGGCTGGCAGGTCCGGCTCTTCGACCGTGATGCTGACACCGCCGCGGCTGCGCTTGAGGCGGTCGGGCGGGGTGCGGACGAGCTTGCAGGCTGGGGGCTGCTGGATGGCCAGACCGCGGCGGAGGTCCGCGAGCGGGTGACCGTCATTGCCGGGTCGCTCGACGAGGCCGTGGCGCGGGCCGACCACGTGCAGGAGAACACGCCCGAGCACGCCGATCTCAAGGCCGCGATCTTCGCCGAGCTGGACCGGCTGGCGCCCGCCGAGGCGGTGATCGCGAGTTCGACCTCTGCGATGCTGCCGTCGGCCTTCACCGCGAAGCTGGCCGGGCGGTCCCGCACCCTGGTCGTGCATCCGCTCAACCCGCCGCACTTGGTCCCCGCGGTCGAGATCGTACCGTCGCCCTGGACGTCGGCCGCCACGGTCGCCCGGACCGCGGCGACGATGGCGGAGATCGGACAGGCGCCGGTGGTGCTGATCCGCGAGGTCGAGGGCTTCGTGATGAACCGGCTGCAGGGCGCGCTGCTGCACGAGGCCTTCAACCTCGTGGCGGAGGGGATCGCGAGCCCGGCCGACGTCGACAAGGCGGTGGCCGAAGGGCTTGGCCTGCGCTGGTCGTTCATGGGGCCATTCGAGACAATCGACCTGAACGCGCCAGGAGGGATTACGGACTTTATAGCCCGGTATGGACCCACCTACGCACGGATGTCTCCGCCCGTCGCCCAGCCGGTTTCATGGGATGGCTTGGTTGGTGCGCAGATCGAAATGGCGCGCGCAGCCCACCTGCCCCGCGATGCGATCGCGCCGCGTCAAGCTTGGCGGGACGGTCGCTTGATGCGATTGGCCGCGCACAAGCGGGAAATCGCGAGAGTGCCGCTCGCCGATACGCCGGCCCCAGCAATAGATGTCGAAGGGCCGAAGATCGATCCAAACCGATGATTTCGAACTCGGCGACATGCCTTGTCAGGCACCGATCGGCAATCGCGTAACGCAACGTCCGTGACGGGTCACCGAACCTGGCTGGTCAGCGTTCTCCTTGAACCATTCGCGGCACGACGGGAAATGTTGCACGGCCCGACACGCGGCGCGCCAAGGTCGATTCTCGCGTGATTGCCTCTATCGGCCGGCCAAGTCCAGCATGCGTCGCGCCTCCGGACGGCCAGGCGCCGCTTCGGCGATGGCGGCCAGCAGGCGGCGGCCGGCTGCCGGGTCTTCTCGCAACAGGGTGGTCGCCATGGCGAGAAGCGGCTGATATGCCGGCTCGAAATCGCCGCTGATGCGCAGGACCTCCAGCAGATCGGGCTCGGCCGCCGCCACCAGGGCCAAGCCGCCGGCTTCGGGTGCCACATGACTGCCCGCCGCGAGGAAGCGGTCGCGCGCCCGCCAGTATGCGTCGAGGCGCTCGCGGCGGGCGGGATCGAGCCCGGCGGCGCCGATCAGGCTGGTCGCGTCGGGGGTCGTGGCGTCGAGCAACGCGATGAGGCGCGCGGCCGGGGGCGCGCGCAACGCCTCGACATTGCGACGCGCGTCGAAGGTCACGACCGGACTGTCGTCGGTGTTGAGCGGACCGTCGCCCGCGAACCGCGCGAGGGTGGCCGCCGCGCCGACATAGAGGCCCAGCAGATCGATCGGCTCGCGCAGGCCGGTGCGGCCGAACAACCCCGCCGCGGCCGGGTCTTGTTGCCGCGCCGAAAGCCGCGCCGGCTCCAGGGGCGCGGGACGCATCGGGCCGATGAGCGCCAGCAGCGGCGTCTGCACGCTGTAGTGCGCGAGATAGGCCGACGCCTCGGGGAACACGTCCAGAAACGTGCGCACGATGGTCCGCAACGAGTCCAAATCAAGCTGATGCAGCGGCAGCCACTGACAGAACAGACCGCCTGGCGCCAAACGCGACCGGATCGCCGCGAAATGCTCGCGCGTGTAGAGCGCGCCGGATCCGTCCAGGGCGGGGTGGAACAGATCCGCCACGATCAGGTCATGGCGTTCGCTCGAGGCGCGCACGAAGCGGCGTGCGTCGGCGGTGACGATGGACAGCTCCGGACGCGGGCCGAGGTGCTCGTTGCGATCATCGAACCAAGGCAGCAGCCGAACGACTTCGGGCGCAAGCTCCACGCCGGTCGCCCGAAGCCCGGGCATGCGCGTGGCGCCGGCGAGCGTCGCCCCGGTTCCGACGCCGAGGAACAGAGCGCTTCGCGGGTTCGGGTGCAGCAGGATCGGGATCTGCGCCTGCCGCCAGTCGGAACGGAGCGAGCTCGTTCCGCCCATCCGGAAATGGCCGTCGATCTCCAAGTAGCGGTTGGCGTTGGCATCCTCGACCACGCTCGCAAGCGCGGTCGGGCCCTCGACGGAGGCCACGAGCCGCCCACCGGGCCAGAGGCCGATCAGCGGGGACGGCTTCCATACGCTCAACGCCACCGCACCGGCGACCGCCACGGCGGCGAACGGCCATGCGCGACGTAGGGCTCGCGGCGGGATCAGAACGAGGTAGCAGCAGGACAAGGCGACGAGTCCGTTCTGCGTCCCCAAGGCCGGAATGACCAGAAAGACCATCGCGGCCGGGGCAAGCGCCGCGCCCAGGGCATTGATGCCGCTCGCCTGCCCCACGCTGCCGCGCCGGTCGCGCACCGACTGCGCCAGATGCGCGAACAGCGCACCCATGGCCGCTGCCGGAAGCAGGAACATCGCGACCGCCACCATCGCCTCGCCCGCAAGCAGCCCCGCCGGGCGCACGGCCGCCACGATGGCCGGTAGCAGGCCGGTCAGGGCGCTTGCGCCGAGGCAGATCAGCGAAGTCAGCGCCATCAACACGCCGAGCGTGGCCGGCGGCAAGGCGCGACGGCGGATGACCGCTTGCCAGGCGAGCGCTCCGGCCGCCGTGCCGAGCAGATACACGGCCAGCAGCGAGGCGAAGGTGAAGACGGTGTTCTCCAGCACCTGACTGGCGACCCGGACGACGAGCACCTCAAAGCCGATTCCAAGGACGCCTGTCAGGAAAAGGGTCGCGACGAGGCGGACGCCGCCGACGCCGCTCGCCGAGACCTGCGCGTCCCGCCGCAATCCCGTCGCGGGGTCTCGGCCGACCCACCAAGCGGCGGCCGCGCAGAGCCCATTGACGCAGGCAAGTGCGATGACGGCCCAGGACAGACCGAGCGCGGGCATGAGCACGAACACGCTGAGAGCCACGCCTGCGACGGCACCGAGCGTATTGGCGCCGTAAATGCCGGCAACCCGATTTCGGTCGCCGGTGACGCCGGCGGCCAGCCG
Source organism: Acetobacteraceae bacterium (assembly GCA_965246915.1). Taxonomy (GTDB): domain Bacteria; phylum Pseudomonadota; class Alphaproteobacteria; order Acetobacterales; family Acetobacteraceae; genus CAVRQM01. The sequence goes on from CBDFGB010000001.1 coordinate 5,673, forward strand.
CTCCAGAGCGGCGAGCGTGCCGCCCATGGCCATGGTGGCCGGCAACAGCATCACGGCGGGAACGGCGAAGGCGACCGCCCACAGCGCCGCGCCGGGCGCATCCGGCCGGACCAGACGAGGCAACACGTCGGAGACGGCCGGAAGCGCCCACGCCGTCACCACCGCCCATACGCCGATTGCCAGTTCCAGCAGCATGTAGACCCGCCATGGCCGGCGGACGCGGCGGATCGGCCCATCGAGGACGAAGCCGCCTAGCGCGAGGCCCAGGAAGAACGCGGCAACGACGCCGAGCACCGCCACGATCTCGTGGCCCAGCAGCCCCCCCAGCAGCCGGGTCCATGCGAGTTCGTAGCCAAGCCCGGCCATGCCGGACCCCAACGCCACGAGGCCAAGCACGACCAGGCGAGGACGAGAATGACCGGCGGCGACGCGCTCCGTCCCGGTCAGGCTCTCCGGCACGCCGCCTCAGCCACCGTCGACCGGCTGATCCGGCACCGCATCAAGGGATGGCGCTGATCCGCGATCGGATCGCACGCCCCGGCGATCGTCGGGGACGCCGAGCGTCTGCCCCGGATCTTGCCGGAATGGCTTGTCGAGCAAGACGCCCTTGGCCCTGGCGAGATAGCGCTGGCAGGATTCCTCATCGGTATCACCCGCCTCGTCCATCGCGAGGGTCGCCTCGGCCAACGCGGCGCGGCGGGCGATCTCGTGCGTCTCGGCTTTCGCGAGCGGCATGAACGCTCGCACGTCGTCCTCGCAGCTGGCGCGCGCGGGCATCGGCACGCTCAATAACGTCGCGAGGGCGAAAGCCGCGCCAAAGCCCCCGCACCCGCCGTCTCTCCACGAGGGAAAGGGCGGCGATCCGGCACCCGCCCCCTTGTGGGAAGGCACGGGGTGGGGATTGAGCGTCCGCGTCCGATTTCGATCCGTCTCGACGTGCATCAACTCTCTCATCCAGAACGAAAAACACCCGCGGGCCGGTTTCCCGACCCGCAGGCTTGGATCTCAGGCCGTCGTGCGACGGAAATCGTCAGGCGTTACTGCGCGGAGGCTTGGACCGCGATGCGCGAGGCCTGCAGATTGGCCTGCTCGACGGCCAGCATCGGCAGGTTGGACGGACGCACGAAGATCGGGTTGGCGTAGAACCAGAGGTTGGACCAGCCCTCGACGTCGAAGTCCACATAGCGCTGACCGGCGATCGGGCTGCCGGCCGGTGCGATCGGCATGTGCGCCGGGCACGCGGCGTCGCTGCACGGCACGTTGTTGATGTTGGTATCGAGCAGCGGGTTGCCCCGGCTGTCCGTCACGTTCGGCACGCCGGCGGGAATGTTCGTGCCGCGCGCGCGGATGTAGAACGCCGAGTTGTTGTTCAGCATCTTGAACGTCATCGTCCGCTTGTCGCCGGCCGCCGACCAGTTGCGCTTCGAAAACGTCTTGAACAGCGGCGAGATGCCGCCGGGCGTGTAGGTCGCGACTTTGTATTGCGGATTGGTGGGCAGATACTTCTTGTCGACGAAGCCCTTGATGAAATCGACATGGTCGAGCACCGGTGCGTTGAGCGGCTGGCTCACGCCGATCTGCTTCAACAACGGGTTGGCGAAGGTGTAGGGGCTATTGTTGTCGCGCGGCGTGGTCACCGTCATGGTCACCGTGACCGCGCCGCCGGGCGGAATGACCAGCGTCTGACCCATTTCGGCGCAGGCGCCGGTGTCGTCGGAGCACGCCTTGAAGACCATGTCGTTGCCGATCAGGTCGCCGAACACGTTGTAGGAGTTGCCGCTACGCAGCCCGTCGATGACGTTTTGCGGGCGCAGCTGCGGCCCGCTGGCCGGGCGGATGTAGTTGCGCTCGTATTCACCCGGGTAGAAGTCGGCGGTGGTGTATTTGTCGCTCGGGCCGAAGATGCCGCGCTGGTGGAAGTCGGAGCTGCCGAAGAAGAACCAATTGCGGCCCTCGTGCAGCATCGCGTCCCAGAGGCCGCCGACCTGCGCGACGTAAATCCCGCGCCCGCCATAGGTGCCGCCGCCGACCGCGGCCGGACTGTAGGAGCCGCGATCGTGCTCGGCGCTGTGGCCGGGGCCTTCGAAACCGAACGCCACCGTCGGGCCGGCGTTGTTCTCGTCGCGCAGATTCTCGATGTTGTAGCCCGAGTTGGCGGCGGGGTTGTACGGGCCGCGACGCTCGACATGGGTCGGAATGAAATATCCGCTCAGCGGATAGTTCGTCTGCTGCCAACGGACACCTGTCAGCGCCTTGGTGTCGCCGGCCGCGCCGGTGTTGGCGTCGATGCCGATGATCTTGCCGGTCCAGCCCTGTCCGCCGCCACCGCTGGTGTCGGTATCGTTGCGGTCGAACAGATACTCGTACTGCGCCATCGCGTTGGCGTCGCCGGCGCCGTTGCGCGGCGACTGGCCGGCGATGATCGCGGTGTCGGCGTGCTCATGGCCCGGCACGTTCTGTTCGACGCCCTCGATCGCCGGCTTCTTGTAGAAGCGGCCGCGCTCGGAGACGATCGGGTAGTCGACTTCCTGAACCGACTGCCAGCGCCACATCAGCTGATGCGCCGCGCCCGTCGGGCTATATTCCGTGCTCGTCGCCACGTCGCCCTTGATCGAGTCGATCGTGATGTTTTGGATCTTCTGGCCCAGCGTCTCGACCCAGTAGTGGCCCTCGCCGGAGTTGGAGGCGTCATATTCCGGATCCAGGAAGCGGCAATCGCGGGTGCCAGAGCCGCCATGGTTCGCGTGCACGAACCAGTCCAGGCCCCAGGTGTCGAGCGACTTGTCGAGCAGCCACTGCACCGACACGCTGCCGTCGATGCAGGTCGTGTGATTGTGGATGTCGCCCGCGACATACGGCTTGGCGCCGAGCCAGCCCTGCGCCTGCGCGCTGCCGGCGAGTACTGTGGCAAAAGCAACGGTTGCAACACCAGACAACAACGAGGCAACCCGTGACCGAGACATACTATTTTTCCCCTCCGCGTGACGCGAAGTTAACTAGCACGCAACCAAATCCGGGGAAGCGGGGCGGCCAAGACATCACCGTGAAGTTTGGATGACGGCATTGGCAGCAGGCGTGACAGAGCTTCGCATCCACGCCATTAGCCGGCGGGTGATGGCCCGATGCGGCTGTGGCGATATCCATCGGGAGCCGAAGCGGCGATGACCGAGACCATTTTCGCCCCGTCCCCCGTCGCGGGGATGGGAGCCAGCGCGGCGACGACGCGCCGCTCTAGGACCAGCGCTCTGCTGCGCGAACCGCTGCTGCATTTTTGCATCCTGGCCGCGCTCGTCTTCGGCCTCGACCGCCTGCTGCATCCGCCGTCCCGGAGCGAGCGCGTCATCACGATCAGCAAGCAGATGCGACAGGAGCTGATCGACCGGTTCGACGAGGACAAGCTGGTCAAGCCCACGCCGCAGCAACTGCAGCAGCTCATCGATTTCTATGTCGCGACCGAAATCCTGTATCGCGAAGGCAAATCCATGGGTCTGGAGCGTGGCGACGACATGATCCGCGCGCGCATCGCCCACAAGCTCCAGCTCCTGATCTTCAGCGACATCGATGTGGGCAACCCATCCGACGAGCAGCTTGCATCCTGGTTCGCCGCCAATCGCGGACGGTTCGACACGCCCCGAAAATTCGATTTCTACCTCGGCGATGCGCAGTCCGAGGAGCAGGCGCGCGAATTCGTCGAGAAGATCGGTCGCGGCGAGGAGCCGGATTCGCTGCGCGAGGAATCGCGCGCCTTTCAAGGACGGCCGGCGAAAAGCATCGTGGAGGTGTTCGGCGAGGCGTTCCTGGCGCGGCTTTCCGCGATGCCACGCGGCGTCTGGCAGGCGATCCAATCCAAGGAGGGCTGGCATGTCGCGCGGGTCGACGGAGTGACCGAGGCGGTTCCGGCCACGCTGGACGGCGTGCGACAGACCGCGGTGCAGGAGTGGAAGACCGAGGAGACCCGCAAGCGCGCGCTGATCGCGGTGGACCGCCTCAAGACGTCTTATACGATCGTCGACGAGGGTAGTCCTTGAGGCTCCTTCGCGGCTGGGGGCTCGTGCTCCTCGCGCTATTTCCCGTCCTGTGCGGCCGCGCGTGGGCGCATGAGGCCGCGATGGGAGTACTCGAGCTGCACCAAGTCAAGCCGACCGAATTCATCGGCAACTGGGTGCTCGCACCGACCTTCGACCCTAAATATCTGCGCGCGAGCTTCCCGCCGCAGTGCCACTGGGAGCCGCCGTTGCTGGAATGCGGCGCGCCTGGTTTCGTCGGCCGCGTCGCCTTCGACAATCTCGGCGGCAACATGTCCGCCGTCATGCTGCGGATCTTTCCGATCGAGGGCGAGCCGCGCACCTACACGCTGTCGGCCGCCACGCCAGCGGTGACCGTGCTGGGCGAAAGCAAGCCCACGCTCGCGACCTGGCTCGAGCTCGCGGTCACGTATCTCAATCTCGGCATCGACCACATCCTGCTCGGCGTCGACCATCTGCTGTTCGTGCTCGGCCTGATCTGGATCGTCCAGGGCGGCTGGCGGCTGGCCAAGACCATCACGGCCTTCACGATCGGCCACAGCCTGTCGCTGGCGGCCGCCGCGTTCGGGCTGATCGGCGTGCCGGAACTGCCGCTGAACGCGGTGATCGCGCTGTCGATCGTGTTCGTGGGCGTCGAGATCGCCAAGCTGCAACGCGGCGAGGTCGGGATCACCGCGCGCCATCCCTGGGCCGTGGCGCTGGGCTTCGGCCTGGTGCACGGCATCGGCTTCGCTGGCGCCCTGGTCTCGCTCGGCATCCAAAGGAGCGTCTTGCCCGTAGCGTTGCTGTCTTTCAATGTCGGGGCCGAGATCGGCCAGTTGGCTTTCGTGCTGCTCGTTCTGGCGCTGTTCTGGGCGCACCAGACGCTCGCGGCGACGCTGCCGAGCTGGGGCGCGGTCGTGCCGGCTTACGCGATCGGGGTGCCGGCGATGTTCTGGTTCATCGGCCGCATGGTGCGGCTGGTGACGACGTGAGCCGATCGATGTCGGCTACGCAAGAGGGGGATGCATGATGCTTCCGCGGTCTTCTCGACTTTCGCAGCCATCGCGCGCCCTGCCATGGGCGATCGCCTGTCTGCTGCTGACGACCCAGGCCGCGCTCGCACATACCGGCGCGGGCACGATCGGCGGGCTTCAGAGCGGCATCCTGCATCCGCTGACCGGCCCCGACCACCTGATCGCCATGGTCGCGGTCGGCATCTGGGGCGCGCAGCTCGGCGCCCCGGCGATCTGGGTGCTGCCGATCTGCTTCCCGCTGGTCATGGCGATCGGCGGCGCGCTGGGCGTGGCCGGTGTCCCGCTTCCCGCCACCGAAATCTTCATCGCCTTGTCCGCCCTGGTGCTCGGCACGGTCGTCGCGTTGCGGCTGAAGGCACCGTTCTGGATCGCCGCCATCGTCGTCAGCGTGTTTGCGATCTTCCATGGCCACGCGCACGGGCTCGAACTTCCGGAGGCGGCCAATCCGCTCGCCTATGCCGCCGGCTTCGTCATGGCGACCGGCTTTCTGCATCTCGTCGGCATCGTGATCGGCGTGGCGCTGCGCTGGCCGCTCGGCGCGCGCCTCGTGCAGGGCGTGGGCGCGTGCATCGCCCTCGCCGGTTGCTTCTATCTCTACGCCGCGTTGACCGGCGCGGCGTGATGCGCGGGCTGGCCATCTCGGCGGCGGCTCTGGCGCTGTTCGCCGCCGGGCCCGCCGAAGCGCACATCGTCTCCTCCCGGTTCGGCGATTTCTATGCCGGCGCCGCCCATCCCCTGACCGCGATCGAGGACGTCGCGTTGTTCGTGGCGCTCGGGGTCGTGGCCGGGATGCAGGAGGCGCGGCGCGCCCGGTGGATGGTCGTGGCCTTCCCGGCCAGCCTGCTGCTGGGGGCGCTGCTCGCGCGGACCGCGGCGCCGATGGTCCCCGGCGCACTGACCGATGCCGCGGGGCTGGTGCTGATCGGCGTGCTGATCGCCGCGGCGATCCCGTTGCCGGCCGCGGCGCTGGCGTCGCTCGCCGGTCTGGTCGGCTTGTTTCGCGGCTATGCGAACGCGGAGGGTCTCGACGCCGGCACGAACGTCGCACTGTTCGTGCTCGGCGTGGTGACCTGCGGGTATGCGCTGGCGACTCTCGCGGCCGCGTCGGCGCTGGCGTTTCGCCGCTCCGGCGCGCCATGGCGGATGGTGGCGTTGCGTGCATGCGGCAGCTGGGTGGCCGCGATGGGCCTCATGTTCGGAGCGTTCGCGATACGCTCGCTCTGAGCCGTGATCGTTTGTTCGCCGCACCCATTTTCACGCTTGGCAGCATTGCCGCTCACGCTCGGCTCACGCCGGCCCTGATAGGGGCACAATGACGGTCAGTCCTGAACGGCCTGGCCCGTCCGTTGCGCCGCCAAATCGGGAAGTGTCAAAATGTCCAACCCGCATGCCGGATCCGCTCGTCGCCCGCCCTCCGTGGAGGCGAACGCGGTCGCATCCTTCGCCCTCGTTGCCACGCTGTGTCCATTGCTGGCCGGCTTGCCCGCGCCGCTGATGGCCGCCGTCGCGGGCCACGCGCGGTGGCGTTATTTCCGGCGCGGCGAGGTCGTGGTGCAGAGCGGCCGGCCTTCGGTCGAGGTGCTGGTCATCGCCGAAGGCGCGCTGATTGCAGCGATCCCCGGACTCGCGCGGCCGGAGCCGATCCGCATCCTGCGGCGCGGCCATCTATGCGGCGAACTGGCGCTGCTCGGCGATATGCCGCCCGTCTCGGAGATCAGGGCGTTGTCCAACGGCGCAGCACTGGCGCTCGACGGGCGCGACGTGAAGTCCGCGATTCGCGAGGACCGCGAGTTCGCGGCCAGGATCATCCGCCATCTGTGCGCCCAGACTCGAACTTTCGAAATGGAGTTCCAGGTGAGCCAGGCGCGCGACGCGTCGGCGCGGCTCGCGGACGTCATGCTGACGCTGTCGGCACTGCGCGAGCCGCCGCGCGTGGATCTGACGCAGGTCGCGCTGGCCGGCCTGATCGGCGTCACCCGCGAGACGGTCGGTCGGATCCTGAAACGCTGGAGGCGCGAGGGTCTGGTCGCGACGACGGACGGCCAGACCTTTCCGCGCGACATGCCGCGGCTGCGGCGGGAGGCTTCGATGGCGCGGCGATAGACGCCTCGTCTCAAGCGCTCGCTGCGTCACGACGTCGCGGCGGTGGGAACGCGTTGCGCGGTCCGGAAAACATGGTGGGCGCAGTAGGATTCGAACCTACGACCCGCTGATTAAGAGTCAGCTGCTCTACCAACTGAGCTATGCGCCCGCTGTCGCGGCCGCCGCTCATAGCAGCCTCCGCCGACGCTGAAAACCCCGGCCGAGGCTTGCGCGGCCCGCAACCCCGTGCATCATCAGGCGCAATGGTCTGACGATCAAGGGGACAGATTGGCGTACGCACTGCAGCAGCTCATCAACGGCGTCACGCTCGGCATGATCTATGGCTTGATCGCCGTCGGCTACACCATGGTCTACGGCATCATCGGCATGATCAACTTCGCGCACGGCGACGTCTTCATGATCGGGGCGTTTCTCTCCCTCATTTCGCTCACACTGCTGTCGGCGCTCGGCATCACCAGCGTCCCCCTTGCGCTCGCCCTGACCCTGGTGTTCGCCGCTGCCACCGCCGCGCTGTACGGCTGGACGGTCGAACGTATCGCCTATCGTCCGCTGCGCGGCTCGTTCCGCCTGGCGCCGCTGATCTCGGCCATTGGCATGTCGATCGTGCTGCAAAACTTCGTCCAGGTGAGCCAGGGCGCGCAACCGAAAAACATGGCGGCGATGATCCCCGGCGGGCTGCAGTTGCTCGAACAGGATGGCTTCGTGGTGCAGCTGTCCTGGATGCAGGTGGTCATCACGATCACCACGCTCACGATGCTCGCGATCTTCACCTGGCTGGTCACCCGCACACCGCTCGGCCGCGCGATGCGGGCCTGCGAGCAGGATCTGAAAATGGCCGGGCTGCTCGGCATCAACACCGACCGGACCATTTCGCTAACCTTCGTGATCGGCGCCGCGCTTGCCACCGTCGCCGGCCTTTTGTTCCTGCTCTACTACGGGTCGATCAATTTCTTCATCGGCTTCAACGCGGGGGTCAAGGCGTTCACCGCGGCGGTGCTGGGCGGGATCGGCAGTCTGCCGGGCGCGGTGCTGGGCGGGCTGCTGATCGGGCTGATCGAGGCGTTCTGGTCCGGCTATGCCACCGTCCAATACAAGGACGTGGCCGCGTTCTCGATCCTGGTCATCGTCCTCGTGTTCCTGCCGACCGGGCTGCTCGGTCGCGCCGACATCGAAAAAGTATGAGTGCCGCGCTGCGCGACGCGGCCATCTCGGCGGCCGTCGCGCTCGGCCTGTTCGCCGCCCTGATCGGCCTGCGCACCAGCGTGGACAACGGCATCCTGGTGCTGATCCCGCGCCCGGCGCTGCTGGCCATCGTCGTGGGCATCGTCTTCGTGGGCCGCCTCGCCTTCACCCTGCTCCGGCAGCGGCGGGGTCCCGCCCGAGGGCCGCGGCGCATGCCGGCGGTGCTGGTGCGAACCGGCACGTTCGCGGGGCCGGTGCTGCTCGCGGTCGCGCTGGTGATGCCGCTGTTCGCCGGGCGCTACGTGCTCGATGTCGGCATCCTCGTGCTGACCTATGTGATGCTCGGCTGGGGGCTGAACATCGTGGTCGGCCTCGCGGGCCTGCTGGACCTCGGCTACGTGGCGTTCTACGCGGTTGGCGCGTACACCTACGCGCTGTTCAGCACGACATTTCAACTCGGGTTCTGGACCTGCCTGCCGCTCGCCGGGCTGTTCGCGGCGGTCTGGGGCATGATCCTGGGCTTTCCGGTGCTGCGGCTGCGGGGCGACTACCTCGCCATCGTGACGCTCGCGTTCGGCGAGATCATCCGCGTCGTGCTGCTGAACTGGACGCATCTGACCAACGGACCGAACGGCATCAGCGATATCCCGCGCCCGACCCTGTTCGGATTGAAGTTCAACGCGAGCGGCGATCCCGACACGTTCGCCGTCTTCTTCGGGCTGGAGCCGTCGGTCACCCATCGGTTCATCTTCCTCTATTACGTCATCCTGGGCCTGGCGCTGCTGGCCAACTGGATGAGCCTGCGGCTGCGCCGACTGCCGCTCGGCCGCGCGTGGGAGGCGTTGCGCGAGGACGAGATCGCCTGCCGGGCGCTCGGCATCGACGTCACCGTGACCAAGCTGACCGCGTTCTCGCTCGGCGCCATGCTGGGAGGCTTCGCGGGCGCGTTCTTCGCCACCCGACAGGGCTTCGTCTCGCCCGAGAGTTTTACCTATATCGAGAGCGCGATCGTGCTGGCAATCGTCGTGCTCGGCGGCCTTGGCAGCCAGCTCGGCGTGGCGCTGGCGGCACTCGTGATGATCGGCGGCTCGGAGCTGTTCCGCGACTTCGCGCAGTACCGCATGCTGGTGTTCGGCATCGCGCTGGTCACCATGATGATCCTGCGGCCGCGCGGCCTCGTCTCCGGACGGTCGCCCTCCGTCGCTCTCGGCGCGCGCCGGGAGATATCGGCCGATCTGGTGGCGCAGGGTCGCGGATGACGACACTGCTGTCGGTCGAGAATCTGGTCATGCGGTTCGGCGGCCTGACCGCCGTGCGCGACCTGTCGTTCGCCGCGAACATCGGCGAGATCACCGCCGTGATCGGCCCCAATGGCGCGGGCAAGACCACGGTGTTCAACTGCATCACCGGCTTTTACCGTCCGACCGGCGGTCGCCTCCGGCTGACCTCGGGCAGCGGCGAAGTCGCGCTGGAGCGGCTGGCGGGCCACCAGATCACGCGGCGCGCCCGGGTCGCGCGTACCTTCCAGAACATCCGCCTGTTCGCCGGCATGACCGCGCTCGAGAACCTTATGGTGGCGCAGCACAACATGCTGATGCCGAACGTGGCCAGCGGCCTGCTCGCGGTGTTCGGCATCGGCGGCCACGCCCGACGCGAGCGGCTGGCGATCGAACGCGCGCGCAATTGGCTCGATGCGGTCGATCTGACCGCACGCGCCGACGACCCCGCCGGCGCCCTGCCCTATGGCGCGCAACGCCGGCTCGAGATCGCGCGGGCGATGTGCACAGACCCGGTCCTGCTGTGCCTGGACGAGCCGGCCGCCGGCCTCAACCCGCGCGAGAGCGACGAGCTGGCTGGCTTGCTGCTCCGCATCAAGCGCGACGGCTGCACCATCCTGCTGATCGAGCACGACATGGGCGTGGTCATGCGGATCAGCGACCACGTCGTCGTGCTCGACCACGGCAGCAAGATCGCCGACGGGCCACCCGCCCTCGTGCGCGATGACCCGCACGTCATCGCCGCCTATCTGGGCGAGGGCGACGAGGGGCTCGACGAGGACGCGGCGGTCGCCGCCGCATGAGCGCGCTGCTGGCTCTGTCGGGGGTGACCGCCTATTACGGCGCGATCCAGGCTCTGCGCGGCGTCGACCTCGACGTGCAGTCCGGCGAGATCGTCACCCTGATCGGCGCGAACGGCGCGGGCAAATCCACGCTCATGATGACGATCTGCGGCAACCCGCGCGCCCGCGACGGCTCGATCGTGTACGACGGCACGGACATCACGAGGCTGCAGACCTTCGAGATCATGCGCCGCGCCATCGCCCAGTCGCCCGAAGGCCGCCGCATCTTCCCGCGCATGACCGTGCGCGAGAATCTGCTGATGGGCGCGCACGGCCGCAGCCCCGCCGCCGTGGCGCCCACCATGGAGCGAATGTTTGCGCTGTTCCCCCGCCTGTTGGAACGCGAGGCGCAGCGTGGCGGCACCTTGTCCGGCGGCGAGCAGCAGATGCTGGCGATCGCCCGCGCGCTGATGAGCGAGCCGCGCCTGCTGCTGCTGGACGAGCCCTCGCTCGGCCTCGCGCCGCTGATCGTCAAGCAGATCTTCTCGGCGATCCGCGACCTCAACCGACAAACCGGGCTGACGGTATTGCTGGTCGAGCAGAACGCCTATCAGGCGCTGCGCCTCGCGCATCGTGGCTATGTCCTCGTGAACGGCAGCATCACGATGGCCGGCACTGGCGCGGAATTGCTGGCGCGGCCGGAGATCAAGCAGGCCTATCTCGAAGGCGGGCACTGAGCCGGGCCGGGCAACTCGCGGCGGGCCGGGTCGTTAGTTCCATGTCAAGCACAGAGGAGACCGACATGGACAAGGATCGTATTGCTGGCGCGTATGACCAGGCCAAGGGTGCCGTGAAGGAGACCGTCGGGAAGGTCACCGGTGACACCAAGCTCGAGACCGAGGGCAAGGCCGACAAGGTGGCCGGCAAGGTCGAGAGCACTGTCGGCGGGGCCAAGGACGCGGTGCGCGACGCGGCCGACAAGGTCTGACGCCAGCACTGAGTGACCGACCAAGGGCGTCGCGGGAGACCGCGGCGCCCTTGGCGTTTCGGCCGCCCCTGGTGCGGGCTCGCGGCCTCTGCGACTTTGCGTGACGCCACAGGGACGCAGCATGGTCACGCGCGAGACGTATCGAGAGGCGATGGCGCGGCTCGGCGCCGCCGTCAACGTCATCACCACAGCCGGCCCCGACGGGCGTCGCGGCTTTACCGCCTCGGCGGTGTGCAGCGTGACCGACACGCCCCCCACTCTCCTGGTGTGCTGCAACCGTCGGAACGACAGTCATCCCTCCCTGGTCGCCAATCGCATCATGTGCGTCAACACGCTGAGCGCCGGCCAGACGGACATCTCCGACGTGTTCGCCGGCGGCGAGGAGGGCGAGGCGCGGTTCGCGACGGGAGCCTGGCACACGCTGCAGACCGGCGCTCCGGCATTGCAGGGCGCGGTGGTCTCGTTCGATTGCCGGATCGTCCAGATCACCGATGTCGGCACGCACAGCGTGGTGTTCGGCGAGGTGGTCGCGATTGCCCGCGGCTCGGTGCATGACGGGCTGATGTATTTCGGGCGGGCCTACCACCCGCTGGCGCATCCGCGGGTGGCTTGACGCTCCGATCTGGTCAGACCCTCACATCACAGTCGTCATCGCCGGGCTCGACCCGGCGATCTCGTACGGACGAGATGCCCGGGTCAAGCCCGGGCATGACGATCCACTGTGTCGTTACAGAAATTTACATCTGCTTGTAGTCGCCAGCGTGCCAGATGTACCAGACATACTCCGCGGTCGTGTCGCCTTTCTTGTCGAACGGCATGGAGCCCAGGACCGACGGCCACGGGCCGTCCTTTTTCAGGACCTCGGCGACCTTCTTCGGATCCGTCGTGCCCGCCTTGGCCACCGCCTCCGCCCAGATCTGGAACGCGGCATAGGTGTAGAGGACGTAGCCTTCCGGATTGATCCCCTTGGCGTTGAACGCCTTGACCACGTCGGCGGCCGTCGGACGGTTGCGCGGGTCCGCCGGGAAGGTGTTCATCAATCCTTCGATCGCCTCGCCGCCGATCTGCCACAGATCCTTGGTCGCCAGGCTGTCCGGGCCGAGGATCGTCGCCTTCAGCCCCTGCTCCTTGGCCTGGCGCGCGATCAGGCCGACCTCGGGGTGGTAGCCGCCGACATAGACGACATCGATCTTGGCGTCCTTCAGCCGGGAAATCAGCGCCGAGTAGTCACGCTCGCCCGGGACATAGGCGGTGTAAAGCGTCTCCTTCTTGCCCTCGGCATTGGCGTTCTTCTTGGTCTCGTCGGCGATGCCTTTGCCGTAGGTCGAGTTGTCGTGCAGGATCGCGACGTTGCGGTCCTTGAATTCGGTGGCCAGGGTGTGGCCGGCAAGCTTGCCCTGCTGATCGTCGCGGCCGCAGGTCCGGAACGTCAGCGGCCCGCCCTCATCGGTGAACTTCGGGTTGGTCGAGGCGGGCGACATCTGCAGGATGCCCTCCTCGGTGTAGACTTTTCCGGCCGGGATCGAGCTTGACGAGCAGAAATGCCCGGCGACGAACTTCACGCCCTGGCCCGCGAATTTGTTGGCGACGGAGACCGCCTGTTTTGGGTCGCACGCGTCGTCGCCGACCTCGAGCACGAGTTGCTGGCCGAGCACGCCGCCCTTCGCGTTGATGTCGGCAATGGCCATTTCCGCGCCGTGCTTGAGCTGCTCGCCGAAGGCCGCGTATTCGCCAGTGATCGGGCCGGCCGTCGCGACCTTGATCTGCGCCTGCGCGGGCGAGGTGGCCAGCGAGGCGAGCAACGCCAGCGCCGCGGCGCCGGCGAACAACGTCCGCTTCTTCATGAGTTTCTGTCCCCAAATGTTTTCCGCGCGGGACGCGCGGGTATCGCAGCCTAGAAGGTGGAATTGCCTGCGCAAAGCCCCGCTGCCGTCCCGGCGTCGGTTGCTTGGCCAAAGTCGGGAGCGCAGGGTGCGCGCCGGCTGTTTTCACGGAGCGACGGCATGAGCGGGCAGGCGATCGGGGTCATCGGACTGGGCGGGATGGGCAGCGGCATCGCACGGTCCCTGCTGCGGGCGGGGTTTCGGGTCCGGGTGTGGAACCGCACCGCGTCCGTGGCCGAGCCGCTGGTGGCCGAGGGCGCTGAGCCGGCCGACAGCCCGGCCGGGGCGGCCGAGCCCGGCGGCTGCGTGATTACGATGGTCGCCAACGACGCCGCGCTGGAAGCGGTCGCCGCGGGCCCCGGTGGTTTCCTGGAGCGGCTGGGCGCGGGCGGGGTTCATATCTCGATGAGCACGATCAGTGTCGAGATCGCCCGCTCGCTCGCCGCCCGCCATGAGGCGGCGGGCAGCGACTGGGTGGCCGCCCCGGTGTTCGGCCGGCCGGAGGCGGCTGCCGCCGGCAAACTGTGGATCCTGCATTCCGGCAAGGCCGAGGCGAAAGCGAGGGTCCGCCCGGTGCTGGAGGCGTTAAGCCAGGGGATCTTCGACATCGGCGAAGCGCCGGATGCCGCGCCCGCGGGGAAGATGGCGGGCAACTTCCTGATCGCTTCGGCGACCGAGGCGATGGGCGAGGCGTTCGCATTGCTGGAGAAGCGCGGCGTTGATGCGCGGGTGTTTCACGACATGATGGGCAAGACGATCTTCGCGGGCCCGATCTATCAGAATTACGGCCGGTTCATCCTCGACCGGGCCTTCTCGCCACCGGGTTTCAAGCTGCCGCTGGGGGCAAAGGATGTCGGCCTCGTGCTGGCGGCCGGAGCGGAAAGCGGCGTTCCCATGCCGCTCGCCAGCCTGCTGCGCGACCGCTTCATCGCCGCGATGGCGCAAGGGCGCGGCGATCTCGACTGGACCAGCATCGCGATGAACGCGCGGGCGGATGCCGGACTGGCCTAACTTCAGGCCCGTTCGTATCGAATACGCAACAAAATAGACACGCCAAGACGCGAGTGGCAATCCCGCGAAAGAAGTGGAGCGGACCATATTGGCGCGGTGGCGTTCGGAGAGCGCCGTCGGTCGGATCCGCATGTGGCCAACGGTGGCGCGATCCGGGCCGGCGATGCCGCATCCGGCGTCACGGTGGGCATCGGGCGGTCGCCGGGATCATCCGATTCTGAGCCTGGGAGGGCGGCGGGGCGGGGATCCCGATCGCGTCCGCGACGGTTCTTCCGGTCGGGCGGCTCGGCGGGCGGGGCCATTGCCCGAAGGAGTGGATCGGCGACCGCGTCGGGCGATGGCGGGCGGATATCCAAATTTGCCAGCCCCGCTATGACGCTGTCGAAGACTGCGCGCACGCGGCGCAACTCTGGCCCGAACAGGAGCAGCAGAGGGGCCAGATACCATCTGCGCCGCAGTTCCGCTTCGATATCGCGGTAAAGCCCGTCCAGGATCTCGGCAAGTCGGTGGACCGGTCCGGAGGCAGGCGCGTAGAGGGTTGGGGAACTTGCCACCCTCGGAACTTACGTTAAGTGGCACGCTTTGTCAAACCGAATCCGACTTGCTCGCGACTGATTTGCGACCAGCCTGGAAAATCGCCCGCGGCGGCGAGAGTCGGCCATCCGCGTCCCATCTCATGTCATGTCATGTCATGTCTCGTCTTGGATGGGCCGTCGGCGGTTGGGCCGCCTATAAAGACGGACAAGATCGTCTCCGCGCGCGCACCGGCCGGTCCGCCTCGATCGTGGGTCTTCACGTCAGCGCCATCGTGGAGCGGTCCGCGCGTATCTGGGTTGTGTCTCCGCGCAGCGCATGAAACGCTGCTCACATCGTGGTCACGAGTCCGCAATCCGCCTGAAGTTCGATTTTCTTGTGCTGCGATCAGCAACTAAACGGAGTCTAAAATGACGCCAATCCGGATGCACATGCGCGGCGCGCGCGCAACGCTTATGACCAGTTGCGCCACACTCGCCGGGTTATGCGCGCTCGCGCAGCCCGTCTCCGCGCAGATCCCGACGTCGGAGCCGCTGGTGGTCGTCGCCAACACCGATCTGTTCGCGACGTGCACCGCCGACCACGTGTCGAGCCAGCCGGGAACGAACTACCCGAATACCCACATGGAGCCGAACCTCGCGATCAATCCGGCCAATGCGAAAAACATGGTCGTCGGGTTCCACATGGACCGCTGGTCGAATGGCGGCGCGCGCGGGATGGGCGGGGCCTATACGTTCGATGGCGGCAAGACGTGGAAGCCGACCAGCACGCCGAACGTGACGCAATGCCAGGGCGGCTTCTGGCCCCGCTCCTCGGACCCGTGGATCAGCTTCTCGCCGGACGGCACGTCCTATTACTCCGCGCTGACGACCGAAACGCTCGAGAATCCGAACTTGTTCGGGCGCAGCGCGCAGGTCGTCAGCCAGTCGCTCGACGGCGGCGTCACATGGTATCCGCCGACCACGCTCGTCTATACCGCTTCGTCACTCGACGACACGCAGCCGCAGACCTTGCACGACAAAAACTCCGTCACCGCCGATCCCGCCAATTCGAAGCTCGCCTATGTCGTGTGGGACAAGCTCACCAGCTACACACCGGGCTTCATCTTCCCCGACGACAAGGGCGGGGGTGAGGGCGACGCCTCAGGAAGTGCGAAAGCCGCCGCCGCGACCGACCATGACGGCGTATCGATCGCCCGCCGCCTGCGCGACGCCGCTCGGCAGCGCAACGCACGTGGCGCGCTGAGCGCGCAGGCCGCCCCGGCGTTTCCGACCTACGTCACCGGCCCGACCCTGTTCGCCCGTACGTTCAACCACGGCTATACCTGGGAGCCCGCGAAAGTCATTTACGACCCGGGCAGCAACAACCAGACGATCGGCAATCAGATCGTCACCTTGCCGGACGGTCGTCTCGCCGATTTCTTCGTGCAAATCAACGATCTGACGGGCGCGCAGTCGATCGGCTACGTCGCGTCGAGCGACAAGGGCAAGACCTGGAGCAAACCCTATTTCGTGCATGTGGCGGTCACCTCGGGCGCCGTCACGCCGAACAAGCAGGAGGGCATCCGCTCCGCCGACATCCTGTTCTCGGTCACCGTCGATTCGATCAACGGCGTGATTTATCTCGCCTGGGAGGACACGCGCTTCAGCGGCAACAACGAGATCGCCGTCGCCTACTCGCAAGACGCGTATTCCTGGACGAGCCCATTCCGTGTGAACCAGACGCCGCGCAACCCGACGCATCCGCTGTTCCAGCAGGCGCTCATACCGACCGTCGTCACCACGGATGACGGCACGGCGGTCGTGACGTACTACGATTTCCGCCGCGACACGGTCGGCGCGTCGACCGATGCCACCGATTACTGGGCCGTCGCCTGCAATCCGTTCGTCGATCCGGACGGCTGCACCACCAATTACAGCTGGCATCGCGAGGTGAAGCTCACGGTCAATTCGTTCGACTACAATCTCGCGCCGGTCGCCAACGGGCATTTCCTTGGCGACTACATGGGCCTGAAGGCGGTGGGACAGAAAGTCTATCCGGTGTTCGGACAGTCCAACTCGCTCAACAAGACGACGCTGTACATGCGCCCGATCAACGTGCCGGTGTCCGGCGCGCCGAGGAAGAAGACGCTTTTGTCGGTGAACTGAGGGCCAACGACCGTCGAGTCGCCATCGTGTGGTTCGGGCCGGGACGAGGGATCGTCCCAGCCCTTGTCGTGAAGGCAGGCGCGAAATCGGGGCGCCGCGGGCTGACGATGATGCGACGTGGGGGGAACGCCGTTCAGCACCGGGAATGCGTCAGGATATTGATCAAACGGCCGAACGGATCGCGCACGTAGAAGCGCCGCACGCCCCAGGGCTCGACAACCGGTCCATATTCGACATGCAGGCTGGCAGCCACCACGCGAGCGTGCACCGCGTCCAGGTCGTCAACCTCGACGGACACGTCGGGAACCGAGGTGCCGGACCCGCCCTGGGAGAGGATGCTGATTTGCGGCGTCATGGTCCCCTCGCCCGCGAAGGTGACGATCCAGCCTTGGTCCATGACGATTCGTAATCCGAGGATGTCGACATAGAAGGCGTGCGCGCGTTCGATGTCGGGTGCCGCGACGTTGGCCACGATACGGGTAACGGCCATCCGTTCCTCCTCCCTGATTTTCGTTACGAAATGCGATCGCCCGTCGTCGCACTGCGGAATGACAAAACGCGAGGTGAGCGTGCTTACGCTGCCGTGCGCGGTCCGCGATGGCGGGACACGAAACCATCCAGGACCGTCGGGCGGGTTCAAAAATTTGTCGCTTTGAGCCGGCCGAGCGCGGCGTAGTCGATATCGACTACGCCGCGCTCGGCCGCGAGACCCAACACGCCAAGTGTCCTGGTAACGATAAGTCCTCGGGAGCGCGCTACCGTGACGCCGGCGCGATCATCCATGTGCATAAGATCGGTCCGAGGAGATTGCGCAACTCGGGGTCTGGATCACCACACTCCTGGCCGGTCGAAAGCACGAAATTCTCTGCATGCGATGGGTGAGGCGCATTTGCGAGATGGCGCCGTTATCTGACAAGGTTCGGCAACACCGCATCAAGGACCAGCCGGCCCGCTTGCGTCGCGCACATCCAACCGCCGCGGTGCGTGACGTGACCCGCGTCGATCGCCTCAGCCAGCCCCTCCGGGTCCACGGCGTCCTCAATCGGCATGCCGGTCCGGGCGAGAAACCGCGTCTCGTCGATGCCCTCGGCCAGTCGCAACCCCATCAGGAGCATCTCGCGCGCGCGTTCCCGGGGCGGCAAATCCTCTTCGTCCGTCGAGCCATGGCCGTTTGCCTCGACACGCTCGGCCCACGGTTCGGGCGCGCGATGACGCCGCGTGGCGACGAGGCTCCCGGCGAAGCTGAGCCGCCCATGCGCCCCCGGCCCGATCCCGGCATAGTCGCCATAGCGCCAATACGCGAGATTGTGCCGGCTTTCCGCGCCGAGCGCCGCGTAGTTGCTGATTTCGTAGGCGGACAGGCCGAATTTGTCCGCTTCCTCCGCCGTCGCCTGGTACATCGCCGCCTGCGTGTCGTCGTCGGGCAAGGTCAGACGTCCCTGCCGATGCAGCGCCGCGAACTGTGTCCCCGGCTCGATAGTGAGCTGATACAACGACAGATGATCCGCGGCGATCGCCAGCGCGTCGCGCAACTCCGCCCGCCATGCCGCCTCGGTCTGCTCCGGCCGGGCGTAGATCAGGTCGAAGCTGATGCGCGGGAAGATGTTTCGCGCGAGTTCCAGGGCGGCGACCGCCTCGGCCGCGCTGTGCCCCCGCCCGAGGCCGCGCAGCGCGACATCATCGAGGGCCTGCACGCCGAGCGAAATGCGGTTCACGCCCGCATCGCGGAACGCCGCGAGACGCCCGGCCTCCACGCTGGTCGGGTTGGCCTCCAGCGTGACCTCAAGATCCTCCGTCGGCGCGAACAGGCGTCGCGCGTCGTCGATCAGCGCGGCGGCGGTGGCCGGATCCATCAGACTCGGCGTGCCGCCACCGAAGAAGATCGAGGTAAGCGGCCGGCGGCCGAGCCGGGCTGCCTCCCACGCCAGTTCGTGGCGCAGGGCGGCGGCGAACCGGGTCTGGTCGATCCGCTCGCGCACGTGGCTGTTGAAGTCGCAATACGGACATTTCTGCAGACAAAACGGCCAGTGGATGTAGAGGGCGAGCGGTTCCATGCGAGAGATATAAGGGCTGTCGAGGGAGCCGCGGATCTGATCGGAGTCGCGAGCGACCGTGGCGTCGGTGCTTGCGCTGCCCGTGGGTCAAGCGCCAAAAGGCGTGCGGAACGACGACGTGGCGTCGAGCAGATGATCCGCGTGCCGCTCCCGTAGCACCGATTTCTGTAGCTTCCCGGTCGCGCCGTGCGGCAACTCGTCCAGCACGAGCACCCCGTCGGGGCGCCACCAGGTCGGCACCTGCCCGTCGAAGAACAGCAGCAGCGCCGCCGGATCGATCGTGCGGTCCGGTTTCGCCGCGACAATGAGAAGCGGCCGCTCCGTCCAGGTCGGATGGCGGGCCGCGATCACCGCCGCCTCGGCCACGTCGGGATGCAGCAGGGCGATGTTCTCTAGCTGGATCGAGCTGATCCACTCGCCGCCGGACTTGATGAGGTCCTTCGTCCGGTCGGTGAGGGCGACAAGACCGTCCTCGTCGATCGTGCCGACATCGCCGGTCGGCAGCCAGCCCTCGACACACGCGGTCTCGGCGTCGCCGAAATAGCGCTCGGCGATCCAGTGGCCGCGGCAGACGACGTTGCCCTGCGTCGCGCCGTCACGCGGCACGTCGCGCGCCTCCGCATCCAGCGCCCGAAGCTCCGCGCCGAACAGCACCCGGCCGACTTTCTCGCGCCGGCGGCGGGATTCCGCGTCGGGCAGGCCGCCCGCATTGCAGGTCACCACGGGGCTGGTCTCCGTCATGCCCCAGGCATGGATCACCTCGACGCCGCGCGCGGCAAATTCGTCGATGATGAGGCCGGGACAGGCCGAGCCGCCGATGCCGACGCGGCGCAGGGTATCCGGCATCGCCCCGCCCTCGCGAAAATGCTTGAGCAGTCCGAGCCAGACGGTCGGCACGCCGGTCGCAAACGTCACGCGCTCGGCCTGCATCAGCGCCGCGAGGCTCGCGCCGTCCAGATGCCGCCCGGGCATGACCAGGGCCGCGCCCACCATCGGGGCCACATAGGGCAGGCCCCAGGCGTTGACGTGGAACATCGGCACGGCCGGCAGCACCCGCTCGGTGCGTCCGAGGCAGAACGCGCCGGCGGCGTTCAGGGCCATGGCGTGCAGCACGGTCGAGCGATGGCTGTACAGCACGCCTCTCGGCCGGCCGGTCGTGCCGGACGTGTAACACAATCCGCAGGCGGTCCGCTCGTCGAGGCGGGGCCAGTCGGCCGGTCCCACGGCGTCGCGCAGCAGCGCCTCATAACCCAACACCGCGACGCCCTCGGGAAAATCCGCCTCGGGCGCGTCGTCGTCGAGCGCCACCACGGCGCGGACCGTGCCGGAAGTGAGCGGCAGCACGCGGGCGAGCAACGGCAGGAACAGGCTGTCGGCGAACACCACGACATCGCCGGCGTGATCCACGATGTATGCGATGTCGTCGATCGCCAGACGCGGGTTGATCGTATGGCAGACGGCGCCCATCCCGGGCGTGCCGTAGTAAAGTTCCAGGTGGCGAAAACTGTTCCAGGCGAGGGTGGCGACACGGTCGCCTTGCGCCACGCCGAGGCTTTCGAGCACGCCGATCAGCCGCCGCGCGCGGGCGTCGATCGACGCGTAGTCGGTGCGATGGATCGCCGCATCGCCGAGGCGCGAGGCGACGTCCGCGCGTCCGTGGTGCAGCGCCGCGTGGCGGATGATCGACGAGACCAGAAGGTCCTCGTGCTGCATGAGGCCGTGCATGGGCCGCCCTCCCCCAGGTCGCCTTATTGACGCTTATTCTCCGACATCGCGCGTCGAAACGCGGTCAGGGTCTCGTCGCTCACATGGTGCTCGATGCCCTCCGCGTCGATGCGCGCCGTCTCCGCGCCGACGCCGAGGGAGAGCAGGAAACTCTCCACGGTCTGATGCCGCTCGCGGCTTTCCTCGGCCATGCCGCGGCCGAGTTCGGTCAGGAACACGCCGCGATAGCGCTTCTGCACGACCAGGCCCTCGGCGATGAGGCGACGCAGCGCCTTCGCCACGGTCGGCTGCGCGACCCCGAGACGGGCGGCGATGTCCACTTGCCGCGCCTCGCCGCCGTCGGCGATCAGGTCGCCGATCAGCTCGACATAGTCCTCGACCAGCGCATTGCGGCGCGCGGCCCGGGTGTGGCGGAACCCCTCCGACTCGGTTCCGGCGTCCAGCAGCCGCGAGGCTTGCGGCGGTGCATTCGCCCTGGGTGGCACGACGACTCGATCCCCCGACCGCCTTTTCCGTCGGATAGCACAGCCTCGGTTTGTTGACCCAGCGCCGCGTGACAGACCAGCGATGTCGCGGCTGTGAGATATAGCCGATTGCATATTCCCTAGCTGCGTATGTATTCTATGGTGCGGTCTTCGCCCGACTGGAGCTTTTCCGACTGGAGCTTTTCCGCCTGGAGCATTTGATGCCGGACACGCCTATCGCGCTCGACGAAAAGCCGGCCTGGATGTTTGCCGGGCCTGGCGGACGGGCCAGTCTTTCGGAGGTCCATGGCACGATCGCCGTTCCGCAGGGCGGCCTCTGGCTGCGGCGGTTCTTCGCCTTCGCCGGGCCCGGCTACATGGTCTCGGTCGGCTATATGGACCCCGGCAACTGGGCGACCGACATCGCCGGCGGATCGAGGTTCGGCTACACTCTGCTGTCGGTCATCCTGCTGTCGAACCTGATGGCGATCCTGCTGCAGGCGCTGTCCGCGCGGCTCGGCATCGCCACCGGCCGCGATTTGGCGCAGGCCTGCCGCGACAGCTACTCCCGCCCCGTCAACATCGTCCTGTGGCTCGCCTGCGAGATCGCGATCATCGCCTGCGACCTCGCCGAGGTCATCGGCACCGCGATCGCGCTGCAATTGCTGTTCGGCATTCCGCTGATCGCCGGCGCGCTGATCACCGCACTCGATGCGTTCCTGCTGCTGCTGCTGATGAACCGGGGATTTCGCTTCCTGGAGGCGTTCATCGTGGCGCTGCTCGCGGTCATCGCGGTGTGCTTCGGCATCCAGATCGCAGCCGCCTCGCCGCCGGTCGCGGCCCTGCTCGGCGGGTTCGTGCCGTCGCGCGAGATCGTGACGAACCCGGCGATTCTGTACCTCGCGATCGGGATCGTCGGCGCCACCGTCATGCCGCACAATTTGTATCTGCACTCGTCCATCGTGCAGACCCGCGCCTTCGACCGGACCGAGGCGGGACGGCGGCAGGCGATCACCTGGGCGACCGCCGACAGCACGATCGCGCTCATGCTGGCGCTGTTCGTCAACGCGTCGATCCTGGTCGTCGCGGCCACGGCGTTCCATGGCAGCGGCCATACCGATGTCGTGGAGATCGGCGACGCCTATCGCCTGCTGTCGCCGCTGTTGGGTCTCGGGATCGCCTCGGTGCTGTTCGCCGTCGCGTTGCTGGCGTCGGGCCTGAATTCCACGGTCACGGCCACTCTGGCCGGGCAGATCGTGATGGAGGGGTTCCTCCGCCTGCGACTGCCGAACTGGGCCCGGCGGCTGATCACCCGAGGCATCGCGATCGTCCCGGTGGTCGTGGTGACGGCGCTTTACGGCGAGAGCGGCACGGCCCAGCTTCTGGTGTTCAGTCAGGTGGCGCTGTCGATGCAGCTGCCGTTCGCGGTCATCCCGCTGGTGCTGTTCGTCTCCGACCGGCGGAAGATGGGAGGCTTCGTCATCCCTCGATACCTGGCGGCGCTGGCCTGGGTGGTGGCGTCGATCATCCTGATGCTGAACGCGAAGCTGCTGCTCGACACGTTCACGGCGATTGGCTGAGGTCCGGCAGACACGCCGCCATGAACAGCGCGAAGGCGCGGGCGCGGTGGTTGGTGGCGTGCTTTTCGTCCGGGCTCATTTCGCCGTAGGTGCGGCTGTCGCCGTCGGGCTGGAACATCGGGTCGTAGCCGAACCCGTTCGTCCCGCGCGGCGGCCAGACCAGCACGCCGCTGCTGCGGCCCTCGAAGGTGTCCGTGGCTCCGTCCGGCCAGGCGAGGCAGAGCGTGCAGACGAAGCTCGCGCGGCGGTCGGCGGCATCGCCGAGTTCGCGCTGCACCCGTGCCATGGCGACCGAAAACTCCCGGCCCGGTCCGGCCCAGCGCGCGGAGTAGATGCCCGGCGCGCCGCCGAGGGCCGCGACGCACAACCCGCTGTCGTCGGCCAGCGCCGCCAGCCCGGACGCGGTGGCGGCCACGGCTTTCAGGCGCGCATTGCCGGCAAAGTCGGGCTCGGTTTCCTCCGGCTCCGGCAGGCCGAGCGCGCCGGCCGAGACGGCGTCGACGCCGAATGGCGCGATAAGCGCGGCGATTTCGCGCAACTTGCCGGCGTTGTGGGTGGCGATGACCAGCCGGTCGCCGGACGCGAGCCGCCGGGTCACGCGAGCGCCGCGCGCTGCGCCTCGAACAGCCGCGCCGTGCCGAGTTTGGCGAGCGCCATCAACTCGGCGAATTGCGCCTCGCTGAACGGGGCCTTCTCGGCCGTCCCCTGAATCTCGACAATGCCGCCGCCCTCGGTCAGCACGAAGTTCGCGTCGGCGTGCGCGTTGCTGTCCTCGTCGTAGTCGAGATCGAGCACCGCGCCCGCCTCGGTCAGGCCGCAGGAGACGGCCGCGACCTGTCCAGTGATTGGCACGGCGGCGATGACGTTCATCCGCACCGCATGGCGGAACGCGAGCGAGAGCGCCACGAACGCGCCGGTGATGGAGGCGCAGCGGGTGCCCCCATCGGCGTTCAGCACGTCGCAATCCAGCGTCACCGCCATCTCCCCCATCGCGGCGCGGTCGACCACGGCGCGCAGGCTGCGCCCGATCAGCCGCTGGATCTCCTGCGTCCGGCCCGATTGTTTGCCGCGCGCGGCTTCGCGGTCGCCGCGCGTGTGGGTGGCGCGCGGCAGCATGCCGTACTCGGCGGTGACCCACCCGAGGCCGGTGTTGCGCAGGAACGGTGGCACTTTCGCCTCCAGGCTGGCCGCGCACAGCACTTCGGTCCGGCCCATGCGGATCAGGCAGGAGCCCTCGGCATGGTGGGAAAACCCGGTCTCGATCGAGACGCTGCGCAGCGCATCGGCGGCGCGGCCGGAGGGTCGGCCGGTTGCGGACATGGGCGGTCCTTGACGGTGGAGCCGCGTGCTACATCGTGGTGAGCGATGAAGGCAAACATGACAGACCAGCGGCTAGCGGGGAGCGTGACGGATGACGGGCTTCCACTCCCCTGATGTCCCAATCGATCGGGACGCGATCCATCAGGAGCGGGTCGGTCGGATCCGTTGATGCTATACGGGCGCTCAGATCGAGGATCGACTGACGGCGAATGAACGACGGCCCCGCTCCCCGACTTCCTGACCAAAGGCCGCTGGAAATTCGCGCCGCGGCGATCCTGCGGGAAATCGTCGAACAATACGTCGAGACCGGCGAGCCGGTGGGCAGCCGCACGCTCTCGCGCCGCCTGCCGATCGCGCTATCGCCGGCCACCATCCGCAACGTCATGGCCGACCTGACGGATGCGGGCCTGTTATACGCGCCGCACACCTCGGCCGGACGCCTGCCGACCGAGCGCGGCCTGCGGCTGTTCGTGGACGGCCTGCTGCAATTCGGCGAGATCGCCGACGAGGACCGCGAGGCGATCGGCGGCGCGCTGGCCGCGTCGGGCCGTAGCCTCGAGGACACGCTGGCCGAGGCGTCGAACCTGCTGGCCGGCCTGTCCTCGGCGGCCGGCCTCGTGCTCGCGCCGAAGTCGGAGGGGGCGTTGCGGCATATCGAGTTCGTGGCGCTGGGCACCGGCCGGGCGCTCGTGGTCCTGGTGGGGGCGGACGGGCAGGTCGAGAACCGCCTCATCGACATCCCGGCCGGCGTGCCGCCCGCCGCGCTGGAGCAGGCCGGAAACTACCTGAACGCGCGCCTGTCGGGCCGGCCGATCAACGAACTCCGCCGGTTGGTCGCCGAAGAGATCGCGGCCGACCAGACGCAGCTCGACGCGCTGTCGGCGCAGGTGGTGGGCGCGGGGCTGGCGACCTGGTCCGACGAGGGGCGCGGCGGCAGCCTGATCGTGCGCGGCCAGGCGCGGCTGTTGCAGGACGTGACCCAGATCGACCGATTGGCCGCGATCCAGCATCTGTTCGAGCGGCTGGAGGCGCAGGAGACGATGCTGCGTCTGCTGGAGATGGCGGAGAAATCCGACGGCGTGCGCATCTTCATCGGCGCGGAGAGCGGATTGTTCGGAGGATCGGGGATGTCGATGGTGGTGGCCCCGGCGCGCGGCAGCGGCGGACGGATCGTCGGCGCGATCGGCGTGATCGGCCCGACCCGGATCAACTACGGCCGGATCATTCCGGTCGTCGACTACACGGCTCGGGTGGTGGGGCGACTTTTGGGATGATCGACATGAGCGCGAACACGATCCGCGACGCCCTGACCACGGCGATGGCGCACAGCGCGGCTCCCATGGTGCTGTCCGACCCGTCTTTGCCGGATTGTCCGATGGTGGTCGCCAACGCCGCGTTCTGCGAGCTGACCGGCTATCCGGCGGACGAGATCGTCGGCCGCAACTGCCGCTTCCTGCAGGGGCCGAAGACCGACATCGCCTCGCCGCCGCGCATCCGCGCCTGCCTCGACGCCGGCCAGGGCTGCATCGAGTGGATCGTCAACTACCGCCGCGACGGTTCGGAATTCTGGAACCTGCTGTTCATATCGCCGGTCCGCGATGAGGACGGAAAACTGGTGTTCTTCTTCGGCAACCAGCTCGACATCACGATGGGTTATCCGACCTGGCTGAAGACGCTGACGCTCGGCCGCGCTCATGTCACTCCGACCCTGGAGCAGGAATTTCATGCCTTGCTGCGCGAGGTCGACGTCGCGGCGCGGCTGGACGGGCTTGAGCGGATCGTGGCTGCCGCGCACCGGCTGGCGGAGATTTCGGTCAGCCTCGCGCCGGGCACGCTGGGCGAGGTGCGCAAGCGGCTGAGTGCCGGCTGGGCGCGGTGATTCGAGGCCAACGACAGGGACTGACCTTGGTGGGGCCTTGCATTTCGGGACATGAGACACGTAATGTCCGCCGTATGCTCTCTCATCTCACGGGAACGCCATGAGCGACGCCCTGTTTTCAGAAGTGCTGATGTTCGATGCCCGTGCGCCTCGGGAACGGCGTTCCCAGGCCACGGCCACGGAGATTCTGGCTGACCGCTCGGTCGTACTGCGACTGAACGCCGATATTTCCGACGACCATTTGGCCGCCGTTCAGCTTTTCGTCGAAAGGCTGGTGCGCGCCACCGGCAACCTCGGGGCCAACCGTCAGGAGGCGGCCATCGGCAGGCTCGCGGAGGTTCTTCTCCCCGACGATCTCGCCGACGCGCGGGGCGTGCTCGCCGCCGACAATCTCGAATTGCGGGACCGGTTCGTGGCGGAAACCGCGCCACTGACCAGCGCCGAGGTCGGAAGTCGCGCGGGGCATAGGAGCAGCAACCCGTACGCGACGGCGGCGCGGTGGAAAAAGGCGGCCGAGGTGTTCTCCGTGCATCATCGTGGGGCCGAGTATTTCCCGGCGTTCCAGTTCCGCGACGGTCGGCCGCACCCGACGATCAAGAAGGCGCTCGCGGCGCTGCCCGAGGGCCTGTCGCCGTGGCAGACCGCGTTCTGGTTCGTGTCCACCAATGGCTGGCTTGGCGACCGCGCGCCGGCGGACATGCTCGATGACCCAGAGTCGGTCGTGGCCGCGGCGCGGCAAGAGGGGGCTGAGGTCGCGGGGTGACGCCGGCGACGCTGCCGCGCCCGCCGTCCCCGTTCCCGCCGATCAATGTCCACCTCGTGCCAGCCGGCACGGTCCTCCACCGGACTCACGCGCGCGGCCTGCGACCGGCACAGTTCAACCCGTGCCTCGGCCAGCCAACCCGGTTCGCGCCCCTGCGCGACGCGAACGGCGCATGCATCCCAGGCCTGTATGCCGCGACGAGCCGCGAAGCCGCCGCGTTCGAGACGATTTTTCACGACATCGAACCGGATGCCGCCTTCAAGACGGTGCGGCTCGATGTCGTCGCCGCGCGCTCGGTCAGCCGCGTCGCCCCCCGCCGTGCGCTCCGCCTCGCCGGCCTGTTCGCGCCGGACCTCAAGGCCTGGGGGCTGCGGCGCACCGACCTGATCGAGACGCCCAAATCGACCTACGACCAGACTGTCGTGTGGGCGGGCGCGATCCACAAAGCTGACGGGAGTCTCGACGGCCTGATCTGGACGTCGCGTCAATGCGATCCCGAGCAGTGCGTGGTTCTGTTCGGAGACCGTATCGACGAAGCGGCGTTCGAGGAGATCGAGCGTCGGGAGGTCGCGCGCGACGCGGCTCTGCTGCTGGAGTTGCGGGGGTATGGTCGCCGTGCGGGGATAGATATCGTGAGTTAGCCGATGGAGCAGTATCATCGGGCCAAGACGATTTGAGCTTATTTGCCGTGCGTACGGGCAGCGCCCGCGGCCACGCCCTCACTGCTGGCGCATGCTTCAAGCAGATATTGGGCACCTTATTGCGGACAAAGACCGGTCCCTGTAGGGCCCGCCTATGACACCCGACGGTGCCCTCGCCTTCCTCCTGCCCGCCTGCGCCGGCCGCACGGTCCTGGTGCTGGGCGACGTCATGCTCGACCGCTACGTGCTGGGCGAGGTGCGGCGCATCTCGCCCGAGGCGCCTATCCCGATTCTGCGCGCCGCCACGCGCCGCAGCGTGCCGGGAGGGGCAGCCAACGTCGCGCACAACGTCGCCACGCTGTCTGGCCGGGCGATCCTGGTGTCCGCCATCGGCACCGATACGGGCGGCGACGAGCTGTCCGCCCTCCTGGCGGCCATCCCGAACCTCGCGTTCTCGGCGGTTCGGCTGAGCCGCCCCACCACCGTCAAGACACGGTTCGTGAGCCACGGCCAGCAATTGCTGCGTCTGGACGAGGAGGATTCCGAGCCGCTCGCGGGCGGGGACGCGGCCGCCGTGCTCGCGGCCTTCGCGGCGGCGCTGCCGGAGGCGGACTGCGTTGTCCTGTCCGACTACGCCAAGGGCGTGTTGTCCGACGAGGTTCTGGGCGGCGCGATCGCTCTTGCGCGCGAGGCCGGCGTGCCGGTCGTCGCCGACCCGAAGCGGGCCGATGTGTCCGCCTATCGCGGAGCGACCGTGCTGACGCCGAACCAGAGCGAAGCGGCCGCCGCGACCGGCATCTTTGGTCTCGACGACGAGGCCGTGGCCCGCGCCGGCGAAGCGGCGTTGCGCCATGCCGAGGTCGAGGCAGTTCTGGTGACGCGCTCCGAGCGCGGCCTCACCCTGGTGCGCGCGGACGAGCCGCCGCTGCACGTGCCGACGCAGGCGCGGGCGGTCGCCGATGTGTCCGGCGCCGGCGACACGTTGGTCGCGGCGCTCGCGCTGGCGCTGGGCGCGGGCGCGTCGCTGCCGGACGCTGCGGCGCTGGCCAATCTCGCGGCCGGGATCGCGGTCGGCAAGGCCGGCACCGCGACGGTCAGCGCCGACGAACTGGCCGCCGCCCTGCATCAGCACGAGCGTTCGGCGATCGACGCGAAACTTGCCGAGCAGGCGGCCGCGACGACGATGGTGGCCGGATGGCGGCGCGCGGGGCTGCGCGTCGGCTTCACCAACGGGTGTTTCGACCTGATCCATCCCGGCCATGTCCGCCTGCTGGCTCGGGCGCGGGCCGCTTGCGACCGCCTCGTCGTCGGGCTGAACAGCGATGCATCCGTGCGGCGGCTGAAAGGCGAGACCCGGCCGGTGCAGGCCGAACAGGCGCGCGGCGTGGTGCTGGCCGCGCTCGCATCCACGGATCTTGTGGTGGTGTTCGAGGAGGACACGCCGGAACGGCTGATCGCCGCGTTGCTGCCGGATCTGTTGTTCAAGGGCGCGGATTACCGACTCGATCAGGTGGTCGGCGCGGAGATCGTGCTAGCGGCGGGTGGCGAGGTGCGGCTCATTCCGCTGGAGGAGGGCCACAGCACGACGACGATGATCGCGCGGGCGCGAGCACCGGAGTTGTCGGGCGGGCCACGCTCGCCGTAATGCACGCCGTCGGCGACCCGAAGGAGCCAAGATGCCCGATCTGTCCGCTTTTCCGATTACGTCGCGTTGGCCGGCGCGGCATCCCGACCGGCTTCAGCTGTATTCGCTGCCGACGCCAAATGGGGTGAAGGTCTCGATCATGCTCGAGGAGATCGGCCTGCCGTACGAGCCGCATTTCGTCGACATCATGAAAAACAAAACGTGGGGGCCCGAATTCCTCTCGCTCAATCCGAACGGCAAGATCCCTGCAATCCTGGATCCGGACGGGCCGGGCGGCGAGCCGCTCGGGTTGTTCGAGTCCGGCGCGATCCTGCTGTATCTGGCCGAGAAGACCGGCCAGTTCCTTCCCGTCGACCCGGCCCGCCGCCAGGAGACGATCCAATGGGTGTTCTTCCAGATGGGCGGGGTGGGCCCGATGTTCGGCCAGCTCGGCTACTTCTTCAAGTTCGCCGGCCGCGAAATCGAGGACAAGCGTCCACTCGAACGCTATCGGGCGGAATCGAAGCGCCTGCTGGGCGTGCTCGAGACACGGCTGGCGGGACGCGACTGGATCATGGGCGAGAGCTACACGATCGCCGACATCTCGATATTGGGCTGGGTGCGCAATTTGGTTGGCTTCTATGGCGCGCGCGAGCTGGTCGAGTTCGACAGCCTGACGCACGTTCCGGCGTGGTTGGAGCGCGGACTGGCCCGTCCGGCCGTGCAGCGGGGTTTGGAGATCCCCGCGCGGACGCCGTAGCGAGCAAGGCCCTCGCCTTTCTATCCCGAGGGACCTTCCGGGTTCGAGCGGGCCCAAGCGACCGCCTCAGCAATATCCGCCTCGGTGATCCCGAGTCCCTCGATCCTGTGCCGAATGGCCCCCGAGCGACCTCCAAAGGGAGGCACGTTCAGGGAGCCGCGCTCGGCGATGAGTTCGCGTTCGCGCGCATCGATCGTAGTCGAATCCACGTTCTCGAGAATTGTGAGGACGATGCGTTGGCCCCTCATGTGAGCCACTCGCAACGCTCGATGAATACCCCGGAAGCCGCCAGGGTTTTTTGGCCGATATGGCCGCCCGTTCGCCAGATTCGCGACATTCCTGCCATAGGCTCGTGTGGGGCGGCTGATCCTCTTATACTTCCCGATATAGCGGCCGACCCCGTCGATCCACCACTCGTAGATCCCGGGCCTGCGTTCATCAACGCCCTCCACGACGACATACTTGTACCAGTTGTCTAGCAGAACGATACGCGGCGGCGGCAAGTCCATGACGTTCTCCGGTCGGCCTCCTGACGAAATTTTCATACCTCGCGGTTGAGGCACGTGTCATCCTGCTTATACGGCCGCCCGCCTCAACCGATCATTGATCGCAAGGCCCAGGCCCTGTTCCGGCACCGGCATCGCCGTGATCCCGACCAACCCCAGTCGCGCCCCCGCCGCATCGAGCGTCCGCAAACCGTCGAACAACCGCGAAGCGGCCTCGGCGACGTCCCGGGCCTGGCTCAATTGATACGTCGCGCCGGCGCCGGGTAGAGCCGGCCCGAACGCCAGTAGCGCTTCGTCCGCGCCGACCGACTCCGCCGCCACTCGGACACGCAGAACCGGGGCATAGTGCGATGCCAGCAGGCCCGGCGAGCGCAATGCGCCCACCTCGTCCCCAGGACGCCCGACCGACCCGATCAGCGCCTCGATCGCCTCGATCTCCGCCCCGCCCGGCCGCAGCAGCACGGGCCGCTCGCCGCTCAAATCGAGCACCGTGCTCTCGACGCCCACCGCGCTGGGTCCGCCATCCAGCACGGCGGCGATGCGCCCGCTCAGATCGTCCAGCACATGCGCGGCGGTCGTCGGGCTGATGGCCCCGGACCGATTGGCCGACGGCGCCGCGACCGGCCGAGCCACTTCGCGCAGCAGCGCGAGCGCCACGGAATGCGCCGGAACCCGTACCGCCAGAGTGTCCAGGCCGGCACCGGCCAGCAGCGCCACGGGACAAGCCTCCACACGCGGTAGGACCAGGGTCAGCGGACCCGGCCAGAACGCGGCGGCCAGACGTCTCGCCACGGCACTCGCCCTGACATGCGCGAACGCCGCCTCGGCATCCGGATAGTGGCAGATCAGCGGATTGAACCGCGGCCTGCCCTTCGCCTCGAATACCGCCACCACCGCGCGTGCGTCCGTGGCATCGGCACCGAGGCCGTAGACCGTCTCCGTCCCGAAGGCGACAAGGGCTCCGTCGCGGAGCAGCGCCGCCGCCTCCGAGACGCCCGCGCCGTCGGCCGGGATCGTCCGGGTCACGCCAAACCGGTGCCGACGAAGCCGCCATTCTCCCAGCCGGGCTTGGCGTACGCGAGCGGCTCGCCCGTCGAGATATCGCGCACCGCGCCTCCGGCCGCCTCCAGCACCGCCTGCGGCCCCGCCGTGTCCCATTCCATCGTGCGGCCGTAACGCACGTACAGATCGGCCTTGCCCTCGGCCAACCGGCAGAATTTCACCGCGGCGCCGACATGGGTGAAACTCGCGATCGACTTTCCGGCCAGATAGTCCGCGATGCGCGGATCCTTGCCAGAGCTTCGGGACGCGATGACGTCCGCCCCCGCCTGGGGCACCCGACGCGCCGAGATCGGCCGCTCGCCCAGGCTCGTGCGCTTCCACGCGCCGCGTCCGACGATGCCGCCAAACAGCTCGCCCTGCGCCGGCACGCCGACCACGCCCAGCACCGCCCACCCGCCGCGCACCAGCCCGATGTTGACCGCGAAATCATCCAGGCCGGCGGCGAACTCGCGCGTCCCGTCCAGCGGATCCACCAGCCAGAACGCCTCGGCGGCGCGCGGCAGGTGTCCGGCGGCCATCTCCTCCTCGGCCACCACCGGGATCTCCGGGGTCGAGACCCGCAGCCCCTCGACGATCAGCGCCTCGGCCAGATGGTCCGCCTCCGTCACGGGCGAGGCATCCGGTTTCGCATTCGTCTCAAACCCGCGCGCCCGGACGGCCAGGATCACTGCCCCGGCGCGGCGAGCGAGGTCGGCGGCGAGGCTGAGCAGGGCTTGATCGTCCATCGCCGCCCTATACGCCGACGGGACTTGCGCGCAAGAGTTGGGGTGCACGACTTGCGATGCACACAAAACGAACGCCGGAGCGTCCATGCTGGAGATCGCCTTCGCCCCCAATGTCCTGCCGACGAGCGGCGCGCTGGTGCTGTTCGCGACCGAAGGCGAACCGCCCGCACTGCTGGCCGAGGCCGATGCGGCCACCGACGGCGCGGTGACACGGGCGATCGCCACGGCGGAGTGGAAGGGCAAGGCGGGTCAGACCACAACCATCCTTGCGCCGAGCGGCGGCCTGTCGCGGATCGTCCTGGTGGGGCTGGGCAAGGGCCAACTCGCGTCCCACGCGGCGGAGGAAGCGGGCGGCCACGCGGTCGCGGCCCTGGCGCGCGAGGAGGCCGCCACGCTGGCCACCGGCGCACTGCCGCCGGACACCGCGGCGCACGTGGCCATGGGCGCGGTCCTGCGCGCCTATCGGTTCGACCGCTACCGCACGCAGGAGAAGCCGGAGGACAAGCAGAAACTCGCCCGACTGACGCTGTTGTCGTCGGACGCCAAGGCGGCGGCTGCCGCCTGGACGCCGCTCAAGGCGGTGGCGGAGGGCGTCTTCCTGACCCGCGACCTGGTCAGCGAACCCCCCAACGTGCTGACCCCGGCGGTCTTCGCCGAGCGTTGTCTGGCGCTGCGAGAGCTCGGCGTCGAGGTCGAGGTGTTCGGGCCGGACGAACTGGCGGCGGAGAAATTCGGGGCACTGCTCGCCGTGGCCCAAGGCAGCGTCAACGAGGCACGGATGGTGGTGATGCGCTGGAACGGCGCCGCCAAGCCGAAGCCGGCGAAAGGCCGCAAGACGGCGGCGGAGGCGACGGGTGCCGCGCCGCTCGCCTTCATCGGCAAAGGCGTCACGTTCGACAGCGGCGGGATCAGCATCAAGCCGGCGGCCGGGATGGAGGACATGAAGTGGGACATGGCCGGTGCCGGCGCGGTCGTCGGTGCCATGGCCGCCATCGCCGGACGGCGCGCCCGGGTGGACGTGGTCGGCCTGATCGGCTTGGTGGAGAACATGCCGTCCGGCACGGCGCAGCGGCCTGGCGACGTGGTGACCACGGCGTCCGGCATGACGGTCGAGATCATCAACACCGACGCCGAGGGGCGCATGGTGCTCGCCGACGTCGTCCACTACGCCCAGAAGCGCTTCTCGCCTAAGGTGATGGTCGATCTGGCTACGTTGACCGGGGCGATGGTGGTCAGCCTGGGGCATGAGATGGCCGGGATGTTCGCGACCGACGACACGCTGGCTGACGCGTTGCTGGCGGCCGGGACGGAGACCGGCGAAAAATTGTGGCGCATGCCGATGGGCGAGGCGTACGACAAGCAGCTGAAAAGCGACATCGCCGACATGAAGCACGTCACCGGACGGCCGGGCAGCGCGATCACCGCGGCGCATTTCATCGCCCGGTTCACCAACGGCAAGCCGTGGGCGCATCTGGACGTGGCCGGCGTCGTCTGGAGCACCAAGGACGCGCCGTTCGTGCCCAAAGGGGCGACCGCGTTCGGCACGCGACTGCTGGACCGGCTTGCCGCCGCGCATGAGACCGTCTGAGCCCACGCTTGCCGACCGATATCGCCTTCTACCACCTGACCCGCACCGGCGCGGACCGGGCACTGCCGGCGCTGCTTGGCCGCACCTTAGACGCTGGCGAGCGGGCGGCGGTGATGTGCGCCGATCCGGTCCGGCTGGCCGCATTGGACGCGGCGTTGTGGACGTGCGCGCAACCGGACTGGCTGCCGCACGGCACGGCGGCGGAGGGCGACGCCGATCTGCAGCCGATCTGGCTGGCGCTCGATGACGCGGCACCGAACGGCGCGAAATTCCTCTTCCTGCTGGACGGCGCGAAAAGCGAGCGCCTGGACGCTTTCTCGCGTGTGTTCGACCTGTTCGACGGCCGTGACGCCGCCGAGGTGGCCGCCGCCAGGCAGCGGTGGAAAGACGCGAAGGCCGCCGGTCATTCGCTCACCTACTGGCAACAGGGCGAACGCGGCTGGCAGCGCGGCGGAGAGGTTGCTAGGACCGGGGGCGGATCGACCTAGAGGTGACAAGGTGCATTCTGTGACACGCGCTCGTCTTGCGGCAATCGGTCTTGCCGTGCTCCTGGCGCCGGGCGTCGGATATACCGCCCAACCGGTGCAGAAGGGCGACAAGAGTTGCGTGGGCATGCTGTCCGGCAACGAGATCAGCCCGCTGCCGAAACCGGCGGTCATCCGCGTGCACATCACGGACGCCTCCTCGGCCAACGTCTCCTTGGGCGAGCGGTTCAAGACCGGCCTTGCCGCAGGGGGCGCGACGCTGTCCGACACCGGCACCGTCACCATGGAACTGGCGACGTCAATCACTGGCGCGTCGGAAGGCACCAGCGGCACCGGTGCGGTCAGCCCGGAATTCGGCCGGGTCGGGCGGCTGCAGATGGGCGCCGAGAAGCCGGTGCTGACCATGAGCATCAGCCTGATGGACACGAGTCTCGCGCAGATCGACTGGGTCGGCTACGTCAACTGCAAAATCCAGGTGGGTGACCTGGGGCAGGTCGCGCAGGACCTCGGCTACGCGATCGGCCGCAGCATCGGCCAGACGTTTCCACCGCGACCGCTGTAGTCGGCCCGCCTCACGTTCGCGCGCGGGAGGCTTCTTCGGGCGTGGCGGCGATCCCGAGCCGCGCCAGTGTCCGAGAGAACCCGGAATGAGCCGATAGGACGGCCAGGGGCATGGCCGCGAGCAGGCCCCCGGCGAACGGTACCGCCACCGCTGCCGCGAAACCCGACACATGCGCCAGTACGGCGAACGCCAACGCCCCCAGCCAGGTCGGCAGCCACAGGATCCTGCCCGCCTCGCCCCACGACACCGCCCGTGCCACGCGGTTCTGCGGCAGCCACGCGGCGGTGCGGCCCAGGAGTACCCGGCCGAGAGCCGTTGCCTTGAGGACCGTCATCGGCGCGTCCAGCAGCAGGGTGAACACGATCTCCGCCGCCGCCCCGGTAGCAAACCGCACCCCCCCGCCGTAGCGGGTCCGGGCGGCGCGCGACAGCAGGACTTGCACGTATCCGAGCAGTTTAGGGCCATACAACACAATGCTCCACGCCGCGGCCAACATCACCAATTGCCCGCGCGGCAACGCATCGCTGCCGCCGGTTGCCGCGTTGACGACCGCGAGCGCGAACATCGCCAGATAGAGCGGCGCGCCGGCGAACAGCAGAATCGCCTGCGCCAGTTGCCAGCGCCCCATCGGCCGCAACCCGGACATACCGAGAAGGGCCGCGTATTGCAGGTTGCCGGCGAGCCAGCGCGCATCTCGCGCCACGAATTCGACGAGCGCGGGGGGATTGCGCTCGAACGAGCCGTCCTCGCCGGCCCAGACGGCCACGCCCCAGCCGGCCGCGCGCAGCCGCGCCGCCTCGACCTGGTCGTGGCTCAGGATGTGCCGGCCGCCAGCCAACAGCGGCAGGCGGGCATGGTCGCGGAACGCGGCCGTGCGCAGGATCGCGTTGTGACCCCAGTACGGACCCTCGTCGCCCTGCCACACCGCCTGCCCGGTTGCCCAGACCCGCATCCCCGCCCGCATCCCGAATTGGAACAGCCGCGCGAACGCCGTCTCGGCCGGCACGCCCACCGTCAGGTGCTGCACGATCCCCATTCGGGGCGATGCCTGCATGATGCCGACGAGGCGCTCGACGGCGGCTGCCGTCATCTGACTGTCGGCGTCGAGCACCACGGCGAACGGAAATCGCTCGGCGTGACGGTCGAGAAAATCCATGAGGTTGCCGGCCTTGAAGCCTGCGTTGTCCGCGCGGCGACGATAGCGGATTCGCGACTTGTCTGGCTCCGCGGCGGCGAACGCGGCCACCGCCTCGGCCTCGCCAAGATCGCTCACGCTGTCCGAGAGGATGAACAGGGCGAACCACTCGCTCAGGCCCGCAGCATCGAGGCCGTCCAGCACTTTTCGCAGCGGCGGCAGCACGAGCGCCATGTCCTCGTGCCGCACCGTGACCGCCAGAGCGGTCCGGGTGCGGACGGGCAGGTCGATATCGCCGGCGACCGGCAACACCGCGCGCGCGGGATCGCGACAGGCCATCAGCACGGCGAAACCCAGCACGGCGTTGCCGGCGCAGATGCCAAGCCACGGAGCCACACCCGCAAAACACGCCATGATCGCGATTTTCAGAGGGGTCCAGCCGCCAATCGCGAGAATATCGACCAGCATCGCGGCAAGGCCTCCGGCGACGGACAGAGCGATCGCGGCGAACAGCAGGCGGCGGCCCAACATGGCCGGCTTATGGCCCCACGCATCGGCCGGCGATAGACTCCAAGAGTGTCCGAAATCGCCATCGTTCTGCCGCCGCGCGAGGCGTTCTCCGCCGAGGCGGCGGGCGCGGTCGCCATGGTGGCCCGGTCGCACGCGCTGCACGGACGTCGTTCGGCAATCGTGCTCGGCCGCGCGGTCGTCCGCCCGTTCGAGGACGTGGCGTTTCGCCCCGTGCGCCTCCGCCCATGGCCGGGGCCGGAGGCCTTGCGCTACGCCGCCGGGGTTGCCGCCGAACTGCGGGACACGCGGCCTGAGCTGATCGAGGTGCACAACCGGCCCGATGTGGCGCTGTTTCTCGCGCGACGGTTTCCTACGGTAACCCTGTTCCTGCACAACGATCCAACCGGCATGCGGGCCGCGCGGTCCGTGCCGTTGCGGGAGCGGGTCGCGCACGTTTTCGCCGTCTCGCACTGGGTCGCGGGGCGGTTTGGCGGGGGTCCGGGCCTTTCCGTGCTGCCCAACGGGGTCAACCTCATTGGCGCGACGACGATGGCAGATACGCCCGCTTCCAGCGCCGACGGACGGGCGCACGAAATCCTGTTCGCCGGACGGGTGGTCGCCGACAAGGGGGCGGATCTGTTCGTCGACGCCTGCGCCCTCGCGCTGCCGAAGCTGCTCGGATGGACAGCGACCATGATCGGCGCGGACCGGTTCGGCCCCAACAGCCCGGACACCGCGTTCCTCCGCGCCCTCCGCCCCCGCGCCGCCGCCCGCGGCGTGGCGATGGCCGGGTTCAGGCCGCACGCCGAGGTGCTGTCGGCCATGGCGTCGGCGGCGATCGTCGTCGTCCCGGGCCGCTGGCCGGAGCCGTTCGGGCTCGTTGCGCTCGAAGCCCTCGCCAGCGGGGCCGCGCTGATCTTCACCCCACGGGGCGGCTTGCCCGACATCGTCGGCGACGCCGGCGTTCGCGTCCCTCCGGACGCCGCCGCCATCGCCGCGGCGATCCTCGCCCTGGCCCGCGATCCCGAGCGCCGGGCCGCCCTGGGGGTCGCTGGTCTCGCGCGCGCCAGAACATTCGAGATCGGCGCGGTGGCGCGGCAACTCGACGCGGAGCGGGACCGCATCCTGGCCACGTGGCCGCCGCACCGCCCGCCGCCTATATGAGCGTCAAGAGATATTCTGGAGGACGGCGATGGCCGACGTGACAACCGAGGCGCTGGTGCCGGTGACCGTGCTCACCGGCTATCTGGGTGCCGGCAAGACGACCCTGCTCAACCGCATCCTGACCGAGCAGCACGGCC
This sequence comes from Acetobacteraceae bacterium, assembly GCA_965246915.1. Lineage (GTDB taxonomy): Bacteria > Pseudomonadota > Alphaproteobacteria > Acetobacterales > Acetobacteraceae > CAVRQM01. The sequence goes on from CBDFGB010000001.1 coordinate 43,305, forward strand.
GCAAATACGCGGTCGTCATCAACGAGTTCGGCGAACTCGGCGTGGACGGCGACTTGGTCGTCGACACCGATGAGGAAGTCTTCGAGATGAACAATGGCTGCGTCTGCTGCACGGTGCGAGGCGACCTGATCCGCATCGTCGGCGGCCTTATGAAGCGCCGCGACCGCTTCGACGGCATCATCATCGAGACGACCGGCCTGGCCAACCCCGCCCCGGTCGCGCAGACCTTCTTCGTCGACGAGGATGTCCGCGCGAAAACCCGGCTCGATGCGATCGTCACCGTGGTCGATGCGAAACACGTCTTGGCCCGCCTCGCCGACAGTCCCGAGGCTATCGACCAGATCGCCTTCGCCGACGTGATCGTCCTGAACAAGACCGACCTCGTGACGCCCGAGGCGTTGGACGCGGTCGAGGCCCGGCTGCGCCAGATCAATCGCTTCGCCACGATCCACCGTACGAGCCGCGGCGACATGAACGTGACTGAACTGCTGGATCAAGGCGCCTTCAGCCTCGATCGCGTGCTGGCCCGCGTGCCTGACTTCCTGACGGACGACGAGCACAGCCACGACGACGACGTGGCGTCGATGAGCTTCGAGATCGACGGTCCGGTCGACCCGCAGAAATTCAACGCCTGGATCGGCGCGTTGCTGGCCGAACGCGGCGGTGATCTGCTCCGCACCAAGGGCGTGCTCGCGTATCCGAACGAGAAGCGTCGCTTCGCCTTCCAGGCGGTCCACATGATCGCCGACGGCGACTTCATCGGCGCGTGGAAGGACGGCGAGACGCTGACCAGCCGCCTCGTGTTCATCGGCCGCAACCTCAACCGTCCGCAACTTCGTCGCGGCTTCGAATCGTGTCGCCCGAAGTGAGCGACGCGCGACCGGCCTTTGACCGGGTGCTGAACGAGCGAGGTGAGGTCCGCGACCTCGGCGCGTTCGTGGTGGGCTGCGGCTTCGCGCGCGGTGGAGCGGTGGCCGGCTTCGCCCTCGGCGACGGCTCCTTGCGCATCGGGCCCGATTGGCGCGAGGTCACGGTGCATCAGGGAGGCGTGCTGGCATTCGCGCCGGACGTCGCGGGCGGATTCCTGTCCGGCGGCGACGACGGGCTGTTCGCGCGTGTGGCGCTCGACACGACGGTGACGCCGCTCGCCCAGCACGGCATGAAGTGGGTCGAGCAGATCGCGACCTTCGCCGACGACCGCTCGCCGGTGCTCGCCTACGCGGTCGGCAAGCAGGTCCATTTGCTCGACGGGTCGGGTGCGAAGCTGAAGGTGCTGACCCATCCGTCGACCGTGACGGGGATCGCCTTCGACGCGAAGGGCAAGCGCGTCGCGGCAAGCCACTACGGCGGCGCGAGCCTTTGGTTCGTGGCCAGCAAGACCGACAACCCGCGCGTCCTGGAGTGGAAGGGCAGCCATATCGGTATCGCCATCAGCCCGGACGGCGACTCGGTGGTGACGGCCATGCAGGAGAATGCGTTGCATGGCTGGCGGTTGTCGGACGGGCAGCACATGCGCATGTCCGGATATCCGTCGAAGAGCCGCGCGACGTCGTTCACACGCAACGGCAAATGGCTCGCCAGCTCTGGTGCGGAGGCGATCGTGCTGTGGCCGTTCTTCGGCGGCGGCCCGATGGGCAAGCAGCCCACGGAATTGGCCGGCGGCGAGGAGGCCGTGCTGTGCACCGCCGTCGCCTGCAACCCGCAGAACGACGCGGTGGCGGCAGGGTTTTCGGACGGTGCGGTGGTCGTGGCCGACGTGACGTCGCAGCGCGTGCTGCCGGTCGCGGGGCCTGGGCGCGGGAGCGTATCGGCGCTCGCCTGGAGTTCTTCGGGCGCGCATCTGGCCTTCGGGACCGAGCGCGGCTTCGCCGCCGTGATCGACTTCACGGCCCGCTGAGATGAGCGGCACGCTGACCGCGATCGGTTTCGACGCCGACGACACGCTCTGGCAGAATGAGCATTTCTTCAAGCTGACGGAGGCGCGTTTCGGAGAGTTGCTGACGCCATACGCGGCACCTGGCGATGTCGCCACACGACTGCTGGAGGCGGAGCGACGAAACCTTTCGATATACGGCTTCGGCATCAAGGGGTTCACGCTTTCGATGATCGAAACCGCGATCGAAGTGACAGATGCGCGTGTGCCGGCTTCGGTCATCCAGCAAATCCTCACGGCCGGTCGCGAGATGCTGGCGCATCCGGTGGAGACGTTGCCACATGCGCGCGAAGTCCTGGCGCAGCTCGCCGGTCGCTACCGACTGCTCCTCATCACCAAGGGCGATCTGTTCGACCAGGAGCGCAAGCTCGCGGCTTCGGGGCTCGGCGAATTGTTCGACGCAGTGGAGATCGTCAGCGACAAGACCGCCGCCACCTATGACCGCATCTTTCGCCGCCATGCGGATGGGCCGGCCACGGCGATGATGGTGGGCAACTCCGTGAAGTCCGATGTCGCGCCGGCGATCGAAGCGGGCGCATGGGGTGTTCACGTGCCGCACGCGCTGATGTGGGATCTCGAGCACGCCGAAGCGCCGGTCGATCACGCTCGCTATCGGCGGCTTGATCACCTGGGCGAGCTGGCGGCGCTGGTGGAGGACATCCGATGCTCGGCGGACACTTTCCATGCGTCCGATCGCGCGCCGACATTCTGACGATATTGGAGACGTCATGACGGACCGTCGCTTCATCACCGCCGTGGAGGGGGTCCCCGCGTCCCCGAGCCCGATCAGCAACGCGGTCGTTGTGGGGACCACCTGCTGGATCAGCGGCCAGCTCTCGGTCGACGATGATGGCCGCTATCGTCCGGGCACGGCCCGCGAGGAAGCAGAGCGGGCCTTCGATCTGATCTTCCGTATTGCCGAAGAGGCGGGCTTCGATCGGGGCGACATCGTCTATGTCGACTTGGCGTTCCACAACCTCGACGATCTACCCGAAGTCAACCGCCTGTTTGGCGAGTTGTTCGCCGAGGGGCGGCGGCCGGCCCGAACGATCTATCAGGCGGCTCGCCTCCCGCTCGACGCCAAGGTGAAAGTCCAGGCTGTCGCAGCCAAGAGAGCGGGGGCTGATCGCGGGCCGTGGCGAGGCGCCCTCGTTGCTGGGAGAACATCCGATGACCAACTTGCTAGCGCAGCGCGGCATGCAGATGCCGAAACTCGGCCTCGGCACCTGGAAGCTGCGCGGCGACGAGGGACGAAAGGCCGTGGCGGACGCCATCGAACTCGGCTATCGTCATATCGACACCGCACGGATGTACGACAACGAGGCGGAGGTCGGCGACGCTCTACGCAACGTCGGCATTCCCCGGGAGCACATCCATGTCACCACGAAGGTCTGGCACACCGAACTCGCGCCTGATGCGCTGCGCCGCGCGGTGGAAACGTCGCTGCGATTGCTGCAGCTGCAGTATATCGATCTCTATCTGATCCACTGGCCCTCGCCCGGCATGGATCTCGCGGCCGCGCTCGGCGTGATGATGCGGCTGCGGGAACAAGGCCTTCTGCGCGCGATCGGCGTCGCGAATTTCAACGTGGCGCTGATGCGGCAGGCGGTGGAGGAGATCGGCGCGCCGATCGCCTGCAACCAGATCGAATATCACGTCGGTCTCGGGCAGCGCGCGGTGCTGGACTACGCGCGGGCGCACGACATCGCGATTGTCGCCTACAGCCCGCTTGGACGCGGCGAATTGGCGCAACATCCGGCGCTCGCGGCGATCGCCCGCAGGCACGGCGCCACCGCAAGCCAGGTCGCGCTCGCCTGGCTGCTCGCTCAGGACGGGGTGGGCGCGATCCCGAAGGCCGCGCGGCAAGGCAACCAGATAGCCAACCTCGACGCGATGGACCTGACGCTTGACGACGAGGACCGCGCCGCGATCGATGCGCTGCCGAAGAACGGGCGGCTGGTCGATCCGGGCTGGGCGACCTGCGATCCCGCGTGATGGAGCCGCATTCCCGGACTATGCTCCCGGTGGAGGTTCCGATGAGCGCATCGCTTCGCCCCATGACGCCGGACGAATTCCTTGAGTGGGAGGAGCGTCAGGAGCTGAAATACGAGTTCGACGGCGTCAACATCGAGGCGATGGTCGGGGGCACGGCGGGCCATGGAACAGTCCAGGTCAACCTCGCAGCCGTTCTTGCGACCGCACTGGATGGTCAGCCGTGCCGGTTCTTCAACAGCGATATGAAGCTGAAGGTCGGCAGGAGCTGGCGCTATCCCGATGGCATGGTCGTCTGCGTGCCCGTCAAACGGCTGGCGACATTCGTGACGCAGCCGACGGTCATTTTCGAGGTGCTGTCCGACTCGACCTCGCTGAAGGACATGACGGTCAAGAACGACGAATATCAGTCGATCGATGCGATGCGCCGCTACGTCATGCTGGAACAGGACCGGGTGGCGGCGACCGTCTTCGCCCGCGAGGGCGACGACTGGGTTGGCCGCCGCGTGGTCGGCCCCGACGCCACGCTCGACATGCCGGAACTCGGCATCGCGGCCGTGGCGCTGTCGCGGCTTTACCGAGGCATCGACTTCGACGAAGTCGACGAGCCGCTCAATTGACCGGCTTGCGGAACCGCAGCACGAAGTTGTCCGCCTCGCCGATCGCCAGATACTTCGCCCGGTCCTGATCGCCCAGGATCAGCCGCGGCGGCAAGGTCCACACCCCGCGCGGCCAGTCCGCCGTATCCTTCGGATTGGCGTTGATCTCCGACGCCGCCTCAAACACGAAACCCGCTCGTTGCCCGAGCGCCACGGCAAAATCCTGTCGCACGTAGCCCGATGCCGCGCGAGAATCCTGCGGCCGGTCGGCGCGGCCCCGATGCTCCTCGATGCCGAGAATTCCCCCCGGCTTCAGCGCGCGAAAAAACGCGGCCAGGACGGACTCCGCCTCGCCGCGCCCCATCCAGTTGTGCAGATTGCGGAACGTCAGCACGACGTCGGCCGATCCCGGCGGCACGATGTCGGCCCGGCCGTCGCCGAGTTCGGCAAACTGCACGCGGTCGTAGCGCGCCGGATCGGCGGCGAGCCGGGCTCGCAGGGTGGCCGCGTCCTTGGTCGCCTCGGCGATCTGCGCCTCTGTCCCGACCGGTGCGGCCAGGGCCGCGACGTAGCGGCCGCCGTCGCGCAGATACGGAGCAAGGATCTCCGTCCAGTAGCCGCCGCTGGGCCAGATCTCGACGATCGTCGCGGTCGGGGCGACGCCGAAGAAGTCGAGCACCTCGCGTGGATGGCGCGCCGGGTCGCGCGCGACGAAACGCGGGCTGCGCTGCGGTCCGGCAAGCGCTGTCGCGAGGCTCGCCTCGACTGACTGCGGTGAGGCGCGCGGTGGCTCTGGTGGGGCATTTGGCGCGAGCGTTCCGGCCGCCGCGGATGTCGCGACGAGGAGCCAGCACGCGACGGCACGCGACGTCCGGATGCTTGTCATGACCCTTCATGCCACGTCGTCGGGGCGACGGAAACGAGCACGCGCCGCGCCGCGCGCTCGTGTCCGGCACCGAAGCAGCGCACCTGCCCAAAATTGATCGTGCGTCTCTACAAAAGCCGTCGCCGCGACATCGACCGCGTGCTGGGGGACGGCCATGCTAGCGCGGCTGGAGGAGACGGCGGCCGGCGCGGCCTGCGGCGTGTTCACCGAATGGCTTTTCCTCGGGGCGCGGATCGCTGGACCCGGCCGCACCGATCCTGGCCCCGCGCGTGGCCGCGCCGCTGGCGACACCCTTGAGACCGACAGGTAGCGGGGCGTCAGGCCCCCAAGTAAGGTTCGCATAGACACGAGCCGCGCGGCGGCCAGCAGGGGGACGACGCATGACCGAGAAAGCTGCCGCCAGAATAGGCCGGCGCGGTGCATTGGGCGGAGCGGCGGTCTTGGGCACCGCCTTGCTCGCCCGGCCGGACACCGCCCGCGCCGCCGCGGCGATCAAGATCGGCTATGTGGCGCCACAGACCGGGCCGCTCGCTGCCTTCGCGGAGGCTGACGGGTTCGTCTTGGGCGGCTTGCGACAGGCGCTCGCGAACGGGATCGCGGTCGGCGGGACCACGTATCCGGTCGAGATCATCGTCAAGGACAGCCAGTCCAATCCGAACCGCGCGGCGACGGTGGCCAACGAGCTGATCCTGAACGACGGCGTCGACATGATGGTCGTGGCGTCAACACCGGAGACGACAAATCCTGTCTCCGATCAATGCGAGCTGAACGGCATGCCCTGCATTTCCACCATGGCGCCTTGGCAGCCATGGTTCTTCACCCGGGGCGGCGACCCGAAGACGGGGTTCGAGTGGACTTATCATTTCTTCTGGGGACTGGAGGACGTGATCGCCGTCTACACCGACATGTGGGGCCAGCTCTCGACCAACAAGATCGTCGGCGGGCTGTTTCCCAACGATGGCGATGGCAACGCCTGGGGCGATCCGAAGCTCGGATTTCCGCCCGTGCTGGCGGCGAAGGGCTTCACGCTGTTCGATCCCGGTCGGTATCAGAACCTCGCGAGCGACTTCTCCGCCCAGATCGCCGCGTTCAAGGCGCAGAAGGCGGAGATCCTGACCGGCGTGGTGATCCCGCCGGACTTCACCACCTTCTGGACGCAAGCCAAGCAGCAAGGGTTCAACCCGAAGATCGCCTCGGTCGCCAAGGCCCTGCTGTTCCCGGTGGCTGTCGAGGCGCTGGGCGAGGCCGCGAACAACCTGTCGTCGGAAATCTGGTGGTCGCCCAATCACCCGTTCAAGAGTTCGCTAACCGGGACAACGGCCGCCGAGTTGGGCGCGGGGCTGGACGGCGGCGACGAAGCGGCAATGGACGCAGTGCCTGGGGTTCATCCATGCGCAGTTCGAGGTTGCGATCGACGCGCTGAAGCGCTCCGGCGCGCCGAAGGACAAGGCGATGGTGGCCAAGGCGATGGCGGCGACCAAGCTCGACACCATCGTCGGCACAGTGGACTTCTCGAAGGGGCCGGTCCGCAACGTCGCCAAGACGCCGCTGGTCGGCGGGCAATGGCGGCGCACGCCCGCCGGTCCGTTCAAATACGACCTGCGGATCACCTCGAACGCCATCGCGCCGATGATCCCGGTGCAGGACAAGATGCAGCCGCTCGGCTGAACGGGAGAGAGACGTTCCATGACCGAGATCACCGGGATCCACCATGTCACCGCCGGCGCCTCGGGCGCGCAGGAGGATGTCGATTTCTTCACCAGGATCGTGGGGCAGCGGCTCATCAAGCAGACCGTGCTGTTCGACGGGACCAACCCGATCTACCACCTGTATTACGCCAACCGAAACGCCGAGATTGGCTCCGTCATGACGACGTTCCCGTTCAAGAAGGTCGGCTATGTCGGCAGGCGCGGGTCCGGCCAGGTGCGCACCACCGGATATTCCGTCCCGGTCGGCGCGCTCGAGTTCTGGGGCGAGCATCTGCGCACGCATGGCATCATCGCGGACGGGCCGCGCGAACGGTTCGGCGTTCGCGTATTGCGCTTCGTGCATCCCGCCGGCCTCGAATTCGAGTTGATCGAGGATGCATCAGATACGACCGAGGGCTGGACCACCGAGGAGATCGGCGCCGAGGTCGCGGTGCGCGGCTTCCACAGCGTCGCGATGTCGGTGCGCGAGACGGAGGAGCAGGAGCGATTCCTGACCGCCGGCCTCGGCTTCGCCAAGGTCGGCACGGACGGCGCCTACACGCGCTTCGCGATCGGCGCGGGCGGGGCGCAGCGGACGGTGGATCTGCTGCACGAGCCGGATCTGCCGCAAGGCTCGTGGATTTTCGCGCAGGGCATCGTGCATCACGTGGCCTTTGCCGTGCCCACCGAGGCCGAGCAGACGAGCGCCAAGGCGCGGCTCGAAGGCCTCGGCTACACCGACGTCTCGGAAATCAAGGACCGGCAGTATTTCCACTCGATCTATTGCCGCTCGCCAGGCGGCATCCTGTGCGAGCTGGCGACTTGCGATATCGGCTTCGCGATCGATGAGGAGCCGGATCATCTAGGCGAACAGCTCCTGCTGCCGCCATGGTTCGAGAGCCGGCGGGCGGAGATCGTCGCGCCGCTTGAGCCGATCCGGGTCCCGCAAGCCGCCTGAGAGAACGGACGGGCGGCGTTGAGCGCCGCCCGTCGATGGCCGCCGGAAGGTATTCAGCCCGGCAGCAGCACCTTGTCGATGACGTGGATCACGCCGTTCGACTGCCTGACGTCGCTGATCGTGATGTCGGCCATATCGCCCTTGCCGTCGCGCACGACGATGTTGGTCGGACCGTTCATGGCGAACATCAGCTTCTCGCCCTCGACGGTGGTCAGCGTCGCCTCGCCCTTGCCGGCCTTGATCAGCTTGGCGATCTTGGCGCTGTCGTAGCTGCCCGACACGACGTGATAGGTCAGGACCTTCGTCAGCATCGCCTTGTTCTCGGGCTTCAGCAGCGTGTCGACCGTGCCGGCCGGCAGCGCGGTGAACGCGGCGTTCACCGGCGCGAACACGGTGAACGGGCCGGGCGTGTTGAGCGTGTCGACCAAGCCCGCGGCCTTCACGGCGGCGACCAGGGTCGTGTGGTCGGCGGAGTTGACGGCGTTCGAGACGATCGTCTTGTTGGGGAACATCGGCTGGCCGCCGACCTGCACGGTCTGCGCGAACGCCGGAGCGGCGAGCATCAAGGCGAGCGCCGCGGCAGCGGCGATACGGGTGGTCGACATCGACGTCGTCTCCTGTGAGGACCGCGGATCACGTCCGCTGTTGATCTTACGGGGCAGTTGCCGATACGGATGCGGTCGCCGCGTCAAAATCGCGCAGGCAATGCACGGCGGATCGCCGCTGCGGCCGCCTCGCCGAGAAGCCGCTGGGCGTCCGCGGTCAGATGCACGCCGTCCATCCCGTCCGTCGCGATGACCGAGCCGGCATCGAGAAAAGCCGCACCGGTCGCCTCGGCCACCGCGCGATAGGCTGGCGGGAGCACGCGCGAGATCGCCTCGCCACCGCTGAACATTTCCGCGAACACGTGGAGCCGTCCGAGCGGCGGCGGACAGACAAGCAGCACGTCCGGACTGCCGTAGGCGGCGCCGACGCCGCCGGCGATATTGCGCGCAACGTCCACGAGCCGCCCCGCCCCGAGCGCGATCCGCGCCGCCGAGCGGGCAAACATCGCCTTCAGGTCATTGGTGCCAAGCATGATGACCACGATATCGAGCGGCAGATGGCTGGCCAAGCACGCTGGTAGATAGGCGAGGCCATCCAATCCGGCACCCGCGATTTGCGGGTTTGTCGGATCGGCGACGTCGGTCGTTCGTCCGTTCAGTCCCTCCTCAATCAGCTCGATGTCGTCACCGAGCGAAGCCGCCATCACCCGCGGCCAGCGTCGGGCCGCGTCGTATCGGGTGGACGGTGGCTCGGCCACCGGCACGAAGCCCCACGTATTGCTGTCGCCGTAACAAAGAACGCGCATGCCGCCTCCTACAGATCGAGTTCGACGCAGACCGGGACGTGATCGGATCCCTGCGGCCAGTCGCGCGCATCGCGCAGGATGCGCTGCGAGACGAGGGCCGGCTTCAGATCGTGCGAGACCCAGACGTGATCGAGCCGCCGCCCGCGATCCGACAACCGCCAATCGCGATTGCGATACGACCACCACGTATACAGCTTCTGATCCTCAGGCACGAAATGGCGCACGGCGTCGGTGAAGCCCGTCGCCTGCCATGCCGTCAGCGCCGCGGTCTCGACCGGCGTGTGGCTGACGACATCGAGCAACTGCTTGTGGTTCCAGACGTCGTGCTCCAAAGGCGCGATGTTGAGGTCGCCGACCAGCACGGTCCGGCGCGGCGGCGCGGTCGAGAACCAGGCGGTCGCCTCGGCCACGAAATCGAGCTTGTGGGCGAACTTCACGTTCGCCTCGCGGTCCGCGATGTCCCCGCCGGCGGGGACGTAGAAATCGTGCAGCTCGACCGGCCCCGACGGCGCGGCGAGCGTGACGTGCAGATGCCGGCAATCGCCGCGCGCGCACCAATCGGGCGAGTCGATCACCAGGGTCAGCGGGACGCGGGACAGGATCGCAACCCCATTGTAGCCCTTCATCCCGCGCCGGGCGACGTGCTGGAACCCAAGCGCCGGCGGTCCGTCGTCGGGAAAAAGCTCGTCCGGAACCTTGGTTTCCTGCAGGCAGAGCACGTCAGGCCGCAGATCGGCGACCAGCCTCTCCAGCAGCTTCAGCCGCAGGCGAAGCGAATTGATGTTCCAGGTGGCGATGCGAAGGGTCATGCCCCTGCGTCGCGCGGGAACGATCATGATGCAAGACCCCGGGGGACGCGGACCCGCCCGGCCGCGAATCACATTACGACCGAGAATACTTGCGTCATCGTGTGATTTATTCGCGTCGTCAATCCAGGATACCGTCAACTCTTAATATGGCTGTCATCGACATGCCATCGTCGTCACCCCCCGCGCGACTAGATTGCCCGTCAGTCATCGAGGGGAAACGCCGATGTTACATTCCACCAAAACGCTGCTCGTCGCGACCGTCGCGGCGCTCGCCATCGCCGCGCCGGGCCGTCAGGCGCTCGCATGGGGCCACACGGGCCACCTCGAGATCAGCAAGCTGGCGGTCGCCACGCTGCCGGCCTGGATGCCGGGCTTTTTGCGCAACCTCGTATCCGGCAACGAAATCGGCGAACTCGGCGCCGAGGCCGACGTTTCCAAAGGATCGGGTCTCATTCACGACGCCGAACGAAATCCCGGGCACTACGTCGATATCGACGAGAACCGCAAGGTGGTGGGCGTCAGCCCGTTCGCACCGCTGTTCGCGACGCGCGAGGCATATGATACGGCGCAACGCGCCGGCGGCCAGACGCAGTATTCCTCGGGATATCTGCAATACAACATCGTCGACGGCTGGCAGCAGGTCCGCAAGGATTTCGCCCTCTATCGCGCTTTCAAGGTCGGGCTGGCCTCCGCCGACAACGACGCCGACCGCGCCTATTTCAAGTATCAGCTCGAGTTGCGCCAGACGCTGACGCTGCGCGATATCGGGGTCTGGAGCCACTTCATCGGCGATGGCAGCCAACCGCTGCACGTCTCGATCCACTACAATGGCTGGGGCAACTATCCGAACCCAAAAAACTACACGCAGAAGCCGATCCACGCACCGTTCGAGGGCAGCTTCGTGCGCGACTTCGTCGATGTCGGCGCCGTATATTACGCGATCAAGCCGTATCGCTACTGCGGCTGCACCATCGAGGAGCGGGTCGCCCGCTACCTGCTGGCGACGCTGGCGCAAGTGGAGCCGCTCTACGTCCTGGCAACCAAAGACCCGGCGCCGTTCACGACTGCCTTGCCGGCCGAGGTGCGCTTCGCGACCGAGCGTCTAGCGGCCGCCGCCGGCGAACTCCGCGACGAGATCGAGGACGCCTGGGTGTCGAGCGCCACCTGGAGTGTCGGCTATCCGGTGATCAGCGTGGCCGACATCGAATCCGGCAAGGTGCATCTGACGCGCACGTCACTGGCCAGCGACTGAGTGCTTCGACGCGTGCATCGTGGCGACCGGATCAGCCCGGTCGTCCCGGCCGCCCTCTCCAAAATCCGAGGATGTCATGAGTTTATCGAACCGAATCCGGGTTGCCACGACGTTTGCCCTGTTGGCCGGTGCGGCGCAGTGCGCGCCAGTACGCGCCGATGACCAGACGCTCGTTGGCGCCGGCAACGCGACCGCGACCGCCCTCGCCCAGGGCTCACCGCTTGTGCGCACGTCCATGCGGCGCATGGAACTCCAGTTGTCGCTCGTGCATGATCGGCATCTGCGCGGTCTGACCTATGACGCGCTGTTCAATTCGCGCACCTGCGTTTTCCATCGTTCCGAAGTCACCGAGGCGAAGAAGCTCGCGATCCTGAACCAGCTCAAAGCCGAGGCCCTCTATTCGCAAGCCGATGCCGCGGCATTCCCCGGCGGGGCGTGGGTCGGCGTATTCCCCGCCATTCGCGACGAGGGCACGATCTGCCCGCACCTGCCGCAGAGTTTCGCCACGGCGCCGGCCGGCGTGTTCGGCGGGCATGGTTCGTTTCCCGGTGGCCTTGCGATACACGCCTCGTTCAACATGTCGAGCTCGATCAGCTTCGCGTCCAACTACCGCCTCGCCTATGGCATCACGGGTTCGGATGGCCTGCCGCACATGGCGATGCTGCCGCCGTTCGACGGACCGCATCAGGGCGATCTCGACATCTCGCAAGACGAGGTCATCGCGGCGCCGATGTGGCACGACTGGGCCAAGACGATGGTGTTTCAGTGGAACGCCGACGGGTCGGAATTCGCGGAGTTCAATTTCGGCGGCAACGGCGCCACCGACAACAATGGCGCGGCCGGCGACAGCCGGACCGGCGGCCACCACATCCTGAGCCTCGCGGAGTCGATCGCCCGCGGGCTGCCGGCGCGTTTCGTCATCACCCAAGCCTCGGCCCATACCGCGCCGAGCCTCGGCAACGAATTCAAAGTGGTGAACTGGATCCGCGCGGCCTCGATCATCGCGCAGGCCAATCCGATCTCGCGCGGATATCTGGTCAAGGACGGAGCGGGAGCCTACCGCCTGCCGCCGTTCCCGAAGTCGGGCGGCATCGACCTGAACGCCGTGGGTCAAGTCAATCTTCTCGTAGAGTATGAGATCCACAATCTGTCGGACGCGGACTTCACCTTCAGCATTCCGGCCGTGACGGAGTCGCAGGCGATCCTGCGGAGTCTCGCACCACAATATGGCTACGACCCCGCCGATGTGGCCACCTACACTACAAGGTTCCGCAACCCCGCCCTGACCTATCTGAGCGGCGAGCGGCTGTTGATCATCTACGGGCAGAAGGGTATCGCCGGCGTCAAGCAGCAGCTCGATCTGTTGCGATCGAAGAAGATCATTTGACCGAGCGTCGCGGCAGTCACCTCAAGCCCGTCCCGACAACGTAATCCCAGCAATTGACCATGCCCTCTCGTCGCAACGGAAATGCATTGATTTGCAGGAGGCCCGCCGCGCGAGAGGGCATGGTCAAGCGATGCCATGACGATCGGGAGCAATCTTCGCTGGGTCGTTACCGCCGACCCTTGGAGTAACTCAGCGACGTCCGCGGCACGGGTTGCATTCGTGATGAGCAATCATCCGCCGCTCAGGCTGATGCGGACGCCTCGCTCACGAAGCGCTTCGCGCTCATCTCCTCCAAGTCGAGTTCGCGCTCGAGCGCATGCAGCACGCTGTCGTGGACCTCGCCGCTGCGATGCAGCCGCAGGATTTCGGTGCGCGCTGCCGTCACCGCCGCGAGCACGACCGAGAAATGCTCGGCCCGATGACTTTCCAGGACGTCGCTGGCCTCGCTGAACCGCGCCGCCGCGCGGGCGCGATAGGCATATTGCTCCAGCAGCCGCGGATGTCGGACGGTGCCATCCTCGGCGCGGGCCAGCCGCTCCACTTCCGCCAACGCCGCCGCCGCGACGCGCGCCCGCGCGCTGGCCTCCGGCAGCGAGCCCACCGGCAACAGCCCGCTGTCGGTCAGCCGCAGCAGCCGGATCAGCGGCGCGAGGGTGGCACCCTGCACCAGTACGGTGACCAGAATGACGATGAACGTGGCCGCCAGAATGAAGTCGCGGCCGGGGAATTGCTCCGGGAGGGCTAGAGCCGCGGCGAGGCTGACCACCCCGCGCATGCCCGCCCAACTCATGACGATCGGCACCGCGACCGGCGGCGTGGGGTCGTGACGGCGAAACGCCACGGACACCGCGCGCGACAGATAGACCGCGGGGAAAATCCATAGGAACCGGGTGAGGATCACCGCCGCCACGATCGCCGCGGCAGCCGGCGCGAAACTCGCCGCCACGGCCCATCCATCGCCGCCGATCCGCTCCACGACGCCGCGCAGCGACAGGCCGATCAGGATGAACACCAGCGATTCCAAGGCGAACACCACGACGCCCCAGACGCCCTTCGCCTCCGTGCGGGTCTCCGCCGTGAGGACGTCGTGCTGCTTCCAGCCCATGATCAGGCCACACGCGACGGTCGACAGCACACCCGACACGTGCACTGCCTCGCCCAGAATATAGGAACCCCAGGCGACCAGCAGACTGGCGATGACCACCAACACCGGCTCACGCAAGCGGGCGATCACGAAAATGGCGACGAGCCCGGACGCCACTCCGGCGGCGATCCCGCCCACCGACACGGCGACGAAACCGATCGCCGCCTCCCCGGCGTCGAACGCGCCGGTCAGCGCCGCGACCACGGCGAAGCGATACAGCACGAGGCCGGAGGCGTCGTTGACGAGGCTCTCGCCCTCAAGCAGCACGACCATGCGGCGCGGCAGCGACAGCCGTTGCAGCACCGCCTTGGCCGCCACCGCGTCCGGCGGGGCGACGATCGCGCCCAGCGCGAAACACGCGGCCCAGGGCAGGGTCGGGACCATCCAGTGCGCCACCACCCCGACGCCCACGGTGGTCAGCGCGACGGCCCCGATCGCGAGTTGCAGGATGATACGGATATTGGCGCGAAACTCCCGCCACACGGTGAAATAGGCACTGGCCATCAGCAGCGGCGGCAGGATCAGCACCAGCGTCAGGTCGGGGTCGAGCTCCAGCGCCGGCATCCCCGGGACGAGCGCCAGCGCCAGCCCGCCGAGGATGAGGGCCGCGGCGGGGGGCATCCGCAGCCGGCGTGCCGCGAGGTCCAGCAGGATGCTGGCGACCATGAGCAGCAGGATCAGCTCGAACCGTGCGACCAGCGTCATCGCGGCTGTTCGTAGCACACCGCTCGGCGACGCAAAGACCCGGTCATTCGGCGATCACGGCAGCAGGATCGTGGCCCCGGTGGTGAGCCGCCGCTCGATCCGGAGATGCGCCTCGGCCGCATCGCGCAACGGCATGGCGTGCGGCTCGGGAATGATCAGCATCCGATTTGCCAGAGCGTCGAAAAACCGCCCCGCCACGCGATCCCGCTGCGCCCGCGTGGCGGTGTAATGGCTGAAGTTGGGCCGGGAGACCCGCGCCGATTTCTCCGCGAAGGCCGCGATGTCGATCGCCGGTATGGGTCCGGCGGCCTGACCGTAGCTGACCAGATGTCCGCGCTCGGCCAGCATTGCGTAAGACTGCGCGAACGTCTCGCCACCGACCCCGTCGAACACCGCGTCCGCGCCCCTTCCGTCGGTCAGCGCGCGGACCTCGGCAAGCAGGCCGTCGCCGGCGACAATGGCATGCGCGCAGCCATGCCGGAGCGCCTCGCCCTGCTTGGCGGCCGTGCCCACCACGCCGATGACCGTCGCCCCGAGTGCCGCCGCCCATTGCGCCAGTAACGTACCGGTCCCGCCCGCCGCGGCATGGATCACCACGGTCTCGCCGGCACGCAGGGGATGCACCTCGTGCAGCAGGAACGATACGGTCATGCCCTTCAGCAGCCCGGCCGCCGCATGCCTGTCGTCGAGCCCGTCGGGCAGCCGCAACAGCAGCTCCGACGCAATCACCCGCTCCATCGCGTAGGCTCCGGCGGGCACGCAGGCGTAGCCGACGCGATCGCCCGGCCGGACCGCGGTGACACCCGGTCCGACGGCCGCAACGATGCCCGCTGCCTCCAGTCCAGGCACACCGGGCGGCGTCACCAGCGCGAACCGACCGCTGCGGGCATAGATGTCGATGAAGTTCACGCCGATCGCCGTGTGGCGAACCAGCGCCTCGCCGGGACCCGGCAGCCCGGCCGGCCATCGCCGCCACGAGAGAACCTCCGGCCCGCCATGGGCCGTCATGACGACCGCGAAATTCCCGCCCCCGGCCGGCACACCGTGCGAGGGCGCATCGCGCAGATGAGCGCGCAGTCCCTCGAACCCGGCCTCGTAGATGCTCCGCGCGACCAAATCGGCGAGGCCGGGCTCCCGCGCGGAAGTCGTATTGAACCGGCCCTCCCACACGCAAAACGTGATGTCGGCGCCGGTGACCGGGCGCAGCCGCAGCTCCGCGACATAGTCGCGCAGCGGCAGCGTGGTCGACAGGATGCAGTAGCGCAGCATGTGGTCGCGATCGGACAGCGTCAGCAACTGCTCGCGCACCGTGCCGCCGTCGCGCAATCGGAATGTCCGCACGCAGCCGACCTGGTCCGGCGGCGCGAAGTTCTCGATCGCGCTTTCGGCTATCGCGGGGTGCCATCGACCATGGCTGTTGAAGTCGCGCAGCACGTCCCAGACCACCTCGATCGGCGCATCGATCACGGCGCTGCGACGCACCACGGGCATCAGCCGAGTTGCTTCAGGCGATCCAGCCCGGCCCGGAACACGCCCTGTCCGATCTGCTGGGCCAAGGCCGCAGCCCGCTCCGGCGCGCACTCGAAATCCGCCTGCCACTCGGCGAAGCACTCTCCGGACTCCGTGACCGGAAACAGCCGCAGGGTTGCGACGTAGTCCGTCACCTCCATCGGGCTTTCGAGAATCGAATACGTAACGCTGTAGTCGTAGTCCGACAATGCGAGCAACCGTTCGCGAATGCGCGCCCCATCACGCAGCATGAAGGCACGCACGCAGCCGATGCGATCGGCGGGAAGACCCTGTTCGATCCGGCTCTCGGCGACGGCCGGCACCCAGCGCGGCAGGCCGTTGAAATCGCGCACCACGGCCCAGACCTTCGCCGCCGGCGCCGGGATGATCGCCGAGACGTAGACGCGCGCCAAAAACCCTACTCCGCCGCGCGCTTGTCCTGTTCGAGGGCTGCGATCGCGGCACCCCCGATCCCCGCGCCGCCCAGGCCCGAAATCGTCGACGGATCGACCCCGATCTCCCGCAGGAGACTGTCGATGAGCGGGGCCTGGGCCCGGTAGCGCAACGCCGAGTTCACCACCTGATCCGACAACGACGCGCCCTGCATCACGTCGTTGGCCCCACGCATGCCGCCGCCGAGGCCGTCGACATGCAGGATCTTGATCCCCTCGATCCGCTCCATCGGCCGCACGCTCTCCCGCACGATCCCCTCGAGCCGGTCGATCAGACGCAGCTTCGCGTTCGAGGCGCGGCTCTCCGGGCTCAGCACGTTTTGCGCCTCGTTCAGCAGACGCGCGCCCTCGGCTTCCACTTCGAGGTAAATCCGGTGCGCCAGGGCGCGGATCTTCTCGGCCGAGGCGGAACTCTCCGCGGCGATCTGCTCGGTCGCCGCACGGTCCGTGGCCGCCGCGCGATCGGCTTCGGCCGAGGCACGGACGCGGATGCCCTCACGCTCGGCCTCCTGCGAAGCGACGATCAGCTCGATGCGCTTGCGACGTTCCGCCGATTCCGTTTCGCGGGCGGTAAAAACCTGCTCCTCGGCGGTGACGGCCAGCGCGCGGGCGCGCTCCGCCTCGGCCACCGCCTCACTCTGCGCGCGCGACTGGACGGCCACCGCGATGGAGCGCTCCTGCTCGGCGATCTCCAGCGCGCGGCGGCGCTCCACCTCGCGTTGCTGGATGTCCTGTTCGCCGGCGATGCGTTCGGCCTGCAGCGCCCGCTCCTGCGCCATCCGCGCCAATTCGACCGACTCGCGCGCTCGAATCTGGCTTTCCTCGGCTTGCTGCTCTCGCTCCGCCCGCTCCGTCGCCAGCTCCGCCCGCTGCGTCGCGCGTCGCACCTCGACCTCGCGTTCCTGCAACAGCCGCGCATATTCGCCGTCACGGTCGATCTCGAGTTGGATCTTCTCACTCTGCAGGTTCTTGTTGCGGATCTGGATGAGCGTGTCCTGTTCGATGTCGTTGCGGGCTTTGCGGCGGCGCTCGATCTGTTCGGTAAGCTGCGTCAGGCCCTCGGCGTCGAACACGTTGGACGGATTGAAATACTCGATCGGCGTCTGATCGAGGCCGGTGAGCGACACTGCCTCCAGCTCCAGCCCGTTCAGGATCAGGCTCTCGCTCACCGCCGTGCGCACGCGGCGGACATATTCGCCGCGCTTCTCGTGCATTTCCTCCATGGTCATCTCGGCGGCGATGCTGCGCAGCGCGTCGACGAATTTTCCCTCCACCAGATCCTTCAGCGCCTCCGGCTCCGTGGTGCGGCGGCCCAGCGTCTGCGCCGCCGCGGCGACCGCGTCGGGCGTCGGCGCGACACGGACGTAGAACTCGGCCACGATATCGACGCGCATGCGGTTGCGGGTGATGAGCGCCTGATCGCGCGCGCGGCGGACCTCAAGTCGCAGCGTGCGCATGTTGACCGGCGTCACCTCGTGGATGATCGGCAGCACCAGCGCGCCGCCGCCAATGACCACCGTCTGGCCGCCGAAGCCAGTGCGCACGAAACTGGTCTCCTTGGTGCTGCGCCGATACAGCCATTGCAGGAGGTAGACACCGCCGACGACAAGGGCCGCGAGGATCAGAAGCACGACGATCAGTGTGCCGAGGGCGGAGGCGGACATGACGGGACCTATGCTGCGATCTGCAGGAAATTGTCGGCAAGGGCGGCGGCGAAGGCGGGATCGTTGATGTGCAATGGCAGTCGCACGACTTTCCGGGTTGCGTTCTGTCGCACGCCTCCGGTGATCGCGTCGAAAAGCGCCCGGTCCGCGACGGGATCGTGGAATGCTTGCCCGGGCGCGTCCAACGCGGACACACCGCCTTCGGGGATCAGGAATCGCACTTTGCCTTGCATGCGGTTCAGGCGATCGGCGATGAACTGGCCGACCTTCGCGCAGTCTTCGGGTGTGGTGCGCATCAGCGTGACACCCGCGTTGTGGACGTGCAGCTTCCGCCCGCGAAACCGGTCCGGCACCGTGTCGAGTGGTCCGAAATTGACCATGTCGCAGGCGCCCACCGACCCGACATAGGAAATGCGTGTCCTGGCGAACGCGCCCATGCGGTCCTCGGAGGCGCTGAACACGCCGCCCACCAGCAGATCGGCGATCTCGGTTGTCGACACGTCGATGGCGCCGGCCAGCAGGCGACTGTCCGCCAGCTTCTCCATCGCCTGTCCGCCCGTGCCGGTGGCGTGAAATACCAGGCAATCGTAGGTCTCTTCCAGCCGCTTCTGTACCATTTGCACGCAGGGCGTGGTGACGCCGAACATCGTCAGGCCGATCGCCGGTTTGGCCTCCGACGGTCGGCGGTCGCCGCGGAGCGCGTGGGTCATCATCCCCGCGAGCGCATGCGCGGCGTTGCCCAGCACCTGCTCGCTGATCCGGTTGATGCCCGAAATATCGGTGATCGAGGGTATCATGCAGATGTCCGACGCCCCGACATACCGGGCCACGTCGCCGGACGCGACGGTGCTCACCATGATTTTCGGCACGCCCACCGGAAGTGTTTGCATCGCGGGCGTGGCCAGCGCCGTGCCGCCGGAACCGCCGGCGGACAAGATGCCGCCGATGTCGCGGCGACTCGCCAGAAAGCGGGCGAAGGCCTCCGCCATCGCGGTCACGGCCGCCCCCCGGTCGTTCCCGAACACCGCCGACGCACCGCGCGGATGCGAACGCGCGACCTCCTGTGGCGTCACGTCCGCGGGCGAGGGCTTGCCGCTCGTGGACAGGTCGACCGTGACGACCGGGATGCCGGCGGATTGAACTCGGTTGCGCAGGAACAGCAGCTCCCGGCCCTTCGTGTCGAACGTGCCGACGACATAGGCGTGGCGTCGGGTCATCTCCGCCACCGTGGGCATCGCGTCGGGCGCGCGTTCGGGCATGGCCGGGGGCGCGTGCCGCGGCGCTTCGGCGTAGCGCGTAAGTGCCGCGCCTTCGAACACGAATGCCGTCTCCCGCGTTTCGGCCAGCGCCTCGCTCGGGCGCACGATCGCGTAGATTCGGGGCTCATCCTCGACTATTGCTTCGGCGAGCGGCGTGTCGGACTGCCGGCCTACACCGAGGAGTCGTTGCTGCAGCGCCTCGTCGGCGGCCAGCGCCTCGGGGGCCATCTCCTGCGCGATCCGGCCGTTGACCATGATCGCGAGCCGGTCCGCCACGGTGGTGGCAACGCCAAGGTTCTGCTCGATGAGCAGGATCGACATCGTCCCGTCCGCCGCGAGCTGGCGCAGCAACGCCGCGACGTGTTGGACGATGACGGGGGCGAGCCCCTCGGTCGGCTCGTCCATGACCAAAAGGCGCGGGTTGCCGAGCAGCGCGCGGCCGATCGCCAGCATCTGCTGCTCTCCGCCCGACAACGCGCCGCCGCCGTTGCGCCTGCGTTCCGCGAGGCGCGGGAACGTCGCGTAGACGCGCTCGATCGTCCAGGCAGGACTTCCGGGTTGCGCGACCAGGCGAAAATGCTCGTCGACGGTGAGCGAGCGCCAGGTCCGCCGTCCCTGCGGCACATAGCCGACGCCGAGTTTGGCCACCCGATTGGCCGGCAATCCCCGCGTCGGGACGCCATGCACCCGGATCGTCCCGGCGCTGGCGACCATTCCAAGGATCGCGTTGCAGAGCGTGGTCTTGCCCATCCCGTTGCGCCCGACCACCGCCAGCACGCCGCGATCGAGCCGCAGCGACACGCCCTGAAGCGCGTGGCTGCGGCCGTAATGGACATGCAGTCCGTCGACCTCGAGGGCGGGATCAGCCATGATCGCCCAAATAGATGCGCTGCACCTCCGGATCGGCCTCGATCTCGTCGGGGCTGCCGTGCCGCAGCACGCGGCCCTGATGCATCACCGTGACCGTATCGGCCACGCGCAACGCGACGTCGAGGTCGTGTTCGATGATGACGTAGCCGATATGCGGCGGCAGAGCGCGCAGGATGTCCACCAGATCGCCACGCTCGGCCGGCGCCAAGCCCGCCGCCGGCTCGTCGAACAGGATGAGGCGCGGCGCTCCGGCCAGTGCCATGCCGATTTCCAGTTGCCGCAACTCACCGTGACTGAGTTCGCCGACCACACGATCGAGCTGCGTATCGAGATGCGCCGCGTGCGCGATGCGCTCCGCTGCCTCGCGGTCCGGCCCGTCCACCCGCGGACGGAGCAACGAGAAGCGCGCGCGGGAGACGCCGCGCACCGCGAGGAACAGGCTGTCGCGCACGGTCAGGCCGCGAAACGGCTGGCTGATCTGATAGGTGCGGCGCAGGCCCCTGCGGATACGTTCATGCGCCGGAAGTCGTGTCACGTCCTCGCCGAAGAACTTGACCTTGCCGGACGACGGGGGAAAGTCGCCGGTGACGCAATTGAACAGCGTGGTCTTGCCCGCCCCGTTGGAGCCAAGTACCGCGCGCCGCTCGCCCGGCGCGATCGCGAACGTTACGTTCTCGAGCGCCACGAGCGCGCCGAATGTTCGCGAGACGCCCTCCAGTTCGAGGGCGTGACGCGAGGCGGATTCCTGGAGGCGGGTGGCACGGTCCACTAGATAAGGCCCTCTCCCCGGTCCTCTCCCGAAGCCGAGAGAGGGAGAAGAACGCCCCCTTTTCCGCTTGCGGGAGAGGGTTGGGGAGAGGGTTCTCGCATCAGACGAAGACTAAGGACATTCCGGATTGCTGCGGCTCGGCGCCCCCTTCGCCACGAAGGTCGCGGGATCCTCGCCAAGCGTCTGGTTCACGTCCGGGATCACGCTGACGACCTTGTTCAGCAGCCCGTCGCCGCTGGGGTTCTTCGCGACCTCGGTGACGAAGATCGTCGCAATCGCCTGCCGGTTGGCATCCAGCTTCACCGGTCCGGTCGGCGTGTCGAACGCCTGTTTCGTAAGCGCCGCGCGAAACTTCACGCCATTGTCAGACAGGTCGCCGCCGACCTCCTTCAACGCGCGCATTACCGCCGTCGCGTTAACGTAATAGGCATGCGCGAACAACGACGGGCTCGGCAAACCGTCAGGAAACATCTTGCGATAGTCCGCGACGAACTTGGTCCAGCGCGGGTCGTCCCAGGTGTCGGCGATCGGGCCGGCCGAAGCGGTTCCGATCACGCTGTCGCGCTGCTTGCCCTTCACCCCCAGCACCGATTGATCGACGGTGATCGACCCACCGATCAGCGGCGCGCCGCCGCCCGCCTGCTCATACTGTGTGAGGAAATTGATCGCATCGGATCCGCCCAGCGCCACATACAGCGCATCGATCTCGGCCGGCAGCGCCGCGATGATGGACGAGTAGTCGCGCGTGCCGAGCGGCGCCCACGCCTTTTGCACCACGTGACCGCCGGCGCGGCAGAAGCCGATCATGAAGCCCTGCACCTGCGTGTAGGGAAAACTGTAGTCCTCGGCGATCACCGCGACTTTCTTGAAACCTTTCGTCTTCGCGGCATAGTCGCCCAAGCCCGCCATCCACTGTGCGCCGTCGGTCGAGAAGCGGAAGAAATTCGGCGCGGGATCGAACAGCGTCGTCTCCGACGCCGCCGAACTGCCGTTGACGAAGGTCGTATTCGGCTGCGTCTTGGCGTAGTCGCGCATCGCGATGCCCTCGGAGCCGGACAGCGGCCCGATCAGGATCGGGACATGATCCTGCTCGACCAGTTTGCGCGCCGCCCGGATCGCGGTGTCGGGCTCGCCGTTGGAGCTGCCGGTGTCGAGTTCGAGCTTGTGGCCGCCGATCTCCCCGCCGGCCTCGGCGATGGCCATGCGGATGCCGCGCAGCCCGTCCTGGCCGGGCACCGCGAACGGCCCTTCCAGCGTGGCGAGGCCGCCGATGCGAATCGGATCGGCGGCGCGCGCGGCTTGCACGGTCAGCAGCGCGGTCGCGGCGGCGGTGGACAGGAGCAGGCGGCGGGCGAAAGTCATGTGGTCGTTCCCCGAGTGAATGCGGTCGTGGCGTTGGCCGCCACTGAGCGCGGTTGCGGCAAAAGCGTGCGGATGGCACCGGCGCGGCCAATCCCCTCGCGCAGCCGCGCCCACAGGCCGAGCAGGCCGTCCGGCGAGAACAGCACGATGAGCAAGAAGGCGAGGCCGATGACGGTGTTGAACCGTTCGGGATCGATCAGGTCGATCGCGAAATTCTGCAGCAGTGTGTAGACAAGCGCGCCGATGAACGGCCCCACTGGACGCGACAGCCCGCCGATCACCGCGGCGATCAGCACGCCGAGCGACTGGTTCAACGTGATCGAACCGGGCGAGATCCGGGTCTGGAACCACACGAGAAGGATCCCTCCGAGTGCGGCAATCGCGGAGGCGAACGCGTAGGCGGCGATCCGGTGCGCGGTCACATGAAATCCGAGGGCGGCCAGTCGGCGCGGATTGTCCCGCACCGCCTGCAACGCGAGGCCGAAAGGAGCTGCGGCGACATAGCGCACAGCGGCCCAGCAGAGGCCGGCGACCGCCAGCGCGAGATAGTAGAACGGAACCGGCGCGCGCCAGTCGACGCCGAACAGCGACGGCGGATTGACCTGCGCGAAACCGTTGAAGCCATTAAAGATCGGCCAGTTCTGCTGGCAGAAATAATAGAAGCCCACGGCAATCGCCAGCGTGATCATGATGGTCTGAATGCCGGCCGTCCGAACCGCGAGCGCCCCCGCGAGCGTCCCGAAGGCCACTGCGATCACGAGCGCCACGGGCACCGCCGCGAACCATGGCCATGCGAAGCCGTGCGCGATGACCGGATTGCCGAACAGCGCGAGCATGTATCCGGCGAGCCCGGCGATCGAGAGCTGCATCAGGCTGACCATGCCCCCATAACCCGCTAGGAACATCAGCGAGAGCGCGATCGTCCCCTCGATCAAAGCGGCAGCACCGATGCGCAAGGTGAAGAACGGCGTCGCCAGCAAGGGAAAGACGATCAGCAGCAGGAGGGCAATCGCCCAGCCGGGCACGCGTGGCAAGGCGGCGGGGCGGGCTTCCAGCACGTCGCTCACGCCGGGCGGCCCAGCAATCCCTGCGGCCGCACCGCAAGGGCCACGATCATGATGACGAACGTCAGGACGATGCCATAGGTGGGGAAGTAGGCGAGGCCGAATTGTTCCGCGAGCCCGATCAGCAGCGCGCCCAGCGCCGCGCCGGGGATCGATCCGATACCACCCACGATGACCACCACCAGTGACGCCAGGAGATATCGCGCGTCCTCTCCCGGCGCGAGCGACAGCGTGGTGCCGCCGATGACGCCCGCGAACCCCGCAAGGCCCGCGCCGATCGCGAACACGGAGGCAAACACCGCCGGCACGTTGACGCCGCTGGCCGACAGCATCGCCCGATCATCGACTCCGGCACGGATCATCGTGCCGAGTTTCGTGCGCGACAGCAGCAGGAACAGCAGCACGCCGATGACAACGGCGATGGCCAGCAGCGCAAGACGGTAGGTGGGATACGGCAGGAGCACCGCGGCACCGTTGCCGCGATAGGCCACCGTGATCGGCAACGTGGTCGATCCGAACAGCCAGTCCGGCGGACTGAACTGATACGCGTTGCCACCCCAGACGGCGAGCATCAAGTCCGCGGCGACGATCGACAGGCCGATGGTGACGAGAGTCTGACGCAGCTCCTGACCCTCCATGCGGCGAAAGATCAAGACCTGCAGCACCACGCCGACGATCGCCATCGCGACGAAAGCCGCCGCCACACCGACGAACCAGTTGTCGGTGATGTGGGCGACACCCCAGCCGACATATCCACCAAGCAAGTAGAGCGAGCCGTGCGCGAGATTGACGTTGCGCATGAGGCCGAACACGAGCGTGAACCCGCTCGCCACGATGAAATACAACGAGGCGAGCGTCAGGCCATTCAGAAAGGTGAGAAGGAAGAGTTTCACGTCACCCCGCGAACCGCAACCGATGCGGCTGCAGATCCGGCTGGCGATAAAATACCCCGTCCTTCATGACGGACAGAATGCGGGCCTTGTCCTGCAGCACGCGGATGTTGGCGACCGGATCGCCGTCGACCAGGATCAGGTCGGCCAGAAATCCGGGCTTGATCTGCCCAAGCTCATGGCCGAGGCCCATGATCTCGCCACCCAGCTTGGTGGCCGACACGATGGCCTCCATCGGGTTGAGGCCCACCATCTCGACCAGATACTGCAGGTCCCTGGAATTGGTCCCCTGCGGTGTCCAGGCGAAACCATAGTCGCCACCAGGAAGGATCTTAATCCCCCGCTTGCGCATCTTCTGCAACGCGACCAGCGCCGTATCCAGCTCATACTTGTATGCCGACGCGAGCTTGCCGCCCGGCTTGATGCCCCAGTCGCCGGCGTCCTGGCTGGTCTTGATCAGCCACGCGAGTCCCGGTGCCACCCAGTGCTTGTCGCGATTGGCCTCGAGCATGTCGAGCGCTTCCTCGTCGGCGTAGCTTGCGTGGTAGACGATGGGGATCCCGTGCCGCACGCACATCTTCACGCTCTCGGCGGAACGGGCATGCGAGCAGACGCGGATGTTTCGGCGGCGCGCCTCGGAGACGGCGGCACCCACCTCCTCCTCGGTCATCGGCGTTTCGGTGGCCGGCACGCCGGCGATTTCCTCGCCGCTCATGTTCAGTTTTATGAGGTCAACGCCATACTTGATGAACTTCCTGACTTGCGCCCGCATCTCCTCGGCACCGGAGACGACCGCGCCGAACGCCAGCCCCTCGTGTTCGATATGTGGCGGCATGGTGTCGCCGAGCCCGCCCAGCGTCGCGATCTCCTGCCCGTTCGCCAGATATCGTGGGCCGGCGATCTGCCCCGAATTGATCGCGTTGCGAATGACGACATCCAGGCGCGGCTTGGCGGCAGCGGCGCCCACCGCCATGGTGTAGCCCATTTCGATATAGGTTTTCGCGACGTCCATGGCGTGCAGCGTGTGCTCCTCGGGCGGCATCCGCTGGATCGCCTCGAGGTTCCACTGGTCGTTCCAGGAGAAATGCGAATGCGCGTCGCACAGGCCGGGCATCAGCGTCGCCCCGCGGCCGTCGATCACCGTCTGGCCCGAGCCGGCGACGGCGGTGCGCAGGCCGCGGCCGACATGTCGGATGCGGTTGCCCTCGACCAGCACCTCGCCAAGGAACGGAAACTCGCCGGTCCCGTCGAGGACTTTCACGTTCGTGAACAGCACGTTGGCCATCGTGTTCCTCCCGGTTCGCGGCAGCGTTATCGTGGCCGTTGCATCAGGAAGGCAGCAAGGCGCCGATTGACCTCGCCTGCCTGCTCGATGCTGGGCCAATGGCCGCACTGGCTCAGTATATCAGCGGTCGCGGACGTCTGCTCGGCGATCTGCCGGGCCACCGACGGCGGCGCCACCGGATCGTCGGCCCCGGTGATGCACAGGATCGGCACCCGGACGGACCGCAAATCGGCCGCCCGTGCGGCCGCCAGCGCCTCGCAGGTCAGGGCATACCCGTCGGCAGGCTGCCGCATCAGGGATTCGCGCACGAACGCGACAGCCGCCGGATTGTTCGCCTTCGTGGTCGCCGAAAGCGAAGTGGACGAGACCTGGTCGGCGATCCCGCCCATGCCCTCCGCCCGAGCCGTCTTCGCCCGCGCGAGTTGGTTGGCCCGCGCCAGGTCCGGAGGTTCGCTCAGCGCCCCGAGCAGACACAGGCTGCGCACCAGCGACGGATGCTCGACCGCCAGATGCTGCGCCAGGATCGTGCCCAGCGAATGCCCCAGGACATGCGCCGACGCGACCCCGGCGGCCGCGCACAACGCGGCCAGGGAGGCGACCATCGCGCCGATCGAAAGCGATTCCGGCACGGCCGAGCGGCCGGACCCCGGCAAATCGGGCCGCAGGACCCTGTAGCGGCCGGCAAGGACGGACATCTGCGGCTGGAACGTATTGGACGTGCCGCCCAGACCGTGGATCATCAGCACGGGATCGCCCGCGCCCTCGATCTCGACGGCAATTCGGGCGATCACGTGGCTGCTCATGCCCCGCTCAGCTCCACGCGGTTCTCCAATTCGCCGATGCCGCCGATGGCGATCCGCACCACGTCGCCCGGCCGCAGATAGCGCGGGGGGCTGAAGCCGATGCCGACGCCGACCGGCGTGCCGGTTGCGATGATGTCGCCCGGGATCAGGCTGATGCCGGCCGACAGCGTGGCGATCAGGGTCGGGACATCGAAGATCAGGTCGCGCGTGTTGGCGTCCTGCCGAAGCTCGCCGTTGACCCAGCACCGGATCGTCGTGTCGGACAGATCGATCTCGTCCGCGGTGGCGGCCCATGGTCCCATCGGTCCGAACCCGTCCTGGCTCTTGCCGATCAGCCACTGCTTGTGCCGGCCCTGCAGATCGCGCGCGGTGACATCGTTGATGATCGTATAGCCCCAGACATGCGCCATCGCCTCGTCACGCGCGATGCCTCGCCCGCCGACACCGATGATGACCGCGAGCTCGGCCTCGTAGTCGACGCAGGCCGAAACCGCCGGGTCGACCGGGATCGCGGCCCCCGGGCCGGTCACGCATTCGGGCACCTTGGAGAAGACGATCGGCGCGTCGGGGACGGCTCCGGCGGCGGCGCTGCTGTCGAAGCCGCTGCGGGCGAATTCGTGC
>CBDFGB010000002.1:0-33074 GCA_965246915.1 Acetobacteraceae bacterium
CGTCTGGCGTCCGACGCCGCCCAACCTTGCGACAAGCAACACGACGGCGACCCGCCCTTTCCTGTTTTCCGACGCGGCCAGCGTCCCGGCCGCGCCGCCGCCCGTGCTCGGCAGCCCCATCTATCTGCGTGACGTCGAGGAGGTGCGCCGGCTCGGCTCGCTGATCGGCGGCGAGGCGACGACGGGGCAATACCAAGCGGCGGTGTTCTGGGCATTCCAGAGCTCGCAGCGCGGTTTCGTCAGGCTTGCCGTCGGTTTGCTGGACGCCAAGCCCCGCACGGGCGGGCTCAACGAACACGCGCGGGTGATGTCGGTGCTCGCCACGGCACTGGCCGACGCGGCAATCCTGTCCTGGGCGGAGAAAGAGAGATTTCTGTTTTGGCGGCCGGTCACGGCGATCCGCGAGGGCGGGTTCGGGGTTGTGCCGGACGCGGCGTGGCGTCCTTTCCTCGATACGCCGCCGCACCCCGATTACCCGTCAGGTCACGCGACCGATTGCTTCTCCGCGACCGGCGTCCTTGCCGGCGTGTTCGGCGCGGATGTCGGCCCGATTGAATACGTTGCGCAGAAGGGCGTTCCCAAGCCGGATGCGCGGGCGATCGGCATGGGTCAGCACGCCCAGGCCGCCGCGTCAGGGATCGCGGTCCGGCGTTTCCCGAGCCTGGCCGCGGCCGCCGAGGAATGCTCGCTATCGCGGATATGGGCGGGTGCCCATTTCCATAGCGCGGAGGACGAGGCCGAGCGATTGGGCGGTCTCATCGCGGCGCGCGCGTTGTCGTCGGCACAGGCGCTGTCGCGGTAGACGCGCGCGAGTGGCGATCTTTTTAAGATCGATATCGAAACAATATGGTCGTGCCAAAGGGGCGCTTCCAGCATCTGAATCGAAAGATTTCCGGCGAGACTCCGAGGTGTGCTCCCGCGCGCGGCCACCGCAAGGACGGAGAGTCGGTTTGGCGCCGGCCGAGGAGGGGGGGAGCCTTTCGATCGGGCTCGGCCCGGCCCGTAAATCGGGATGGCCCGGCGTCCCGGGGCAGCACCCGGGCCGCAACCACGCGCCGAGATGTGGACCGCCTGACCCGAGCGGCGGCAGGCGATGGTGGTTCGCGTGCCGGTGGCGGGGCAGGTTCGGCAACGCGCGGCGGGGACGCTCCGGCCCGCAGAGACTGAGCCACCACGCCCTCGAAGTTTTTGGCGATGCGCCGGAGGTAGGGGCGGATCAGCCAGAGGACGAGCGGTGCCATCCCCCATCGTCCCCCAACAGACGCGGCGACCTCCGCGATGAGCGCCTCGATGATCAGGGCGAATCGCGCCGCGAGGTCGGGGGTGGGCGCAAGAGGGGTTGGGGACTCAGCCATGCGACAAGTTATGACACAGAGCGCATGATTTGCAAAGAAGAATCAACACCCGAACAGGTACGAGAAGTCGGGCACGACAACCACGATTGATAGGTTCCGGCCGGGTGATAGGTTCCGGCCGGGCTGGCTGTGCCCGGCCAGGGGGCGATCTACTCCGCAGCTTCCATGGGCTCGCGGGCCGGCTCGGCGGCGCGCGCCTCGGTCAGCATCTCCATCCGGCCGGTAATCTGGCCGCCATCCTCGACCTGCAGCCTGCGGCACCTCGCCGTTCCCAACACTCGGCCGGTGGCGCGCACCGTGAGGTTGCCGCGAACCGTCAGCGTGCCGTCGATGGTGCCCGCGATCTCGGCGTCCTCGATCTCGACCTCACCCTTAAAGACGCCGCCCTGGGCAATCGAGAGCTCCGCCGCGTGGATCATGGTCGCCTCGACCGTGCCCTCGACCACCAGACGCTCGGCGTCCTGGACCACGCCCTGAAGACTGATCCCCCGGCCGACCACCAGGGTACGCCGCTCGGCCGCCTGACCCGGGGCGCGCGGCGCGACCGGCACGGGGGCGGGACGGGCGGCCATCTGCATCGCCGGCTGGGGCTGCGGCGGCTGCGGCGGGACCGGATTGGTGGAGAACGGGGCGCGAGCCATGTTGGGCTCCTTCTGGATCGAGGCCGGGGACAGAGC
This sequence comes from Acetobacteraceae bacterium, assembly GCA_965246915.1. Lineage (GTDB taxonomy): Bacteria > Pseudomonadota > Alphaproteobacteria > Acetobacterales > Acetobacteraceae > CAVRQM01. The sequence continues at coordinate 2,033 of CBDFGB010000002.1, forward strand.
CGGCCGAAAAGGGGGGACGCCAAGACCGGTGTCTTGCGGCGACGGATAGGGCGAGGATGGCAGCTTAGAGGCCTCCGCTGATGCGACCCCGATCGATCGATCGGCCGGGGTCGGTTCGTCGGGCTTGCGGCGCTTGAACACGGGCGCTCCGTTCATGACGCTTTGACGAAGCGCAGTGGGGTATCACACGGCCCGCGAACGCGCCAACCCCGAGCGGTCCGGGGCCGTGCCGTGGAGGACGTGGACCATCGCCACCACGGCGAGCACCGGCACCAGCAGATTGGCCAGCGGCACCAAACTCGCGGCTACCGCGATCGCGCCTTGCACGACCACGTCGCCGCGCCGGGCGGCATAGAGCGCCAACGCCCGACGGCGGTCCATGTGGCGCATCGCGACGGCCACGAACAACCCGCGCCCGATGGCCCAGGCGGCCACGGCATAGGCCAGCACCACCGCAACGCCCGGCAGCACCGGCGTCAGCAGCAGAGCGGCCAATTGCAACAGCAGGACGCGGACGCCGAGCGCCAGCCCGTCCCAAACCTGCGCGCCGAGCGAAGCCGGCGTCGCCTGCCCCAGACCCGGATAGTATCGGCGCTCCACCGCGGCGGCGATCGGCTCGACGAAAAGGCTCGCGACCACGCCGGCCACCGGCAGGAACAAGTAGTGCGCGAGCACCGCGGCCCCCACGCCGCCGAGCAAGCCAGACAGCCAACCGCTCCATCCAAGGACGCCATGCACGCCGTACCAAACGGCCACGCCCACGAGGACGAAGCCGGCGATGGCCCCCAGCACGCTCCAGGCCAACACGCCCAGCAGGGCGGGATCGTCAAGTTGGCGGAGCGCGCGGAGCGGCGGATCGAGCGGCGACATCCCGGCTCGCTCGCATGGCCGGCGCGGGGCGGCAAGCCGGACGAACGGGCGGCCCTTGCAAGTCGCGTGACGGTTCGGGATAGGACGGACGCGCCAGGAACAGCGACGAGGACCGTGCAATGCCCCAGACCCTTCGTGACATGGCCGGCCTCGGCACCGACCCTGCCTCGCTGCGTGACGCGGCCCTGGTGATGATTGATTGCCAGAACACCTATCGCGAGGGCGTCATGACACTCGTGGGCGTCGAGGAGGCGCTGCTCGAGGCCCGGCGGCTACTGGCGCGGGCGCGCGAGGCGGGCGGCCGGATCTTCCACATCCGCCATGATTCCGGGGTCGGCTCGCCCTATGACGTGACGGCGCCGATCGGGCAGATCAGCGACGAGGTCGCGCCGCGCGACGGCGAGACGGTGATCACGAAAACCTATCCCAACTCGTTCGTGCAGACCGACCTCGAGGCGCGGCTGCGCGCCGCCGGGGTCACGCAGGTCGTCCTTGCCGGCTTCATGACCCATATGTGCGTCAATTCGACGGCGCGCGGCGCGTTCAACCTGGGCTTTCAGCCCACCATCGTCGCGCGAGCGACCGCCACGCGCGACCTGCCCGGAGCGGACGGCGCCCTGATCCCGGCCGCCGCGTTACAGGCGGCGAGCCTGGCCGGCGTCGGCGACCTGTTCGCGGTGGTGGTGGCCACGACGGACGAACTCGGCGCCTGATCTCGGCCGCTCGTCCGTTGCGGACGCGCCCGCCAGCGTGTAGCCGGTCGCGACCCCAGCGGAGCGCGACATGAGCAACCCGACCTTCGACCTGACCGGCATCGGCAATGCCATCGTCGATGTGCTGGCCCCGGTCGAGGAGGACTTCATCATCCGCCACGACCTGGCGCGCGGTTCGATGACGCTGATCGACATGGCACGGGCCGAGGCCCTGTATGCGGCGATGCCGGCCGGCCAGGAAACCAGTGGCGGCTCGGCCGCCAACACGTGCGTCGTCGCCGCCGCGATGGGTGCCCGGGTCGGCTATCTCGGCCGGGTCGCCGACGACCAGCTCGGTGCCATCTTCCGCCATGACATCGCCGCCGCCGGCGTGCATTTCCCGACGCCGCCGCTGGTGGGCGGCGCGCCGACCGCGCGCTCCCTGATCCAGGTGACCCCCGACGGGCAGCGCACGATGAACACGTTCCTCGGCGCCTGCGTCGCGTTCGGGCCGGACGATCTCGACCTCGCGCTGATTGCCGATTCCGCCGTGCTGTATCTGGAGGGCTATCTGTTCGACCCGCCGGCGGCGCAGGAGGCGTTCCGCGCGGCGGCGCGCACCGCGCACGAGGCTGGGCGGCAGGTGGCGCTTTCATTGTCCGACCCGTTCTGCGTCGGCCGCCACCGCGCGGCCTTCCTCGAACTCGTCGGCGGCTATGTCGACATCCTGTTCGCCAACCAGGCGGAAGTCGTGAGCCTGTACGAGACGGACGATTTCGAGGCGGCCGCCGCCCGTGCGGGAAGCGACGTGGCGCTGGCCGCGTTGACCCGCAGCGAGCACGGCAGCGTCGTCATCCGCGGCACCGAACGCGTGGCAGTGCCGGCCGAGCCCACGACGGTGGTCGACACCACCGGGGCGGGTGACGCCTACGCCGCGGGCTTTCTCGCCGCGCTCACGGCCGGGGCCGATCTGGCGGAATGCGGACGCCTGGGCAGCGTGGCCGCGGCGGAGATCATCAGCCATTACGGCGCAAGGCCGTTGCGCGACCTGTCGGGCGAGCGGGGTCGGCCAGTCGTCTGAAGTGGAACCTTCCGCCTCGTGAGTCGTTCAGCCGGCATGATTTAGGAGAACGCAACATGCGCGCTTTGCTGCTTGCCTCGGCTTCGGTCCTGCTAATCGGCGGGACAGCCCTGGCCCAAAACTCGAATTCGCCGCTGTCCAACGCCGCCACCCATACCAAGCCCGGCAACACGACCGGCGCAGTGGCGCCTCGCCTGCCGGTGCCGGCGCAGGATGCCTCGGTCGACCAATTCCTGGCGCACGCCGAATCCGCGCTGAAGCGTGGGCGTACCGGCGAGGCACAGGAGGCTCTCGAGCGGGCCGAGACGCGCGCGTTGAGCCGCTCGACCGATCCTTCTTTGGCCCGCACGCCGGACAACGATCCCAAGACCGCGGCGATCCAGGCGGCGCGTCATTCGCTCGGCAGCGGCGACCGCGCCCAGGCGATGCAGGCGATCCGCAGCGCGTTGGCGACCCCGTCCGTCTCGGCCGCGGCGGTGTCGGCGAGCCCCGACGTGGCCAACGCGACGCCGCCGACGCCGTGGACCGGCCCCGGCCCCGACCCCAACGTCGTGCCGAACTCGCTGGGCGGCATTTCCGGCTCGGTCGGTGGTGCCGGCGGGGCCGGTGGCAATCAGCGCCGGCCGCAAGCCAGCTTCAGCGGGCCGAGCCCCAACAATGCGGTACCGCCAAATAGTTTGGGCGGGATTTCTGGCTCGGTCGGCGGCGCGGGCGGTGCCGGTGGCAATCAGGCCCGGCCGCAGGCGAATTTCGGCGGCGGGACCGAGAACGTGCCGCCAAACACCTTGGGCGGCATCTCCGGCTCGGTCGGCGGCGCGGGAGGCTCCGGCGGCAACCAAGCTCGGCCCCAGGCGAGCTTTAGCGGTCCGGGCTCGACACAGGTGATCGTGCCCGGAGCGCCCGGCAACGCCGCGCCATCGATCGCTCAATAATCGGTAGCGATATCCATCAGAGCCCCGTCGCGTTCGCGCGGCGGGGTTTTGCGTTTGTCATGGCGCGAAGCCGTCCAACCGCCTATGTGTGCGGCGCAGCACGGTCGCCGCGAGGCGAACCGGCTTTTTTCGTTCGACCGGCAGGGCTCCCATGGACATCCGCAACATCGCGATCATCGCCCACGTCGACCATGGGAAGACGACCCTCGTCGATCAGCTGCTGAAGCAATCCGGCGCGTTCCGCGACCATCAGGTCGTCGCCGAGCGGGCGCTCGACCGCAATGATCTGGAGCGTGAGCGCGGGATCACGATCCTCGCCAAGTGCACCTCGGTGATGTGGCACGACACCCGGATCAACATCGTCGACACACCGGGCCACGCCGATTTCGGCGGCGAGGTCGAGCGCATCCTCGGCATGGTGGATGGCGCGATCGTCCTGGTCGACGCCGCCGAGGGCGTCCTGCCGCAGACCAAGTTCGTGGTTGGCAAGGCGCTGCAACGCGGCCTCAAGCCCATGGTGGTCGTCAACAAGATCGACCGCCAGGACTCCCGCGCCCACGAGGTTCACGAGGAGATTTTCGATCTGTTCGCCTCGCTGGGCGCCACCGACGAGCAGCTCGATTTCCCGATGCTCTATGCCTCCGGGCGGCAGGGCTGGGCGATCGAGAATCTCGAGGACGCTCGCGAAAGCCTGACGCCGATGTTCGATCTGATCCTCCGGCACGTGAAGGCGCCGACGCTGGATCGCGACGCGCCGTTCGCGATGGTCGCCTCCATCCTCGATTACGACAATTTCCTCGGCCGGGTGCTGACCGGGCGGCTCGAACAGGGCCGCGCGAGGCTCAACATGCCGCTCAAGGTGATGCGCAACGATGGCACGGTGGTCGAGACCGGGCGGCTGACGAAGCTGATGGGATTTCGCGGCCTGGAACGCATCGCCATCGAGGAAGCGCTGGCCGGCGACATCATCGCGGTCGCCGGCCTGACCGAGGGCACCGTGCCCGACACCATCGCCGACCCGTCCATCTCGGCGCCGCTGCACGCGATCCCGGTCGATCCGCCGACGCTGGCCATGACGTTCCGCGTGAACGACGGACCGCTGGGCGGCCGCGAGGGCAAGAAGGTCACCTCCCGCCAGATCCGCGACCGCCTGCTGCGCGAGAGCGAGGGCAACGTCGCGATCAAGATCACCGTCAGCACCGAGAGCGAATCCTTCGAGGTCGCCGGCCGCGGCGAATTGCAGCTCGGCGTGTTGATCGAGACGATGCGTCGCGAGGGGTTCGAGCTTGCCATCGGCCGCCCCCGCGTGCTGACGCGAATCAACGAGGAGACCGGCGAGCGCGAGGAGCCGATCGAGGAGATCCTCGCCGACGTCGACGAGCCGTATTCGGGCGTGGTGGTCGAGAAGCTCAGCCGCCGCAAGGGCGAGTTGCAGGACATGCGTCCGTCGGGCGGCGGCAAGGTCCGCCTGACCTTCCTAATACCGTCGCGGGGGCTGATCGGCTATCACGGCGAATTCCTCACCGACACGCGCGGCAGCGGCGTCATGAACCGCATCTTTCATGGCTATGCGCCGTGGAAGGGTGCCATCGAGGGCCGGCGCAACGGCAGCCTGATCAGCAACAGCGACGGCGAGGCGGTGCAATACGCGCTGTGGTACTTGCAGGAGCGCGGCACGCTGTTCGTCAATCCGGGCGACAAGGTCTATGTCGGGCTGATCCTCGGCGAGCATTCGCGCGGCAGCGATCTGGACGTCAATCCGATTAAGGAGAAGAAGCTCACCAACATCCGCGCCGCCGGCAAGGACGAGGCGATGCTGCTGATCCCGCCCCGCCGCATGAGCCTGGAGCAGGCGATCGCGTACATCGAGGACGACGAGTTGGTCGAGGTCACGCCGACCGCCGTTCGTCTGCGCAAGCGGTTCCTGGATCCCAACGAGCGCAAGCGGCACGAGAAGCGCACAACCGAGGCGGACGCGGCGTAGGCGGGAACCGCGACTGATCACTGGGCTTTAGGCGATACAGGCCCGCACCGCGGCCCTCTCCCCGAGGGAGAGGGAGCAGGACGGATTGCTTCTCCCTCTCCCTCTGGGAGAGGGCAGGGTGAGGGTCTTACTTCCAAGGATCAATGCGATGACCCACGCTTCCGCCCACGCTTCCGGCCAGTTCAGCATCGGCGCCGACCTGCCGGTCCATCGCCTCGGCTTCGGCGCGATGCGCGTCACCGGCGACGGCATCTGGGGCCAGCCGAAAGACCCCGAAGAAGCCCGCCGCACCCTGCGGCGGCTGCCCGATCTCGGCGTTGACTTTATTGACACCGCCGACAGCTACGGCCCCGAGATCAGCGAGAATCTGATCGCCGAGACACTGCACCCCTACACCGGCATGGTGATCGCCACGAAAGGCGGCCTGACCCGCTCGGGCCCCGACGTGTGGGAGCTGGTGGGCCGCCCCGAATACCTACGGCAATGCGTGCAGCTCAGCCTGCGCCGGCTCCGCGTCGAGCGGATTGATCTGTGGCAACTGCACCGGATCGATCCGCAAGTGCCGCGTGACGAACAGTTCGACTGCATCGCGCAAATGCAGCAGCAGGGTCTGATCCGCCATGTCGGGCTCAGCGAAGTGAAGGTGGAAGACATCCAGGCGGCCGAAAAGTATTTTCGGGTGGCGACCGTGCAGAATCGCTTCAACCTCGTCGATCGCACCAGCGAGGCGGTGCTTGATTATTGCGAGACCAGTGGCATCGGCTTCATCCCCTGGTACCCGCTGGCCGCGGGAGCGCTGGCGAACGGCCATTCCACGCTGACGGACGTGGCCGAACGGCTGCGCGCGACGCCAGGCCAAATTGCGCTGGCTTGGGTGCTGCGTCGTTCGCCCGTCATGCTGCCGATCCCCGGCACGGGGATCGTGGCGCATCTGGAGGAGAACGTCGCGGCGGCGAACATCGTGCTGACGGACGCGGATTTTTCCACGCTGGATCAGCAAGGCAAGGCGGAGTGGCGACGCGCGGCCTAACCCTTCACCGCTCCCGCCGTGAGGCCCGCGACCAGGTAGCGTTGCAACAGGGCGAAGAACACGCAGACCGGGATCAGGCCCAGCACGCTCGCGGCCATCATCTGCCCCCAGTCCACGGCGAACTTGCCGATGAAGGTCAGCAGGCCGACGGCGAACGTCTTGCTGCGTTCGTCGTTGATGAGCATGAGCGCGAATAGCAGCTCGCTCCAGGCGGCGGTGAACACGAATCCCACCGTCGCCCCCATCCCCGGAAGCGTCAGCGGCAACACCACGCGGCGCACCGCCTGCGCGCGGGTGCAGCCGTCGATCATCGCCGCCTCCTCCAGCTCATGCGGAATCGCGTCGAAGAACGACTGCATCAGAAAACTCGCGAACGGCACGTTGAACGCCGTGTAGACGATGATCAGCCCCAGCAGATTGTCGGTCAGGCCGAGGCTCGCCATGATGCGGTACAGGGGCGGAATGACCATCACCAGCGGGAACGTCTGCGTCAGCAGCAGCACCATCGCCACCCCAGCCTTGCCGCGAAACGCCAGCCGCGACAGGGCGTAGCCGGCGGATGCGGCGATCATCGTCGCGGCGAGGGCGGTGCAGCCGGAGACGATCAAACTGTTGGCGAAATAGCGCGGGAAATTGCTCGCGGCCAAAACAGTCCCATAGTTGTCGAGCGTCACGCGGCTCGGCCACAGCGTAATGCCCTCCGCATAGAGCAGCGACTGCGGGGTGAGGCTGATTTTAAGCGTCCAAAACAGCGGAAACAACGCGAAGACCACATAGGCCGCGACCGCCACGTAGAGCCCGAGGCGCTTCACGCGAACAGCCGCCGCAGCCGGATCAAACTGAGCGCGTAGGCGATGAGCAGCACCAGGAGCAGCACCGACACGGCGCTGGCGTAGCCCTTGTCCATCGAGCGGAAGGCGGTGACGTAGACGTAGGTGGCCACCGTGTTGGTGGCGCCGGCCGGGCCGCCGCCGGTCATGACGAAGATCAGGTCGGCGAAGGTGGCGATCCAGATCGTGCGCAGCATGACCGTGATGGCGATGGTCGGCGTCAGGAACGGCAAGGTCAGCAGCAGGAATCGCTGCCATGCCGAGGCACCGTCGATCGAGGCCGCCTCATGCAACTCGGCCGGAATGGTCTTCAGCGCGGCGAGCAGCGTAATGGCGAAGAACGGCACGCCGAACCACACATTCGCGGTGATCGGCCCCCACATCGCGGTGGCCGGATCGGACAGGATGCTCGTCTCGCGCGAGGCCAGGCCGATCGCGTGCAGCCACCCCGGCAGCGGTCCGATGACCGGGTTAAACAGCCACGCCCACGTGAGACCCGCGAGGAACGTCGGCACCGCCCACGGCAGGAAGACGATCGCCTGCACCAATGCCCGTCCCGGAAACCGCCGGTTCAGCAGCATGGCCAGGCCCAGACCCAGCAGGAGTTGCAGCACGAGGCTGGCGGCGGTCCACCACAGCGTGTTCCACAGGGCGGCGTGCAAGGTCGGGTCGTCGAGCATCCGCGCGTATTGCCCGAAGCCCACGAATTCGGAACGGAACGCGGTGAAGCGGCGAAACGAGAACGCAAGGCCCACGATCAGCGGCGCCAGCAGCACGAGCGCCAGGATCAGCAGCGCCGGCGAAAGGCAGACCCACGGCTCGGCGGCGGTGCGCCAGCGGCGCATTTCGGACGCTCTCCGAACCGATGTCGCGGTCCGGACGAAATCCCCCTACTTCTTCGCCTTCGCCAGATACGCCTGCTGCTGCTCCGTCAGATACGCCGCCCACTCATCGGCCACCGATTGCGCGGAACGTTGTCCCAGCAATGCCTGCTGATACGTCTTGACCGAGACGTTGTCGAAGAAGTTGCCGAGATTCTCCAGATGCGACGGCACCACGACCAGCTTGTAGGTGTCCGGATCATCGAGTTCGGCGAACCATCCGCGGAATTTCTCGCTGCCGAAGAACGCGTCCTTGTCCGCGCCCTTGTAGATCGGCAGAGTTCCGACGAATTTCGACCAGGCAATGTTGTTCTCCGGCGAGCCCAGCCAGGCGATCAGCTTCCACGCCGCCGCCTTGTCCTTCACATTGGCGAACATCGCCCATCCGCTGTAGCCGAGCGACGGGTAGGCATGGCCGCCCGGTCCTTTTGGCATCGGTGCCACGCCGAAATCCTCGGCCGGCATCTTGTCGGCGATGCCGATCAGCGCGTCCGGATCCTGATCCAGCAGCGCGCAGGTGCCGGAATAGAAGCCCGAGACGATTTCGTTGAAACCCCAACCCACGGAATCCTTCGGCGCCGCGCCGCTTTTGTACAGATCGACCAGCATCTGCAGGCCGCGGACGGAACCCGGCTCGTTGAAGGTCGAGGTCCCGTCGGCGTTGAAATACCCTGCCTTGCCGCCCATCGCGTTCATGAAATACTGCGCGCCGGTGAACCCACCGGGACCGCCGCGCAGGCAATAGCCATACTTGCCCGGAATGGCGCTGATTTTCGTGGCGTCGGTTGCGAATTCGTCCATCGTCGACGGCGGCGCGGTCAATCCCGCATGTTGGAACAGCTTCTTGTTCCAGAACATCGCCCGCACGTAATACCCGTATGGCAGCATATACTGCGTGTTGTTGACGACCGAGCCGAGCTCGATCGCCCGCGGCCCGAGATTGGCCGTGTTCGGCCATTTCGCCATCCAGGGGCCGAGATCCTGCAGCTGCGCGTTGTTGGCATATAGGCCGAGCCACCGCTCCGGCATCTCGACGACGTCCGGCGTGTCGCCGGCCTGTACCATGGTCAGGAATTTTTCGAACGCCTGTCCCCACGGCAGCGAGATGATCTCGACCTTCGTACCCGGATTGGCCGCCTCGAACGCAGTCGTCTGCTGCTTCAGCAGCGCCGTTCTCGGTGGGCTCGTGATGACTTCGACCAGCTTCAGCGTCGTGTCGGCGGCAGCGGCGCTCGCGCCGGCCATCAGCGCGGCGGCGGCCGCAATCAAGAGTCTCATGGATTTTCCCCCGTGGCGAACGCGTGTTCCAGATCGGCCCAAAGATCGTCGGGATCCTCCAGGCCAACGTGCAGTCGGATCAGACGCTCCGAGACGCCAAAAGTCGACATCGAGTTCACGCCCGGCGTCTGCTCCAGGCTCGCCATCGCCGGGACCACGAGGCTTTCGTGACCGCCCCAGCTCACCCCTATCCGGAACAGCGTTAACGCATCCACGAAACGCGGGATGTCGATGGAGGCGTCCGCCTCGAACGAGAACAGGCCCGTGGTCCCCGCAAGGGTCGCGCGCCCGGGGTGATTGGAGAACGCGGGGTGATGCACGCGCGTGACCGCCGGATGCGCGCGCAGCCGTTCGGCGATCGCCAGCCCGCTGCGTTCGTGCCGCAGCAGTCGCGACGGCAGGGTGCGCAGGCCGCGCAGCAACAGCCATGCCTCGAACGGCGACAGCTTCGCGCCCAGCACCGGATAGCTGCGTTGGTTGACGCGTCCGATCAGCGCCGCCGACCCCGACAGCACGCCGGCGACCACATCGGAGTGCCCGCCGAGATATTTCGAGGCCGAGTGCAGCACCAGGTCGATGCCATGCGCGATCGGCTGCTGGAACAGCGGCGTCGCCCAGGAATTGTCGATCACGCTGATCGCGCCGTGCGCTTGCGCCAGGGCGGCCAGTCGCGGCAATTCCTGCAGCTCGAACACCATCGACGTCGGGCTTTCCAGATAGAGCATCGCCGCCCCCGGCAGCGCCGCCTCGACCGCATCGGGGTCGCTCCCGTCGACATATTCGACGCCGATCCCCAACGCCGGCAGCAGCCGCTCGAACAACCGGTAGGCGTCGCCATAGACGTGTCGCACCGCGACGATGCGCTGCCCGGAATCGACCAGGCCAAGGACCGCTCCGCTGATCGCCGCCATTCCCGACGAGAACGCGCGGCACGCCTCCGCCCCCTCCAGCTCGGCGATGCGGCGTTCGAATTCCATGACCGTCGGGTTGTCCCCGCGCGAGTACATCGGCCGCCGCGTCCGCCCGGCGAAGGCGTCGGCCATTTCGGCATAGGAGCGGAATGTGAAGAGCGAGGTCTGATAGATCGGCGGCACGACCGGATCGTGCGGAAGGTCCCCGTCATGAGCGAGCAGCGTAGCCGCCCGCGCCAGGATGTTCTCGCGCGCGTCTCGGGTGGGGGTCACGACGGCCCCCAGGGATTGATGACCGTGAGACCACACCCCGCAAACCCGCCGACGTCGCGCGTGGCGATCTCCGCGCCGGCGGCGAGCGTCGTGGCCGCGATCAGGGCGTCGAAGCCTTCGATCGGCTGCCCGGCCCGCCGGTGAGCGTCCACCAGACGCGCGAAATGCCCCGCGGCCTCGTCGCGAAACGGCAGCACCCGTCCGGCGAACTCTTCCTCGAAAATACCACGCGCCACCGCGGCGAGTGCGTCACGCCGCCTGCCGGCCGGCATCGCCTCGATGCCATAGAAAATTTCGGCATGGGTAATACTGGTCGTGTAGAGCGAGCCGCGTGGCCGCTCCGCGACCCAGTCGAACACCCTCGGGTGCGGCTCGGGCCGCATAAGCTCCGAGATGACATTCGTATCGAGCACGATCATTCGTCAAAACGCGGCGGCTCTTGGATGTCCACGCGCGGCATTGGTTCCAGATCGACCCCGCCAAGCGGCGCAATGCGTCGGCGGATGGCCTCGGCGAGGTTGACCTCCGGCGGCCTCTCCTCCTTGGCCAGCACGTCCCGCAGAATCTGTCGCAGCTCCGCTTCCATCGACTGCCCGTGCTGTGCCGCCCTGACCCGCAACTGGTCCCGCAGCCGCCGGTCCACGTGACGGATGGTCAGCGTCGTGGTTTCGCTATGCGGGCGTGACTCCATGTGTGAGTGGTATTCAATGCTTGCATCGCATGCAAGCGAGGAGATCCCAGTTTCCTGGCCCGGGCCGATATGACTATGGCTTTCTGCCGCCAAGGTCGTTGCGCAGGTGCTGAAGAGTTGGATCAGCTGCGCCAGGCCGGCAATACGCTGAGTTCACGCGAGCAGCCGCCCGGATGCGAGCGGCTGGGAAGTGGCTATTTCAGATGAATGCATAGTCCGACGTCGTGAGCGTCGCGCCGGCGATCGCTAGATGCTCCACGTTCGTCGTTGCGAAGTGGATGGTGTACGTGGTCCCGCTCATGGGCAAGAAGGGTGGGCGCGAGTGCGTCATTGCCCTTCCGGGTTTGGCCCGGGACGGGCAATGACGCAGGGAGAGGGTTCTGGCTAAACGAACGTATAGTCCGATGTCGTGAGCGTGGCGTTCGCGACGATCGTCAGGTGTTCAGCGCCCGACGTTCCGAAGTGGACGGTGTAAGCGCTGCCCGTGTCGTGCTGGAGCGTGGCGCCAGAACCGTAGCCGGACAGGCGTAGGGTATCTCCTCCCCCAACCCCGGCGCCTTGGAAGTCCTTGATGATATCCCCGGCGAGTTCTCCTTTCGCGAACGCGAAGGTATCGTTGCCAGCGCCCCCAGTCAGGGTGTCTGAACTGCCGCCGCCATTCAGCCAATCGTTTCCAGATGACCCCGTGATGGTGTCGTGGCCCGTGCTGCCAATAAAATGGATGCGGCTATCCACAGTCTTGCCTGAGAAATCATAGACGGCAGCGCTGGCGCCATACAGGTAGAATATGGAGCCGCTGCTGCCGCCATCGCCGGAGATCGTGCTGAAGTCGGCGAGTTGGTTTGCTCCGACCGTGGCGCGGTAGTCGATGGCTAACGTGTCGAAGTTGGTCGTTGGATTGTCCGGCGCGAAATTGGCGTTGTCGCTGAGCAGCAGAGTGTCCACGCCTGAGCCGCCGTCCAACGTCTCGCCGGTCTGCGCGTCGCCGGCACCGATGTAGACGGTGTCATTGCCGGAACCGGCACTGATATGGTCCGCGCCCACGCCGCCGCTGATCCAGTCCTCGCCGGACGAGCCGGTAATCGTGTCGTTGCCGCTGCTGCCAGTGAAGTGAATGCGAGCGTCCACCGTCTTGTCGGCGAAGCTGTAGGAGCCGGCGCTTGCGCCGGTCAGGTAGAACCTCGAACCGCTGCTGCCTCCATTGCCGGAGATCGTGCTGAAGTCGGCGAGCTGATTGGCCCCGATGGTGGCCCGATAGTCGATCAGCAACGTCTCGAAGTTCGTGGTCGGGTTATCCGCCGCGAGATTGGCGTTGTCGCCGAGCAACAATGTGTCGACATCCGCACCGCCGTCCAGCGTCTCGCCGGTCTGCGCGTCGCCAGCGGCGACGTAGACCGTGTCGTTGCCGGATCCGGAGCTGACGCGGTCCGCTCCCGTGCTGCCGCTGATCCAGTCGTTTCCGGACGAGCCGGTGATCGTGTCGTTGCCGCTGCTGCCAATAAAATGGATGCGGGTATCTACCGTCTTGCCGGCAAAGCTGTAGGCACCAGCGCTGGCCCCGTACAAGTAGAACGTGGAGCCGCTGCTGCCGCCATCGCCAGTGATCGAAAAGAAATCGCTGATTTGGTTGGCGCCGATAGTCGCTCGGTAGTCGATGGCCAACGTGTCGAAATTGGTCGTAGGATTGTCTGGCGCGAGGTTGGCGTTGTCGCCTAGGAGCAACGTGTCAGTGCCGTAGCCGCCGTCCAGCGTCTCGCCCGTCTGCGTGTCGCCGGCAGCGATATAGACCGTGTCATTGCCGGAACCGGCACTGATATGGTCTGCGCCCGTGCCGCCGCTGATCCAGTCGTTTCCGGCCGATCCAGTTATCGTGTCGTTGCCGCTGCTGCCCGTGAAGTGGATGCGAGTGTCCACCGTCTTGCCGACGAAGCTGTAGGAGCCGGCGCTTGCGCCGGTCAGGTAGAACCTCGAACCGCTGCTGCCGCCATTGCCGGAGATCGTGCTGAAGTCGGCGAGCTGATTGGCCCCGATGGTGGCCCGATAGTCGATCAGCAACGTCTCGAAGTTCGTGGTCGGGTTGTCCGCCGCGAGATTGGCGTTGTCGCCAAGCAGCAATGTGTCGACATCCGCGCCGCCGTCCAGCGTCTCGCCGGTCTGCGCGTCGCCGGCACCGATATAGACGGTGTCATTGCCGGAACCGGCACTGATATAGTCCGCGCCCACGCCGCCGCTGATCCAGTCGTTTCCGGATGAGCCAGTTATCGTGTCGTTGCCGCTGCTGCCAGTGAAGTGGATGCGAGTGTCCACCGTCTTGCCGGCGAAGCTGTAGGAGCCGGCGCTTGCGCCGGTCAGGTAGAACCTCGAACCGCTGCTGCCGCCATTGCCGGAGATCGTGCTGAAGTCGGCGAGCTGATTGGCCCCGATGGTGGCCCGATAGTCGATCAGCAACGTCTCGAAGTTCGTGGTCGGGTTGTCCGCCGCGAGATTGGCGTTGTCGCCGAGCAACAATGTGTCGACATCCGCACCGCCGTCCAGCGTCTCGCCGGTCTGCGTGTCGCCAGCGGCGACATAGACTGTGTCGTTGCCGGAACCGGCACTGATATGGTCCGCGCCCACGCCGCCGCTGATCCAGTCGTCGCCGGACGAGCCGGTGATCGTGTCGTTGCCGCTGCTGCCGGTGAAGTGGATGCGGCTGTCAACGGTCTTCCCGGCGAAGCTGTAGGAGCCGGCGCTTGCGCCGGTCAGGTAGAACCTCGAACCGCTGCTGCCGCCATTGCCGGAGATCGTGCTGAAGTCGGCGAGCTGATTGGCCCCGATGGTGGCCCGATAGTCGATCAGCAACGTCTCGAAGTTCGTGGTCGGGTTGTCCGCCGCGAGATTGGCGTTGTCGCCGAGCAGCAATGTGTCGACGTCCGCTCCACCGTCCAGCGTCTCGCCGGTCTGCGCGTCGCCCGCATTAACGACGACCGTGTCGTTGCCTGACCCGCCATATATCTTGTCCGCGCCTTTGCCGCCGGTGACCCTGTCGTTGCCGGCAAGCGCATCAATCGTGTCATTTCCATCGGTTCCAACGAGAACGTCGTCGCCGTTTGTCGGACTGCCCATAACCCCCCCCAAGGAACTAATCGTTAATATAGCGTTGCCCATTATCATGAGAGACGGTAACGGTCCAGATCAATGTCGGCACGACTCTCAAAAAAATGAAATGTCGCCGAACCGTCACAGCTCTGCCGCCGCCCGCGCGCACCGGTCCGACCCTTACCGGCGTCGCGGCGGTCCTCGGCTTGGACAACACAACGAACCTCAAACGACGCACCCCTAAACCTCCGCAGGCAGAAATCCGACGAGGGGTAGCCATGTCGCTATCGACAATTTTAACGTTTCGGCCCTGTATGCGTTTGGGTCATTCCCCACACCCGAGAATGTCGCCGCATCCGATCCGCAGGACCACGCATATCATCTCGCTCCTATCGTCGAGATGTTTGCCCCGGATCGTCTCCGCCCACGCCTCCACGCAGCGGCACGTCATCCCACTGACCCTTCCATCGCATGCGTATTTCTGCCGGGTGCTGCGCCGCTTTGGCTCCCTGGAGGTCCGCCTCCGCGCGCGCCGGGCCCGCGAAAGTTAGGTCGTTACCGTCCGTTCCCCCGATGATTGCCACGTAACGCCCCCAGCGAGATTAGATCGTTAACGGCTTTCTGACATGACGGTAATGGGCATGCGCTGGCGTGTCGAGATCGGTCTCTCCACGATTCGAAAAAAAATGCGCTGCCGCTGAAATGTCACATCATGCGGCGGCCGGCCGGTTTGAGGCCCCGGCCGACCGCACGTGAAAGACTCCGCCGGGTCGAACTCAGCTCATCCGTGGGGTCGCGCCCGCGCCCGGGGGGCGCGGCGTGCGGTCGTGGACGGGGTCGGCGCGGCACTCGTCGGCGGCGACTGGGTCGCGCCGGTTCGCAGAACGAACAGAAGGTTAGAGCGGCCAGTCACGTCATACGTCTCGCCACTGTGGAACGAATCCTCGGCCGCCTCGGGGGCGGCTGTGTCCAGCAGGCGCACCCAGGTGTCGCCGCCGGCCACCGACGGCAAGGTGAACGCCACCACGTCGTGAAAGGCGTTGAGTACCCAAAACAACGTCTCGTCGCTCGCCGGCCGGCGGATACCGGTCGCCTGCCCGCGGCCATCAAGCAACATGCCGAAACAGCGGGTGCCTGCGTCGTCCCAGTTGGCCTGCGTCATCTCCGCGCCGTCGGTGTTGATCCAGCTCACGTCCTTGACGCCGAGCTCCTCATTGTATGCGCCGGTCAGGAAGCGGCCGCGCCGCAGCACCGGGTGACGCCCACGCAGCATAATCAATCGGCGAGTGAACGCCAGCAGCGCCTCGCCCTCCGGAATGATCCCCCAATCGACCCAACCGATCTCGCTGTCCTGGCAATAGGCGTTGTTGTTGCCGCCCTGCGTGCGGCCGAACTCGTCGCCGGCCAGCAGCATCGGCGTGCCCTGGGACAGCAGCAGCGTGGTCAGGACGTTGCGCTTCTGCCGTTCGCGCAGCGCGCCGATGTCGGGGTCCTCGGTCTGTCCCTCGACCCCATGGTTCCAGCTGTGGTTGTTCGAATGGCCGTCGCGATTGTCCTCGCCGTTGGCCTCGTTGTGCTTGTCGTTGTAGCTGACCACGTCGTTCAGCGTGAAGCCATCATGGGCGGTGACGAAATTCACGCTCGACCACGCCTTGCGGCCGCGCCGGTTGAATTTGTCGGCCGACCCGCTGAGGCATGCCGCCATGTCGGGCGCGGCGCCTTCGTCGCCTTTCCAGAATGATCGCGTGGTGTCGCGGAACTTGTCGTTCCACTCCGCCCAGCCGGGCGGGAAGCCGCCGACCTGATAGCCGCCGGGACCGAGATCCCAGGGCTCGGCGATCAGCTTCACGCTGGACAGGACCGGATCCTGCCGGCAGGAATCGAGGAACCCGCCGCCCTCGTCGAACCCGTAATCCTCGCGCCCGAGAATCGTGGCGAGGTCGAAGCGGAACCCGTCGACGCGCATCTCGGTCGCCCAGTAGCGCAGGCTGTCGTTGACCATCTGCAGCACGCGCGGGTGCGACAGATTGAGCGTGTTCCCGGTACCGGTGTCGTTGATGTAATAGCGTCGATCGTCGGGCATCAGGCGATAGTACGCGGCGTTGTCGATGCCCTTAAACGACAACGTGGCACCCTTTTCGTTGCCCTCGGCGGTGTGGTTGTAGACGACGTCGAGGATCACCTCGATGCCCGCGTCATGCAGGCGGGCGACCATTTCCTTGAATTCCTTAATCGACGGCCGCGAGGCATACCGCGCTTCCGGAGCGAAGAAGCCGAGCGTGTTGTAGCCCCAGAAATTGTGCAGCCCCTTCTCCAGCAGATGGCTGTCGTCGGGGAAGGCGTGGATCGGCAGCAGCTCGACGGAGGTCACGCCGAGGGCGCGGATGTAGTCGACGATCTCCTTCTGCGCGAGGCCGGCATAGGTGCCGCGCAGAGCCTCGGGGATCGCCGGGTGCCGCTTGGTGAAACCCTTGACATGGGTCTCGTAGAAGATCGTCCGCTCCCACGGGATGCGCGGCTTGCGGTCCGCGCCCCAGGTGAACGCGGGGTCGATCACTTCGCATTTCTGCATGAACTTGGCGCTGTCGCGCTCGTCGAACGTCAGGTCGTCGCCGCTCTCCATCGTGTAGCCGAAGACGGCCGGATCCCAGGTCAGCTTGCCGACAAGGCCCCTCGCGTAGGGATCGAGCAGAAGCTTGTTGTGGTTGAAGCGATGCCCCGCCTCGGGCTCGTAGGGCCCATAGACACGATAGGCATACACCGTGCCGGGCCGCGCGTCCGGGAGATAGCCGTGCCAGACCTCGTCGGTGAATTCCGGCAACTCGATGCGTTCGATCTCGTGCTCGCCGGCGGCGTCGAACAGGCACAGCTCGACTTTGGTCGCGTGCGCCGAGAACAGGGCGAAGTTCACGCCGACGCCATCCCATGTGGCACCGAGCGGATGTGGCAAGCCTTCGCTCACGCGGCTCAGGCGCGTGCTGGCAGGGTCGGTCATGGGGCCTCCGTTGCGGTCGCCGACTAACGGCAAACTGATGGCGTAAGTTGCACGCCTACGCGGCGGCGGCGGGATGGGCCACGACGGCGCCGCCGCCGCGAAATTCGGCATCGAGGCCGGATGTCATCTCGGGCAAAACCCGCGTCAGCGCCGGCAGATCCCGCTCGGCGACACACACCAGATAGCGCCCATCCGAACTGGCCTGATCCGGGTCGACCGGCCGATCGTCGACCGGCAAGCCGTCGCGGCCGAGCAGCAGCGCGGAAAGGCCCATATCCGCATAGACCTTCAGCAATCCGGCTCCGGCGTTCCACACCGCAAGTTCCATGCCTTCCTGCCGGGCAAGGTCGCGCAGCCGCCACACGGCGGACACCCGGTCGCTGTCCAGGCCGGCCGGGTCGCCAAGCGCCAAGAGCACGCCGCCCACCCTGCGGAAGACGATCGCCGAACGCTCCGCCTCGCCCCACAGGAGCCCATCGGCACGCGCCGGCGGCGAGGCGCCCAGATCGACGTAGTGCTGACGCGCGGCGGCGCCCCACACCAGGGTGTTGACCCGACCAGGCCGCACGAGACGCCACAACGCGGCCGCGGCGAGCGCCACCGAGACGGCGATCGATACCCGCAACGTGTTCGGCACGTCGCGCGAGAGGATCACTTCCCAGAATGCATTGTCATCGAGCCAGCGGACATGCCTCTCGAACACCGCGAGCGCGACGCCGCAGACGACCAGCACGAGCAACGGAAGCGCCACCGAGGCGTGCACCGGGCCACTCAGCAGCCGGGCGTGGCGATAGAACGCCGATCGGAACGGCGCCACGAGCAGGGTCGCCACGGCGAGCACGGCGGGAATCCAGGACGGCTCGCCCTTCGCCAGCGTCACCGCGGCGGCTGCCAGCAGCAGGAAGATCGTCGCCGCCCAGGCGAGATTGACCCGCCGCGACATCGCGAAAGCCAGCACGATCAGCGCGGCCCCGATCAGCGACGGCAGGAACTGACCGGCCTGAGCCGCGACCTCCGCATAATCCGGATCGATCCAGTCGTAGTTCGGCCGCTGCTCCAGCAGGCCGAGGCCCAGGAGCAGAAACCCGCAGAGCGCCACCGCCCCGGTGCCGGCGGCGACCGCGAAATCCGGCTCGCTCCAGCGCGGACGCGCGGCCACCGGCGCGGAGGGCCGGATCAGACCTTTGCCGCGCATGTAGATTTCGTTGCCGGCAAACATCGAGCCGGCGAGGAACAGCGGAATGATGTAGTAGTATAGCCGGAACACCAGGATCGCGCCGACGATGGCCGGCGGCTCCATATACGGCGCGAGACCCAGCAGCATGGCGCTGTCGAACACGCCGAGGCCGCCCGGCACGCTGGCAACCAGGCCCGCCGTGTAGCTGCTCAGATAGATCGCGAGCAGCCGCGCGTACCCTAGGCCCTGCACCTGGGGCAGCAGCGCGTAGAAAATCGCTGCCGTGACGGCCACGTCGACGGTCGCCAGCAGCACCTGGATGAGCGCCATCCGCCAGTGCGGCAGCTCGATCTCATAGCCGAAGACCTTCAGCTTCGGCATGACGCTGGACAGCGTGATGTAGGCGCCGACGAGGCCGAACATTCCAACGCCGACGGCATACATGGCGAGGCGCGGCAGATGGTCGCCGAAGAACGGCACCGCCTGCGGCTCCAGGAACAGGATGCCGCCGCCCAGCACCATGCCGCCGAGGCCGAAGGTCAAGCTGCAGAACGCGATGACTTTGGCGATCTCGAACGGCGCGAGGCCCCAGTGCGCATACAGGCGATAGCGGACTGCGGCCCCGGACACCGCGGCAAACCCGAGGTTGTGCGACAAGGAATAGGCACAGAACGAGGCGAACGCGGCCTTGGCGTGGCTGACCGGATGGCCAGCATAGATCGTGCCGAGCCGGTCATAGAACGTCAGCACGCCGTAGGCCGCCAGCGTCCACAGGAACGAGAACAACAGCGCCATGTGCGGGATCGCCGCGAGCGCCTTCTTGATGTCGTCGATCTTGAGGTGGCGGAATTCCTTCTGCACGACATAGATCGCGCCGACGAAGAGTAGCACGCCCAACAGGGCAGGCAGATGCCGGCCGATCCGTTTCCACCGCCCCGCCATGGTCTCAGGCGATTGCGGGTTCGCGGGCGAGCGCGTCGTCGATGAGCCGCACGGTTTCCGGGATCCCGTAGAGGGCGGCGAATTGCCCGAAGCGGGGCCCTTCGTCCTGCCCCAGCAATACCTGATAAAGACATCCAAACCAGGCGCGCAGGTCCGGAAAAGGATGGCGCTTGCCCACCTCGTAGACGACGGTCTGGATGTCCTCGGCCGGTATGCCTGCCGGCAAGGCACGAAGCCCGTCCGCGAGCTCGGCCAGCGCCACCCGCTCCATCGGCCCGGCCTCGCGATGGTGCTTCTTGGCGCGCACGAAATCCTGATAGTACGCCACGGCATGCTCGACCAGCCGTGCCAGCAGCGGCGCGCTCTCCGGCGACGCCGACGGCGCGTAACGGGCAATATAGCCCCACAACCGCGCCGGCGTGTCGGCGTTGGCAACGCTCGCGAGGTTCAGCAGCATCGCGAACGAGACCGGCGCGTGCGCGTCGGCCGGGACGCGGCCCGCATGGATGTGCCAGGCGGGGTTGGCGAAAATCTCCGGCTCCGGCTGGGCCAGCGCCCTTTCCGCATTGGCGATGTATTCATCGACGGCGCGCGGGATCACGTCGAAGAACAACCGCTTGGCCCGTTGCGGCTGATTGTACATGAACTGTGACAGACTCTCGGCCGGGGCGTAGCGGAGCCATTCGTCGACCGATAGGCCGTTGCCCTTGCTTTTGCTGATCTTCTGCGCCTGCTCGTCGAGAAACAGCTCATAGGTGAAACCGACCGGCGGCGGGCTGCCGAGGATGCGGCAGATCTTCCCGGACAATCTGACGCTGTCGATGAGATCCTTGCCAGACATCTCGTAGTCGATGCCCAGCGCGTGCCAGCGCATCGCCCAGTCGGCTTTCCACTGCAGCTTGCACGCGCCGCCCGCGACCGGGGTTTCATAGCGGGCCCCATCGGCAGGATCGCTCCACGCCACCGTGCCCGCGGCGACGTCGATGGCGTCAATGCGCACCTGCATCACCACGCCGGTCTTCGGATGGATCGGCAGGATCGGGGAGTAGCTCGCGGCCCGCTCCGCCCCGAGCGTCGGCAGGATGGCCGCGACGATCTCCTCGTGCCGTTCCAGCACGCGGATCAGCGCCGCATCGAATGTTCCGGCGCGGTAGTAGTCGGACGCGGATGCGAACTCGTACTGGAAGCCGAAGCCGTCGAGGAACGCCCGCAAGCGGGCGTTGTTGTGCGCCGCGAAACTCTCATGGGTGCCGAACGGATCGGGCACGCGAGACAGCGGTTGGCCGAGATGGGCGCGAAGCACCTCGGGGTTCGGCACGTTGTCGGGAACTTTTCGCAATCCGTCCATGTCGTCGCTGAACGCGATCAGCCGCGAGCCCTGGCCGGTGAGCGCGGTAAAGGCGTGCCGCACCCACGAGGTGCGGGCGACCTCGCCGAAAGTTCCGATATGCGGCAGGCCGGACGGGCCGTAGCCGGTCTCGAAAATCGCCATGGTTCGGCCGGTGGCCGGCAGACGTTCGGCGACCTTGCGCGCTTCCTCGAACGGCCAGGCTCTGGGAAGGGCGTCTTTTGACTGGGGGGCGGCCGATTGCATGCTGGCCGGAAGCTATGGACGGGGTCGGCCTTGGTCAATCGGTCGCACTCCTTATAGTGCGGCGATGGACGAAACCGCCGGGCACCGCCTTGTGCAGCACCTCGCGGTCGCCGGCCCGTCGCTGGTCGCGGGGCTTGGTCGGGCGGCGATCCTGACCGAGGACGGCGAACTGCTCGACCTGCCCTGCGCCGAGGCGGCCGAGACGCTCGGCGGCGTGCCGCCGGTGCTGGTTCACGCGCCGTTGACCTGGCGGCGGCTAGCCGTCCGGCCGCGCCCGGCGCGCGATTTGCTGGAACTCTACGCCTTCGTCAGGCCAGCCCGGCCCGCCGCCCCCACCCCGCGCGGCCTGGCGATCGCGCTGGGTGTTTCCCCGCCGGACAAGGCAGGCGATGCCGCCGCCCTGTTGCCCGAGCTTGCCAGCGCGTTGCTGGCCGAACTGGCGGCGGGGCGCGACCTGCCACGCAACCGCGACGCGGCACCGCTCGCCGCCCGTATGGCGCAGGCCGGCTGGACCTGGGGGGGTGCCGTGCTCGCGGCCCTTGGGCAGCGCGCCGCCCTGCCGGGGATCGAGCCGTTGCGGATCTGGAAGCGCCTTCCGGAATGGGAGGAGACAGCGCCCGCCCCGCCCCCATCTTCGTTGCCGGTCGCCGCAAGCGAGGCACGGACGCGCCTGGCCGCCATGCTCGGTGCCGCCGCCGAGGCCAGGCCGGGCCAGTCCGACTACGCGGCGGCGGCGGCGGCGGCGTTCGCGCCGCGCGAGCGACGGGGCGACCCGGTCATGGTGCTGGCCGAGGCGGGGACCGGCACCGGCAAGACCCTCGGCTACGTCGCGCCCGCGAGCCTGTGGGCCGAGCGCAACCGGGGAGCCGTGTGGCTGTCGACCTTCACCCGTCATCTGCAGCGGCAGCTCGACACCGAGCTCGCGCGGCTGTTTCCGGACCCCTCCGAGCGGCGTCGCCGCGCGGTCGTTCGCAAGGGGCGCGAGAACTATCTGTGCCTGCTGAATTTCGAGGACGCGGTGCAATCGGCCTCCGGCGGCGCGTCGGCGGTGGGCGTCGTGCCGATGGGCCTGCTGGCCCGCTGGGCCATGGCGAGCGCGGACGGCGACGTCATGGGTGGCGATCTGCCGGGCTGGTTCGCCGACCTGTTCGGCGCGGGACTGCTGGCCGCGCTCGCCGACCGCCGGGGCGAGTGCATCCATTCCGCCTGCCCGCATTGGAAGCGCTGTTTCGTCGAGCACACGATCCGCCGGGCTCGCGGCGCCGACCTGGTCATCGCCAATCATGCCCTGGTGATGGCGCAGGCCGCCTGGGGCGGAATCGACGACGCGACGGTGCCGTTGCGCTACGTCTTCGACGAGGGCCATCACGTCTTCGACGCCGCCGATGCCGCCTTCGCCGTCGAATTGTCCGGCGTCGAGACGGCCGAGCTGCGCCGATGGCTGCTGGGCGCAGAGGGCGGCCGCTCACGCGCGCGGGGGATGCGCCGCCGCCTCGAAGATCTCGTGGCGGGCAACCCCACCCTGGAGACACCGCTGGATGCGGCGCTGCAGGCCGCCCGCGCGCTGCCAGGACCTGGCTGGACCGCGCGGCTTGCGGAGCCGGAGTTCATCGCCGAAGGCAGACGCAACCCGACCGAGGTCTTTCTGGCCCAGGCTCGGGCGCTGACCCTGGCCCGGCTGCCGGGCGATGCGGCTCCTGGCGCCGCGACGCATGAGGCCGACCTGTTTCCAGTCTCGGCATCGTTGGTTGAGGCCGCCGAGGCCTTGGGCCGCTCTTTGGCCCGGCTGGAGGCGCCGTTGCGAACGCTTGTTGGCCGGCTCGAGGCGCGGCTGGAAGACGAGGCGGAGGAGCTGGAGGAGGCGGTGCGCCTGCGCATCGAGGCGACCTGCCGCAGCCTGCGCCGCCGGGCTCTGGAGCGGCTGGTCGCCTGGCAGGCGATGCTGCGGGCGCTTGCCTTGCCGCCGGTCGACCCGGGCACGCGGCCGGAGCACGTTATGTTCCTGCGGCTCGATCGGCGCGACGCGGGCGACCGCGACGTGGGGCTCCATCGACACTGGCTCGATCCGACCGTGCCGTTCGTCGCGACGCTCGCCCGGCCGGCGCACGGGGTGTTGGTCACGTCCGCGACCTTGCGCGACGCTGGAGAGCGCGATGTCGAGCTGGCCTGGACGGACGCGGAATTTCGGGTGGGGGCCGGCCATCTTGCGACCCCGGCGCTACGCGTGTCGGTGGCGAGCCCGTTCGACTATGCGGCGCAGACCCGCGCCTTCGTGGTGACCGATCTGGCCACCGGAGATCTGGGCGCGCTGGCCGGCGCGTATCGGGCGTTGTTCCTGGCGTCGGGCGGCGGGGCGCTCGGGCTGTTCACGGCGATCAGGCGGCTGCAGGCGGTGCATAAGCGGATCGGTACCGACCTTGACTCCGCGGGCGTCCATCTGCTTGCCCAGCATGTCGACGCGATGGACAACGCGACGCTCGTGGACGTCTTCCGCACCGAGCCGGACAGCTGCCTGTTGGGCACCGACGCGATGCGCGACGGCGTCGATGTGCCCGGCCGGTCGTTGCGCCTGGTGGTGCTGGAGCGGGTGCCTTGGCCCCGGCCGGACATCTTGCATCGGGAGCGGCGGACGCATCTGTCAGGCGCGGACCCGCGCGTCTACGACGACCGGATCGCCCGTTTCCGGCTCCGCCAGGCGTTTGGCCGGCTCATCCGCACCGCGACCGATCACGGCGCTTTCGTCCTGCTGGATCGTCAGACGCCGACCCGGCTGCTGTCGGCGTTTCCCGCCGGGGTCGAGGTATGCCGCCTTCCGCTCGCGGACACGGTCGCGGCTGTACGCGACTTCCTGGGTTGATCGGCATGTGTGGGGACGACGCTCCATGCCATCTCGCCCATGTCGCCTCAAATGGAGTTGGCCAATGCCTCACTTGATGTGTTGGTTCCCGGCCAGATGCGTGACTGGGTGGAACAGCGCGTTGAAAGTGGTCTCTGCGCCACGGCGAGCGATAATGTTCGCGACCTCATTCGCCGCGTCTAGAGTGACGCAAAGGAGCGCGAGGTGACCATCGCGGCGCCGATCGAGGGCGAGCAAAGTGCCGGCAACGACCGGCGTGTCTTCGAGATTTTCGCGTCGGTCACGCTCGATCGGCATCCCGCGCGTTATCTCTGACTCAATAGAAAATCGGGGTTTGGCGCGAGCTTACGTTCCGCCAGGTGTGTGGCCACGTCCCTTCACACGGATGGTGGCGGGATCACAGTCCCGCTATGGTCCACCCCGGGGAGACTCTGCATGACATTTTCCGGCAAGCGCGTCCTGGTCACCGGGGCGGGCAAGGGCATCGGCCGACAGTTGGTTCGACTTCTGGCGGCCCGGGGCGCGACCGTCATCGCGCTGACGCGCAGCCCGGCGGACCTAAACAGCCTGCGCGACGAGACGGGATGCGAGACGATCGCCGGCGATCTCGCGCATCTCGACGCCGCGCTGGAGATGATCCGAGCCGCCCTGCCGCTCGATCTGCTGGTCAACAACGCGGCCATCACCATCCTCGAGCCGTTCCTGACCACCCGGCAGGACAGCTTCGCGTCGATCCTGGCGGTCAACACCCAGGCGCCGATGTTCATCGCCCAGTTGTTTGCCGCCGACCTGGTCCGCCGCAAGGCGCCGGGCGCGATCGTCAACGTCTCGTCCAACGCCGCCAACATGGGCACCATAGACCATGCCGCCTACTGCGCATCCAAGGCGGCGCTGGACGCGCTGACGCGCGTGGCGGCCGTCGAACTCGGACCGCACGGGATTCGCGTGAACAGCATCAATCCCACGGTGACGCTGACGCCGATGGGCCAAATGGCCTGGTCGGACCCGAACAAATCCGGACCCGTGCTGGCGCGTATACCGCTCGGGCGGTTCCTCCAACCGGAGGAGGTGGCCGAGGCGGTATGCTTTCTGCTGAGCGACGCCGCCGCTGCGATCACCGGTACCTGTCTTGACGTCGACGGCGGGTTCCGCGCCCGTTGAGCTTCTCCTTCAACGGCAAGGACCACCGGATGCCCCGTTCCTGGACGATCGCGATCGCCGCGACCCTGCTCGCGGCTCCGGCCTGGGCGACGGATGTCAAGGTTCGCGTGAGCGGCGTCGACGCAAAGGGCGGCGATATGCGGATCGAGGTCTGCACGCGCGAGACGTTCCTCAAGACGTGCCCCTATCGCGCGAAGGCCCCTGCGCGGCAGGGCGTGACCGAGGTCATCGTGAAGGACGTGCCGCCGGCAAACTACGCGGTGATCGCCCATCACGACATCAACCGAAACGGTGAGGTCGACCGCACGCTGCTCGGCGTGCCGAAAGAGGGCGTGGGCTTCAGCCGCTCGCCGATGCTGATCCTGCGCGCGCCGACGTTCGACGAGACATCGGTGCCGGTCGCCGGCGCGCTTGCCGAGGTCGACATCACCCTTAAGTTCGAGCCGTGATGTATCGCAGGACCCAATACGCAGCATGAGCAGCCTTCCATGACCGCGTCCAATCGTTCCGCCACGCGCCGCGTCGGAATCGTCGGAGCGGGACCCGGCGGCCTCGCCGCCGCGATGCTGCTGGCCACGACCGGTGCCGAGGTGACGCTGCACGAACGTCTGTCGCGCGTTGGCGGCCGCAGCGGGACCATCGCGGCGATGAGCCAGAGCGGCGAGTTTCGTTTTGATATGGGTCCGACGTTCTTTCTGTATCCTCGGGTGCTGGAGGACGTGTTCGCAGCATGCGGTGTCAGTCTCGCCGACGAGGTCGAACTGATGCGCCTCGATCCGCAATACCGACTGATGTTCGAGGGCGGCGGCACGATCGACGCAACGGCCGACCCCGCGCGCATGGCGGCAGAGATCGCGCGCTTCGCGCCGGCCGACGCGCTGCGCTTCGACCGCTTCATGAGCGACAATCGGCGCAAGCTCGCGGCGATCCGCCCGGCGCTGGAGCGACCCTTCTCCAGCGTGCTCGACCTGTTATCGCCGCCGGTGCTCAAGGCGTTGCCGTTCCTGCGCCCGACGTCGGTGGACCAGGAACTGTCCCGCTATTTCGCGGACGAACGCGTGCGTCTCGCGTTCTCGTTCCAGAGCAAATACCTCGGCATGTCGCCATTTCGATGCCCGAGCCTGTTCACCATCCTGTCGTTCATGGAGTACGAGTACGGCGTCTGGCATCCGCGCGGCGGATGCGGCGCGGTGATGGACGCAATGGCCCGGGTGGCGCGGCGGATGGGGGTCCGCATTCGCTTGGGCGAGCCGGTGGAGAAGATCGCCTTCGACGGTCGTCGCGCGGCCGGGCTGCAGGTGGGGGGCGAGGTTCTCGACTACGACGCGGTCGTGCTGAACGCAGACTTCGGCCACGCGATGCGTGCATTGGTGCCGGACGAACTGCGTCGACGCTGGACCAACAAGAAGATCGCCGGGAAGAAATTTTCCTGCTCGACCTTCATGTTGTATCTCGGCATCGAGGGGGAGATCCCCGACCTCGCGCACCACACCGTGTTCCTGTCGGCTGATTATCGCCGCAACGTCTCCGAGATCGAGGCGGGCCACGCGCCGCCCGAGCAGCCGTCGTTCTACGTCCAAAATGCCTGTATCACCGATCGCTCGCTGGCGCCTTCGGGATGTTCGACGCTGTACGTGCTGGTCCCCGTGGGCCACAACGGCGAGGGCGGCTTTGACTGGAACACGGGTGCGGCCCGCTACCGGGAGTTGGTGCTCGATCGGTTGCAGCGGATCGGCATTCCAGACATCCGTGCCCGAATCCGGTTTGAGAAGATGCTGACGCCTCAGGGCTGGGAACACGACATGGCGATCCACGCCGGTGCGACCTTCAACCTCGCGCACAACATCGGGCAGATGCTGCACATGCGCCCGCGCAACCGGTTCGAGGATTTGGACGGCGTCTACCTGGTCGGCGGCGGCACCCATCCGGGAAGCGGCCTTCCGGTCATTTTCGAGAGCGCCCGCATCACGAGCCGCCTGCTGGCCGAGGATCTTGGCTTGAAGCCGACGTGGAACACCGCGATGGCGCCCGAGCCGACATCGGTCACGCGCGAGCTGGAAGCAGCCGAATGAGCAGCGTCGGGGTGATCGGCGGCGGCCTTGGCGGCCTGGCGGCGGCCTGCGTGCTGGCGGCGCGTGGCCATCGAGTGACGCTGTTGGAGCGCAACGAGTGGGTCGGCGGCAAAGCGGCCGTTCTGCGCGAGGGCGGGTTCCGGTTCGATATGGGACCGACGATACTGACCGTACCGAACGTGCTTCGACGTATCTTTGCCGAGGCCGGACGTACGCTCGAGGACCATCTCGACCTGCGGCGGCTCGATCCGCAATGGCGTTGCTTCTTCGAGGACGGGCTGGTGCTCGACCTCATCCAGGACGTGCCTGCAATGGCCTCCCGTCTCGGAGAGTTGCACCCCGACGCCACCCAGGGTTATCGCGACTTCATCGGCCTGTCCGAAAAGCTGCACGAGGTTTCGGAGAAATTCTTCTTCTGGCGCTCGGTCGAGGACGTCTGGGACACGATCGACCTGAAGAAGAATTTCGAGGCGTCAACGTTGCGTGACGTGATGAGCCTGCGGATGGGCAGTACGGTGGCGGGGCAGATCAGGAAGCGCGTGCCGGACGCGCGCGCCGCGCAGATGCTCGATCACTTCGTCCAATATGTCGGCAGCAACCCGTATGGCTCGCCGGCGGTGCTGTGCAGCATCGCCCACATGCAGACGCGCGACGGCGTCTGGTATCCAATGGGTGGCACGGGCGCGGTGCCGGCGGCACTTGCCGCGCTCGCATCGGATCTCGGTGTCGACATTCGAACTGGTGTCGGTGTGCGGCGGATCGAGGTACGCGACGACCGCGCCACAGGCGTGGTGACCGAGGCGGGAGAGACGCTGCGCTTCGACCGCGTGGTGTCGAACATGGACAGCGTTCGTACTTATCGCGAGCTGGTCGGCGGCAAGCCCGAGCAGACATTCTCCCGACGCTGGAGTCGCGACCCCGCGTGTTCAGGCGTCGTGCTGTATCTCGGCCTGGACCGCGAATATCCGCATCTGGCGCATCACGACTTCGTATTCTCGAAAGATCCCGAGGAGGAGTTTGAGTGGATCTACACGAAGGGCGAGCCGGCTCCGGACCCAACCGCCTACCTCGCCGCGACGGCGCGAACGGAGCCGGGCGTCGCTCCCCCGGGCGGCGAGGCGCTCTATGTGCTCGTGCACACGCCGTATCTGCGGCCGCATCATGACTGGACGGAAATGTTCCCGGCGTATCGGCAGGTGATCCTGGACAAGTTGAAGCGGACGGCCGGCATGCCGGACCTGGAAGAGCGGATCGTGTTTGAACGGCATCTGACGCCGCAGGACATCCACGATCGCTACAGTGTGCTGAACGGCGCGATCTATGGCCTGGCCAGCCACGGTCGGTTTTTCGGCGCATTCAAGCCCGGCAACCGCTCGCGCGATCTGGCCGGCCTGTATCTGGCGGGCGGGGCCGCGCATCCGGGACCCGGCATGCCGATGGTGCTGATGTCCGGCTGGATCGCCGCGGACTCCCTGGATCAGGACGCGCGCAGCAACCAGCCCGCGCATGCCGAACCCGCCCTCGCCTGACCCGGCCACGGATCCGGTCGCGGTCCGATCCGCGACACTGTTCCGGCTGTTTGGCGCCTATCTCCGCTGGTATTTCTTTCGCAATTTCCGGGCGGTCCGCATCTCGCGCGCGGGACTGCCCAGGATGCCCGACGGGCGTCCCGTCATCATCTTCACGAACCATCCCTCCTGGTGGGACCCCGCGTTCTTCATCCTGCTCTCGAACACCCTGCTGCGCGACCGCATCGGTTTCGGACCCATGGACGCCGAATCCTTCGCGCAATACGGGATCCTGCGGCGGATGGGCATCTTTGGCATCGACCTGGGCACGGCGCGGGGCGCCGCCCGTTTCCTCGATGTGAGCCTGCGCGTGCTCCAGAATCCCCGCGCGGCCTTGTGGATCACCGCAGAGGGCCATTTTACCGATCCGCGCCCACGTCCGATACGGTTGCGTCCCGGCCTTGCGCATCTCGCCCGGCGCGTGCCGAACGCGGTTCTCGTGCCGCTGGCCCTGGAATACGGCTTCTGGAACGAGCGCAAGCCCGAGGCGCTGTGCCGCTTCGGATCGCCGATCGATTCAGGGCGGGAGCGCGACGTGGCCGGTTGGACCGCCCTGTTGGAAGACGCTTTGACCGCGACGATGGATGCTCTGGCGGCCGAGAGCGCGGCGCGCAACCCAGCGCTGTTCGAGACTCTGATCCAAAGCGGCGGCGGCATCGGCGGGATGTATGACCTCTGGCGGCGCGGGGTCGGTCTGGCGCAAGGAAAGCGGGTGCGGCTGTCGCACGAGGAGGAGGTGCGATGAGCTGGGCGCATCTGGCGGCCGGCGCGCTGGCGCTGCTGCCGTCGGTGCTGATCTTCTGGAACATGACGCTGTTTCGCAGGCCACCGCGCCCGGTGATGGCGCGCGGTGTGTCGGTGCCCGGCGTTTCAGTCATCGTGCCGGCGCGCGACGAGGCGGCCAATATCGGCGCCTGCCTCTCGGCACTGCGCGCCTCGCCGGGGGCGGAGATCGAATTCCTGGTGGTCGACGATCATTCCACCGATGCGACACCGGCGATCATCGCGGCGCAGGCGGCCGAGGATGCGCGGATACGGCTGATCACGCCGGACGCCCTGCCGCCGGGATGGGCCGGCAAGCCGCATGCGTGTTTGGCCGGAGCTCGGGCGGCGCGCCAACCCATCCTTTTATTCATCGACGCCGACGTTCGCCTGGCACCCGGCGCGGTGACACGGTTCGGCGGCGAACTCGAGCGGCAGGACGTGAAACTCGCCAGCGGCTTTCCACGCGAAGTGGCCGGCTCGCTCGGCGAGGCGCTTATGGTGCCGCTCATTCATGTGCTTCTGCTGGGCTATCTGCCGTTCGCGCTGATGCGAGTGCGGCGCGAGGTCGGGCTCGGGGCGGGATGCGGCCAGATCATGGTCGCCGACGCGGCGACATATCACGCGATCGGCGGGCATGGGGCGGTGCGCAAGACGTGGCATGACGGCGTGACGTTCCCACGCGCGTTCCGAGCCCGCGGCCACATGACCGGGCTGTTCGACGCGACCGACGATGCGAGCTGCCGAATGTATGAGGGATTTCGCGCGACCTGGCGCGGCTTCGTCAAGAACGCGCGCGAGGGGTTGGCGAAGCCGGCCGCCCTGCCGGTGTGGACGCTGCTGCTCGGCGGCGGCTGGGTGCTGCCTTGGCTGCTGCTGGCGGCCGCGCCGGCCGATCCGTTCAGCGCCGGCTTCGTCTGGGCCGGCCTTGCCGCCTCGGTCGTGGCGCGTGGGGCGATCGCGCTGCGCTATCGGCAAAGCCTGTGGTCCATCGTGCTGACGCCGTTCGGCATCGCGGCGATGCTGGCGCTGCAGTGGGCGGCGCTGCTGGGGGCAGCCGGGCGGGCGGGAAACTGGCGCGGCCGCACCCAGACGACGTGACGGGCCTGCGCGAGCGGCGGCGGGTCATCGCCCGGGCGCGAAAGCTGATCGCCGGGCGCGCAGAAACATTCGCGGCGGCGGCGGCGCGGCCGGAGGCGAGCGCGGCGGACATCCTGGTCGCCGAGGTGATGCCTTTGCTGGCCGCATGCCGCTGGCTGGAGCAGCAGGCGGAAAGAGTTCTCGCGACCACTCGGCCGGGCGGCCGGCCGGTCTGGCTGTTCGGCACGCGGCTGCTGGTTCGGCGAATCCCCCTGGGACGGGTCCTGGTCATCGGCCCGTCGA
>CBDFGB010000003.1:0-29600 GCA_965246915.1 Acetobacteraceae bacterium
TGCGGGCCAACATGGTGGAGACGGTCGTGACCGCGGCGCCGTCGGCAGGGGCCGGCGGGCGAGGCGGCAGGCTGCTCGCCGGCAGCTTGCCGGCGGCGTCGATCGCGAGAGCGGCGCAATCGTGCTCGTGCCCCGCCTCGACCGCCTGTATGAAGGTAGCCCGGAGCGTGTCGAGCACGGGCGAGCGGGAGAAGCTCTGCTGTGTGAGTTGGCTGCTCTCGATCAGGTGCGCGAGATCGCCGAGGCGCCGGCCGCGGACGTGGAGATCGTCGCCGTCCGGGTTGCGGAGCTGGATAGTGCGGCCGATGCGCTTCACGCCGGCGTCGGACAGCGCGGCGTGAAACACCCGCGCGTAAATGCGCCGGCCGCCGAACAGGATCACCGCCTCGCCCTCGAGCAAGGACGTGAGGTCGTTCCAGTCCACGCGCGAGACGGTGCGGACCTCGGCCGAACGGGCTTCGCGGTAGGCGCCGTCCATCCCGCCCTGAAATGACGTCGCCTGCGTGACCTGCGTCTGGCCGGCGGTCTTCTCGATCCACTCGCGCGTGCGTCCGCTATCCTGCTGGCGCATGGCGATCGTCAGGTTGGCGTTGCCGAGCAGTGAGGCGGTCTTCTCGCCGAGGCGGGCGTAGATGCCGCTCACCTCCTGAAAACCCAACAAGAAGCACACGTTCAGGCCGCGTCCCATGGCGAGCATGCGGTCGAGGCCGCTGGTGGCGTAATAGGCCAGCTCGTCGAAGCACACGAAGTAGGGCGACGGCCCCATGCCGGGCTTGTCGGCTTCGGAATAGGTGCCTTCAAGGGAGCCGCCCAACAACTGCGCCATCATCGCCCGGATCGCGGCGATGACCAGCTTGCCGAGCGCGGCCAGGGTCGGATCGGAGTTCTCCAGCGCCGGCAGGTTGACGATCAGGATGCGCCGGTTGAGCACGATGTCGCGCATGTCGATGTCGCCGACGCCGACCCGGAAGATGTGGCCCAGCGACACGGCAAGCTGGGTGAAGGTCGCGGTGAAATAGAACTGCGCGTAGCCGTGTTGCTTGGAGGGCTCCTCGCCCTGCTTGTTGAGCGGCACGGAGGTGTTCACGCCGGGCAGTTCGCCGAGGTAGGACCGGAGCGGCCAGATGATGTCCTCCGGGACGTCGCCGCTCACGTCGATTTCGCGCTCGGTCCCGGTCTCCGGGTCACGCAGCACGGCGACCTTTTCCATCGCCAGCTTCCAGATCCATCGCAGCTCGATCGAAAAGCGGATGACCTCGATCGTCAGCTCGACGCCTTTGACGTCGCGCAACCAGATCAGCGCCGGCGCGAGCGTGCCGATGAGCGCGACGGCGCGCTCGCGGAACACGCCGTTGGAGTCGTTGGTGGACGGCTCGCCGAGCTGGCTGGCCAGCAGCTCGCGCAGCGCGTCGGCGTTGCCGATCGAGAACGGGTTGAAGGTATGGCTGTCTTTCACCCCGCTCGCGACCATGAAGTTCAGCACGCGGACGTCGTCCTCGCGGCCGAAGGAGCGGGCGAGGCCGAGCGCCTTGCCATACAGGTCGCGGTCGCCCTTGCCGTCGACCAGGACGAAGCCGCTGCCCTGCATGACGGCGTTGGTCAGCAGCGACAGGATGGCCGTGGTCTTGCCGGCGCCGGTCGTGCCGGGGATGGTGACGTGCTGGCGAGCATCCTCGGCGGTGATCCACAACTCGTTGCCGTCGATGTCCCAGCCGATGAAGATGCTGCCGCTGGCCGGCTTCGGCTTGCGCGTGCCGGGAGCGAGATTGCCGTAGTCGGGCCGGGCGGCAGAGCGGGGAAGACGCATCGGCAGGAGGGGCGGCCGGGTCAGGACCCAAGTTGCATAGATCAGCGAGGCAGGAACAGTCAGGTCGATGATCGCCGGCTCGAACCAGGTTGCGGCCGACATCAGGCCGAGGACCAGCCCGGAGGCGGAGCCGCGCAGCGTCTCGGACAGACGGACCGTGAGCGGCCGGATGTCGCGAAAAGTGCGGTTGCCGTTCCGCTCATACTGGTCTTGCGGCCCGAGGACCTGGCGGCTGGCCATGTCAGTCGCTCATGCCGAAGGCGTTGCGCTTGGCGGGCGTTTGACCGGGGGTGGGGTTCTGGGCTTCCGGAGCGACGGGCACGGTTTGCGGGATGGGCGCGCCAGGCGGCGGCGTCAGGGTGGGGCGCTCGGCGAGGAGGCGGCGGACCGCCTCTCTCGGATCGGCGTCATAGGTCGGAGTCGTGCTGTCGGCGCGATCCGGAAGAGGACGCGGCAGCGCCGGGGAAGGCATGATGACGTCTTGCGGGCCGGAAGAGACGGCGCGGGCGGAACGGATCGGATTGGTGGGCGAGGTCTGCTGAAAACGGACGACCGTCAGAACGGCGACGCTCAGGACGACGCCGGCGCCGAGGAAGAGAACGTCGCGACGGCGGGAGGGGTTGCGGGCGGGAGGGGCGAGCATCATCCGCGGCGTGCCCGTGTCGGGATCGAGCGCCGGCGACGCGCCGGAGGGCACCACGAAGATCTGGATGGTCGCATCGTCCGGCAGACTGAGGTTCATAGGTGGACTCCGATCAACTCGTTGCAGCGCTCCGAGCATGAGCGGTCCGATCGCGAACGGAACCGCATTTCCTGCGGGCGGGTTTGAAGCCGGACCATGGTGTGCCTGCACCTCGCGATCGGTGGCTGAAGGTCGTATTGGTCGCATGACGAAGGTATTTCCGTGAGTGCTGGCTAAGCGGGCGTCACGACCTCCCAGCCGTCTCCGGTAATGCCGGCATACGACGTCCGTCGGATGGCGATCGGGTCCGCCTTGCAACGCTCGACCCTGACATAGCCGAGCGCTTCCATGCGGCGGCATACCGGCTCCTCGTCAGGTCCGATCTGCCTCGTCGTCGGCCACTCCGGCAACGTCCCCAGGAACGCGAGGCCGTCGCTGTCGAGCGGCGTCCGCTGCAGGGGGAGATCAGGAAACAGCGGCGCTTGCGCCATCGTCGGGTCAGCGGCGTCGCGCCCCGCTTTCCGGTCGCGAGCCTGTAAAGCGCTGCTTTTCATCACGACGGCAGGTTCAGATGCCAGAGGACGTAGGAGTGCTGCCTGGCGGGCTCGTCGCCCTGCTGTTCGAGCGGCCGTGCGGCAATCGCGCCAGGCAATTCCACAAGGTAGCCAAAGAGCGGCCGCCACACCTCCTCCGGAGGATCGACGCCGATTTCGCGCTCGATACCGGTCTCGGGGTCGCGGAACATGGCCACGCGCTCCAAACAGAATCGCCAGAGCCACCGCAGACCCGATGACGACCGGATGGTCCCCGAGGTCAACGCGGTGCCCTTGGCGTCACGAAGCCAGATCAGCGCCGGCGCCAGCGTGCCGGCCAAGACGACGGCTCGCGCGCGGAACACGGAGTCCAATCCGTCGCTCGGGCGGAGATTGCCCGTCAGCATCCCCCGCAGCGCGTCGGCATCGCAGGTTGAAAGGGAAGCAAGCGTCATGGCGGCTCCAGTCAGTTCGTGGCAGTCCGTGGCGATTGAGCGCTCCGGTTGCGAACGGCGCCGGCTTTCTTGCGGGCAAGGGCGCGGGCGTGGCGCTGCAGAGCGACGAGGGCGCGGTCGAAGCCCGGCCTGACGATCGGGATGTCGGCCGCACGCTCGACGGCCCAATGATCGCGGGCGCCGACCGCCTCGACGCGCGGGTTGGGATGCAGATACCGCCCGGCGCCCTCGGTCTCGAAGCCGAGCGATTGCAGCGCAAACCAGAGGGGCCGGTCGACCAGCTTGAGCCAGCCGAACTGCGCGGGCGCCAGCACGCCGCTGCGCCTGCGGGCGATGTTCAGCAGCGACATCAGGCCGGTCGTAGTCCAGGCATGGCGCTGCATGATGGTCTCGGCTTCGGCGAAGGCGGCAGCGTCGCGGAGCAACTGACGGCACTCGCCGATGATCTGCGCGGAGATCGACATCTGCATCGCCGGCCCGGTGCCGTCGGCTGCGACGAACCCGTCCAGGCTGTCTCCGACGTCGCCGAGGAAGCGCAGCGCCTCGTCGCGGCGGCCGACCAAGTGCAGCGAAAAGCCGACATACGCCACAAGGACGGCAGGGCACGCCTTGCCGGCGCCCTCCCAACGGGCGCCGAGCTGGGTTTGCAGTGCTGCGAGCGCGCGCGCCTCGTCGAGATCGCCGGTGTCGTGCAGCGCGTAGCGCTCGATCCACTCCTCCGCCGTGAGGGCATAGTCCGCCGGGCGCGGGTCGTGGTCGGACGGCGGCACGAGTAGCAGCCCGTAGTCGATGAACGAGGCGGCATAGGGGAAGCTGCGGCTCATCTCGACCGCGAGACCGCGAAGATCGAAGGCGCGGCGATAGCGCGCGGGCGCGGCGCGCACCACGCACAGGCCGGCCAGCAACGCGATGACGATGCAGGCAGGCAGCCGCCAGGCCGCGCCGATCGCGCGGCTGATGTGGTAGAGCGCGGAGAGCGAGACGCCGTAGGGATTGGCGGCCGCCATCTGCCGGTCGGCGACGGCGAACGCGTCGGTGAAGCGCGACAGCAGGCCGATCTCCCAGCGCCGCCACGCGATCACCGCGGCGCTGATCTCGCCGTGGTAGGTCGACCAGGCCAGGTAGCCGAAGAAGACGATGCCGAGCGCGATGACGATGAGGCTGAAGACCATCATGTCGTCGTCGGACGCCCAGGAGGAGCTTCCCCGGCCGGAGGGCGGCGGGTTCATCATCGCGACGCCTCGATGATGGCGATCGGCGGTGGCGGTTGACGGTCGGGCTTGCCTGAAATGGGTTTGCTCGAAGGGGGCACGCCTGGCGCGGGAGCGGCCGACGCGGCGGCGACCGGGGCGGCGTTGCCGGAGGGTGTGCGGGTCAGCAAGCCCAGGCGCGACGCTTCCTGCCAGAGCAGCTTGAGGTAGCGCTGCTGATGCTCGGGCGAATGCGAGTGATAAAAGGCAACTCCTTGCCACAGGTCGCCCTGCGCCTCGTCGAGTCCCGTGCGCAGGATCCAGGCGCCGGCTTCGAGATTGGCGCAGAGACTGTCCCGCATCGCCTGGTAGGCCGCCTGGTCGGTCGCGCCCCATCGCTGCGCGACCTTGTGGACCCAAATGCTGTTGACCTGCATCGGGCCGATATCGACGGTATCGTTGGTGTTCTGGCTGACGGCGCCGAGCCGGCCGCCCTCGACGCGCAGCAGCATGACCAGCAGCACGGCGGGCACTCTGTGAGCGCGGCTCGCGGCATTGATGCAATCGCGGACGTAGGCCGTCTCCGGGGTCCAGTCGGCGCGGGCGGGGGCAGGAACCATGGTGGCAACGGCCAGGCCGGCGGCGAGCGCGAGCGCGGCCGAGGCAAAGGCCGGGCGTCGAATGGTCATGGGCGAGCTCCGGAGGGGGCGGCCGGGCGGGCAGGGGAGACGGCCGGGCTGGCGCGTTCGGCGCGGGTGAGGGCGGCGTCGGCGGCCGCTGCGAGGTCGCTCACATGCACGAGGCGGGAGTCCGACACCTGCGCGAGCGCCTCCATCGACGACAGCATGACCGAGGTGAACGAGCCGGCGCGGATCGCGCGCAGCCGGTAGCCGAGCAGAGCCTCTGGGTCGCGGGCGATGTCGAGGTCGAAGCCCGTGCCGGTCGCCTCGCGCCACACCGCCTCGCCGGCGCTCACGATCGCGGGCAGAAAGCCGTTTTCGGCGGCGAGGGCGGCCGGAGAGAGGATGTGCCGATCGCCCGTGGTCGGGTCGCGGTAGGAGAAGGCGAGCGGCGAGCGTTGGGCGAGCGCGCGCAGGGTGCGTTCGATCGTCCCGACGTCAACCGACGCCGCGGCAGGAGCGCCGGTCATGCGAACCGCCGGCGCTTGTGGACCGGCACGGCGGTCCGCACCGGGCCGGCCACGAGGCGGCGGGTCAGCCGGATCATGGCCGGAACCGTCAGCCCAAAGAACGACAGAGTCCCGAAGAAGGCGACCCCGAACAGCGCCAGATACAGGGTCGTCCAGCTCCACCAAATCACCGCGCCGAGCAGCGGCAGGCAGGCCCTGGCGTCGAGCATGACTAGGCGGGCCGGATGGCCGGTGTTGCGCCACATGGCCTAGCCCAGTTCCCGAATCTCGTGGGCGGCGACGGCGGGGCTGATCCGGCCCTCGCGCAGCGCGCGCTCGATCGAGGCGCGGAACGGAATGCCGCGCTCGTCGACGGCGCGCTGCGTCAGGCCGGGCCAGTCCGAGGGATCGGCGCGCAGCAGCGCGTCACGGAGCGCGGCATCGAACACGAGGATCTCGCGGACCGCCGTGCGCTTGCCGTCGGTGCTGCGAAGCAGGCGCTGGTTGACGATCAGGCGCAACGATTGCGCGACGGCGGAAATGAGGTTGTCGCGCTCGTCCGCCGGGCACAGGCTCGCGACGCGCTGCATCGTCAACGGCACGTTGTTGGCGTGGATGGTGGTGGTCAGCGTGTGGCCGGAGATCGCCGCTTGGATAGAGGCGCCCATGGTCTCGGCGTCGCGACACTCGCCGACCACGATGTCGGTCGGCTCGCGCCGCATCGCGCCCCGCACGAACGCCGCAAACGTCGGCATGTTCCGCGGGACTTCGGTCTGGTTCATGGTGGAGTTGGGGCCGCGCACCCGCTCCATGAGGTATTCGACCGGGGCCGCAGCCTCCACGATGTCGTAGTGCCCGTCCGGATCTTCGAGCTTGGCCTTGATGAGGCCCGCGATCAGCGTGGACTTGCCGGAGCCGGTGCCGCCGCCGACCAGGACCATGCCCTCGCGGGGACAATAGTGATCGAGGATCATGCTCTCGACGCCCTGGGCTTGGA
This sequence comes from Acetobacteraceae bacterium, assembly GCA_965246915.1. Classification (GTDB taxonomy): domain Bacteria; phylum Pseudomonadota; class Alphaproteobacteria; order Acetobacterales; family Acetobacteraceae; genus CAVRQM01. The sequence continues at coordinate 6,794 of CBDFGB010000003.1, forward strand.
GGGAAGGCGGCATGTCGGCGATCGGCCGCAGCACGACGTTGACGCCGGTGCGCATCTCGGTGCTGGTCGGGGTGGCGTTGAGCCGAAAGCGCAGCCGCAGGTCGCGGGAGATCGCGACGGTGTAGGCGGTGTCGAAGTCCGATCCGCCCTGAAGCCGCGCCATGCCGTCCGAGCCGTAGAGATGGTTGACGATCAGACTGACCTGCATTTCGTCGAGGCCATCGCTCGTCGCAAGCCCGTTCTGGCCGTAGCGGCGGATCATGACCGGCTGGCCGGTCTGGAACGAGATGCGGGACGCTCCGTCCTGGTGCGCCCAGGTCAACAGCGCATCAAGTCCCTTCGCCGAGACGCGCGGCTGCTCGACCCACACGAAGCCACGTTTCTGCGCGGGTTCCCACCGGCGGTCTGGACCGTCGGTGGACGGCTCCGGACGATCGATGCTCCGCGCGATGCTGTCGAGCATGGGCGATCTACTGCGGGCAGCCGCGGGCGGGATGCCAGCGGCGTGGGTTGCCCTGCAGGCCGGGCTGGTCCGTGATCGTGACCACCCGGTCGCCGATATGCAGCATGTTGCGCCCGCCCTCGGCGCGTGCGGTCCGGAACGCGAGGCGCGGCGGCTCGACCAGCCCCGCGCGCAGCAGAACACGGTAGCGCGCCATGCCGACGATGTCGCGCTCGAGCCGGCCGAGATCGCTCAGGTAGATCTGGACCGCCTGCTTCTCGCCCTGCGCCCAGCCCTCGGCCACCCACTTGTTCCAGTAGCCGACCTCCTGCTTGGTGCGCGGCAACGCGCTGTCGGTCGGTTTGCTCGGGTTGGACCAGGCGCGGACCAGATAGGCGCGCCAGTTCGGCGGCGCCGACGACAACGAGGCGGCGCGGGTGATCTCATAGATGCAGGAGGTTTCCCGCGCGATCTGGCCGCCATCGCCGAGTGCAAATGCCATCTGCGCGGCCGAAACGATAGGCGGCCGCATCAACGTCTGGCCGGCGGCGCCGACCGGCAGCACGAGCGTGCGGAAATCGTAGCTGGTGTCGAGCGCGGCCTCGTGCCGGCGCAACATCTCGTTGAGCGCGAAGCTGCGCGCCGCCAGTCCGCCCTGCGCGCCGTAGGTCAAGGCGGCGGTGCGGAGCACGTCGGCGCGGCCGGCGTCCAAGCCGTCGCCGTGACCGTCGCCGGGGCGGGCCGACTGCAGCGCTTCGAGGGAAGGGGGCGGCGTGGAACCGATCACGGCCGGCTCCTCGGCCGACCCGGTGATCGGATTGTTCAGCGGGTTTGCCAGAGCGGGGAGATTGCGCTCGATCTGGTCGTAGCCCGGCTCGGGCGGGACCATGGGAGACGTGAGCCGCGCGTCGGCGGCGGTGGCCACCATGGGGCGCACCGCGCCGAGTGCCGCGAGGGCCGAGGCGACGAGCAGGGTGTGCCGAAGCCTACGCATGGTGCGTCACCTGGACCGAGTGGTGGAGCGGGTCGACCTCGACGGTCGCGGCAGCGCCGGCGCGCTCGCCCAGCGCCCGAAAGGCGTCGATCGCGGTGACGCCGCGCAGGTCGACGGCGACGCTGATGCCGGGCTCGGACGGCGGCCTCGTGGTGAAGAACGTGTAGCCGACCGATTGCGCCAGCTTGGCGACGCCGGCGTCGAGCGGCCCCGACCAGGCGAAGTCGACCATGCGCTCGACCGGGGCGGGGGCACCCGGCGCGAGAAGGGCGGCCGGACGGGCGGAGAGGCCGCCCAGTTGCGCCATCTCGGCGTCGACGTGCTGCATGCTCGTCTGCAGCGCGAGTTCGGGGTTCGGCATCCCCGCCGCATCGACCGTCGTGGGGACCGGGGTGATGCTCGAACAGGCGGCCGTGACGGCGCAAAGGGTGACGGTGATCGTCCTCAACATAGAAGTCTTGACCATGGGACCCTCCATCTCATGACCGTATCGCGCTGAGTTGCGAACAAGACGCGGTTTTCTGCGGCAGGCGTACGCCGCGCAGCCTAAGTCCGCACGATGCTCGCGTTACTCGGTCGGTTTCGTCGGCCGACACGGGTTCGTCGCCTAGCAATCGCCGCCGCGCCATTAGGTCGTCTCCGTGATGGCTGCACCCTAGGCTAGGTCGCGGCGGCTGTCCGACACACTGAAAGCACAAAAATGCCGCAGCCGCCCTGAGCGTACCACTCTCTCAAACCGTCGTTTGACGAAGTGATACAGCAACCCGCTGTGTGTCTCCTACAGGGCCGAGTGCATCCTGACCCGCTCGCTCGGTTGGGCGCATACTCGTCTGGATGGAGCGTGTTCGGCTTTGCCCAACAGGTAGGAGAGGGCATCATCCAAGTGGATGCGACGCTTGGTTGGTATCTGATCCATGAATTTGGCGGCCATAGACCTGAACCTGCTGGTGGCGTTCGAGGCGCTGATGATAGAGCGCAGCGTCACCCGCGCCGGGGAGCGCATCGGCCTGAGCCAGCCTGCAATGAGCGCGGCGCTTGGCCGGCTGCGCCAACTCGCCGGGGACGAGCTGTTCGTGCGGGCGTCGGACGGCATGCGACCGACTGCGCGCGCGATGGAACTCGCTGATCCGATCCGCTATGCGCTCGACGGCATCCGCGATGCCTTCGACCCGCAATCCTTTGCGCCAAGCCTGGCGCGGCAGGTCTTCCGGATTGCCATGAACGACTTTGGGGCCGCTGTTCTGCTACCGCCCCTGGTCGAACGGCTCGGGAGGCTGGCACCCGGGATTGATCTCCGTATCCTGCCGGCGAGCGACGAGCGGGCGACCGACATGCTGGACCATGAGCGCGTTGACTTGGCCGTCGGCTCCTTCGACAAACCGCCTTCCGGGCGCTTCGACATGACGATCCTGTTCCAGGCCACGTTCGTTTGCGCGCTCCGGCAAGGCCACCCGGCAGCCGCTGCGAACCGCTTGACGCTGGAAGGCTTCGCCGCGCTGCCGCACCTGCTGTTCTCGCAGACTGGCGATGCGTCCGGCTTCGTTGACGCGGTGCTCGCACGACACGCCCTGAGCCGCCGCGTCGCCGTCACCATCCCCCATTTCCTGGTAGCCCCCTTCATCCTTGGGTCAAGCGAGATGGTGGCGACGCTGCCATCGCAGCTCGTCGAACGGTTCGGCGACATGGCAGGAATTCGCGTCATCGAGGCGCCGGTTGAGCTGCCCGCCTTCCCTTGCTCGCTGTTGTGGATGCGGCGCACGGGCATGGGTCCCGCGCACGAGTGGCTGCGAGAACAGGTCGCTGAAGCCGCGAGGGCGTAACAGCTTTGCAGCCCAGCTTGCTGCCGTGGGTTGCTACGCCTCCGCGATCACGGCTGCCGGGCGGGTGTGCAGCCGCGAGGCGTGCTGGCCCTCACCTTCCAGGCCAGGTTTCAGGTTAAGCGAGGGTATCTCATAGTCGCCGCCGTTCTGCATCCGGTATGGGATCGGCGCATCCGTGAACAGGCCGCCGAGGCGGCTTTCCAGCCCCGATGCGAGCGCGGCATAGCGTGCCTCGTCCACCCGCCCGGACTGGTACACGATGAAGGGCGGCAGCACGTCGAAGCCGGGGTAGTAGAGGATGCCGTGGTTGATCGGGAACAAAAGGTCCTCCATCGGGCCGTTGATCCCCCGCTCCGCGTAGTGCGCCTCCCAGCCGCCTCCCGTGGCAATCAGCATAGCCCGCTTGCCCTTGAACGGGCCTTCCCCGAAGCGGTCGCCATAGTGCGTGTCGGAGTGCTCCCCCATGCCGTATGCGAAGCCGTAGGCATAGACGCGCTCCACCCAGCCCTTGAGGATGGCCGGCATCGAGAACCACCAGATCGGGAACTGTAGGATCACGGCATCGGCCCACAGCAGCTTCCGCTGCTCGCCGTCTATGTCGGCCGGCTGCGTCCCCGTCTCATAGGCGTGCTGCGACGCCTTGATGAGGTCCATGCGCTCCGCCGGGTCACGCTGGGGGAAGTCGGCACCGTCGAGCTGCGCCTTCCATCTCATGGCATACAGGTCCGAGACCTGGACGGTGTGGCCGCCCCGTTCCAGCACGGTGACGGCCACGTCCTTCAACGAGCCGTTCAGCGAGCGGGGTTCTGGATGGGCATAGACAATGAGGACGTTCATGGCTGTTCTCCGGTTGCTGGTGTGGTGCCACTGCCCAAGAGGGGTCAGGGGATGATGCGCTCCCGCCGGAAGCGGTCGAACAGGCGCAGGAACATGGCTTCGCTGTCCTCGGCGTCTTGGAACCCGTGGCGCCGCGCCTTGCCGGTGTCCGAGATCACGTCATAGCCGAGGCGGAACGTGCCATCGGCGAACGCCCACGATCCCACGATCTTGTCGAAGGGGATGGGCTTAAGCCCGTGGTCGCGCACCGTGCGGTCCCAGAGCGGCCCCTTGTCGGCCATGACCTCCGTGAGGCGCAGGGTCTGTGGCGGCGCCCAGTCCATGCCGAAGGCGTGCGCGAAGGCGGGCCACATGTTCTCCCAACGGATCAGGTCGCCGTTGGTGATGTTGAACGCCTCGCCTGCCGCGTGCGGCTCGGTCGCTGCCCACTCCATTGCGCGGGCCAACAGGTCGGCATCCGTCACCTCCATCAGGGCGCGGTAGGCGTCCTCCGTGCCGGGGAAGCGAAGGGGCAACCTAAGCGCCTTGGAAACCGACGCGAACACCGCAAGCGAGCTGAGCAGGTTCATCGGGTTGCCGAGCGCGAAGCCGCAAATGCCGGACGGGCGCACCGCCGACCATGACCAGCGCGACCCGCCGGCGACCCGGCCGCGCAGGTAGTCCTCCTGGTCGTAGTAGAAATTGGGCGGGATGTGCCGCGGATCGCTCTCCCGGGCCGGCGTCCTGTAGCGTCCAAGGTGGACGCCATAGACCTTTCCGCCCTGCACCAGGACGACACGCTCCAGGCGGTCGGACGCCAGCTCGGCCGCTTCCACCAGGTTCACGAGCATGGCTAGGTTGGGGCCGACCTCCTCCGCCGTGTTCGGCTGGGGCGCGTAGGCTGCGAAGAACAGGTGCGTCATCGCGCCAGCGCCGGCCAGCGCGGCAATGGTGGCGGCGCGGTCAAGCAGGTCCACGCCGAGCATCGGCACCCCGTCCGGGTGCGCGTCGGCCCGACGCGCCAGGCCGGTCACGTCCCACTCCGGCTTGCGGTGCAGGTGGCCGGCCAGGGCAAGGCCAGTGACCCCGAGGGCACCCGCGACCAAGGCGCGCTTAAGTTCCGGCACTGCTCAACCCTCCAGTGGTCGCGGTGTTCGCGGCCTTTCCGAAGATGGCGCTCTCGCTGCCCATGATGAAATCATATCGGAGTATGGCGACTATCCGCGTCATGGATGGAGCCTGGCCGGACTATCCCTTTCAGGGTTGCTGATCGTGGAATGACGCTGTCCGCCAAACCAACCCTGGCGGACACCTGGCCGTCATTGCACTGGCTCATCCTGGAACGACGCCAGGCTCTGGCGGCGCCGGTCCACGACCAGGCGGGTCACGTCGGGACGGGCGTAGTGCCCGGCAGGATCGAAATTCTGCCGCTCGCGCCGGACCTCGCGGTGGTCCAGCGTCGCCACGATCAGTTGCTCCCGTCCCGTGACTGGCTCAACCACCCACCGCCCGTCCGGCCCGGCGATGCACGATCCGCCATCGGCCAGCACGTCCGGGCACCGCTCCAGCATGGCAGTCGCCGCGCTGCCCGCCGGCACGTCCTCGCGCCGCATCAGGCCGGACACCGCCAGCACGTAGCTTCGCCCTTCCCTAGCCAGGAAGCGCGTGGTGTCCTCCGTGTTACGGAGGTTGCCGGGCCACAACGCCACATGTAAATCCTCGCCTTGCGCGTAAAGCGCGGCCCGGGACAGCGGCATCCAGTTCTCGTAGCAATTCAGGCCGCCCACGCTGAACGGCCCAATGGGATGCACTCGCAACCCGTGCCCATCGCCAGGCGCCCAGCTGAGCCGTTCCTCGTAGGTCGGCAGCAGCTTGCGGTGGACCGACGCGACTTTCCCATCGGCGCCGACGTGGACGCGGGAACAATAGACGCTGTGCCCGCCCCGGTCGGCCGGGCGCTCGATGGTGCCCAGCATGACGGCGATGCCGAGCCGGGCGGCGGCGGCGCAAGCGTCGTCCAAGTGTCCCGCCTCAACCTGGACGGCCTGGTCGAGGTAGTGGGCATGGATGTCCTTCTGCAATGCAGACTCCCATCGCGCCCCGTCCGTGTGCTCAATCCAGAACGGATAGCCCGGCACCAGCGCCTCCCCGAACGCCACGAAGCTGCACCCGGCGGCGGCGGCCTGCCCGATCCAGTCCACCACCTTTGCGAGCGTGGCCTCGCGGTCGAGCCACACCGGGGCGATCTGGGCCAGGCCCACCGTCAGCCTGTCGCGCCCTGCGTCCGGCATGGCCTTGCTCCTCCATCGTTGATTGCGTGGGGATACGGCATGGGCCAGCATCGGGCCAATTAATCGTGGTGATGCCCGGTTATCATGTTTCCGAATGTCAGCCTTGTGCAGCTCCGGTGCTTCCGGGCCGTGGCGGAGCGGGGCGGGTTCACCGCCGCCGCCAGTCACCTGTGCATGTCGCAGTCCGCCGTGAGCCAGGCCGTAGCCTCGCTCGAACGGACCTTGGGTGTGCCGCTGCTGTTGCGCGGGCGCGACGGCACGATGCTCACCATGTCCGGGAGCGCGGCACTTGCCGAGGCGCGGGCGGCGCTGGCTGCGGTTGAGCGGCTTGCGGCTTACGGCGCAACCTCCAGGTGCCTGAGCGGGCCGCTTCGCGTCGGCGTGGTCCAAAGCGCCGCAGTGCGACTACTGCCGGGTTGGCTGCGGCGGCTGCGCGCCGAACACCCCGGCATCAACGTCACGCTGTACGAGGGCGCGGACCCGGAGATCACCGGCTGGGTGCTGGCCGGCATCGTGGACGTGGGCGTCACCAGTCGGACCCATGCCGGCCTGGTAGCCCGGCCGGTGTTCAAAGACGACTATGTGGTTGTGGCGCCCGAAGGCCATGCGTTGGCCGGGCAGGGAAGCGTCAGCCTGCGGCAACTCGACGGCCAGCGCATGTTGCAGTCAGGAGGAGGCTGCGAAGCGCTGATCGAGGAGTTGCTGGCGGCGGCCGCGAGCCACCCGGAAATCGTGTGCCTCGTGCGCGACAACGCGACGCTGGCCAGCATGGTGCGCGAGGGGCTGGGGCTGACGATCATGCCGGAGCTTGCCTTGCCCACGCACCAGGCCGGGCTGGTTGTGCTGCCGTTGCGGCCCAGGCTCCGCCGCACCTTACATCTGCTGACCGGACCACCAGACGCGCTTGGGCCGGTTGCCAGGGCATTCACAGCTGTAGCTCAGGGCGCGGAGCCTCCAAGGTGATGCCCGTCCGTCTAACCAACTTTAGGCGGACATTCCCGCAGGCCGGCTCTCGATCCTTCCCGAACGTTCACGTCTTTGGATGCGATGCAAGCGAGCGAACTTTCTCCACGCGCTATGTGGTAGATTGGCCTTGACAAACCGCACACTTGTAAAACGCGGGATAATATCCATTCCGGCCTGCGGCAATTCTTATTTACCGACTGAGTTTAACTCTACGCTCGGCCCTTACCAACAGGTCATCAAACAACTCGATAGCAGTTTCGATATTAATCTCTTCGTCGTCGTCCTCCGGCTTGTAATGTCTAAGCTGGCTAAGGACAGCCTTACAGCGGCGGATGACAATCTGCATGTCAGGCTCTCGGAGAGAGCTATCATACAAAGAGAATAGCTGCTGAATAAAGTGCGAAAAGCCCGGCTGCGACAAACTCTACGTCCAACTCAGATCATTAAACTTCGAGTTTTAGACCCATTGATTTTGTGAGAAGGCGCTCAATCGAGGGCTTTATCTCTGCTTCCTGGCAGTTCCGATCGCGCAATTTCTGCGCAGCGATCCGACGGAATGCTTTCTCAGCATCTTCAGCTATCATGTCCTGATTCTCGTCAAACATGAGCGACTTAAACGACATCTGAACCTCTCCAAAGGTTAGGATACTCGGAACTGCATCGCAGTGATATCTGGTTTTTTCGGTTGGGTCTGCTCCCCTGCGCAGCCGAATCTGAACCGGACAGGCCGCTACCCACCTCCATCCCGGCCATTGCTGTTTTCCATCACTGTCCGGCAAACGACCCTGACCGGCCGCTCGGAACGTGTCCGTCAACTGCAGCTCATCGGTTGAGAAGCCGGACAAGTTGATTCTTGGACGAGAAGACGGACACACGCACACGCTAAAAAAAGTCTGCTTTGTGTCGGGTCCGGTCGGAAACGTTAACAAAATCCCGGCCTGCAAATCCGCTAGCGCGCGTTTTTGAGCAAGCGGTAAGTTGACCCCGGCTTCGGCGGGGGCATTCATTCGGCGGCCAAGGGAAGCGAATGTTTGTTCGAAGCCGGCATCGGCACCACATCCGCGCCGGCCGGGCGCAGCACCAAACCGAGGCCGCGCCCGTCGAGCAGCTCGCGCGTCAGCTCCTCGATCACGCCTTCCTCGACGCGTTCGGCGGCTTCGCCCTTACGCAAGCGGGCCTTGAGCCGCCGGTCGATCTCCTCGACCGCCGATCCGTTCGGAAACACGCGGGCCAGTCGGCGCAGCCCCTCGCTGAAGCCGATCCGGTCATAGAGACGGTTGCGCAGGCCGGTGTCGCCGGGCGTGGTGGACAAAGCCCAAAGCTCGATCGGACCGAGGCTGTTGACCAAGAACTGCTCGTAATTCTCGGCCCCGGCGCGCAGGATCGCCAGGAACGGCGCCCCGTCGCGGCGCGGGCCGGTCAGCCGGTGGCGGACGATGTTCGCGCTGGCCGATGTCAGGCCGAAGCGATCGATGATCGCGTCGCGCTCCTTCTGGTCGTCGGCGCCCAGGATGAAACGGCCGGTCGATTGCGCGATGATGCCCTCGCCGATGTCGGACAGGCGCTGCGACGCAAAACCGAGCTGGACGTTGTGCTTGCGGCCCTCACGCACATCGAGTTCGGCTTGCGCGCGCACCAGGTCGCTGCCCTGCGTGCGGTGCCACTCGTCGTAGTCCAGGCGCTTGATGGTCTCGTAGGCTTCGGTGAACCGGCGGCGGTGATGCTCGAGCACCGCCTCGGGCACGTGCACCAGGTATTCGGGGTGCAGGAAGAAGTTGCGGCCGAGGATATGTCGCGCGAGCAGATACATGATCTCGGTCTGCCGGTTGGCATCGGCCGAGCCGCTCGGCGCGACGTATTGCAGGTCGAGCACGATGATGCGCGCGGGGCCGAAATCGAGCTGGGTCGGAGCGTTCAGCGTCGGATAGCGGCGGATCGCATCGGCGATGTAGCGCTCGAACAGCGCGCCGACATGCTCCCCGGTCTCCTGGATCGTCACGCGGTCGAAGGTGTCGCGGATCTGGTCGGTGCGCACCGCCTTGATCAGGTCCTCGAGGATCGGCACGGCATGAAGCTGCGCAAGCTCCGCCAGGCGATGCTCGCCGTGGCCGCAGAGCGCGCTCACCACGTCGCGCCAATGCGGCTGGCGCGTGTGCAACAAGATGCCGTGGCGCCGGATGGCCGCGTCCACCGCCGGCTCGACGCCGGGATAGTAGCGCTTGGCGCCGCCGCCGGCCTCGGTGCAGAGGCGGTAGGCCTCGTCGATCACGCCGCCGATCAGCTGCGTCATGCCCTCGAACGGCGTGCTGCGGTCGACAGGCAAGGTCAGCAGCGCCAGGAAGTTCTGCAGGAACTGCTTTTCCAGCGGCAACGGGCGCTCGCACCCGACCTGCAGGTCGAACGGGTTGAACTCGAAACCGGGCGCCAACTGCAACGACGAGAAGATCGCCTCGTGGCGGCGGTCGGGGCCGAGCGCTTCCTGCAGCAGCCGCACGAACCCCTCGGCCGAGCGACCGACATCCACCTTGCCGAGCAGCGGCAGCTTGGCGCCGTTGCTGCCGATCGCCGCGGCCGACAGGCAGAGCCCGATGTTGATCGTGTTCGCGAGCACGCTTTTGCCGGCGCCCGGAGGCGCGACGAAGACGTCCACCACGAGCGGCCGCATCCGGCCGCCGGCCGGGTCGTAGCACCAGATGCCGCCGTCGGGGCGGCGGAACAGGACGCTGCCCTGCGCCCAAGGGGAGGCGGTGCGGTTCCACGGCAGGAAGGCGAGCGCGTCGTCGACAAACGCCAGCGAGGGGTTCGCGGTCGAGGCCAGGGCGAGGCCCGGCACGCTGCTCATTGCGGCTTCGAGCGGGTCGCCGATCACCGTGGTGGTCTTGCAGTTGCCCCAGGCTTCGACGCGCTGCGCTAGGCAAGAGGCATGCCGGCGCAGGCGGGCAGGATCGTCGACCGGCGCCCAGGTCGCGAAGGAGGCCCGCAGCCTGACCGCGATGCGGTTCTCCTCGCGGCGCGCAAGATCGAGCATCTCGAAGGCCCGCACGAGGTCCTCGTTGCCCGGAAACATGGACAGGAACTGCGCGGCGATCTTCTTCATCGACATCGCCAACGGGCCGCAGCCTTCCAGAATGAACGAGCTGCGCCATGGGATGCGGTCGCGGCCCAAGGTGGCGATCAGCTCGACGAGGGGGCGCGGGTCCTCCGGGCCGATCGTCATGTCGATCGGCGCGACGGTGTTGTCGCCGAACGCGACCTGGTGCCCGCCGACCGTCACGACGTCGGTATAGAACAACTGGTCGGCGATCGGCGGCCACAGCATATGCTCCGCCGTGGGAGTCTCCCCGTCGGCCGGGCAGCGCGGCATCAGCCGGTCGCCGGGCAGGGTCGGGCGCCACTCGCCCGATGCGGTCTCGCGATACATGGTCTCGCGGGCGACCCGCAGCGCGTCATGCGGTTCGATCTCCGCGCAAGCCACGCCTTGCGCGCGCAACGATTGCGTGACCCGCGACACGAACGCGTCATGACGAGCGGCCATGACGGGACTGCGCAAATAGGTGCGCTGGGTCGAGCCGAGGCGGCCGAGCTTGGCGGCGTTGGCCGTGTAGTCCGCCTTGAGTTGCTTGCGCTCCTCCTTGGTCAGCACGGTGGTCCGGGTCCAGACCACCAGGTAGGCCGCCTCCCAGCGCATCAATGTCGGCCAGATGCGGGCGCGCTCGTCCAGGATGTCGTCGAGCTGCAGGCCGACCTCGCGCGCGACCGCCCGGCAGGCGTTGAGGTTGACGCGCTCGATCTCGACCAGGGCGGCGTGCGGGTCCGACATATACCAGCCGACCAGGGCATGCCCCTTGTGTTCGAGGGCGCCCGACAGATCGAGGCGCATCGCCTCGGTCACGGCCTCGAAGTCGGCGCGTTCGGCCATGCGTTGCATGCCGTCGAGCCGGACCCAGGAAAGGTAGTGCCCGCCCTTGCTGATGAAGGCGCGGCCGTCGGTTGTTTCCAGGTCGCAGAAGGCGGCGAGCGGCTGCCGCAGCAGGAGCGACAAATCGGCGAGCGCGGAGGTCAGGAAGGAGAACATCCTAGGTTTGCGCTCCGTGGTCGGCGCGGGCTCGGCACCACTCGGCCAGGATCTGCGGATAGGCGTCGGCGCCGTCGACGAAGAACCGGCCCGCGGGCATGACGCGGATGCCGCCGAGCAGGCGATGCCGCTCCGCGTAGGCCGTTTGCGGCAGCAGATCGAGCGACTGCGCCAGTTCGCTGGGCTGCGACGTGCCGAGGATCTTGGCGGCGGCGCCCACCCGCTCGTTGAGCGCGCGGGTGACGTAATGCGGGCCGCGCTCGTTGCCCGACCGGCCGGCGCTCTCGTGCAGGCGGCAGTGCAATTCGCGGACGATGCGGTTCAGCGCCGCCTGGCTGATCTCCGGCACCCAGCCGAGCACGGCCTCGTCGTCGATGTGCGGGCGGTCGAGGTTGAGGACGAGCTGGCAAGGCACGCAGGCGCCATCGTCGCGGCGTTCGTCGGTCGTGCCGCAGAAGCCGCATCGATCGGCATCGCGCGAGGCCGGCGGCCGGCCTCGCGCGATGGATGGCACGAGCGGTTGCAGCATCAGACGACCGAGAAAAGCAGCGGCTGCAATACCACGACAGTCACAGCCACGCCGATCAGCCCGCCGAACTCCTCAGATGCGGTAAACTTGCCAGGTCTGCCGTGCAGAAGGAGCGCGCTGCCGCCAACTTGGATGATCCCCGCCGCTAGCGCCAGCGAGGCGCGCGAGACGTGTGAGTCGGGAGGGAGAAGGAGCAACATTCCAAAAGCCGCCGCATAGACCAGCGCACCAACCAGAAAGAAACGAAGGGCGCGGCGGACTACACTCGAGGAACGGAGATGGAGATCGATCATGTCGCAGGTCTCCTGACGAGAGAGGGGCCTGCCAGGGGGACTGGCAGGCCAGTCCGCTACTTGAACACCACCATGCCGGAAGAGGTGCCATCGATTCCCGTGGTGCCGCCTGCCGTGTGACCCGACCGAAGGATCAAACTCGGCGCAGCAAAGAATGCACCCGCCACCATGAAACCCGCGAACGCTCGCGCCACATGGCCGCCGCCGCGGTTCTGCTCTTGCCGCGAGGACCAAGCGGCCCAAGCACCAAAGGTAAGACAGATCGCCGCGCACGTTTAGCAGGCGAAGCCAAAAGCTGTTCCGGCCGTGTTCATGCCCTCGCTGGACATCTTGTTGAACTGCTCCCCAAGCCCGCCGGTCTGAACGGTGGGGGCGCCGCCAGATGTTTGAGCAAACGCCGGAGGGATAGAGAGCGCGATCACTGAGGCGAGCGCGAACGCGTCCAGCGTGCGCTGCTTAACTTGCTTGAGGGTATTCACGGTGTGTCTCCTCCAAAGTCGAGGGAAGCTCCCCTCGACCGGATCATCCGGCAGGCAGTGGCGAACGGAGCGCGTTTTCGGGGAGGATCACGAAAACAGCGACACGACGCCGGCGGCGACCGTGTTGATGTTGATCAGCATCGACCCGAACGCCGCCTGGACGCCGCAGGACAGCTGCGAGCCGCGCAGATGGTCGAGCGCGATGCTGCGCGCGCGAATGGCCGCCGCGAGCACACAGGCCGCTCCGAACGCCTGGAAGAAGTATTGAAACATGGCAACGACGGCGAGCAGCGTAGCGGCCGGGGTGGCGCCGCTGATCGACGTCGCCGTCGGCGGCGTCGCCGCGCTGTAGCTCGTCAGGCCGACCACGACCGTGGTCCCCATGCTGACGTTGATCCGGGTCAACCAGCTCGGGAAGGTGACGAACACGCCGCACAAGAACAGCGACACGAACGGCAGCCAGGGCTTGGTATGCCGCAAGTGATGATGCGGAGACTGCGGCGCCGACCAAGTCCACAGCGTCCAACCGAAGGAGAAGAAGCTGATGCACGCCATCAGGTAGCAGACGGCCGGGATCGAGCCGACGATCGCGTCCCCGACGGAGCTGGCGAAGTTGACGAGACCTTGCATGACCGGCGCTCCTCAGTCGATCGCGCCGCGCTCGGTCTGCACCACCCAATTCGGGCCGCGCTGCGACACCGACTTGACCACGCCATAGCCCGGGACCTGGTCGCCGACGGCGACTTGCAACTGCGCGCCCTCGCCGCCGCCGCGCCCGATCTCGGCGAGCAGGGCGAGGCCGGGCGATGCGGCCTGCACCCGGTAGCGCTTCTGGCTGGCGGGCGGCGCCGCGGTAGAGGCGGCGGATGCGCCGGCATTTTGCGGCAACGGCCTCGGAGCCGCCGGCGCGGATGCGTCCTCGGGCTTGCCGGCGTCGGAGACGGATCTCAGGGCGGCGCGGGCTTCGGCGACGCTGACCCGCCGGTTGAAGTCCGCCAGGCGGCCGTCCTGCTCGGCCATGCGGCGGCCGACATCCTTGCGCAGGCTCTCGTTCTCGACCCGCAGCCGCGTGATCTCGCTCGTGAGGCCGGTAACGAATTGCAACACCTCTGCCTGCTCCTGGTGATCGGACGGGACCGACAGCACGAGTGTCACGGGCTTGGCGGGCTCGGGTTTGCTCCCGCTTGCGTCGAACGGCGAGGCCGCGGCGGACGTGGCCGCCGGAGACGCCGCCGCCCCGGACCGCACCGTCACGGTCGCGGCCGGGGGCAGGCTGGACTGGGGCGAGGCGGTCGGGGGCGCGGCGGTCGGGGGCGCGGTGGGCGCCCCGTCGGGGGACGAAACGGCGGCGGGAGGCGAAGCGAGCGCAGCCTGCGTGACCGCCGTGGTGATGTCGGGAGGCGCTGCGGGCGCGGGTTCGGTCGGCTTGGCGAGGAGCGCCACAACCGCAGGCGAAGGCGGGCCGAGCGGCGCCTGCGGCGTCACGGCCGCGCGCTCGACCGGCGCCGGCTTGACCTCCTGGAGCGGCGGCCCGTCGGCGCCGGGCTCGCGCACGTCGGCGGGGGCATCCGGCGACGGAACCGGGGCGGGCGCGGCGGCGACGGGTTTCAGGGCGACGGCATTGGGCTTTTCTCCCAACTTGGCGGGGGAGGAGGGCTTCGCCGGGTCGGGTTTGGCCGCTCCGAGCGCAAGCACCTCGTCGATGCTTTGCTCGGCCGGGCGCGGCGTGTAGCGCGACGCGACGACGCTCTCCGGACGCGGTTTCAGGTCCGTCGCGGCCAGGCTCGCCGCCGGGGCGACGACGGGGTCGCGGGGGACGGCAACCGCAGGGCGCTTGCTGGGCCGGGCGCCGGGCGCGGCCGCGGGCGCGGCAAACTGGCGCTGAAGCTGCGCCACCCCATGAGTGATTGCCTCGCGGGCCTCGCCGGCGAGCGACACCACGGCGGGCGGCACCGGCACGACCGTGTTGAACGGCGACAGCAGGAATGCTCCCGAGCCGACCACGATCAGCACGCCGAGGGCGACGCCGGCCAGCAGCCGGACGCGGCGCCTGCGCGCCCGAGGCCGGCCTGGCTCGGCCGGATCGGCGCCGGCACGACCCTGGGGCGTCGCGCGCGGGGCGGCAGGCGCCGGTGAACCGTCCAGGTCCGGTTCGTCCGGGAGCCGCGCCGTGCGGGCGATCACCGCCTCCGGCTCCAGATGCGTCATATGCGTGTCCATGCCGACCTCGACAAAATGGGCGATGCCGAAGCATCGCCCATGCGGTGGCGAACGGAGCGCGCGATCTTGGGCTAACGGCCGGCGCGCGACACCACGTTGGACAGGAACATCACGCCGACCGTCACGCCGGCATCGAGCGTGACCGTGGGTCCGCGTGGCGCGGCGGCATTGAGCGTCGACCCGACGTTGGAGGCGGCGACGCCGGCCGCGATGCCGAGCTGCTGGCTTAGGTTGAGGTTCGTGCTCGTGGTCACGCCTCCGAGCGGACTCAACACCGCCGCGGTGTTGCTGGTGGTGGCGATGGCGCCGCCGAGACCTTGCACGAACGCCGCCGCGGCCGGCAGCAGGAAGCGGCTGGCATAGTTCTGGTCGACGTCGCTCGCCACGCCCGCCTCCATCGTTCCCGGCGCCACGACGAAGCCGGCGGCCCCGATCGGCTCGCCGCGATGGATCACGTTGTCGATCTTGATGACCAGCCGGTTGCCCTGCTGCGAGAAGCTGCCGATCAGGCGGTCGCCCGCAATCAGGCCGCTATCGGCCTGCAGCACGACCGGCCCGCCCGTGTCCGAACTCAGCTTGAGGATCGGATGCGCGTAGATGCCGCGGCCGGCGGGCACCAGGATCCGGCCGCCCTCTTGGCGGTCGAGCACCGGCTGGATGCCGGGAAGCTCGGGCGTCCGGGGCGCGGCAGCCGGCGAGGCGGGGGCGTTGCCGTCGCCGCGGCCGTCCGGCGGCAGGATGACGTCGGTATGCGGCGGGCGCGACGCCCATTGGTCGAGCAAATCACGCATCTGCTGGTCATACGCGCGCTGCTGCGCGTCGTTGCGCGGCGCCGCCTGATACTGGACCGGGGTTGGTTGGGGTTTCGGGGCTTCCGGAGGATCGTTCGGCGGCGTGACGATGTGGGCGACGGCGGGGATCACGACCGGCGCGGGATACACCGGCGGCGGAGGCTGCGTGTTCACGAAAGGGCGGGGCGGCGGCGACGGCCGGCGTGCCGGCGGCGGGGCATCTGGCTCCGGCGCCGGCTTGCCATCGACCAGTCGCACGCTCGCGGCGAATCGGGGCGTCGTCGAACGGCCCTCCCGCAGGGCCGCATCGCCGGCCTCGGTGCCCGCGACGACGGCCAGCGCTTCCTGGGTGGGCGAGGTCAGCAGACCGGCCGGCAGCCAGTCGATACCGGTCATGCGGGCGGCGGCGGACAGCGGCGGCGCCTCCATGCTCCTCGTCATCGCGAAGGCGCCGAGGCCGAACACGCTCACGGCCGCCGTCGCGAGCACCAGGAGGCGGCGCGGGCCGGCGCGGCCGGCCGTGCTCAGCAGCGGGCGGTTCCGTTTCGATCCGCGGGGACGTTTGAGGTTCAAAGCCATGATCTACTCCGTGAGCGAGGCCGAAACGGTCCGGCCGTTGACGGACAGCAAGACGACCGGGGTATTGGGAACGGCGTAGATCGTGGTGCCGCCTTCAGCCTCGGAGGAGGTCCATTCCGGCGACAGCAGCGTGTAGGCGGTGCGCAGATAGACGTTGCGACCGAGGCGCCACGCGCGAAGGTGATCCGGGGACACGCCCGAAACCGTGAGCGGGACGGCTTCGGCCGGCGGCACGCCCTGCAGCATGGCGGTCAGATGGGCGCTGCCGGTCTCCGGCACGTTCGGCCGCGTCATGATCTCGACCCGCGCCCGGGGCCCGCGGTCACTGACATGGACCGACAGGTCCGCGTCGTAGCGCCCGCTGCCTGCGAGCAGCAGGAAGGTCGTGGGCTTGGGCGCGCCTTCGAGCGAGACGACCAGGCCGCCCCGCGGCGCGACCGACATGGGCGTGATCTCGAGCGTGTTGCTGCCCTTGGCGGGCGAGCACACGAAGAAGCCGACCGCCATCGCGCTCGGACTGCCGCTGCCGCCCGCATTGGTGCTGCAGCCCTGCCCGCCGCTCGCCGCGGCCGGATTGGAGTTGGTGTCCCAGGCCACGGGCCAGGGTTGGCCGGTCGAATCGAAGAAGCTGACCGCGGTGGGATAGCCTTTGACGGTGTTGATGATGCTCGTCGCCGCCCCCGGCGCGAAGGAGATGTTGATCCGCCGGCTGACCGGCGCCGCCAGCTCGGTCTGCGCCTGGTCGCGCGCCCGCTGCGTCCGGTTGACCCGCTCGCCCAAGCGCTCGATCAGTTCGGGCGTGAGGGGAATGGCGTCGGACGGCGAACCGGCATCGGCGCTCGCCCCACTTTGCCGCCGGTCGCCCTGTTGCCGCTCGGCGCCAGGCTGATCGGCTTGCGCCAGAGCGCCGGTTGCGAACGGCAAGGAAAGAATGCAGGCGGCGGCACAGATCGCGAATGGTTGACCAGAGAGGGCGCGCGCGGGAGGCATGGATCGGCTCTCCTATTGGTTCGGCTTGGCCACGAGCTGCTCGATCGCAAGCCCGTCCGGGTGGTCGTCGCTCTCGATGCGGACGACGAGGGCGTGGATCATCAGCGACGACGTCGTGATCTTGTTGGTGTTCTTGCAGCTCTGGATGATCGGCACCTCGATGCGGTAGGCCAGCGCGCCCTGCCTGAACGAGGTCTGGTTGATCAGCGCCGCGCGCATCGCCTGCGCGAAGCAGAGCAGCTCGGCCGCCTTCATCTCCTCGAAGTTGCCGTTGCTGATGAAGGACTGCGCGAACGTGTTCCAGCCCTGGTGGGTGAAACGCCGGCTCGCTGTGTTGAGCTGCTCCGGATAGTCGTGGTAATTGACGTTGTACGGCGCGAGCACGGCCTTGACCGTCCAGTCCGCCAATTCCGCGTCGTCGAGAATGGGACTGTCGAGCGCCACGACCTGACGCGGCAGATGCTTGCCGTCCACCGCGAAGAAGAGCGGCCGGGGCGGGTTGGCCCACACCCAAGCGTCGTGCGCCACGAAGGCGATCAGGGCGATGGTCAACGTGATGGACAGCAAAAGGCAGTTATGGACGAGTCGGGCCTGGAAGTCCGGATCGCTCAGCCGCCGCGTCGTGGCTTCTTTCTGGTTCCGCATGGTCTGGCTCGCGCTTTGGTCACGCGCCGAGGCTGGCACGGGCAGTCGCGAACGCGGCGCGCGACATGGCGCCCGGCGGCACGAACGGCAAACCTGGCGCCGGGCGCGGCGGGATGATGGGGAGAATCGGCCGGGTGCTCACGCCCGGCTTCGGGTAGATCATCGTCGGACCGGCGGCCGGCTTGCGGCCGCAATAGCGGATCTCCGCGTCGAGCACGGCGCGCGTGACGAGGTTCATCGACCTGCTGGCCAACACCGTCTCGCCGCGCGCGCGCTGGGCCCGCTCGCCGGGCGCGAGGCGGACGTGGCGCTCGTTCTGGAACCGCCAGAAATACACCGGCGGCCTGTCGTCCTGCCGCCGGACGCTGGCGACGATCTCGAGGCCGGCCCGCTCGATGGTCTCTTCCCCGACCTCGCGGTCGAAGGCTTGGGTGAACGCGTCCTTGTTGGACACCGGCGGCACGCCGAGGCGGGTGCGCAGCGTCCGGTAGGAGCCGACCGTGAGCCCGAGAAGCGCGGCCGCGACCTCGCGGTCGACGCCGGCGCAGGTGACGAGACCTACGGCATAGACCGCGGCACGGTTGGTGCTGATCCCGGCCAGGGCAGCGCCGGGCCTGCCGCGGCGTCCCGACAGGCTGCCGATCCACGTCAGGTCGTCCAGGTCGAGCTCCTCAATCCGGGTCGGAATGAAGCGAGGCGCCAAGGGCAGCAGGCGTTGCCCGCCGACAAGCGGAGCGGGCGGCGCGGAACGGGCGATCGGGCGAAGCGGCGGCCCGAGCGCGACAGGCGTGGGCGCCAGGGGGAGGCCGAGTTGCTCGGCAGTGGGGCGGAACAGGCTTTTTCGCGGAGGAACCGGCAGGCCGAGCCGTCGGGCCTTGGCGCGGACCGCGTTGGCGGAACGCGTTCGTGCGAGATTCTGGCCGATGACCTCGGGGTGGACGGCGGAGGTGCGCCACGCGATCAGCAGGCGAATGTCTTCGACGGTCCAGCTCTTGGCGGTGGGCTTGCGCTGGGCGGTGTCGGGCGGCGTCGGTAGACCCAGGCGGACGACGTGCTCGAAGAGTGCTTCGCGGGCGAGGACGAGATAGGCGCACAGCGCTTCTAGGCCGAAACCGGCGCCGACCAATCCCTGCAGCACGCCGTCGAAGACGACACCGGCCGTTCGCCACGAGGCGCTCGCGCCAAGCGGTAAGTTGGGGCGAGAAGCCTTACCTGAGCGAGGAGAAAACATGTCCGACCCCGATCTGCGTCCGATCCAGACGAGCGGCGGGTTTTGCGAACGGCAAGAGGATAATCGCGGTTCACTCGGTTGTGATAAAAACCCGGAACCGGCGAGAGGAACGGAGAGGAGAGCAGAACGGCTGCAAGTTCGGGTCAGGCCCGTCAGCGTTGCTGTTTCAAAGACCCATACCACTCCATGAAGTCACCGAGAGCTTTAGTAGCGGACTCCATCCGCTCGATCGCGAGGCGCTGTTCCTGAACGCGCTTTCGCAACGTATCTAACTCGGTCTGTAGGTCGCCTTCGCTCGCCGGCGATCGGGGCAGAAGATCGCTCGGGTGACAGTCGAGTGTTTGAGCAATGTTAAACAAGGTTCTCAGCGTGACGTTCTCTCCGGTGGTTTCCATGAGGAAGCCGAAGGCCGGCTTCAAATTGGTTTTGCCCGTGAAAACATGTTTGAGCATGCCGATCTCCTCGCGCCTGGCCCATATTCGTAAGCCGACCTGACGGAGGAATTCGTTCTGCTCGGTCTTGTGTTTGTCGATAGGTAGAGCTGCCACTTCGAACTCCGGATCGGGTGGTGGTCGAACCACAACGTGCCTTATGGCGAAAACAAAGGAGTTTATTGACTGCCCTGCGTCACCGCTGCAACGGCATTCGCGACCGAAAGACCTAGAATGAGACTGTTGCGAAAGAGGCGATCGCCATGGTCAAGTTCGACTTCACAGGACCAGCGCTTATTCTCATTTTTGTGTTGCTTGGCGCGCCTGCTGCCCGAGCAGATTTCCGCCTCTCGCAAGCAGCGGAGGCTGTCCCAATCGCCGACATGCCGCACGTCAGTCCCGGGGATTTTCCGCAACGGCGAGTGTTTTCAGGGTTCAAGCGGCCCCTTCATTCCATAATATCTGTTATCGCGCGTGCCCACGCCGCCCAACGGCAGCCGTCCGACGAGCTGGTGCAAGGCTTCGGCGCCGCCGTCCCCCTCGCCTTCGCCTGCCGCCAAATCCTGCCCAGGACCGTCCGCGTCGTCTACGCACCCACCGTCGATCCGCTCACCCCGGTGAACTGGACCGGCGGCCGTCCCTGGGCCGCGGTGTTGCGCGACGCGCTGCGCCAGGCCGGCCTCACTCTCGTGCCGCACGGCAACCTGGTCGAAGTCACAAAGTAAGGCGCGTTCGCGACCGAACCCGCCAGGGTTGGGCATCCGAACGGAGCCACCGAATGCTCGACCTTCGACCTTCCGCCGTCACCGACTGGCTGCTCGCCATCCAGCCCGCCCGCACCGACCAGGACTGGCCGCCGCCGATCCGGCCGATCGAGAGCGCGGCCGACGCCCTGTTCGACGAACTGAGCGACGCGCTCGGTCTGCATCATGACGATGACGGGCGACAGCTCGCCGAGGCGCTCGCCGACCCGGCAACGGCGGCGCTGCTGCGCAGCGTGCTCGCCCAGCTCGGCGCCGCCCGGATGCTGCGCCTCGTCGCCGCGCTCTTCGACCTGCTGCCCGACGACGCCGCCGCCGCCACCCTGCATCGCGAATTGCGCGACCGCCGCACGCCGGACGGACGCGCGCTCGCCGCCTCCCTCGATGCCACCGCCCGCGTCACGCTGCGCGGCCGGATCGCCGCACAGGAGCGCCTCGAAGCGCTCGCGCGCGCCCTCGTCGATAGCCAGAAGGAGACCACACCATGAGCCGCCCTGCCCTCGCCTTCCTGTTCTATTGCGCGCTGCCGCTGATCACCAGCAGCGCGCCCGCGCTCGCCCAGGCGACCGGCAGCACCGGATGCGCCGTGCTCAGCCAAGCCGCCGCCGATGGCGCCAACAGCCGCATCCAAGCCGACACGAAAGTGATCCAGAAGCCGACCAGCGTGCATGCGCTCACCTGCTTCGACAACATCCTCAACGGCATCGGGCTGGACGTCATCACCAACATCCTCAACCCGGCAACGCTGTTCGCCGCGATCAAAGGCCAGATCTGCAACGCGATCACCTCGACCTGGCAGTCGTTCACCAGCGGCGCGAGCTGCGGCCTGACCATCACCGGGTTCAACCTCGGCATCGGCGGGCTGGGCGGCGGTCTCTCCTGCCCGCGCCTCAGCTTCGGCGGCGGCGGGCCGCCGCTCGCCACCTTCGGGCTCGGCGCCGGCGGCGCCTACGGCACCGGCGGCGGCCTCTACATCAACGGCACCGGCCTCAACCCGACCGGGTACAAACTCCCGTCCGTTCCGGTCGGCTCGTTCTGAGGAGGGATCCCATGCGCAAGTTCTCGCTCTACGCCTCGACCGCAATCGGAATCGCGTTCGGCGGCGTGCTGTTCAACGCCACGCCGTCCCGCGCGGCCGGCATCCCCGTGATCGACGTAGGCGCGATCTGGGAAGCGATCACTTCGAACACGCATCTCGCCGCGATCGTGAGCACCATCGGGAACGTCTACTCGACGATAAAGGATGTCAAAGCCTTCGCCAACGACATCCTCAATACGCTCGGCGACAACACGTTCGGCACCGTCCAGAGCCTGCTGCAGCAGGGCTTCACCCAGGAAGCCAACTACGCCAAGGCCACCATCAACGCCAACCGCGACATCGCCGACGCGTCCAACACGGCCATGGCGGAGTTCCAGACCCAGGTCCGCCACGCGCAAGTCCGCGACGAGCACACCGTCAGCCCCGAAGCCTGCTACGCGCTCGACGGCGGGGTCAGCACCCAGGCCGCCGGCGTCCAGGGCTTCGACGTCGCCTGGGCGATCGGCCGCATCCACAGCGCCCGCGGGCGGGCGGATCCCGGGATGCCCTCCTATTACGGCGAGGCCCAGGGCATCGCCTCGATGTCCAAGCAGCATCTCGGCCGTTACTGCGACCAAAAGGACACCGATGCCGGCCTATGCGCCGCACCGACCGCCATGGCCAACGCCGACAGCGACGCCGCCAGCCTGTTCAACGGCGGCAGCTACCCCGACCAGGCGGCGGTCGACGCGGCCAAGGACTACGCCACCAACCTGATCCAGCCGGTCGCGCCGGCGGCGTTGCGCGGCGCGCAGCTCAGCTCGGTCGACGGCCAGGACGCGGCCGTCCGGCGCCGCAGCTACGACGCGCGCATGTCGCTCGCCTACACCGTGGTCGACGAGCAGATCGGCATGCGCTCGCCCTCCGTGCCGGTGACGGCCGAGCAGACCAAGTATCTCACCTCGCTCGGCCTGCCGGCCCCGGCCAACGGCACGATCTCCTGGCTCACCGCGCTGCAGATCGAGGCGCAGCGCCGGGTCTCGGGCGTCGGCTGGGCTGCGACGATGCAAAACGCGCCGCCCGCCACGGTGTCACGCGAGATCGCGGTCGAGCTGGCGATGACCAATTTCCTGCTGTTCCAGACCTTCAAGCAGGGCCAGCAGACCAACGCCCTGCTCGCGGCGCAGCTCGCCGAACGGGTGGACCACGACTTCACCCAGACCGCCCCGATGCCAATCCCAGACGTCAACTAGGAGAGCAGCCATGTCCGACTCCCCCTTGCCGAATCCGGCCGGCATCGTGCCGGCGCCCTCGGCCGTCAACGCCGGCGCCCAAGCGATCACGGAAGCCGTGGACCTGCTCCGGGCCGCGCTGCCCAAGCTGCAGGAGACCAACCCGGTCTTTGCGGACGGACTCGGCAGCCTGCTCAGGGGGGC
>CBDFGB010000004.1:0-142493 GCA_965246915.1 Acetobacteraceae bacterium
AGGCGGCGGGCGGACGCATGGTGCTGGCCGTCGCCGGCTGTGTCGCGCAGGCCGAGGGCGCGCAGATCGTCGCCCGCGCGCCTTTCGTCGATATCGTGCTTGGACCGCAGGCCTATCACCGGCTGCCGGAAATGGTCGCCCGCGCCAGCCGCGCCGGCGGCGTGGTGATCGACACGGATTTCTCGACCGAGGAGAAGTTCGATCACCTGCCCGATCAGGCCGGGCCGCAGGGCGTCACCGCGTTCCTGACGATCCAGGAGGGCTGCGACAAGTTTTGTAGCTTTTGCGTCGTGCCCTACACGCGGGGGGCGGAGACCAGCCGGCCGACGGCGGCCATCGTCGCGGAGGCCCGCCGGTTGGTCGCGGCCGGGGCGCGCGAGATCACGCTGCTGGGCCAGAACGTCAACGCGTGGCACGGCGCGGACCCAGACGGCGCGCCATCGTCGCTCGGCATCTTGGCCCGCCGGCTGGCCGATATCCCGGGCCTGCTGCGGATACGCTACACGACGTCGCATCCGCGCGACATGGACGACGACCTGATCGCGGCCCATGGCGACGTGCCGGCGCTGATGCCGTTCCTGCATCTGCCGGTGCAGTCCGGTGCCGACCGGGTGCTGGCGGCGATGAACCGGCGGCACACGGCGGACGACTATTTTCGCCTCGTCGACCGGCTGCGGGCGGCGCGGCCGGACATCGCGCTGTCCAGCGATTTCATCGTCGGCCATCCGGGCGAGACCGACGCGGATTTCGCCGCCACGATGGCGCTGATCGAGCGGGTGACGTTCGCGCAAGCCTTTAGCTTCACGTATTCGCCGCGTCCGGGGACGCCCGCCGCCAACGCGCCGGGCCAGGTGCCCGAGCCGGTGAAGGATGCCCGCCTCGCCGAGCTGCAGTCTTTGCTGCGGCGGCAGCAGGAGTCCTTCAATCGTCACTGCGAGGGACTCGACGTGCCGGTGCTGTTTACTGGCGCGGGCCGCAAGCCCGGGCAGCTCTCGGGGCGCACGCCCTGGCTGCAGCCCGTGCATGTCGAGGCGCCCGCGTCACGCCACGCCTTGCTGATCGGCCGCGAGGCGGCCGTGAAGATCGTCGCCGCCCACCCCAATTCGTTGACCGGAGCCTTGCACCCCGCATCACAGGAGTCAGCTTGCGCGTAAACCCACTTGCCGCCACCGCGGCCTCCGGCCCGTCGGCGATCATCGCCGTCCCCCACAAGCGTACCCTCGAATTTTCCGACAACGCGCTGGTTCCATTGCTTTATGGCGTCGCGGACCGGCATCTCGCGCGGCTCGAGCAAGCGCTCGACGTGCGTGTCGGCTCGCGCGGCAACCGGGTGACCGTGGCGGGCGAGGCGGCGCGGGTCGACGCGGCCGCGGGCGTGCTGGATGGGCTGTGGCGGCGGTTGCTGCGGGGCGAGTCGATCAGCCAGTCCGACGTCGACGCGGCGGTGCGGATGACCGAGCTGGACGATCCACGCCTGCCGCTCGCCGATCCTCCGGCGATCAAGACCAAGCGCGGCGCGGTCGCACCCCGCAGCCCGGGTCAGGCGACGTACATGGACGTGCTGGCGCGCCACGAGATGGTGTTCGGCATTGGCCCGGCGGGCACCGGCAAGACCTATCTGGCGGTGGCGCAGGCGGTGGCCATGCTGCAGGCCGGCTCGGTCGACCGCATTGTGCTGTCCCGCCCGGCGGTGGAGGCGGGCGAGCGGCTCGGGTTCCTGCCGGGCGACCTGAAGGAAAAAGTCGATCCCTATCTCCGTCCACTGTACGACGCGCTCGGCGACATGATGCCGGCCGAACAGGTGGTGCGCCGCATGGGCGTCGGCGATATCGAGGTGGCACCGCTGGCGTTCATGCGCGGCCGCACGCTCAAGCACGCGTTCGTCATACTGGATGAGGCGCAGAACACGACCGCGGTTCAGATGAAGATGTTTCTGACACGGATGGGCGAGGGCACGCGGATGGTCGTCACGGGCGATCTGACGCAGGTCGATCTGCCACCCGGCACGCGATCCGGCCTGCGCGACGCGCTCGACACGCTCGAAGGGGTCTCCGGCATCGCCGTGTGCCGGTTCGACAAGCGCGACGTGGTGCGCCATCCGCTGGTCGCGCGGATCGTCGACGCCTATGAGCAGCGCGCCACCGCCGAGAAGGAAACCCGCGCTCGCGGTCGGGCGACGGAGACGGTGCGAGAGGCCGAAGGCAAGTAGATGGACCCGGACCCACGGAGCCCCGCCGCGGCGGGGATCCGAATTTTCGTCGATGACGCCGGCTGGCGTCGCCTGGTGCCGCGCGCCGAGGCCCTGGCCGGGCGGGCCGCCCGGTTGGTCCGCGGCGGCAGCGTGAGTGTCGTGCTGACCGACGACCGAACGGTGCGGCGTCTGAATGCCGAGCATCGCGGACGGGACCAGCCCACCAACGTGTTGACGTTCGAGCCGCCCGCGCGTGGCCTGCCCGGCGAGATCTTGCTGGCGCGCGGCACCGTCGGGCGCGAGGCGCGGGCCGCCGGCCGGAGCACGGCGCGGCATTTGGC
The DNA here is from genome assembly GCA_965246915.1 of Acetobacteraceae bacterium. Classification (GTDB taxonomy): domain Bacteria; phylum Pseudomonadota; class Alphaproteobacteria; order Acetobacterales; family Acetobacteraceae; genus CAVRQM01. The sequence goes on from CBDFGB010000004.1 coordinate 2,533, forward strand.
GCATCTCGTCGTCCATGGCGCGCTGCATCTGGCGGGTCATGACCACGATCAAGCCGGGCAGGCGCGCCGAATGGAGATGGCCGAGGCACGGCTGCTGTCGCGGATCGGCGTGGCCAATCCGTGGCGACCCCGGCCGGTGCCGTGAGCACGCGTCCCCGCCTGCTGCCTCGGCTGCGGCAGATGATCCGCCGTCATGAGCCCAGCGTGCGCGACAGCATCGCCGAGCTCGTGCAGGAGGCGGCGCACGCCGTGCATCAGCCGGGCGTGGCGCCGGAACTGGACCGCCAGGAACGGGCGATGATCGCCAACGTGCTCCGACTGCGCGGCACCACCGCCGACGACGTGATGATCCCGCGCGCCGACATCGTCGCCATGCGCATCGATGTGACCTTGGAGGAGGCGCTGCATCAGTTCCGCGAGGAAGGCCATTCCCGCCTTCCGGTCTATCGCGAGGAACTCGACGACCTCGCCGGCATGATCCACGTCAAGGACGTGCTGGCCTATGTCGGCCGACCGGACGCATTCCGGCTGGAACATCTGCTGCGCAAACCGCTGCTGGTGGCGCCGCAACTGCCGGTGCTCGACCTGCTGCTTCAGATGCGGCAGGCGCGGGTCCACATGGCCCTGGTCGTGGACGAATATGGCGGCATCGACGGGCTCGTGACGATCGAGGACCTGGTCGAGACGATCACCGGCGACATCGCCGACGAGCACGACGAGATCGAGGGGCCGCTGCTGACCGAACGGGCCGATGGGACGCTCGACGTCGACGCGCGTCTTCCGGTCGACGAGTTCGAGGCGAGGGTCGGCCAGGTTCTCACGCAGGACGAGCGGGAGGCCGATATCGACACGGTCGGCGGCCTGGTGTTCACGCTCGCCGGCCGGGTGCCGGCGCGCGGCGAAGTTCTGAGCCATCCGTCGGGCATGGAGTTCCGGGTGACCGACGTGGACGTGCGAAAGATACGGCGGCTGCGCGTGCGGCGGATGTCGGCCAGTCAGGATGTGGAGCCGCAGGCGGCGGAGTAAGCTATCTGGCCGCGGCCAGCGGCGGCGCCGGCGGCTGACGCGGCGTGCCGCCACCACCGGGCGTGGCGGCCGTGTTGTTGGTGACGGGCAGCAGAACCGCGTGGATTTTGCCTAGATCGGCACGCATCTCGTCCAGTTCCGGCAGTCCCTCGGCCGCGCCCTCGGCCGAGAAGGTGATCCCCGCGAAACCGGACGAATCGTCGCAATACGCCCCGTAGTCCTGCAACGCGCGGGCGAGGATTTCGCCGCCACGCGACAGGCCGAGCGCCGCGACGTCGACGTCCGGGGGGATGGCGATCAGCGTGCCGATCGGGACCTGACCCTTGTAGTCGCGAAACCCCCAGTAATCCTCGCGCGAGGAGGGCCATACCGCGCCATGCTTCAGGCGGTTGGGCGGCAGCAGGAACGTCACCGCGTGCGAGATGCGGCCCTCGCGAAGTTCCCAGGCGCGGATCAGGCCGCCCATCCCGGAGGCATTCATGGCGCGGATGCCGGGAAACTTGCCGTCGGTCATGTGCATGCCAGTGCCATAGAGGTCGACTTGGAACGCTCGCGCGGTGGTCCAACCGGTGGGCGTCGGCTTCGCGGCGTACATCTCCAGCACCGTCCGCTTGGTCGGGTCGACCACATACATATGCGCGTCCGCTTTCGGGTCGGGTTTCGCGTCGACCGGAACCTGCACGAAAAAGTGCCGATTGTTCTCCTCGTCGAGGACATCCACCGGAGGGTCGCCGACCTTGGCGAGATACAGCGGATGCGACCACTCTCCGGCGTTGATGATCGCGCCGCCGGCCCGAACGTCGCGGCTGATCGGCGCGCTCGGCTGCGCGAATGTCGCGCCGGAGCCGATCGGCGTATTCCACTCGGAACTGGCCACAAACGGCCATAGCCATGGGTCCCGCTCGCTCGCCGCGCGGGCCATGCTCGTCGCGGCGACCGCCACACCAGCGGCAAGCAACAGTCCGACCAGCTTCGCTCGCACCATGGCGCTCATCCTCGATCCGTTGTCGCGACGTCGCGGAGTATGAGCGACCGCGCATGAACGGGCGCTTCCCCGCTGCTTGCCAACGAGTCATGCGCGCTTGGCCCGCGCCAGAGGCTCCAGGGCTCACGAAACGACCACCGCGTGTAGGGGGTCGCGTGGCCCGACAGATGCAGCGCGATCCGGGTCAGAATCCGCTCGGATGGAGCGTGGGCGCCGTGCATCAGCAACAGGAGGCAGGCGAGCGTGCCGGCGATGAGGGGGGTGGGGAGGCTTGGTCGCCGATCCGCCGGGTCGGCCGACGCGAGGAACAGCACGGTCGCGATCCCGCCCAGGGCGCAGCCGGCCAACGCCTCCGACCAGGAATGCTGCGCGAGCGCCACTCTCGAGATGCCGATCAACGAACCCGCGGCCAGACCGGAGAATGCCGCCATCAACCGTATTGCCGGCCGGGCGCGGTGCGCGATGACCGAAAGGGCGATCGGGATAACCGAGCACGCGAGCGTCGCGTGCCCGCTGATGCCGGTGAAGTCGAGCCTTTCCATGCCGATGCCCCAGCCGCGAAAGGCGATTTTGGTGGCAGCGACAAGGCTCGACTGCGCCACGAACAGGGCGACCCACAGAATCGCCGAGCGGGTCCGGCCTTGCACTGCGAGCCATCCCAAAAGCAATGCCGCCGCCGGAAGCATGGCGGCGGAATCACCGAAATCAGTAATCAAAGTCCAGGCCATGGCCGGCGTTATGGGAACCGGCGGGCATGTTGTCGAGGCGCGCGGCGAAGATGTGCGGCCGAGCGCCCCTGCCAGCGTCTGTTCAGGCGGAACAGCGCTGCACTTCCGTCCGACCGTTCGGGTTTGTCGATCCTGCGCGGTTCGAGGTTAGGCGAGGAGACGATGCCTCAGCGGGCAGCGTTCTCGTAAGCGCCGATGGTGATCGACGAGCCGCGACCCACGCCGAGGATGTCGTTCTCCATCGCATACTGCGCCAGTCCATGAGACAGCGCCTTGCTTCCAGGCTTGACCCGGAAATCCGCGACATTGGGGTTGAGGGACGGATAGACGAAGCCGGGGTTGCCCCACATGTTGCCCGACACGTCGACCGGGATCTCGTTGTAGCGGCCGAAGAAAAAGTTGGTGTCGTTCTGCGGGCGGTAGCCGAGGTTGTTGCGGATAATAATCTGTCCGAGCCCACCGCAGTAGCGCACGGAGACCGGCAGGTGGGTGCCGGTATACATGCCGTTGTTGCGACCCGTGCCTCCGTCGCTATACATGATGTTGTTGTAGACCGACACGTCCGACGCGTAGATCACCTCGATTTCGCCGGGCCGCCAGTTTCCCTCATAGGGGTCCTGGTTGTTGAAGTATGCGGTGTTGCCGTTGATCGAGACATGGTCAGCGAGATAGACATGGATACCCCGCCCACCGTTGCCGAAGACCACGTTGTTCGAGACGATAGTACGTCCCCGATACCAGACGTTATCGTATTCGGTGCGTCGATTGTTATCGATGATGATGCCGTTGCCGTCTGAGTTGGACACTTTCGCCCAGCACTCGGAACTGCTGCAGGTCGGCACGTTGGTGTTGGCGTAGACAGTGTTGCCGTTCACCCGTATTTTGACGCCGGTATAGTTGTCGATATCGAGGGCGGCCTTGACGGAGATCCCGCTCGCGAACACGTTTCGCGTGGTATTCTTGGCGTTGCCATAGACTGTATTGTACGAAATGGTGACGTAGTCGTTGCCCACCATCGAGATGCCGTTGCCACCCGCATCATGGGTTACATTGTAGCTGATTGTGAGGTGGTGTTCGCCCTCCTGCGCATGGATCGCGGAATAGACGCCGGGTGCGGTGACGTCGAAATTGGCGATCGTGAGGTAGCTCGCGCCGATCCAGATGCCGAAACCCGTCCCGCCGCCGGTGATCTTGGTGGGGTTGCCGGGCCCGCCGCCGCCCGAGATGAGGATGGGCTTGCTGGCGGTGCCGCTCTTGGTGATCGATATCCGCGGATAGGTGATCGTGGGTTTCAGGTAGATCCGGTCGCCCGGAGAAGCGCGATACATCGCCCTGTAGAACTCTTTGAACGGCCTTGAGTAGCTGCCAGAATTGCCGTTGCTGCCGTATTTGCCGTCCACCCACCAATCAGTGGCGAAGGCCGGGGCGCAAGCCAGAATGCAAACCGACGCCAGGACGAGAAGCGCGCCCCGTTTGACGATTTTCTCGACAAATCGAGAATGATCTTCGCGGGTCATATTTTACTACTCCGGTTTTGTTCCGAAATGCCTTTGCGGCAGTGCGGATTTGACGAACGCGACCCGCAGGGCCGCGGCGCCCCTCGGCGGCTGAGTAGTTTCCGAAGGGGCGACGCCTTAATGGCAGATCGAGAAACCGTGATACAATGTCAAAGATTTGTTGCTTCGCCCGTTAACATCGTGTACGGGAGCCGGCTTTCCCAAAGAGTTCGTAACGGTTCCGCTGTCTCGCGCACACAATTTCGACAACTTCGAGCGGCTGTTCACTCTTTTGCGCTGATTGCCATGGCCGTCCGTACTGGCTAAGAGCACGCGGCGGGCGGGTGTATGCTTTCGCTTGCCTATGCGATGGAGCCGCGGCCGAAGGTCGGGTAACCCAAAAAAGATCAAAGGGGGCGATCGTCGACTCGGGTCCTGCGCTTCGCGGGGCCTTATGGCTTCAATCGTCTGGCTCCGAACGATCCGGCTCCCAACTGCGCGGCGTGGTTTGAATGACAAAGAAGATTTTGGCGGTGGCGTCCGGCGGCGGGCACTGGCTCGAGATGTGTCGGATCTATCCGGTGTTCGCGGGGCTTGACGTGGCCTTCGTCAGTGTCCACGCCAATTACGCCAAGCAGGTCCCTGGGCACCGGTTCTATGCGGTGCGGGATGTCTCGCGGCTCGACAGATGGGGCATATTCGTTCTGCTGCCGCAGCTCGTTCGCATCATCCTCAAGGAGCGGCCGGACGTGGTGATCACCACCGGCTCGGCTCCGGCGCTGTTTGCACTGGCGTTCGCCAAGGTTCTGGTGCGCGCCAAGACGATCTGGATCGACAGCATCGCCAACGTCGAAAAACTGTCGTCATCGGGAAGCCTCGCGCGCCACGTCGCCGATGTGTGGCTGACCCAATGGCCGGACCTGCGCTCCGACCGAGGCCCGGCGTATTGGGGGGCAGTCCTGTGATCCTCGTGACCATCGGCACGATGGTGCCGTTCGATCGCCTGGTCCGCGCCGCCGACGCCTGGGCCGCGGCAAACCCGTCCGAGGAGGTCGTCGCGCAGATCGGCGACCAGGGCGTCTACGAGCCGAAGCACATGCGATGGATGCGCATGGTCGGACCACAGGAGTTCGCGGCCCTCGTGGATCAGAGCCGCCTGCTGGTGGCGCATGCCGGCACCGGCAGCTTTTTCCTCGCTGCGGAGCGCGGCAAGCCGATCGTGCTGTTCCCCCGGCGCGCGGCGTTCAAGGAACACACCACCGACCATCAGGTCCATACCGCCCGCTGGCTGCGCACCAAGCCAGGCGTCACCGTCGCCATGACGGAAGAGGAGCTGCCGGACGCGATCTCGACCGCGCTGTCGCGCTCGGAAATCGTGGTGGACGCCGTGCCGCCGCACGCGCCCGAGGCGTTCCTCGCCCGCATTCGGGAGGCGCTGGTCGCCTGACCGGCCGCCGCTCCCTCATTCACCCAAACCGATCGCAGAGGATATTCGCATGGTTCGCCTGGCGCTGATTGGCCTCGGCAAAATGGGCATTTCGCATCTGGCGATCGCCCGCTCGCACCCCGACGCGGAGCTGGTCGCGGTTTGCGACACCACCGGCTACGTGCTCGACGTGCTGGCGAAATACACCGGCGTGAAAGTCTATTCCGACTACAAGAAGATGTTCGCCGAGGAGAAGCTGGACGGCGTGCTGATCGCCACGCCATCGAAATTCCACGGCGAGATGGTCCGCGCGGCGCTCGAGGCAAATCTTCACGTGTTCTGCGAGAAGCCGTTCTGCCTGGATCCCGTCGAAGGGCAGGCTCTGGCGGAGCTCGCCCAGACGAAGGGGCGCGTCAATCAGGTCGGCTATCATTATCGATTCGTCGGCGCGTTCCGCGAGGCCAAACGGCTGATCGAGGCGGGTGCCATCGGCCGTGTCCACAATCTGCGCGCCGAGGCGTATGGCCCGGTCGTCCTGCGGCCGAAGAACGTGACCTGGCGCGCCAAGAAATCCGAGGGCGGCGGCTGCCTTTATGACTATGCCTGTCACGCGATCGATCTGCTGAATTTCATCGTGGGCTCGCCCGAGCGCGTGGGGGGCACCGTGCTCAACACGATCTTCTCTCGCGATGTCGAGGACGAGGTCTATTCAACGTTCTTCTTCGCCGGCGGGCTAACCGGGCAGATCGCGTCGAACTGGAGCGACGAGAGCCATCGCAAGATGTCGACGAAGCTGACATTTTGGGGCACCAACGGCCGCATCGCGGTCGACCGGCAGGAAGTGCAGCTTTTCGTCCGCGACCCGAGTGTGGCGAGTATCCCGCTCAAGGAAGGATGGACGATCTCCTACACCACCGAGCTCACCGAGGGGTCCTACTACTATCTTCGCGGCGAGGAGTACTCGGCGCAGATCGATCATTTCGTCCAGGCCATCCGCAGCGGCAAGACCGACACGATCTCAACCTTCGCCTCTGCCGTGGCGACGGACCGGGTGGCAGCCATGATGGTGCGCGACGCCGCCCGCTTGCCAGAGGCGGCCAATGACGGAGCGCCTGTCGCGGCTCACGTGGCCGCGCCGGCTCGTGGCCTGTTGGGCCGCGCCCGCGCCCTGCTGTCCTGAACGCCACCAGACCGAAAGCGAGCATCGCCATGCAAAGAATTCTGTTCGGGGACAACCAGTTCTTCGGCGTGAACCACATGTCCGAGGAGAAGGCGCGCGCCCAGCTGATGCGCTTCGAGAGCGATCAGGCGATCATCGACGTGCTAGACATGGCCTATGACGCCGGGATCCGGGTGTTCATGTGCACGACGCATGACCGAATCGGCGCGATCTGCGACCACGTCCGCAAGAATCCCGACCGCTACCGCGATTTCGAGTTTTATCCCTGCATGCCCTATGCCCACAAATACGCCAACGCGGTGACGGAGCACGGCATCCTGGAGGCGCTGAAGCTGTTCCTGCCGAAGGACGGCGCGATCGGCGCGCTGATGAAAGGCGGGCTGTCGGTGGCCAACAAGGACATGGAGGGCATCGCGAAACTGCTGATCGATGCCGAGATGAAGATGTTCGAGGGTCTGAAAACCCCGGTGATCTGGCTACAGAACGTGGTCACCGACCTGCTGCTCGGTTCCGGCTTCAACGAGGCGTTCAAGTTCTTCGCCGATCACGTCAAAAGCAAATACGGCGCGGAGCCGGGCTTCATCACCATGAACATGCCGAAGCTGCTGGACGTCCTGGAGGCCCAGGGGATCGAGAACCCGATCATCTGCGCCAACATCAACAAGATCGGCTTTCGCATGTGCCCCAGCCTTGCGGACTACGAGACGCTGATCGCGACGCGGAATTTTCGGCCGGTGGCGATGTCGGTGCTGGCGTCGGGCGCGATCAAGCCGCGCGAGGCGATCGAATATGTCTGCAATCAGAAGAACATTCGCTCGATCGTGTTCGGCGCGTCGAGCCGGGGCAACATCGTGGAGACGAAGCGGTTGATCGACGAGCTGAGTCTGGCGGCCTGACGAACCGCCCCCTCAGGCCGCTTCCCAAAGCCGTACGAAGTCGGCGAGTTCGACGGCGTTGACGTCGGAGACGGCCCAGAAAGTCATGCCATCGCGGCTCCACCGCACATAATTGTAGCCGCTGCGGCTGCCGTCGACGGGTCCCGGCTCTCGACGGCCGCCTTCGGGCCACGCGAACACCTCGATGACGTGCTGACGGCGTTGGTAGACGAGGGCTGCGACAGGCCGGCCAGCAAGGTAGTCGAGGCGACCCCCCACGAGCGGGAAGCCGTCGGCCTTGAGGTCTTTCACCGGCGGCGCGTAGTCCAGCCGCCCGTCGAACCAGGGTTTGACGGTATGCTGGTCGGTGGACGCGACATCCATGAGGTGGCCGGGCTGGAGCGCGCGGATATGGCCGGCGACCACCGCGTCAGGCAACCCGCCGCCAGCATGGGGGAGTACGAGGACCCACGCGAGTCCGGCCGCCACCGCGATGCCGGCGCCGAACGGCATCCCTAGCCGCGCGACCGACGGCACCAGCCGCCGCCACCATGGTCCGGCCGATTCGATGCGCTGTGGGCCGACCCGTTGGGCTTCGCTCCGGCCGCCGAACGCCGTGATCTGGTCTCGCACGGCCGAGCGCAGCCGGTCCGGCGCTTTGTAATACGGCACCTCCGCACGCAGGCGCGTCGACAGCGCCAGAAGCTGCTCCTGCGCCGCCGCGCACGCGGCACATCCTTGCAGATGCGCCCCGACCCGAGCGGACTCGGCGGGGGCCAGTTCGCCGTCCATGTCGGCCTGAACCAGCAGTCGCATGTCGGCGCAGGTGGGGTCGGTCATGGCGCTTCCTTTTCGGCATGGCCCCGCGACAACGCGCGACGCGCTCGCCACAGCCGCGACATGACCGTGCCGATCGGCACACCGGTGATGTGCGCGACATCCTTGTACGACAGCTCGTCGAGTTCGCGCAGGACGAGGCACTCCCGCAGCTCCAGCGGCAGGGCGGCCAACGCGCGCTCCAGACCGGCGGCCCGTTCGCGCAGCGCCAGCGTTTTCTCGGGATCGTCGGCGGGGTCCGCCACCTGAAGCGCCGCCGCCTTCTCGGAGTCCGGACCCGCCGTCTGGTCGAGGCTCGTGGTCGCGGTCCGGCGGCGGGCGGCGAGCGTGTCATAGGCTACGTTGCGGACGATCCGCAGCAGCCAGGCACGCGGATCGCCGCCCCGGAACGACCCGAAATAGCCAAGCGCCCGGAGCATCGCGTCCTGCGTGATGTCCTCGGCGAGCGCCACGTCGCGCGCGAGCCAGCGCGCCAGGTTGTGCGCGGAGTCGAGATAGGGAAGCATGATCCGCTCGAACTCCGCCGCGTCCGGCCCTTGCATCTCGCTCTCCCGGTCCGGCAGGGCGCGCCGGCTCACGGCGAGCCCCTCGGATGGTCATCGTTCCGGTCGGCCCGGGATCGGTCAAGCAACGGTCGCGCGAGCAATGGCCGATCCCGGTGGTCGTTCATCGGACGATCACCGTCCCCTGCATGTGAGGGTGCAGGGCGCAGAAATAGTGATATTCGCCCGGTTTTTCCAAGGTCACGGCATAGGCGTCACCGGTGTCGAGCGGCGGCGAACGCAGAACGCGCGGCTCGTCGCGGCTCGTCACCGTGTGCGGAATGTCGTCGCGATTGATCCACGTGACGCGCGCACCCGCCGCCACCGAGAGCCGTGCGGGCGAAAACGTGAAATTGTCGATCGTGACCTGTGCGGCCTCGGCGGCCCGCGCGCCGCGCGCGGTCGAGGACACAGCGTAGACGCCGCCGGATAAGGCGGCGAGGACATCACGTCGGGTCATGGCGGCTTTCCCCTACGGCCGAGGTCACGCGCCGAGTGGCGTGTCGACGATCGCGAGCGCGGTGCCCGTCGGCACCCGGGTGATCTTGGCGATCCCGAGCGTCGATCGCAGACGTCCGGGCGGCAGATCCTTGATGGGGCCGGGTGATGCGGCGCTGCCTGGTGCCGGCTGTGGAAAGGCCGTCGACCGGGCGGTGTGAAATGCCAGGTTGCCTTCCACTTTCTGCATCACCTGATGGATATGACCGTTCAGCACGGTGACCGAACCGAACCGCCGCAGCAGCGAAAGGGCTTGCAGCCCGTCATCCGTGCCCCAGCCCCACTCCTGGCTGACCGTCCAGAGCGGAATATGCGCGAGCACGACGATCGGCGTGCTGGCGGCGCGGCCCGCCACGTCCCGAGCCAGCCACTCCAGCTGATCGGCGCCCAGATTGCCGAGGCCGCCCGCCTTCAGGTCCTGGACGTTGTTCAGCGCGATGAAGTGGACGCCTTGCTGATCAAACGAGTACCAGCCTCGCGGCGCGCCGGGCGTGAAGCGCTCGAAGAAGCCGCGACCGTCGTCGACCAGAACGTCGTGCTCGCCGGGAACGTAGTGAGTGTCGAGGCGGGCTTCGCCGATGATTTGCCGGGCGGTGTCGAACTGCGCGTCCTTCGAAAGCTGACTGACATCGCCGGTATGCACCAGCAGCGCAGCACCGGATGGCTCCGCCGTCGCGAGGCTGATCGCCTCACGCAACGTGCTCGTCGGGTCGGTGTTCGGCGCGTTCTTGAACCCGATGTGACTATCGCTGATCTGCAAGAAGCTGAGCGTGCCGGCATCCGGCGTCACGGCGTTGGCGCTTCCAATCAGACGCGACCGAGGAATGCCGCCGCTTACCGTCCAAAGAAGGCCAGTTCCCGCCCAGACCATGCATTTCAGCAGGCCGCGGCGAGCCGGATCGCTCTGATGTTGTCCCGCGTTCTCCGAGGCGTCGCGAGGGTCGTGTGTGCTTGGCATGATCGCGCTCCGTGTTGGTTGTCCACGCGGTGCAGACCGAAGCGGCGGCGGTTTTATTCGCGCTCCGCGCGGCGCGGGCCTGACATGCGAAAGGGGCGGGAATGATCCCGCCCCTCGCTTCGACCGCGTCCGTTGTCGGATCGCACTATGGACGACCGTGGCTTCGCATGCTGTCGCGGGCCGTCGGATCCGAAAATTCGGAACTCGCGGCGCGATGATCGAGCGCCGCCGCCGACGCGTCATTCGCTGTCGTACCGGTATAGTCATCGGCCTTCGCGGCGGCACCGAGCGTCACCAAGGTCGCGGCGACGGCCGCCAGAAACGCCTTGCTCATGTTGATGGTCATTCTGCTTCCCTCTGGTCCGGGGCGGGCGTCAGCCGGGATGGCGGACCGTCTCGCTCCGTTGCGGACGCCCGCTTGCGAGCAATCCTGGTGAGCAGACCGCAAAGGGCGCTGATTTATTCCGGCATACCTCGCGCGGCCGCACGGTTGCGGCTTTCCGGACCCCGCATTAGGGTCCGCCGCTTCCGAAGGGGCCGGGCCGCGTGATCACCATTCTGTTCGGGCTTCTGCAAGAAGCCCTCTCGATCTACCGCATCGTCGTCATCGTCGCCGCCGTCTTCGCGCTCCTTATCAGCTTCGGGGTGCTCGACACCCGCAACCGCATCGTCTGGACCATCGGTGACGTCCTGTACAAGGTTACGGAGCCGGCGCTGCGGCCGATCCGCCGCGTGCTGCCGACGTTCGGCGGAATCGATTTCAGCCCGTGGGTGCTGATCATCCTGATCTCGGTGGCGCAGGCGATCCTCGGCCGCGTCTATGGGGCGATCGTCTACGGCAACGTCCAGGGCCTGATCCTTTGAGCGCGCGCATCCTCGACGGCAAGGCGCTCGCCGCCCAATTGCGCGAGGCGGTCGCCGCCCGAGTGGCGCTCCTGCCCTATCGTCCCGGCCTTGTGGTCGTCCTCGTCGGCGAGAATCCGGCCAGCGCGGTCTACGTCCGGTCGAAAGACCGAGCGGCGCAGTCGGCCGGAATCTCGGCCCGCACGATCCGCCAGCCGGCCGACCTCGCGGAGGCGGATCTGCTGCGGATCGTCGCCGACCTCAACGCCGATCCGGAGGTGGACGGAATCCTGGTCCAGTTGCCGCTGTCGGAGCATATCCGCGCCCGCGCGGTGCTGGAGGCGATCGATCCGGCCAAGGACGTGGACGGCTTCCATCCGATCAATGTCGGACGGCTGCACGACGGTCTCGCCACGCTGGCACCCTGCACGCCGCGCGGCTGCATGAAGCTCATCGAACTGGCCGGCGTCTCGGTCCGTGGCGCGCGGGCGATCGTGCTCGGTCGGTCGGCGATCGTCGGCAAGCCGGTCGCGGCCCTGCTGACCGACGCCGATGCGACCGTCACCATCGCCCACTCGCGGACCGCCAATCTCGCCGCCGAGTGCCGCCGCGCCGAGATCGTGATTGCCGCGGTGGGGCGCCCCGGCCTGGTGCGCGCCGACTGGATCGCGCCGGGTGCCACGGTGATCGACGTCGGCATCAACCGGCTCGACGACGGCAGCCTGGTCGGCGACGTGGCTTATGACGAGGTCGCCGAGATCGCCGGTGCCATCACTCCGGTGCCTGGCGGCGTCGGCCCGCTGACCATCGCGTGCCTGCTGGAAAACACCCTCGCGGCGGCCGAGGCGCGCCGGCTGCTCGTCTAAAAGTCGGTGACGCGACCCTTGTGCTGCCAGTCGCCGTAGCGCGTTGGCTCCGGACCCGGCGGGCCGTCGACCTCCTTCGGCAGCGGCGGCTTGGCCGGTGTTTCACCAGACATCTCGGACTGCTCTGCGTCTTCCATGCCACGGATGTGTGGCCATCGCGGCACCCGCGCAACCACATGGGTTGCCTCGGTTCGGCAAAGCGACGAAAGCGGGCGCATGCAATGGCGGATCGCCGGCCTTCTCGGAGCGCTGCTTCTGATCGCCGCCGCGCCCTCGCGGAGCGGCGGCGGCGAACGGACACTGACCATCGCCAACCGCGCGGACCAGCCGATCAACGAGGTCTACGCCTCGCCCAGCGGGATCGACGATTGGGGCGCGGACTGGCTGGGCGAAGCGACGATCGAACCCAGGCAGCAACGCCGTATCGCCCTCGGGCAGGCCAATCCGCGCGACTGCCTGTATGACCTTCAGATCGTCTATGCGGACGCGAGCCGCGAGGAGCGCCGCGGCGTCGATCTTTGCCGTTCTCGAAGCGTCACGTTCGACGCGACGGCGGCGGTCCCGCCACCCGGCGCGGAGGGCGGCGACCACGCGGTGCTGATCGCCAACGAGTCCGGCCTGCCGATCCAGCAGGTCCTCGTCTCGCCGGCCGAAGCAGGCGAGTGGGGCGAGGACCGCCTTGGCCAAGACAGCCTCTCGGTCGGCGATGTCGCGTCGGTCGCGTATCGTGGCGGCTGCCTCGCCGATCTTCGCGTGATCTTCGAGAACCGCGCGGCGGAGGAACGGCGGGGACTCGATCTTTGCGACCTCGGTGGGGTGACGATCGCGCCCGGCTGGACCACGGCGGTGTCGCTGACGCCCCGACGAGCCACAGGCGCGTCGGCAGCCCTTGTCCGGCTCGACGTGACGGTGGTCAATCAGTCGGGCAGGGCGATCCGCGAGCTCTACCTTTTCCCCGAGACCTCGGCGTCCAGCGGGCCGGATCGGCTGGCGGCGACGCCGCTCGAAGACGGTGCGCGGATCACCGTCGAAGTGCTCCGCCCACCCGGGTCCTGTCGATATGGGGCAACAATCGTCTATGGCGGCAAGACTGCGAACCAGAACATCCCAGGTCTCGACCTGTGCAAGGCGCCGACGATCGTTGTTCCGCCACGCACCTGACGCTCAGCGCAAGCCGGTCTGCGCCAGGCGTTTTTGAGCCGTCTCTCGCCAAGGCGCGTCCTGCGGGGCGGCCGCCAGCGCGCGGGCGAAAAGATCCGCCGCTTCGGCATCGACCAAGCCGCCCTCGACCATCGTCCGCGCCTCGGCGGCCATCGCGGCGAGGTCCGGCTCGAAACGGATCGCCACGGCCTTTCGCCACGCCTCGGCCGCGCCCGGCAGATTGCCGCGCCCTTCCTCGGCGTTGCCCAGGAGCACGTAGCCCTCACGCGCGAGTTCCGACGTCTGGTCAAGCTTGGACAGCCGATCGCGCAAGGTACGGATGAGCGTGTCCGTCTCCGCGACGCGCTGGGTCGCGAGCGCCGTGCGAGCAGAGAGGGGCATCGCCGGCATGCGCGGCTGGCCCCCGACCATGTAGAGCAGCGCGGCGGCCAACGGCACGACGAACGGCACCGCGTAGGCGATCGCGCGCGGCCCCGCGTGTCGCGCGGTCGGCGCGAGTTCGGCCGCCGCCAGAAGCCGCCGCTGCACCTCAAGGCGGGCCGCCGCGTATTCCGTCTCGGCCAGCGTTCCTTCGGCCAGATCGCGTTCCAGTTCGGCAAGCTGTCCGCGATGCAGCGCCATGGCGGCTTCCCGCCGATCGCGCCCCGTCCGGTCGCGGCGCAGCGTCACGGCAAGCGGCAGAAGCGCCAGGATCACCAGGGCGATTGCCGCCAAGGCCGTCGTCACGTGAGCAAGTTCTCCAGGCGGCGGCGCTCGGTTTCGTCGAGAGGCACGGCCGGCGTGACGCGCGCGCGGCGGCTGAGCGCGATCGCGCCACCGCCGATCAGCAGCGCGAGGAACGGCGAGCCCCACAGGACGAACGTCGCCGCATTGAAGGGGGGACTTAGGCGGACGAAATCGCCGTAGCGCTCGACGAGCCAGCCGGTGACCTGATCGTCGGTCTCGCCGGCGGCGACCCGGGTGCGGACGATCTTTCGTAGATCATGGGCGAGGTCGGCACCGCTGTCCTCGATGCTCTCGTTCTGGCACACGAGGCATCGCAGTTGTTTGCCGATTGCGACAGCGCGTGCCTCGGACGCCGGGTCAGGCAACGCCTCCGCCGGGTCGCTGATCGCCCATGCGGGGGCGGCCATAAGCATGAACAGGAAGGCCAGTCGGATCATGCGACGCGCAGACGCGGCGTCACGTCACTGTCCACCACCGACTCCGAAAGCGGACCGGAATAGTGCCAGCGCACGATGCCGGAGGGATCGACCAGGAACGTCTCGGGCACGCCGGTGACGCCGAAATCGATCGCAACGCGTCCCTTGGCGTCGGCGGCGATGCGCCGATACGGGTCGCCATGCCGGGTCAGGAAAGCGGCGGTGTCGGACGGCTTGTCCTTGTAGGCGATGCCGAACAGCGGCGCGCCGGTCTTGCCGAGGGCGTCCAGCACCGGAGCCTCCACAATGCAGGGCTGGCACCAGCTGGCAAAGAAGTTCACGAGCACGGGCTTGCCGCCGGCGCGGAGGTCGGCGTCGGTGAACCCGTCTAGATCGAACGGCGGCACGGGCTTGCCGACCAGCGGATGACCGACGCTGCGCGGGTCGAACGTGCCGCGGCTCATGCCACGCAGCATTTCCCAGAACGCCACGCCCGCTCCGCCGGCCACCGCCAGCGGCACGGCCAGCAGCCAGCGCCGGTTCATTCGACATATCTCATTCGAGATATCTCATTCGGCGGGCACCGCCGTCGCGGGAATCGCGCGCCGCACGGGCGCGCCGATGCGCAACCGGCGATCCGAGAGGGACACGAGCCCGCCCGCCGCCATCACGAGCGCGCCGAGCCAGATCCAGGGGGCGAGGGGATTCCAGTGCAGCCGCAGCACGGCGCCGCCGTCGCGTTCCTCGCCAAGGACCGCATACAGATCGCGAAACCCGTTCGTGCTGATCTTCGCCTCCGAGGTCGTGACCTGCTGCACCGGGAAACTTCGCCGCTCGGGCGCCAACGTCACGACCGGTCGCCCGTCATGGCTCACCGCGAGGGTGGCGACGCGCGCGCCGAAATTCGGGCCGTCGCGGTCGGCCAGGCTCACCAGCCGCCATTCGTAGCCGGCGACGGCCGCCGTCTCGCCGGGACGCAGCAGCACGATCTTCTGCTCCGCTAGCGACATGCCGGCGATCCCGGCGATCGTGACGCCGAGTCCGGCATGGGCCAACGTCGTGCCGAACGAGGACCGCGGCATGCTGATGAACCGGCGCAGGCTGGCACCCGGCGCGATCCGGAACAATTGCATCCGCTGCGCCACGTCGATGAAAGCGCCCAGGATCAGCCACGCGGCCGCGCCGAACGCGATGGCCGGCAGCAGCCCCGCCGCCGACCGCGATGCGGCGACCCCGATCCCTAGCGCGATCAGCGCCACCCACCACAGTTTCTGCAACGCCGGCCCGAGCTGCGCGCGTTTCCACGGCAGCAGCGGCCCCAGCGGCATGGCGAAGAAGACCGGCACCGCAAGCGGCAGCACCGCCGCGTTGAAGAACGGCGCTCCCACAGACAATTTCTTGCCCAGCAACAGGTCGGCAAACAGAGGGTACATCGTCCCGGTGATGACGACCGCGGCGATCGAACAGAGCAACAGATTGTTCAGCAGCAAGGCGCTTTCGCGCGAGACTGGCGCGAACACGCCGCTGCTGGACAGGGACCCGGCCCGCCATGCGAACAGCAGCAGCGAGCCGCCGATCACCAGGGCCAGCAGCCCGAGAATGAAGATGCCGCGCGTTGGGTCGTTGGCGAACGAATGCACGGAATTGAGGATGCCGGAGCGGACCAGGAAGGTGCCCGACAGCGACAGGGAAAACGTCCCGATCGCCAGCAAAACCGTCCACACTTTGAGCGCCTCGCGCTTCTCGACGACGATCGCCGAATGCAGCAGCGCGGTGCCGGTGAGCCAAGGCAGCAGCGAGGCGTTCTCGACCGGATCCCAGAACCAGAAGCCGCCCCAGCCCAGTTCGTAGTAGGCCCACCACGACCCGAGCGCGATCCCGCCGGTCAGCGCGCACCAGGCCGCGACCGTCCAGGGGCGGACCCAGCGTCCCCATGCGGCATCGACCCGCCCCTCGAGCAAGGCGGCGACCGCGAAGGCGAACGGCACCGCGAAGCCGACATAGCCGAGGTAGAGGATCGGCGGATGCGAGGCGAGGCCGATATCCTGTAGCAGCGGGTTCATGTCGTGGCCGTCCAACGGCGGCGGCCACAGCCGAGTGAACGGGTTGCTGGTCAGCAGGCTGAACAGCTCGAACCCGGCCGCCGTGCCGCCCAACACGCCAATCACTCGCGCCCGCAATGGCGCCGGAAGATTGCCGCCGAAGAACGCGACGGCACCGCCACAGGTCGAAAGGATCAAGCACCACAGCAGGATCGAACCCTCGTGGTTACCCCAGACGCCGCTGATCTTGTACAGCAGCGGCTTCAGCGAATGGCTGTTCTCGGCGATGTTCAGTACGGAGAAATCATCGGTGAGCGAGCTCCAGAGCAGGCACGCAAACGCCGTCCCCAACGCCACGAACTGACCGATCGCCAGGCCCGGAGCGGAGGCCATCAGCCGCGAATCGCCCCGCCAGGCACCCCAGATCGGCAAGATGGCCTGCGCGAACGCGAACGAGATCGCCAGCGCGAGCGCGAAATGGCCCAGTTCGGGGACGGCCGGCATCATCCGCCTGCTTTCGTGGTGGGCGTGAGCGTGTTCCAGGTCGCGGCCGGGGGCGGCGCCCCGTTCGCCGGATTCCAGCGGCCCGTTTTCTTCAGGGCCTCGACGACTTCCTTGGGCATGTAGGTCTCGTCGTGCTTGGCAAGCACTTCCTGGGCGGCGAACGTCCCGTCGCCCACGAGCGTGCCAAGGGCCACGATGCCCTGACCTTCACGGAACAGATCCGGCAGTATCCCGCGATAGGTCACGGTGACCGTGCCGACCCCGTCGCTGACCCGGAACTTCGCCAGCGGCTCGGTTCCGGTCGATGCGCGGGACACGCTGCCGGCCTCTACCATGCCGCCGAGGCGGAAGCTGCGGTCGTGCGGGGCTTTGGCGATATCGGACGGGGCGAGGAAGAATGCGACGCCGTCGCCCAGCGCCGAAAGTGTAAGCGCGGCGGCGCTGCCGAGACCAAGGCCACAGACCGCGAGTACCGCCATGCGCCGCTGTTTGCGGGTCATGTGCGGGCGCGCGGATCGAGGGCGGCGAGTCGCCTTCTGGCTCGGGCGGTCCGGACGGCCGCGTCGGCGATCAGCCATCCGGCGACCGCCATGGTGAGGCCGTAGGCGGCGGCGACGTAGGGCAAGTGCGTCATTCAACCCGCTCCGCCTGCGCCAGCAGCAACGCCCTGATCCGGCGTTCCATCACGCCGGCGCGGGTTCGCGCCAACACCAGGGCGATAAAGCCGAACGTGAAGCCGAGCGCGGTCAGGGCCAGCGGCCATAGCATGTCGGCCGACATCGAGGGCGCCCCGGTCAGGGTGATGGTCGCCGGCTGATGCAGCGTGTTCCACCAATCCACGGAGAATTTTATCACCGGCAGATTGACCACGCCGACCAGCGCCAGGATTGCCCCCGACCGATCGCCGCGCGTGGGATCGTCGAACGCGCGCACGAGCACGACGTGGCCAAGGTACAGGAAGAACAAGACGAGCACCGAGGTGAGCCGCGCGTCCCACACCCACCAGGCACCCCACATCGGCTTGCCCCAGATCGATCCCGTCGCGAGGCACAGGGCGGTGACGCCGGCACCGACCGGGGAGATTTCGCGCGCCGCGAGGTCGGCCAGAGGATGGCGCCAGATGATCGACGAGAGCGCGCAGACCGCGAGCATGACGTAGCCCATCGAGGCGAGCCAGGCGGCCGGGACATGCACATACATGATGCGCACCGCATCGCCCTGCTGCCAATCGGCCGGCGCGAAGGCGAGGCCCCACACGATGCCGGCGATGCTGAGCGCGGCGGCGACGACGGTCAGCGGCGGCAACACGCGGCCGGACAACCGCAAGAACCGGCCTGGGTTGGCGAACCGGTGAAGACTGCGGCCGGCTTGGCGGCCGGTTGCCGCGATGAACGCTGCTTCCATGGCTTCACGATAAGGGCGTTTTGCCGAAGTTTGAAGCGGCTGTACGTTGAGGTTCGTTCATGCCGGAGAGCCGCCGATGCTGTTTGCCCTGATCTGCACCGACAAACCGGACGCCCTCGACTTGCGCATGTCGACCCGGCCGGCGCATCTGGCCTTCTTGGAATCCCGGCTCGCCGAAATCGTCGAGGGGGGCGCGTTGCTGGACGGCGAAGGCATGCCGCGGGGCTCGTTGCTGGTCATCGAGGCGCCCGATCGTGCGGCCGCCGACGCGTTCGCCGCCGCCGACCCCTATGCGGTGGCCGGGGTGTTCGAGGCGGTGGTCATCCGCCCCTTCCGCGGCGTGTTCAAGGACGGGGCGAAGGTCGCCTGATGGCGCAGTGGCTGGTCAAGTCGGAGCCGGACGCTTTCTCCTGGGACATGCAGGTCAAGACTGCGGTCGAGCCCTGGACCGGAGTTCGCAACCACATGGCCCGCAACAACCTCGCCGCGATGCGCCTCGGCGAGCGCGCGTTCTTCTACCATTCGAACATCGGCAAGGAGATCGTGGGCGTCGTCGAGGTGGCCCGCGAGGCCTATCCGGACCCAACGGCCGAGAAGGGCGAGTGGGTGTGCGTCGACATGCGCGCGGTGGCACCGATGCCCGTCGCGGTGACCCTGGCCGCGATGAAGGCCGACCCCGCGCTCGAGGGTTTCGCGCTCCTGCGGCTGTCGCGTCTGTCGGTCGTGCCGGTGTCGGACGAACACTGGGCGCATATCTGTCGCCTCGGCGGCTGGAAGCGGAGATAGAGGCGAGCCGCGCGATCAGTGGGCGTCGCGTCCCGCGTAGTGCTCGTCGGACCCGGCCCAGGCGCGTCCGGGCCGTCAGTGTGACACCGTTGCGCAGAGGGCCGCGACGACCGGTGCCGCAACCGGCAAGCCGTTTGAATCAGCCGAGCCGCTCGGCGCGGCAATCGACGACCAGCACGAAATGTCCCAATTCGCGCGTCCGGGCCAGCGGTGTCGTAAGGGTATACGGGCAGGACTGGCTCGTGCTGATCCATCGATCGATCGCGATCTGATCTTCGAGGACGCCATGGGGCGGCGTCGTCGGCGGGAGAGCGAACGTCAGAACGCACCGGGACCGCCGGCACATGGTCGACGTCAGAGCATTCCTCGGGACCGCTCCGTCCGCCACGAAGGACGCGCGGAGCGCCGCCTCGGTCCGCCCCGCCCACGCCTCGTCGCGCGGCTCGCGCTCCACCTCGGCGGTCAGCGCACCTAGCGCATCATGTTCCGCGTCCGGGGTATCGCGCAGTGCCGCGAGTTGCTGGTCCGAAGGCCCGCGGTCCGGCCCCGCCGACCCGACGCCGCAGGCGCAAGGCGACGCCAGCAGCAGCAGGATCGCGAGCCTTCGGATGGTCACGGTTGAAATTCCGCGCCCGGCTGACCGTGGCGGGCTCAGTGGTTCCACACCGGGATCAATTGGCGCACGGTCGATACGTTGCCGCTCGGAAAGTCGAACTGGACGAAGGCGCCCGAGGGGTAGGATGGCAGCGGCGAGGGCGGCGCCACCCAGTTCACGCTGCCGCTCGGCGTGAGGGTTTTTGACGCCCCGCAGGAGACCGCGAAGTCCCCCGAATGGACGCAGAGCCGTGCCGTCATCACGCCCGCCGAGACGGAGCCGCTGAACAGGACGTAACTGAGCTGCGTGACCGGCCAGTCGTTGACCATCGAGAGGTGGCAGTAGGCGCGCTGGCCGAAGCCGTAAAGCCAGTGCTGATATGGCATCGCAGTCGACGCGTTGAACGCCGGATACGGGATGCAAGTCGCGCCGTTGACCACCTCCGACCGCGTGGCGGCGTCGGCGGGCGAGGCCCCGCCCAGCGCGAGCGCGGCGAGCGTGCCGATCATCCAAACGTGTCCAAGGGTTCCGATGATTTTCATGGCGTCGTCCTCCGCCGCGTCATTGCGACGTCGCCCGTGGTAATGGAATGTAACCGGGTCGCAAGAGACGCGCTTCACACTTCGCATTGTCGGCGATTGCCGTTGGCGACGGCGACGGCCGGGCTCACATTGTCCCAAACAGAAAGATGAAAGCCCGCGCCATGGATATCCCAGCCGCTCCCACCCTCTGCCGGCTCGTCCGGGCAAGCACGTCGTTTATCGGCAAGCAAGGGTTGCATTATGCGGTCGGCATCTCCGCCGAGTCGGTCGGCGCGCAGGGCATCCATCTGCAGCTCGTGACGATCCCGCCGGGCGGCCGCGCCCGGGCGCACAAGCACGCCACGCACGAGACGGCGATCTATGCGCTGACGGGAGAGTCCTGCGTGTGGCATGGCGCCCGCCTCGAGCATCACGCGGTCGTCAAACCGGGCGATTTCTTCTACATCCCGGCCGACGTCCCGCATCTTCCCTACAATCCCAGCGTGACCGAAACGGCGGTCGCGGTTATCGCGCGCACCGACCCAAACGAGCAGGAGAGCGTCGTGCTGCTGCCGGAGCTGGAGGACCTCCATCCGGCTTGAAGCATCACGCTACCGGCCCTGCGCGATCCCGGCCATCACGCTGCGCGGCAGGTAGCGGCCGCCTTCGTCGACCACGAACCGTCCCAACAACTCCGCCGCCGGGGTCAGGCGGCGCTGCGCCAGATGCACCACGTGCCAGCTGCGCATGAGCGGCAGACCCGCGACGTCGAGCACGATGAGCCGTCCGGTTTGATATTCGATATCGATCGTGTGCGCCGATAGGAACGCGATACCGAGACCCGCCATTACCGCCTGTTTCACCGTCTCGTTGCTCCCGATCTCCATGCCGATCCGTGGCACGAGGCCGATTTCCGCGAAAAAGCGTTCCATCACGGTGCGCGTGCCGCTGCCCGGTTCGCGGACCAGGAAGTTCTCGGCGGACAAATCCCGCGCGCGCAACGCGCGGGCATCGGCGAGCTTGTGATCCGGTGGCGCGACAACGACGTGCGGATGCTCGCCGATCGGCCGTTGCGCGACCTCCAGCTCATCCGGGGGCCGTCCCATGATCACAAGGTCGACGTCGCGCTCGCGCAGCCGCTCGACGATTTCGGCCCGATTTCCCACGAAGAGTTTCACGTCGATACCGACATGCTCGCGCGCGAAGGCCGCCAGCACGCGCGGTGCGAAATATTTCGCCGTGCTGATGACCCCGACTTGCACGACACCCGTCCGGGCACCGGCCAGCGCCGCCAGCTCCGCCTCGCCGTCGGAGAACACGGCCTCGACGCGCCGCACCATGGTCAGAAGCAGGCGTCCGGCCTCTGTCGGAGTCATTCCCGTGGCCGATCGCTCGATCAGCGGAATACCCACCTGATCCTGAAGGAGCTTCATCTGGAGCGTGACCGCGGGCGGGGTCACGCCGATCGCGTGGGCGGCGGCGCTGACCGAGCCGGTTCGCGCGACAGCCGCGAAGACTCGCAGCTGCTTGAGCGTGACATGCCGCATGGTGTTTCAGTTTTCCTGAAATGCAGGCTAAGAATTTTCGTCTGGACTGACAAGCCGGTCGCCGTGATGGTGCGACCAAGACGCGGGAGGAAGCCGGAAATGGCCAATGTTCGCCTGGATCAGCATCCGGCGACGGACGGCGAGGTAGGCCAGGCGATCCTGGCCCTCGCCGAAGCGGGCAAGGAGATCGCCGCCATTCTGGCGCGCGGCCCGCTGACGCCGGACCTGAACGCGCATCGCGGCGAAGGCCACGGCGATGTGACGAAGGAGCTCGATCTTCGGACCGACGAAATCGTCGTCGCCGCACTGCGTGCCGTGCCGGTGCGCTGGCTGGCGTCGGAAGAGCGTGACGAGGCCATCGAACTCAATGTCGCGGGGTCGCTCGCCGTGGCGATCGACCCGCTCGACGGATCTTCGAACATCGAGACGAACTGCCCTATGGGCACGATCTTTTCGATCCTGCCGGCCCGCGACACTGGTCCCGCCTCGTTCCTGCGGCCGGGGCGCGAGCAGCTGGCCGCCGGCTTCCTTATTTACGGGCCGCATACCTCGCTCGTGCTGACCGTCGGCGATGGCGCGCACCTGTTCGTGCTCGATCCGGCGACCGGTGCCTTCGTGGAGGACGGCGAGCCGCTGCGCATCGCGCTGGAAGCGCGCGAATACGCGATCAATGGCTCGAACGAACGGCATTGGGACCCCGTGGTGCGCCGCTTCGCCGAGGAATGTCGGCAGGGCCGGGAAGGCCCTGTCGGACGCGACTTCAACACGCGCTGGATCGCCTCCATGGTCGCCGAGGCCTATCGGATCCTACGTCGCGGCGGCGTCTACCTTTATCCGGCCGACTCCCGGCCCGGCTATTCCGAAGGGCGGCTGCGGCTCGTCTACGAGGCCAATCCGATCGCCTGGATCATGGAGGAGGCGGGCGGGTCGGCCACCGACGGACGCAACCGAATTCTCGATCTCACGCCGCGCGGCATTCACCAACGGGTGCCCTTGGTGTTCGGTGCAGTCGAGGACGTCATGCGTCTTTTGTCGTATTACACGACGCCGGAGCCGACGCGCCACGAGCCGTTGTTCGGCAATCGCACGCTGTTTCGCGGCCAGGGCGGCATTGGGGCGCGCGCATGTCGGTGAAGCATCCGATCATCTCGGTGACCGGCTCGTCTGGTGCCGGCACGACATCGGTACGCAGCGTGTTCGAGGCGATATTCCGCCGCGAGAACATCGTCGCCGCGACGATCGAGGGCGATGCGTTCCATCGCTACGACCGCGTAGAGATGAAGGCCAAGATGCTGGAGCACACGGCGGCCGGCAACAACCACTTCTCGCATTTCGGCAAGGACGAGAACCTCCTGGTCGAACTGCAGCAGACCTTCGCCGACTACGCGGAGAGCGGGACCGGCAAGACGCGGCACTACATCCACGATGCGAAGGAGGCGGAGCTCTATAAGTCGCCGCCCGGCACGTTCACGGAGTGGGAGATGCTGCCGCAGCCCACCGACCTTCTGCTGTACGAGGGTCTGCACGGCGCGGTGGTGGACGGCGACATCGACATCGCGAGGCATGCCGACATCCGTATCGGCGTGGTGCCGGTCATCAATCTCGAGTGGATCCAGAAAATCCATCGCGATCGCGCGAGCCGCAACTACACCACCGAGGAGGTGATGGACACGATCCTGCGGCGGATGCCCGACTATGTGCATGTGATCTGCCCCCAGTTCGCCCAGACCGATATCAATTTCCAGCGGGTCCCGACGGTGGACACGTCCGATCCGTTCATCGCGCGTTGGATTCCCACTCCCGACGAATCGATCGTGGTGATCCGCTTTCGCAACCCACGGGGCATCGACTTCCCCTATTTGCTGTCGATGCTGCACGGCAGCTTCATGTCGCGGGCCAACTCTATCGCGATCCCAGGCAACAAGATGGATCTGGCGATGCAGCTGATCCTGACACCCATCATCCTGCAACTCGTCGAGCGCAAGCGGCGCATTTTCTGAACAGGAGGACCACATGGCCCGCATCACCCTGCGGCAGCTTCTGGACGATGCCGCCGAACATCATTACGGCGTGCCGGCGTTCAACATCAACAACATGGAGCAGGTGCTGGCGATCATGCAGGCGGCTGCCGCGAGCGACGCGCCGGTGATCCTTCAGGCGTCGCGTGGTGCCCGGACCTATGCCGGCGACATCATGCTGCAAAAGATGGTCGAGGCCGCGGAGGCGATGTTCCCCTCCATCCCGATCTGCCTGCATCAGGACCACGGCAACGACGAGGGCACCTGCCTGTCGGCCATCCAATACGGTTTTACCTCCGTTATGATGGACGGATCGCTCAAGGAGGATGCGAAGACTCCGGCCGATTGGGACTACAATGTCGGCATCACCGGCGACGTGACGCGGATTGCCCACAAGCTCGGCGTCTCGGTCGAGGGGGAGCTGGGCGTGCTCGGCAGCCTGGAGAGCGGGCAGGGCGAGGCGGAGGACGGCCATGGCGCCGAAGGCAAGCTGTCCATGGATCAGCTGCTGACCGACCCCGACCAGGCGGTGATGTTCGTCGAGGCCACGCAGGTCGACGCCCTGGCGATCGCCATGGGCACATCGCACGGCGCCTACAAATTCTCGCGCAAGCCGGACGGCGACATCCTTGCCATGCATGTCATCAAGGCGATCAACGAGCGCCTGCCGAGCCTGCATCTGGTCATGCACGGCTCATCGGCCGTGCCGCAGGATCTGCAGGACGAATTCAATAGGTGGGGCGGCGAGATGCCGCAGACCTGGGGTGTGCCGGTCGAGGAAGTCCTGGTCGGCATCAAGCACGGCGTGCGCAAGGTCAACATCGACACCGACTGCCGGCTCGCGATGGCCGCCGAGTTCCGTCGCGTCGCAACCCAGAACAAGTCGGAGTTCGACCCGCGCAAATTCCTGGCCCCCTCGATGAAGGCGCTGAGCACGCTGTGCAAGGCGCGCTTCGACGCGTTCGGCACCGCCGGTAAGGCGTCGAGGATCAAGGTCATCAGCCTGTCCGATATGGCCCGCCGCTATGCGAGCGGCGCTCTCGCCTCACGCGCCGCCGTCGCGGCCGCGGCCTGAACCAAGGAGAACTGCGATATGAATGAAATGGCCCCCGATCGCGACGCCAAGACGGTACGTGGCAAGGAGCGCTACGTCTCCGGCGTCATGGAATACCGCAAGATGGGCTACTGGGAGCCCGACTACGAGCCGAAAGACACCGATGTCATCTGCCTGTTCCGCATCACGCCGCAGGACGGCGTCGATCCGATCGAGGCGTCGGCGGCCGTCGCGGGCGAAAGCTCGACCGCGACCTGGACCGTGGTCTGGACGGACCGCCTGACCGCCTGCGAGAAGTATCGCGCCAAGGCATATCGTGTCGACCCGGTGCCGAACGCGCCCGGATCCTATTTCACGTATGTCGCCTATGACCTCGATCTGTTCGAGCCTGGCTCGATCGCCAACCTGACCGCCTCGGTGATCGGCAACGTGTTCGGCTTCAAGCCGCTGAAGGCGCTGCGTCTCGAGGACATGCGCTTCCCGGTCGCCTATGTGAAGACCTTCGACGGTCCGCCGACCGGCATCGTCGTGGAGCGCGAGCGCCTCGACAAGTTCGGCCGCCCGCTGCTGGGCGCCACGGTGAAGCCGAAGCTCGGCCTGTCGGGCCGCAACTATGGCCGCGTCGTCTATGAGGCGCTGAAAGGCGGCCTCGACTTCACGAAGGACGACGAGAACATCAACAGCCAGCCGTTCATGCACTGGCGCGACCGGTTCCTGTATTGCATGGAGGCGGTCAACAAAGCCCAGGCGGCGACCGGCGAGGTCAAGGGCACGTATCTGAACGTGACCGCCGGCACCATGGAGGAGATGTACGCCCGCGCCGAGTTCGCCAAGGAACTCGGCTCGGTCATCATCATGATCGACCTGGTGATCGGCTACACCGCGATCCAGTCGATGTCGAAGTGGGCGCGGCGCAACGACATGATCCTGCACCTGCACCGCGCCGGCCACTCGACCTACACGCGCCAAAAAATCCACGGGGTCAGCTTCCGCGTCATCGCGAAATGGATGCGGCTGGCGGGCGTGGACCACATCCACGCCGGCACGGTGGTCGGCAAGCTGGAGGGCGATCCGCTGACGACGCGCGGCTACTACGATATCTGCCGCGACAACTTCAACCCGATGACCCTTGAACACGGCGTGTTCTTCGATCAGGAATGGGCATCCCTGCGCAAGATGATGCCGGTCGCCTCGGGCGGCATTCACGCAGGCCAGATGCATCAGCTTCTGGAATATCTCGGCGAGGATGTCGTGCTGCAATTCGGCGGCGGCACGATCGGCCATCCGCAGGGGATCCAGGCGGGTGCGACCGCCAACCGCGTGGCGCTGGAGGCGATGATCCTGGCGCGCAACGAGGGCCGCGACACGAAGCACGAAGGCCCGGAGATTCTGGCGCAGGCGGCCAAGCACTGCCAGCCGCTGCATCAGGCGTTGGAGATCTGGAAGGACATCACCTTCGACTACACCTCGACCGACGCGCCGGACTTCGCGCCGACGGCGAGCGTTTCGGTCTGACTGTCGTCATGGCCGGGCTCGACCCGGCCATCCGCCAACCCGAGCTGCCCGGTCAAGCCCGGGCACGACGCACCAATGGAGACCACGATGCGCAACACGCAAGGCTGTTTCGCCTTCCTGCCGGATTTGACCGACGAGCAGATCACCAAGCAGGTTCAATACATCATCGACAAAGGCTGGGCGGTAAACATCGAGTTCACGGATGACGCGCATCCCCGCAATACCTACTGGGAGATGTGGGGTCATCCGATGTTTGACGTCGCCGACGCGGCCGGCGTGATGCTGGAGTTGCGGGAGTGCCGCCGCACCTACGGTGATCACTACATTCGCATCAGCGGCTTCGACGCGACTCCGAACTGGGAATCCGTGCGGATCTCGTTCCTCGTGAACCGGC
This sequence comes from Acetobacteraceae bacterium, assembly GCA_965246915.1. GTDB lineage: Bacteria > Pseudomonadota > Alphaproteobacteria > Acetobacterales > Acetobacteraceae > CAVRQM01. The sequence continues at coordinate 29,476 of CBDFGB010000004.1, forward strand.
CCGAGATCGAGCCGTCGTTCCACCTGCTGCGCAGCGAAGGGCATGGCCGGTCGATCCAATACACGACCGTCACCGCGCCACGCTGATGAACGACGCGCCCGCCTCGATCGACCTTCGACATGAGTTCGCCGAGGCTGGCGTCGGCGCCATCCTCGACGAGCTCGATCGCGAACTGCTTGGCCTGAAGCCGGTCAAGCAGCGCATCCGTGAGATCTCGTCGCTTCTGCTGGTGGAGCGGGTGCGGCGGCGGTTCGGCCTGTCCGGCGAGCCGCCGACGCTGCACATGAGTTTCACGGGCAATCCCGGCACGGGCAAAACGACCGTCGCGCTGCGGATGGCGGGGATCCTGCACAAGCTCGGGTTCGTGCGCAAAGGCCATCTCGTCTCCGTGACACGCGACGATCTCGTCGGGCAGTATATCGGCCATACCGCGCCCAAGACGAAAGAAATCCTCAAGCGCGCCATGGGCGGCGTATTGTTCATCGACGAAGCCTACTACCTCCATCGCGCCGAGAACGAACGCGACTATGGCCAGGAGGCCATCGAAATCCTGCTGCAGGTGATGGAGAATCAACGCGAGGATCTTGTCGTCATCCTGGCCGGCTATGCCGACCGTATGGACCGGTTCTACGCGACCAACCCAGGATTCCGGTCGCGTGTCGCGCATCACATCGACTTTCCGGACTACGACAACGCGGAGCTGCTTGGCATCGCCGAGTCGATCCTGAAGACCCAAGCCTATCACTTGAGCGATTCCGCCCGCGCGGCGTTCTCGGAATACATTACCGCTCGCCGGAAGCTGCCGCATTTCGCCAATGCGCGGTCGATCCGCAATGCGCTGGATAGGGCGAGGCTGCGGCAGGCCAACCGGCTGGTCGGCGGGGCCGTCGATGGGGCGGTCACGACCGACGACTTGTCCAAGATCGAAGCCTCGGACATTCTGGCCAGCAGGGTGTTCAAGGACGCGGAAGCCCATGGCTGAGCCGCTCGTGATCTCGCCGTCGATCCTGTCGGCGGATTTCGCGAAACTGGGCGAGGAGGTGCGTGCCATCACCGAGGCGGGCGCCGACTGGGTCCATGTCGACGTGATGGATGGGCATTTCGTGCCCAACATCACGATCGGCCCCGACGTGGTGCGCGCCATCCGGCCGCACAGCGCGCTGCCGTTCGACGTGCATCTGATGATTTCGCCGGCCGAGCCGTATCTCGAGGCGTTTGCCAAGGCGGGCGCGGACATCATCACGGTGCATGCCGAGGCCGGACCGCATCTGCATCGCTGCATGCAGGTGATCCGCGGACTGGGCAAGAAGGCGGGTGTGACGATCTGCCCCGGCACACCGCCGGACGTGATCGAGTATGTGCTGGACGCGGTGGACCTGGTTCTGGTGATGACCGTCAACCCGGGTTTCGGCGGGCAGGCGTTCATCGGCTCGCAGCTGGGGAAGATACGGCGGGTGCGGGAAATGATCGGCGACCGAAAGATCCGGCTGGAAATCGATGGCGGAGTGTCGCCGCTGACGGCGGCGGATTGCATCGAGGCAGGGGCGGACACGCTGGTTGCAGGTTCGGCGGTGTTCAAGGGCGGCCCGGGCGCCTATGCGGCGAATATCGCCGCCATTCGGGGGCAGGCGAGAGCGCAAGCCGCGTGACCTTCTGTCGTAACGAATACGCAACAAATAGGATACGCGTATCCGAGGCGACTTAGCCGGGTTTTGGACATCGCGCCGGATGAGCTGCGTGATTCTCGGGACAGGCGGGTGTCGCCCCAGAATGGGCCGCCTCAGTTCGGCTGCTTTGCCACGGCTTGTTCATGGGATCCCCTGCGGCTCGAGATCGCAGGCTCACGGCCCGCGATGATGAATCGGGGGCGTGCGGTGTGGCGGCTGGGGCCGGTTCGGCCGGTGCGGATTTCGCCGCTCGCCGGGGTGGGAACAGCGAGGGCGGCAGGTCCGGCCCGGGCTCCATCCCCAGCATCCGGCAGAGCGGCCGCAGGACCCGGCCGGCCTGCGGCCCGGCATCCAGCAGGGCCACCAGATCGGGGTCGTGGGTCAGCATGTGCCGGAGCTGGGCGGCGCAGCCGGCGGCGTGGTGGCCGAGCCATTCGACCACCCAGCCGAACCGCGATGGCAGCCGGCGTTTTGACGCGGCGTTCTCCCGTTCCTCCCGCGGTTGGACGGTTCGGGCGCGGTGTGGCCGAGCGCGGAGCCGGCCGGCGCGGTGGCGGGCAACGAGGGATTCGACCCGTCGCATGACGCTGCTGAGATAGGCCGCGAACAGCAGACCGAGCGGAACATAGGCCCAGTATCTCACCGCCCGGTCGGCCGCCGCCCGGCGCAGATGCAGCAAGATCGGCCCCAGCCGCTCCGCGAGGTCGGGAGGTCCTATGGGCTCCGGCGGAAAGAGTGCGTGGATGTTATACACGAACGCATACTGAACACATAATGCAAACGGTGTCAAGAGTTGTGGCGGTCTGTGTGAGATGCCCGGGATGGGGTGCCGCGCATTTCAGTCGTGCCCGACCATCCGCCGGGTTTTGCGCAAACCCAGCGCCACAAGCCCGGCGACGACCGGAATGCTCGCGGCGACGACGACCTCCGGCTCGACCGGCAGGCCACCGGCCTTGATCCCCTTGGCCAGATAACCGACCAGGCCCACGACGTAGTAAGTGACCGCCGCGATGGACAACCCCTCGACGGTCGACTGCAAACGCAATTGGATCTGCGCACGCCGATTCATCGATTCCAGAACCGCCTGGGTCTGCTGTTCGCGCGTCACGTCGACGCGCGTTGAAAGCAACTGCGTGGCGCGCGCCGCGCGCTCGGCCAAGGCGTCCTGCCGTGCGGCGACCGATCGGCAGAAATCCATCGCGGGCGTCAGACGCCGCTCTGTGAACTCCTTGAAGGTGGGGAGTCCGTCGATCCGCACCTCGCGCAGTTCCACGATGCGTTGTCGCATCACGTCGTCATACGCGCGGGCCGCGCTGAACCGATACAGATTGTCCGCCGCGCGGCTCTCGATCTGCGCTTCCATCAGCGTCAGCCGCTCCAGCAAGTCCGGCTCGTCGGCCTCCTGCGCGCTGACCAGGGCGGCGGTGATGCGGGCCAGTTCGATCTCCCGCTCGCGCAGGAACGGCGCGAGGTCGCGCGCGACGCCGAGCGCCAGCAGCGCCATCATCCGGTAGGTGTCGATCTCCAGCAGACGCTGGATCGTGCGGCCGCCTTGCCCGTGCGTCAGCCCGCGATCCAGCACCAGAACGCGCGAGAAGCCGTCGCCATGAATGCGAAAATCCGTGTAGGCCCTGGCCATCCCGCCGGCGACCGCCGAGCCCACCAGCGGATTGCAGTCGAACAGCTCGGCGATATCGTTCGGATCGAACTCGTCGTCGCGTAACAAAGCCGCGTGCGAGGCGACCAGGACGTGGCCGGGCAGGGCGGCGACCCAATCCTGAGGCACGGCGCCGAGTGCCGGATGACGGAATGGCGCCCCCGCGCCGTCCGGGGCCACGATCATGAAGCGGTTAAATTCGGAGTGGCTTTCCCAGCGCAGCCGAAACAGCCCCAGATCGGCGCTGTGGTGGTTGGCGCCCTTCGCCGGCGGCGACGCACCGTATCGCCGCATCAGGTCGGCGACCGCCGCCCATCCGGCTTCGCGCGGCGACGCATCCGCAAGCAGCGCGAGATAGGAGACCCGCAGCGGGGCCGCCATGGGCGATGGCGGACGGGCATGGACCTCGTCGTTGAGAGCCACGCGCAAATCATGGTCCGGCGGCAGCGTCATCGCGGGCTTCCTCCGGCGCGTGGGACGACGCTAGGTTCGCCGTCGCCGGCCGCTCCGACAAGCCGGAACGGAGCGAGACGTGCGCCTGCTGGTGGATTTGGTGATTGCGTTCACCCTGGCCGAGGCGGCAGTCCTCGCGCTCCGCCACCACCTGACCCGACGCGGCGCATCGCCGGGCCGCGTCCTGCCCAACCTGGCGTCCGGCTTGTTCCTGCTGCTGGCTCTGCGGATCTCGCTCGGAGGGGATGATGGGCTTTGGATTGGCGCGTGCCTCGGCGCCTCCGGGATTGCCCATGCGCTCGACATGCGGGCGAGGCGGGGTCGGTAGTCCCGAAAACAACGTAGCAGGCACGCCACGCGATGCGTGGCATCCGCCGGCCGGATCTTGTATGGCGCATTCTCAGGAACTTCGGAGACGGCGTGTGGTGGCGGCCTACAAGGGCAACGACTTCAATGAACGGGCGAAGCACGCCGCTGAGGCGAAGAAGGCGATGGTGGAGCGTTTCCGTGCCAAGCCGGGCCCGGACGACCCCGCCGTTCAGGAGCGCATCGCCCAGCAGAAAGCCATTGCCGAGGCGCGCGCCGCACGGGCCGCCGAGCGGGAGGTCGCCAAGCAGGCCGAACTCGCCCGGATCGCCGAGGAGAAGGCCCGCTTGGCGGCCGAGCAGGCCGCGCGCGAGGCCGAAGAACGCGCGCGCGAGGTCGCACGAAAGCTGGAGGAAGCCCAGCTCGAGGCCAAGCGGAAAGCGGCGCGCGATGCCCGCTATGCCGCGCGCAAGGCGCGGCGCTGACGATCAGGCGGCGGCGGAGATCAGCCAGATCGCGCCGCCAAGGACCACGCCGTCGGGTCCCTGACGGCGGGTGAACTCCGCCCGTATCGCTGCTTCGGCGGCGTCGTGGCTCGGCTGGTCGGCATCGCGCACGGCCCTGGCGACGGGCCCGATCCGCATCGCCCGCGCCGCGGCGAGGGCCGCCTCGCCTGGCCCGCCCATCACGATCGTCGTGTCGTGGGAATCGACGGCAATCGCGGAAAACCCTGCTTCCGCCAGAATTCCGCCGACCCGGTTCGGATCGGCGAAGGCGAACGGACCCGGCGCGTGCGGATCCGACGGTGCCTGCGGCGGCAGATGAGGCAGGGCGGCACCAAGTGGGACGTTCGCCCAGTCGTTGTCGGCGAGAGGCCGCCAGACGGCCATCACCAGCCGGCCGCCCGGTGCCAGGGCCTGCCTTATGTTGGCGAACGCGGCCACCGGATCGTCAAAGAACATCACGCCGAAACGGGAGAAGACGAGGTTGGCGGTGCGCGCGAACGGGTGGGTCGAGGCGTCGGCCTCGATCAGCCGCGCCGGATGCAGTCCGACGATGCGTTCCGCGGCGCGCGCGAGCATCACGGCGGACACGTCGACGCCGAGCACTGATCCCTGCGGCCCGACACGACGCGCCAGTTCGATCACCGTGGCGCCGCAACCGCAGCCAATGTCGACGACGTTCTCGCCCAACCGGGCGGCCGCGCGGTCGAGGACGACCTGCGTGAGCGGTGCGAACATCGCGTCGATCTCGTCCTGGAACGTCGCCCAGTTCTGGCCAACGTCGGAGTTCCAGTAGGCGACCTGATCGGCGTTCGGCTCGGCCGTTGCCGTCTCGGACATGGCGTCCTCCCCTGGTGAGCCGCAAGCTACCGTGTGGGGGCTGGCCGAGCAAATCGGGTCTAGGCGGGGTGTCAGTTGCTTGTTACGCTTCGACTGTATGCTTGACGTGACAGTCGACGCGCCGCCCGCTGCGCCGCCCCTGGATGGGGGCGGGCGACCGCATGCGGTGGTGATCGGCAGCGGGTTCGGTGGTCTGGCCGCGGCGGTGCGGCTTGGTGCCCGCGGCTATCGCGTGACGGTGCTGGAGCGTCTGGATCAGCCGGGCGGCCGGGCGCGGGTCTTCCGCCAAGACGGGTTTATGTTCGACGCCGGTCCGACAATCGTCACCGCGCCCTTCCTGTTCGAAGACCTTTGGGCGCTCTGCGGCCGCCGGATGCACGACGACGTCGAATTGCGTCCGGTCACCCCGTTCTACCGCATTCGTTTCGAAGACGGACGACTGTTCGATACGACGGGCGATCCGGCCGCGATGCGCGCCGAAATTTCGCGGTTCAATCCGGCGGACGTCGCCGGCTATGAGCGGTTCCTCAAGGCGAGCGAGGCGCGCTGCCGCGTCGGGTTCGAGCGCTTCGGCCATATCCCGTTCGGCGCGTTCGGCGATATGCTGCGCGTGCTGCCGGACCTGCTGCGGCTCGGGGCGTTCGGCACCGTGCATTCGCTGGTGGCGCGGCACATCGCCGATCCGGCGCTGCGCCAGGCGTTCAGCTTCCATCCGCTGCTGGTGGGCGGCAATCCGTTCGCGGCCAGTTCGATCTATGGCCTGATCGCGTTTCTCGAACGGAACTGGGGCGTGCATTTCGCGATGGGCGGAACCGGCCGGCTGGTCGAAGGGCTGGCGGGACTGATCGAAGGGCAGGGCGGTGAGGTGCGATGCAACGCTGACGTCGCGCGCATCGTCGTTTCGGGCCGCCGCGCGACGGGGGTTGTGCTGACCTCCGGCGAGACCATTCCCGCCGCCGTCGTGGTGTCCAACGCCTGCGCCGCGCACACGTATCGAAATTTGTTGTCGGATGTGACGCGAAAACGTTGGACCGACCGGCGGGTGGCACGGGCACGCTACTCCATGGGTCTGTTCGTCTGGTATTTCGGCACGAAACGCCGGTATCCGAACGTGGCGCATCACACCATCCTTCTTGGCCCGCGCTACCGCGAGTTGTTGCGTGACGTCTTCACGCGGAAGGTGCTGGCCGAGGATTTCAGCCTGTATCTGCATCGACCGACGGAGACCGATCCGTCTCTGGCGCCGGAGGGATGCGATGCGTTCTACGTGCTGTCGCCGGTGCCCAATCTCGCGTCCGGGATCGATTGGGCGCGGGCCGCCGAGCCGTATCGACAAGCGATCGCGGCGCATCTGTCGGCGACGGTGCTGCCCGATCTGGAGGCCAATGTCGTGACGTCGCGTGTGATGACGCCGCAACATTTTGCGGACGAATTGCTGTCGTATCAGGGTGCCGGGTTCGGGATGGAGCCGATCCTGACTCAGAGCGCCTGGTTTCGTCCGCACAACCGCTCCGAGGAGATCGAGCGGCTGTATCTGGTGGGGGCGGGGACCCACCCTGGCGCCGGTCTGCCCGGCGTCCTCTCATCCGCCCGCGTGCTCGATCAGGTGGTCCCTCATGCCGCGCTCGTCTGACCTCGCCGCTTGTCGCGACATGCTGCGCACCGGCTCGCGCAGTTTTCACGCCGCCTCGATGCTGCTGCCGGCGCGCGTGGCCGACCCAGCCGTGGCGCTCTATGCCTTCTGTCGGCTCGCCGACGACGCGGTGGATTGCGGCGGCGGCAAGCGGCCGGCGGTGGAGCGGCTGCGCGAGCGGCTGGCCCGGGCTTACGACGGCATGCCGGCCGCCCACCCGGCCGACCGCGCGCTGGCCGAGGTGGTCGAGCGTTTCGCCATGCCGCGCGCGCTGCCCGAGGCGCTGCTGGAGGGGCTGGCCTGGGACGCGGAGGGACGGCGCTACGAAGATCTATCGGCGTTGCTGGACTATGCCGCGCGGGTGGCCGGCGCGGTGGGCGCCATGATGGCCGTCGTCATGGGGGCACGCGGCGCGGTGGCGCGCGCCTGCGACCTGGGGTGCGCCATGCAGCTGACCAACATCGCGCGCGATGTGGGTGAGGATGCGCGGGCGGGCCGGCTGTATCTACCGCGGCAATGGCTGCTGGAGGCCGGCATCGATCCGGACGGGTTCCTTGCCGACCCGCGTCCGTCTCCGGCGCTGGCCGGCGTGGTGGCGCGGCTGCTGACCGTTGCGGACTCGCTGTACGAACGGGGCGAGCGCGGGATCGGCGACCTGCCGCTCGATTGCCGCCCCGGCATTTCCGCCGCGCGATTGCTGTATGCGGAGATCGGCCGCGAGGTGGAACGCCGCGGCTGCGATTCGGTGAGCGGTCGCGCCGTGGTGTCCGGGCGGCGCAAGGCCGCGTTGCTCGCGCGGGCGATGGTCGAGACGGCGCTCGCGCGGCCCGGCGAAGCCGCACCGTCGTTGGCCGAGACTCGCTATCTCGTGCGGGCAGTGCAGGCGACGCCGTGGCCTGTCCGGCAGGTCGCGTCACGCGGGGTGCGGGGGCGCGCGTTGTGGGTGCTGGATCTGTTCGAGCAGCTGGAGCGCCGCGACTCGCTGCGGGCGCGAGGCTGACGCCATGACGGGCATCATGTTCGAGGGCTTGATTTTTGGCGGGGCGGCGGTCGCCTGGGGTGTTTGGGAGCTGCTGATGCTACGGAAGGCGAACCGGCGGGCGTCGGAGAAGGATCAGTCAGGCGGCGGCAAATCGGGAACCTGAGCGAAAGGCCATGACGTCGCCATCGCGGCGGCTCGTAGAGCGATTTTACGACGACGTCTGGAACAAGGCCGACGAAGTCGCGGCAGCAGAGATTCTGGCGCTCGAGTTTCGGTTCAGGGCGTCGCTTGGTCCGGAACGAATTGGCCCGGCGGCGTTCATTGACTACATGCGTTCGATCCATGCCGCGTTGCGCGGTTACACCTGCAGCATCATCGATCTGATCGAGAGCGGCGATCGGGTCGCCGCGCGGATGGACTTTCGCGGCGTGCATCAGGGCGTGTTCTTCGGCGTGCCGGCGACCGGCCGCGAGATAGCCTGGAGTGGCGGCGCGTTCTTCACGACGAATGGGCTGCAGATCGTCGAGTCGTGGGTTCTCGGCGACATAGATGCCGTCAAACAGCAACTCGGCGCGGGGCCGGAGACGTCTTTCTCCTAGCGACGGCACGGGCATGGCCGCGGGTCACGACCAGCGTGGCATTCGGAACGGCAACATCGCCTGCACCCACGGCGCGCGGAAGCGGTCGAGCGACAGGCTCTCGTGCATCGCGACGACGTCCTCGCTGCCGAGCCGGGTCGCCAGTTCGGAGCGGGCGTAGAACGGCGCGTCGACCAGCGTGCGGATGACGCGCGGCGAGGCACCAGGATCGGCACGGGTCTCGCGCGCGACGCCCCATCGCGTGGTCGGCAACGGCACGATCGGCAATGGCGCGTTCGGCTCGGACGAAACCGTCCCATCGCCGCCGACCCGCAGCGAAACAAGATGCCGCCCGCCATCCCTGCGGCTCACGTCATACAGCAGCGCCGTGCCGTCGCGCAGCGCCGCGCGGGACCAATCCCAGCGGACGAAATCCTCCTCCATCGGCCGCGCGCCTGCATTGCTGTCTAAATAGCCTTTGCCCGACCAGCGCAGCCCGGGAAGCGGCATGTCCACCTCGACCCGTGAGGCCGGCGCCATCGGCGACCAGCGGTGCCGCCCGGCGGCGTCCAGGCTCTCGGTATGGCCGGTCAGCGCGCGCGGATGCACGCGGACCGTGCCGCGAATGCGGCGGGGCAGGGGGCAGCCGATCTCGTCGATCCGGAACAGCAGCGAATCGCCGTCCCAGGACAAGCTGCTCGGCCCGATCGCCAAATGCGTCGCGTCGCGCGACAGCGCGCCGCGCCCGCGCTCCGTCATCGCCCAGCGGCCGCGCGGGCCGTATAGGGCGACGTTCAGCGTACAGAAATTCTCCGGATCGCCGCCGCCGCGCCGGCGCGCCCAGGCATAGTACGGCGAGAACACGCTGCCGATGAAGGCGATCAGCGTGATGCCGTGCCCGTCCTCGGTCAGCGCGTCGACATACCACCAGACATAGCCGCCTTTCGGGACGACCCCGTCGAAGCGAGGTCCGCAAGAATCGCCCGCGCGGAAAAGCGGCCCGACAACGCTGCCATCGGCAGGCCCGGCCCCGGATGCGCGCTGCCCCCCGCCAGATACAGGCCCGGCAGGCGGGACCGGGACGGCGGCCGGCTGAACGACGCCCGCCAGCCGTGCTGCGCCGGGCCGTACAGGGCGCCCCCCGTCGCCGGGAACAGGTGCTCCCACTGCCCCGGCCCCGTCCGCACCGATTCCGGACTTCGCAACGTCAGGCCGCAGCGTTGCAGCAGGCTCGTCATCGCGGTCTCGCATGCCGCCATCTCCGTGTCAGACATTGCATCGCCGACGGCCGGCGCGTTGACCAGGCACAGCAGTCGCTCCGGCCCATCGCCGGTCGCCTCGTCGCCGCGATCCTGCGCGCAGACATAGACGGTGGGCGCGCGCGGCAGGCGGCGGTGGCGGAAGATGTCCTCGAATTCGCTCTCGTAGGCGTCGCCGAAGAAGACGTTGTGGCGCAGCAAGGCAAATCCGTCCGTGGTCGTCCGCATCGCCCAGGTGACCGCCGACAGCGACCGTGCGCCGGGCGTCGCGACCGCGCGCGCCGCGTCCGGCCCGAGCAGCGCGGCCGCAAGCGCCGCCGCGTCGCCGTTGAACAGCACCGCGTCGGCCGGCACGCTCTCCCCATCCGAGAGCGTCACGCCGGTCGCCCGACCGGAGTGCGTGGCGATGCCGGCCACATCGACGCCATATCGGAAAACCGCGCCGCGATCCGCCGCCGCCCGGGCAAGGCCGGCCGCGATGCGGTGCATGCCGCCATCGACGGCCCAGACGCCTTCTTGTTCGACATGGGCGATCAGCATCAGCGTGGCCGGCGCGTCGAACGGCGAGGAGCCGCTGTAGGTCGCGTACCGCCCGAACAACTGCCAGAGCCGAGGATCCGCGAAATGCTCGCCGAGCGCCCGCCACAGGGTCTGGAACGGCGCGATGGTCCACATCGCGGCGACCCCCGCGCTGGCGGTCAGCGACAGCGGCGTCGGCTGCGCGGTGCGGAGGAACGGCCCCTCCAGCGTGTCCCAGATCTTCGTCGCCCGGGCGCAGAACGCGAGATAGCCGCGCGCCTCGGCGGCCCCCGCGAAGTCGCCGATCGCCTCGGCTGACCGGTCTTTGTCGGCGAACAAGTCCAGCCGTTCTCGCTCGCTCCAGGCATGCCGCGCCAGAACCCGCAGCGGCGTCAGGGCGAAGGGCATGTCCGCTCCAGCCTCGGCCAAAATCTCCTCCCAGATCGGGCGCAGCGTGAAGACCGTGGGACCCGCGTCGATGGCGACGCCGCCCGCCGTCACCTGCCGCAGTTTGCCGCCCGGCGTCGCCGCCCGTTCCAGCACGGTGACGGCCACGCCACGCGCGGACAGCAGAAGGGCGGCGACCAGCCCCGCCACCCCCGCGCCGACGATGACCACACGCTTGTCCAAACCCGAAGATCCCGGTTGACGTGAGTGTCAACTTAGCATGACACTCATATCGACAAGCAAGGCTGACAAACGGAGGTCGGGATGGACGCCGTGACTCGCATCGAACGGGCGCTGAGCACATCCCTGACACGGGCCGAGGGACGGGGATCGCCGCCTCTGCTCGGCGCGTCCATGCGCCACGCGGTCTTTCCGGGTGGCGCCCGCATTCGCCCGCGGCTGTGTCTTGCGGTCGCCGCGGCCTGCGGCGACCCGGAGCCGGCGGTGTCCGACGCCGCGGCCGCCGCGATCGAGCTGCTGCACTGCGCCTCCCTGGTGCATGACGACCTGCCCTGCTTCGATGACGCCGATACGCGGCGCGGCCGGCCCAGTGTGCACGCGGCGTACGGCCAGCCGCTCGCGGTCCTGGCCGGCGATGCGCTGATCGTGCTCGCCTTCCAGACGCTGGCGTGGAACGCCGCCGGCTCGCCGCACAGCCTGGCCGCGCTGACGCTGACCATCGCACGGGCGGTCGGCATGCCGGGCGGGATCTGCGCCGGGCAGGCGTGGGAGTGCGAACCGGCGTGCGACCTCGCCGAGTATCAGCGGGCGAAGACCGCCTCGCTGTTCGCCGCCGCCACCGTGGCGGGCGCCACCGCGGCGACCGCGCCGGCCGCCAATACGTGGCAGACGCTGGGCGAGCGGCTGGGCGAGGCATTTCAGGTCGCCGACGATTTGGCTGACGTCGTGAGCAGTCCGGCCGACCTCGGCAAGCCGATCGGCCAGGATTGTGCCCTCGGCCGGCCGAATGCGGTCCGGCAGTTCGGGTTGGACGGCGCGATCAAGTTGTTTCGCGACCTTGCCGGCGAGGCGATCGACTCGATTCCGGCCTGCCCCGGCCGCGCCGAGTTGCAGGGCGCGATCCTGGCCGAGAGCGGCCGATTGCTGCCCAAGGAGCTGCGTCACGCCGCCTGACGCCCTTTCGCTCGGCGTGCCCCGGGGCCCCTCGTGGCTCGATCGGCTGCAAGCGAGCCCGGGTTTCCGGTCGTGGGCGCGCGCCTTTCCGCTGACCCGGCCGATCGCGCGCAAGCGGGCGGCGGCGCTTTTCGACCTGTGCGCCGGGTTCGTCTACGCGCAGGTGCTGTTCGCCTGCGTGCAACTGAAACTGTTCGATATCCTGGCCGAGGGGCCGCGCGAGGCCGCCTGGCTCGCCGCCCGCTGCGGCCTTTCCCTCGCGGCGATGCAGCGATTGCTCGCGGCGTCGGCCGCGCTCCGGCTGGTCTCGCGGCGGGGCGAGCGGTTTGGCCTCGGCCCGCTCGGGGCGGCGATGGTCGGCAACGCCGGCGTGGCCGCGATGATCGAGCACCATGCGATGCTGTACAACGATCTGGCCGATCCGGTGGCGCTGCTGCGCGCCGGTCGCGGCGAGTCGCTGTCGGGCTACTGGGGATATGCGGGCGCGCAACGGCCGCAGTCGCTCGACGCCGGCGCCGTCGCGCCGTACAGCGCTTTGATGGCGGCGTCGCAGCCGCTGGTCGCGGCCGAGATTCTCGACGCCTATCGGATCGGCCGCCATCGCCGGCTCATGGATGTCGGCGGCGGCCAGGGCGCGTTTTTGACCGAGGCGGCCGCCCGCGCGCCAGAGCTGCACATCCATCTCTTTGACCTGCCGGAAGTCGCCTCGCGAGGACGGGTGCTGCTTCGGGCGGCAGGGTTGTCCGCCCGCGCGGAGGTCACCGGTGGCGACATGTTCCGCGACGCCTTGCCGAGTGGGGCCGACGTGATCTCGCTGGTCCGGGTGCTGCACGACCATGACGACGGGTCGGCGATGGCCCTGCTGCGCGCCGTGCGCGCCGCGCTGCCGCGGGGCGGCACGTTGCTGATCGGCGAGCCGATGGCCGACACGCCGGGCGCGGAGCGGATGGGCGACGCCTATTTCGGCTTTTATCTGCTGGCGATGGGGCAGGGACGGCCCCGCAGTGCTGGGGAACTGAGCGGCATGCTGACCGCGGCCGGGTTTGGCCGCATTCGCGCGCATCGCACGCGCACCCCGCTGATCGCCAGCGTTCTCTCGTGTGTAAATCTAGCTTGACGGTCATAACAGTCAGTTTAGACTTACACATCGAAACGCCGACACGTGTCGCCGGGGAGGCCATGGAAACGCTTGCAGTCGTCATGAGGCAACCTCGCCAGCTCACGCTGGACCGGTTGACGCTGTCGGCGGCGGGCGAGGACGACGTGGTGGTCGACATCGCCTGGAGCGGGATCAGCACGGGCACTGAGCGCCTGCTTTGGACCGGTCGGATGCCGCCGTTTCCGGGCATGGGCTATCCGCTGGTCCCCGGCTACGAGTCGGTTGGACGAATCACCCAGGCTGGAGCGCACTCCGGCGCGCATGAGGGCGACACGGTGTTCGTTCCGGGTGCCCGCTGCTTCGGCGATGTGCGCGGATTGTTCGGCGGCGCGGCGGCGCGGGTGGTCGTTCCGGGCGCCAAGGTTCTTGCGGTCGACGAGCATCTCGGCGAGCGCGCGACCCTGCTTGCCCTGGCCGCCACCGCGCGGCACGCGATTGCCGACGCGTTGCCCGAGTTGGTCATCGGCCATGGTGTCCTCGGCCGGCTCATCGCTCGGCTGACCGTGCAGGCGGGCGGCGAGCCCGTCGTGTGGGAGAGCAACCCCGACCGCCATGCTGGCGCGGATGGCTATGCCGTCACCACGCCCGAGGCCGATGCCCGCCGGGATTATCGCACGATCTGCGACGTCAGCGGCGACCCGAACATTCTCGACTCGCTCATCGCGCGACTGGCGCCGGGCGGGGAGATCGTGCTGGCCGGCTTCTATCCCGACCGCGTCGCGTTCGCGTTCCCGCCGGCCTTCATGCGCGAGGCGCGGCTGCGGATGGCGGCCGAATGGCGGCCGGCCGATCTGGTCGTCGTCAAGCGGCTGATCGAGGCTGGCGCGCTCTCGCTCGACAATCTCATCACCCACCGCGCCGACGCCCGTGACGCCGGCGCCGCATACGAGACGGCGTTCACGGATTCCGCATGCCTGAAAATGGTCCTGGATTGGAGAGGCTGCGCATGAATGCGATCACGCCGAGCACCCCGTCGCTCACCGCCGCGGGAAGCAAGACCCAGATCATCGCCATTTACGGCAAGGGCGGCATCGGCAAGAGTTTCACGCTCGCCAACCTCAGCTACATGATGGCGCAGCAGGGCAAGCGCGTGCTGCTGATCGGCTGCGATCCGAAGAGCGACACGACGTCGCTGCTGTTCGGCGGACGGTCGTGCCCGACGATCATCGAGACCTCGTCGAAGAAGAAGGCGGCCGGCGAGAAGGTCGCGATCGGCGACGTGTGCTTCAAACGCGACGGCGTGTTCGCGATGGAGCTGGGCGGGCCGGAGGTCGGCCGCGGCTGCGGCGGCCGCGGCATCATCCACGGCTTCGAGCTGCTGGAGAAACTCGGCTTCCACGATTGGGGATTCGACTACGTCCTGTTGGACTTCCTCGGCGACGTGGTGTGCGGCGGCTTCGGCCTGCCGATCGCGCGCGACATGTGCCAGAAGGTCATCGTCGTCGGCAGCAACGATCTGCAGTCGCTGTATGTCGCCAACAATGTTTGCTCGGCCGTGGATTACTTCCGCAAGCTCGGCGGCAATGTCGGTGTCGCGGGCCTCGTCATCAACAAGGACGACGGCACTGGCGAGGCGCAGGCGTTCGCCGACGCCGTCTCGATACCGGTGCTCGCGGCGATCCCGCAGGACGAGGACATCCGCCGCAAGAGCGCGAACTACGAGATCATCGGCCGGCCCAGCGGACGCTGGGCGTCGGTGTTCGAGCAACTGGCGCAACAGGTGGCCGAGGCCCCGCCGCTGCGGCCTAATCCGCTGACGCACGAGAATCTTCTCGGCCTGTTCAAAGGCGACGCCGTGGGGCGCGGAGTCGTTCTGGAGCCCGCGACGCTGGACGACATGGGTGGTGCGGAAAAGTTCCAAAAGCCGTCGCTCGAAGTGGTCTACGAGAGCGTCTGACGGTGGAAGAGTCGATCGCCCTCAACGAAACCGGTGGCTGCCACGGTGGGGCCGCGACGATGCGCGCCGCCGCGTCCGCCGCCGGCAAGAGCGAGGTGCTGGCCAAACTCGCGGCGGACTATCCGCAGGGTCCGCACGACCAGCCGCAGTCGATGTGCCCGGCGTTCGGTTCGTTGCGCGTCGGGCTGCGGATGCGCCGGGTCGCGACGATTCTTTCGGGTTCCGCGTGCTGCGTCTACGGCCTGACGTTCACCTCGCATTTTTATGGCGCGCGGCGGACCGTCGGCTATGTGCCCTTCAACTCGGAATCGCTGGTGCGCGGCCAGTTGTATGAGGACATCCGCGCCGCCGTGACGGAGACGGCAGATGCGGTGAATTACGACGCGGTCGTGGTGATCAACCTGTGCGTGCCGACGGCATCGGGCGTGCCGCTCGATTTGCTGCCGAAAGTCATCGACGGGGTGCGCATCATCGGTATCGACGTGCCCGGTTTCGGTGTGCCGACCCACGCCGAGGCGAAGGACGTGCTGGCCGGCGCGATGCTGCGCACCGCGCGGCTTGAAGCGGTCAGCGGCCCCGTCGCGCGGCCGAACGTCGCGCAGACCGGCCTGCCGACGGTCGCGCTGATCGGCGAGTTGTTTCCCGCCGATCCGGTTGGCGTCGCCGCTCTGCTCGCACCGATGGAGCTGACCACCGCGCCGACCTTGCCCTGCCGCGAGTGGCGCGAGCAGTACGCAGCACTCGATTGCGTCGTCGCCGCCGCGCTGCATCCGTTCTACATCGCCACGGTTCGCGAATTTCAGGCGGCGGGGCGGCCGGTCGTCGGGTCGGCACCCGTGGGCGAGCAAGGAACCGCGTCCTGGCTCGAGGCGATCGGCCGCGCCGCCGGTGTGGGTGAAGCCAAGATCGGGGCGGCGAAAGCACAAATGCTGCCGCCGATCCGCGCGGCGCTGGCCGCGAACCAGCTCGATGCAACGGTCACAGTGTCCGGCTACGAGGGCTCGGAATTGCTAGTTGCGCGGCTGCTGATCGAAGCCGGCGCACGCGTGCCGTATGTCGGCACCGCTTGCCCCCGCACTGACTGGAATCTTGCCGACCGCGACTGGCTCGAGGCGCATGGCGCGACGGTGCAATTTCGCGCGTCGCTCGAGCAGGATTTGGCGGCGATGCGCGACGTGAAGCCCGATCTGGCGATCGGCACGACGCCGGTGGTGCAGAAGGCGAAGGAGCTGGGCATTCCCGCGATCTACTTCACGAACATGGTCTCCGCCCGACCGCTGCTGGGCGTGGCCGGTGCCGCGTCGGTCGCCCAAATCGTGCGAACCCAGACGGCGGGTCGCGACAGGTATTCGCGCATGGTCGCCTTCTTCGACAGCCTGCCGCCAGCAAAAGCGCCAGCGGCGGTGGCGGCGTAGATGCTGGTTCTCGATCACGACCGGGCCGGCGGCTACTGGGGCGCGGTCTACACGTTCGCCGCGATGCGGGGGCTGCGCGTCATCATCGACGGGCCTGTGGGCTGCGAGAATCTGCCGGTGACCGCCGTCCTGCACTACACCGACGCGCTGCCGCCGCACGAATTGCCGGTCGTGGTCACGGGCCTGGCCGAGGAGCAGCTCTCGATGAGCGGCACCGAGGATTCGATGAAGCGCGCGGCGACGATCGGCGACACCAAGCTGCCCGGCGTCGTCGTGACCGGAAGCATTGCCGAGATGATCGGCGGTGGCGTGACCCCCGAGGGTAGCAACCTGCTGCGCTTCATTCCGCGTACGATCGACGAGGACCAGTGGCAGTGCGCCGACCGGGCGCTGAACTGGCTGTGGACCGAGTTCGGCGCGAAGAAGGCGCGCGCGAAGAAGAAAGCCGACGGCGCGAAGCCGCGCGTCAATATCATCGGACCGATCTACGGCACCTTCAACATGCCGTCCGATCTGGCCGAGATCCGTCGTCTGGTCGAAGGCATCGGCTGCGAGGCGATGCAGTTTCCGCTCGGCTGCGACCTGGCGGACGTCGGCAAACTTGCCGAGGCCGACGTCAATGTCTGCATGTACCGCGAATTCGGCCGGCTGCTGTGCGAGGAACTGGGCAAGCCGTATCTGATGGCGCCGATCGGCATGTTCTCGACGACGAAGTTCCTCGAGACGCTGGGCGAGTTGACCGGGCTTGACCCGCAGCCGTTCATCGCGCGCGAAAAGGCCACGACCATCAAGCCGATCTGGGATTTGTGGCGCAGCGTCACTCAGGACTTCTTCCCGACCTGCTCGTTCGGCGTGGTCGCGACCGAGACCTACGCGCGCGGCCTGCAGCGCTTCTTGGGCGACGAGCTGGGCGTGCCCTGCAACTTCGCCATCCCGCGCAAGCCCGGGGCGAAGACCGACAATGCCGCCGTCCGCGAGATCATCAAGAAGACGCCGCCATTGGTGCTGTTCGGCTCGTTCAACGAGCGGATGTACGCGGCCGAGGCGGGCTGCCGCGCGGTGTTTATCCCGGCTTCGTTTCCGGGCGCGGTGATCCGCCGCGCCACCGGCACACCTTTCATGGGCTATGCCGGCGCCACCTACCTCGTCCAAGAGTACTGCAACGCGCTGTTCGATGCGCTGTTCCACATCCTGCCGCTCGGCACCGAGATGGACCGGGTCGCGGCCACGCCGTCGCGCGCCGGTCAACCGGACTCCGAGCCATGGGATGAGGACGCGCTGCGGCTGCTGGAAGAGCATGTCGAGAACGAACCGTTCATCGTGCGTATCTCGGCGGCAAAACGGCTGCGCGAGCGCATCGAGCACGAAACACGGGCGGCCAGCGAGACGCGGGTGACCGCGATCCGAGTCCGTCGCAGCCTGGTCCGGGAGCGCGCGCTGTGAGCGCCCGCGCCCACCACGAAACCGACGGCCGCCATCGCGCCGGCCGTCCGGTGCCTCGAACGAGGCGATCCCCGTCGCGCGGGACGAGCGCGGCTATGCCTGCATGGAGGAAGGGAGACAGAGATGTCTGATCTTGACGGGAGGACAGCCTCGCTATCGGGGCTTACGGACGCGGAGGCCCGTGAGTTTCACGGCATCTTCGTCACCAGCTTCATCGTCTTCGTGGTGGTCGCAATCGTCGCGCATTTCCTGGTTTGGCAGTGGCGGCCGTGGCTGCCGAGCGCCACGGGCTACACCACCGGCATGATCGACCACGCGCGTGACGTGGCCGGCTTCGTGCTGTCGCGGCTCGCGTAAGGGAGGACGACATGTATCGCGTATGGTTGCTGTTCGATCCCCGGCGCGTGCTGATCGCGCTGTTCCTCTTCCTGTTCGTGCTGGCCCTGCTGATCCACTTCATCCTGCTCAGCACCGACCGGTTCAACTGGCTCGAGGGGCCGCGCGCCCATGTCGCGGGCGTTTCGCAGTTGGCGCCCTTGCCGGCACCGGTCACGAAGTAACGACGGCCGGGACGGGTCGCGGGCGACGTGAGTCGATCCCGCGTCCTCCGCGACCCCGACGGCCGAATGCCTGAACGACGACACGCGGAACAAGGCTTCGGAGGGCGCGACGATGGCGATGCTCAGCTTCGAAAAGAAGTATCGAGTACGCGGCGGCACATTGGTCGGCGGAGACATGTTCGACTTTTGGGTCGGACCGTTCTACGTCGGCTTTTTCGGCGTCACGGCCGCGTTCTTCAGCCTGCTCGGTACGGCGCTCATCGTCTATGGCGCGTCCCTCGGCGGCACCTGGAACGTCTGGCGCATCAGCATCGCGCCGCCCGATCTTAGCTATGGCCTTTCGCTGGCACCGCTGCGCGAGGGCGGGTTGTGGCAGGCCATCACCGTCTGCGCCCTCGGTGCCTTTGGCTCATGGGCGCTGCGTCAGGTCGAGATCAGTCGCAAGCTCGGCATGGGGCTGCATGTGCCCTTCGCGTTCGCCGTTGCGATTTTCGCGTATTTCTCGCTGGTCGTGATCCGGCCGGTCCTGCTCGGTGCCTGGGGTCACGGCTTCCCTTACGGTATCCTGAGCCATCTCGATTGGGTGTCGAACGTCGGCTACCAGTATCTGCACTTCCATTACAATCCCGCGCACATGATCGCGGTGTCGTTCTTCTTCACGACGACCTTCGCGCTGTCGCTGCATGCGTCGCTGGTGCTGTCCGCCGTCAATCCGGGACGCGGCGAGGTGGTCAAGACCGCGGAACACGAGAACACGTTCTTCCGCGACACGATCGGCTGGTCGATCGGCACGCTGGGCATCCACCGGCTCGGCCTGTTCCTGGCGCTGTCAGCCGGGTTCTGGAGCGCCGTCTGCATCGTGATTAGCGGGCCTTTCTGGACTCGCGGCTGGCCCGAGTGGTGGGGCTGGTGGCTGAACCTGCCGATTTGGCGCTGAGGGGGCGCGGTCATGGCCGAATATCAGAACATTTTCACCAAAGTGCAGGTTCGCGGTCCGGCCTATGCGGGCGTGCCCTTGACGTCCAGCTATGAGCAGCGCTCCGGCAAGCCGTTCTTCGTCCATCTCGCCGGCATCATCGGCGACGCGCAGGTGGGGCCGATCTATCTTGGCTTCCTGGGTCTCGCCTCGATCATCTGCGGCTTCGTCGCCTTCGAGATCATCGGGCTGAACATGTGGGCCTCGGTGAACTGGGATCCGGTCCAGTTCATTCGCCAGCTCCCGTGGCTGGCGCTGGAACCGCCGGCCCCGGCCTATGGCTTGCGCCTGCCGCCGCTGGCCGAGGGCGGTTGGTGGCTTATGGCCGGCTTCTTCCTGACCATGTCGGTGCTGCTCTGGTGGGCCCGCGTCTACCGCCGCGCGGTCACCCTGGGCCTCGGCACGCACACCGCCTGGGCCTTCGCCGCCGCCATCTGGCTGTATCTCGTGCTCGGGTTCATTCGGCCGCTGCTGATGGGGTCCTGGGGCGAGGCCGTGCCGTTCGGCATCTTTCCCCACCTGGACTGGACCGCCGCGTTTTCACTGCGTTACGGCAACCTATTCTACAATCCGTTCCACATGCTCTCGATCGTCTTCCTCTATGGCTCGACTCTGCTGTTCGCGATGCACGGTGCCACCATCCTGGCGACCACCCGCTACGGCGCGGAGCGTGAGATCGAGCAGATCATCGATCGCGGCACGGCCGCCGAGCGCGGCGGACTGTTCTGGCGCTGGACGATGGGCTTCAACGCCTCGATTGAGAGCATCCATCGCTGGGCCTGGTGGTTCGCCGTCCTTTGCCCGCTGACCGGCGGCATCGGGATCCTGCTGACCGGCACGGTCGTCGACGATTGGTTCCTGTGGGGTGTCAAGCACTACATCGCGCCCAGCTATCCGGTGGCGTTTCCTCAGATCGATCCCCTGACGCTGCCCGGAGCACCGAAATGAGCCTCACGCTGCCAATCACCCTGGGCCTTGCTGGGCTTGCCACGGCGGCAGTCGTCTTCACCACGTTCCAGCATCCGCCCGTCGAATCCATCCAGCGCGGCTTCCGTGGCGTCGGCCTGGAGCAGAACTACGACCCCAAGCTGGTCGCCGCGACGGTGCCCAACAACATCATTCCGGCGAGCTTGCCGCAGCTGCCGGCCTCGGGGCCAAAGGCCGGCGCGGTCTACAAGAACGTCAAGGTGCTGGGCGATCTGAGCGTGGGTCAGTTCACCCGGCTGATGGCCTCGCTCACGACCTGGGTCTCTCCGGTCCAGGGCTGCGCCTACTGCCACAACGTCGCCAACATGGCGGACGACTCGCTCTATACGAAAGTCGTGGCGAGGCGGATGATCCAGATGACCCAGAACGTCAACGCCAACTGGAAGAACCATG
Source organism: Acetobacteraceae bacterium (assembly GCA_965246915.1). Classification (GTDB taxonomy): domain Bacteria; phylum Pseudomonadota; class Alphaproteobacteria; order Acetobacterales; family Acetobacteraceae; genus CAVRQM01. The sequence goes on from CBDFGB010000004.1 coordinate 50,284, forward strand.
TCCAGGCAACCGGCGTCACCTGCTGGACCTGCCATCGCGGCAACCCCGTGCCGGCGAATATCTGGTTCACGAACCCCGGCCCCGGCGCGCGGCTCGGCGGCATGGCGGCCTCGGCCACCGGGCAGGGGACCGTCTCGGCCGCGGCGGGCGGCACGTCGCTCGCCTACGATCCCCTGACGCCGTTTCTGCTCGAAGCCAACAACATCCGCGTGCAAGGCGTCACGGCGCTGCCGGTCGACAACCGGCATACCATCAAGCAGACCGAGTGGACCTACGGCCTGATGATGCACATGTCGACGTCGCTCGGCGTCAACTGCACCTATTGCCACAACAGCCGCGCATTCTCCGACTGGAGCCAGAGCAGCCCGCAGCGGACCAGCGCGTGGTGGGGGATCCGGATGGTGCGCGAGCTCAATCTGTCCTACCTCACGCCGCTGACCTCGGTGTTCCCGCCCTATCGTCTCGGCGTCACGGGAGACGTGGCGAAGGTCAACTGCGCCACCTGCCACCAAGGCATCTACAAGCCGCTCTATGGGGTCAGCATGGTCAAGACATTCCCGGAACTGACGGTCGCCGCCGCCGAGGCCGGCCCGCAACCCGCCCCGGCGCCCTGAGCCATGCAGCACCTCACGCCCGCCGACCTCGCCGAAATCCCGTCGCACGGCCGTTCGCTGCCGCTGCGGGCGGGAACCCGCGGCTCGCCGCTCGCTCTCGTGCAGACCCGGGCCTTCATTGGCATGCTCTCGGAGGCTTGCCCGGCGCTTGCCGACATGGAGGCGTTCGAGGAAGTCATCATCCGCACCACCGGCGACGCGGTGCAGCACGTCAAACTTGCCGACATCGGCGGGAAGGGGCTGTTCGCCAAGGAGATTCACGAACAGCTTCTGGCTGGCGACATCGACTTCGCGGTCCACAGCCTCAAGGACCTCGATACCGAACTGCCAGCCGGCGTGGCGATCGCCTGCTTCCTGCCGCGCGAGGACGCGCGTGATTGCCTGATCCTGGGGCCGGGTTGCCTGGCGGCGGTCGAGGGCGACCCGCTCTCGGTCCTGCCGCACGGCGCGATCATTGGCACGTCCTCGGTGCGGAGACAGGCACAGCTCATGGCGCGCCGTCCGGATCTGCGGCCGGTGATGATCCGCGGCAACGTGCAGACGCGGCTGGCCAAGATCGCCTCCGGCGAATGCCATGCGAGCCTGCTGGCGCTGGCCGGCCTGCGCCGCCTCGGTCTGGCGCAGCATGCCGACGTGATCCTCGACCCGGCGGACATGCTGCCGGCGTCTGGACAGGGTATCGTGGCGGTCACGGTCCGGAGCGACGATCACGACCTGCTTCATCTGCTGGACGCGTTTTCCGACCCGGCGGCCAAGGCGGCGGCGATCGCCGAGCGGGCGCTGCTGGCCACTCTCGACGGCTCCTGCCACACGCCGATCGGCGCGCACGCGACGCTGCAGGCGGACGGCACGCTGAACCTGATCGGAATGGTGGCGCGACCGGACGGCTCGTTCCTCTGCCGCAAGGCCATGACCGGGCCGGCGCACGAGGCGGCCTTGCTGGGCATCGATCTGGGCGAGAGCCTGCGCGCCGAGTGCCCGCCGGATCTGCTCTGCGCGTTCCTCGATGCGACCAGCCGGGGTGAGGGATCCGGGCAACTTGCGGCGCGCGCGATGACTTGCTGAACCGCGATCCATTCCTTATTCCGTGACGGGGTGGGTGGTCCGGCGGGCCACCCCGAGCGATCACGGTCGGGAAGGCGCGTATGGACACTCTGGCAGTCAACAAGACGTTCGCGGCGGTCCTGGTCTCCGGTATCGCGTTCATGGGCGCCACGCTGATCGCCCATTACGCGGTCAACCCGATCCATCTCACCAAGCTGGCGATCACCATCGAGGGCGCCGCCCCCGCCGCGGGAGCGCCACAGGCCGACCCGCCGATCGCCGTGCTGCTTGCTTCCGCGAGCCCCGAAGCTGGCGAGGCCGGTGTCAAGAAGGCCGGATGCGTGGCCTGTCACAGCTTCAATGAGGGCGGCAAGGCGGGGATCGGGCCGAACCTCTACAACACCGTCGGATCGCCACATGGTCATATGGCCGGATACGCGTATTCCGACGCGCTGAAGGCCAAGACCGGCCCGTGGACGTTCGCCGAATTGAACGAGTGGCTGAAGAAGCCGAGCGCCTATGCGCCCGGAACCAAGATGACCTACGCCGGCCTCGCAGATCCGAAAGCCCGCGCCGACATCATCGACTATCTCCGTACGTTGTCGCCGAGTCCGATCGCCTTGCCCGCCGCGCCGGCGCAGCCTGCTCCGGCGCAGCCTGCTCAGGCGACGGCTCCCGCCGGTGCCGGCACACCGCCCGCCGCCGGCACGCCACCGGCGAGCGATCCGCCGATCGAGACGCTGCTGGCGTCCGCCGATCCCAAGGCTGGCGAGGCGGTGATGAAAAAGGTGGGCTGCGTTGCGTGTCACAGCCTGAACGAGGGCGGCAAGGCCGGGGTCGGACCCAATCTTTATGGCGTCGTGGGCGCCCCGCACGGCCATATGCAGGGCTACACCTATTCCGCGGCGCTGAAGGGCAAGGAAGGCCCGTGGACCTATGACGAGCTCTATGCCTGGCTGAAGAAGCCGAGCGCCTATGCTCCGGGAACCAAAATGACATACGCGGGCCTTGCCGATCCCAAGCAGCGGTCCGAAGTCATCGCCTACTTGCGCACATTGTCGGCAAATCCGGAGCCGCTGCCGGCCGCGAAGTAGCCGGTCGGGCGGCGGCGCCGGGCGATGCGGAGAAATCGTCATGCAACATACGGTCACGATGCCGAAAGTGGTCCCGGAGCTCAAAGTCGAGCGTCCGCGCCTCCACAAGGTGATTTTGGTCAACGATGATTTTACGCCGCGCGAGTTCGTGACGACGGTGCTGAAGGCGGAGTTCCGGCTCGCCGAGGAGCAGGCCCGGCGGGTGATGATGACGGCGCATCAGCGCGGCGCTTGCGTGGTGTCGGTCTTCACCAAGGATGTCGCCGAGGCAAAGGCCACCAACGCGGTCGATGCGGCCCGCAAAAAAGGCTACCCGTTGCTGTTCACGACGGAGCCGGAGGAGTAGGCGAGCGTCCCGCTTCGACGATCAGCCGCGCGACGTCGTCCGGCCGCTCCTCATGCGCCAGATGGCCGAGGCCTTGGAGGGTAATCAATTCCGAGCCGCGCACCATGTCGCGCATCCTCGCGGAGTCGGCGGGGGGTACAGTCCGGTCGCCCGATCCGACGATGAGGCGAAGATGCGGCCGGAGCCGAGGCAAATCGGCGGCCAGCGGCCGAAGATCCCAGCCCGCCATCATGCCGAGCGCGCCCGCCACGTGGCCCGGGTCGCGGATCAGGCGTGAGTAGAACTCAACTCCGGCGGCGTCGATTGTCGATCCCGTGCCGCGCAGAAGGCGGTCGACGACGGTCCGGTCTGCCGCGCGGCGGGCGAACAGCCACGGCACCACAGGCACGTTGGCAAGGAATTTCGCGACCGGCGAAAAGAGGTGGGCGGGGGCACCCCGCAGCGGCAGGATCGCCCCGTTCAGACTGACCAGCGTGTCGGACGCCAACGTTCCGTCGAGACACATGCGCGCCAGGATCGCAGCACCCGCCGAGTGGCCGACCGCCAGAGTGGGAGAGGCTGGCAGCGCCCGCATGAGATCGGCGAGCGCCCTCGTCATGCCCGGCAGGGTCAGCCGATGCGTCGGCAGCTTTTCGGTGAACCCATGACCCGGGAGATCGGGCGCGATCACTCGGAACGCCTTGGCCAGCAGCGGCATGAGATCGCGCCAGGAGTGCGTCGAAGCCCCGGTGCCGTGCACCAGCAGAAGGTCGGGGCCAGTTCCCATCATTTGCACGTGCCAACGCAGACCACCGGCCGTCACGAAACGGCTTGCGACGTGGTTGGGCCAGTCCGGCCCATCCTTGTCCCATCGCATCGTCAGGCGGCGAGGGCCTGGACCGCGCGCGCCATCACCCCCGCGTCGGCCTGCGGCAGCGGCACATAGAGGGCTCCCATGGCCACCGCCAGATCGCGCGCCGGGGTCGACGGACGCGGAGACGTATCGATCAGCAGGCTGGAGATGCCGAGGCCCCGAAGCGCCCGTGCGGCGTCCAGCGCCTCGGTTCCGGCGCGCGCCCGGTCGCCCGTGCCATCGCGGGCGACATTGGCGCGACCGTCGGTCATCAGGACGACCACCGCCCGTCCGTCCTGCCGCCGCACGGCGTCCGCAAGCCCGGCGGCGGCGTCCAGGGCTCTCGCCAGCGGCGTGCCGCCGCCTCCAGGCAATGCGGCGAGCCCCCGCCGCGCCCGCGTCAGCGAGGCGGTCGGGGGCAGTATCAACTCCGCCTCGCGGCCCCGAAAGGCGATCAGCGCGACGCGGTCGCGCCGGACGTAGCATTCGGCGAGCAGCAATTGGACCGCGCCCTTGGTCTCGGCCAAACGATGCAGGGCGCTGGAACCGGACGCGTCGACGACGAAGATCGTCGTGGTCCGCGCTCGCTGAACCCGCCGGACGATCCGGAAGTCGGCCGATCGCACTGCCACGCGCCCGCCCAGCGCCACGCCGCGCAATCGCTGCATAGGTGCCGCCGCGCGCAACGTCGCCAGCACGTCCAGCCGCGCGCCATCACGCGGCGCGCCGGGACGGCTGCTGGCCGAGCGGCCGCGCAACCCCATTTTCTGCGTGCCGCCGTGACGTCCGCCGCCCCGGCTGCGCAAGACGGCACCGGCGGCGATCCGGGCGAGCAGGTCGGCGGGAATCGCCGCCCGCGCGGCCTCCAGCACGGTTTCGGAGGCGGCCGGGTCAGGTGCGCCCTCGTCCTCCTCATTGTTGCCGCCATCCTCCGCGTCCGCCGTCACGGGGTCCGGTTCGAGCTCCATTTCAAGCGGCGGTTCGGACGCCGGCAGGGCAGTCGCGCGCGGAGCCAGCACGAAGCGCGCCGCCTCGGCCGCGTCCTCCTCAGTCACCACGGATCGGCCACCGAGAGCGGCGGCCGCACGTGCCACGCGCACCGCCAAAATAACCGCGCGCAGCGAAGCGACGCCAAGCTGGGCGGCGGCGGCGGACAGCGCATCGATCAGATCGGTCGGCGTCGTGACCTCGGGCAGGCGGACCCTAGCATCCGCGAGGCCGAAGCCATCAGCCGTGGCTTCCGCCTCCCGCCACGAAATCGCGTCCAGCCCGACCCGGAACGCCAACCTGTCGAGCAGCGCCTCGGGAGGGCGTTCGTCGGTGTCACCCTCATCGAGCGCCACCACGCCGAACCGCGCCGCTTCGCGCAGCGCGAACCCGTCGCGCTCGGCGGCGACCTGGCCAGTGTCCATCGCCGCAGAAATCCTGGACGCCGTTCCAGGCGGCAGCCGCTCCGCCATCGCGATCAGCACCACCGCGCCGTCCGCCTCCGCGAGCAGCCCACGCGCGGCGATCGGTCGGCCGTGGGCCAAGGTCGCGGCAAGGTCGAGACCGCCGAGGAGGCGGTCATCGGCAATGCCGGCCGGCATCCGGCGAAGCGTCAGGCCTTCTCCCAGTGAAGCCACGAACCGGTCGCGGACCGGCCCGGCATGCGCGCGCACGGCGATGCCTCCGGTTCCCACCGGATCCACGGCGAAAAGTCGCGACACTCGCAGCGCGTCGTTCCATTGCGTCACGCGAGGATCTCGGTCATGGCCCGTTCGACTCGAGTCGTGGCGACCGAGTCGTCGAGTGGGTTGCGGCGCAGCCGATGCCGCAGCGCCGCCGGCGCGATGTCCCGCAAATGTGCGCTGGTGACCTCCGTCGCGCCGTCCAGCGCCGCCAGAGCCCGTGCCGCCCGGATCAAAGTGAGCTCACCGCGCAGCCCATCCGTCCCGAGCGCCATGCAGAGGCGTGTCGCCAACTCCAGCACCGCATTGGGCACAGCGACATTCGGCAGCATTGCGCGACCGGCGAGAATGCGTTTGCGCAGTTTTGCCTCGGCCTTCGCCCAGCTCGCCAGGAAACCAGTCTGATCGCGTTCATACGCGTCGCGACGGCGTACCACCTCCATTCGCAACGCCAAGTCGGACGACGTCCGAACCTCCACCGCCAGCCCGAACCGATCGAGCAACTGCGGGCGGAGTTCGCCTTCCTCGGGATTGCCGCTGCCGATCAACACGAAGCGCGCGGGGTGGCGAAGACTCAGGCCCTCGCGCTCGACCACGTTCTGCCCCGAGGCCGCGACATCCAACAGGAGGTCGACGAGGTGATCCTCCAGCAGGTTGACCTCGTCGATGTAGAGAAAGCCCCGATGGGCGCGTGCCAGGAGTCCGGGCTCGAACGCGCGTTCGCCGTGAGCGAGAGCCCGCTCCAGATCGAGCGCTCCGACGACCCGATCCTCGGTAGCTCCCAACGGGAGATCGACGACAGGGATCGGAGCTGCCACGGCCTTGCCGGCCCGGACATCGCAGCCCGAAGGACATCCGGCCGCCGGGTGTGCCGGATCGCAGTTGTAACGACATCCCGAGACGATTCTAATGTCCGGCAGCAACGATGCGAGCGCACGGACAGCCGTCGACTTGCCCGTTCCCCTATCCCCGAGAATTAAAACACCACCGATCGAGGCGTCGACGGCCGCGATCAATAGGCCCTGCTTCATTTCGTCCTGGCCGACGATGGCCGAGAACGGGAAAACGCTCACGATGGGCCCGCCCCGGTCAGATCGACAGAGGCGGGCGGTCGCGAGATACGGCCAGCGTCAACCCGATTTGATCTAGCCCGACTTCGGTCCGTACGCCACGCACCACCCGGTCGGCGCGATCTCTCCGCTGACGATCTGGCAGGCATTCGGAGCCACGAAGTTGACACATGTGCTGCACTGGACCCCATCTTTCGGGGTCTTCTGATACTGCACTGCATCCTGCGCCAGCTTTTCTTGCGCGAATTTCTGCGACACTGGCCCCCGCCGTGCCTCCTCGGCCATCGCGCCGCCAGCCAAACCTGCCGCCAGTGCAGCGACTCCCGCACGCAGCACCATGCGGCGCGCCGAAGTCTTGTCGTTGTCCTGCATCCTTGATCGCTCCCGTCTCGTGTTCAGCCAGCGCGGCACGATATTGCCTGCCTTGGCGCTTTGACAATCTCCGAGCGGTCCCCTCGGTTCCCGTCAGACGGCCACAACTCGGCGATACAGGTGCCAGGTCGCATGGCCGAGCACCGGCATCGCGACCGCGAGACCGACCAGCAATGTCGCGAACCCGACCGCCAAGCAGATCGCGACGATCAGCCCCCAGGCCAGCATGGGAACCAGGTTGGCGAAAACCGCGCGCGCCGAGGTGGAAAGCGCCAGGCCAGCCTGCCGCAGCACGCTGGGGCCGAGGTCGCGATCGACCAACAGCGGGAACGACACCACCGCGAAAATGAGCACCAAAAGCGCGAAACCGAACCCGACGGCCGACCCGAGCAGGAAGAGGCTCCATCCCTCCGTCGTGGTCAGCACGCCGTGCATAAACGCCATCGGTTCCACGGCGTGGAATCCCGGCATTGTCGCCGCGAAGATCACCTGTGCCGCGCGGAGCCAGATCACGAACACGGCGGCAAGTGCGAGGCCCAGCAGGATGATCGCGCCAAGGTTGCGGGCGCGGAAAATCGCGAAGGCATCGCGCCAGGATACGCGGGACTGGAGCTCGCGCTGTCGGCTCATTTCGTAGAGCCCGACCGCGGCGAGCGGCCCGATCAGGGCGAACCCAGCGACCAGCGGCCAGATCATGGGCAGGGCATCCGCCCCCGATGCCATGCGTCCCAATACCAGTCCCATCGCCGGGTAGATGATGCACAGGATGACGAGGTGGGTCGGGCTGGCGCGGAAATCCTCCCAGCCCTCGCGCAGCGAGGCACCCAGATCGCGCAGGGCGATGCGTCTGATCCGTGGCCGCTCGATCGAGTGGCCGGCGGCGTCGAGCGTGATCGTCGGAATCGTCATTCTTTGTCTCCTCCCGAAACGTTATCCGGAAGGTCGCAGGTCTTGCCGCGACAGAACGCCCCAGTCCGCGAGACGCCGGCGGGGCGCCGGTCACGCGAGGCAGCGACCCCTCAGAGATCACAGCGTAGGATCGGGGGATAGCGATGTCCCGTAAATTCTGCCCGTGGCGTCTCGCGAGCTAGGCCGCCCTTGCGAGGCTGAGCTCCCACCAGACCGCCGACAGCGCATCGATGAAATGGTCGACATCGGCGTCGCTGTGGAGCGGCGAGGGCGTGATGCGCAACCGCTCCGTGCCGCGCGGCACGGTGGGGTAGTTGATTGGCTGTACGTAAATTCCCGAATGCTCGAGAAGCAAATCGCAAATTTGCTTGCAACGGACGGGATCGCCCACGATCACCGGAACGATGTGGCTCGGGTTGTCGAGATGCGGGATGCCGGCCGCGTCAAGCCTGCGCCGAACGACCGCCACCCGCTCATGCAGCCGGTTGCGCTCGGTGCTGCTGGTGCGGACGTGCCGCACGCTGGCCAGCGCGCCGGCGGCGACGGCGGGGGGAAGGGCTGTGGTGAAGATGAAACCTGAGGCGAAGCTGCGCACGAAGTCGCACATCGCCGCCGAACCCGCGATATAGCCGCCGATCACGCCGAACGCCTTGCCCAGTGTACCCTCGATGATCGTCAGCCGGTGGCTCAGCCCCTCACGATCGGCGATGCCGCCTCCGGAGGGGCCGTAGAGGCCAACGCCGTGGACCTCGTCCAGATACGTCATCGCGCCGTGCTTGTCGGCGACGTCGCAGAATTCGGCGATGGGCGCGATGTCGCCGTCCATGGAATAGACGCTTTCGAACGCTACCAGCTTAGGCAGGGCCGGGTCGAGCGCGGCGAGCTTACGATCCAGATCCTCCGGATCATTGTGCCTGAAGATGCGCTTCTCGGCGCGGCTATGTCGGATGCCCTCGATCATCGAGGCGTGGTTCAGCGCGTCGGACAAGATCACGCAGCCGGGAATGTTGGCACCCAAGGTCGACAGCGTCGCCCAGTTTGAGACGTAGCCGCTGGTGAACAGCAACCCGGCTTCCTTGCCGTGTAGGAGCGCGAGTTCCCGCTCAAGTTTCTTATGCAGCACGTTCGTGCCGGCGATGTTGCGAGTGCCGCCGGCGCCGGCGCCGCAGCGGTCGAGCGCCTCGTGCATCGCGGCGACCACAGAAGGGTTTTGCCCCATGCCAAGGTAGTCGTTGGAACACCACACCGTGACGGGCGCGGTCTCATCCGGGTTGCGGTGATGCGTGGCGCGCGGAAAATCCCCGGCGTGGCGTTCGAGGTCGGCGAAAACCCGATAGCGCCCCTCGCGGCGAAGGCCGTCGAGCTGGGCACGGAAGAATGCTTCGTGGTGCAAGGCGGCCTCCGGCTCTGCTGGATTGTCGTTTCTTCTCATCTGGACGGTCAGCCGGCCGCCGGACGAAGGGTCCGTGACCGCAGGCTCCAGCGCCAGAGGCGCGCGGAAGGAAGCGGCAGCATGAGGAACCAATGTTCCAGGATCGCCAGTCCCATCATCGTGGCAATGAAGGTGTAGCCGACGGAGTCCTCGGAGATCGTCACCGCCCTGTAGATCAGCCAGACGAGCACGCCGCTCGAGATGGTCACTGAGAACGGAAACAGCGGATTCATCGGCCGGCGGCGAAAGAAGCTACGCAGATGATCCAGATGCGGCGGCAGGAATTCCTCGTCGATATTGCGCACGCCCAGGAAGACGTTGACGCGCGCGCTTTGGTGCATCCACCAGAGCACGATGAAGGTCCACAGGCCGACTTGATTGGGAGCGCCCCAGGTCATCGCGATCACCACGGCGGCTAGGGCCAAAATCGCCAGCTCATGATACAAGCTGACCATGATCGCGTGGCCGAAATGACGCCATCCCGCGCAGCCGTGCGCGCAGCGGATCGTCCGCGGACCCGTGACGTAGCCGAGATAAAAACTCATCTCGAGCCAGCCCCAGACCAGCACGCCACAGGCAAACGCGCAGTAATCGCTCGCCGCATCGGTGCGCCAGGCGCTCCAGGCAAGTGCGTCAAGCGCCATCACCGCGACGAACGTCCCGCCAAGCATACTATACCGGAACGTTTTCTGAGGCAAATTGTCCAGGAAGATGATCAGCCCGGTGCTGAACCACCACACGAACAACGCGAAGGCGACCGGAAGCCCGAGTTGAAGCACGGAGGCGGCCTACCAGGCCGGTGCGAGACGGATGCCGGCCGGTAGCGGATTGCGCTTGGTCGGCAGCACGAAAAGGCCCGTGAACGTCATCGCCGCGCGGGCGCGCAAGGCAAGCAGGCTGACCTTTCCGCCGATTCCGCCGCGGCTGCGGGCCGCGCGCATGCGCTCGGTCAAGTCGCGCAACGTCTCAAGCCCCTCGCGAAACCTCGGATGGTCAATATCGAGGGCGATCGGGAACACCTGATGGCAGATGTCCATCGTAATACGGAACACTTTGAAATCGTACTCGGTCGGGTCGATCCCCAACGCCTTGTGGAACACCGGACGGGCATGGTCGCGCACATACATCGTCGCGAACACCGCGAGCAGAAAAAAGCGGATCCACAGCTTGTTCACACCGGACAGCAGCGATGGATTGGCACGCATGATCAGCGCGAAGGCCTCGCCATGGCGGAACTCGTCGTTGCACCATTTCTCAAACCACGAGAAAATCGGATGGAAGCGTCGATCCGGATGCCTCTCCAGGTGGCGAAAGATCGCGATGTATCGAGCATAACCAATCTTCTCGGACAGGTATGTCGCATAGAAGATGAATTTCGGCTGAAAGTGCGTGTATTTCTTTGCCTTCGTGAGGAAGCTGAGATCCACGCCAACGCCGAAATCCTTCAGCACGTGATTGATGAACCCGGCGTGCCGGGCTTCATCGCGGCTCATCAGACCAAACAATTCCTTGATGTCCGGATTGCTGATCCGCGTCTTGATCTCGGAGTAGAGCACGCAGCCGGAAAATTCCGCCGTCACCGAGCTCACCAGAAACTCGAGGAATTCGCGCTGCAGCTCGTCGGGATAGTCTTTCAGGTCGACATCGAACGCGGCCGAGCGGTCGAAATGATCCTTGTTCTCGTCGCGCTTGAGCTCGGCAATGAGACTGTCCCATTCCTTGCGGACGGAGCTGATGTCCAGCGCATCCATCTTCTTGAAATCAGTCGTGTAGAAGCGGGGGCTGAGGATCGTGTCCTGCCGCGCCAGCTGCGTCGTCTCGTTCAAGCCATCGATCATGGCGTCCCCCGTCAACCCTGAACCGTCAGCCGTCTTTGGGCGAGAAGCCCACTTCATACAGCTCGGTCAACTGGAACATGCCCGAGAGCCGAGTCCAAGCCCGTCCCAAAAATCCGGCCCGGGTCACGGTGGCGCTGCATTCGCGCGTCAGGCGTTCGCCGAACGGGACAGAGCTGGGAGCGCCGTGCACGAGCACAACATCACCCGGCCGGATCTCCACGTCACGCGGCACAGCGTGCGCATGCAGGCTATCGTGCGTCTGCTCCAGATCCACGAGGCAGGAGACCTCGACCGTGCCGGCGGCTGCCATGCCTAGCGCGCCTCGGTCACGACGCGACCGCCGTTGCGGCCGGTAGGAAGCGCGCGAACGCCCCGGCGTTGGTCTCGCCGAACGCCCGGAGATCGAATGCGCGCCCGGTCGCCGGATCTTGCAAGGTCAACGCGCCGTCGATGCGCGACGACAGCAGGAACGGCTGTGTGTCGCCGAGCCCCTGATGCTTCCGCTCGGTCGCCAAGCCCCGCATCGTCGCGCGGATGAACCCATCGCGCCCCGGTGCCACGCGGCCGATGGTCTGACCGGTTACCCCGTCGGTGACGAGGATTGCGCCATCGTCCTGATCGGCGAAGCGCAACTCGCGGCTCGTCACGGTGGCCGCGAAGTCGTGAGCCGGTTTGTAGCCTGCGAGCCGCGCGCCGGCGACACCCAGCACCGTCACGAGAATGAGGGCCGCAAACCCAAGAAGAAGCGGGCGGGGAATGGCGCTCCCGACCATGCCGTCGCCGCTCATGCCGCGACCGCCCCGGACGGCGTCCCGGACGATTCCAGCGCCCGATCGGGGGTGGCGAGCGGTGTCACCGAGCCGGCCTGGCCGCCAGTCGCCGCGGCCAGTGCGCGCGACAGTCGCTGCGCCACCATTGCCGCGTCCGGAATGGCGCGCAGCATCGGCTCGGCCCGCGAGAAGCGCCACGGACGCACATGGGGCCAGAGCATGACGTAGGGCACCCGCTCGGCCCGCTCCAACTGTAGAGTCACGTCACCGGTGGTATCGGCATTCAGGTGCAACGCGGCGGTGCTCACCATCGTGAACGGAATATTGAGCGCCTTCGACAGCGCGACGCCATAACGGACCACCAAGCGGCGATCGGTGATCGAGTAGACCGTGGTGCGCGAGGCGAGCCAGGCGAACAGCACGATCAATCCTAGAGCCGCGAGCGACACGCCGACCAGCGGCAGCACCGTGGCCGCGAGCGCGGCCGCATCGCCGGTCCAGGATGTCGCGCCCCGGATCGCCACCAACAGCAGAAAATAGCAGGCGAACTCACGCACGTGCAGCGACCGCGCGAGCGCCCGCCAATCCGGCGCGCCCTGCCACAACAGGGTTTCGCCGGAGGGCAGCTTGCCGGGAAGACCGGGGAGGCTCTCTTCCTCATGCTCCGCCAGTGACTGCCGGCTCTCACCGTGGCGCCGACTCATATCAGCGGCTCCAGACGTGAAGGCGTGGCATAAAGGTTGCCGCCGCCGACATACCCGACGATCCGATCCTCCTCTCGCATGGTCATCGTGTCCGTCGAGTAGAGCTTCGGTATGCCGGGAAACTGCTTCGCTGCGAGCGAGCGGACCATGACCTTCCGCTGACGGCGGTTTACCTTCACGAGGGTCATCGGGACCAGCCGCCGCCCCACCCCGCCCGCGGCGGTCACGTCGACCTCGACGTAGCGAACGATCGTCTCCGACCGGTCGACCCAGACGTCGGTGACCACGCCGGCCTTCTTGTCGTCGCAGCCGAACACCTCCATGCCGCGAGGATCGGGATCTTCGGCAGCCAGGAAGTAGCCGGGGGCGGACCGCATGGGCACGATCTTCGGCACGCCGTCGTCAAAGGTCACTTCTGGATGCTCGGCGCGCTTGCACCACGCGGCGGGGCCGACGCCATCGGCCAACGGATTGCCGATCGGGCTCAGCGGCGCACCCGCCCAGGTCTCCGTCGCTCGGGCATTGACCGTCTCGAGCGGCTCCGGGCGCGGGGCTCGCACGTTGGGACCATGCGCCATGACGAAAGTCTTCGGCGACGGGATCGGGGGGAAGCCCTCGACCCGGGCGCCCGGCACGCGCTCGGATTCCATCGGGAAGCCTTCCCGCTTGTCCTCAGTCCGGATGTAGAAGATCAGGCCCGCGAAGAAGATCCAGAACCCGTAGAGGGTCATCTGGGCGACATCCATGTAGCTGGTGATGCTGCCATACGTGCTCATGGGGACACCTCGCCTGAGTATCTTGAGAGTTCGGGGTAGCGGGGAAGCTCGGAGAGCCCGAGCGCGGGAAAATCGGACAGCCGGCGGCGCGGCCGGACCAGTGGTCCGAGCGCGATCAGCGTGGCGAAAAGCAATGCGATTTCGATGTGGTAGACGACGCCATATCCGGCCGCAGGCTCCTGGAATGCCGGACCCAACGCGCCGCCCGCGCCGATCGCGGTCACGCCGTCGCGGATGAGCCCGCCCAGGGCGACCGCGCAACCGGCGGCGGTCGCCTGCACCGCGCCCCAGACGCCGAACGCGAGCCCGCTTTGGTCCCCCTCCGCCAGCGCCATGAACGCGGTCAGCGTGCCGACCGCAAACAGCCCGCCGCCCAGGCCGATCAGCAACGTGCCGAGGCCGAACAACACCGCCGAGCCGGTCGGCGCGGCCAGGATGACGGCGGCGAACGCGAACAGCCCGGCGACCGCGCCCGCGCCCGCGATACGATACGGATCAGCATGATGAAACAAGGCGCGCGCCGCCAGGGCGAAGCCGCAGATCCCGCCCACCGCCAGGGCTGCCGTCAGCGTGGTCGTCTGACCGACGCTGAGATGCAGGATCTGCCCGCCATAGGGCTCGAGCAGAATGTCCTCCATGCTGAACGCCGCGGTGCCCAGGCCGACGGCCACCAGCCGCCGCGTGGCGTGACGATCCCGCGACAGGACCTTCCAGGCGTCCCGGAACCGAGGTTGCGGGGCAGAGCGGCGGCCAGGATCGCGGGCCTCCTGCTTCCACAGCGCGATCATGTTCAGCGCCATGGTGGCCAGCGCCGCGCCCTGCACGACCTGAATGAGGCGGAGCTGGCTGAATTGGTGCAACAGCGCGCCGAACACCACAGCGCTTACCACCATGCCGGCCAACAGCATGACGCACAGCAGCACCACCACTTTCGGCTGCGACTCCTTAGGCGCGATATCGGTGGCGAGCGCGAGACCGACCGTCTGCGTGGTGTGCAGCCCGGCACCGATCAGCAGGAACGCCAGCGCCGCGCCAATCTGGCCGTAGACCACCGGCCCGTTGGTGTCGCCCGAGAGCACGATGAGCGCGAACGGCATGATCGCCAATCCGCCGAACTGCAGGAGCGTGCCCATCCACATATACGGCACGCGCCGCCAGCCGAGAACGGAACGGTGCGTGTCGGACTTGAAGCCGATCAGAGCGCGCAACGGTGCGAACACCAGGGGCAGCGAGACCATCACCGCGACCAGCCAGGCCGGCACCGCGAGTTCGACGATCATCACGCGGTTGAGGGTGCCGATCAGCAGGACCACCGCCATGCCCACCGAGACCTGGAACAGCGACAGCCGTAACAGACGGCCGAGCGGCAACTCCTGCGTGGCCGCATCGGCGAACGGCAGGAAGCGCGGGCCAAGCCGCGTCCACTGCCGCGCGAGCGAGGCGGCGACGCTCATCGCGCCACAAGCTCCAGTGCCTGGGAGGTGTAGAACCCGCCGCTGACCCGCCCGGTCCGGCCGCGCGCGAAGCCGGCAAGTGTTGCATCGAGACGGTCCTGCAGGCGCGCCACCGGGTGCGGCACGATCGCCGGGGCGCGGTCGCCGCGCGGGAACAATTTCCCGACCGCGTGCATCACGGCCAAGGCCGGCGTGCGTGGCGCGTAGGTAAACACGATGCTGCGTTCGGCCAGCGCGGACAGGCCCGCCACCACGCGCACCGCGTCATCGAGCGTGTAGTGGATGACGGAATCCATCGCGACCACATGGTCGAACATGCCGAGCGCCGGATCGAGCATGTCTCCGACACGAAAGTCGATCGTGCCGGATCCGGTCGTGCCGGCCGCCCGATCCGCGGCCAGACCGACGAGCGTCGGCGAGAGATCGATCGCCACCACATGCGCGCCGCGCCGCGCCGCCTCGACCGCCAGCGCCCCGGTGCCGCACCCGGCGTCGAGCACGCGCCGCCCCGAAAGATCTTCGGGCAGCCAGGACAACAGGGTGGCGCGCATCGCCTCGCGCCCCGCGCGCACGCTGGAGCGAATGCGGCCGAGCGGGGCGTCCGATGTCAGCCGCGCCCAGGCGGCGGCCGCCGTGCGGTCGAAGTATTCCTCCAGTTTGTCGCGCTGGGTGGCATAGGTCGCGGCGGCACTCATCAATCGAAGCCCAGCAGATCGAAGATGTCGCGGTCCTTGAGGGGGACGCCGGTGACCGGCTCGGACTCAATCCACAGCGCCGCGGCAAGACGCAAATACTCGTTCTGCACGGCTTCGAGTTCCGGCGAGGGCTCCATCTCGAACAGAGTGGACTTCTTCAGCCGCGAGCGGCGGATCACATCCAGATCGGGGAAGTGCGCGAGAAGGTTCAGGCCAGCCGCCGCGTTGTATTTCTCGATCTGGTCGGTCGCCTTGCTGCGATTGGCGATCACGCCGCCGAGCCGGACGTCATAGTTCTTCGCCTTGGCGGCGATGGCCGCGACGATGCGGTTCATCGCAAAGATGGAGTCGAAATCGTTGGCAGCCACGATCAACGCCCGGTCAGCATGTTGCAACGGTGCCGCGAAGCCGCCGCACACCACGTCGCCCAGCACGTCGAAGATCACCACGTCGGTGTCGTCGAGCAGGTGATGCTCCTTCAGCAGCTTGACCGTCTGCCCGACGACGTAGCCGCCGCACCCGGTGCCGGCCGGCGGCCCACCCGCCTCGACGCACATCACCCCGTTGTAGCCGGGAAACACGTAATCCTCGGCGCGCAGCTCCTCGGGGTGGAAATCGACCGTCTGCAGCACGTCGATCACCGTGGGGATCAGCGACTTGGTCAGGGTGAAGGTGCTGTCATGCTTCGGGTCGCAGCCGATCTGCAGGACGCGCTTGCCGAGCTTGCTGAACGCCACCGACAGGTTCGACGAGGTCGTGCTCTTGCCGATGCCGCCCTTGCCGTAGACCGCGAAGACCTTGGCGCCCTCGATCTTGAGCGACTGCTCCATGCGGACCTGGACGCTGCCTTCGCCGTCCCCGCGCGCCTTGACGATCGCGTTCATGCCGCCGCTCCCATGGTCACACCTTCAAGCCGATCTTCCAGTTCCTCGCCGGCGCGCTGCAACGCGCTCAGCATCGCGCTGTCGGGCGACCAATACTTTCGTTCGTGCGCCTCGAGAAGTCGATTGGCGATCTTTGCCGACGATGTCGGGTTCAGTTTGGCCAGGCGCTCGCGCATCGCATCGTCCAGCACGAAGGTCTCCGACAGGCGCTGATAGACCCACGGATCCACCTTGCCCGTCGTCGCCGACCAGCCAAGCGTGTTGGTGACCTGCGCCTCGATCTGACGCACGCCCTCGAAGCCATGCTCCAAAAGCGCCTCGTACCATTTCGGGTTCAGCGCCCGTGTCCGCGTCTCGAGCGAGACCTGCTCGGACAGCGTGCGCACCGTGCCGTCGCCCCGCGTCTGGTCGCCGATGTAGACGGCGGCGGCCTCGCCGCGGTTGCGCTGCACGGCCCGACTGATGCCGCCCAGCGTGTCGAAGTAGTGGTCCACCGTGGTGACGCCAAGCTCGATCGAGTCAAGGTTCTGGTAGGCGAGATCGACGTGCGATAGCAAATCGGTCAGCACGGCGTCGTGCCGCGCCGGCTTACCGGTCACGCCGTACGCGAAACCCTTGCGCCGTACGAATGCCTCGGCGAGTTCGTCCTCGTCGTTCCAGGCCCCGTTCTCCAGCAATTGGTTGACGTTCGCGCCATACGTGCCATCGGCATTGCCGAACACCCGCAGCGCGGCCTCTGCCAAAGGAATCTTGTTCGTCGCGGCGCAAGCCAGAGCGTGCTTGCGAATGAAGTTGCGATCGGCCGGCTCGTCGGCTTGCGCGGCCATCAGCGCCGCCTCGGCAAGCAGTTTGGTCTGCAGCGGCAGCAGGTCACGGAAAATACCCGATAGGGTAATCAAGACATCCACGCGCGGACGCCCGAGCGCATCGAGCGGGATGAGCTGGGCGCCGC
The DNA here is from genome assembly GCA_965246915.1 of Acetobacteraceae bacterium. Taxonomy (GTDB): domain Bacteria; phylum Pseudomonadota; class Alphaproteobacteria; order Acetobacterales; family Acetobacteraceae; genus CAVRQM01. The sequence continues at coordinate 67,740 of CBDFGB010000004.1, forward strand.
ACAAGCGCCCATAGCTGTCGTGGCGCGGCTCGGCGCCCATGAGCCAGAGCGCCTGGGCGATCGGTCCACCCTCGGTCTTGAGGTTGTCGGTGCCCCAAAGGACCATTGCCACCGTCTCGGGCAATCCCAAGCCGTCGGCCGCATGACGGGCCAGCAGTCGGTCTGCCTGTCGCGCGCCGTCCTGCACAGCGAATGCGCTCGGAATACGGAACGGATCGAAGCCATGCAGGTTGCGACCGGTCGGCAGGACCTCCGGTGTGCGCAGGAAATCGCCACCCGGGGCAGGGCGGAGATAGCCGCCGTCCAGCGCGTGCACCAGCGCGGGCAGCTCGTGGTCCTGCGCGAGCAGCGCGTCGATCGTTGCACGGCGCGCGGGATCGACGATGCCTGCGGCATCCATCATTTCGGTCCGCGCCTGCGCGTGCGGCGGCTCGCCCACGACATGCAGCCCGTGCGGAATCAGCGTATACTCGAGGTCCAGCACCGCGCGTCCGAGCGTCAGGATCTCCGCCTCGGCGTCGGCCCAGGCCGGCTCGGTGGGCGCGAGATCGACCGCGGAGGCCTGCGCCTGGATCAGGCTCGCGAGACTCTCGCGCTGTCCAGCGTCGGCGTCCGGCTCCAGCCCGCGCCAGCGGTCGATGGAGGACTTGAGGTCCAGCAAGCCGCGATACAGCCCAGCGTGCGTCACCGGCGGTGTCATGTAGCTGACCAGAGTGGCGCCGACCCGGCGCTTTGCCAGGGTTCCTTCCGACGGATTGTTCGAGGCGTATAAATAATAGTTCGGCAGATCGCCGATCAGCCGATCCGGCCAGCACTTCTCGGACATGCCCGCCTGCTTGCCGGGCATGAATTCCAGCGCGCCATGGGTGCCGAAATGCAGCACGGCGTGAGCCGAGAAATCCTCCTGCAGCCAGCGATAGAACGCGGCGAAGGCGTGCGTCGGCGCGAACCCGTGCTCGAACAGCAACCGCATCGGATCGCCCTCGTAGCCGAAGGCGGGCTGGATGCCGACGAACACGTTGCCCAGCCGCGCGCCAAGCACGAAAATGCTCGTCCCGTCCGTCTGCAGCCGGCCCGGCGCCGGCCCCCATGTCTTCTCAATCTCGCCCAGCCACTTCTGCCGCCGCACGTGATCATCGACGGATATCTTCGCGGCAACATTGGCCACCGTGCCGTGACGCGCCGCATTGCCGACCAGCAGCATCTCGCGCAGCGCGTCGGCGCTCCGTGGCACCTCGACGCCATAGCCCGCATCGCGCATCGCCGAGAGCGTGTTGTGCAACGAGGCGAACACCGCGAGATAGGCGGCCGTACCGACACTGCCCGCGTTGGGCGGGAAGTTGAACAGCACGATCCCGACGCGTCGCTCCGCCCGCTCGCTGCGACGCAGCGCCACCAGCTTGGCGACGCGGGCGGCGAGCGTTGTCGCCCGCTCGGGGTGCGAGGCCATGTCGCGCGCGCAACTGCGGCCGTCGCACCCGGCACAGCGCTCCTGGCTTTGCGAACGTCCGCAGCGGCCGCCGAACGTCATCGGCCAGGTGCCGCCATCCAATTCGGGAATCGCGACCATCATCGTCGCTTCGACCGGCAGCAGACCGCGCGGGTCCGCCTCCCACAGCGCGAGCGTCTGGAATTCGACCGGATGCGCCGCGACATATGGCACATCGAGCGAGGCCAGGATGTCCTCGGCGGCTTTCGCATCGTTGTAGGCTGGACCGCCTACGAGCGAGAACCCAGTGAGCGACACCACCGCGTCGACCGAGGGCACGCCGTCGCGCATGAAATACTTCGTCACCGCCGGACGGCAATCCAGGCCACTTGCGAATGCCGGAATAACTCGTAGTCCCTTTGCCTCCAGCTCGCCAATCACCCCGTCATAGTGCGCGGAATTGCCCGACAGCACATAGGACCGCATGACCAGCACGCCGACCGTCCCGAACGTGCCGCCTTTCGGGAGCTGATCGAGCCGCTCGGTCACGCGACCCGTGACTTTCGGGTGATAAAGGCCGACATCGGGGTAGCGGATCGGGTCCGCTGTCTTCTGCGTACCGCGCAGCGCGCGTCGCTCGCCATCGGCGAATCGGTCCACCAGCAATCGCACGAGGTTGCCGATATTTTCTTCCGAGCCTGCCAGCCAGTATTGCAGTGCCAGGAAGTACGCCCGGACGTCCTGCGCTTTGCCCGGAATGAACCGCAGCATCTGCGGCAGCCGGCGCAGCATCTTAAGCTGCCCCTGCGCGCTCGATCCACTCTTGGTGTTGCCGCGCAGGCGCTTGAGCATGGCGATCGCGCCGGTGGCACCCGCCGCCATGTCGAACCGTCCGAGGCGGGTCAATTTCACGATCTCGCCAGCCGACATGCAGCACAGCATGGCGTCGCAATGCGCCCGCCTCGCCTCCAGCGCCGGCAGCACCGCTCTGATGTGATCATCGAGAAACAGCATGGTCGCCACAACGATGTCGGCGCGCCCGATATCGGCGACGCAGGCACCCAGCGCATCGGAATCCACGCCCCACTCGTCAGCCGCGTGCAGCACTAGCTCCAAGCCTGGGATATCACGGCGCAGCCGATCCTCGGCGCGCGCCGCCGCACCGGCGAGGTGACTGTCCATCGTCACCACGACGACACGAATAGGCGTGCTGTCAGCGGCCGAAATGGGCTTTGGCATCGTAGAGCGTTTCCACGGTGATCGTGTTCAGCTTAAGTTCCTGCGCATATTTCTCGGTGTTGCGCCGCGCCTTGCCCCGCACGAAGAACGGGATTTTGCCGAGTTCCTTCTCCGCATCCGCAGCCCACGACAGGGCCGTCACGACCGCGCTCGGGGCTGCGGCTTCCACGACACGCGCCCCGCCGCCAAGGTGCGACGGCGCGACACCGTCGTTGAACTCGAAGTCCTCCCGGAACATCCCCAGGAGGTGTTCCTCGAGGCCCATCATCAGGGGATGGACCCAGGTATCGAACAACACGTTGGCTCCCTCGACGCCCATCTGCGGAGAGTAGCGGGCCGGGAAGTCCTGCACATGCACCGGAGCCGAGATCACCGCGCAGGGAATGCCGAGACGCTTGGCGACATGGCGTTCCATCTGCGTGCCCAGCACCAGTTCGGGCTGCAACTCGACGATACGGGCCTCGACTTCCAGGTAGTCGTCGGCGATCGTCGCTTCGACGCCATACAATCTGGCGGCCTCACGCACGTCACGGGCGAATTCGCGTGTGTAGGTGCCGAGGCCGACCACGGTGAAACCCAGTTCCTGGCTGGCGATTCGCGCGGCCGCGATGGCGTGGGTCGCGTCGCCGAACACGAACACCCGCTTGCCGGTGAGGTAGGTCGAGTCGACCGAGCGCGAGTACCACGGAGCGCGGGACAGGCCGATCGCGTCGGGGTCGACGGCGATGCCGGCGATCGCCGCGACCTCGGCCACGAAATCCGCCGTCGCTCCGACGCCGATCGGCACAGTACGGATCATCGGCTGTGAAAAGGTCTTCCTCAGGAACTCGGCGGCGGGAAGGGCCGTCTCCGGATACAGCACGACGTTGAAATCGGCGTCCGTCAGTCGCGCCAGATCGCCGATCGTGGCACCCAGTGGGGCCACGACGTTCACATCGACGCCGATCCGGTCAAGCAAGCGGGTGATCTCGGTCACGTCGTCGCGGTGGCGGAACCCCAACGACGTCGGCCCCAGGAGATTGCAGCGCGGCCGGCTCGACTCGGTCCGGCCGCAGGGTCGCGCGAAAGCACGCACGAGGCGATAGAAGGTCTCGGCCGCGCCCCAGTTTTCTTTCTTCTGATACGACGGCAATTCCAGCGCGACGACCGGAACGTCCAGGTTCATCGCCTTCGCGAGCCCGCCCGGATCGTCCTGGATCAGCTCGGCGGTGCAGGACGCGCCGACCAGCAACGCATCCGGCATGAAACGCGCGACCGCGTCGCGCACCGCGCTCTGGAACAATCCGGCCGTGTCGCCGCCCAGATCCCGAGCCTGGAAAGTTGTGTACGTCACCGGTGGGCGTGTGTTCCGCCGCTCGATCATGGTGAACAGCAGATCCGCGTACGTGTCGCCCTGCGGCGCATGCAGCACGTAGTGCACACCGGTCATCGATGCGGCGACTCGCATCGCGCCGACATGCGGCGGGCCTTCATATGTCCAAACCGCCAGCTGCATTTAGGCGGCCCCCAGCAGCCGCCGACGCAGCAGCGGCCGGGCGAACAATTCCGCCAGGTCGCCCGCTTGATCATAGCCGTGGATCGGCGTGAACATCAGCTCGATCGACCATTTCGTCGCGATCCCGAGCGCCTCCAGCGGATTGGCGAGCCCAAGTCCGCAGACCACCAGATCGGGCCTGGCCGCCTTGCAGCGATCGAGCTGCCGATCCACGTCCTGCCCTTCGGACAACGCCGTTCCGGTCGGCAACAGCGCCAACTCCTCGGCCAGATGCTCGCGATGCAGATAAGGCGTGCCGACCTCGACGAGGTGCATGCCCATCTCGCGCGACACAAAGCGAGCGAGGGGAATCTCCAGCTGCGAGTCAGGAAAGAAGAAGATCCGCACGCCGGCCAGTTGCTCGCGAACCCGCGCCATGGCGCGCCGCGCGCGCTCACGCGGCAGTTCGGTCGCGTCCATCACGGCCTGCGGGGCGACGCCCCAAGCCTTCGCCGCGGCCTGCAGCCAAAGCGTGGTGCCCTCGGACCCAAACGGGAACGGCGCGGGCAGGCGGCGCGCGCCGCGATCCAGCAGCGCGCGCGCGGTGTCGGCCAAGAACGGCTGGGCCAGAAGGAAAGACGTGTTCACTCCGACCGGCGGCAGGTCGGCGGCGCGGCGCGGCGGCAGGAATCGGATGGGCCCGACGCCGATCTGATCGAACAGCCGGCGCATCTGATCTTCGACCACGTCGCCGAGCGCGCCGACGATGAGCAGCTGCCGCTCGTTCGTTGCCGGCATGTCGGGGACCAGGGAGGCAAGGCAGGCATCCTCGCCCTGCGTGAAGGTCGTCTCGATCCCACTTCCGGAATAGTTCAACACCCGGACGTTCGGCAAGAAGGCGCGGTTCAGCCGCGCCGCCGCCCGCGACAGATCCAGTTTTATCACTTCGGAAGGACAAGAGCCGACCAGGAACAGCAGCTTGATGTCCGGCCGGCGCGCCAGCAACTGCGCCACGACCCGATCGAGTTCCTCGTTCGCATCGGCGAGTCCCGCAAGATCGCGCTCATCGATGATGGCGGTCGCGAAACGCGGTTCAGCGAAAATCATCACCCCGGCGGCAGATTGCATCAGATGGGCGCAGGTCCGGCTGCCGACCACCAGGAAGAATGCGTCCTGGATCTTGCGATGCATCCAGACGATGCCGGTCAGCCCGCAAAACACCTCGCGCTGGCCCCGCTCGCGCAGCACCGGCGCATCGATGCAACCGGTCGCAGCAGGCGCGATTGTCGCGAGGCCGTCCACGTTCAGGCGCCTGCCAATCCGGCGACGTCGCGGCGCGCGGCGCGAAGTTTCATGACGAACTGGGTCGCATTGATGAGGTAGGCCACGTAGGCGGCCAGCGCGATGAGCATCATCCGGCGGACGTCGAGCGTGCCTGCAAAGAGTGCGGCGATATACAAGGTGTGCAGGGCGAGGACGAGGAAGCTGAAGACGTCCTCCCAGAAGAACGCCGGCGCGAAAAGGTAGCGGCCGAACACCGCGCGCTCCCAAAAGGCCCCGGTCACCATGATCGTGTAGAGCAGGCACGTCTTGACCACGACCGATGCCGCCGCCGCATCCGCTCCCTCGCCGGTGATCAGGGTTCGCAGCACGAATCCAAGGCTCAGCAGGAAGACGGCAAACTGGAGTGGCGCGAGAACCCCCTGAACCACCGTCCAAGGAGAGGAGTCGCGACGCCGACGTTGCTCAGGGGTGTAAAGCGGTCGCGGCTGCGACGTATTCGGGATGGACACGGTGTGCACCGATCGTCCGCTGGAGGCTCCCCAGGGCGCGCAATCGACGGCATCGGCGACGCGACACAGCACTGATCCTGTAAAGCTCACTTGACATACCCTCCCCACAAATCTGAGATCGCCGAACGGGTAAATTCGCCGTCATCTGCGGGCCATAAAGGCAGACTTTTCCGTGCCTTTCTGGACCGAAGGTGGCGGTGGAGCATTGGGTGCCCGTGCGTGTGCCTCAGAAAGAAGGCTAGAGCGACGGCGGACCGACTGTCAACAAGGCTGGACGTAAACTCAGCTTGACACTCGTGTGGCCGATCGCCCTTATTAGGGGGAGACAGGAATGGCTGCGTCTTGGGATGAGCAGAGTGACAGTGGCCTCCTCGATGGGACGGAACAGGAACCGGCGCAGCGGGCGCGATGGTCGGGCATGGTCGCCGATCTGCCGCCTCACATTGTCCGGCCGGGCGGCCGCCTTGGACGAGCGGTTGAGGCCGAGATCGTCCCGAGGCTTGTCTTGGGCCATCGCGCCGCGCCTGTACGGGCAGGCAGTTCAGGCCGCTGGACGCCCGCACCTGATCAGGTCATCGAGTTGGCGAATTGCGCGGTGGGCTCTGCTGACTCCGCTGGCGACTACGTCGCCGCCATGCGGGCGTCTGGCGCAGGCGTCGAGGCGGTCTATCTCGATCTTCTGGCGCCTGCCGCGCGGCGTCTTGGCACGCTCTGGGAAGACGACTCTCTCAGCTTCGTCGATGTCACCATCGGCCTCCTGCGACTGCATCAGATTCTGCGGGCTCTTGGTCCAGACTTCCGAGCGCAAGCCGCGCCGGAGCGACAGGGCAGGCGGGCGCTGCTTGCGCCCGCCCCCGGCGAGCAGCACAGCTTCGGCCTCGCCATGGTCACGGAGTTCTTCCGCCGCGCCGGCTGGAGCGTGTGGTCCGGCACGCCCGTCTCCAACGACGAATTGCTCGGCCTCGTACGTGGAGAGTGGTTCGGCGTGGTGGGCTTCTCGGTCGCCTGCGACGACCGCCTCGAATCGTTGTCGACGTGTATTCGACGAGTGCGGGCCGCGTCACGCAATCCGGCGATCGGCGTGATGGTCGGTGGCCCTATTTTCGCTATCCATCCCGAACTGGCCCTGGCGGTCGGTGCCGACACAACCGCTCGCGACGGCCGCCACGCCGCCTTCCAGGCCGAGGGGTTGCTCGCCCTGCAACCGGCCGCCCAGTGAAGGTACGGCCGTAGTCTATGACAAGGGGCGGGGGGACGTCATGGCATCGGAGGATTTCGTCCCTCGTGAGACCCTTCAAGGCGCCCCGCGCCTCGCTCGGACCGCTTGACCCGGATGCCGCCGCGACGCTGATCGCCGCATCGTCGGATGTGACGCTGGTGCTGGACGAAGCCGGAATCATCCGCGACATCGCCTTTCAGAGCGAAGATCTGTCGCAGGCGCTTGACGGTTGGCAGGAGTGGCTCGGCCGTGCCTGGATCGACACCGTCACCTCGGAAAGCCGGATCAAAGTCGAGCATCTGCTGACCGAAACGGCGTCGGCCGCGCCCTCTCGATGGCGGCACCTCAACCACCCGCTCGCGGACGGCGGCACAATCCCGGTTCTATACTCGTTGGCACCGGCGGGCGAGGGCGGTCGGATCGTTGCGTTCGGCCGCGATCTACGAGCGATCTCCGCGTTGCAGCAGCGGCTGGTCAACGCCCAGGAATCGATCGAGCGCGACTATACTCGTCTCCAGCACGTGGAAACCCGCTATCGCCTGCTGTTCCAGACCTCGCCCGAGGCCGTCCTGATTCTCGATTCGGCGACTCGGCGGGTGACGGAGTCCAATCCCGCGGCCGGTCCGTTGCTGGGCGATGGCGCGCGCACCGTAGCCGGTCGGCCTTTCGTCGACCTTTTCACACCGGTCACCGTGCCTGCGGTCGAGTCGCTTTTGGGTGCGGTACGCTCGGCCGGCCGCGCCGACGACGTGCGCGCGAAGTTGCGGCCCGACGAGCGGGAAGTCACCGTCTCCGCCTCGCTGTTCCGCCACGACAACGCCTCGCTCTATCTCATCCGATTGACGCCGCTGCAGACCGACCCGGCGAGCGCCGTGGTGCCGAAGTTGAAGTCGAAGCTGCTGAAGGTGGTCGAGAGCGCGCCGGACGCCTTCGTGGTGACCGACACCGAGACGCGGGTCGTGACCGCCAACGCCGCCTTCGTCGAGATGACCCAACTGGCCACGGAGGAGCAGGTCCGCGGCGAGCCGCTCGACCGCTGGCTCGGCCGGCCGGGTATCGACGTCGAGGTATTGGCCGCCAATCTGCGACAGCGCGGGTCGGTACGGCTGTTCGCGACCGTCATGCGAGCCGAATACGGCACGACCGCCGACGTCGAGGTGTCCGGCGTCTCGGTCATGAATGGCGGCCAACCCTGCCTTGGATTCGCGATCCGCAATGTCGGCCGCCGACTGACCACCGTGGACACCCGGGCCGGTCGCGAGCTGCCGCGTTCGGTCGAACAGTTGACGGAGTTGATAGGCCGCGTGTCGCTCAAGGATCTCGTGCGTGAGGCGACGGACGTCATCGAGCGCCTGTGTATCGAGGCCGCGCTGGAGCTGACTGGAGACAACCGTGCATCGGCTGCGGAAATGCTCGGGCTCAGTCGCCAGAGCCTTTACGTGAAGTTGCGCCGCTACGGACTTGGCGATCTTGCCGAGGACGGGAAGGCGTGAGCGACGTCGCTCTGACGACCGCGGTCGCCTCCCCGCGCATGAAACTTCCATCGGCGCTGGAGCTGCTGAAGCCGATCACCTGGTTCGCGCCGATGTGGGCGTTCGGATGCGGCGTAATTTCCGCGGGCGTGCCCGCCGCCGGACGTTGGGGCCTGATCGCCGGCGGCGTGCTCCTGGCCGGCCCACTGGTTTGCGGCACCAGCCAAGCGGCGAACGACTGGTTCGACCGACATGTGGACGCGGTCAACGAGCCGGATCGGCCGATCCCGTCGGGGCGGATTCCCGGCGACTGGGGCTACTATATCGCGCTGATCTGGACCGGCGTGTCGCTGCTGGTCGCCGCAGTGCTCGGCGCCACGGCATTCGTCGCGGCCGTGGTCGGCCTCGCCCTGGCCTGGGGCTACAGCGCGCCGCCCCTGCGGCTGAAGATGAACGGCTGGTGGGGCAATGCCGCGTGCGCGGCGTGCTACGAGGGGCTGCCCTGGATCACCGGAGCGGCGATCATGGCCGGCGGGCTGCCCAGCGGGCGCATCTTCGCCATCGCCGCGCTCTACAGCCTCGGCGCGCACGGCATCATGACGCTGAACGACTTCAAATCGGTCGAAGGCGATCTTCAGATGGGTATCGGCTCCTTGCCGGCTCGTCTCGGGGTGGGTGCGGCGGCCCGCGTGGCATGTGTGGCGATGGCCGCACCGCAAATGGTGGTCATCGCGCTTCTGATGTCGTGGAGCGCGTTCTGGGCCGCCGGCATCGTCGGCGCGCTGCTGGTGACACAATTCGCGCTGATGGTCCGGCTGCTCGCCGACCCGCGTGGACGCGCGCCCTGGTACAACGCGACGGGAACGAGCCTTTACGTGCTGGGAATGCTCGCCTGCGCCTTCGCCTTGCGGTCGTGATCGTGGAGGAAAGAACGATGCAGACATTCGACGTGGTGGTGGTGGGCGGCGGTCCAGCGGGGGCCACGGCGGCTACCGATCTGGCAAAAGCGGGCCGCTCCGTGCTGCTGCTCGACAAGGCTGGACGCATCAAGCCGTGCGGCGGGGCGATCCCGCCCAAAGCGATCCGCGATTTCGACATCCCCGACCATCTGCTCGTCGCGAAGGCTCGCTCGGCGCGGATCATTTCGCCGACCGATCGCAAGGTCGATATGCCGATCGATGGCGACGGCTTCGTCGGCATGGTCGATCGCTGCGCGTTCGACGAGTGGCTTCGCGCCCGTGCGGCGCTCGTGGGGGCCGAGCGCCGCACTGGCACGTTCGAGTCAGTGACCCGTGATGCGGACGGCACGGCGGTCGTGAATTTCGACACGAAGGGAGAGGGGGCCGCTTCGGTGCGCGCCCGCGCGGTCATCGGCGCGGACGGCGCCATCTCGACCGTCGGCCGGCAATGCGTCAAAGGCGCGGACAAGCTGAAATACGTCTTCGCCTATCACGAGATCGTTCGCGCGCCGGCCGAGCTGGATGCGACCAGGTGTGACGTGTTCTATCGCGGCACGCTCTCGCCCGATTTCTACGCCTGGGTCTTCCCGCACGGCGATACCGCCAGCATAGGCACCGGCTCCGCCCGAAAGGGCTTTCCGTTGCGTCCGGCCGTGGCAGCGACGCGCCAGGCGGCAGGGCTGGCAAACTGCGAGACGATCCGCCGCGAGGGCGCGCCCATTCCGATGAAGCCGCTGCGCCGCTGGGACAACGGCCGCGACATCGTACTCGCGGGAGATTCCGCCGGGGTGGTGGCGCCGGCGTCGGGCGAGGGCATCTACTACGCGATGGCCGGCGGGCGACTGGCGGGCGAGGCCGTGGAAATGTTCCTCAAGACGGGGGACGCGCGGAAACTCGCGACCGCCCGCAAGCGGTTCATGAAGGCCCACGGGCAGGTTTTCTGGGTGCTCGGGATCATGCAGGGATTCTGGTATGCCAATGACTGGCGTCGAGAGCGGTTCGTGGGCATCTGCGGCGATAGGGACGTGCAGCAGCTAACCTGGGATGGCTACATGAACAAGGAACTCGTGAAGGCCAAGCCGCTTGCACATGCGAAGATCTTCTGGATGAACGTGGGCCGCATGGTCGGGCTCGTGCCCGCCTGATCCGAAAGGGACTTTCCCATCACAATAGCAATCGTCGCTTTTGCCGCGATTGCGGTCCTCGTCGCCGGCGGGCTGCTGACCGATGTGGGTCCGTGGTACCTGGCGTTGCGAAAGCCGAGCTGGAAGCCGCCCGACTGGCTGTTCGCACCCGCCTGGACGACGATTTTCGTCTGCGCCGGCTGGGCGACGGTGCTTGCTTGGGAAGGCGCGCCGGACGAGGACGGGCGCATCCTCGTCGGCCTTCTGATGGCCGCAAACGGTGTGTTCAACATCCTATGGAGCGCGCTGTTCTTTAAGCTGCGCCGGCCGGACTGGGCGCTGGCCGAAGTCGTCTTCCTCTGGCTGTCAATCCTCGCGCCGATGATCCTGCTCGCGCCGTATGCGCCATTGGTGCCATGGCTCTTGGCACCATACTTGGCTTGGGTGAGCTTCGCCTCGGTGCTGAACCTCGCCTATGTGCGGCTCAACGCCCCATTCGGAGCCAGCGCCGCGCGGCAAACACCGCGAGGAGGCCAAGGAGCGCCAGGAACGCGAACGGGATGAAAAGCCGTCGCAACATCCCGACCACGACGTAGATCGGCCAACCCGCGACATGCAGCCACGTGCCGAGATGCTGCGGCCAGGGAAGGCCGAAATAGATGAGCTGGAACGCCAGCCCAATCAACAGATAGACGCCGAGCCAGGACGTGGTCCAGCCGCCGCCGGATCGTCCGCTCACGCCCCTTTCCCAACGCCAGGTTGCCGCATAAGATATATTATGGAAAAAGACGGCGGTCCGGTCACAGCTCGAGCTGCCGTCCGACTTCCACAAACCGATCCTGCGGCAGGCGGAACCGATCGACGTTGCGCAGCGCATTGCGATACAGGAAAGCGAACACCATTCGCACGCCGGGCCGCATCAAGCGCTCGCGGCGCGGTGCCGCCACGACAGTGTCGCGCGCGCCGAAGTAGATCGCCTCATCCAATGCAAGCTCGCAGCCGTGGCGTCGCGCCAAGGCGAGCGCGCCCGGCAAGTCCGGGACTTCGACAAAGCCGTAGCGCGCGACGACGTGCCAAAACCCATCCGCGATATGCTCGACCTGCACTCGGTCGACCTCGCGCACCCGCGGCGTCGATTCAAATATAACGCCGAGCGAGACGATCCTGCGGTGCAACGCCCCCATGTCCTCGACATGCTGCGCCATCACCGTTGGCACTGGTATCGCCGCCCGAGTGAGAAAGACTGCGGCCCCGGGCACGCGCGGGATTTCGCCGTCCACCAGCTTCTGCAGGAATGCCGCCGGCTCCATCACGGTTCGGCCGAGCCGCGCGCGGATGGCCGCCATGCCTTGCCACCAGATCAGCATCAACGCGAACAATCCCGCGCCCAAAAGAAGCGGGATCCAGCCGCCGTCAGCGATTTTCTCCGCGTTCGCGACGAAGAACGCCAGGTCCATCACGAGCAGTGCGCCGGTTGCCACGAGTGCCAGCGCCGTTGGCCATCGCCAGCGCCTCAGCATAACGACGGCCAGCAGGAACGTCGTCAGCAGCATCGTGGTCGAGACCGCCGTGCCGTAGGCTCCGGCGAGCCGCTCGGCCGAACCAAACGTGAGCGCCAAGCCAAGCGTCGCCACCATCAGGATCCAGTTTACGACCGGCACGTAAATCTGTCCGTATTCCAGATCGGAGGTCTGGCGGATGCGCATTCCCGGCAGCCAGCCGAGCTGCATCGCCTGCCGCGTCATGGAAAAGGCTCCGGTGATGATCGCCTGGCTCGCGATCACGGTCGCCGCTGTGGCCAACACGACCATCGGGACCACGGCCCAGCCCGGCATGATCTCCCAGAACGGGTTCGCGCCGGGCTTGGGCGCACCGTCCATCAGCGACGCCGCCTGTCCGGCGTAGCTGAGCAGCAGCGCCGGCAGCACGACGGCGTACCACGCGACGCGGATCGGCGCCCGTCCGACGTGGCCGAGATCGGCATACAACGCCTCGCCGCCGGTCAGCACCAGGAACACCGCACCGAGTATCGCCAGCGCGCCCGCTGGATGGCCGATCAACAGGCCGATCGCGTGCCGGGGATCAAGGGCCAGAAGCACCTCGGGCCGATGCACCACGCTGGCCAGCCCGATCGCGCCGATCACCAGAAACCATAGCAGCATGATCGGCCCGAACACCCGGCCGATCCGCGCGGTGCCGAGTGCCTGCCCGGCGAACAGCGCCAACAGGACTGCAACCGCCACGGGCAGGACGAACGGCTTCATGGCATCCGTCACGACCGTGACGCCTTCCAGCGCGCTGAGTACCGAAATGGCGGGTGTCAGCGCCCCGTCGCCGTAGATCAGCGCCGCGCCGAACAGGCCCATGCTGGTGAGGATCCAGCGTGGGCGGGACTTCTCCCCGGACACGAGGGACATCAGGGCAAGGATGCCCCCCTCGCCCGCATTGTCCGCCCGCAAGACCAACACGCAGTATTTGAATGAAATCGTGAGCAGAAGTGCCCAAGTGATCGCGGAGAAAATGCCAAGCGCGGTCGCACGGTCGATCGGGCCGACCGCGCCCACCACCGCCTGCATCGCATAGAGCGGGCTCGTGCCCAGGTCGCCGTAGACGATGCCGAGCGCCGTCAGCATCATCCCGGCGCTGGCCGGCCGATCGACGTTGCTGGTCATATGTCGTCCGGAATCTGGAGGACCTGGCCATCATGTCCGGCCTCGACACCTCGGGGCAGCCGCGCCTCGAGCCAGGACCAGTCCAGATCCGGGCCCATATGGGTGAGAACGGTGCGCCGCGCGCCGACCAGTTTTGTCCAGTCGAGCACCCGGTCGAGCCAGGCATGGGTCCGGTGCGGCATACGCTGGAAACACCCGACGACCCAAGTGTCGATGCCACGCAGCGCCGCATAGGCCGCCCCGTTCAGCTGCACCGCGTCGGTCGAATAGGCGAATGCGCCGGCCCGCAGACCGAGTGTCGTGACAAAGCCATGATCCTGCTCGAACGCATGGAATTGGATGCCGGCCGCGACGAAATCGTCACCCGAGGCGATAGCGACCGGTTCCAGCACCGGCCGAAAGAACCCTGGGGGTTGCCACGGCAGGAAAGCATATCCGAATCGGCCCACAAGCTCGTCCAAGGTCTCGCGCGTGGCGAAGGCTTCCAGTGGCCGGTCGACGATCCGGTTCAACATCCTCACGTCGTCAAGTCCTAGGATGTGGTCGGCATGGGCATGGGTGAAGACCAGCGCGTCGACGCGAGCGACCCGACAGTCAAGCAGTTGCGACCGCATCTCCGGCGACGTGTCGACCAGGACGGCCGAGCGCCCCTGCTCGATAAGGATGCTGGCCCGGCTGCGGCGATTGCGCGGCTCGGTCGGATCGCATTCGCCCCAGTCGCCCCGCCCGTCCAGGCCGCCAATCATCGGCACCCCGGCCGACCCGCCGGTGCCGAGCAGCGTCACGCGCATCACGCCGCCTTTCGGAACAGGGTCCGAAAATTCTCCGTGGTCAGCGCCGCCAGATCCTGCGGCGAGACCCCCCGCACCGAGGCCAGGACGGCGGCGGTGTGCGCGACCCAGGCCGGCTCGTTGCGCTTTCCCCGGAAGGGCACCGGCGCGAGATAGGGCGCGTCGGTTTCCACCAGCAGACGCTGCGCCGGGATGTCTCGGGCGATATCCCGGAGTTCGCTGGACTTCGGGAACGTCAGGATGCCGGAGAAGCTGACATATCCGCCGATCGCGACGGCCGCCTCGGCCAGCCCCCGGCCGGAGCTGAAGCAGTGCAGGAGAAAGTCGAAAGGCCCTCCCGCCTTTCGCTCCTCGCTTAGGAGTCTCGCGATGTCGTCGTCGGCGTCGCGGGCATGGATCGCCAGAGGCACGGCGGCCAGGCGGGCGGCGCGGATATGCGCGCGGAAACTCGCCTGCTGCACGTCGCGCGGTGCCTTGTCATAGAAATAGTCGAGACCGCTCTCGCCGATCCCGATGACTCTGGGATGCCGGGTAAGCTCGGCGATCGCCTCGGGCGTTGGCACCGGATGCTCCGCCGCGTTGTGCGGATGCACACCGACCGTGGCCCAGACGTTCTCGTGCGCCTCGGCGATGCCGATGACGACGTCGCTCTCGACCAGCCGCGTGCCGATGGTGACCATCTCGACCACGCCGGCCTTGGCCGCGCGCACCAGAATGCTGGCGCGATCCTCGCCCTGGAAATAGTCGAGATGACAGTGTGAATCGATCAGCATCACTCTCGCCCAGAGTCCCGGATCAGACCGCCACGTCGACATGACGAGGAAACACGCCGGCCGGGGCGGGCAGCGGGGTCCCGCCCGCCAAGGGCGTGGCCAACGAGACCAAGCCTCGGGCGTCACTCGGCACGCCTAGCTGATCGAGCATCCGCGCCATCGAACCCGGCATGAACGGTTGCAGCACGGTCGCGACGATCCGCAGCGTGTCGGCCAATACCCGCAGCACATCGCCCATCCGCGCCACATCGGTCTTGCGCAGGGCCCAGGGTGCCTGATGGTCGATATAGGCGTTGCCCGCCCGGATCACCTTCCAGACGGCTTCGAGCGCATCGCCGAACGCCTGCCGGTCGATTGCCTCACCGACGCCCCGCACCAGGTCTTCGGCCGATGACAAAAGCGTCTCGTCCCCCGCGGTGGCCGCCCCCCGCGCCGGCAGCGCGCCGTCGCAGTTGCGGGCGATCAGGCTCAGCGTTCGCTGCGCGAGGTTGCCGAGGTCGTTGGCAAGTTCGACATTCATGCGCGAGATCAGCGCCTTGCGCGAGTAATCTCCATCATTGCCGAAGGGGATTTCGCGCATCAGGAAGAACCGGACCGCGTCGAGTCCGAACTCGTCAGCCAGCGCCCGCGGCTCCACCACGTTGCCGATCGACTTGCTCATCTTCTCGCCCTCGATCGTCCACCAGCCATTTGAATAGACCCGTCGGGGAAGCGGGATGCCAGCCGCCATCAAGAACGCCGGCCAATAAACTGAATGAAAACGGATGATGTCCTTTCCGACGACGTGCACCTCGGCCGGCCAGTAGCGCCAGCGATCGGCCTGTTCGTCCGGAAATCCGCACGCTGTAAGGTAGTTGGTCAGCGCGTCGAGCCAGACATACATCACGTGTGCTGGGTCGCCCGGGACCTCGACCCCCCAGCGAAAGCTGGTCCGGCTCACGGACAGATCGGTCAGCCCACCGCGCACGAAGCTGGTCATCTCGCTGCGTCGCGCAATCGGCGCAATGAATTCCGGA
Source organism: Acetobacteraceae bacterium (assembly GCA_965246915.1). Lineage (GTDB taxonomy): Bacteria > Pseudomonadota > Alphaproteobacteria > Acetobacterales > Acetobacteraceae > CAVRQM01. The sequence goes on from CBDFGB010000004.1 coordinate 83,701, forward strand.
TGATCCGCGTAATGCGCCAGCAGTGGGTCCTGCCATTGCGAAAGTCGGAAAAAATAACTCGGTTCCGTCACCCACTCGACCGGCGCTCCGGTGGGCGCGACCCGCGTTCCGTCAGGGCGGGTGACCAGTTCGTCCTCGTTGTAAAAGGCCTCGTCGCGGACGGCATAGAATCCCTCGTAGCCGCCGAGATAGATCTGGCCGGCCGCATGCAGCCGCTGCCACAACGCCGCGCAGGCGCGCTTGTGGCGGTCCTCGGTGGTGCGAATGAAATCGTCGTAGGACACGCCCATCCGGTCGGCCATGTCGCGAAAATCCGCGCTGACCGAATCCGCGAAGGCCTGCGGCTCGACCCCGGCGGCGCGCGCGGCGGCTTCGACCTTCTGGCCATGCTCGTCGGTGCCGGTCAGGAAAAACACGTCGTATCCGTCAAGCCGCTTCCACCGCGCCATCACGTCGGCGGCGATCGACGTGTAGGCGTGGCCGATATGCGGCGCGCCGTTGACGTAGTAGATGGGCGTCGAGATGAAACAGGTCTGGTGCATACCAATCCGGCTTAGACGATGTCCGGCGGGGCGCGGCCGGCGAGCACGGCGAAGCCTTGGACCAGGGCCTCGCGCTTGTCGAGATGCACGCCTTCGGTGACGCTTTTGAGACGAGCAAGAGTGCTCCAGGCAGCGGACAGATCCGCCAGAGGCCTCCCGGCCACGTCCGTCGCGCCCCGTCGCGCCGCCTCGCGAACACGCCCGGAGATTCCCTCGCGCAGCATGTCCATCAGTGTTCCAAACGCCTCCTCGTCGCGGCCGAGCGAGTCATGGGCGGCCACCGCGTCGGCCGTTGTCAGCCGTTCGAATCGCGCGACCGACCGTCGGGCAAGCTCGGCGATGGCCAACCCACCCTCGTCCGCCAGACGCAATGCCCGACCGATCGAGCCGTCCGACAGAGCCGCAAGGCGGATACGCTCGCCTTGCCCGATCTCGGGCCGGGACCGCGCCAGAAGCTCGGCCACCACCGCCTCCGAGAGATTCCCAAGCCGGAGCATCCGGCACCGGCTGCGGATCGTCGGCAGCAGGCGGCCGACCGCCGAGCACACCAACAGCAGCACCGCGCGCGGCGGCGGCTCCTCGAGGACTTTGAGCAGGGCGTTGGCGGCGCTGCGGTTGAGAAATTCCGCGCCGTCGACGACGACGACACGCCACCCGCCCTCGGCAGGCGTGAGGTGCATAAATCCCGTTACGTCGCGCACATCGTCGACCACGATCTCGGTGCGCGGCTTCTTGGTCTTTTCGTTGAACCCGCGCTCGATGGTCAGCAGGTCGGCATGCGTCCCGGCCGCCACGCGACGAAAGGTCGGATGCGACTGAGGCAACTCGAGCGTGTCGAATGCGCCGCCGGCAAGTAGGCGCCGCCCGAACCGGAAGGCCAGCGTCGCCTTGCCGATGCCTGGCGGGCCGGTCAACAGCCACGCATGATGCAGCCGCCCCGCGGTCACCGCTTCGACCAGCGCCGCCTCCGCCGCCTCGTGTCCCAATAGGCCGGCGTTCGCGCGTGGCTCCGGACTCTCCGTCATCGCGGTCCAAGACGGTCCGTTACCGCCCGCCAGATCAGATCGGCGACCGCCTCGGGCACGTCTTCCGCCGGGATCAGGACGCATCGCTCGGGCTCGGCGGCGGCGATGGCGGCGAAGCCGTCCCGCACCCGGGCGAAAAAAACCTCGCCGAGACGCTCGTAGCGATCTAGCCCGCCGCCCCGACCCGCCAACCGCGTCCGCGACGTCCCCGGCGTGACATCGAGAATTAGCGTGAGGTCAGGGACGACCCCAAGCATACCGGCGAGCGCGGCGATCTGGTCCCGCTCCGCACCCTGGCCAAACCCCTGATACGCCATGGTGGAATCGGCGAACCGGTCGCACAGCACCCAGGCCCCCTCGTCAAGCGCCGGCCGGATCGTGCCGGCGACATGATCCGCCCGCGCGGCGAAGTGCAACATCGTCTCGGCGAGGGGCGACCAGGCAAACTCTCCGGATAGCAGAAGGGTCCGCAACCGCTCCGCGCCCGGGGTGCCACCCGGCTCCCGCGTGACCGTCACCGCGACCCCCGCGCGGCGGAGACGTTCGGCAAGCAGCCGCGCTTGCGTCGACTTGCCCGCGCCCTCGCCGCCTTCCAGCGTGATGAAGCGGCCCCGCGGCGTGCTCACCCGCCCGAGATCATGTGCGACAGCACCGCCATCGCGCGCCCCGGCAGACCAAGCCTCGGCACGTCCGCGCCGGCGAGCAACGGAACCTCCATATCCGGCACGCCCGTGCCGCTCACCAGCAGTCGTCCGACATTTGCCCCGCGGGAGACCGGCGCGCGCAGAGGACTGTCGTATTCGATAGCGATACGGGCATTCTTCCGCCAATTGCGTGGCAGGGTTACAACCATTTCCCGCCCGCCGACCAGCGGCACCGAGGGTTGCTCGCCGAGATAGACCGGAGCCTGTTCGACCGTGTCGCCGGCGGTGAACAGCGTCACGTTCTCGAACTCGCGAAAGGACCACTCCAGCAACCGCTCGCTTTCCTCGCCGCGCTGCTTCATCGAGGTCAGGCCGTTGAGCACCAAAATCACCCGACGATTGCCGCGTGCGGCGCTGGCCACGAGCCCATAGCCCGCGGCCTCGGTATGTCCGGTCTTCAGCCCGTCGGCGAGCCCCTTCTGCACCAGCGGATTGCGGTTCTCTTGCTCGATATTATTGAATTTGAAGGACTTTTCTGAGTCATATCGATAGTATTCTGGAAAATCCTGGATGATCCGCCGCGCCAGCGTCGCGATGTCGCGGGAGCTCATGCGGTGGTCCGGGTCCGGCCAGCCGGTGCAGTTACGGAAATTGCTCTTGAGCAGACCGAGCTGCTTGGCTTTGGCATTCATCTGCTCGACGAACTGCTCCTCCGAACCGGCGATGCCCTCGGCCAGCACGAGGCAGGCATCGTTGCCGGACTGGACGATCATGCCGCGAATGAGGTCCTCGACCTTCACGCTCGTGCCGATCTGTACGAACATCTTCGAGCCGCCCATCCGCCAGGCCCGCTCGCTGACCGGCAGCTCCTGCGTCAGTTGCAGCCGCCCCGCCTTCAGCATGCCGTAGACGACATACGCGGTCATGAGCTTGGTCATCGACGACGGGGCCATCGCCTCGTCGCTGTCCTTGTCCAGCAGCACGCTGTCGGTCGCGAAATCGACGATCAGGGCATACCGCGCCGCCGTGTCGACCGGACCGAGCGGCGTCTGCGCCGGGCTGGTCGGAGTGGCCGGAGCGGTGGCCGTGGCCGCCTTCACGGATGGCTTGGGACGACGCGGTTCGACGGCCCGACCGGAAGCGGGGGCCAAACCGGAAGCTGGCGCCGCCATCCCGGCAAGCAGGACGACTCGGCGACTGACCACGTGCGACCTCATATGACGACAATCCTCGCATCGACTACTCCGGCGCGGAGCACACGGTCCAGCGTTGTGTCCGCCGCGGCCACGGTCGGCCATGGACCGATCCGGACGCGGTACGCAGTCTCGGGCCGCGCCCGTGCGTCAAAAACGATAATTGCGCCCAGTCCGGCAAGCCGGGCTCGAAGCATCTCGGCATAACGTATTTGCCCCACCCCACCGGCGTCGATCCAAAGCGCGGTTGCCCCGACCGGGAGCTGCAGGATCGTCTCCGCCATCCGCGTCGGCACGGCTGCCCCGGCGACCGGCGTCGCCACGGAAACAGGCCGTGCAGTGATTGCCGACGGCCCGCGCGAGGCGCCCGGCGGCGGGAGCGTCTCGGTGGTCACTCCCTCGGACGGTGCGGCCACGACCGTCAGCGGGGGAGCATCGAGATCGCCGAGTTGCGCCGTGAGCTGTCGGCTCGGCCCCTCGTCGATCTGCACCCGCACCCGGAGCACCCCCGCCTCCGTCCCGCCACCCAACAAGATGGCGGCGCGGGACGTGATCGCCAGCAGCCGGGAAGGCGGAATCGGTCCGCGATCGTCCAGCCGAAGCAGGATCTGCCGTCCCGTCTCGAGATTCGTCACCCGGACCACGCTGGGCAGCTGCAAGGTCGGATGAGCGCCCATCAGCGCCGCGTCATCCCACGCCGCGCCATCAGTCGCGAGCGGCCCGTGCGACGTCGTCACGACCGCCAGCCCGGTCTCGTCATAGTCGTAGCTCGCGCGGGGATACCGCCACACGCCGCCCGCCTGATATGGTGACCCGATCACCGCGTGCGCGGACGCCGGCGGTCCAGGCGGCTTACGGCGACGGACCCGGGAGCAGGCACCGACTGTCAAAGGAATGGCCAGCACCACCAGTCGTCGCCTCAAGCCGTCACCCGATCGCCGATCAGGCCCACGCAGATGCAGTAGAAATCCGACGGATTGTAGCGGCGGATGGCGAGGAAACTCGGGTAGTAGGCAACATACGCCTCGTCACCTGCCCCGCCCGGCATGAGCACGGCAGCCGATGTCTGCGGCGGCACCGCAAGCTCTCGCCCATCGGCCATACGCACGCCGGAGCGACTCCACTCCGCCACCGTGCGGCGATGATCCCGTCCGATGTCATAGGGCCCAAGACCCACGGGCGCGGAAATCTTCTCGCCCCACGGCAGCCCGCGTTGCCACCCCTCCCGCGCGAGATAGTTGGCGGTGGACGCGAAGACCGAGTCTAGGTCGTCCCAGATGTCGCGTTTGCCGCCCGCCTTGCCCGAAACCGCATAGCGCAGAAAACTGTCCGGCATGAACTGCGTCTGGCCCATCGCCCCGGCGTAGCTGCCGGTCATCCGCTCCGGCGTGATGTCGCCGCTGTCCAGGATGCGCAGCGCGTCGAGCAGCTCCGAACGGAAAAACGCCGCCCGCCGCCCCTCCCACGCCAACGTCGCCAGCGCCTCGATCACATTAAAGCCACCGGTCGACTGGCCGTAGTTCGATTCGAGCCCCCAAATGCCCACCAGGATGCCTGCCGGCACCCCGTATCGGTCGGAAGCGCGGTCGATCAGTTCGCGATGCTTGGCATACAGCTCACGCCCGCGACTGACCCGGGTGTCGGAGACGATGCGGGTACGATATTGCTGCCAGGTGAAGGTGAATTCCGGCTGGTGCCGGTCGAGTTCGATCACCTTCGGGTTCGGGCGCAATCCCTTGAACGCGCGATCGATCGTCGCGGCCGAAATTCCCTTCTTGCGCGCCTCGGCTCGCATCCCAGCAAGGAAGGAGTCGAAACTCGCCTGTCCCGCCAGCGCCGGACAGGCGAGCGTGGCGGCAACCCCGGCCAGCAGCCCGCGCCGCGAAAAATTCAGAAGCGGACCGAAAGGGCCAGCGCGCCGAACTGATGCAGGCCGCCCTTCTGGTGATCGAACTCCTGCGTCTGGAATACCTGAGTATATGATAGACGCATCCCCCACGCGATGAGCGCGAATCCGCCCTCGAACTCGGCGACGAGTGGCTTGATCGTCACGCTACGGCTGTCCTGCCACAGATTGCCGTCCAGAGTGACATCTCGCGCGACGGCCTGCCCGTTGGCCCCGGCAAAGACATACCACGCGAACGGCCGAGTCGGGCGGAAAGCGTCGCCGCCGGACGGTCCCGGACGCAACCGCGACGCGCCGAAATCAGAGTCGAGGCCCTGCCCGAACCGGAATTGCCCCCCCGCCTCGGCATAGATCCTGATGGTGCCGAGCCCGAGGGAGACGTCGGGAAGCAGGTCCGTGTCGAGGCCGCCAACCGCGCCGGTCGGCACCCGCCAGACCCGCGCCCCGAGAATCTCGAAGACCGGCTCGTCGTGCAGCTGGGTGCCCCAGCCGTTGTTGGTGTCCTGACCTATGAGCGTGTGGAAGCCGTTCTGAACAGATTGGCCGAGCGCCGATGGTCCCACCATTCCGACGCCAAGGCCCAGCGTGCTGCGGCTGGTCAGCGTGTCCTGCACGATGCCGACATTGGCGAGCAGCAGACCAGCATAGGGCCGGTCGTCGAGCGGCGGATCGAAGCTCGCTGTGTCCTTCGGCGTGAAGATCTGCTGCGTGACGTCGACCGTCAACCGCTGCTGTCCGGCCCCGAACACCGCATGTCCGAAGCGCTCCAGAAAGTCCGGAACATCACCGGTAGCCGAGGAGAAGCCAAGCTTTAGGCCGTTCGTGTAGTAGCGGTCGGTCAGGTCCGCGGTGCTGATCGTGCTGTTCTCGCCCGCCAGCGTCCAGATCGACGCTGGATCGTCCGGCGGCAGCCTGACCGTGGTCTGCGCCAGCGCGGCTCCGGTTATGAGGGACGCCCCCAGTCCTGCGACGAGCGCCGCACATCGTTCCCGCGCCATTCATCCCCCATCCCGATACGCCAGGCATAACCCGAGCGGCCGCCGCGCCGAAAGCCCCAATAGGTCTAGAACCGATCGATCGATCGACGGTTGCGCGGGGTCATTTGCCGACGATGCGGGCAAGCTCGATCTCGTTCAGCTGGATCGGCGCGCGCTGCAGCAAACCGTCGAGATAGGCACGCGCGTTCTGCTGCTGCTTCGCCTGACGCAGCGCGCGCACGATCGCGTCGCGGACCTCGGGCAGGCTCGCGGGGGCGGCGGGCTTGGTCTCGTTCATGCGCACGACGTGCCAGCCATCCGCCATCCGCACCGGGTCAGCGATGGCCCCCTCGTTCATGCCGGCCACTGTCGGCCGGATGGCGGCGGCTACCTGGTCCTCGCGCACCCAGCCGAGGTCGCTCGCGGTCGCCGCCTGGCGTTTGTCGTCGGCCGCCTTCTTGATGACCGTCGCCGGATCGCCCTTGGCTTTCAGCCATTGCTGGCGGAGCGAGGCGATACGGTCCTGCGCCTCGTCGTCCACCGCTTTCGGAGCGCCGGCCGGCACCGCGATGAAGATCTGCGCGAGGTGATACTGCCGAGGCACCAGCAGCTTGGCTTTGTTCGCCTCGTATGCCGCCTGGACGTCCTGTTCGGTCGGAAAGCCGGCCTCCGGCTGGGCGTTGGAGGCGAGATAGGATTCCGCGATGGCGGTGTTGCGAGCTTGCTCGGCGCGGGCCGCGACGTCCGGTCGCTGGTCCCACTTGGCGGCCCGAGCCTCGTCGAGCAGCGCCGCCTGCAGCAACCGGTCACGCACGAAAGTGGCCAGGGCCTGCGGATCGGCGCGCAGCTTGGCCTGAGTATCGGCGTCGAGAGCGGCCAGCAGATCGCGCACTCCACCGGCGGTCAGCGACACGCCGCCGCGCTGCGCCACGACCGGGCCGGGGTCGGTGGCCGCGATGCTCGCGATGGCGGGCAGCATGAGGACGGCAATGAGGCAGAGCGGGGCGGCGCGACGAGGCACGGTGAAAGATCTCCGGTCGATGGCGGGCGGGACCATGCGTCGGATCGGCCGGCGGCGGTAGGGGGCGCGGATCAGGGCGCGGTCACCTCAAGATGATCGCGCCCGATCGCATGATACCGGGCGAAAAGTACGCCGTGTGCCTGTCCGGCGATCGCCGGATGGTCGATCAGCCGGTCAGAGACGAGTTCGCCGAGAACATGCGCCATGTGCAGCGCCTCGTGACAATCATGGGTCCCGGGCGGGTAGCGGAGGGCGTCGTCGTTCATGGCGGGCCCCGCGGCTGGGGGTGCCCGGTGGCGGGACGGCGCGCGGCTGATGTAGATTGCGCGCTGACGGCGAGGATGGGTGGCCGAGTGGTTTAAGGCAGCGGTCTTGAAAACCGCCGTGCGTGCAAGCGCACCGTGGGTTCGAATCCCACCCCATCCGCCAAGCCCACGCGGAATGATTAGAACCCGAAGGGACGCCGAGCGATCTGTTAGGTATCGAGCAGGCATGGGGCGAACACGTCTTCGATTGCGAAGTGACGATCGGTCAATCCCTGCTCGTGATGGTAGCGAAGCACCGCATCGATTGCCGCGCGATTTGCCTTGATGCCATACGGCCACCAGTCGTCACCCAGCATATCGTGGATCTCGCCGATCAGCTTGGTCAACCACGGCAACATCATCGTCATGTTGTTGAAGGTCATGCCTTTGATGTACTGCGCCGCCATCTGGTCCTTGGCACCGCAGAAACCCGTATAGACCTTCCGAATGAGGTCTGGTTCGGACAGGTAGTCACGCTTCATGACGACGGTGTGCATGATCGGAAAGATGCCTGTACGAACATAGTATTCGCGCTCCGCCGCCGCGTAGTCCTCAAACAGGCGTCCGACCCTCGGTGACTTTGCCAAAATGCACCTCGGTATGTCCGCCGAGATCAACGCGTCGATCTCCCCTCTGTCGAGCATCTCGCCAAGGTCGATATCTTTGCCGGACCATTCGACGTCGATGCCGTCGGGCACGGGATGTGGGACGAAGTCGATCGCGTCCATGGGGAAATCGATCCCTCCGACGATCCAGCGGCTCTGTTCTGGCCTGAGCCCGTAGAGGTCCGAAAGGATGCCCTTGGCCATCACCCCTGCGTCGTGGCCGTAGAGCGCGAGTTCGCCGATCCGCTTGCCGGCCAAGTCCTCCGGCCGTCTAATGCCGCTCGCCGTGTTGACATAGATCGCGCTGTGCCGGAACGATCGTACGGGGAACACCGGAATGGCCACGAATGGCGACACGCCATGATCGAACGTGCGCAAAAAATACGTCAGTCCCATCTCCGAAACGTCGTAAGATCGTGTTCGGATCATCGCCGCGAAAATGTCGGGCACGATGCGGGCACTGTGGAAGGCTGCGTCCACGCCGTCGATCCTGACCGTGCCGTCGGTCAGCAGCCGGGTGCGGTCATAGTTCCAGATGGCGATGTCGAGTTTGCGATCGGCCATGATATTCCTTCGTTCGACCCGATGTCGCGCTCAGGAGATTCCGGCAATTAACGGCGCGACGAAAAACCCGAAGCGCCATGGCATGGTTCCAGTTCCCAGCTTCAGCGGCCGTAGGAGCGAAGCTCTACCTGCTGGACCGCTACCTGATCCCACTTCGCAGCCATCTCTTCGACATTTGTGCAAACGACGGCCGCCAGATTGCGAGGATAGGACACCTCGGCGGCTTCACACCATTTGACTGCGTGAAACTGTCCGTTGCTCGCGCGAAGGATCCAGCCGGACTCCTGGCATTCTTCCGATGATAGAAACATAACGCCGGGTACGACGGCATCGGGCTTCAAATCATTCGGCTCGTCGTCCACGCCCCACATCCTTGTTTTGGCAACTGGGAAACGGTATTCACCTGGATCCCGGTCCCTTGCGCCTCAGCCGCCAAGACGTTCATCAGACCGATCTGACTCATCTTCGACGCCGCATAAGCCGCCAGCCCCCGCTGCGCGTACTGAGGGTAGATCGCCCGGTCCGATGTCGTGAACACAATACGTCCATGCCTCTGCCGCTTCATGGCGGGCCACGCACCTTGCGCGAGCCAGATCGGAGCCTCGACCTGAATTTGACAAGCGCGTGACAGGAATTCAGGCGTCAGAGCTTCTATATCCTGGTAGCCCACCCACCCGGCATTGTGTACGAGGATATCGAGGCGACCAAAGGTATCGACCGCCTCGGCCACCAAGGCTGCCGAGCCAGCCCTCGAGGTGATCGAAGTAGCGGACGCCAGTGCGTTGCCCCCCTGAGCGCGGATAACATCAGCGGCCCGTTCGGCGACTGCGAGATCCGCGCCCTCGCCGGCAGCATCGACACCGACGTCATGCACGATCACACGTGCGCCGCGCTCCGCCAACGCTCTCGCGTAAGCGAACCCGAGTCCCCTGCCAGCTCCGGTCACAATGGCGACGCGGTCATCAAAGCGGATCATCGACACTCTCTCTTGCCATGGGAATTGTCGCGAGACGCTACGTCAGAGCCACCAGCCGCCAACCGCTCGATGAACCTGGCCTCGCCTGCCTGCCGGTCGACAATCACCCGGTGCCGCTCGCCGAACTCCACAGTGGTACCTCGCTCATCGGCGATCACCCGCAAGACGGTGTGGACTGACCACTTCGAGTGTCAAGTCGCCGCGTTGGCGATCCGTTCATCACGCGGTGCCACGCTGCGCCGCGATCGGAGCGCGGCATGCCCCTAACCCTCCTCACGCGCCTCGGCATGATTGTCGTGGCCACCATGCTGTCGACCGCGGCCGCGCTGGCGCAGGACGTGCCCTGGCCGCGCTGTTCCGACCGGCTCGACGGGCAACAGCTCTGCGGCAACGGCTCCGTCTGTGAATGCCACTACGACAGCGGCGGCACGCTCACGGGGCGCGTCGCCGCGTGGCGCTGGTCGTGCGACCTCCTCAAGATGTGCGGCGATCCGGTCCCCGCGGGGGCGGACCCGCAGCCACTGCCGCCCGGTTTCTCATACGCACCCAGTGGGCAGCAACCGAACGATCCGGCGAACCCGGACCCCGCTTACCCGCCCTATTTCGAACAGCGCGGCGGCCGTGGGAGGCGCTGAGTGCCCTACTTGGTCACGGGTTCCGGCATATGTGCCGCGGCCGCCGGCATGCCTCGTTCGGAGAAACGCTGCAACACCGAGAAGAACGAGGGCACGAAAAGCACCGCGAGGCAGGTCGACGCCAGCATGCCGCTGGCCACGCACAGCCCGAGCGACACCCGGGCGTTCGCTCCCGCCCCGGTCGCGGTGACGAGCGGCATGACGCCCAGGATGAACGCGAACGAGGTCATCAGGATCGGCCGGAACCGGGTCCGCGCCGCCTCGACCGCCGCCTCCGCGATGGGCTTGCCGTGCAGCGTTCGCATCTCGCGCGCCACCTCGACGATCAGGATCGCGTTCTTGGCCGACAGTGCGATCAGGAGCATCAGGCCGATTTGGGTGTAAAGATTGTTTGCGGCACCCAGTGCGCCCAGCACGATGGCCGGTCCCAACAGCGACAGCGGCACCGCAGCAATCACCGCGAGCGGCGCAACCCAGCTTTCATACTGCCCGGCAAGGCAGAGATAGACCAGAAGAATCGCCAATCCAAATGTATACAGAAGCTGATTGCCGACGACTTTTTCCTGGAACGACATCGCCGTCCACTCGAACGCCGTCCCCGCCGGCATCAGCGCGTTCGCGATCTGCTCCATGAGGTCGAGTGACTGGCCCGAGCTGAAGCCAGGTGCCGGGCCGCCGGATATCGTCGACGATAGATACAGATTATACAGGCTGATCAGCGACGGGCCGACCGATGGTTTGATCTGTGCCAGGCTGCCGATCGGGATCATGTTTCCTTCGGCATTGCGCACCTCTAGCGCTAGCGCGTCCTCGGGGTGCAGCCGATACTTCGAGTCCGCCTGTACGTAGACCTGCAAGGCCAGGCCGAACTGATTGAATTGGTTTACGTATGTCGAGCCGAGATAGGACGATAACGCGGCGAACACGTCGCCCACCGACACCTTCAGCGACTCCGCCTTGATGCGGTCGACCAGGATCTCCAGATGCGGCGCGGACGCCCGGAACGGGCTGAACAGCCGAGTCAGGCCCGATTGCGAGTTTCCGGCGTCAACGACCGCCTGCGTCGTGGCCTGTAGCTTCGCGTAGTCGAACGTGCCGTCCCGTTGTTCGAGCTGCATCGTGAAGCCGCCCGCGTTGCCGATACCCTGGATGGGCGGCGGCACCAGGACGAACGCCGCGCCATCTGTTAGTTGCAGAAGGTCTCGCGAGAGCCTGGTGTAGATGGAGCGAAGATCCTGTCCCTTCTCCTTGCCGCGCACCCCCCAGTCCTTGAGGATCACATAGCTAAGGCCCGCATTGGCCAGCGAAGAGCTGTTGTCGAGCACCGACACACCTGCGATCGCGGTAACGTCCTCCACGCCCGGCACCGCGAGCGCGATGCGGCTGGCCTCGGCCAGCGAAGCGTTGGTCCGCCCGAGCGATGCGCCGTCCGGCAGTTGCAGGGCGATTAACACATAGCCCTGATCCTCGTTTGGAATAAACGCGGTCGGCAGCCGGGCGATGCCGTAGACGCCGAACCCCGACAGCACGAGAGCTGCCAGCACCATCACCACGCTACGGCTGACCATGCGGGTGATGAGCCAGGCGTACGCCCGCTCGACCCGGTCGTAGACGGTGTTGAAGCCGCGGTAGAAGATATTGCGTTTCTCGGGCGGCGTCGGCATACGCAGGAACGATGCGCACTGCGTAGGTTTCAAGGTCGCCGCGTTGATCGCGCTGATCAGTGCCGTGGCGGCGATCACCAGCGCGAACTGGGAGAACATCTTTCCTGTAAGCCCGGGCAGGAAGGCGGCGGGGATGAACACCGACATCAGCACGAGGGTAATGCCGATGATTGGCCCGAGCAGTTCGTTCATCGCCTTGATCGCCGCATCGTGCGGCGTCATGCCCTGTTCGATGTATCGCGTGACGCCCTCGACGATGACGATCGCGTCGTCGACGACGATGCCGATCGCCAGCACGATTCCGAAAAGTGTAGAAATATTGATCGTGAACCCCAATGCCGACATCGCGGCAAATGCGCCGATTATGGTGACCGGAATGGTCGTGGCCGGCACGAGGATCGCCCGCCAGTCCTGCAGAAACACCAGGATGACGATCAGCACCAATGCGCCGGCCTCCAGCAGCGTGATGTAGACCTCGTCGATCGAGGCGCTGACAAATTTCGTCGTGTCGAAGGGGATGCGAAATTCCATGCCTGGCGGGAAATTCTTGGATAATTCCTGCATCTTGGCACGGACGCGGTTTGCGACATCAAGCGCGTTGGCGTCCGGCGTTTGATAGATGCCGATGCCGGCCGCCTGACGCCCGCTCAGGTTGAACGTCTGCGAATAGGTCTGCGAACCCAGCTCGACCCGACCAATGTCCTTGATGCGGGTAATCCGTCCGCCCTGCCCCGACTCGGTCTTGACCACGATATTTTCGAACTGCTCGGGCGAGGTCAGTCGCCCCTCAATATCGACCGTGTATTGAAAGTCCTGGCCGGGCGGAGCGGGCGGCGTGCCGACCTGCCCGGCGGCGACCTGCTGGCTCTGGTTCTGAATGACGCGGATCACGTCGGCCGGCACCAATCCCACGCTGTAGAGTTTTCGCGGGTCCATCCACACCCGCATCGCGTATTCGCCGACGCCAAACACGTTGACATTGCCGACGCCCGGCAACCGCGCCAGCTCGTTGACCAAGTTGATGGTCGCGTAGTTGCTTAAATACAGGCTGTCGTAACGGTCGTCGGGCGATGTCAGCGTCACGAATTCCAGGATCGCGGTGGATTTCTTCTGCACCACCACGCCTTGCGCCTGCACCGCGGTCGGCAGCGCCGCGAGCGCTGCGCTGACGCGATTCTGCACCAGAACTTGCGCGAAATCCAAATCGGTCCCGATCTCGAACGTCACCGTCAGCGTGTAGGTGCCGGCGCTCGTGCTGGTCGACTGCATGTAGAGCATGCCTTCGACGCCGTTGACCTGCAGTTCGATCGGCAAGGCCACCGTGTCGATCATCGTCTGCGCGCTGGCGCCCGGGTAGCTCGTGGTGACCTGCACCGTGGGGGGGACGATGTTCGGATACTGGGCGATCGGCAGGCCGATCAGCGCCACCGCCCCGATCAGGACCATCACGATCGCCAGCACGTTGGCAAGTACCGGGCGGTTGATGAAGAAGGTGGAGATCATCCGAGTTCGGCCGGCGCCGCGATGGTCGTCGCCTGCGGCACGATCTTGGTGCCCGGCGGCGCGCGGCCGGTGGTGGTCACGATCACTCTGTCTTCGGGTTTCAGCCCGGAGGTGACGACCACCAGCTCGCCGAAAGTCTGTCCGGTCTGGACCGTGCGCTGTTCGACCACGTCGTCCTTGTTGACGACCAGGACGTAGCTGCCCGCCTGATCGCTGCCGATGATCCTGCGCGGCACCAGCAGCGCATCTCTCTCCTGCTGCTCTGTCGGAATGCGGATGCGCACGAAAAAGCCCGGCAGCAGCGCCCGCGTTGGGTTGTCGAAGATGCCGCGCACCAGCAGCGTCCCGGTGTTGGGATCGAGCCCGGGCGCGACGTAATTCAGGCGGCCCTTGTGTGGCGTGCCCTGCTCGTTCATCAGGCCGACTTCGATCGGCACCTGGTTGATCTGCTCGAGCGTCAGCCGCCGCTGCTGCAGATTGTCGCGGACGCGCAATACGTCCTGTTCGCTGATGTTGAACGTGACGTAGATCGGGTCGAGCTGCGTGATGGTCGCGAGTTGCGTCGCACTGGTGGCACCCACAAGGCCGCCGATCGAGACCTGATGCTTCGACACCACGCCGTCGAAGGGCGCGGTGACATTGGTGTAGCCGAGGTTGATCGCGGCCTGGGTGACGCCCGCCTGCGCGCTGTCGACGCTGGCCTGGTCGGAGTCGCGCTTGGCCCGCGCGGTGTCCAGGTTGCGCGCTGAGGAGACGTCTTGTTTGTAGAGGGTCTGTTGCCGCTCAAAATCGGTCTGCGAGAGCAGCAGCTGTGCTCTGGCCGACTCCAAGGTGGCTTGAGCCTGCTGGAGTTTGGCCTGGTAGGGCAGCTGCTCGATGACGAACAGCGTGTCGCCGCGCTTGGCGGGCGCCCCGTCCTGGTAGTTGATCGCGCTCAGGAAGCCTTCGACACGGGCGACCAGGCTTACGTTGTTGAACGCCTCGGTATTGCCGGTCTGTTCCATGTACGCGCGGACGTTGCGCTGCAGCGGCATTGCCACGCTGATCTGCGGCGGCGGCGGCGGCGCAAACTTGTTCTGGTCCTTACAGCTGGCGAGAAGCACCAGAGTGAGTGCCAGGGCGAGGCGTGGTCCGATATTTCTCATCATTGAGCTGCAATGACTCCGGCGGCGTCGAAAATGCCTGTCCGCACACAAGTCTTGCCCGGTCATGCAACGGACGGCAAGGGCGCGCGTGCCGCATCCTCTCCCGATCGCAAGGAAGGAGCCCTTTTCCAACGCACGCAAACCGTGGTGGCATGAGGATCGATGACCTCCATCGTCCGCCTCCTCCTCTTTATCGCCAGCGCCGTGCTGACCCTCCCGCTCGCCGTCGTCCTCGCCGCATTCGCGATCGTGGCGCTCACCCTGCCCGGCGGCGACGGGACCGCGCGCATACCCGGCCTGTCCGCCGAAGCCCACATCGACATCGACGCTGACGGCATCCCGCGCGTCCATGCCGCGAACGCGACCGATGCGGCGGCCGCCCTCGGCTACGCGCATGCCCGAGAGCGGTTGTTCCAGATGGAGCTGATGCGCCGCGCCGCCTCCGGCACGCTCTCCGAGCTCGCCGGCCCGGCGACCCTGACCATCGACCGGATGACCCGCACCCTCGGCCTGCGCCGCGACGCCGAGCGCGATCTGGCGGCGCTCGATCCCGAGACGCGCGAAATGCTCGACGCCTACGCGGCCGGGGTAAATGCCTGGACCCGAGCACGCGGCCGACGGGCAGCGTTTGAATTCCTGTTTCTTGGGCCGCCCGCGCCCTGGACGCCGGTCGACAGCCTGCTCTGGGGCAAGACCATGGCGCTATACCTGTCGGCCAACTGGCGGACCGAATTGGCGCGGCTCGGATTGTCCAGGACGATGACGCACGACCAAGTCGACGCGCTTTGGCCGGGAGCCACGGGTGGCGGTCACCCCGAGGCGGCCATCGACCCGCGCCTTCCCGGCCTGGCAACAAAACTCGCGGGCGTGCTGCCGACATTCCCCGACCCGTTCACGCTGCCCTCGACGGCCAGCAATGCCTGGGCGGTGGACGGTCGGCATAGCGCCTCGGGCGCGCCGCTGCTGGCCGGCGACCCGCACCTGGCGTTCGGGCTACCGGGCATCTGGTATCTTGCCAGGATTGAGACGCCGGACGCGGTGTTAGCCGGTGCCACAGCACCGGGCGTGCCGTTCCTCGTGCTCGGCCACAACGGCCACGTCGCCTGGAGCTTCACCACCACCGGCGCCGACGTTCAGGACCTGTTCATCGAGACGCCTTTCGGCCCAGATGAGTACTTCGCGCCCGATGGACCACGCCGGTTCACGCTTCGGGAGGAACGCATCGCGGTGCGCGGTCGCCCCGACGAGATCCTCCGCGTGCGGGAGACGCGTCACGGGCCGATCGTCAGCGATCTCGTCGATCCCGCCGGGCCGCTGTTGGCCCTGTCGGCCGCAAACCTCGCGCCCGGCGATACCGCCGCCGCCGGCCTGCTGGCGCTCGATCGTGCGAAAACCGTCGCCGAGGCTGCGGCCGCGGCGGCGAAAATCACCTCGCCCGTCCAGAACATGATCGTTGCCGACCGGCAGCGCATCGCCCTGTTCGTCACCGGCCGCGTGCCGGTCCGCCGGACCGGCGACGGCGCGTGGCCGCAACCGGGCGCCGATGGCGCGCATGATTGGATCCGCCTCGCCAGCGGCCCGGAGCTGCCGAGCTTCGTGGCGCCGGCGAGCGGCCGGCTGGTCAACGCCAACGAGCGGGTCGCGCCGCCCGACTTTCCGGTGTTTCTTGGCCGTGACTGGTTCGCCGACCCGCGCGCCCGCCGGATCCGCGAAATGCTCGACCAAACGCCGACACACACCTCGGCCGACTTCGCCGCAATGCAGGCCGATGCAAGCGACCGTCTCGCGCTCGACCTCCTGCCTCGTCTGCTGCGTACCAAGCCCGCGGACAGCATCAGCCGCGTCGCGCTCGGCCTGCTGCGGGACTGGGACGGGACGATGGCCATCGACCGGCCGCAACCGCTCATCGTCACCGCATGGCTGCGCCGCCTCGCGACCGACGCCATGGCGCGGCGTGGCCTCGACCCCGCGCAAGACGAGGCCGCCGCCCCATGGCCCGACATCGCGCTACATGATTTGCGCACCGAGGATTGTGCCGGCGCCTGTGACGTGGCGCTGTCCTCCAGCCTGACCGTGGCCATGGCCTCGCTCGCCGTGACCTTCGGCCCCGACCCGGCGGGTTGGCGCTGGGGCACGGCGCATCCGGCGCTCTTCGGCCATCCGCTGTTGCGCGCAGTCCCCTGGTTGAACCGGATTGTCGAGGCGCGCATCCTCGCGCCCGGCGGCGAGACCACGGTCGATCGCGGCGGGCTGCGCCCCGGTTCGTTCGACAGCGTGCATGGCGCCAGCTTTCGCGGCGTCTACGACCTGGCCGACCTGGATCGCAGCCTGTTCGTCGTGGCCCCGGGGCAGTCGGGGCACCCGGCCAGTCCCCTTGCTCGCAATTTCCTCCGCCGTTGGCGGGATGGCGCTGCGGTCATGCTCGGACCATATGGCGGTTCGACAGACGTAGAGATCATCCTCTCACCCGGAGAGCCGCCATGAGCTATTCGCGTTTCGACACTGCCGACTGGGGCGACGAGGCGACGCTGACCGAAGGCGTCCTCATACGCCGGTTCGGTGCGTTCATCGTCGACGGCGTGGTCGTGACGATTCTGTGCGCGGTGCTTTGGGTCCTGCTTGGGACGTTCGGGATCTTGACGCTTGGCCTCGGGATGCCGCTGCTCGGCCTGATCCCTCTCGTTCCGTTCGTGTACAACTGGATTTCCCTGCTGGGCGGCGTGTCGGCCACGCCGGGACAGGCGATGATGGGCCTGCGGGTGCGGCGCGACGAGGATCTCGGCCCGCCGTCGCCGTTGCAGGCTCTGTTCTGGAGCATCGGCTTCATCCTGACCTGCAGTCTGGGCTTCGTCTGGTTCGCAGTGGCACTGATTACCGTACGCCACCGGGCGATCCACGACCTCGTCTCCGGCCTGGTGGTGGTGCGGGCGCGTGCCGCGACATCGTCGTTGACCGGATCGCGGCCAGCCTGGAAGACTGGGAGCTGGAAGAATGGCGGTGGAGGCCCCGCGTTCGAATGATCTACAAGCCGCCCCGCCGGCCGCAATTCTTCTATACTACCGCGCCCCTGCCCTGCCCTTACGTGGCGGGGCGGACGGAGCGAAAGGTCGTGACCGAAATCACCGGTTCTGACTCCGAGAATCTGCATGACCGGCTGTCGCGGGCGGGATTTCGGCGCAGCCACAACATCGCCTATGCCCCGGTCTGCCCGTCCTGCCAGTCCTGCATCCCAATCCGCGTGCCGGTCGCCTCCTTCGAGCCGGACCGGACCTTGCGAAAATTGGCGCGCGCCAACAGCGGGTTGGAGGGCTTCGAGGTTCCGGCGAGGGCCACCGCCGAGCAATTCGCGCTGTTCCAGCGCTACCAGCAGGACCGTCACGGCGACGGCGACATGGCGACGATGAGCTTTTATGATTTCCGCGCCATGGTCGAGGACACGCCCGTGGACACCTGCATCGTAGAGTTACGCGATCCGGGCGATCACTTGGTCGGCGCGTGTCTGACCGACCGGCTCGGCGACGGGTTGTCCGCCGTCTACTCTTTCTACGCGCCGGATATGGCCCGGCGTTCGCTCGGAACGTTCACCGTTTTGTGGCTGCTCGAACGGCTCGGGCTATGGGCCTGCCGCACGTCTATCTCGGCTATTGGGTGCCGGAGAGCCGCAAGATGGCCTATAAAGCGCGATTTCGCCCAGCCGAGATTTTTGTCGGCGGCGCGTGGCGGGTCCTGACCGAGGCAGACATGTTGCTCGATGCCGCGCCGGTGGGCCTCATGTCGGAGACGGTCGCCTAAGCGCCCGCCGTCAGTGATTGATCTGCGCGAGCACGCTCTCGAACGTGCCACCCGACACGCGCATGAGGCCCTGGTAGGGCATCCGGAGCTCCAGGATCAGGAACAGGGCGCTGGCCACCGACAGCGCGCCCACCGCAAGCCCGACGATGACCGTGGCGTGCGGGCGCGTGAACAGGCCGAATCCCAGGAATAGCAGGCAGATCCAGAACACCAGTACGACGACGAACGGCCAGGGCAGGCCGCCGCGCACCTGCTCGACCATCAGCAATCGGAGATGGCGAATGGCGGTGGCTGCCTCCAGCGCCTTCTGTTTCAAGAACTGCTGACCGTCCGAGGTCGGCTTCAGTTCGACGACATGGTCGAATGCGCCCTCTGTGACACCTGACTGGCCCTGCACGGCTTCGCGCAGCGCCTCGTTGCTTTGCCCCGCCCGAAGCTGGTTCGCGACGTTCAGAACGCCAGCATAGACCATCTCGCGGGCCGGCTTAGTCTCCGGCCCGTAATGGGCCAGCAGACGGTCGAGGTCGACGATGCTCGCGGCGATCTCCTGCAGCTCCTCGCGTTGCTGGTCGAACGAGGCCTTTGACGACGCAATGAGCAGGCCAAGCACCAAGGCGGCGATGGTCGCGATCAGCCCCCATGACCAGTTTCATGACATCGCGCGACTCGCCATCGAGATGATGCGCCGGCAAGCCTCGACGGATCGCCATGCCGGCCAGCGCCGATAGGCATGTGCAGCCGAACACGATGAGAGAGATCTGCAACGCGCTCATGCTCGGCTCCATCCCCTGGGAACAGCGTGGACCGCCTCCCGTGGACCGGCAAGCGGCGGGCGGCTTGACGCGGCCCGTGACGGGCAACAGCTTCCCCGCAGCAAGAACCACCTGAGCGACTGGGCCAGCCATGATCGATCCCTACCCGACCGACCACCGCCCGCCCAACATCGCGGCGGAGGAATGGGCGCTGCGGCTACGGCTGGCAGCCTGCTATCGCGTGGTGGACATGCTCGGATGGAGCGAGGTGATCATGAACCACATCTCGCTGCGCGTGCCGGGGCCGGAGCACCATTTCCTCATCAACCCCTACGGCTTGCTGTACGAGGAAGTCACCGCGTCGAACCTGCTGAAGATCGACGGTGCCGGCAACAAGATCTGCGGCAGCAATCACCCGTTCAACCCGGCCGGGTTCGTTATCCATTCCGCGATTCATATGGCGCGTGACGACGCGCACGCCGTGATGCACACCCACACCACGGCCGGGACCGCCGTCGCGACCAAACGCCACGGGTTGCGGCACGACAGTTTCTACGCGGTGCAATTCACCGGCCGCGTCGCCTACCACGACTATGAGGGCCTGTCGGTCCACATGGACGAGCAGGACCGCATCGTCGACAGCCTCGGCGACAAGCCGGTGCTCATCATGCGCAACCATGGCCTGCTGACCGTCGGGCCGAGCGTGGCGCATGCCTTCTGGCACATGTGGCGCATCCAGCGGGCCTGCGAGGCGCAGATCATGACCGATGCGATGGCCGGCGAGAACAACCCCGTGGCCCGCGAGATCGCGCTGCGCAACGTCGAGGACGCCGACGGCTACAGCAGGGGCGACGTCGAGAACAAGATGTTCGACGCCCTGGCCCGCAAGGCCGCGCGACACGATCGTTCCTACGCGACCTGATGCCCGTCGCCTCCTCGTATCGCGGTGCTGCGAATCATGCCGAGCTCGGCGGCGCGTTCTTCGATGTCGTCACGCCGGCCGAGTTCCCCCGCGCGATCCTGCGCCACCGCGATCAGCGCGCGGCGGCATCGGTCGGATTGGACACGCTCACCGACGCGGAATGGGTCGACCATTTCGCGCGGTTCAAGCCGCTTCCCGGCACGTTCCCGCACCCGCTCGCGCTGCGCTACCACGGCCATCAGTTCCGGTCGTACAATCCGGATCTGGGCGACGGACGCGGCTTCCTGTTTGCCCAGATGCGTGATCGCGACGGCCGCTTGCTCGATCTGGGCACCAAGGGCAGCGGCACGACACCCTGGTCGCGCACCGCCGACGGCCGCCTGACCCTGAAAGGCGGCGTGCGCGAGGTGCTCGCCACCGAGATGCTGCAGGCGCTGGGTGTCGAGACCTCGAAATCGCTCAGCCTGATCGAGACTGGCGAGGATCTGGTCCGTCACGACGAGCCTTCGCCCACCCGCTCGGCCGTGCTGGTGCGGCTGTCGCACGGTCATGTCCGCATCGGCACGTTCCAGCGTTTCGCCTATCTTGGCGAGATCGAGAACCTGCGTCGGCTGCTGGACTACTCGGTGCGCACGTACCACCCGGCGGCCTGGCGCGACGACGAGGGCGCGCGGGCCGTGGCGTTCCTCGCCTCGGTGCAGGCGGCGGTCGCACGACTCGGCGCGCAGTGGATGGTCGCCGGGTTCGTCCACGGCGTGCTGAATACCGACAACATCAACATCACCGGCGAGAGTTTCGACTACGGGCCGTGGCGGTTCCTGCCGACGTACGATCCGGCGTTCACCGCCGCCTATTTCGACGACCACGGGTTGTACGCGTATGGGCGTCAGCCGGACACGCTGCTGTGGAACCTCACGCGGCTGGCCGAATGCCTGTTGCCGCTGGGCGACAAGGACGCGCTGATCGAGGTGCTCCGAGGGTTCCCCGATCTGTATCGGCGGGAGCACGATGCTGCCCTGCTGCGGCGGCTCGGCCTGGCCAGCGCCGGCCCAGAACAGGACGCGGCGTTGTCGCTTGCGTGGTGGGCGGCGCTGCGCGACTCCCAGGCGCCATTCGAGCAGGCGCATTTCGACTGGTATGCGGGCCGGGCGGCCAACGCGGGCGCGTATGGCGAGGTGTTCGCTCCGGTGCGAGAGGCGCTGACCGGGTTCGCCGCCGCCGCTTGGGCCAATCCTGACGCTGATTACTTCTCTTGCGCCAGGGCATGCACGATGCTGATCGAGGATGTCGAAGCGATCTGGGCGCTGGTCGCCGAGCGGGACGACTGGACGGCGTTCGCGGACAAGATCCACAAGGTTCGAACGATGGGTGCGGCCACCGGCCTTGTGACGGGCGATGGACGCCGGTTGGCATTCCAAGCAGACTCGCGCGATGCGCCAAGTCCGCCGCCGCACGCTGACCGATGCGGACCGTGCTGAGTGGGCCGCCTATGCCCGCCTTCTCAGGCCGTTGCACGGTCGCGAACTCCCGCCCGAACCCGCATCGCCACCCAGTCCGATCAGCACTCCGAAGGTTGAAGCCCCCGCCTCCCCTCGTCCGGTTCGAACCACTGCGCTAGCGGTGGGCGCGTCCCCGGGCGGTCTCGACGCGGCAAGTTGGAAACGCCTGCGGTCCGGGCGGTTGTCGCCGGAACGCCGGCTCGATCTGCATGGCCAGACCGCGCAACGGGCGCACGCGACGCTGGTCGGCTTCCTACAGGCAGCGCACGCCGATCAGGTGCGTTGCGTCGAAATCATCACCGGACGCGGCGAGGGCGAAATCGGCGGCATTTTGCGCCGCGAGCTGCCGATGTGGCTGAACGCGCCGGCGCTGCGGCCATTGGTCCTCGCCGCGGTGCATCCGCACCCGCGCAACCCGGGTGCGGTGCGACTGCTGCTGCGACGGACGCGGATCAGTTGAACGGCAAATACCGGAAACTGAACAGGAAAGCGTTGAGGTCCGAGGACGGCGACACCGAACTCCCGCGCGTCGGGCCGAGACCGGCGAAGGTGTTGCGGTGGATGTATTCGTATTGCAGACCCGCCTGCATGGTGCCGTAGCTGCCTTTCAAGAACCGATACCACCCGCCCACGGTGCCCTCGACCAGACCCGACGTGCTGGCGTTGCAGGTGCCGAGTTCGATCAGGCAGCCCGATAGGTTGGTGTTGGGGTTGCCGTAACCCGAGCTGACAGTCCCCTGATTGTAATACTTGTTCCACGCGCCCTCGGCTCCGCCATAGGCGTAGAGGTCGACCTTCGGCGTCGGGTGGGCGACGAAGCCGCCCAGCACGGAATAGGCCGGAATCGCCTCGACTTTGCCGCTCGGCGAGAACGTAGCGTCCGGCAGCTGCGACGTGCCGTATCGGCCGACCCCTTGGCCAACCAAGCCGCTCACCTGGAAATCGAGCTTCTTAGAGATAATCGGCAGGACCATGCCGCCGCCGATACCCTGCCCGGTCGTCATGTAGTTCTTGCCCGTGCCCGTGCTTGCCGACGACACGCGGCCGCCCAGGAACCGCATCAGCCCATAGAGCTCGTAGTGGCCATAGCCCGGGTCGACCGCCACCTTGGCGATGATGTCGGGCGCGGAGTTGTTGCTATAGGCCTGGATCGAATTGACGTTTGGGCCGCCGCACGCGGTGTAGTTGAGCGTGCCGCCGGGCGAGGCCGTGGTCGCGGCGACGCCGGTCAGGCAATTCGGCCCGGCCGAGCCGCTGAATGTGGTCTGCGGCGATTCCAGCGCGAACGCGACATTGATCTTCTTGTCGGCGAAGTCTTTGACGACACGCAGTTCGGGCTGGCGCTGCCAGTTGAACCCCACCGCATACTGCGCATCGATCGTGAGCGGCGCATTCTCCTGCCGTGGCAGCAACCCGCCGCCGGGCTTGTAGAGCGTCGCGAGGCTCCAGCCCTGCCCGCCGATCGCATGCAGCCCGTAATCGCTGTTGTCCCATTGGCCGAAGAACTGCCGCAGCCGCAGCGTGTAGCTGTTGCTCTGGTTGGAGTTCGACGACGACCCCGCGCTGAGAAAGTCCGTCTCGACATAGCTCGTGAGCTTGTCTGCCGGGTCCGGCTGCGCCTCGACCAGCAGGGACAGTCGGCTCTGCTGCGCGGTCTGCCGAAACTCGCTCTGGTAGTAGTTCGGCGAATTCGCGAGCGGAATGCCGGTGTTGAAATTGCTGTCGATGCTGGCCGCCTGATTGCGGGAGCGATAGATGCCTTCCGCCGCGACGAACCCGCCCAGCGTCACGGTCACACCGCCGACTTTGAAGGCTCCCGGCGGCAACGGCGGGCCTGACGGCGCGACGGGCGTGGCGGATGCTGCCTGAGCGGCCACCACGGCGGCCTGAGGGGCGGCCGCCGCCTGCTCGGTGGCTCTCTTCGCTTCGGCTCGAGCCTGGGCGGCCTCATTTTGCGCCCGTTTGACCTCGGCGTCGCGTTGCGCCGCCTGCCGCTGCAGTTGCTTCAATTGCGCCTGAAGCTGAGCGATTTGTGCCTGGATCGCCTGCAGCGTCGCGGCGTCCTGCGCGGCGGCGGGCGTGCTGAACAGCATGCCGCCCGCAAGCGCGGTCGCCGCGAGCAATCCGGCCGATGTCAAAGAAAAGCAACGCGAAGCAACGGGCATGACAAGCATCCTCGACGATCTCGCCGATACGTGACAGAAGGATGACAGAAGCCCGCGGGCACTGTAACCATACTGTCTTTATTGACGATTGGTTGACCCTGCGCGCCAACGATTGCCGATTTTTCTGAGCACGGGTCAAGCGTTGACTGATGGCGATCAGACGACCGGCCCTCCGCTCGAGACACTCACGAGCGGGGTATGGCCAATCGGCAACAGCCCGTGCAAACACATGGCATGCTGACGCGAGACCACCTTCTTGAACTTGATCGTAACGATCAGCTCGCTTCGATGCGGTCGCGTTTTATTCTGCCGACGGGCACCGTCTACATGGATGGCAACTCCTTGGGCCCGATCCCGGCTGCGACCCCGGAGCGGTTGCGCCGTGTCGCGGTCGAGGAATGGGGCGGTGGCCTGATCGGAAGTTGGAACGACGCCTCATGGATCGATCTGCCGGCGCGGATCGGCGACAAGATCGCGACCCTCGTCGGCGCGCCGCCGGGCACCGTGCTGGTGGCGGACTCCACGACCCTCAACGTCATCAAAGCGCTGGGCGCCGCACTCGAACTGCGGCCGGGGCGCCGCGTCGTGCTCAGCGAGGCCGGTGGCTTTCCGACCGATGCCTACGCGGCGCGGTCCCTGCTCTCGCTGCTGAACCGGGGACATGAATTGCGTCTTGTGCCGCCGCAGGACGTGGTCGGCGCGATCGGGCCGGGGGTCGCCTGCGTACTGCTCTCGCACGTCGACTACCGCACCGGCCGACTGCACGACATGGCTGCGGTGACGGCGGCGGCGCACGCGCACGACGCTTTGGTGGTCTGGGATCTGGCGCACAGCGCCGGCGCGCTACCGGTTCGCCTCGCGGATTGCGACGCCGATTTCGCGGTCGGATGCGGCTACAAATTCCTCAACGGCGGACCGGGTGCCCCGGCCTTCATCCATGTCGCCGAACGCCTTCTCCCGGTGGTCCGTTTCCCGCTTGCCGGCTGGCTCGGCCACGCCGCGCCGTTCGCGTTCGAACCGTCGTTTCGTGCGGCGCCTGGCATCGCTGCCGCCCAGATCGGCACGCCGCCCGTGCTGAGCATGGCCGCGTTGGAGGTCGGGATCGATCTGGCCTTGAACGCGGATCTGACGCTCGTGCGGGAGAAATCCGTCCGGTTGGGCGAGACGCTGATTGCTTTGGTGGAGCAGGAATGCGTGGACCTCGGCCTATCACTTGCCAGCCCCAGTGCGGCGTCGGAGCGCGGCAGTCAGGTCAGCTTTCGGCATCCGAACGCCTGGCCCGTGATGCAGGCGCTGATCGCGCGTGGCGTGATCGGCGACATGCGCGCGCCCGACATCCTCCGCTTCGGCCTGACCCCGCTCACATTGCGCTACGCCGACCTGTGGACGGCTGCCATGACTCTCGCCGACGTGCTGCGGACCGGCGCTTGGCGTGATGCGTCGTACCAGGAGCGTCGAAAGGTGACATGAACGTTTACGCTCGGGGACGCCGTGGGAACGGGATGACGTTGGAAGGCCGCTCTGGCGGCAGGGCCCTTGCGGGGACGATCGGCGGGAGGACCTGACGCGCAGGCGGCGCGGCTCGCAGCCGCACCGGTCGAATCCGCGACGGGACCGGCGGCGCGCGACGCGGCGTCGGCTGGCCACGGCCGCCGCGCCACCATCGGATCAGCATCGGCCCGAAATACGCCCCGTACGCTCCACCCCACAGCGCGGCCGCGACGATCGCGAGTATGAGGTTCATCACGCCCGCGGCCGCCTACGCCGCGGCGGAATACGCGCGCGCGGCTGGGCCATCGCAGCCTGCACCTCAAGCCGCGCGAGGACCCGCAGGCCGACAGCCCGATCGCCATGGCTGCGGAGCACCTCGGTCCGGCCGCGTTCGGCCCGCGCACGTCCCCGTGCCGGGTCGTCCAGCCACGGCACAAGCAGCTCGGCCGCCCGGGATACGTCCGGCTCGGCCCAGCGCTGTCCCGCGCCATACGGGTAGTGCCCCTTGCGAACCCGGACCATCCGATACGGAACCAAAAGGCTGTTGTCCGGCGTCATGAAATCGACGTTGCCCGACCAGCCGGTGCCCATCGCCAGCCGCCCCTCCGCCATCGCCTCGCCCAGCCCACGGCCAAACCCCTCGGCCCGATGGAGAGACACGAAACAGTCGCAGGCGCGGATCAGGCTTCGCACGCCGCGGGTGTCGAGCGGATCGGAAAGCACGACGATGTTGGCGTTCCGCCGCAGGGTCATGGCCCAGTCGGAGGCACCAGCCTCGGCGTTCTTGACCTTGAGCACGAGTTGCAGATCGGCCTCAGGCCGCGCCGCGACAAGCCGCTCCAGCAGAGCGATCGCGCCGTCCGGATTCTTGCGCGACGCATACGAGCTGAGGTCGAGGAAATGCAGCAGGACGAACGCGCTCTCACGGATCCCGAACCATCTTCGCGGCAGCACCGCACCCATTGGACGAGGCTCGATTGACTGCCCGATCACATGGCTCTCGATCCCTGACGCCGACAGCGACTCGCGCACGAAGCGGGAGATCGCCCAGACCTCGTCGAAACGCCCGAGCTCGGCCGCCCACTCGGGCGGATAACGCGGCAGTTCCCAGGCCGGAACGATAATGTTTCGACCGCCATCGAGCCGCCCGCCCAGCGCCTCGAACGCGGCGATCACCCGAGGCACCTCGTCGCCGTTGATATGAAAGACCCGCACCCCGCCCGGCGCGTCGCGGCGTTCAAGCGGTTCGACGAGTGACTGATGCGCCGGATCGGCACGCGACGCATGGCGGAAGATGTCCAACACGCCCGGACGGACGTAGACGGATTCCAGCGCGCGGAGGTGGCTGCGCAGTTGCTCGCCCATGCCGATCGCCGCGTAGGGATGGCCGATCAACGTGACCGGCACGGCGTCCACGCCGGTCATGTCCAGGCTCGTGAGTCGATCGCGTCCCGCAACGCCTCCAGCCAGCGATGGCCGTAGCCGGTGTCGGGCTCCAAATGCGCGCCCTCGGCCCATTCGTTCCAGGCGTTGATGAACAAAAGGCGGGAGTCGCCGACCAGCAAGCGGCGGACCTCGTCGATCTTCGCCGCGACATAGCCCGCGAACAGTTCTGGCGTGGCACCCTCGAAGCTGGTGCCGCGGAGCCGCTGCCGCGGCGTGTTGTCCCAGCTCGGGAACACCGCAGGGTAGCGGCGATAGGCCACGCCGGGCCGGTCGATGAAGGCGGCGGCCGTGCGGGCATAATCATAGCGATAGCCGGCCCAGCCCTCCTTGATGATCTCGGCCGGATGGTCGACTGCCACGGCACGGCCATGGGGCGGGAATTCGACCGCCGCGTCGAAGCCGATGGCGCCCGGCCGCAGGCCGCGATCCACCGCCTCCATGCTTTCGACATAGACGAGGTGGACACCCGGACAGCCGGCCCGGGCGAACGCTGCTCGACAGGCGCGAGAGAACGCGGCCGCGTCCGGCAGCAGCAACGGACGATACACCAGGAACAGCGGCCGACCGTCGACGCGCAAATAGCGTGGATCTTGCGCATGGCGAACGGCCTCTGCGATCACCCGCGCCAGCGTGGCGTCGTCGTAGCGCTGCTCCACGAGAACCTCGCGCTCACCGCCGTCCCAGTGCCGGGTCCAATTCTCGTTGGCCCAGCAAAGGCAATGCGCGAAGGCGATGTCGTGATTCTCGCGCAGCACGCGCATCGGCGTGTCCAGCAGGCGCATGTCGCCGAAATCATAGTGGTAGACGCAGAACCCGGCGAGGCCGTAGCGGGCGGCCAGGGCTGCCTGCGCCCGCAGGCTGTCGGCGAGACGAAGGTCGTAGAAACCGAGATCAGCCGGCAGATGCGGCTGATAGTGGCCGGCAAAACTCGGCTGCGCGCGCGCGACATTGGTCCACTCGGTGAAGCCTCGCCCCCACCAAGCATCGTTCTGCGGCGTTGGATGAAACTGTGGGAGATAGAAGGCGATCGGCCGCACCCGATCCATTTGCGCAAGGCGCTCGCCCCAACGGGCCTGAAGGGTCGCCTGGTTGGCGGCGATGCCGCGCAGCCGCCGCGCGCGGCGCACCGGGTCGGCCGAGGCGCTCAGATGGTGCGCCACGACCGCGCCGGCGACGTAGCGCACGCGATGCCCGCCCTCGATCAGCCGCAGGCATAGATCGGCGTCCTCGCAATAGGCCGGCAGATACGCCTCGTCGAACAAGGTGGGCCCGACCGCGTCGCGGCGCACCAGAAGGCACGCGCCGGAGCAATAGGCGACGTCACGGTCGCAGCAGAATTCTGGATCCTCCGGATCAAGGAACAGACCGACCATGATGGACTGGCCGTCCGGCGTCAGGGCGCAGCCGGCCTCCTGCAGCCGCCCGTCTGGATACAGCAGCTTCGGTCCGGCCGCCGCCACGGCCGGATCCGCGTCAAGTGCGGCGACAAGGGCATCGATCGCGCCGGGCAGCGGCTGCGCGTCGTTGTTGAGCAGCAGCACCAATTCGCCCCTGCATCGCGCGAACGCTGCATTGCAGTTGCGCAGGAAGCCGAGGTTTTTCGCCTGCCGTACGACGACGAGGCCCTCGACCTCGCACAGGACACGGGCCGCTGCCTGGGTGGAGCAATCATCGGCCAAAACGATCTCGAATGGTGTCCGTGGCGGCGCCTCGCTCAGCGCGACGAGGCAGGCCGTGGTCAATGCCGCCTCGTTGAACGCCGGCACCAGGATCGACAGGCGCGGGGCTTCATGCTGGGGCGGCGCGATACGGCCCAGCATGTCGGCGGGATCGGCGCAGACCAGCAGTTTGGGGGGCGTGGGGCGGACGGAGTCCTTGCGAAGCTGAAGCGCCTCCTCGCGGGCGCGATCGAACGCGTCGCGGGAGTCTCGGGCCGCCGCGGCGTCGATCGGCAGCGGCACGCCGACCCGCGGCGTCTCGGCCGACACTGGCGCGCTCGCGGCGGCGGCTGGCCGTGCCGGGCGATCGTTTGGCACCTGCCGCCCCTCTCGCCGACCATGCGATAGCCAGTGCCGCAACGGAGGGACGGCCGCCTCGGCGACGTCGGTGTAGCGACGCCAATAGAGCGTGCCGTCGAATCCGGGGCCGGCCGGCCGGCCGGTCGCATCGCCGCGGATGACGAAATCGCGCAGCGCTGCGTAAGGGTCACGCGGCACGTCGTCGAATCGCTGCGCGTACCAGCCTGGATCGAGCCAGGCATTCGGCCGTGCGCCCGCCGCCAGGCCCTGCCGCAAAAAATGCGCGAGGAGGCCGCGCAGCGGTTCGGGCAGCCCTGACTCGTAGTAAACTCGATCGAAATACGGACTTGGATCGACGAGGTCCTCCTCCAGTGCGCGGGCCAGCGCCGCCGCGGAGGGTGTCTCGCCAAGCAACTCCGGGTCCTGCTGGGCGATATGGCGCAGGTCGACCAGCGGATGCGGCGGCCGCCACGACGCGACACCCTTTTCGATGAAATGCAGCAGCGCGTCCTCGTCCGGCCCGAGATGCGGGTTGGTCGCGCGATACCAGCCGACGTCGAAATACACACTGAGCGGCGGCCGCTGCGCCGCCGGCGCGTCGAGATAGCGTCGTACGGTGCCGAGGTCGGCGCGTCCGCCGCCAAGGGCCGCGCGGTAATCCGCTTCGGTCACGAAGGGCGAACACAGCAACGCGTGCACCTGCCGCAGGTCCGACGTCATCGTGACGGCCGCGTCAGGCGGGGCGCGAATCCAGCAAGTCCGACCAGAAAGCGACCTCCGCACTGAGCGCCGGGCTTGGGTTGCGCCCCTCGGCAGCCCCTGAGCGAATATAATGCTCCTGCGCCGAGGCTATGTCGCCCTGCTTCAGTGCGCGGGCGACATCGCGATAGGTCAGCACGTAGAACGCCTCGTCGAACACTGGGGCCGCGCCGCAGCGTCCCTCGAAATAGCCGGTTTCGACGAAGTGGCGATGCAAGTCGGGAATCTGGCCGGCGGCATAGGCCTGCTCGATATCGGGGTAGGTCGCGCGATAGAACTCCGGGTCGAAGGGCGCGTGTTCGACCGCGGATTGAATGAGCGCGCGCACCAGTCGCGCGTCGACAGCGACCTTGGAGTTGCCGAGCAGCCGCTCCCGCCCAATCCGCATGCCGCGCAGAAGCAGATCGATGTGCGGCAGGTAGGTCCGTCTCGCCATGCGGCGTCGCTCCATCCCTCTCATGAGCAAGCCGTGAAAGCCTGGATTGCTGCACTGCGGAGATTCTCCGTCGCGCCGCGGCCGTCGTCAATCAGCCGGTGCAAACCGCCAAATTCGGCCAACCAGTCGGAACGTTTTTCGATTGACTTCTCGACGCAACGATCACAAAAGTTTGACGGCGACATAACGAAGGTCGCCCGGTCGCCTCGAAGAAGCAAAAACAGGAGGATACCTTGCGGGAATTGATGATCCGCGCGGTGTGCGCGGGCATGCTCGCATTTGCGGGTTCGGCTGCGATGGCTGACAGCGAAACAAATCTCGAGCAGCGTACGTTCCGTATCATTCCGCCGTGGCAGAATGTTGCGGGGCAGACTCAGGCCTACTGGGCCCAGAAGTGGTGGAACTGGATTCTCAATATCCGCCAGGATGTGAATCCAAATTTCGAGGTCCCGAGCGCCACGGACCCTACTGGCGGCAAATATGCCTCGATCAACAACGATGGCCCGATTATCTTTCTGCCTGGCAGCTCCGCGCCCGGCAAGACCACGCGGACGGTGACGATCCCGCCGGGACGACCGCTGCTCGTGCCGGTCGTCAACGCCGAATTCGTTGCCTTCCCGACGGCTTACCCATGTCCCGATCCGCTGACCGTGGCGTGCGGTCTCGGCGTGATCAAATCGGGACTAGACGACGCGACCGGGCTAAGCATCGAAATCGACGGCGTCCGCTTCGGCCAAGCCTTCGTACGCCTGTTCCGTCCCATCAGTACCTCCGTGGCCGAACTGTGGGTCAATCCCGATCCCGACAATGTCTATGCTCCTTTCGGCAAGCCGCTCGGCGTATTCGGCTACTTTCCCGACAAGGCCGTACAGGACGGATACTACGTGTTCCTCCACCACCTTACGCTCGGGCGGCACGTGATCCGCACCACGGGAAGGATCGCCGCTCCGTTCGATGTCGCCTTCGACGTGACCACAACGGTCTGCGTCGGCGTCAACACGAACGTCGCCGGTGCCTGCCGCGAATAGCAACTGCGTGGCAGCCTCGCGGCCTGGCTGGCCGCGGGGTTGCCCGCCCCTGACCATGCTGCCAGTTTGCCGCCGGCCAGACGGCCGACTCCCGGCACGGACAGCGAGGACGAGAATTGATGCGGGTTTTGCTGACCGGCGGCTGCGGCTTCATTGGTTCCGCCGTCATCCGCCACGTGATCGAGGCGACCACCCACTCGGTGATCAATGTCGACAAGCTGACCTATGCCGCCAGCCCCGACGCGGTCGGACCGGCGGCGAATTCCAATCGCTACGTCCAGATACGGGCGGACATCACCGATCCGGCAGCCATGCGAGACGTGTTCGCGGCTCACCAGCCCGATGCGGTCATGCACCTGGCCGCCGAGACGCATGTCGACCGCTCGATCGACGGACCGGGCGATTTCGTCCAGACCAATGTCGTCGGGACGTTCGTGCTGCTGCAGGCGGCGCGCGCGCACTGGGAGGCGCTGCCCGCCGCCGGGCGCGACGTGTTTAGGTTTCACCACGTGTCCACTGATGAGGTTTTCGGCGCTCTCGGCCCGGGCGACGCGCCATTCACCGAGACGACGCCATACGATCCGCGTAGCCCATACTCGGCGAGCAAGGCGGCGTCCGATCACCTCGTGCGCGCCTGGCAGCACACCTACGGAATGCCTACCCTGGTCAGCAACACGACCAACAACTACGGCCCTTGGCAATTCCCCGAGAAATTGATCCCGCTGGTGCTGCTTAACGCGCTGGAGGGGCGCGCGCTGCCGGTCTACGGCGACGGAAGGCAATGCCGCGACTGGCTCTACGTCGACGATCACGCCGAGGCGCTCGTCCGCGTACTGGAACGCGGCACGCCGGGAGCGACCTACGCGATCGGCGCCCGCCAGCCGCGCACGAACCTAGAGGTGGTACGCGCAATCTGCGCCGCGCTGGACGCCCGCCTGCCTGACCCCGCCGGCTCCCGCGAACGGCTGATCGAGTTCGTGGCCGACCGTCCCGGCCATGATTTCCGCTACGAGATCGACCCGTCGGCGACCGAAGCGGCGCTGGACTGGACCGCGCCTCACGATTTTGAGTCGGGCCTATCGCGCACCGTCGACTGGTATCTCGCCCACCGCGTGTGGTGGGAGGGCATTCGGGCGGCACGCTACTCCGGTCAGCGTCTGGGTGCCGCGGCGTGAGCCTGACCAAGGGCATCCTGCTCGCCGGCGGGTCCGGCACGCGGTTGCATCCGATGACCCGGGCGGCCAGCAAGCAGCTGTTGCCGGTCTACGACAAGCCGATGGTCTACTACCCGCTGTCGGTGCTGATGCTGGCTGGCATCCGTGACATACTAGTGATCTCCACCCCGGACGACCTGCCGCAGTTCCGCCGCCTGCTGGGCGATGGCGAGGGCCTCGGCGTCCGGTTCAGATATGCGCAACAGCCCAGCCCCGATGGCCTAGCGCAAGCCTTCCTGATCGGCCGAGACTGGCTGGCTGGCGAGCCCTGCGCGCTGGCGCTTGGCGACAACCTCATCTTTGCCGATCACCTGTCGGTCCTGCTGCGCGCCGCCGCGGCGCGACCGGTCGGCGCGTCGGTGTTCGCCTATCAGGTGCGCGATCCCGAGCGCTATGGCGTGGTCAGCATGAACAATGAGGGCCGGGCGATCGAGATCATCGAGAAGCCCACGACGCCGGCCAGCAATTGGGCGGTCATCGGTCTGTACTTCTACGACCATCGGGTGGGGGACTTCGCGGCGCGCGTGAAGCCGTCGACGCGCGGAGAGCTGGAGATTACCGACCTTAACAAGATGTATCTCGCCGAGGGCAGTCTGCATGTCGAGCGGCTCGGGCGCGGCTGCGCCTGGCTTGACGCCGGCACGCCGGACAGCCTGCTGCAAGCCGCGACCTTCGTGCAGACGATCCAATCGCGACAGGGCATGCTGGTCGGCAGCCCCGAGGAGGTGGCCTTCCGGATGGGGTGGATCGACCGGGACATGCTGCGACATCACGCCCGCGCACTGGGCAAGACCGATCTCGGCCGCGTGCTGGCCGAACTCGCGGAGGGCGACCGCGCATGAGGATCGAGGCGCTGTCCATTCCGGAGGTGCTGCTGCTCACCCCCCCTCGCTTCGGCGACGCACGCGGCTGGTTCAGCGAGATCTTTTCCGCCCCCCGGCTTCTCGCCACGGGACTGCCCGGCCCCTGGCCGCAGGACAATCAGAGTTTTTCCGCCCGCCAGGGCACGATCCGCGGCCTGCATTGTCAAATCGCGCCGAGCGTTCAGGGCAAACTGGTGCGGGTGGTTCGCGGATCGATCTGGGACGTGGCCGTCGATATCCGGCACGGCTCGGTCAGCTACGGTCAGCACGCAGCCGCCACGCTTTCGGCGGAGAACGGCGCGCAGCTCTGGGTGCCCGGAGGGTTCCTGCATGGTTTCGTCACGCTCGAGCCGGATTGCGAGGTGCTTTACAAGGTTACGGCTGGCTACGATCGCGCGGCCGAGCGTGGCGTCGTCTGGAACGATCCGGACCTCGCGCTGCCGTGGCCGGTCGATCCGGAGGCGACGATCCTGTCGGAGAAGGATGCGGTCCTGCCGCTGCTGTCCGAATCGCCGCCCTGGTTTCGGATCTGAACCATTGATCCTGGTGACTGGAGGCAGCGGCCAGTTGGCGCGGACGCTGGCAGCTCTCGGCGGCTCAAGCCTGCAGGTGGTTGGTCGGCCGGAATTCGATTTCGACGCTCCAGATGGCATTGCACCCATGCTCGACAGGATGCGCCCATCGGCGGTGATCAACGCGGCCGCCTACACGGCCGTGGACCGCGCGGAAAGCGAGCCACAAGCCGCCGCGCGAGCCAATTCGAGCGGTCCGGCCCGGATTGCGGACTGGTGCGCGCGCGTGGAAGTCCCGCTGGTCCATGTGTCCACGGACTACGTGTTCGACGGCGACAAGGGCGCACCCTATGTCGAAACCGACGAGACCAATCCGACCGGCGTTTACGGCGCGACCAAGCGCGACGGCGAGGCCGCGGTTCTCGCGGCCGGCGGGCTTGCGGTCATCCTGCGCACGTCCTGGGTCTACGCGGCGAGCGGCAAGAATTTCGTGCTGACGATGCTCGCGGCGGCGCGCGCCCGGCCATCGTTGCGGGTGGTGGCCGATCAGATCGGCTGCCCGACCGCGACGCCCGACCTCGGCCGGGTGATCCTGTCGATCGTCGATCGCCTCGTCGCGGCGCCCGATCCAGCACTTTCTGGCATCTACCATGCCGCCGGACGAGGCTCGACAAGCTGGCACGGGCTCGCCGTCGCCGCGCTGGGTTGTGCTGGGTTGACCACGCCGGTCGAGCCGATCGCGACGTCCGACTGGCCGACGCCCGCCCGGCGCCCGGCGGATTCCCGGCTCGATTGCGGCAAGCTGGAGTCGGTATTCGGGCTGCGCCTGCCGCCCTGGGAGACGTCGCTGGCAGCGGTGGTCGGTGACGCGACCCGAGGCTGAGCCGGTCACGGTGCTGCTCGCCTCCTACAACGGCGCGCGGTTTCTGCCGGAACTCCTGGCCAGCCTGCGCGCGCAGACCCATCCCTGCCGCTTGTTGTGGCGCGACGACGGTTCCGCCGACGACACGGTGAACCTGCTGCGCGCCAGCGGCGGCGGCGAGTTGCCGCGCGGCGAGCGGCTCGGCGTGCTCGCCGGCTTCATGGCGTTGCTGCATGCCACCGAGGGGATGGTCGCGTTCTGCGATCAGGACGATGTGTGGCTTGCGGAGAAGATTGCGCGTGGCGCGGCGGCGGTCGCCGGCGACGGCCCAGCCCTCTACTGCGCGCGACAAATCTTGGTCGACGCCGCGCTGCGCCCACTCGGCGAGTCCCAGCTGATCCGGCACGCTGGCTTCCCCGCCGCACTGACGCAGAACATCGCCGCCGGCTGCACGATCGTGATGAACGAGGCCGCCCGGCGGCTCGTCGCGGCGAGCCGCCCGCCGCCCTCTACTCTCCACGACTGGTGGAGCTATCTGGTCGTGTCGGCTGCCGGCGGGCGGATCGTCTGCGACGCGACGCCGACCGTGTTGTATCGCCAGCATGGCGGCAACGTGGTCGGCGCGCCACGCGGCCGGGTTCGCCGCGCCGTCGCGGCGCTGCGCCGCGGGCCCGCGGCATTCATGTCCCGGCTGCGCGACCATGTCGCCGCTTTGCTGGATCACGAGGCGATGTTGGCGGAAACCGCCCTCGCCGATCTTCGGGCGGTCGATACTGCCTTGCGCGGCGGCGTCATTTCGCGCCTGACCGCGCTGCGGCGGCCCGGACTGATCCGCCAGACCCCGGCCGAAACCGCGATATTTCGGCTATGGTTTCTGCTCGGCTAGGGGCGCAACAACGTGGTTAGGTGTCCGAGCAAGACGTCGAACCGCGTCATGCCCGCACTCGGCGCGTCGAGATGCTTACCGCCTTCAACGACGATTCGTCTTGCGCCCACGTGGCTCGCGAGTTCCAACGACAGCGGCTCCGGAATGTATGGGTCATCGCTGCCAGCGAAGCATAGCCAGTCGCGGGCGCCGGCCTTGGCACGCGCCCAGTCGATCGGCGTAAAGAATGAAGCGTTGATCTGATCATACTGGTCGATTCCAATCCGGCCCCAAAACCCCGAGACCAGCACGCATGCCTTGAATGGTATAGCGCTACGGTGGGCGAGTTGTACTGCCAATGCGCTGCCTATGCTGAATCCGAGCACAATTGTGTCCGATCCCGGGCCGGCCGCCTCACGATCGAAGACATCCAGCCAGCGCGCCAAATCCTGCCCCTCGGGCGTTGGGAAACGCGGCAGCAAGGCCTCGGCGCCGAGCGCTCGCGCCTCATCAGCGAGCCAGGGGAACCAATTCGTGTCCGGCGCACCATAGGCACCATGGACGATGACAAGGCGGCTCGGCATCGGGATTTCTCCGGCGTTCGCCGCGCGCTCTACGCGACGCCGCCGCATGCGGTCCAGGCCCGCATCATGTGATCCGGCACCGGCGCCTCGGCCGCGACCGGCGGATCGAGCGACAACGACAGCGCGCGCGCCAGCAGATGCAGCCTCCCCTGGCCCGCGCCGTAGACAGGATCGCCAAGAATGGGGCACCCCAGCGACGCGCAGTGCACTCGGACCTGATGCGTCCGTCCCGTGCGGGGATGCAGTTCAAGCCAGGTCATCCCGTCGCCGCGCCCCCGCACCCGCCACTCCGTGACCGCGGCTTGGCCGGCCCCGTCTGCCACCATCCGCCATCCTTGCGGCCCGGCGACCTTTCGCAGCGGCGCCTCGACGATCCCACACTCCGCCTTGGGGCTACCCGCGACGACCGCCCAATAGGTCTTCCGCACGCGGCCCGCCGCGAAGGCCGCCTGCGCCACATGCAAGGCGGCGAGGCGCAGGGCGATCAGCAGGCAGCCCGCCGTGTCGGCGTCGAGCCGATGCGCGAGCCACGGCCCCTCGCGCCGCCGCGACAGTTTTGAAAACATATCCTCGACGGAGCGGCCGCCGCGCGGGCCGGCATGCACCGCAAGCCCCGCGGGCTTGTCGAGGACCACGAAGCGGGCGTCCTGGAACAGGATGATCGGGTCCATGCCGTCCTCATTGACAGCCGCCGTTCGGCCCGCGAAGCCCCGCCGATGGCAGAAGACATCATCTGCGGCCTGAAGGCCGTGACCGCGCTGTTCGAGCGCCGCCCCGATTCCGTCCGCCGCCTGCTCTACACCGAGGCGATGAAGCTAGAGGTCGGCAGCTGGTGCCGTATGATGGCCGCAGCCCACCGTTCCTATCGCCTCGTGGAGCCGTTCGACCTCGCGGGAGTGTCGGGCACCACGCATCATGGCGGGGTCACCGCGTTCGCGACGCCCCGCAACGTGCCGATCCTGGATCCGACGGCGGTGCCGAAGCTGCCGTTCCTCCTGGTGCTGGACGGCATCGGCAACCCGCACAATCTGGGTGCCATCGCTCGCACCGCCGCGTTCTTCGCCGTGCCGGCGATGGTCATCGGCGAGGGGCCGGGTCACGCGATGCCATCCGACGCTGCCTACCGCACCGCCGCCGGCGGCCTCGAATGGCTCGATCTGTATCGCACGCGGGATCTGCCGCGCGCGCTTC
Organism: Acetobacteraceae bacterium; assembly: GCA_965246915.1. Lineage (GTDB taxonomy): Bacteria > Pseudomonadota > Alphaproteobacteria > Acetobacterales > Acetobacteraceae > CAVRQM01. Next base: position 120,805 of record CBDFGB010000004.1, read on the forward strand.
TGGCGATGACGCCGCTGTATCGGACGGTGGCCGCCACGCTGGACGAGGGGGCGATGCCGCTGGCGGATCTGCCCCGTGACCGGCCGATCGCGCTCGTGCTCGGCAACGAGGAGCGCGGCATCAGCGCCCCGGTCCTGGAGGCCTGCCGCCGCCGCGTCCGGGTTCCGGGCCGCGGCCGAGTCCAGAGTTTGAACGTCGCTCAGGCGGCGTCAGTACTGATCTACACGCTGTGCGCGTGAGGAGTGGGTTACCGCTCCTCCTCGCCCGCTTCCGGCTCGACTTCCACGATCTCGTCGGCTTCGTCGCCGAGGTCGGATGTGTCCTCGAGGACATCCTCCTCGGCTTCCTCCTCGGCGACCTCGACCTCCGCCTCCGGCTCTTCCAGTCCAGGGACCGGGATCACCTTGGCTCGGCGCTTCTCGTCGACGACGTTACCGCCCGCACGGCGCATGCGCGGCTGTTCGGGCGGTTGTTCGGTGCCGCATTTGGGGCAGACCGCCGGCTGCTTCGTGAGGTCGTAGAAGCGCGCGCCGCAGGAGACGCAGACGCGCTTGGTGCCGAGTTCGGGCTTGGCCATTCACTGCCTATCGCGAGGGTCTTCGGAGGGCGCGGGCCATGACACTGGATGGCCGACCTGTCAAATCGGCCGCTGTCCAACCTCGAGACCGCATGCTACCGGCCGCCGCCATGGACTCTCCCCTCGCCGCCGCCCCGCTCACCAGCCATCGACCGCAGGCGGGCCTGTCCGGCACGGTCAGGGTGCCCGGCGACAAGTCGATCTCCCACCGCGCGCTGATGTTCGGCGCGCTCGCCATGGGCGAGACCCGCATCACAGGGCTGCTGGAGGGCGAGGACGTGCTGCGCACCGCGGCCGCCATGCGCTCGCTGGGTGCCGAGGTGCTGCGCGACGGACCGGGCGCTTGGCGGGTCGCCGGACGCGGTGTCGGGGGCTTGCGCGAGCCGGACGACGTGCTGGACATGGGAAACTCCGGGACCGCGGCCCGCCTCATCGCGGGCATCCTGGCCAGTCACCCGTTCTTCTCGGTGCTGACCGGCGATGCCAGCCTGCGCGGCCGGCCGATGCGCCGGGTGACCGAGCCGCTGACCGCCTGTGGCGCGCGGTTTCAGGGCCGCGACGGCGGCCGCCTGCCACTTGCGATCCAAGGAGCCACCGATCCGCTGCCGCTCGACTACGTGCTGCCGGTTGCCTCGGCGCAGGTCAAAAGTGCGGTGCTGCTGTGCGGCCTCAACGCGCCGGGGATCACCCGTGTCGAGGAGCGCGCCGCCACGCGCGACCACAGCGAGAACATGCTGCGGCATTTCGGGGCCGACGTGTCCGTCGAGGTCGTCGGCGCCGGGCGCATCATCCGGCTGGTTGGCCAGCCGCACCTGCGAGCCGCGGACGTGGCCGTGCCGGGCGACCCGTCCTCGGCCGCCTTCCCGATCGTGGGGGCATTGCTCGTGCCAGGATCGGACATCCGCATCGAGGGCGTCGGGCTCAATCCGTTGCGGACCGGCCTGTTCGCCACGTTGCGCGAGATGGGCGCCGAGCTTCGCGTGGACTGCGAGCGGGTCGAGGGCGGCGAGCCCGTCGGTGACCTCGTCGTTCGTCATTCGGCGCTGCGCGGCGTGGACGTGCCGGCGGACCGGGCGCCAAGTATGATCGACGAATACCCGGTGCTCGCCGTCGCCGCCGCCAGCGCGCGGGGCACGACGCGAATGCGGGGACTTCACGAATTGCGGGTCAAGGAGAGCGATAGGCTGGCCGCGACCGCTGCCCTCCTGGCGGCCAACGGAGTGCGCGTCGAGCTCGAGGGGGACGATCTGATCGTGCATGGGACGGGGGCTTCACCGCCGGGCGGGGGAATGGTGGCGACCCATATGGATCACCGGCTGGCGATGAGCGCGCTGGTGCTTGGTCTCGCGAGCGAGCATCCGGTCGCGGTTGACGACGCGGCGTTCATAGATACCAGTTTCCCTGGCTTTGCCGCCCTGTTGAACGGTCTTTTGCCGATGCCGGCCATTCGTTGATCGTCGCGATCGACGGTCCGGCCGCGGCCGGCAAGGGCACGTTGGCGCGCCGCCTCGCGGCCCATCTGCGTGTGGCGCACCTGGACACCGGCCTGCTCTATCGCGCCGTGGGCCGGCTCGTGCTGGACGCCGGCGAGCCTCCGACGGACCAGGCGGCCGCGACCGCCGCGGCCCGGGCGCTCCGGCCGGATGACCTGGAACGCAGCGATTTGCGCGGGCCGGACGCCGACGATGCCGCCGCGTCCGTCGCGGCCATTCCCGGCGTGCGCGCGGCCCTGGTTGCGTGGCAGCGCGCGTTCGCACGCCAGCCCGGCGGCGCGGTGCTGGACGGACGCGACATCGGCACCGTCATCCTGCCCGATGCGGACGCGAAGTTCTGGGTTACGGCGAGCGCCGAAGCGCGCGGCCACCGCCGCTGGCTCGAATTGCGCGGCCGCGGCGTGGCGGCCGATCTCGACGCCGTGACCGCCGAGGTGCGCGCCCGCGACGCCCGCGACGCAGCCCGTCTCGTCGCCGCGGAGGATGCGATCTCGCTCGACACGACCGCGCTCGACGCGGATGCGACGTTCGCCCGCGCCGTGTCGATGCTGCGCGAACCGTCCTGACGCGCTACCGGTTCGCGCCGGGGACCCAGAGCACGTCGAGCCGCGCCTCGTCGTTCAGCCGCCGCCCCAGCACGAACAGATGGTCCGACGCGCGGTTCAGCAGCCGCTGGATCGCCGGATTGATCGTCTCGGCATTGGCCAGCGCCACCACCCGCCGCTCCGCCAGCCGCAGTGCGGTGCGGGCGAGATGCGCGTGGGCGGCGCCGACCGTGCCGCCCGGCAGGACGAAGCTGCGCAGCGGCGGCAGCGCCGCATTCATCGTCGCCAGCTCGGCCTCTAGCCGCAGGCTCGGCGCGTCGGTGACCCGCAGCCGGTCCGGCACACCGTCGGGCACGCACAGATCGGCGCCGATGTCGAACAGGTCGTTCTGTAGCCGCGAGATCATCGCGTCGGCCTCGGCATCGACATGCAGCCGCAGCAGGCCGAGTGCCGCGTTGGCCTCGTCGACCGCGCCCACGGCCTCGATTCGGGCATGGTCCTTGGCCACCCGAGTGCCGTCGCCGAGGCTCGTCTCGCCGCCGTCGCCGCCCCGCGTCGTCACCAGATCGATCCGCACCATGCCGTCACTCCAACACGAAATTGGTTGCCTGGTCACGAAAGGACGGCACCGCGATGCCATCGCGCAAGGCCGGGACGAAACGCCATTTTGCCAATGCCTCGCGCGCCGCCCTGTCCAGCGCCGGATGACCCGAGGATTCCAGCACCTCGGCGCTGGCCACGCGCCCTTGGGGGTCGATATGCATGCGGATCACCACGCGGCCACCCTGATGCTGCCGCCACGCGATGTCGGGATATTTCGGACCGCGATTGCCGGGATCGGACTGTGCCTCGATCAGCCCGGCGTCTGGCGGTTCGGACAGTTTCAGGCCTACATCGCCCTCGCCCAGCCGCACCGCGAAGGGCGACGCGCGCGGCGGTGCCGGCGTGGCCGGCCGGGCAACGGACGCGAACGGTCCCTCGCCATCGCTCGATGGCGCGGCGGCGCCGGCATCGCCCGTCCGCGGCTGCGCCGACGTCAGGGGCGAGGCCGCGGCCGCCGCCCCGTCGACATCGGCGTTCTCGCCGAACAGCACCTGGATCGTCGCCGGCACTTCCGTCGGCTCCAAGACCGGCAGCTGCCAGAGCAACGCCATGAAAGCCGCGAGAACATGCGCTCCGATCGAGACGCCGAGCGGGACACGCAGGTTCTGCCGACGCCGAGGCTCGGGACGTTCGCGCGGCAGCCAGGCCGGCTGCGTCAGGGCGGGACGGAGGTCGATATCGGCACCACGTCGTCGCGGCGAGTGAACGCGCCAGCGGCCAAGCAGCGCGATGCCGGCTTGTGTGTCGCCACGCCGTGTGCCGTGTGCGTTCATGCTAGTCGCAACCGCGATAACGTCGGGCGCGGCCGATCAACAAGGCATGTCTCCAGGGCATGTCTCCAGCCGCCTTCGCGCGGGGACGCATGACTACACCCGACCGCGCAACGCGGCCGCCGTGACGGCGAGGCGGTCGGACAGGCCGCGAACGGGTGTGCGGCCGGGTCGCCGCAGGTCCCGCCGTGCCAAAACACCAACGAGCCCTGCGGCGACGGTGGCGCGTTCGAGGGGCGCGGGGGCGCCGAGCCGGTCCCACGCCCACTGGGCCAGAGCCAGCCTCATCTCAGGCGGCGGACATGCGGTGAGTTGTCCGCCCCATAGACCCGCGCTCCACAGCGTTCCGGCCGCGCCATACGCCGACCCGAGCGCCGCGAAGCGATACAACACGGCCACGTCGCCGCCCAACGTCCGGCTTGCCGTCCTCGCCAGCGCGCCAGCCGTGACCTCAAGATACGCTGTCCAGTCCTCCAGACGGGACAGCCCCTCGGCGATCCGCTCCCGCCCGTCGACCAGCCCCACGAGGTCGGCCACCGCGAGCCGGCCCGCTGCGACTTCGGCCATCAGCGGGGTCGCCACCTCATGCCGCCGAGGCGCGCCCTCGAGGACCTCGCGCCACCATTGCAGGCGGATCAACGCTAGCGTCGGGTGGCTCGCAACCTCCCAGGCCCGCGCAAGTTCGTGATTGAACGCATAAAGCGCGAACAAGGTGTCCCGCCGCTCGGGCGGCGCGAACAGCGTGCAGAGGAACCGATCGGGGTCCGCGCGCCTTACCAGCACGCCCATCGCCGACAGCGCGCTCATCCCGTCCGCACGGTTGACGTGGGCGAGGCCGGCTCATAGCTCTCGGCGCAATCTTTCACAGGAGCCTGTCCATGGCTTTCGAACTGCCCCCACTGCCCTACGCCACGAGCGCCCTGGCCGAGAAAGGGATGTGCCAGGAGACGCTCGAGCTGCATCACGGCAAGCACCATCAAGCCTACGTCACGGCGCTGAATGGCTTCGTCGAGAAGAACCCGGACCTGCAGGGCAAGAGCCTCGAGGAGATCATCCAGCTCAGCCACGGCAAGCCCGACATGGCACCGGTGTTCAACAATGCCGGACAGCACTGGAATCATATCTTGTTCTGGCAGGTGCTCTCGCCGGCCGGCGGCGGCATCCCTGGCACACTGGAGACCAGGCTGACGGCGGATTTTGGCTCGGTGCAGGCGTTCAAGGACGCCTTCAAGACGGCGGCCACGACCCAGTTCGGCAGCGGCTGGGCATGGCTGGTGGTTGGTTCGAACGGGAAGCTGGCGGTGACGAAGACCCCGAACGGCTCCAACCCGCTGGCCACCGGCGAGGGCAAGGTCCTGCTCGGCCTCGATGTCTGGGAGCACAGCTACTATCTCGACTTCCGCAACCGTCGCCCGGACTACGTGACGAACTTCCTCGACAAGTTGGCCAACTACGAACTCGCGGCTTCGGGGCTTTAACAAAGCAAACACCCTCTCCCGCGCTCCGCGGGAGAGGGCCCTTACTTCTTTTTCGCCGTATCGTTCGCCGCGACCGGCTTGATGACCGTGTTGATCGTCTCGCGCACCACGGTCACACGCACATTCGGCGCGATATCGACCTCGACCTCGTTGCTGCCCTCACGCACTACCTGCACGGTGCCGACAATGCCGCCGCCGGTCACCACGCGGTCGCCGCGCTTCATGGCGGCGAGCGAGGCCTTCAGCTCCTTCTGCCGCTGCTGCTGTGGCCGGATCAGCAGCACGTAGAACACGCCGAAGATCAAAACGATCGGCAGGAACTGGCCGGCGGCGCCCAGGCCGCCGAACAGCCCTGCGGCGGCCTCTTGGGCATAGGCGGTCGAAATCAGCATGCGGGGTCCAGATTGCGGTGAATGGCGGCGGACCATAGGCTGCGCGCCTCCCCCGTCAACCCATCGGACCGTTCCGCACGTGAAGACCTCGCACCGCCTGCTCGCCCGCATCGCCGAGGCGCTGGAGCGCCTGTCGCCGCCGCCTCCGCAGGCGGTGGACCTCGAGGCGGCCGAGGCCTTCGTCTGGCACGCCGCTCCCCCGCGGCTTGACGCCGTCAGCCGCGTCGCGCGGGTGGAGATCGGCCTGCTGCGCGGCATCGAGCGGCAGAAGACGCTGCTGTTGGCCAACACGTTGCAGTTCGCCCGCGGCGGCAGCGCCAACAATGCCATGCTCTGGGGCGCGCGCGGCATGGGGAAATCAAGCCTCGTCAAAGCTGTCCATGCCGAATCTAATCTTGCCTACCCGGCTAGCCTGGCGCTGATCGAGATCGCGCGGGAGGATATCGCGACGCTGCCGGTGCTCCTGCGGCTATTGCGGGCCGAGCGCTGGCGCTGCCTGGTCTTCTGCGACGATCTGAGCTTCGAACGCGAGGATGCCGACTACAAGGCTCTGAAATCGGTCCTGGATGGGGGCATCGAGGGGCGGCCGCCCAATGTTCTGTTTTACGCCACCAGCAATCGCCGCCATCTGATGCCGCGCGACATGACGGAGAATCAGCAAAACGCCATCAGCCCGACCGAGGCGACCGAGGAGAAGGTCTCGCTGTCGGACCGGTTCGGTCTCTGGATCGGTTTTCACAACGCCGACCAGGAGACTTTCTTCGCGATGGTCGACGGCTACGCGGCAAATTTGGGCCTGGCGGTCTCCGGCGAGGCGCTCCGAGCGGCCGCCAACGAATGGTCGGTCGCCCGCGGCGCGCGGTCGGGCCGGGTGGCGTGGCAGTTCGTGCAGGACTTGGCCGGACGTGCCAGCGCCTCGTCGGGTTGATAGGCTCTCGGAACGCGATCGATATGACAATCAGTGCGACAGCCGACAGTCGGCCACTGGTTAATTGCGTGCCGGTGCTTAAAGCCGTCGCGGGTCGCAACGCACATCACATCTATGACCCAGGACACCTAATCACCTGAATGTGATTAGGTCCGGAACGTAGAGCAAATCGCGGCTCGGGGGTCATCGATTGTGTCACCCGACACGAGACGCGCGTCACAGGCTTATTCGTTAACAGACTCATTTGACTCGTATTTTTTGTTCAGCAAGGCTGTCCTCGATGACGCTGTTGCCCAATTTGACTTGGTTTTGACGAGTTTTGTAGTCTCGAACACTTAACAGACGCGATCGATCTCCTGTCTAAATTCTAAGTTCAAAACATAATACGAACTGTATCTGCTTCATTTTATAGCGAGTTCCTGCCTATCGTCCTGACAGGGCTGCCGTTCCGGCACCTCCGTGACAGGAGAGCAACTCATGCGACCAATGGCCACCCTCGATTCGCAGGTTAGGACTCGGCTGCAATGCTGGCCGCAGCGGCCACCGGGACTGCTCGCGACTCGGCGCGACGCCAACTGGATTCGCGCTCGACCGGGGGATCGCCACAGCCATGACCAGCCATTCCTCAAATTGCCCGGCAGCACGCGGCTCCGGACGATGCCCGACGGGATGTGGCTGGGCTTCGGCGGATCGCCCGCCGAGCCCTATGTCGACCTCATCGTCATCGAGGCGTGCGGCTCGATTTCCAACCTGCTGGACAAGCGGTCACGATTCGCCCCGAGCACGCAGTCGCTTATGGCCGTCTGCTCGGTGCGCTGGCTGCGCGGTCCGAAGGGTCAGCCCGAGGAGAAGGCGCGCTGGCGGCTGACCGGCATCCTGCGCCGCGCGCCGGATGAGCCGCTGATCCTGCCGGTGCGGGACATGCGGGTCGTCTACGCCCTCAAGCAGCGCCAATATGACGGATTCCTGACCAGCCAGGTACCACATGCGCACGAGTTCTTCGTGCCAATGGACGCGCTCGTGGCCGAGAACTCGGACGCTGACCCGGCCATGCAAGCATTGTTCGCCCGAGCGTCCGCCAGCTCGAACTTCCTTTTTGCAAATTGAGCCTCTTCAGCCCATTTCAGAGATAACTTCGAGCGCCATCGTCACGTCGTCGGTACACACGCCGTCGACACCCCACCCCAGCAGCCGTGCAATTTCCGCCGGCTCATTCACCGTCCATGGCACCACGAGCAAATCGAGCGCATGCGCGCGCTCGATCTGCTCGCGGGTGACGTCACGGTGATCCGGCGCCCATGTCGCGCCGCGCAAACCTGCGAGGCAGTCTGGGGCGATGCCCCACCGGGTGCCACGCCAAGACGGATCGGCGTCCGTCGCGGCATCGGTCAGCCAGGTGAGCGGGAGCGCCGGCCAGACCCGCTCGGCATGCTCCAGCGCCCGCCAGTCGAACGACCGTAGCGCGAGTCGCCTCGAGCCGCCTGCCCGCTCGGCGACATTTACGACCGCTTCGACCAGCGTCTCGGGGCTCGCGGTCAGGGTCGGCACCGTCGGGTCGGTCTTCAGCTCGACATCGACCCAGCCCGGGACGTCGCGAGTCGCTTCGAACACTTCGGCCAGCATCGGCACGCGGGCACCGTCCACGGGGCTCTGGCGAGGGAACGCCACGGCCGTCGGTCCGCGCGGACGCGCGCGGCCCACATCGTAGGCGCGCAGCTCCGCAAGCGTCGAGCGATGGATGACCGGGCCGGGTGGGTCGATCCAGAGCCCGCCGTGGCCTCGGGTCAGATCGGGGTCAAGCGCCGGGTCGTGACAGACGACGACCACGCCGTCGCTGGTCAGACCGGCGTCCAGCTCGATCGCATGGGCACCGGCCCGCAGCGCCGCCACGAAACCCGCGAGCGTGTTCTCCGGCCAAGCTGCGCGGAATCCGCGATGGCCCTGGACGAGGGGCCGCGACAGACGAGCCATGCGCGATCTTCCCTGCCCCATGGTTGCCACGCTCACGCGGCGCGGCGTATCGCACGGGACATGAGCCAACGCATCCTCGGGGTGCTGGGCGGCATGGGGCCGCTCGCCAGCGCCCAGTTCATGGTCCGCCTGACGCTGCTGACCGACGCCGCGCACGATCAGGACCATGTTCCCGCTGTTCTATGGTCCGATCCCACAATTCCCGACCGCGCGCCGGCCCTCCTGGGCCAGCCCGGCGCGCCTGATCCCCTGCCGGCGATCCGCCGGGCGGTGCATGGCCTTCGAAGCGCCGGGTGTGGTGCCGTTGCGATGCCGTGCAACACGGTGCACGGATGGGCCGAGGAGATCGAGGCCGAGGGCCTGCCGGTGCTGCACATCGTCGACGCGGTGGCCGATCAGCTCTCGCGCCTGCTGCGGCCGGGTGCTGCGGTGGGGATCATCGGCACGGCCTGCACGCACCAGATGCGCCTGTATGAGACGCGGCTGGAGCCGCGCGGCTGGCGCTGCCTCTCGCCCAGTCCGGACGAGACGGCCCGCTCGGTCATGCCGGCGATCGCGGCGGTCAAAGGCAACCGTCTGGCGGAAAGCTATGCGCCGATCGCCAAGGCGATCAACGGTTTGGTCGATCGAGGCGCGATGGCGGTTGTGCTGGGCTGCACCGAGTTGCCGATCAGTCTCGCCGCGCGGCCGGACGACGAAGCAGCCTCCGAGTCGTTCGCGGCGCCGTTGATCGATTCGATCGATTCGTTGGCGCACGCGGCGATCGCCTGGTCGCGAGACGTGCACCTGAGGACTCGCGAGGCCGCATAAAGACCACCACGACAGCGGTCTAGGTCGGCGGCGGCGGCAACATCTTCGACGCGTCAGCCCTTAGCCTGTCAAACTCCTCCCTGACTTTGAGCGCCACCACAGCCTCGAAGACACGGTCTTTGTCGCTGAATCGATTCTCGATCCCTTCTAGCCTGCCGTTCAGTCGCTCGATCGCCTTCATCAGCACGACCATCTGTTCGCCGTTGCGTTCGAGCTGCCGATCGTGACGTTGTTGCTCTCGTCGCAGCGTGGCGAGGTGCCAAAGGAAATTCCAAGCCCTGCTTAGCAATGTTGCGCGCGACCCCGATTGCGGCCGGGACGCAGGAGACGGATCACTCGAATCCAATGACCCGCGCTCTTATCATTTCGAATTCATCTTGCAATTCATCGATGCGCCGTGCGTGCCTGGCCGAGGCGGCCAGGGATCGGTCAATCTCGGCGAGCAGTGCCACCGCTTGGTCATCCAAATCATCGAATCCAGAGAAGCGCGAGGATGTTCCCTCAAACCCGGCCTTCTCTTTCGCATCTTCGTCCATCTGCCGCCGCGCATCGGCCATCACATCAGGAAACGGATCGCTGAAGGGGAGCTGCATTTCACGGAACGCGCTCTGCTCCAGCGGTGGCGTCACCGGATGGTCGGCATCGTCACCCATCGCTATCGCTCCTGTCCCGCGGGTCTCCTGTCGATCGACATCGTCTACCGTGCTTTAAGATGTAGAACAAGCGTTCCGTCGTCGGCCGAAGGCGATTCCAAGCCGCCGACGCCGCTACCCCTTTGGAGGCGGCGTTTTCATCATCGTGCCGGTCATGGGGATGAAGAACACTCCGACATCCTTGCGCGAGTGCACCTTGCCCTCGCCGTCCTTGCCGTAGACGTAGAGGAATTGCCCGCGCTTGAAGGGCTGGCCGATGGGAATGACCATCCGCCCGCCGGGCTTGAGCTGCTTGAACAGGTCCGGCGGCGCATACTGGGCAGCACAGGTCACGATGATGATGTCGAAGCCGCCCTCGACCTCCGGCCAGCCGTAATACCCGTCGCCAACTCGCCCCTGCACGTTGTCGTAGCCTAGCGGCTCCCAGATCCGATCGACGGCCCTTCCCAGCGGCTCGATGATCTCGATCGAGTAGCTCCGCGCCACGATCCGCGACAGGATGGCGCTCTGGAAACCGCTGCCGGTGCCAATCTCCAGCGTCACGTCCGCCGGCCCCGGCTTGCACACCTGCGTCATGTACGCCTGGCCCAGATAGTCCGACAGCGCCGAGCCGTAGCCAAGCGCCCAGGGCTTTGGCGTCTCCTCATAGCTGTCGCCGGGAGTCGCGCGGTGCTGGTCGTAGAGGTAGTGGAAATACTCTCGCGGCACCGCGGCAAAAGCCTCCAGCACGGCCGGGTCGGCACCGCCCAAATGCTCTTTCAAATACTGCGCGATCAGCCGCATGGCGGCCGGCTTGCGGCCCTGGATGGCGTCGAACTGCGCGTCGGTCAGGCTCACCGGGCGGCCAGATTTGGCCATCGCCTCCTGATAGGCGGCGCGGGTCCATCCGCTCGCGACGGCGCCAGTCGCGGGCACCCATGGCAGCGTCGCGGCGGCCGTGGCGGCGGCGACAAGGCTGCGGCGGGTGATGCCGTGTGAACCTGCGATCATGAGACCCTCGCGCGTGGAAAGGCGGCCAAAGCGGCAAGATAGAGCACCAGGGCCACCTGAAACACCCGAGCATGGCCTTGCTCGAGCACCACGAGATTGGCCAACGGCGTGGCGACCACCGAGAACGCGCCGTTCAGCGCCCAGGCCCACGGCACCGCGCCGCCGCCTGCGCGCTCCAGCCGCGACAGGCCGAGCGGAAACGGCAGGCCGAGCGCCATGGAAACCGGCGCCATGACCGCGACCACGAGCGCCGCCCGGCCGGCGAACGGCCAGCCCAGCACCGCGAGCAGCGCGCCCGGCAACAGCAGCAGCATTGCGCCGCACCACACGACCACCACAGTGACGGCCGCCAGCACCGCCGATCGCGGTGCCGCGGCGAACCGCCCGGACAAAAAGCTGCCAGCGCCGGAGAACACGAGCATCGTCGTCAGCACGAGGGCGAACGCGATCACCCGGTCGGTCAGCAGGAAGCTCGCTGACTCGATCGCCGCGATCTCGATCATCAGGAAGCCCAGGCCCAGCGCTGGGAAGTAGATCGCCGAACGAGCAAGGTCGACGCCGCGCCCGAGCCGCCGTCCGGCCAGCAGCGGCACGACGAGGACCAGGGCCGCGATCACCACCGCCTGCGCCAGCACCGCGACATTGACGAGCGGCGCCACCTCGCCCTGCGGCAGCAGTTCGAGCCGGCGCAGGATGGTACCCAGGCCCTCGAGCCGCAGCACCGCGTTCAGGCTCGGGCGGTCGAGCGTCACCGGCGACAGGTCGAAGCTCTCGGACGACGCGGTGGAAAGCCCCGCCAGCACCGCGCCGGCCTCGTCGGCCACCGCGTCATGCGCCCCCTCGCCCGTGACGACGGATGCGTCGGCGAACGACACCTCCGGGAGGTCGTTGTAGAGGCCGCCTCGGGCGGCCGCCACGTCGATGCCGGGGTAGAACGACACGTCAAAGCTGCGGGCGTCCGCCCAGGCCCGCGCCGCCCCGATGCGGGCTGGCGAAATCGGACCGGGGGAGACCAGAATCCGGACATTCCACGCGGACCGATAGACGAGAACATGTGACGGTGCATCGGTCAGACCGGCAAGGAGGATCCCCTGGCGCACCGTCGCCAGCATGCGGCTGGCGTAGGCCGGGAATTCTCGGATCGACACGGGGATCGACAGCAGCCCCTCGGGCGAGAGCGCCCGCAGATAGGCGGCGATCGCCTCGGCGGTGAGGCTGCCGGCATTCGCCTCGGACGCGTCGGCGAAATCGCCCGAAAGGTCCACCAGGTCATAGGCGCCCGGCCGAGCGGCGCGAGCCAAGGCGATGGGCGGGTCGGCGAGCAGCCGGGTGGCGGCGGGGAGGTCGAACGGCGGCGCCTCGGCAAGGCCGTTCGCCACGGCCGAGCGCAGCACCGGTTCAGGCTCCGACGCGTCGATCGCGGCAGCGCCCAGGATGCCCGCCTCGGCGATGCGAAACCCTCCCGATACGCCGCCCAGCAGCACGCGCGGCGCGGCGAGAAGCTCGTAGGGCAAGGCCGCAAGCGTTGCAGGCGCATAGGCCGAACCAAGCGCGCCGGGGCGGGGCAAGGCCGCGATGCGGTTGCCGTCGCGATACAGGCCGAACGCGGTGGGCGGGCCGGGCACCCCCAGAAGCCCGGCATTGTTGGACACGTCGGTATCGACCCGCTCGGTGAAGTCGTCGAGCAAGTCGTATACGCCGCGAGGGCTCGTGATCTCGGCCAAAGTGCGACTGTCGGGCACGTGAAGCGGTGCGTAGATCGCCCTGAAATCGTTGACCCGTGCCTGGTCGGCTCCCAACAGGGCCACTTCCGCCCCCAGCAGTGCCACGGCCGTCGCCAGAGCGGCGGCGGGATGACGCCGCACGCCGAAAAAGGCCGGCAGTGCAAGGGCCACGAGCAAGATCGCCACCAATCGGAACGGATGCACCACCACCATAAGGAGGAGCGCCACGACGCCGCCCGTCCCCGCCCCGGTCAGGTCGACGCCGTAGACCACGCCGAGTCGACCCGGATCGGCCAGGAAGCACAGGCTGATGAACAGCCCGGCCAGGGCGAAGAACGGCAGCAGGGCCGCATAGTAGAGTGCGATGTTGCCGAGCTGCTCCCACAGGGTCGCGGAGTTCTGCAATTGCAGCGGGTTGAAGGCGTTCGCGCTGGCAACCCAGTAGCCCGCGGCGGCGGTCGCGACCAGCGCCGGCGGCAGCCAGCGCAGCAGGACGGCCGAGCGGACGGCGAACCATGGCCGGGCGAGCGCCACCGCGACACCGCTGAAGGCGAAGCCGGCCAGGACGATCGAAATGACCCAGTAGCCGTATTCCGACCATTTGCTGACCGCGAAGAAGCGGGTCAGCGCGATCTCGAATCCGACGGTGCCAAGCGAGACAAGGAACAGCGCGGCGAGCGGAGCGCCCGCCCTGGGCTTTACGACCACACGCGGCTGCGGATGAACTGGGTCAGCACCGCGTCAAAGCGGGCGGGATCGTCGACGAACATCGCGTGGCCGACATGGCGCATCACCACGCTCTCGGCGTTCGGCCGGTGCGCCTCCAGGTTGGCGGCCTGGGCCGACCAGCGCGGCGTCACGACATAGAGCACCGGCTTGTCGGTCGAATGGACCGCGTCCCTCCAGAAGCTGCGCGGCACCGGATAGGCCAGCAGCGCCGCGGCGGCCGCCGGCGGGGTGCGGAGCGCCGCACCGGTCAAGCGGTCGATGTAGCCGCGCGGCGGCGGGGTCGCGAACATGCCCTGCACGAAACGGCGCATCGAGACTTCCCGCGGGACCGGCTTGCTCCGTCGCCGCATCGAGGCGGCCGGCGGCCCGGCCGGGGCCGGCTCCTCGCCCACGGAATTGTCGATCAGCACGAGGCCGGCCAGCCGGCCATCGCCGAACTGATGCACGTAGGACAGCGAGTCGAGCACGCCGAGCGACCAGCCGAGCAGCAGCGCGTCCCGCTCCTCCAGATGGTCCAGCAATTCGGCGATGTCGCGTCCGCGACGGAACGGCTCGTGGCCGGTCGGCGCGATCTCGCTGTCGCCCTGTGAACGCGGATCCAGCGCCACGACATGCCAGGATCGCGACAGCTCGACGATCTGCTCGGAGAAGATCCAGGCGGGCATGGTCCAGCCCGGCACCATGACGATGGTCCGTCCACGCCCGGCCTCAATGTAGTGCAGCCGCACGCCGTCGCTGGTGGTGAAATGCCCATCGGCCGCCCAACCGGCACCAGGCCAGATCGAGCCGGCCAGCAGCAGCGAACCCATCAGGAGCAGGCGACGGCGCATCGTCGTCAGTGGCCGGGCGACTCCGCTCCTGTCAATCGCCGCCCCTAAAGATAGACCAGCAGCGCCACGCCGAGCGCCAGCATCGCGAGCCCACCGGTCATGACCAGAGCCAGGCGCTTCTCGATGAACACCCGGGCGCTGTCGCCATAGTAGCGCAGCAGTCCGGCGATCAGGAAAAAGCGGCCGCCTCGGGTGATGACGCTCGCGATGACGAACAATGCGAGATTGTAATGCACCACGCCCGAACCGATCGTCACAATCTTGAACGGGATGGGCGTCAGCCCCTTGGCCAGGATGAGCCAGAACCCGTAATCCTGCGCCATCGCCTGGAAGCGGGCGAACCCGGCCTCATAGTGGAAGAACCGCAACAGCGGCCGGCCGATCAAATCGAATGCCGCATAACCGATGAGATAGCCCAGCAGTCCGCCCGCGACCGACGCGAGGGTGCAGATCGCGGCCAGCCGCCACGCCCGCTCCGGGCGGGCCAGGGCCATGGCGAGCAGCAGCGGGTCGGGCGGCAGCGGCAGGAAGCTGCTTTCAGCAAAGCTCACGCCAGCGAGCCACCAGACCGCGTCCTTGCGGCCGGCCAGCCGCAACATCCGATTGTATAAGTTGTTGAGCACGTGTCGCCATGCCACGCGCACCAGGGCGGCGCAACCGCCCGGGCGCTTTCCGAGCGACCGATGCTGCCGGTAAGCTCGCGCCTGTCGTTCTGGAGACGCCCGCATGCGCCATCATCGCCCCCTCGTCGCGCTCCTTGCCGCGGCGGCCGCCACCCTCGCGCCGATCGGTGCCCCGGTCCTGATCGGTCCGGCCGTCGCCGCCGCCCAAGGCACGCCGCCGCATGCCTGGCTGTTCGGCAGCTGGACTGGCGGGCTGTTCCCAGCGCCGGCGAACCTGCCGGCGTCGGCCTGCCTGCAGCAGCCGGTGGTGGTGTTCACGCGCGAGATCGTGCTGCGCGCCTCGATCACCGATCAGTTCTATAGCCAGCGGCTGATCGAGACGGCGCGGACCAGCGCGGGGGCGACCGAGTTCCGCTTCGCGCCGGTCGCGGCCGCATCGTCGAACAGCGGCTTGCTCGGGCTGGCCGGCCCGCAGGCGACGGTCGGATTCGGCTGCGACGACCCCAACGTGCTGCACGTCCAGCGCAAATCGGACAACGAAATCACCTTCCCCGGCTGCGCCGATTTCCCCAACCCGTTGGTGCGTTGCAAGGGCTGATCCGACCGCCGTCGCCGCGCGGCGCGGCGCGCGGCAACCTTGCGTTCACCGGCGGGTGCGTACTGTGCGTGCATGTCCGAGACCCCGCACGGCCCGTTCCCCGATCCAAGCAGCAGCCCCGCCCGTGGCGGCATGTCGCTCGACCAGGGCATTCGCCTGCTTTGGGAGCGCGGTCCGCCCGCGCCGTGGTTCGCGGACCCGACCGAGCCTTCGCCCCCTTGCGTGGCCGGACCACACGCCGCGCAGGACATGCCGGCCCGGTCCGATATTCGCGTCATTGGCGCGTTGCGGCTGCGGCGCCGCCCCCGCCCGCTCGGCGATCCGATCGACCCGATCGATCCACCAGGCGTGCGCCTTCCGCGGCTTGGTGAACTGGTCGGCGTCCATTCGCGATGACTCCGCCGTCGGAGATGGAGCGTCTGTCGCGGGCCCTGGCGACCGCGACAGACGACCGGATCCGCAAGGCGGTGGCGATGGTCGACGCCTTGCCGGAGCGCGGCGCGGCGGAGGGGCTCGTGGCTCCGCTGCGGCCGAGGCTGGCGCGGATGCGGCTGCCCCGCGCGGTCAATTTTACCCGTCTGCTGTTCCTGCCGCTCGACCCGGTCATCGTGTCCCGCGCCGACTGGCGGGCCAATGGCCCGGGCATTCCCCGCTCGGCCTTGGCGGTGCTCGCCCGGATCGCGCGGCAAGCCTGGCCGTGGGAGGAGCAAGGTGTGCTCGACGACGCGGATATGCGGCTGGCCACGCTGACCACCGGTGACGTCGAGGAGATCCATGCGATCGGAGGGCGGATTTGGCCCGTCGCCGCCGCCTGCCTGCCGAGCATCGCGCCGCCGGACGACTGGGCGGAGGCCACCGGACTCGCTGTCGAGGACTTCGCGCCGATCGCCGGTACGCTCTCGCTCGTGCTGGCCCACGGGCTGTCGGTCATGCGGCTGCGCCAGGCGGCCGGCGATCTCGCGACGCTCGAGGCAGACGTCGCCGCCCTTTGCGGCGCGGCGCTCGCGACGCTCGCGGGGCCGGACGGCAAGCTGGGCAAGGCCCGGAGCCTAGAGACGATCGAGGGCAAGGCGGCGCTCGCCACGTTGGTGGCGACGTTGATGATGCGGTCGCCCCGTGCCGACCGGGTACTGGCGATCGCCGAGCGGCTCGGCGGCGGCGACAAGCACCAACTCGCCGCCGTGCAATCCGCGCTCGCCTTCGCGCTTGGGCGGATGGTCGCGCTCGCGACCGAGGGCACGCTTGCGCATGCCGCCAATGCCATCGGATGGGCGGCGGCGACGCTTGCCGACCTCGACGCCCTGCTGGAGGTGCGCCCAGCGCCTCGTCAGCACTTGGAGGACGCTCGCGGCACCATCGACGCCGCCTGCCGCGCCCGGCTCGCAGCCGGGTTCGCCGAGCTTGTCGCGGCAATCCGCGCGACGCCCGCCGATCCCGCCGAGCTGGAAGCGTTGACCCGCGACATTCGCCAGTTCGAGCGGGCGGCGCGCCAGATCGGCGGCGCTGAGATCTATGACCGCGTGGTGGGCGATGTGGTGGCCCATCTGTCCGGGACGACCGAAGCCGGCGAGGCGGCGATCGAGAGCGCGAGGGTGGCGGCCATGCTGCTCCAGCCCGTCACCATGACGACGTGAATGCTCTGATTGATCTCAACAGGAGTGGATTTCGGGACATCGCCAGCCACGGATCTTTTAGTATTGATATCGTATCGACATAGGCGTGCTTTCCCGTGCGTCCCTACGCCGGTTTTGGAAGTATGGCCGGTGGAGGAGCCGCCTCGGCGGCGTGCGGCGCAGAATCGCCTGATTGGCGCGCGATCGTCGTAAGGTCCGGCCCGCGCCTGACCCCGGCCTCTTTCGCGAGGCCGGCCTGGCAGCCGTCGTCAGGTCGAGATCGCAACGTCGTCCCCCGGCCCAACCCCGACGCCGCGGAGCGTCCCGGGCCGTCTTGAGCGCTTTCGGGACTTGGGACGGAATGGCGAGCCTTCACCACGCGGGGTGGGAACAGCGAGGGCGGAAGGTCCGGCCCAGGCGCCAGCCCCAGCATCCGGCATAAGGGCCTGAGAATCCGGCCCGCCTGCGGCGAGGCCGCCATGATCGCCGCCATCTCCGCGTCGTTCGCGAGGACGTGCCGAAGTTGCGAGCCCCGCCCGACCGCGTGATAGCCCAACCACTCGATCAGCCAGCCGAACCGGACCGGCACCCTGGGTTTCGCCGCCGGCCGCTCGGCCGCCGCATCGTGGCGTGGTGGTCGCGGCCGGGGCGGCCGGTGGCGGAGCGGCCCGGCGGCGAGCCTTGCGGCCAGCGAGGCGAAGCGGCGCGCCACGCTGCTGAGATAGGCCGAGAGCAGGAGTGTGACCGGGATCAGCACCCAGTTCCGTGCCGCGTGCCGGGCGGCGAGATCGCGCACCCCGTCGAGGATCTGCGCCAGACGCCCGGCCACGTCGGGTGGCTCCGGCAACGATCTGGGGACGTAGTTGAAGTGCATGTTCACGACCGGGAACATCACGCAATTCGTAAGAGATGTCAATTGGCTTCTGCGGTGTGACGTTCTTATGGCGAGAGGGCGCGCTGCGCGGCGTGTAGATCCGCAGGAGTGTTCAGGTTGGTGAAAGGGTCCGGATCGTCAGCCCAGGCGACGACGGACAGACCAACGCTGCGCGCGAACTCAGCGACGCCGCCGCGGCCCCCTCGAAGCCGGTCCCGAAGGCGCTCGGCCACGACCACAGGCCAGAGCGCCACCACCGGATGCACGCGGCCTCCCGACGTCGCGCAGGTCACGCCACCCGCCGCCGCCGTTGCCGCCGCGAGCCGCGCGACAAGATCGACCGGCGGATAGGGCGTGTCGCCGGGCCAGGACAGCACGTGCGAGGCGAAAGGTCTGGCCCACAGCATGCCGACAAGCACGCCGGCGAGCGGGCCGAGGCGATCCGGCGACAGATCGGGCAGGACGGTCAGGCCCCACTCGGCGAAGCGGGCCGGGTCGCCGTTGGCGCTAAGGGCGATCGGCCCGACCTGCGGACGCAGGCGTTCGAGGACATGGGCGAGAACGGGCCGATCGCCGAGCCGCAACAATGGCTTGTCCGCGCCCGCCATGCGTGTCGCGAATCCGCCGGCAATGACGATCGCGGGCGGGCGGGTCAGCCCGGTGGAACCCGACGGCGGCGACCCAATATCGAGCCGATCGATGGAGGACCTCATGGACGAAACACCCAATGATGCGCCGGCGGGCAATCAGGTCGCAACGCTCGGCGGCGGCTGTTTCTGGTGCCTCGAGGCGGTGTTCCTCGGCCTGCGCGGGGTCAGCCGCGTCGTCTCCGGCTATGCCGGCGGCACGGCCGATCGGCCGACCTACAAGCAGGTATGCGGCGGCCAGACCGGGCATGCCGAGGTCGTCCAGGTCACCTTCGATCCGCGCGAGATTTCCTACGCCGATTTGCTGCGAGTGTTTTTCACGATGCATGATCCGACGACACGCAATCGCCAGGGTGCCGACGTGGGAACCCAATACCGCAGCATCATTCTGACGCATGACGACGACCAGCGTGCGGCGGCGGACGCAGTGCGGAGCGAGATCGAGGAGCAGGCGATGTGGCCGGACCCGATCGTCACCGAGATCGTGCCGCTCAAGACGTTCTTTCCAGCCGAGGAGGAGCACCAGAACTATTTCGCGCGCAACCCCTACGCGGGATATTGTCGCGCCGTGGTGGCGCCGAAAGTCACGAAGTTCCGCAAGATCTACGCAGACCGGCTGCAGCGGCCGCAAGCGGCCTAGCCGGACGGCCCGACCAAGCGCACCGGACGGCGTGGCGGGAGACGCCTGCCTGCGACCAACGCCGATGGGCGACCGGCGGGCCACGGGTGGTTGCTGTGCCGGTCGCTTTGCGGGAGGCCAGGCTGGCGCGTGGTCGCTGGATCGACGCTCGAGCGACTACGTCGCGTTGGTCTCGGAGCGGTTGCTGTGCGCCGGACGGTTTTTCGCCAGCCGCGCCGCAAGGGTCTCCGCCGCGTGACGATCGCTATTTGGAGAGCCCTTCGGCTGCTCGCCGCTCGCCTCCGTAGGGTCGGCCTCGGAATGCCTTGGCTGCTCGGAGCCGCCGGGAAGATCAGGGTTGTGATCGGGCCTGGTTGTGCTCATGCCATCGCAACGTTGTAGACCGCCCGGGGTTGCACGCCCTGAAATTTGGTCCACGTCATATCTGTTCACGCCTACTGCGCGGCGCTTGCCCCCAGCCCCGCCCGTGCGATTATTGCCGGCCACAACCAGCGTATTTTTTTGGGCGAGGATCAACGAGCGCGAATGGCCGAAACGTCCTGGGAAATCCCGCGCAACATGCAGCCGGATCCGGCCGACTATGATTTCGATCTCGAGCGCGTGCTGCGCGCCGTGGTCGGATTGCGCGCCAACGTACCGGCCGAGGCGTTCACGGCGGGAGCGCTGGGCACCGAGCGCAGCGGCAGCGGCGTCGTCATCCAGAACAGCGGCCTGGTGCTGACGATCGGCTACCTCATCACCGAGGCCGAGACGGTCTGGCTGATTGCCCAGGACGGGCGGGCCATTGCCGGTCACGCGCTCGCCTACGACCAGACGACCGGATTCGGGCTGGTCCAGGCCTTGGGACGGCTCGACCTTCCCGGGCTTGAGCTGGGCGACAGCGACAAATTGGGGGTGGGTTCGGCGGGCATCCTGGCGGCCAGCGGCGGCCGGCACCATGCGCTCGAGACCAAGGTGGTCGGCCGGCAGGAATTCGCCGGCTACTGGGAGTATCTGCTGGACGAGGCGATCTTCACGGCGCCGGCGCATCCGTTCTGGAGCGGGGCGGCGCTAATCGGCCCCGACGGGCGGCTGATGGGCACCGGGAGCCTGATCCTGCAGCAGGGCGACGGGCGGCGGCGGCATGACATGAACATGATCGTGCCGGTCTCCATCCTGCGCCCGGTTTTGGACGACCTGATGACGATCGGCCGGGTCAACGCCCCGCCCCGCCCCTGGCTCGGTCTGCATGTCATGGAGAACGAGAGCGGCCTCGTCGTCGGCGGGCTCGCCGACAACGGGCCGGCCGAGAAGGCGGGCGTGCAGCAGGGTGACCGGGTCGTCGGCTTCGGGGACGAGGAGGTCAGCGATCTCGGCGCGCTGTGGCGGCGACTTTGGTCGAGCGGGCCAGCCGGCGTGCCGGTCAAACTTCGTCTGCAGCGGGATCAGTCGGAGGTGACGGTTCGGGTGACGAGTGCCGATCGCTCGGCATATCTTCTGGGGCCGCGATTGCACTGAGCGCGAAGGCGCTGGGCGCGATTGCGCTCAGGGGGGCGAGCCAGCCGCCGCCCGACTGCGCCAGCGCCGCCGACCAGGGCGAGGCGATGTCGGCGGCCCCGACCCTGCTGCCATCCGCATAGACGCGATCACGCAGGGTGCCGCGAACATCCGGGCGAGACGACTGCCTCGGCGGTCGCGACCGGCCCGGCCTCGGCCAGCGCGGCGAGGATGGCAGCCGACATGCGACTGTCGGCGGTGATCGCATCGGGGTCGGAGACATCGATGCGTGGGCAGGTCGCCGCCTCGGCCGGGTCCATGGCAAAATCGGTGACGAACGTCAGGAGCTGCGCCACCGCCGGCAGGATGCGCCGACCGCCGGAAGCGCCGATGGCCAAGGCCGGCACGCCGCCCTGACGAAGGATCGCCGGGCACATATTGGTCAACGGCCGCGCCGCCGCCGGCGAGGCTGTTGGGCCGGCCGGGGCGCGGGTCGAACCACATCGCCCCGTTGTTCATGAGCACGCCGGTCTGCGGCAGGACCATCCGGCTGCCGAACGGCGACAGCAGCGTGGTCGTCAGCGACACCATGCCACCGGCCGCGCCACGGCGCAGAGATGCGAGGTGCTGCCGTCCGAGCCCAATCGCGTCGCCTGCGCCCGCCGCAGCGCGGTCGCCATCGCCGCGTACCAGGCCGCGTCCGGCGCGTCGCCGTGCGGCGCCGC
>CBDFGB010000005.1:0-5351 GCA_965246915.1 Acetobacteraceae bacterium
AACGGCAGCCGGTTCGGCGCCGCCACGCCGAAGCAATTTTCCCCTCTCGCGGGACGGCCGGTGCTGCGTCATGCCGCCGAGGCGTTGCTGCGGGACGTCCCGATTGTGCTGCCGGTCGGTGACGCGGCCGCGATCGGCGAGGCGCTGAGGGGTCTCGCGCACGCGCCGGTCGTCGCGGGCGGCGCGACCCGGCAGGAAAGCGTGTTCGCCGGACTTCGAGCCCTGGCGGACAACCCGCCGGATATCGTGCTGATCCATGACGGATGCCGCCCACACGTGCCGCCGGGGACGATTTCCGCGTTGGTGGCGGCGCTGGCCGACGGGCATGACGGGGCGATCCCCGCCGTGCCGGTCGCGGATACACTGAAGCGGGCGACCGCCGGGACGATCGACGGAACGGTTGATCGCGCCGGCCTGTTTCGCGCCCAGACGCCGCAGGCCTTTCCGTTCGCGAAGCTTCTCGCGCTGCACGAGGCCGCGGCTCCGGGCGCAACGGACGATGCCGGACTGTTGGAGGTGGAGGGTGGCCGTGTGGCGATCGTTCCCGGCAGCGAGGACAACATCAAGCTGACGTTCCCGGAGGATTCCGCGCGGCTGGAGCGCGTTCTGATGGGCAGCCTGTCGCCCCGCGTAGGCACCGGTTTTGATGTGCACATACTGGAAACTGGCCGGCCGCTCGTGCTTTGCGGCGTCGTGGTGCCGCATGACCGAGGGCTCGCCGGGCACTCAGACGCCGATGTCGGCGTCCACGCGCTGTGCGATGCGATCTACGGAGCGCTCGCCGAGGGCGACATCGGCCGGCATTTCCCGCCCAGCGAGCAGCAATGGAAGGACGCCGACAGCGCGCGTTTCCTGCTGCATGCCGCCGGCCGCATCGCCGCGCGCGGCGGGATTCTGGCGCACGCCGACGTGACGCTGATCTGCGAGCGACCGAAAATCACGCCGCACGCGGAGGCGATGATCGCGCGACTGGCGGAGTTGCTGGGTGTGCCGGCCGGCAGGGTGTCGGTGAAGGCCACCACGACCGAGCGTCTGGGGTTCACCGGCCGTATGGAAGGCATCGCCGCCCAGGCCGCCGCGACCGTGCTTTTGCCGTGGTGACGGCGGGGTGGTTATGATCGCGGCATCGGAGGGAGGTTCGCCGCCATGCGCGCCGTGATTTTTATGACTGCAGGATCGCTGCTCCTGGCCTCGTGCGGAACGCCCCGAGGGGTCGCCTACAATCCCAATCCGCTTCCGCCGCCGCCCCGCGCGGAAATCATCCCGAAGCCGCCCGTCACGGAAGAACTGCTGATTTGGCAGCCCGGTCACTGGAACTGGACCGGCAGCGGTTACGAGTGGGACCCTGGAAAATATGTCGCCCGCGAAGGGCACGGGTCGCTGTGGCTGGACGGACACTGGGTGACGCAGGGGAGCGGTTGGGCCTGGGTGCCCGGCGGGTGGGTTTAGCGGCGTCTAGAGCACGGTCCGCTCACATTGACCCGATATCGTCATTGCGAGGAGCCCTTGCGACGCGGCAATCCAGGGGGCCGGCACCGTGCCGCGGGCCTGTTGGTGTGGACGGCCTCCGAACGGCATCAAGTGTGCCAAGGTTGGTCGTGCATGACCCAACAAAGGAGGCCGTCCGTGGACCAGATTAGCCGCATTGGGATGGATACGTCGAAGCGAATCTTCCAGTTGCACGGCGTCAACGCCGCCGAGCAGCCGGTGCTGCGCCGCAAGCTCCGACGCGGAGAGATGATCGCCTTCTTCGAGCGCCTGCCGCCCACCGCCGTGGCGATCGAAGCCTGCGGCTCGGCCCACCACTGGGCCCGCCTGCTGGGCGAGATCGGCCATGACGTGAAGCTGATCGCCCCGCAACTCGCCAAACCTTACGTCAAGCGCGGCAAGAACGATGCGGCGGATGCCGAGGCGCTGTGCGAGGCGGCCAGCCGGCCGAGCATGCGCTTCGTGCCGGTCAAGACCGCCGACCAGCAAGCAGCCCTGATGCTCGCCGCCCATCGCGAGCGTCTGGTGCGCGGCCGAACCCGCCTCGGCAACATGATCCGCGGCACGGCCGCCGAGTTCGGCGTGGTGATCGCCACCGGCCCGGCGCAGATCGCGCCGCTGCTGGCGCAGGTGCAAGACGATGCGAGCCTGCCGAGCCTGGCCCGCGAGCTGTTCGCCGACATCGCCGCCGAGCACGCCGAACTCGAACAGCGGATCGCCGCGGTCGACGCCAAGCTGCTCGCCTGGCATCGGGGCAACCCGACTTCGCGCAAGCTGGCGGCGATCCCCGGCATCGGCATTGTCACCGCCTCGTTGCTGGTGATGAAGACGCCCGATCCGCACGCCTTTCGTTCGGGACGGGATTTCGCCGCCTGGCTCGGGCTGACGCCGAAAGATCACTCGACCGCCGGACGGGTGCGCTCGGGCGGGATCAGCCGGGCCGGCGACGAGAAACTGCGAAGTCTGCTGGTGGTGGGCGCGACATCGGTGATCCGGCACACCCGGATCGGCCAGGCGCGGCGCGCCTCGCCGTGGCTGGCCGGCATGCTGGAGCGCAAGCCGGCCAAGCTCGTGGCGATCGCGCTGGCCAACAAGAGCGCGCGCGTCGCCTGGAAGCTGCTGGCCACTGGAGGCGTATGATCCGCAGCGGCGGTGCGCGCAGGCGGCGGCCGGCGCGTGACCTGACAGAATTCGGCGCGCGCCGGCCAGCCGCGCGCGCCGGAGCCGGCGCTTGCAACGAAGGGAGCAGATGGTGGGATCGATCGATCCGAGGCGCGAGACATTCCGAGCAATCCAGTGGCAGATCGATGCCGCTCGCCTGTGTGGAGCTCACGTCGCGGCAACCATCTTGGCCAGCGGCCGCCTTGCCGCGCAAACAGGCCGGACACATGGACGCAAGCGATCGACCAGAAATCTTCTGCTCACAACCTTGCAAGAGGGCGGCCGTCCACACATGGATTGCCGCGTCGCGTCGCTCCTCGCAATGACACCGCCGAGTCGGTGTGTTCAGACCACGCTCCATAGTGTCCCAGAAATTCGGCTGCGAGTTTCTGAATCGGGACACTGGGCCAGCATTTGCATAGGCGTCAGGATTCTTCTTGGCAAACCGTGCGTGTTGTCGTATATACCCAGTTGTGACAGTTTCCCCCACCCTTTCCGCGCCGGCTTCCGATCTTCCGGCGCGGTTCGCCATGGCGCTTGAGGACCTCCTCAGGGAGATCGTCGAAGGGGCCGCAGGCAGATGGGGTCTGGCGACGCTGCTCCTCCTGCTGCTGCGACCCTACTTCCGCCGCCTCGCCAGGGATTTCGAGGTCGTTCTGGCCCACTCTCTCCGGTCCGGCATGGCCCAGCCCGTCCCTGTCCCGGCGGATGGGCCCCCACAAAACAGTACGGCCCCTCGATCCAGGAGCGCCGGGTCCGGCCGCGCCGCGGCGGCCCGAATTTCCCGAGCGGCTCCTCCGGATGCAGGCGCATCGCCCCGACCGTCGGACCGGGCCGAACCGGCCGGCGTCCCAGGCCTCACCCCCGCTGGCCCCCAGGTTCCGCCCCAGCTTCGTGACCGGGGCTGGCCCTCGACCCCGGCAGGAGCCTCAGAATTCGCTTGCTGGGAGCCGCAGACTTCGCACGACTATTTCGTTACGATATCGTAACGTGAAAGATGTGATGCTGCGCCTCAGCGCCGCAGGATCATGACCGTCCGATCGGCGTAGCGGGCTGAGCTCGGCGCGGCAAAACCCACCTTCTCGGCCACCCGCAACGACGGTTCGTTGTCGGGCGAGATCATGCAGAATGCGCCGCCGCTGCCGTGCTCCCGATCCATCCAGGCGAGTGCGGCCTGCACCGCCTCCGTCGCCAAACCTCGCCCTTGAAAGGCGGACGACGCCAGCAGCCAGCCGCATTCCGGCAATGCGCGGCGGTGGCGGATCGAGCATCCGCTCGAATTCCATCAGCCCCGCCTCGCCGATCAGCGCGCCGCTCGCCCCATCCTCGATCGCCCAGAACCCGAAACCCATGGCGTCCCAGTGGCCGATGTTGCGCAGCAGCCGCATCCAGCAATCCTGCCGGGACCGGGGTTCGCCGGAAATCCGGGCCACGATGGTCGGGTCGGCCCAGAGTTGGACGTATGCCGCGATGTCGTCCGGACGAAAGCCGCGCAGCCGCAGCCGCGCCGTCTCCAGGATCGGCCGCGTCAGATGGCGAACCAGTCGGCGATCGGCTTCATCGCCTCGAGAGTCTTGTTGCCCCAGGCGATCTCCGCCCGCGCCTTTCGCAACGCCCGCAGCAACGCCGCGCCTTGCAGCTTGTCGGAACGCAGCATCGCCTGCGCCTCGGCGACGATCCGGTCGATGCGCTGGAATTGTACCGAGCCGATATCGGCCACCCCGAGTTTCTCCACGCGGACGACGCGGACGCGGCCCGGCTCGGCGTTCATCAGCCGGTCGCGATAGGCGCTCCAGTCGCCGAGATCCGGCGAGAACCGGCCAAGATATTCCTGCTCGACGATGAAGACGTGCGTCCGCTGGCCCCAGCTCATCACATGGTCGGTCGCCGCCATGGCGCTTTCGATGGAATCGCCCGCCGTGGTGACCGGCACCACCACGCCGACCCGCTCGCCGCCCTCCGGAAAGATCGGCCGCGGCTCCTCATCGAGAATGCGGCAGATTTCGGTGAACATGTTGGAGCCGAGGTCGACGATCAGGTTGCCGACCCCGATGTCGTAGAGCAGATCGTCCCAGGGCGTCGCATTCGGGTCGTACGCCAGTTCCCGAGATGCGTCGAAGGCGGCCGCATTTCGGGCGTCGCGGTGCACCACGTCCAGAAAACCGTCCTCCTTGCGGAATACCGTCGACAGGCGCCGGCTGCGTTCGTATTCGCGGACCTCGATGCCGCGCATCAGGATGGGATAGCGCTGCAGCAGGCTGACCAGGACGGCGTTGGCCGTGGTGGTCTTGCCGCTCGATTTGTCGTTGGCGAACATCAGCGTGCGGCGGGCGCGGGCCGGACCGGCGGGCCGCGGCTGGAAGACGGCATTCTGGGTCGTCTCGTTCATCTCGGTCGCGCACCCCGTCCGCTGCGGCAAATGCCAAGCCCGCTCGCGCGGACATGAACGGGGATGCTACCACGCCGTGCGTTGGATGCCAGCCGGCACGAAAACGCCCGCAACGGTGGAGGAAAAATGCTCGATCACATCGGAATCGCGGTCGCCGCCTTCGCGGCCAGCCGTCCGTTCTACCTCGCCGCCCTCGGCGCGATCGGCCTGGAGATCATGGGCGAGGGCGAGGACTGGGCGATGATGGGCGCGAACGGCCGCGTGGAAATCTGGTTCGGCCGCGACGCGCAGGCCCCGCACGGCACGAGGGAGG
>CBDFGB010000006.1:0-94193 GCA_965246915.1 Acetobacteraceae bacterium
ACGAGACAACGCGGCCAGCTATTCGGGCCACGCCGGCCGCTTCGAGCGCCCGCGCGGCGCGCCACCGAACGGGAGCCGGCGCGCCGGCCAGCATCACGGGCGCGACGAGCGCCAATGCACGCCTCGCGCCCCAGCGGACCGCCAGCGCGAGCGCCAGTTCGACGCCGACCGCGCCGCCGCCGACCACAAGGATCCGTCCCGGTGGCGAGGCGTCGATCCGAGCGACCGCCTTCGGAAGAAGCCCGGCGGGCCGAGTCGGGATCGCGCCATGCGGTGCGTCACTCGCCGCCCCGAGGTCGAGGGAAAGCCACACGAAACGGATGCGGCGGCCGTCCGAGAGCCGCAGCGTGCGCCCGACAAGGTCGATCGCGATGCACGAGCCGACGATTAACCGCCCGCCCGCCGCCGCCGCCGCCCGGTCGAGGCGCATTCGCGCGGTCTCGCGCTCGCGGCGCAAGATCGACGGAACAAGCCCTGAATAGGTCTCGCTTGCCGCCCGCGTCACCACCATGGGCGGACGCCCCCGCCAGACACGCAGCGCGGCGAGATGCGCGTGGCCGCACCCGAGCAGAACCGTGTCGACGTCGTTCACAGCGCGAGAGCGGCGCCGTCGCGCAGGATCGCCTCGACCTCCGGCGTGAAACGCCCGTCGACGTCATGCAGCACGAGACCCGGCAGCAGGCGCGCCGGGCCGCGCCCCTCGCGCCGCCCCTGCAGAAGCACGAGTTTCGCGGCGCGTCCGGCCATAGGCCAGAGGGGAAACAGCGCGAGGCTGCCGCACGAGGCGGCCGCGAATGCCGCGATCGCGTCCGGCAGCGCGGCGGCCGAGACGACGAACGTGAGCGTGCCATGCCGGCGCAGGCGCCGTGCGAGGCTCGTCGTCCACGCCGCGAGCAGCCCCCCACCGGCGCTTCGCGCCAGCGCCCGGGCCGGGTCGGGTGAAGGCGTTCCATCAGCGGCGTGAAAGGGCGGATTGGCCAGTGCATGGTCGAAGGTCGCGCCGCCGCGCCAGGCGGTCACGTCCGCCGTCTCCACGCTCAGCAGGTCAAGTCCGTTCGCCGCGAGGTTTCCCCCGCGCGACCTCGGCGCGCACGGGATCGATCTCCAGACCAAGCCCGGCGAGCCTCGAGACCCGCGCGGCAAGGCACATCAGGGCAGCGCCGCTGCCGGTGCCTGCCTCCAGCACCGCCTCGCCGGGCTTGGCGGGAACGCCGGCGGCCAACAACACCGGTTCGATCCCGCTGCGATGGCCATCGGGCGGCTGGTCGTGCCGCAGTCGCCCTCCGAGCAGATGGCTCACGCCTCGCCAGCCTCGACCATCAGGCGTTTTGCGCGGGCGGCGTCCTCATCGGTCACCATGACGCGACGCGGGATGGCGCCGATGCTGCCCTCGACGCTGCTGGTCCAGGCGTCGAGAACCACCGCCTCGATGCCGTCCTCCGCCAGCAAGGCGATGACGAACGAGAGGCGAACCGGATCGTTGGTGGCGAGCAGAAGATGCATGGCGCATCATCGCGCCCCTCGTCCCAGGCGCAAGGCATTGATCGCGCTGCCTTGAGACGGTCGAGTGCGGCGCATATGGTGCGGTGACGCGCGGCGCGCTCATATAGGGTCATGGATGCGTCGCCAGGGGGCCAGACCGGCATCGTGAACAACCTGCTCGAAATCCCCGTGGAGACGCGGGAGGATCCGCTCGACCGGCTGGTCGACCTCGTCCGCGACGATCTGGGCGCGTGCAACCGCACGATTGTCACGCACATGGACAGCCCGGTCTCGCTGATCCCGCAACTGGCCGCCCACATCGTCGCGGCCGGCGGCAAGCGGCTGCGTCCGCTCCTGACGCTGGCAAGCGCGCGGATGTGCGGCTATGGCGGTGACCGGCATGTGCGGCTGGCCGCCTGCGTCGAGTTCATCCACACCGCAACCCTGCTGCATGACGACGTGGTGGACGAGAGCGTCCTGCGTCGCGGCCGCGCCAGCGCGAATGCGGTCTTCGGCAACCAGGCGTCCGTGCTGGTCGGCGATTTCCTGTTCGCGCGCGCCTTCCAGCTGATGGTCCAGGACGGCTCGCTGGTGGTGCTGGGTATCCTGTCGCGCGCGGCGGCGACGATTGCCGAGGGGGAGGTGCTCCAGCTCACGACCCAGAACGATCTGTCCACCGACGAGGCCCGCTACCTCGATGTGATCCGCGGCAAGACGGCGGCGCTGTTCGCGTCGGCCTGCGAAGTGGGCGCGGTCGTGGCGGAGCGCCCGGCGCGCGAGCAGGCGGCGTTGCGCGAGTATGGCGCCAATATCGGCATGGCCTTCCAGCTGGTCGACGACGCGCTGGATTACGCCGCCGATCAGGCGGTGCTGGGCAAGACCGTGGGCGACGATTTCCGCGAGGGCAAGATCACTCTGCCGGTGCTGACCGCGTACGCCGCCGGCGACGCGGCCGAGCGGGCGTTCTGGCAACGCACGATCGAGACCAGCGAGCAGGACGACGCGGATTTGGACCATGCTCTCATGCTGATCGAGCGACATGGGGCGATCGAGGCGACGCTGGATCGGGCGGTCCGCTTTGCCGCCGAGGCCAAGGCGGAGCTTTTGGTGTTTCCCGACGAGCCATATCGACGGAGCCTGCTCGCGGTCGCGGATTATACGACGCGGCGCTCGCGCTGAGGCTGCGTCAGGCGCGCGCCGGCTCCAGCACTTCAGCCTGCACCATCCGCTCGCGGCGACCCAGGTCCGGCACGACCGACGTGAGCCAGGCGCCGTAGATCCGCGCGGAGACCGGGCGCCAAGGCAGCGCGCGCGCATCGGCCGACGCGAAACTTGGAAACTCGTCAAACAGCGCCCGATCGCGCGTCGCCACGGCACGGTCGCGAAATGCCGCGAACACGGCCAGCATCTCATCGTGAATGCCGTGGACCGGCGGTTCGGGATAGGTGTCTCGCTCGCTGGCGAGGAAGCGGCGGACGTCGCGCCGATACTCGCGCAGCAAAGTCGTGCTGCCGTATTCGGGATGCCCCTGGAAGAACAGATCGGTGCCGCCGCCGGCCCGGGCGAACGCGCCCACGCCCACTTTGTCGGAACGGCTGAGTACGACATAGCCGGCCTCATCCAGGTCGCGCTCGGCGATCTCGTTCCAGCGCGAATGCGGCAGAACATGCGGCGTCTCCGCCCCCGCCACGAACGGATGGCCGGCGACGGCGCGATGCTCGAAGATGCCGAAGCACTTGTGCCCGAGGGGACGCCGGCGGATGCCGTCGCGATGCAGCACTGCGGCATGCGCGGCGAGGCAGCAATACGCGGCGGGCAGATGCGTGTCCTCGATCCAGTCGAACACGCCAGTCAGCGCCGGCCAGTATGGCTCCTCCGGAAGGCTCGCGGCGCGCGGCTCGGCGCCGGTGACGATCACCGCATCGAAATCCGACGCCGTGAACTCGTCCACCGGGACGTAGAAATCCGCGACATGCTGTGCGGCCCAGTCGCTGCGGGCGATTTGCGGCAGCGTCGTCATCGTAAGATCGACCGCGACCCCGCCGGTCGCGGCTCCCAGCAGGCTGCGGAATTGCTGCTCCGTGCGGCGCAGCGCGGCGTCGGCCATGTTGTTCACGAGGCCGATACGCAGAGTGTGCCCGCCCAGATGATCCTCCATCGGTCAGGCCGCCGCGTCGTGTGCCGCGGGGACCCAGGCGCGCGGGACGGCCGCTTCCTGCGCCGCGGCGGCGGCGAATGCCTGATCGATGTCGGCGAGAATGTCGTCGATATGCTCGATCCCGACGCTGAATCGGATCATCTCCGGTGTCACGCCGACCCGCGCCAACTCGGACGGCGAGAGCTGACGGTGGGTGGTCGAGGCCGGGTGCGTGGCGAGTGATTTCGCGTCGCCGAGATTGACCAGCCGGGTGAACATCTTCAGCGAGTCGTAGAACCCACGGCCCGCCTCGAAGCCTCCCTTGATCCCGAAGGTCAGCAGCGAGGGGCATTGTCCGCCGAGATAATGCTGTGCGAGCGCGTGGTACGGATTGTCCGCGAAGCCCAGATAGTTCACCCACTCAACCCGCTCGTGGCCGCGCAAATGCTCGGCGACACGCCGACCATTCTCGACATGGCGCTCGATGCGCAACGCAAGAGTCTCGAGCCCCTGGATCAGCAGGAACGCGCTGAGCGCGGGGAGGATCGCGCCGGTGTTGCGCAGGCAGATGGTGCGGCACCGGCCGATATACGCGGCCGCGCCGAATTGTTGCGTATAGATGACGTCGTGATAGGCGGGCTCCGGCGTGCTCATCATGGCGAACCGCTCACGCTGCTCGGCCCAAGGGAAGCGACCGGCGTCAACGATGATCCCGCCGAGCGTCGTGCCGTGCCCGCCGATGAACTTCGTCATGGAATGCACAACGACATCGGCACCGTGCTCGATCGGCCGCAGCAGCGCCGGCGAGGCGACGGTGTTATCGACGATGAGCGGCAGGCCCAGCGCGTGCGCGACCTCGGCGATGGCCGCGAGGTCAGCCACGCTGCCGGCCGGATTGCTCACGCTCTCGCAATAGACGGCGCGGGTGTTGGCATCGACGAGGCCGGCGATTTCCGCAGGGTCGTTGGTGCGGGTGAAACGCACCGTGATGCCTTCACGCGGCAGCAGATGCTCGAACAGCGTGAAAGTTGCGCCATACAGATGCGGCAGCGAGATGATGTTGTGGCCCATGTCGGCCACCGCGCGGATCGCGTAGCTGATTGCCGCCATCCCCGACGCCACGGCGAGCGCGCCCACGCCGCCTTCGAGGGCGGCGATGCGTCGCTCCAGCACGGCGGCCGTAGGGTTGCCGAGGCGCGTGTAGATATTTCCCTCGACTTCAAGATTGAACAGCGCCGCGCCATGCTCGGCGCTGTCGAAGGCATAGGCGGCCGTCTGATAGATCGGCACCGCCACCGAATGGGTCGTCGGATCGGTATCGTATCCGCCGTGGATCGCGATCGTTTCACGCTTCATCGCGGGCGCTCCTGAAACTCGTCGGGACAGGCTGGCTCAACACATCGAACGCAGGCGCGGTGTTGCGGCCGGCCCACGCTGTGGCATCAATCATACACTGGGCAGCTCGCGACAGTGGCGAAGCCTATACGGGGGTGATAGGACAAATCGTAAATTGATGATTTCGTGGGGATTAAATGCATAGGAACATCAGTCTGAGCTGCCCCGAGGCGACGACCCAGGCCGCGCCCCTGCCCGGGACGAGGCAGGCTGGGGCGCGACGGCTGGCCAAGCTGACCCCACTCGTGATCGTCGCGGTCGCCGGCTGTACCTCGACGTCGCACTTGCCGCAGGCACCGGCTGAGCCGGTGGCCAGCACAGCCCCGGCGATCGCGCAGAAGACGCCGTATAGGATCGAGGTCGGCGACCTGCTGAGCATCAAGCTGCCGCTCAGCCCGGAGCTGAACGACGATGTCGTGGTCCTGCCGGACGGCCATATCTCCACATCGGTGGTCGAATACGAGCGGGCCCAGGGCCGGACCGTGCCGGAGCTGACGGAGGTACTTCGCGCTGACTACAAGAAGCTGCTGCTGAAGCCCGACCTCAACGTGATCGTCAAGACACCGTCGTCCTGCCGCATCTATGTGGCCGGCGAAGTCAGTGCGCCTGGCGAGTATCTCGGCGACTGCCCCTCGCCCACCCTGTCGCAGGCGATCGCGCGGGCCGGCGGCGTGCGTCCGAGTGGCGACGCGGGCCGCGTGGTCATCCTGCGGCGCGACGGCGAGGGTGCGAAATTCTATGCGACACGATTCGGCTCGCTGCTCAACGCGCGCGATCCCGAGGCCGACGTGAAGCTCGACCGCTACGACGTGGTTTATGTGCCGCGCACCGGGATCGCGAACGTCTATGTTGCCTTCAACCAGTATGTGCAGCAGTTCCTGCCGATCAGCTGGGGCTTCAGCTACCAGATCAACAACAACAGCAACGGAAACGGCAACTAGGCCGGCTCCACCGCGGCCGGGCGCGACGCCCGGCCGGATGGCGCTGACGTTACGGCGCACGGGCAAGAGGGATCGCCGCGAGCCGGATGAGATCGACCTTGCGGATTTTGCCCGGCGCGCTCGTTGGCAACTCGTCCATGAGGCGAATTTCGGTGGGCTGCTTGTACGGTGCCAGCAATCGAGCCGCGTGGTCGGCGAGATCGCGCACGGTCGCCGGCGCGCCAGGCGACATTTGGACGAACGCCACGATCTCGTCATCGCCCTGGACCTCGCGGCGGACCACCGCGGAGTGCACCACGTCCGGATGGGCGTTGAGGACCGCTTCGATCTCCGGCGGATAGACGTTGAATCCGAACCGGATGATGAGCTCCTTGGCGCGGCCGACAATGAACAGGTGCTCGCCATCGAAGCGCGCGAGATCGCCGGTGCGGAACGCTCCGTCCGGTCCGATCGCCGCACGAGTCGCCTCGGGGTCGCGGTAGTAGCCTTTCATGACGTTCGGACCGCGAATGAACAACTCGCCGATCTCCCCCGCCGGGACTTCGGCCCCGTCGGTGTCCAAAAGCCGCGCGCTGAGACCGGGCAGGAGGCGGCCGACCGACGTATCGGGCCGCGCTTCGCCGAGCCACGTCTGGGTCACCGTCGGCGAGCACTCCGTCACGCCATAGCCATTGTACAACGGCAGTCCAAACAGCGCCTCGACCGCAGCCTTCACGCCGGGGGCCAAAGGCGCGCCGGCGCTCGAGATCAGGCGAAGCGCGTGAGGGGTCAGCGTGGGAAGCCCCTTCGCCCGTGCGTAGTCCAACATCAGCGCGAACATGGAAGGCGTGCCCAGCAACAGGGTCAGGCCATCGCGCCGGAGCGCCGCCAGCGTCGCCGCCGGATCGAAGCGAGGGGTGAGATAGACGGTCCCGCCATGGAACAGCGTGCCGAGCAGCACGCCAGCCAACCCGAGAATGTGGGAGAACGGAAGTACGGCGTAAACGTGATCCGCCGGATGCAGCCCGCGCAATCGGCCGCTGACGCGCGCGGTAAACAGCAGGTTGCGATGCGTGAGCATCACCCCTTTCGGCTGGCCCGTGGTCCCGGAGGTATAGACAAGCGCAGCCACACACTCAGCCAGCGAGCCGTCCGTGGGCTCGCGCGGCGACGCATTGTCGCCCGGTGCAATCGAGAGCCCCGCTGCTCGCTCGTCGAGCGGCACCGCGCCGAAACGCACCGCATGATCGCGCGCACGGGGCGAGACGGCCGTGGTGAAAAGGATTCGGCGGGCCTTGCTGTGTGCGAGGATCGCGTCGATCTCGCGCTCCGACAGGCGTGGATTGACGATCGCCGGCCAGACATCGAGTGCCACGGCGGCGAGGAAAGCGGCCACCAGCACCCGGCAATTCTCGCCGACAATCATCAGGCGGTCGCCCGCCCCGAGACCCTCGCGCGCCAAGGCGCGACGCATCTCGGTGACCGATGCATCGAGGTCTTGGTAAGTCCACGAGCCGCCCGGCTCCGACAACGCCATTTGCCGCGGCGCGTGAGCCGCCCAATAGGGAACGATGCCGGTGATCTGCTCCAGGGCCGCCAGCGAGGCCGCGGTCAGGTGGTTGCGGTCGATCAGCCCGACGGCATCGGTCACTTCAGGCAGAGACGCGGTTCCGCGCTCGGATGAGGCCGCGCTCAACCTGCCGGGCGATCTCGGTGCCGAGCGATGCGGCGTTCAGCCCGACCATATCGACGTGATCGCCAGGCACCTTCACGATCTCCAACCGGCCGAGAAGACCCGCCCACATCCGGCTTGGGCTATTGGGCAGATAGAAGCTGCGCGACGCGGCTCGGAAGAACACCACGGATCCGGCGTAACCCGCGGGGCGATAACGTGACAGTGCGGCGAGCGATGTGTCGTAGACGCGGCGCACCGCTTCGGGCCAATCCTCGTCGAACATGAATGGCCGGGCCAGCGCGTCCACGCCACGCAGCCGCCGGACACCATCGCCACGTCCAATGAGCCGAGACAACGCAGCCACCCCACCGAGCCGAAGCCGCGTCATCGCGCGATGCGCCGCCCGCCGCCACCGCACGTCGAGCCACGAAATCAGCGGCCAGTAGCGCGGGTGGGGATAGGCGTCGACGAAGGCAAGCAGGCCAACCGTCTCTCCCGCCGCCTCGATGCGTCGTGCCATTTCGAGCGCGACCATGCCCCCGAACGAATATCCCACCAGGAGATATGGCCCCTCCGCCTGCTCTTGGCGGATCGCTTCGAGGTAGTATTCGGCCATCTCTTCAATGCTGTCGATCGCCGTCTCGATGCCGTCCAGGCCGCGTGCCTGGATCGCAAAGACACGTCGGTCCGGCGCGATACTGCGCCCGAGCCGGGTCAGTTCCATGACATGGCCGCCGATGCCATGAACGAGGAATATCGGCGTCTTGTCCGGGACGTCGTTCAGCAGCACCAGCGGAGAGAAGCCTGGACGTCCCGGAGCTTCGTCGAGCAGTCGCGCCAGCTCCGCCGCCGTTCCCGCGTCGTAGATCGCGGTGATCGGCAGTTGCCGACCAGTGACCCGCTCGACCTCGGCGAAAAGCTGTATGGCCAGCAGGGAATCCCCGCCAAGGTCGAAGAAATTGTCATCCGGCTGAACGGGCGCGCGTTGGAGCACACGTTCCCAGATCCCGAGAACGAGGGTCAGTGTGGCACCGGCGCTGGAAGCAGGCGCGGGAGCCGCGACGATGTCGACGACGTCGCTCAATACGACCGGTCCTCCCAGTCGATGCGAAGTGCTTCCCGCGCGTAGGAAAGCGGGTCCGAGTAAAGGTGCCACATCATCCCCCAGTCCCGACGTGTCAATCGCCACGGAGTCGGAATCGTCGCGAGGAAGGCTTTCGGCATCCTGACCCGGGACCGCCCGACGAAACGCGGCGGCTCGTTCTGACCCAGACCATAGGCGACGAAATTGACGCCCGCCATCATCGACAAATTCATCTTGTAAAAGAAACGTGGATTGCATTCGAGAAAATAAATCGTCCCGTCTGGCGCGAGCCGCATGTCGAAGTTGAACACGCCAGTGTAGGAGGTTGCCCGGGCAATCCGCCCGATAGCCTCGAAGACCTCAGCGCTTTCGAACGCTGTGTACGTCGCACGCGCGAGTCGATGCAGGATGAAAGCCCGCATCTCGCCGCGATCGCAGTAGGCGCTGGCGCCGATATCCACACCGTCGATGAATTGTTGGACGAGAACTGGCGCGTAACGGATTGTTTCGAGCTGAGCGGGGAAATCGTCCTGGCGTAGCACCATCACACCGCGGCTGCCGTCAAGCGAGAGCGGCTTGGCGACGCGGGGCAGCCGCAGCGCTCCGGAATCGATGTCGCGTCGCACGACGGACACGTCATCATAAAGCGTCGTCGGAGGGCAGCGCACGCCGATCCGGCTGCAGAGTTCGAAGAACGACCATTTGTCGTTAAGCAGATCAAACGTCCCCAGGTCCGGCATCGGGAAACAGCGCGCCTTGAGCCGAGGCCGCATCCCGATCAGCGATCGCGCCGAGGGCTGGTCCCCCGCCAGCACGACATCGATATCGAGTGCTTCGATGCAGGCGTTGACCTCATCGGCCATGGCATCGTCGAAACTACCGTCGAACGGATGATCGGTGTGAGTGTAGCCCGCCACATGCCGCGAGAACCGGAACCCGCGCGCACCCTCGTTGCCGAGAACGTAGACGCGCGCGCCAGTCGCGCTAACGCAGCGCATGACGCGATACGGCAGCGTGAACAAGGTGCAAATCATGAGCACGCGCGGTGGACGCCGCGTCACCACCGCCGCCTGCGTCGCAGCGGACGACGCACTTCCCTTCGCCGGACCTGCGCCCGTCGCGGTTGGAACTCGCGCTGAAGACCCTTCCACCCGCGGCGCCAGCATCGCGTCGTCCACTTGCGTCAATCCAGAATTGCGTTCAGCGGACAGCGGCAAGTTCGCCCACCGGGGCCGGCACAATGGCTCGCCCCGAAGCGCCAGACCGTCGGATCAAGGTTTGCGCGACCCGCGGCACGGCGAACCGTGCGCCGTGGACGAATCGCATCACTGGCCCGAAACTGTAGGCGGCGGCCGGTCCCATGACGTAGAGCCCTGCGACCGACGTCTCGAAACCCGACGACAGGATGGGGGCACCCTGTTCGGTGCGCAATGCGGCCCGCATGCTTGGGTCGAGCAGCCCGAGCTTGTGCATGTCGACCCTAAAGCCCGTCGCCGCGACCACGTGATCGGCGACGAACGTCGTGGGCGGACCACCGGCGCGGGGCGACAGATAGAGATGGATCCGGCCGTCCTTCGCCTCCGCTCGTGCCGGCGTCATATTGTTGAGAACGGGCACCTTTCCCACGATGCGGTCCTTCATGAACCAACCGGGGGCCGGGCCGAGCGCGGTGGTCACGATCCGGATGCGCCTTTCCCTTGGCAGCAGGCGAAAGGCATCCGCGCCATTCACGTAGAACCAGTGGCTCCATCCCGCGCCTATTCCCGTGTCCGGCCGCCGCACCTTCTGATGGAAGCGACGGCGCGCGGGCGGCGCGTGAAACGCAATCGAGGGACGACCGGAAATGATCGTCACATCGGCGCCCGCCTCATGCGCGACCGCGGCCACATCGATCGCCGAGGCGCCAGAGCCGATCACCGCGACGCGACGGCCCGCCAAATGATCCACGGAACCGTAATCGGCGCTGTGCGACACGAGCTCGCCCGGCACCCCCTCGAACGCGGACGGCATCGCGCGAAACGGTTCAATGCCGATCGCGAGCACGACGCGCCGGGCCAACACAGTCTCTCCGGTCTCGGTCGTGAGGCAGAAGAGCTCACCCTCACGACGGATATGGGTGATGTCGGACGGCTCCAAATCCGGCACGAACCGTGCCTGAAACGCATCGCCGTACGCCGTGAACGTCTCGACCGGGATAGGATTGGTGATCGAGAAAGGCTCGCCGCGCTCCGCATAATAACGGCTGATCGGCAATGCCTTGCGAGCGTCGACGAGGTCGGACGAATCACCGTCCGACTTGAGTTTCGTGCCATGCGGCACGTGGTCGCGCCAGAAGTGCATCGGGCGGCCGAAGATACGATACTTCAGACCTGCGTCCCGCAAATGTGCCGCCAATGAAAGTCCATATGGGCCAGCGCCCACAATGCCTACGTCAATCATGCGATCCATGGCTGCCGCCCTACTCCCTCTCGTTCAGTCACGACATCAGACATCGACTGGCGGGAAGAACTTTGCTTCCCACAACCGGCGCACGACGTTTTCGCACGTTTCAAATGAGGCTCTATATTGCGCCCACGTCTTGACGGAATCAACAAAGTAAACGGTGCTGACGTCTCGTTCCGCTATCGTCATCCTGCTTCGTGACATCTTCGCCACCCAGTTCTCATCGCCTGCCACACCGCCACAATTTTCGTCACCGCACGCCATCGTCAAACCGTCTATCAACCTCGGTTGGGAAGTGACGACGACCATCTCCCTGGACCACGCAGCGGGTGTCTCCCGGCCCACTAGGACACGGCTTTGGGCACTGTGACGCTCACTGCCGCCGCATCGAACGATGCCGTCGCACAGCACCTTCGCAGACCCCAGCGCCCCTCTCTCAGCCTTCCGGACCCGGCGAACTACCGACCGCTCAGTGCCAATACTCCCACTCATTCATGCGGATCGCGGACCTGCCTGGCATCCCGACCGACGCTCTCGAGATAGAGCGAGATGATGTAATTTCCATGAGCGCGACCAATCGGCCGACCCTGCGGCTGGCTGCTGTTCTCTTCAATGACTACGACCGCATTCAAATTCGTGCCCAAAACACCAACCCGTTCCAGCTCCGTTCCGCTCAGACGGGCCGGATAGAGCCAGTCCGACCGCCCCCCACCGCCTGCATATCCGGTATGACGACGAGCACAGGGATCCCACAATCACGCTCGAACGAGGCGGCCATCAGGAAGCCGCGACGGAAGTAGTTGCCGAGCAACACCATGAGGATCGCGACCAGGATCGCCAACGCCGCCGAGATGATGACGATGAGCTTGCGCGTGCCCGCGGGCAGGATCGGTTCGACCACCTCCGACAGAATCCGCACGCCAGCCTGTTTTGTCGAACTGACCTGCTCGATGATCCGCCGCTCCGCGAGGATTTTCGCGGCATCCGCGTAGTCGTCAGCAGCCTGCTTGCGCTGCCGCTCGAGCACGCTGAACTCGCGCTCCAGGTTGTTCATCGCCTTCTGCTGATCGACGACCTCGTTGATTTGAGTGGCGACCTTGGTCTGTCGGGCTTGCGCTGCCCGCAGATCCGACTCGGCATGCATCAGTTCGACGCTCGTCGAAGTGTATACAGGATTCTCCGAGTTGCGGAACCCGGAGGCGCTGCGGTCGCCACGCCCCTTGTTCAATTCGGCCTGCCGTTGCGCGATTTGTGTGTCGAGCGTCTGGGCAGGGACACTTCCTGCCTGATAGCGGCTGGCCAAGTCGGCACGCTTGGCGAGCAGGGCATCGAGATTGCTCCGCAGCGCGGAGGTGCGGGAATCGACATCGGTGTCTTGCGACGTGATCTGCTTCGGCGTCTTGTCGAGCAACGCTCGAAGCTGCTTGGCGCGCGCCGTCTGCTGGTCGACGTCGCTCTGCGCCTCCATAAGGCCTTTCTCGGCGTTACCCTGCGCCTGAAGGAGGATTTCCTGCCGAGTGGGGAAATTCGAGATGTCGTGGGCCACCTTGAAGTCGGCGAGCTGCCGCTCCGTCTCTTCGAGACGGTCGCGCAACCGCTGCGCCTCCTCCAGGACCGATGTCGACTGAGCGTCGGCGAACAGCGCCTGGCGCCGCGAAAGGTACAGCCGCTCCAGCGTCGAGAGCACGCGCGCGGCGATCTCTGGATCACTCTGTGCGAAACCGAGTGCGATGGTGTTGCTCTCGCTCGACGCCATAGCCGTGAAATCAATGGCGAACTCGTTCAGCGCCTGCTCCATCGGATCGAGCGCAGCGGCCGGTTTCGGCGGTGGCCCGCCGAGATATTGCGCCATCAGCGTGCCAGGGAGGCCGCGCAACGTCTTGAAGGTCTCCGCCACGAGGCCTGGCGGCTTGAGGTAGTCGGGGTAGACCACCCCAAGCCCGATCTCCTTGAGGACCTGTCGGTGCAGATCTCGTGAATCTAGGATCGCCACTTCGGTGGCCAGGATGTAGGTGCGCTCCACCGCCTGATTGACGGTCTGGTTCGCCCCGGCCACGGACCGGACAGTGTATTCCGGTCCCGGCATGACCAAGACCGAAGAGGTCGCGTGGTATTTCGGATGGACGAGTAGGGCGAGCGTCACGCCCAACACGAGGATCAATCCGACCAGCATGACGATGCGGCCGCGCAGCCGGAACATCGTCTCCAGTGTCTCTCGGAAGACGAAGCCGGAGGTCGGGCCGGAGAGCAGGATCTGTTGCATGATGAATCCGTTGGATCAGGTTCGCGCGGCGGTCAGCCGCAAGGGCCGCAAGGCGCGGTCGGAGGGCGGCGGCGACCGCCGCAAACCGCCGGGACCCGTCGAGGATCCTTGGTCGGCGACCGCTTCGGCGTCGTCGTCGGGCTGTCGCGACGCGGCGGCGCGCAGCGACCGCAAGCCCCCCGCGCCGGCCGTCGCCATCGCGGTGGGCGATATCGTCGCCGCAATCACTCGGGATGACGCCCCCGCCCGCGCCCGCGCGAAACCGGTTGTCGCGACGATGCAGGCGGTCATGACGAACAGCACGTTGCTCTTGCGGCCGAGCGAGTTGCTCGTCGACGCCACAAGGATGGTGGTGACCAGGATCGCCCGCCCGAGCGGGCGCGCGAACCGCCAGAGATGAGCGAGAAACGCGAAGAATCCGGCCAGGTAGCAGACAAAGCCGAGCAACCCGAGATTCATCAGCGCGACGAGCCAGAAGTTTTCAACGATCTCAAAATGATATGTCAAACCGAGCTGGTAGATATACTCAAGTTCTCGCGCGGCCGAAATTCCGAACAGAAACTCGCTCCAGGTCATCAGACCCGGCATCAGCCACTGCACGCTGCGTGTCGCGGTACTGTCGTCGTTGAAGCTCAGCTTGCCGGCGAGACGAATGCCGATCGACGTCTCAGTGACCAGAAAAAACAGCAGGCCGGCCACCGCCACGACACCGATAATCGCGGCCAGGATCACCACTGGTCGCAGGCTGCGATCCAGAAGGCCCCGAAGCATGACGAACCCGCCAAGCAGCAGCATCGTAAGCGCGCACACGATCAGCGACGTGCGGCCGCCGAAACTGATCAGGCCGACCAGCAGAGGCAGCGCGAACCCGATCGTCAGCCGCGGCGAGAGGCGCATGCTGACGAGCAAGAACAGCGCCATCTGCGTCATCATCCCGCCCGTGAGCGCGTGATCGTAGAGTGCCAGGCCACGAAACTCGTACGCCACGTCCTTGTAGATCTTGCCTTCCGAAAGATAGAGCGGAAGCAGATTGTGTCGGACGACTGTCTCACCGGTGGCCAGGGCCGCGTTGCCCACGAACAGCAAGAGCATCGTCCATCCCAAGACGCGACGCTGCGCCACGCTCATGTCGGCCAGCACCAAGAACAGTACACCGGCGGAAAAGTAACTCTCCACATAGGCCGCAACGCCGCTGATCCCGGTGTTGACGACCACCCAGACGATGCAAAGTCCGATCATCCCGAGAAATGTTGCGACAAGAGGGAAGGTCGACGCGAGCTGCTCTAGCGTGCGGATCGGACGGCCGGATTCGAACATGCGCGCCAGCAGCGCGAACACCGCGAGATAGGTTCCGGGATGGAATTTCACCGCTGGGTTGCCGCCATCCATCGAATAGGCGATCCCGAACATCGTCAGCAGGTTTGACGACACGGTGAGCTGCAGTACGACCGCCAAGATAGCGAGCGTCGCGCTAAGACGCGACGGAGGCGCCAACGCCGACAGCGCGCCCTGGGGTGCGCCAAGCGGCAGGGCCCGCAATGCGCGCGCAACGCTCATGAAGGCTGCACGACGGGCGCGTGGGCTGGCCGCGCCAGGACACGATGCATCAATGCGCGATACTCGCCCGCCGCCGCCCGCACGGTGAACTCCGACGCGCGGCGACGCAGCGTCTCGGCAGACCAAATCTTGCGCAGGTCCGGGTCGAACGCATCGGCCAGAGCACGCGGGTCCTGCGGCGGCACCAGCCGCCCGAACCGCCCGCCATCGACGATCTCTCCGGGTCCGTAGGGGCAATCCGTCGTGATCACCGGCGCGCCACAGGCCATCGCCTCGACCAATACGTTGCCGAAGCCCTCGTAGCGCGACGACAGCACCACGGCCGCGGCGCGGCGGAAATACGGGAGCGGATTGCCGGCGAACCCCGCGAAGCGCACGGAGTCCGTGATCCCCAGTTCCAGCGTCAGCTGCTCGAGTGCGGCCTGCAGCGGCCCGTTGCCGAGGATCAGCAGCCGCGCCGGCATGCGCTGCAACACGAGGGCGAAGGCCCGCAGCAAGGTGTCGTGGTCCTTCTGCGCGACCAGCCGGGCCGCATTGACGAAGACCGGCGGACCCGGCTCATCAAGCCATGGGTCGGCAACGGTCGCCCCCGCCCGCGTCTCGAAATCGTCAGTGACCACCGGATTGTAGATCACCGTGATTCGGCCCCTCGCGATGCGCGAAGCGCGGGACAAATCATCCGCGACGCCCCGGGACACCGCCACGAAGCCGGCCGCCAGCGGTGCCAGCAGGCGATAGAACATCGGCACGACGCGGAACTTCCAGCTGCCCATCTCGGCGGCCTCCTGGGAGAGCGCATTATGCTGACAAACGATGACTTTAGTGGGCGAGAATGCGGCCGCCTTGGCCAAGAGCGCGATGATGTTGTTGTGATTGAGACTGGATAGGACGATGTCGGGACGTTCCCGCCGCAGGAGCCGTGCGAGCGGGAGAAGGTCTCCCACCGTCCGACTCGTCCCGAAGGACACCACCCGCAGATCGGGCGGCAGAAGCGGGAGCATTTCACCGCGCTTGGCATGCACGGCCAGCATGACCGAGACGCCCACGCGGCGGAAATCGCCGAGCAGCGACACGGTCAGGCGCTCGACGCCGCCGCCCGATAGATCGGACATGTAGATCAGCACGGACAAGGGTGCCGCCCGCGTCATGGCCGCGTCCCGCGGCGACACCGGTGTGTCCGTGGCGGTGCCCGATGCAGAGCTGGTCGGCACGGCAGCGAATTCGAGGGTCGACGCGTTTTGCATGAAGGAGTCCGTGGCGGGAACATCAAACGCCAATTGCGCGCCCGTTGCAGGCGCGATCATCGACGAGGGTCCGTACGCGGATCGCGTCGCAGACCGGGGCGCGAGGCGAACGCGCCGTGGACGCAGCGCCGCGACCAGCCGGAGCGGCAGCATGGCAAGACGCCTGACCCGGCTGGTGGCCACATCGCGGATCACCTCCTCATAGGCACGGACGCTCGCCGCCGCCGAGAACAGACTCGCGCGATGCCGCAGCATGGCGGGATCTGCCGGCAGCCGGATCGCTCGCTCGAGAGCCAAGGCAAGTGCCTCGGCGTCACCGATCGGCACGAGGCCGTCCTTCAGGGGTTCGCCCAGGATCTCGCGCGGCCCGACCGGGCAATCCGTCGCGACGACGGGCGTGCCGCATGCCAGCGCCTCGACGAGGACGTTGCCGAATCCCTCGAACAACGATGTGACCGCGAGCACCTGCGCGCGCCGCA
Organism: Acetobacteraceae bacterium; assembly: GCA_965246915.1. Taxonomy (GTDB): domain Bacteria; phylum Pseudomonadota; class Alphaproteobacteria; order Acetobacterales; family Acetobacteraceae; genus CAVRQM01. Next base: position 16,679 of record CBDFGB010000006.1, read on the forward strand.
TGAGCGCATATGGATTGGTGACCGCTCCCGGCAAATAGACGTCGTGGGTCAGACCGAGGCTGCGCGCGAGCTCTTCCAGCCGATCGCGCTCGACCCCATCCCCGACGATGACGAGCCGCGCCGGCATGCGCGCGCGCAGCAGGGCGAAACCACGGATCAGGGTCGCGTAGTCCTTTTCCGGTGCGAGGCGACCGACGCCGAGGACCATCGGAACCCCGTCATCCTGCGCCCACATGGGAACCAGCGGCGCGCCGGCCAGCAATTCTATGGTCTCGTCGACCAGCGGATTGTGGATCGCCCGCAGCCGCGCGGTGCCGGGCACCAGATGACGCACTTCGTCGGTAATTCCGACCGACGCGCCAATCACCGCGTCGGCAAAGGGATACACGCGCCGGAGCAGGGCCGGCAGTACGCGAAAGCGCCATCCGCCATAGTGATTGATCAGATGGCCGAGCGGCGCGTGCTCGGTCGCGACGACCGCGAACCCACACCCCGACAGCAGTGACGCGGCGATGGCGATGAGGTTGTTGTGCGGCAGCGCGGATATGAACACGTCCGGCCGCCACGCGCGGGCGAACCGGATGAGAGGCCAGAGGCTGGTGCTGACATGCGTGCTGTGTAGCGAGAAGAACTCCATGCCCACCGGCACGGCCAGTTCCGGCGGCTCGCGGTCGGCTTGCACCACCACCGCGACCCGATAGCCCACAGCCCTCAGGCGGATGGCGAGTTGCAGCATTGCGATCTGCGCGCCACCCATTTCGAGGGAGTGCACCTGCACCGCCACGGAGATCGGCCGCGCGTCGCCGCGAGCCGAGGCCGGCGGCTGGGTCGCAGGCGTCGCCTGGGCCGCGTTGGAGGGAAGCTCCAGTGCTAATCCGTTCGATCCGACAAACGTCGGGGCCTGCCGCCGCCACAGCCCATGCAGCAGCGAGCCGACCAACGACCGACCGTCCAGGCCAGAAGCCGCGGTGACGGTCATGGCCGGCCAGATCCCGACCCGCGAGCGACGCGGCGGAGTCGGCGGGCCACCCGTCGGGCCGCGAGTCCGGGGGCGAATACCATCCGCTTGCCGTCGATGACGGTGCGTGATCCAGCCGCGGAGAGCGTATGAAGCCCGTCCGGCAAGGGACCCGACGGATCAGGTGCCAGACGCGAAACCGTATGCTCCTCGAACCCGTCGAGCGTGAGGCTGACCACCCGGTTGATGACAACGGCCGCGCCATAGGCACCAGCGCAATCCTGGGCGGGGCGGTACAAAGCCCCCGCGTCGAGGAACGGCGTGCCGGCCGAGCGCGCGGACCGGATGTCGATCTTCACGGGGTTGCCGCGATGCGCCCGCCATGGCCCGGCGAGCCACTCCGCATGGAACAGGCAGAGATTGTCGTGCGCTCCGATCGCAAGGTCGGTCGCGGCCAGCCAGAAGCGGCCCTCGTGACGGAACACGGTCGCGTCGGCGAAGCGACCCCGCGCCACGGTCGCGAGGGACTCGATCGCGCCGCTCGTGTCGAGCCGAAACAGTGTGACGGCTCCGGCTTCGACACACTCCGGCACGAGATAGGTCTGGTTTTCGTGACGAAACGCAAACGGATAGGAGCGGTGTAGGCCGTCGGCCAGGACTGTGTGATCACGCTCCCATCCGCCCCGGCCATCGGGGCGCAATGCCGCGATCACCCCGGGTCCGCCGCCGACGGGATACTCCTCGCACAGCAACCGATCGGTGTCCGGCCACGCGAACGGATCCGCCCAATAGGCCGCGCCGACCCGGGGCCGCAGCCAGTCGACCGGGCCGAGGCCGTCGTCGCGAAGGACGGCCTCGATCGGCCTGTCGCAGACGCCGATGGTCCACCATTCGGCGAACAGCCGCGCGCGCCAGCGCGCCGCCTGCCTGCGCAGCCAGCCCTCGGCCAGGCCCGATGCCGCGAATGCTCCGAAGCGGGCCGACGAACACGCGACGGGCACCTCCCCCGTCGGCGACACCGTCCCGGAGAGCGCCTGTCGAAGCAGGATGGCCGCCGTGGCGGCCGTCTTGCCACATAGGGCGGCATAATCGCCCGTCGTGGAAATCGACGCCGATGCCAGCGTCCGTGCAACGCTGGCGCCGGACCGTCCGGTGATATCGACGCGAACGCTGTACGGCGGCCGGTGCCACACGTGGGCCAACGCATGGCGGCGCGCCAGACACCGGCCGCCCGCGACGATCGACCAAACCTCCTGGCCGTCACGCGGACGATAGCGACCCGAGAGATCGATCACCACGCCGGCCGTGACAGGCTGCCCGGTCTTGGGCTGCCCGGTCTTGACGATCCGCGTAGGGCGCCCGGCGTCGGCGCACGCGGTCAGCAGGAGCGGGATCAGTGCCCCCTCCCCCGCGTCGCCGCCGATCAGCGCGACCAAGCTGCGATCCATGCCGGAGGATGCGGCGACAGGCCTTTCCCGTCGCAGCGGCGAGGCGAGTGTGACCGCCTCCATCACGACCCCGCGCCGACCACGACCCGGCGTCGCGAGCGCAGACGCTGCTGGATCGTCTCGCGCACGCCCGACAAGTCGACAGCGAGCGCCACCGCGCCATACGTGGCCATCCCGCCGAGTATCAGCACCAGAAGACCGACCCAGTCGTCCGGCACCGGCATCAGCACCAGAGCGGCCGCCATGAACGCGGTCGCCAGCAAAATCCGCCAAACCTCGCGGAAGGGCACCCAAAGCCTAAAGCTGCGATGCGCCAGCGTGCCGCCCAGCGCGAGGAGGAACGCGAGCGACGCAAGGCTCGCCCATGCCGCGCCGAACATGCCGAACCGGGGCACCAGAATGAGATCCAGCCCGATATTGACCACCGCCGCGACGCCATACGAGGTCAGCATCAAGTCGGAGCGGCGCGACATGTGGAACGAGTGGTCGACCACGTGCGCCGCGATGTTGCGCAGCAGCGCGGCGGCCGCGACGATCGGGATGAGCTGGCTCGTCCCCTCGCGGAATTCCACGCCGACCAGGACGTTGGCCACATGCCGCGCCGTCAGCGCGAGGCCCACGCAGGCCGGCACCACGAGACTCAGCAGGATCGCCGCGTTGTGTCCCGAGCGCCGCCGCCCCACCTCCGGGCCGCCACGCTCCAGCGCCTCGACCGCCGCCGGGAACGTCGCCGTGGTGATCCATACGCTGATCAGCGTCGTCGGGCGTTCGACCAGTGAGACCGCGACCGCGTAGATGCCGAGCGAGCGAGCGCCGGCGAGCGCGCCCACCACGAACCGGTCCGCGTATTGCAGCGAAGAACTTAGCAAATAGGCGAACGCCAGCGGCATGGAATATTTCAACACGTCGCGCATCATGCGCATGTCGAACCGCCCCGCGAGGAACGGCGAGACGAACTGCCGGGCGTCGCCCAGCAACGTGACCGCCGAGCCGATGACCAGACCGAGCAGCGCGTTCTCCGCGGTCGGGCCGATCGTCAGCACGAGAGTGATCCCGATCGCGAAGCCAATCGCCGCCTGACTGCATTCGATGATGTTGTAGCGAACCACCCGCGTCGCCGAACGGTTCACCGCCTGATTGATGGAGACCCCGGACCGCAACAGGATCAGCGGAACGAGGAGAGCGATCATCACCGCTTCATGTGGGATCAGCACTGCTGCGATGGCCGCGAGGGCCACCGAACACAGCATCATGATCGCCATCCCGCGATAAACGGTGTGCAGGAAGACGTCGCTGTTGCCGTCCCGAACAGCCGCCGGATAGAACCGCATGACGCCGAGGTTGAGCGCGTAGAACAACGACGCCTGCATCACGATGGTCGCCGTGAAGCCAAAATTGTACAGGCCGAACTCGGCCGGCGACAGCAGGCGCGTGTAGACGATGACCATCAGAATGGCGACGGCCGCCGGCACGAGGTTGGCGGGCAGATAGCCTACGATGAGCTTACGCATGGCGGGCGGCCTTACCGCTTCGCTACAACCGCCGTTGGAGCCATCGCGGGAGATAGCTGCGCTGCCGGTTGAAGGCGGCGCCGACGATCTGACCACCGCTCCGCTCGATCTGCTGGCGGGCTGCCAAAATCTCGTTGCGCGAGGACCGCTCCGCCGCGACCACAAGGACGGTCCCGTCGCAATGCCGGGCAAACGCCACCGCCTGAGATGACATGTCCAATGGCGGGCAATCCAGCACGACCACCGGATGCATCTCGCGCAGCAACGTCAGAAGCTGACGAATTTCCTCGCCGTCCAGCGGGCCGCCGGATTCCTGTTCGGAGTGCAGGCGCGCCCAGAACAGGTTGTTGGCGCCGCGCGCCGGCGTCATCGCGGCCGAGAGCGGTAGAAGGGCCCGGAACGTGGTCAGCAGATCCATGCGCGGTGCGTGAGCGTCGGACCGGGCCTGCGAGCCGACATCGACGTAGAGTACCGGCTGCCGCGAGACCGCCGCCGCCGCCGCCGCGAACCCCGAGGCCAGCGTTGTCGTCCCGGCCCCGGAATGCGCCGCCGTGAACTGCAAGACAAACGCCCGGTCGCCCGCTCGGAGCGCGTCGATCGCCTGAAACAGCGCGACGAAACTGCGTTCCTGCGAAGCCTGCCGGGCTGGCGTCGGAAAGCGCGACGACCCCGTCACTACGGGGTCGCGCACGCTGCTGTTCGCCTCGGGCGACTTGTGGATGAGAAGGGGCTGATCCACGGCTGCTCCTACGTATTGACCGACTGGGACACCTGACGCGGCCCTCTCAATAGGCCGTGTCGTCGGAAAACACGCACGAAACCGTCTTACGAAGTATCAACAGGTCCAGACCGAGCGACCAGTGTTCGATGTAGAAGAGATCGTGCTCCACCCGCCGGACCAGTTTTTCGACGGTGTCCACGTTGCCACGCCAGCCATTCGTCTGGGCCCAGCCGGTGATGCCCGGCTTCATCCGGAAACGCGCCGGATAGTCCTTGGCCGCTTCCTCGAGCGCCATGCCCTGCGCCGTCATCGCCAAAGCGTGCGGCCGAGGCCCGACGATCGACATGTCGCCCCGCAGGACGTTAAGGATTTGTGGCAGTTCGTCGAGGCTATGACGCCGCAAGATGGCACCCACCCGCGTCACCCTCGGATCACCTCGCTGGGTCTGCCGAACCGCCCCGGGATCGACCGCATGGTGGTGCATCGAGCGAAACTTGAACATCTCGAACACATTGCCGTTCAAGCCGACGCGTGGCTGCCGGAAGAAGATCGGCCCCTTCGTCTCCCACCGAATGGCCACCGCAATCATCGCCATGACCGGCAGCAACATCAGCAACATCGCACCGCCGACGGCGATGTCCTCGATCCGCTTGATCATCAGCGCCCGGGCGTTCAGCGGCCGCCTCTGCAACTCGATGACCGGAAGATCGCCGATCCGCGAAAGGCTCGACGGCGCCGCGGCCCCTGCCCCCAATTGCGGGAGAACCTTCACATCCAGAGTGCTGACACGCGCCTGGGCGAGAACCGAGCGCAGCGTCGTGCCGTCATCGAGCCGCCCCGGCGCCACGAGCGCGGTGTCGACCAGACCGCCGCGCACCATCGCACTCAGCTCCTCGAGCCCCGTCATGACGCGCAGCCCATCGATCGTGCGGGCTCCGCTGCGACCGGAGATGCCGGTCAACGGCTCGATCACTCCCACCACCTCCACACCAGCCTGATTGCGCAGGCGGGGAAGGATGCGCGCGCTTTCGACGGAGTCCCCGACGATGACCACTCGGTCGCCGGCCGGCCGGGCGATCAGCGGACCCGACACGCGCCATGCAAAGCGCCAGGCCATCAAGGCACCCAGCCCTATCATAAAGCCCGCCAACAGCATCGGGTTGAGCACGCCGGTCGCTGCCTGGCTTTCGAAACCGAACAACGCCATCGCCGCCGGACCGACGACAACGCGGAGAAGCAGGAAGATCCCGAGGGCATGCACCCAGCCTGCGGCGATCGCATAGAGGGGGAACTCCCGACTGCCCAGGCCGGTCCGGCCGTAGAGGCCACGCTCCAGGAACGCCAGCACCACCAGCGGTGGCATGCCGAGCAAGGTCAGGGTGAGCGCCTCGAGGGGTATCGCACCAGCCGCCGCCGCCGCGTAAACCGACATCGCCACCACCGTCGCGTCGCCCACCATGAGAACGGCTGCGACCACAAGCCAGTTCAGACCGCGAGCAGGCGCCGGCGATATCGCAGCATGGTCGGCGGTTGCAGGCTGGGCCGTCCGCGCACCGGCCGAAGAGGCCATCGCATTGTTGAAAACGCCCACGCCGAGATTGTCAGACGGCATCATACACCTGTCGGTCTTGCGGTGAGGTCGGCGGGGCGCTGCGAAGTGGACAAACCCATGACAAGCCTTTTCGCTACTGCGGTAACCACTTCTTAATTCACGCTACCTACATCACCAAACGGGCTGCGGGAAGGAAAAACTCATCACAGTATGGCTACCGCCTATCCTCAAGACGTCGATCCAGATCCTTTGGGAGAAGACTGAATTCGAATCATCGCACGATCGGAAAATAGCCAACTTCAAACTCTTAATGGCCAAACTTCATCTGCAGCCAGGTCGCGCGGATGGGCAGATCTTTCCGAAGACCTTGCATGCAATGGAAACCAGCCACCAGAACGTTAGCCATCGCGCCAACAACATTAAATTCATGGCAAATAAACGACACAGGTAAGTCGAGAGGACTGGTTCCCCTGCATGTCGCGCAACGGTGTCAGGCGCGCGCCGCAATCCAAACAGGGTGAATGGTAGTAGTCTGGCGGGCCTGCGTGCGTCAAGAACCGCTGCATCCCTGCAACGGGTACATCACATTCCTATCACTATTTGATCGGGGTGCGCAGACATTCCGGCATCATCTATATGAAACGGCCCGAAAGCGGCCTCATCCCTTACGTGCGAGCCTGTGATATCTTTGTCGGAATGAATAACGGATCAGGAACTTTATCACTAGACTTGGATTTCGGTAAGACTCAGTCCTGAACCTTGCCTAAAAAAGTGTCCGTCCGTGGCTCCGGTCGCACCCTCCCCAAGGCTTGCCGGACCGCCTCCAGCGAAATCTCGACGTCGCCGGGGCCGGTACGCCAATTGCACACCGAGACGCGCATTGCGCGCATACCGCGCCAGGTCGTCGTGCCGAACCAAGCGACGCCTGCCCGCTGAAGCTCTGCGGCGACGGCATCGGTCAGCGCATCATGCCCGCCGGTGGGGTCGAGGAATCGCACCAGCCCCTGATTGATCCGCGGACGCGCCAGCACCTCGACATCCGGCAGCCGCGACAGGCCGTCCACTATAGCTTTCGCCATGTCGCAACTCCGTTCGACGAGCGTGGCGACCCCGGTTCGCCCGAGCGCACCGAGTGCTGCGTAGACCGCAAAGCCTCTGCTGCGGCGTGACCACTCCGGATTCCAGTCGATTTGCCGCCGTGTACCCTCGATCAGCACGGAATAGCTCGCTGCCTGACCAAACGCCGCCTGATGTGCGCGCGGATCGGCCACGAACACAAAACCGCTATCGTGCGGCAGGTTGAGCCACTTGTGGCCGTCGGTGGCCCAAGAGTCGGCTGCGTCGATACCGGCGAGCATTGCCCGAAGGCGCGGGCTCGCCGCCGCCCAGAGACCAAACGCGCCATCGACATGCACCCAGGCCCCGTGCGCATGCGCGAGGTCGCAGGCGGGGCCGAACGGATCATAAACACCGGTGTTCAAATCGCCCGCCTGAAGACAAACGATCGTCGGCCCATCCGGCTCCGCGGCCAATATCCCCGCCAGGGCCGAAAGGTCGAGGCGGCCGTCCTCGTCGCACGGGAGAAGCCGCACGGCATTGCTCCCCAACCCGAGCAGGCGCACCGCCCGGATGATCGATTCGTGGCGATGTAGACCCGTCAGCACGCGGATCGGCGGCGTCCCCGCCAAACCCACCGCCTCGACGTCGATTCCGCGATCGGCCAAGAGCCGATGGCGAGCAGCCGCCAGCGCCGTCGCATGGGCCATCTGACAGCCGGTGACGAGCCCGAACGACGCGTCGGCCGGCAGTCCCAGCAGGTCCTTGAGCCAGACGCCGCATATCTCCTCGACGACGGCAGCGGCGGGTGCGAGCGTATGAGACGCGGCGTTCTGATCCCATGCCGAGGTCAGCCAATCGGCCGCGACGGCGACCGGCAGTGTGCCGCCGATGACCCACCCAAAAAACCGACCAGTCGGCGAGCCTTGCAGGCCTCCGCGCACCCCCTCCACCAGCGCGTCGATCACCTCGATTTCATCGGTCGGATGATCCGGCAATGGGCGATGCAGCGCGGCCCGCAGTGCCTCGGCAGATGCCGTGGCGCCGGCTGGCATGTCGCTCAGCCCCGCAAGAAACGCCCGGCCGTGCGTGCTGGCCCGTTCGAGCACGGCGTCCTGGCTCCGGATCATCCGCTCAAGCTCGCTCATGCCATCCTCCGCCACGTCCTGTCGTGCCACGCCATGTCCGTGCCGACGATCGTCCGGTCAAGGTTGGTGGGTGGTGAAGACGGGTTCAGGCCGGGACGGGTGCCTGCATTTCACCGAGATAGGCGCTGCGGATCATCTCGTTCTCCCGCAATTCCGCGGCCGGCCCGGACAGCACCACCTGCCCGGTTTGCAGCACATAGGCGCGATGGGCGATGGACAGAGCCATCGCCGCGTTCTGCTCGACCATGAAGATCGTCGTGCCCTGCGCGTTGATCGCCTGGATGATGTCGAACACCTGCTCGACATAGAGCGGCGAGAGTCCCATCGACGGTTCGTCCATGCAGATCAGCCGCGGCCGCGCCATCAGCGCCCGCCCGATCGCCACCATCTGCTGCTCGCCGCCCGAGAGCGTTCCGGCCAGCTGACCGCGACGTTCCTTGACGCGCGGAAACAGCCCATACACCCGCTCCAGATCTTCGTGGAATTGCGGGCCTCGCTTCTGCGTGTAGGCCCCCATCTCGAGATTTTCGAATATCGTCATGCGCGGGAAGAGCCTCCGCGCCTCCAGCACCGGGGCGATGCCCCGCTTCACCCGCTCGCTCGTCGACAGGCGCTCGATCGGCGCGCCATCGAACACCACCGTCCCGCGTGTTGGCCGCACCACGCCCATGATCGTCTTCATCGTCGTCGACTTGCCGCAGGCGTTGCCGCCCAGAAGGCAGACGATCTCGCCGCGCCCTATCGTGTAGTTGACCGCCTTCAGAACATGCAGGTCGCCGTAGTACGTGTCGACATCGTTGAATTCCAGCAGCGGCGCGGCACCGCCCACGTCACGCGGCATGGATCGCCGCCGCCTTCGCCTCGGCCGTCGCGGCGCGTCCGAGATAGGCGCGCAGCACCTCCTCATTACGTCGCACCTCCTCCGGCCGTCCCTCGGTGATCTTCTCGCCGTGATCGAGCACGACGACTTTGTCCGCGAGTTGCGTGACCACGTCGAGCTTGTGCTCGATCAGCAGGATCGTGAGTCCGGCCGCATGCAGGCTTTTGATCTGCTCGGCCAGTTCCAGAGTCTCTGCCGGATTCATCCCCGCGGTCGGCTCGTCCAGCAGCAGGATCCTGGGCTGGCTGGCCAAGGCGCGTGCGATCTCGACGCGGCGCCGGTTGGCGTAGGACAGGCCACCGACGGCCTGCGCGATGCGCGGCGCCAACCGATTTCCGAACAGATCGATGATCGCCAGCGCCAGCTCACGCGCGCCCTGCTCTTCCCGCCGCGCCCGCCCGGTGCGCAAGATGGCACCGACCGGCCCGGTGCCCAGCCTCGCATGTTCGCCCACCAGCACGTTGTCGAGCACCGACAGCGCCGGAAACAGCCGGATGTTCTGAAACGTGCGGGCGACGCCGAGTTTCAGGATTTGGTGGGGTTTGAGCCGCGCAGTTCCTGCCCATGAAATCGGATGCTGCCGCCGGCCGCCGGCGTGAGGCCAGTGATCACGTTGAACAGCGTGGACTTGCCCGACCCGTTCGGACCTATCACTGCGACCACCGAGCCGGCAGGCACAGTCAAGTCGACGGCATCGAGCGCCACAAGGCCGCCGAATCGCACGGTCACGCCCCGGATCTCGAGCGCCAGTCCAATCGCCGGGTCCGGCACGACCACCTCGGCCGCACCGGAAAAACCGCCGCGCCTGACGCCGGACACGTTCTGCGCATCGAACGTCAGCGCCGCCTGCCTGCGTTGTGCCGGGATCAGCCCATCACGGCGGAACAGCATCATCAGCACGAGGATGACGCCGAAAATCAGTTCGATGCCGCGCGCGAGATCGATCGTCTGGAGATACTCGTTGTCGATCGCCCGCCCCAGCCCGTGCAGCCATTGCGTCAGATCCGGCAGAAACCAGCTCTGCAGCAATTGCAATGAGAAAGCTCCGAGCACCACGCCCCAGACGCTGCCCATGCCGCCGAGCACGACCATCACCAGGATCATCACCGATACCGGGAAGCCGAACATCTCGGGAGTCGCCGTTTGCAGCTTCGCCACATAGAAGACGCCTGCCATGCCGGCGAAGCCCGCGCCCATCGCGAAGGCCAGCAGTTTCGTGCGCACCAGATCGACGCCCATTGCGCCGGCGCCGATCTCGTCCTCGCGGATTGCCATCCAGGCGCGGCCGATCCGGCTGTCGCGCAACCGCATGCTGACGAAGATCAGCGCAGCGCACATGATCAGCCCGACCCAATAATACGGCAGGATATTGATACCGAAACTTTCGCCGAACAGTTTCGGCGGCTGCACGCCGTTGAGGCCCGCCGCCCCATTGGTGACGCTCTGCGCGTTGCGCGCGACGATCGGCACGATCTCGCCGAAACCGAGCGTCACGATGGCGAGGTAGTCGCCGCGCAGGCGCAGAGTGGGCGCTCCGAACAGCACACCGAAGAATGCCGTGAGCATCCCGGCGAACGGCATGGCGATCCAGAACGACAAAGTGAAATGCACCAAGTCGCCGGCGTTGCGATGGATCTTCTCGACCAGCCCGATCGCCTCGAACGGCTCCCAAAACGCGGTCCAGGGCGGCAGGATCTGATAGGCCGACAGCACGCCGTAGGTGTAGGCGCCGATGGCGAAGAATGCGGCATAGCCAAGGTCGAGCAGCCCCGCGAAACCGACGACGATGTTCAGCCCGAGCGCCAGCACCGCATAGGTCGAGGCGTCGGTGATGCTGGCCAACGCGGCGTCGTTGTCGAGCAGCGCGGGCAGCGCGGCCAGCAGCACGAACAGCATCACGACCCCGGCGAACCTCCCGGCCGGCTCGCCGAACGCCACGGCGAGCCGACGGCGGAAACCGGATTGCGCGGTGGCGCTCATGACTTGCTGGGCGCCACGCGACCGAGCAACCCGGATGGCCGGAACACCAGCACGAGCACAAGGATCGAGAAGATGATGACGTCAGTCCACGACGTGCTGATGAGCTGACCGCCGCTCGCCTCGATCAGGCCGATGATGATCCCGCCCAGCATCGCGCCCGGCACATTGCCAATGCCGCCGAGCACGGCGGCGGTGAAGGCCCGCAGCCCGGCCTGAAAGCCGATCACGTAACTGGTGAAGTTGTAATACAGCCCGAAGATCAGGCCGCATGCGCCGGCCAGCGCGGAGCCGAGGAAGAACGCCATGACGATGACGCGGTCGACCTCGACGCCCATCATGCGCGCGGCCTCCGGATCCTGCGCGGTTGCCCGCATCGCTTTGCCGATCCTCGTGTACTGCACGAGATAGGTGAGCGCGCCCATCAGCAGCAGCGCCAGGATCCAGATCAGAACCTCCCGCAGCCGCAGATTGGCGCCGCCGATCGCCCAGGTGACGGAGGGCAGCGGGTTCGGAAAGTTCTTGCTGTCAGCACCAAGTGTCAGCAGCACGAGATTGAAGAGCACGTACGACACGCCAATCGTGGTGATCATCGCCGCCGTTCCGCGGACGTTACGCAACGGCCGCAGACAGACCCGTTCGATCACCACGCCCAGTATTCCTGAGGCCACCATGCTGGCGATCAGCGCGGCCAGCAGCGCCACCACCAGGGGCAGCCCGGTCAGGATCACCGTTTGGCCATACAGTCCGAACCGCTCCAGAACGAACAGCGCGACGAAGCTGCCCACCATGAAGACATTGAAGTGGGAGAAATTGATCAGCTCCAGGATGCCGTAGACCAAGGTGAACCCGAGGGCGAGCAACGCATACATCGCCCCCAGGCTCAGACCGTTGATCGCCTGCTGCAGCAGCAGGTCGCCCGCCGTCATCGGTTCGGCCCGTCCGTTCCGTCGTCGTGACTTAGGACTGGGGCGCCACGCCGACATACGGGCCCTGCGCCGTCAGGTCGTCGATTGGCGCGTCCTTGTTTTGCTTGAATTGGAAGACGCTGACGACCTTGTTGACGATGTCGCCGTTGGCGTCGAATGCCACGGGGCCTTGCAGCGTCTCGATCTTAACTGTCGTCAGCGCGTCGCGGATCGTGTCGTGATTGATCGGCTTGCCGCTCGCGTGGACCTTCTTGGTGGCCGCGATCATCGCCAGCGCCGCGTCATAGGCGCAGACCGCGTAGTCGTCCGGCGAGACCTTGAACGTCTCCTTGTATTTCTTCACCCAGGCCGCCAGCCGGGGCTGTTCGTTCACGTGCGGGGCGGCCACCGACGAGTACCAGCCGGTCGCGGCGGGAAAGCCGGCGCCAGTCAGGATTTCCGGCGTCTGCAGGCCGTCGCCGCCGCCCTTCTTGATGTCCGGCAGAATGTCGTAGCTCTGCTTTACGACTTTCACGCCGGCCTGGCCGACGCCGCCGTAGAACAATCCATCTGGGTTGAGCGATTTGATCTTCGTCAGAACCGCCGAGTAGTCGGCCGCCTTCGGATCGACCTTGTCACGGCCGAGGATCTTGATCCCCTTCTTTTCGGCTTGAGCTTGGAACGCGTCGGCGAGGCCCTCGCCGTAAGCGCCCGTGTCGTCCAGCACGAACACGCTCTTCACCTTCAATGTATCGGCGAAGAAGTTCGCCATGTATGGACCCTGATACGCATCGGTCGCGACGGTTCGGAAGAACACGGTCTTGCCGCCGGGACGGAATTCCGCGGCGTGTTCGGGATCGGTCATCACCGGGTTGGTCGCCGACGGCGTGATCATCGGGACGTTGGCCTGGCTCAAGATCGGCAGCATCGCCTTCGCCGCGCCCGACATTTGTGGGCCGACGATGCCGATGACGTCCTTGTCGGAGACGAACTTGCGGGCGTTGATCGCGGCCTGCGCCGGGTCGTACTGGCCAGCCGTCGCGGTGCCGTCGTCGAGCGTATACGGTTCGAACCTGACGCCCTTCACTTCGTGTGTCGCATTGGCCTCCATGATCGCGAGCTTGACGCCGTTTTCCTGGAGGATGGCGCCTTGCGCGTCGCCCCCGGTGAGCGACGCCGCGATCCCGATCTTGACGATTTTGTCGGCGGCCCGCGCGCCGGGCGCCCCGGTCAGGGCAGCGACCGCGGCGGCGGCGAGAAGAAGCGAGCGGCGGCTGAGCATGGGTCAACTCCTGTTCCGTATTTTTCGACAAAGCGTCACGTGGCCGTGACCCTGCCAAGGTCATGCGCAAGTTACAAGTCTGCGTCGCGTGTCGCGCAACGTTTAGGCATAAATGGAGGCAATCCGCATGCCAGGACGCGGCGAGCGTGCTAAGCGCCTCGCATGTCCCCTCCGCTGCTGCTGCTTCAGGATATTCGCCTCTCGCTCGGCGGCGCGGCGCTGCTCGACGGCGCGTCGCTGTCGGTGATGCCCGGCGACCGGCTGTGTGTGGTGGGCCGCAACGGCTCGGGCAAATCGACCCTGCTTCGAATCGCCGCAGGCTTGCTGGAGGCCGATGCCGGAACCCGATTCGTCCAACCTGGCACGACAATTCGCTACCTGCCGCAGGAGCCCGATCTCTCCGGACACGCCACCACGCTCGCTTATGTCGAGGCAGGGCTCGGACCGGCGGACGATCCGCACCGCGCGGCCCTGCTGTTGCGCGAACTCGGGCTGACCGGCGAGGAAGCGCCCGACAACCTGTCCGGCGGCGAGGCCCGGCGCGCCGCACTCGCGCGGGTCCTTGCCCCCACGCCGGACATTCTTTTGCTGGATGAGCCGACCAACCATCTCGACCTGCCGGCGATCGCCTGGCTCGAGCAGGAATTGACGCAGCTAGCGAGCGCGGTCGTCATCATAAGCCATGACCGACGACTCCTGACCGCGCTGTCGCGTGCGACCGTCTGGATCGACCGAGGGGCCACGCGCCACCTGTATCAGGGGTTCGCGGGGTTCGAGTCGTGGCGCGACGAGGTGCTGGAACAGGAGGAGCGCGACCGTCACAAGCTCACGCGCAAGATCGTCATGGAAGAGGATTGGCTGCGATACGGCGTGACGGCCCGGCGCAAGCGCAATCAGAAGCGGCTTGGCAACCTGATGTCGCTCCGCGAACAAAAGCGCCAGGCGCGCGGTCCGCAAGGTGGCGTCCGGCTGGCGGCCAGCGGCGGCGACATGTCGGGCAAACTGGTGGCCGTCGCCGAAGATGTGAGCAAGACCCATCCTGGTGCTGCCTTCCCCATCATCCGCGGGCTGACGATGCGGGTCCTGCGCGGCGACCGACTCGGCATCGTGGGGCCCAACGGCTCGGGCAAGACCACGCTGCTGAAGCTGCTCACCGGCGCGCTGACCGCCGACACCGGTCGTATCGCGCTCGGCTCAGCGTTGCGGATGGAGGTGCTTGATCAGCGGCGCGAGTCGCTCGACGAGACGCTGACCCTGGCGCGAACGCTGACCGGCGACTCCACCGACCTCGTCACCGTGGGCGGCGAGCGCAGGCATGTCGTCGGCTACATGAAGGACTTCCTGTTCGCGCCGGAACAGGCCCGCACGCCCGTCGGCGTGTTGTCGGGTGGCGAGCGGGGGCGACTGACGCTTGCCGTGGCTCTGGCAAGGCCGTCGAACCTCCTGGTGCTCGACGAGCCGACCAACGATCTCGATCTGGAAACGCTTGACCTGCTACAGGAGATGCTCGCGGATTATGCTGGCACGGTGCTGCTGGTCAGCCACGATCGCGACTTCCTCGACCGCGTGGCGACCAGTGTCATCGTCGCGGAGGGCGACGGCCAATGGGTCGAATACGCCGGCGGCTACTCCGATATGCTCGCGCAACGTGGAGCCGGGCCGCCACGTCGGACGGAAGCCCGGCCGAAGCCGGCCGGGTCGCGTGCCGAGCACACGCCCCCACCAGCAGCCGCCACGGCGTCCCGGCGCCTCTCGTTCAAGGATCGGCACACGCTGCAGCGCCTTCCGGAGCTCATGGAACGGCTGCGGGCCGAGATGGCGCGCCATGCGGCCGTCCTCGCCGACCCCGACCTCTATGCCGAGCAGCCCAAGCGGTTCCGACTGGCGACGGACGAGCTGGCGAAGGCGCAACTCGAGCTCGGGGCGGCCGAGGACCAGTGGCTCGAGCTGGAAGTTTTGCGCGAAGCGATGGAGAAATAGTGGTGCTGGCCGCCCGTCAGCGGCTGCCCACGATCCGCGACCTGACGGCGCGCCACCACCCCTGGCCCGATCGCCGTATCGCCCGTTCCAAACCATGCTCGGTCAGCCGATACCCAAGGCTCCCGAGTGTTTCCACAACGCGCGGATGCTCACGAATCGAGACGTTCTCGGCCTCCGTCAGCTCCGAACGCCATCGTTCATCGCGAAACAGGCTTCTGGAGTGCTTGCCATAGAACGAATCGTCGCCGGTTTTGAAGTGGGCGGGTGGTGCCACGGCACTGTCGCTCCGCAGGAGCGCATCGCTGGCACCGTTCGCGGCAAACCCGTGATGCTCGCGCGTCCAATACGCCAGTGCGTCATCCGAGTAGCGAAGCCCGCATTCTGCGAAGAGCGCGGCGAACTCGCTCCGCGGCGATGCAGTAAGCAGATCGTAGGCGACCGTTACCGCGGAATCAGGATTTTCGGCCAGGAAGTCCCGATACGAAAGATTTTCGTCACACCATCGTTCCAGAGCCCCCTCCAGATCCTGAGGCGAGCGCCGACGCAACGACGCGAACCAGGAACGGGGGTCCTTGACGACCAGCACGCAAAACACACTGATGTCCGGTCGGCCAAGGAAGCGCCGGGTCCAGTCGAGCGACTTGGAATTCTCGACGATAACCTGCCGGCGGGTCCGTTCCGCGGCAAAACGGAACGCGTCTTGCCACGGCGTCGTCTCCGCATCGTGGAGAACCTCGCAGGCCGACAGCCCCCGCGCGGCGCAGATCGTGCAAGGAACCCGCAGTTCCTCGTTCCAAGCTCGGTAATACTCGCCGACGAATGCGGCGTTCGCCGCGCTGCCGAGAACGTATCCGACCCAAGTTGAACCGCTGTGCCACGAGGACATCACGAAGACGGCCGTGGTTGTTTTATTGTCGCTTTCGTATCTCTTTGAGAAACTCATCTTGGGCGCGGTCTGCTCCTCTTTCATGCGATGAACACCAAGCGCGGCCCGATCGCAAGTCCTGCGCGGTATTGAACTCCGGTGACCACCTCACCGTTGAATGGCCGGTAAACTCATGTGTGAAGAAGGGTGTCGTATGAGGGTATCCGCGGTCATGGCGATCGTGCTTGCATTGGGCGGGTGTGGCGTGGTCGCCGCCCCGTGCCGGGTCGGATCCGCGACACTAAAGATCGTGCCGGGCGTCGGGCATGTCGCGGCCGCACCCACCGACGCCTGCGCCGATGCGATAGACCCATGATCGAACGCTCTCCCGATGGATGTCCCGGCGTCTCAGGGCCGTGCGGACGCGACGGATGGTCGAGACCCGCGCCGATGACCGGACATTGGCCCCGACGGCCGAGCCGGCTGGTCGGAGCGGCGGGATTCGAACCCACGACCCCCAGTCCCCCAGACTGATGCGCTACCAGGCTGCGCTACGCTCCGACGCCGACCGACGTAGCTTACGGCAGCAGCGTGCGCAACGCCTCCAATTCCAACAGCGCCGCTGCAATCACCGCGCGCAGCCGAGCCGTCTCGTCGTCGCCTGATCGGTCGCCCGAATCACCGCCTCGTGATCGAACCATACGACGGCCGCGCGTCCCAGAGTCGTCGCCCTGCGCCAACAGGCCCGGGATCGGAAGCTCCCGCTCGCCGCCGCCAGGATTGGGATCGCGGCGCTCATCGCCCGTTGGAGGTGGAATGTCGTCGGAAAGTCGACCCCCGCCCTCGCGCAGCAAGCGCTGGACACCCTTGATCGTAAATCCCTGAATATAAAGTAAGTCCGAAATTCGTCGCAAAAGGGCTATGTCGTCAGGGCGATAATAGCGCCGTCCGCCGCCGCGCTTGAGCGGACGAACCTGCGGGAACTTCGTCTCCCAAAATCGGAGGACATGCTGCGGGATGTGAAGATCGTCGGCGACCTCGCTGATGGTCCGAAAGGCGCTCGGTGCCTTTCTCATGCGTGCCCGCGCGACGCCTGCCGCATCGGTGATGGGCACGCCCTCTCCGACGTCGGCACCGCCAAGCTCGAGACGGCTAGGCTCAAGACGGGCAGGCTCGAGATCGCCCGGGGCGACATTCTCGGGTTCGACGTGGCCCGCGGCCGACCCATTCGGTCGCGGCGGTATGGTCACTCGTCCTCGTCCGTCTCGGCCGGTGGCGTCAAATTGTTCACGCGGGCCTTCAGCACCTGGCTTGGGCGGAAGACCAGCACACGGCGCGGAAGAATCGGCACCTCGACCCCGGTCTTCGGATTCCGACCAATCCTGCGTCCCTTCTGCCGCACCGAGAAGGTTCCAAACCCGCTGATTTTAACAGATTCACCATCCTGCAAGGCGGAACTCATCCGCGCCAAGACAGTCTCCAAGAGGTCGGCGGATTCATTTCGTGACAGGCCGACCTGCAGGTAAATGGTCTCAGCCAATTGCGCCCGGGTGACCGCTGTCATCCGAGGACGGTAGGCAGGGCGAGAGGTCACGTCAACAAATCCGATATAAACAGGCGTTTGAGCCATCGGCCGCAGTCTACACGCGAACCAGCGCCGATCCCCATGTAAGGCCGCCGCCGAGGGCCTCCATCAGCACAAGTTGACCGGGACGAAGGCGTCCGTCGGCGTCAGCAGCCGAGAGCGCCAACGGCACCGACGCCGCCGAGGTGTTGGCATGGCGGTCAACGGTGATCACGACGCGCTCCGGAGGAATCCCGAGCCGTTTGCCCACTCCGTCGAGAATGCGGAGATTGGCCTGGTGGGGCACGAGCCAATCGACATCGTTGATGGAGAGCCCGTTCGCCTCCAGCGCCTCCGCCACCACCTCGGCCAGGTGATTGACGGCATGACGGAAAACCTCGCGGCCCTGCATCACGAGATGGCCGGGCCGCTCCGGCTGCCCCACCGCGCCATCCACATAAAGGAGATCGCCGAGCTTGCCATCGGCGTGCAGATGCGTCGACAGCACCCCGCGATCGCCGCCACTCGCCTCGGCGCGCAGAATGACCGCACCCGCTCCGTCGCCGAACAGCACGCAGGTCGTTCGGTCCTGCCAGTTCATGATCCGCGAATAAACCTCGCTGCCAATCACCGCGACGGCATCGACCTGCCCGGCCCGTATCATCGAGTCGGCAACCGAGAGCGCGTAGATGAAGCCGCTGCAGGCGGCCGAGATGTCGAACGCAAACCCTCTCGCGGCGAGCGCGGCTTGCACCCGCACGGCGGTTGCCGGGAACTGTTGGTCCGGCGTCGCGGTCGCCACGATCACCGCACCAAGCGCGTCGCCCGTCATGCCCGCCCGCCCGAGCGCGGCGCGCGCCGCGGCTGTCGCCATGAAGGCACAACTCTCATGCGGTTGAGCGATGTGACGCTGGCGGATACCCGTACGCTCGACAATCCAGGAATCCGAAGTATCCACGGTGCGCGATAGCTCGTCGTTGGTGACGACATTTTCCGGAAGGTAGGCGCCGATGCCGGCCAGGATCGCGCGGCGTGGGGTCGCGTTCGTCATGCCGCGCTGCGCAGCGCGCTCATCCGCCCCAGCCCCTCGCGGATCCGCTCGTTGAACCGATGTACCACCATGTCCATCGCCACGTCGATCGCGTGCGCGAAGCCCTGCGCGTCGGTGCCGCCATGCGACTTCACCACCACTCCGTTCAGCCCCAGAAGCACGGCGCCGTTGTAGCGACGGGGATCGAGCCACTCGCGCAGCCGGTCGAGCCCGGGACGCGCCAGCAGATACCCAAGCCGTGCTGACAAAGACGCAGAGAAAATCTGCCGCAACAGGCCGCCAATCAACTTCAGTGCTCCCTCACCCGTCTTGAGCGCCACGTTGCCCGTGAACCCATCGGTGACGATCACATCCGTGGTACCGAGGGCGATATCGTGTCCCTCGACGAAGCCATGAAAGTTGGGAGCGATGTGACTGGCGCGAATGACCCCCGCGGCGGCGCGCAACTCGTCGTCGCCTTTGAGCTCCTCCGATCCGACATTCAAAAGTCCGATCGACGGCGCGGTCAGCCCCAGCACAGTCCGAGCAAACACGTCCCCCATCAGCGCGAATTCCACCAGATTGCGGCTGTCGCATGCGATGTTCGCGCCGAGGTCGAGCATGACAACGTCGCCGCGCGCGGACGGAAAAATCGCCGCCATCGCCGGCCGATCGATCCCGGGAAGCGTCTTGAGCACGATCTTGGCAAGCGCCATCAGCGCGCCGGTGTTGCCGGCGCTGACCACCCCGGCCGCCTCGCCGTCCGCCACGGCATCTATCGCCATACGCATCGAGGTGCCCCGCAGCCGCAATGCGGCGGTCGGCTTCATGTCGCCGCCGATTGCCTCGCCGGTATGCCGAACGGTGCACGCGGTGCGCGCGCGCTTGTGACGGGCCAACAGCGGCATGAGGCGCCGCTCGTCCCCGACCAGCAGAAAACGCGCACCGGGATGACGTTCGGCCGCCACTTGAAGTCCGGCCACCACGATGTCGGGCGCGCGGTCGCCACCCATCGCATCGATCGCCAGCGTGAACGCCTCGGTCATTCGCCGCAGCCGCCGTCCTCGCGGGACGGCATATCAGGCGCGGACGGCGGCCTTCAGCGCCCTGCCCGCCTGAATCACCTCGCGCCCGTCATAGTGTCCACAGTGGCTGCACACATGGTGTGGACGGCGCAGTTCACCGCAATTCGGGCAGTCCGCGTGCGCTTCGACGCTCAGCGCCTCGTGGCTGCGACGCATGCCGCGCCGCGAGGGCGAGGTCTTCTTCTTCGGAACAGCCATGGAACCAAGCCTCTCCAGACAGCCGCCGCGCCAGCCTCGGCACGCGGCGTGTTCAAACGATGCGAATTCGCGCGAGCCGCGGCGTCTAGCAGAGCGCTGCCGGACCCGCAAGGCAGGTCCCACAAGACTGTCGCACGCCTGTCATGTCGATCGACGGAGGACCGATAGAGAGGAAAACGCACCACCGAGCTCATCGTCGCCGAGATCCGGGAGCGTGGCGTCCGGCCGGCGTGGGAACGGCTCGAGCGCAAGCGCCAGTTGCTCGACCGCCGCCTCGCCGAGATCGATCATAACGCCCTCATAGGCAATCTCGTCCGCCGAGTCGGGATCGTCGTCGTTGGCAAGCGCACGCCCGACGGGCACGAAGCAGAGCCGGAACCGCTCCTGTAGCGGCGCCTCGAACGGCTCGAGGGTCACCACGCAGACCTGGACGACCGACGCCACGAGCTCCCCGACCACGTCCACCACCGCTGGATCGTCGGCGCGACGGGTGAGGTGGAAGCGGCAGGACATCGACGCCACATCTGGAATCAGGACGCGCGAGGCGATCGCCCGAAGTTCGTCCTCGTTGGCGACGACGTCCACCGCGAGGCCGCGCGGCCCGATGCGACTGATCGGCGTCGGTCGCGTCATTTCGAGCGGTACCGGCGCGGTCACGCCGCCAGCCCCGTCTCGGCCGAAAGGAAGTCCACCACTCCGCGAGCCATGGCATCGACGCTTTGCTCCGCGAGGTGGCGATCCTGCGCCATCACCAGGCCGGCCAGTGGGCGGGCGTTGGCCAGCTCGGTCGAATTGCGCCAAACATTGCGGGCCAAGGCCTCGGTGAGAACGATCCGATCGCCCGAGTCGAGCGCCGTCTGATACGCCGAGGCGCGGCCATGAAATCCCTCCCACATCGATTTCACGCGCCGCCCGACGCCGAGATCGCCGACCCCCATCTCCCGCAGCGTGACGTCCATGTCGTTGAACATCGCGTCGAACACTGCTTGCGCCAGCGCGGGCCCCGGCGACTTCAAGCCGCGCAAGCGGCGGATCAGCAGAAAAGCATGCAGGCTGACCATGTCGAACCGTCCGTCGAGCGTGTCGGGCACGCCCAGCACCGCGTAGAGCACCGGCGCGCGGGCTGCCGCGACGGCTCGGCCGTATAGCTCGAAACCAGCGCGCTCATGTCGGCCGCGACCGAGCAATCCGAAAAGTCCCATGGCATGCCTCCGAAACGCGCGGACCTCTGATTGACAAGGCGCGGCCCGGCGTGACACGCCCTCACGTAGCAGCACGCCAGCGCCGATCAATCCGCCGCGCCGCTCGCTGCCCCGCCGATGGCCATGAGGTGCCGCCCATTGCAACCGCGCCGTGCCCCGCCCGCCGCTGCGACCGCCCTTTTGCTCCTCGGACTGGGCGGCGGCTGCTCGATGCCGGCCTTTCTCAGCCAGGCGCCGCAGACGCGGGGAAACAAGCTCGACGCCGATTCGCTGAAACAGCTCGTGCCGGGGACCTCGACACGCGCCGACGTGACGGCTCTGCTCGGAACACCGACGACGAAGGCGACATTCGACGACACTCAGTGGATCTACATCACGCAAGTCACCCGCCCGGTCATCGCGGGGACGCAGAAGGTGCTCAATCAGCAGGTCTACGTGATGAGTTTCGATCAGGCGGGCGTGCTGAGCGGAGTGTCCGAAAAGACGCTCAAGGACAGCGAGCCGGTGCAGGTCGTTGCCCGCACCACACCGTCGCCGGGCAGCGAAGCGTCGTTCCTGCAGCAGCTGCTGGGCAATGTCGGGAAATTCTCGCCAGGCACCGGCCTGGGCGGGGATACAGGGCAGCAGGGCAGTTCGACCAACCCTGGAAACTTCTAGCACTCACTGTCCGCCATGCCGAATGAAGGGCGACGCGGTCGCCCAATCACCGACCAAGGGAACGTCACAACAATGAAAATCCTCGCTTCTACCGCGGCTCTTGCCGTGGCGATCGGCGCCTCTCCGGCGCATGCGATCGATGCATCGAAGAGCATCGAGATCGCCGCACCACCCGCCAAGGTGTGGACGACGATCGGCGACTTCTGCGGTATCGGGCAGTGGCATCCCGCGATCGAGAAATGCGTACTTTCAATGAAGGACGGCAAGCATGTCCGCACACTATCTCTGAAGGGCGGCGGCACGATCGTCGAGGAGCAACTCGCGCGCGACGACAAGGCCATGCACTACAGCTACAAAATCCTCGAAAGCCCGCTGCCCGTCGCGGACTATACCTCGAAGATCCAGGTCGTTCCGCACGGTAGCGGCTCCAAGGTCACTTGGTCGGGGAAATTCAAGGCGCACGGCGCCGATGACGCCAAGGCGCTTGGCGTGATCGACGGCATCTATGACGGCGGGCTTGCCGCGATCGCCGCGAAAACGAAGTAGCAGGTGCCTAGGCGGCGCGCCGTGTGAGCGGAGCGCCGCCCATTTGGCTGTCCTGCAGGGCCAATCGGCGGACCACATGACAGCGCGATGAAGAGCGTTGCTGTTTTGAGGCGTCGTATTGACGTGGACATAACGCAGCTTGTAGCTATCTGCGCTGCTTTGGCCCACTTCACATAATTCGATCCGGAGCCCTTGCGCCCCGGGCGGGGAGAATCGCATGGCGTCGATCCGGACGTTACTGACGCGGAGTCTGTTTGCCGCAACACTGAGTTGTGTGTCGGCGACCACGTTTGCCGCGCCTGTTCCCATCAACGGCGGCGGCGTCGGGATCGGCTATCTCGCGTATCTCAATGAATTCACCGATCTATTCAAGATAAACTCGACATTCATTTTCGGCAACCGAGCGGTCACGCCACCCGTCACTTATTTCGGATCGGTCGGGTCCACCAAGGCGATCAATGCTTTTCTCAATAATGATTACACCCTCCTCAACGGCGGCACGGTCGCGCCGATCGCGAGCTTCGGTCCCGGCACGACGGTCCACTACGGCACGACAGAAGTGCTGCTGACCGCGGCTCAGGTCACCAGCTACAACTCCGGCTCGGTCGGCCAGGCCAGCGGCCCGGTGATCCAAATCCCCGCCGAAGGCATCGCGGTGGCCATCTTGTTCTCGGACAATGGGACGACCACGCTGACGCTGACGGACGGGGACCTTTGCGGGATCTTTTCCGGCAAGCTGACCAACTGGAGCCAGACCTCGGCCGCGGGCACGCTGCCGGCCAACCCAATAACCGTCATCTATCGTAATGACGGCGCCGGTTCCACCTCGCTGCTGACCCGGCATCTGGGAGCAGTGTGCACCACTGGTGCCAACGGCAATTCCAACATTGCGTTCGTGGCGACGGATTTCTTCGCCAGCAACTTCGCGACGCTGCCCGCCACCTTTTTGGCGTGAAGGGCACAACCGGCATGCAGAACCAGATTCTCGTGACGAATTCCGGGATCGGCTATCTCAGTCCTGACTTCACGTCATTGACGCCGAAATCGGGCAACTACAATCCAAACGTTCGGGCCGCCTCGTTGGTGAACCAGTTTGACGGCAAATCCTATCTCCCGACCCTCTCGGCCATCACCTCGGCGCTGGCCACCAGCGTGGCGCCGCCTGGCACCAAGGCGGCCGCGTCCGATCCGACCAACTGGATCCCGACCGTACCCGCGCCGGGCACTGGCTACCCGGTTGTCGGCTTCAGCAACGTGCTGGTCAGCCAGTGCTACAGAAATGCGACCATCACGACGGGCATCAAAACATTCCTGCAGAATCAGTATAACAACAATTCGGCGTTTCTGATGGATATGAACAACGCCGGGATCGTCCAAGTGCCGAATCTGCTGTCGGCCACCTATGTGACCGCCATCAACCGGACATTCCTCAACAACATCTCGGGCTATAACCTGAACATTGGCAACCCGAGCGTGTGCAAGAACGGCGGCACGGCCGGTCGCTACGTGGGCCGATGACCCAATGTGCGGCCCTGCGGAGCCTCGCGCGACGCAGGGCCGGCATCCGGCCATTGCGTGCAACGCCGCTTCGCGCGCGTCGTTGAAGGAACCGCAACATGGTTGGAGACTCTGAGATGCGCAGACGCACTTTTGTCGCGACAGCGACCTTCGCCGCGGGGCTTTTGGTCGCTGGTGTCGCCATTAACACGCGTGCGACGTTGGCGGCCGACCCGGGCGTGAGCGGTCCACCGAGCGGCAAGCTGACCCTGACCGCGACGTCGGCAGCGGTGGGTGTGGGCTATACCTGGGGTGACGGCACGTTGATCTTTCAGGGTGCCACGCACCATTTCAGCGTTCAGGGGCTAAGCGTCGCCGCGGTCGGATACTCGAAGATCGTCGGCCATGGGCGCGTCTATAATCTGAAGAAGCTGGCCGACTTCTCCGGCAACTACGTCGCCGCCACGGGCGAGGCCACGCTGGTGAACGGTCTTGGGGGGCAAATCCTCAAGAACGCGAACGGCGTCGAAATTCGTATTGACGAGGTGACAAAAGGGGCAAAGCTGTCCGGCTCGGCCGACGGCATCAAACTCACGCTCGCCCGCTGATATCGGACGGGAGCCGGCCGCCCATACCGGCTCCCATTCTCCTCAACGCCTGAGATGATCCCAGCCGCTCCGAGCCAAGGACATCTGAGAACCATCCGCCCTGACGACGACGACACGCGGCGCGCCAGGCGTGAACCGCCCGATCCGCGTAACGGGAACGCCCGTTGACGTTATGGCGTCGGCCAATACCGCCTCGCTTGCGCGCGGCACGGAGAATGCGAGTTCGTAATCGTCGCCTCCGCTCAGGCAGAGATCCAAGCGACCCGCCTCTCGCGCAGCCGCCGACAGCGGCACAAGATCGGCCTCGATCACCGCGCCGACGCCGCTCGCGCGGCACAGATGCGCCACGTCCTGAACGAGACCGTCTGAAATATCCATCGCGGCCGAGGCGATTCCGACCAACGCGCGGCCCAAATCGATGCGCGGCCGCGGCACGCGATAGCGATCGGCCAGGAAGCCGGTCGTGTCCGCGATCTCACCGCGGACCGCGAGCAAGCCGAGCGCCGCGTCGCCGATCGTCCCGCTGACATACAGGCCGTCGCCCGGCCCGGCACCTGATCTAAGGAGCAATCGACCGCGCTCGACCAAGCCAAGAATCGTCAGCGACAGGCTGAGCGGACCCGATGTGGATGTCGTATCGCCGCCGAGCAGGAACAGACCGAAGGCGGCCTGATCGGCGGCCAAGCCTGCCGCGAAGTCCGCAAACCAAGCATCGGATGTGCCCTGGGGAACGGCAACCGTGGTGAGATAGGCCAAAGGCTGCGCGCCCATCGCGGCCAGGTCGGATAGATTGGTACGCAGGAGCTTGCATGCGATCAAGTCTGGGCGATCGTCGGGCAGGAAGTGGACGCCGGCCACCAGCGCGTCGGCCGCGATTACCAAAGATCGGCCGGGCGGCACATCGACCACCGCGGCGTCATCGAGCAGACCGAGGGCCCCACGCCCGGCCAGCGGTCGAAGGTAGCGGGCGATCATGGTGAACTCGGCCGGCAGGTCGTCGTCGGTCACGACGTCGCGCTGAAATCCTGCGGGCGCAGCCGCCGCGCGGCGGTGTCCAGCACCCCATTTGCCATCCGCGGCTCGTCGCCGGCGAAGAAGCCGTGCGCCACGTCCATGTATTCGTTGATGACGACCCGCCCGGGCGGCCCGTCCGGCATCGCCAGTTCGGCCGAGCCGGCCCGCAGCAGCGCGCGCAGCACGGGGTCCAAGCGCGCCAATGGCCAGTCGGCCGGCAGAAGGTCGGCCAACATCGCATCGATCATGTCCTGCTGGAGTGTGGCACTCCGAACGATGCGTGAGAACAGCGGCACGTTGGCGTCCGGCGTGCGGCCCTCGTCCTCCTCCTGTCCCGGTAGAACGCCGAGTCGGTGGCGGACGAACTCGTCGATCACCGTCTCCGGACTCGTCTGCGTCTGTTCGCTCTGGAACAGCGCCTGCACAGCCGCCATACGGGCGGCGGTGCGCGGTCGCGGCTTCTGGTCGGTCATCATCCCTCGCCGGCCAGCCAGCGCGCCGCGCGCACCTGGATGAGCGCCGCCGCCGCCGCTTCGGCCCCCTTGTTGTGTCCGTCCGGTCCTGAACGTTCGACCGCCTGCGCCAGCGTCGCCACGGTCAGCAGCCCATTGCCGAGGCAGAGAGCGTGGTCCAGCACCACCCGCGTCAGCCCCGCCATGGCCTCGCGGCAGACGAACTCATAGTGATCTGTTTGCCCCTTGACCACGCAACCCAAGGTCACGAAGGCGTCGAACCGCCGCGCATGCAACGCCAGCCGGACCGCGCCAGCCAATTCCAGGGCGCCGGCAACGTCCAGGACGTCGAAGGTCGCGCCCGCGTCACTCAGGATTCGCGCCGCGCCGTCTCGCAGCCCGTTCACAACCGCCGTGTAGTAAGGCGCGCGAACCACAAGCACGCGCGGCGGCGGCCCGGGGACTGCGGGCGCGGCCGGCAACGCGGCATCGACCGTGCTCAAACGTCGGGACCGATGTGTCGCTGCTCGACCACCGACAGGCCGTAACCTTCCAGGCCGACGATCGTCCGGTGGGTGTTGGACAGCAGCACCATCTCCCGCACGCCGAGGTCCAGAAGGATCTGGGCACCGATGCCGTAGTCGCGCAATTCGCTGACGGGCCGCTCGGCTCCTGTCAACGCCCGCACACGGTCGGACAGCCGAGTGGGCCGCATCTCGCGCAGCAGCACGACCACGCCGCGCCGCTCGGCGGCGATCATCGCCATCGCGTCGTGGAGCGTCACCCCGCCATGGCCGCCCACGACGTCATCGAGCAGATCCACTGCATGCATCCGTACTGGCACCGGGCCGGGCGCCGCAATGTCGCCGCGCACCATGACCAAATGTTCAGTGTACTCAACGGTGTTGGCATAGACGATAAGCCGCCACTCGCCGCCGATATCGTGATGCAGCATGCCGTCCTGCACGCGACGCACAAGCTTCTCGGTCCGGCGGCGATAGGCGATCAGGTCGGAGATGGTCCCGAGCTTCAGCCCGTGATGTTGCGCGAACGAGACCAAGTCCGGCAGGCGCGCCATGGTCCCGTCATCGTTCATAATCTCGCAGATCACGGCTGACGGGTTCAGGCCGGCCAGTCGCGAAATGTCGACCGCCGCCTCGGTATGGCCGGCGCGGATCAACGAGCCGCCTTCGCGGGCCATCAGCGGGAAGACGTGTCCGGGCGTGACGATGTCAGCCCGCGTGGCCTCCGGATTGATCGCCACGGCCACGGTGCGGGCCCGGTCATGCGCGGAAATGCCGGTCTCGACTCCCGTCGCGGCCTCGATCGATACGGTGAATGCGGTCTGGTGCCGGGTGCCGTTGGATTGACTCATGAGCGGCAGGCCGAGTTGCTCGATGCGATGCCGGGTCATCGCCAGACACACCAGACCGCGCGCGTGCCGCACCATGAAATTCACGGCGTCGGGTGTCGCGAACTGGGCCGGAACGATCAGATCGCCCTCGTTCTCGCGGTCCTCGTTATCGACCAGAATGAACATGCGCCCGTTGCGCGCCTCCTCGATCAGCTCCTCGGTAGAGGTGAGGTATTCGGCGAGCGAGCGGGTCAGCACGTCGTCCATATCACCGATACTCCTGCAGACGGGCGACGTAGCGCGCCACCGTGTCGATTTCGAGGTTGACGCGACCGCCCGGCCGTAGCGTCGAGAACGCCGTGACCTCAGCGGTGTGGGGGATGATGTTCACGCCAAATGAAGCGCCGTCGACCTCATTGACGGTCAGCGACACGCCGTCCAACGCCACGCTGCCCTTCGGAGCAATATAGCGCGCCAGATGGTCAGGTGCCACGAACGTCCAGCGGACCGAGCCATGGTCGGGACTGGCCGACGCAACCGCGGCCACGCCGTCGACATGGCCAGCGACGATGTGGCCGCCGAGTTCGTCGCCAACCCGCAGGGGCCGCTCCAGATTGACGCGGGTGCCGGTCCGCCACGATCCCAGCGTGGTCTTCGACAGCGTCTCCGCCGAGGCGTCGACGGCGAACCAGTCCGCACCGAGTTCGATCGCTGTCAGACAACAACCGGAACAGGCGATCGACGCGCCCACGGGTATGGCGGCCGTGTCGGGCCAATCCGCGCCGATAACCAGGCGCATGTCGCTCCCGGCACCTAGCGGAGTGATCTCCCGCACCGTCCCCAAGGCGGTGATGATACCGGTGAACATCAGGCCGCCCGGCGCAACTCGGTCAACATATCGTCGCCCACCGGTTGCGCGTCCCGGCGCACGAAGCGGGGCATGCGCTCCAGATCGTCTACCCCGAACGCCTGTGCCGCCGCCAGCCCGTCGCCACCCATCACGCCCGGCGCATGGAACCAGGCGATGCGGTCGACCAGATCGGCGCGCAGCAACGCCGCCGCCAGGCGTGACCCGCCCTCGACCAGAACGCTGGTCAGGCCGCGCCGCGCCAGAACGCCGAGCGCCGCGTCGAGATCGACCCCGACCGCGTCACGACCCGGGCCGACCGGAAGAACCGCGACGCCCATCGCCGCCAGTCCCAAGGCGTCGGCGTCGGGCCGCGCGAGGACCCATGTCGGCGTCTGTGCGGCCGTCGTGACCAATTTCGCGGACAGCGGGGTACGCAGCCGCGCGTCGGCGACCACCCGCACCGGCGAGGTCGCGCGAAACCCGTCGAGGCGACAGGTCAGGTCCGGATCGTCGGCCAGCACGGTGCCCACGCCCACCATTACGGCATCGTGCCGTCCGCGCAGGCCGTGCGCGACCCGTCGCGCTGGCTCACCCGTGATCCAGCGGCTCGCCCCCGTCGCGGTGGCGATCCGGCCATCCAGCGTGCTCGCGAGTTTCAGGGTCACGATCGGCCGGCCGCGCTGGATCCGTGAGAAAAAGCCGGCGGTCAGTTCGCGCGCCGTATCGACCAACAGGCCCTCGTCCACGACGATGCCAGCTTCGCGCAGACGGGCCAGCCCGGCGCCGTTCACCCGCGCGTCGCAATCGCGCAGGGCGACCACCACGCGCGCCACGCCGGCCGCGATCAACGCGTCGGTACAGGGCGGTGTGCCGGCATGATGACAGCATGGCTCCAGCGTGACGTAGACGGTCGCGCCCCGAGCCGCCTCGCCCGCCATGGCAAGCGCTTGCGACTCCGCGTGCGGCCGGCCGCCGGGCGCGGTCACCGCGCGACCCACAACGCGGCCGTCGCGGACCACCACGCAACCGACCGACGGGTTGGGCCAGCTCGATCCGAGTCCGCGCCGTGCCAGCGCCAAAGCCGAGCGCATATGTGACTGATCGTCCATCCTACCGCTCATGTGGGCTCGCCGAGTTCTCCGAGGAAGGCCTCGAAATCCTTGGCCTCCCGGAAGTTCCGATAGACCGAGGCGAACCGCACGTAGGCGACGGAGTCGACTTCCTTCAGGGTTTCCATCACCAGCTCGCCGATCTGCTTGCTTGCCACGTCGCCGTCCCCGGTGGCCTCCAGCTGACGGACGATCCCGTTGACGATGCGCTCCTGCCGCTCGTCGGACACGGGACGCTTGCGCAGCGCGATACGTACCGAACGAGCCAGCTTGTCGCGGTCGAACGCGACCCGGCGGCCATCCGACTTGACCACCGTCAGGTCGCGGAGCTGGACCCGCTCGACGGTCGTAAACCGCTGGCCGCAATTGGTGCAGGACCGCCGCCGCCGGATCGCCGACCCGTCGTCGGCGGGCCGGGAGTCTTTGACCTGCGTATCGTCATGGCCACAGAATGGGCAGCGCATCGTTCCTATTCGCCAGCCTTCGCGTGCGGGCCTGGCCGTCGCCCTGTCCCGGCGTTCGACACCGTGAACGCGAGCGTCCCGAACCGTCCAGCCATCAGCCCTGGCACCGACAAATCGGCGTCCAAATCCTCCCAATGGAGACCGTAGCCGGTCCCCAACACCTCGACGCGGGCAAGCTGGTCCGCCCTTGCCCCCTGAAGGCCCTGCGCCTTGCGCGCCGGGATTGCGAACGTGCGGCCGTTCGTCAATTCAACGATCACTCGCCCGGTGGCCACGTCGTAGCGGGAAGCCGCCGCGCGCGGCTCGCTCGCTTTGAGGTCCTCACCTCGCGCGAGGGCAGCTTCCAGGTCCGCATCGCTCGGTTCAGCCATGAAACTCATTCCATGTCACAAGCAGATCAGCCCGTCGGCGGTCCACACGCCGCGATGCACGCCGCGGTTCGCCCCGGCTCAGTCCGCGGGCCCAGACCAGCCCGAGATCGTTCAGGTTGATCTTGGCCTCGCCATCGCCCAGGACGTGAACATGAGCCGACATATGGTCATCGACGAAGATCGCGACGCGAAAACCGTCCTCGCGCCAGACGGTCGGCAGGTCTAACCCCGTCCGTAAATCGGAAACCGGGCGCACAGCGCCAGCACCTGCTCGCCCACCGCCCGCTCGGTCGCCGTGTTGCTGCCGTCGTTGCTCGCGGCCAGACCATCCAGGACGGTGCCGATCATCCGCCCGACCTCCTCGAACTCGGGCACGCCGAAGCCGCGCGTGGTGGCCGCCGGCGTGCCGAGGCGGATACCGGACGTGACCGCCGGCTTCTCCGGGTCATAGGGAATGGCGTTCTTGTTGGCGGTCATGTGGGCCCGCTCCAGGCTCGCCTCGGCCGCCTTGCCGGTCGCGCGCTTCGGCCGCAGATCGACCAACATGAGGTGGCTGTCAGTCCCACCGGTGACGATGTCGACGCCCTGCGCCACCAGGCTGGCCGCCAGCACTCGCGCATTGTCCACCACCGCCTTCTGATAGGCGCGGAAGTCCGGCCGCAGCGCTTCGCCGAACGCCGCGGCCTTTGCCGCGATCACGTGCATCAACGGGCCTCCTTGCAGCCCCGGGAACACTGCGCTGTTTATCTTCTTGCCCAGCTCCAGATCGTTGCTGAGGATCATCCCGCCGCGCGGGCCTCGCAGGGTCTTGTGCGTCGTCGTCGTCACGACATGGGCGTGCGGCACTGGGCTCGGGAACACGCCCGCGGCGACAAGTCCCGCGAAGTGCGCCATGTCCACGAGGAACAGCGCGCCGACCTCGTCGGCCACCGCGCGGATCCGCGCGAAGTCGATCACCCGCGGATAGGCGCTGCCACCGGCGATGATCATCTTGGGCCGCTCGGAGCGAGCGAGTGATTCCAGTTCCTCATAGTCGAGCAGCCCGTCGTCGCGACGCACGCCATACTGAACCGCACGGAACCACTTTCCACTGAGGTTCGGAGCAGCTCCGTGGGTGAGGTGTCCACCGCTCGCGAGGCTCATCCCGAGGATCGTATCGCCGGGCATCAAGGTGGCGAGGAATACGGCCTGATTAGCCTGCGCGCCGCTGTGCGGCTGCACGTTGGCGAAGGCCGCGCCGAACAATTGCTTGGCCCGCTCGATGGCCAGCGTCTCGGCGATGTCGACCGCCGCGCAGCCGCCGTAGTAGCGCTTGCCGGGATATCCCTCGGCGTACTTGTTTGTGAGCACGCTGCCTTGGGCCTCCAGCACGGCGACGCTCACGATGTTTTCGCTGGCGATCAGCTCGATACCGTCCTGCTGGCGCGCCAGCTCGCGGCCGATCGCGGCGGCGAGCTCGGGATCGCTCTCGGCGAGGCTCGCGGAGAAGAAACGGGACGGCACGATGGAGGCGCTCTGCTCGTTCATGGTCGGGGCTCCTGGCGGGAGTTTCCGATTTCCGGCATGAACGCGCGCTTGTCCAGCGCCTCGCCCACAAACCATACCGGAGGACGCATGATCGTCGGCCGCTACCCGACCACGAGGCCCCGTCGCAACCGCCATGACGCCTGGACGCGGCGGCTGATCGCCGAGAATGCCGTCACGGTCGACGACCTGATCTGGCCGGTCTTCGTCATCGAGGGCACGGCCGAGACTCGTGCGGTCGCCTCCATGCCGGGCGTCAGCCGCGTCACCATCGACCTGTTGCCGGCCCATGTAGCCGAGGCCGCCAAACTCGGCATCCCGGCCATCGCTCTGTTCCCGGCCACGCCCGCCGAGCAGAAGGACGCGGAGGGCAGCGAGAGCGCCAACCCGGAGAACCTGATCTGCCGCGCCGCGCGGCTGCTGAAGCGCGAGTTTCCCGACATCGGTCTGGTCGGCGACGTGGCGCTCGATCCGTATACGGACCACGGACATGACGGCATAATTCGCGGCGACCGCATCGCCAATGACGAGAGCGTCGCCATTCTCGTGAAGCAGGCGATCGTACAGGCGGCGGCGGGCATCGACGTCCTCGCCCCGTCGGACATGATGGACGGCCGCATCGGCGCGATCCGCGCGGCGCTGGACGCGCGGGGCCTCATCCACACCCGCCTGATGAGCTATGCCGCGAAATACGCCTCGGCCTTCTACGGTCCGTTCCGCGAGGCGGTCGGCTCCGGCGGCGCGTTGAAGGGCGACAAGAAGACCTATCAGATGGACCCCGCCAACAGCGACGAGGCGTTGCGCGAGGTCGCCATGGACATCGAGGAGGGTGCCGACATGGTCATGGTCAAGCCCGGCATGCCGTATCTCGACATTGTCCGACGTGTGCGCGAAACGTTTGCCGTCCCGACTTTCGCCTACCAGGTGAGCGGCGAGTATTCGATGATTGCCGCGGCAGCCGACCAGGGCTGGATCGACCGCGAGCGGGCGATGATGGAGAGCCTGGTCGCCTTCAAGCGCGCCGGCGCGTCGGGTGTCCTCACCTACTTTGCGCCAGAGGCAGCGCGGTTGTTGCGGGGGTGATGCGCCGCCCTACGCCGCAACCTTCGCCGCCCGCCTCGCCAGCACCTCATCCAGCCAATCGGCCCGCATCTCCGGCACGCTCGACAGCAGCAGCTCCGTGTAGGGGTGATAAGGCGGCGCAAAGACCTGCGCCGTCTCGCCGCCGGCCACAAGCTTGCCCTTCAGCATGACCGCGACCTTGTTGGCGATGCGCTTCACCGTGCCGAGGTCGTGCGTGATGAACAGGTATGAGATACCCAACTCATCCTGCAACCGCTTCAGCAGGCGGAGGATCTCCTCGCCGACCAGCTGATCGAGCGCGCTGGTCACCTCGTCGCAGATGATGAGATCCGGCTCGGCGGCGATCGCCCTGGCGATCCCGACACGCTGCTTCTGGCCGCCCGACAACTCACCGGGCAGTCGCGTGATGAAGGTTTCCGGCAGGTCCATCATGCGCAGCAATTCGAGCACGCGCGTCCGCACCTCCGAACGCGACCGCCCGAAATAGAACGCCACCGGCCGGCCGATGATTTCCAGTAGCGTCTGATTGGGGTTCAGCGCCACGTCGGGCGACTGATAGATCATCTGCACCCGGCGCAGCTGATCGCGCGTGCGGTCCTTCAGCTTCGGCGGCAGGCTTTTGCCCTGAAAACGCACATCGCCCGACTCGCGTGGCAGCAGGCCCATCACGACTCGCGCCAACGTCGATTTGCCGCTGCCGCTTTCGCCGACCACCGCGACCGTGTCGCCCTTGTTGACCGAAAGACTCACGTCGTTGATCACTCGGACCAGACCATGATAGCTCGCGACCGCGTGCTCGATCTCCAGCACCGGGACCGCGCCGACCCTTTCTGGCGGCAGGAAGGTGTGGCCGTGGACGCGCTCGGCCACCAAGCGCCGCGTGTATTCCTCGCGAGGGGCCTGAAGGATCTGCACCGACGTGCCGTGCTCGATCATCTTGCCATGTCGCAACACCATGATTTCGTCGGCGATCTGTGCCACGACGGCGAGGTCGTGAGTGATGTAGATCGCCGCCGTCCCGCTCTCCCGAATGAGCTTACGGAAACTCGCAAGCACCTCCACCTGGGTTGTCACGTCGAGCGCGGTGGTAGGCTCGTCGAACACCAGGATGTCGGGTTTGGCGGCCATCGCCATTGCCGCCATCGCCCGCTGCAACTGCCCGCCACTCACTTGGTGCGGATAACGCTCGCCGAACGCGTCCGGGTTCGGCAGATCGAGTTCCCGGAACAACTCGACCGCCCGCGCGCGCGCCTGCGAGGCCGTCATCAGCCCTTGGCGCAGCGGAATTTCGCAGACCTGCGTCATCAGCGTCATGGCGGGGTTGAAGCTCGCCGCAGCCGATTGGGCGACGTATGCGACGCCGGGGCCACGCAGAGCCCGTCTTTGGCCCGCCGTCATTTTGCGGATGTCGCGCCCCTCGAATACCAGGCTCCCACCCGTCATCGCGCAACCGCCGCGCGTGTAGCCGAGCGTGCACAAGCCAATCGTGGATTTTCCGGCTCCGCTCTCGCCGATCAGCCCGAGCACCTCGCCCCGCCGGAGCGAGAAGCCGACGCGGTCGACCAGCGTCGAACCCAAGCCGGCATCCGTCCGAACTTGCACCACGAGCGCATCGACCGAGAGGATCTCCTCGCCGAGCGTGCGGCCGCTCATACGCCCTCTCCGTGGCCGCGCGAGTGGATCGACAGCATCCAGTCCACGACGAAGTTCACACCGATCGTCAGCAACGCGATGGCGCCCGCCGGATAGAATGGCAGCGGCAAGTCCAGGTTGATCATGTCTCGATAGTCACGGACCATGCTGCCCCAGTCGGCCAGTGGCGGCTGCACGCCCAGCCCGAGGAACGACAAGGCAGCGATGAAGAGGAATGCGAAGCTGAACCGCAGGCCGAACTCGGCGATCAGCGGCGCCATCGCATTCGGTAAGATTTCCTTGCGGATGACCCACCAGAGACCTTCGCCGCGCACGCGTGCAACCTCGACATACTCGAGAGCGCCAAGATTGAGCGCCAGCGCACGGGCCAGACGGAAAACCTTCACGCTGTCGAGCAGCGCCAGCGTGACGACGAGAACGCCGAGATCGGTGCCGAGCACAGAGAGCACGACGAACGCGAAGATCAGCGTCGGCATGGACAGGACCAGGTCGACAAAGCGAGACAGCACCGTATCGACCCATCCCTTGCTCAGCGCCGCCGCGAACCCGAACACGATCCCGATGGTGAACGACAGACAGGTGATGAGGATCGATAGGCCGATCGACATGCGCGCGCCGTAGAGCAGGCGGCTCAGGACATCGCGGCCGAGGTTGTCCAGGCCAAGCGGATAAGTCCCGTCTGGGTCCGCCCAAGCGTCGCCCAGGATCTCCGACTGGCCGAACGGCGCGAGGACAGGCGCGCCGACGGCTGCGACGATGTTCGCGGCGATGATAAGCAGGCCGATCGCCGCCGTCAGCGGCACCTTGTGGCCGAACAGCCGCAGTTGAAACGGTGGGGGGCCAGCGACCGCGCTCATCGCGGTTTGCGCAGACGCGGGTTGCTGAGGATGGCCATGATGTCCGCCGTCATGTTCAACAGGATGAAAGCGCCTGCGAAAATCAGGCCGCATGCCTGCACCACCGGCAGGTCGTGCTTGCTGACGGCGTCGACCATCAACTGGCCGAGACCGGGATAGACGAACACCGCCTCGACGATCACCACGCCGACGATCAGATAGGCCATGTTGATCGCGATGACGTTGATGATCGGGGCCAAGGCGTTCGGGAAGGCGTGCCGGACGACGACACGCGATTTCGGCAGGCCTTTCAGGAACGCCATCTCGATGTAAGGACTGGCCATGATGTTCAGCACGGACGCGCGAGTCATTCGCATCATGTGCGCCACGACGACCAACACGAGAGTAAGCATCGGCAGGAAGGTCAGCACCATTCGTTCGCCCATCGGCGTATCGGGCGTCACGTTAGCCAGAGAAGGAAACCAACCCAACCGGACCGACAGATATTTCACCAACAAATATCCAACCAGATATTCTGGGACGGATATGGTCAGGAGCGTCACGAAATTGACCGTCCGATCGTAGACTCCGCCCTGCCAGATCGCCGCCGCAAGCCCAAGCATGACGGCCAGCGGCACAGCGATCACCGCCGCATAGACGGCGAGAAACAACGTGTTCTTCAGCCGTGGCGTGAGTTCCTCGACGACGTCGCGGTGATTGGCCAGGCTACGCCCGAGATCACCCTGCGCGGCGCTGCCCAGCCATTCGACGTAACGGACCGAAGCGGGGCGATCGAGGCCGAGTTCCTTGCGCAGCTCGGCGATGTTCTCCGGTGTCGCCGAGTTCTGCAGAATTGCCGAGGCGAGATCTCCCGGCAGCACTTCAGTGCCGGCGAAAATCAACACCGACGCGGCCAAGAGCGTGAGGAAGCCGAGTACCAGGCGCTGCGTGATGAGGCGGATCAACGGTCAGGCGCCAAAAACCGCGCGACCCCCACCCCGTCCCTCCCCACAAGGGGGAGGGACAAGGCTGTCCTGCTCCCTCCCCCTTGTGGAGAGGTGCGGGGTGGGGGAGCCATGCCGGACGTGGAATAAGCCAACCGTTCCGCTTCCGCCTTCTCAGCTCTTGATCCACGCCTTGTCGACGATATACCCGTTATCCATGTCGAAGAGCGTGTGGGGCGTGTGGCCGCCGACTTTCGCGTTGTGCGCGTCGACCCAGTCTCGGAACGCCGGCACGACCGTCGCGCCATCGTCGTGCAGCAACCTCTGGCACTCCCACAGCAAAGTCTTGCGCTTGCCCTCGTCAAGCTCCGCCTGTGCGCCCAACAGCGCCTTCTGGAACTCGGGGTTTTTGTAGTGGCTTTCGTTCCACGGCGCGTCCGGCCCGTAGGCAACCGCCAGCATTTGGGTCGCGGTCGAGCGACCCGCCCAGTAGCTCGTGACGCACGAGCCCTTCAGCCAGACATTGTCCCAGAACCCGTCGGCGGGCTCCTTCTTCACGTCGACCTTGACGCCGCCCTTGCCACAGCTCGCCTGCATCAACGTCGCCATGTCCACGGCCCCATTGAACGCGGCGTCCGACGCCTGCAACAAAATCGCGCCGGAATAGCCGGACTTCTTGATATAGAATTTCGCTTTGTCGGGATCATAGGCGGTCTGCGCCAGCTCTTTGTTGAAATATGGATCCCCTTTCGGGATCGGATGATCGTTGCCCACGGAGCCGAAGCCGCTGAAAAGCGTCTTGACGATCTGCGCGCGATCGACGCCGTATTTGAAGGCAAGACGCACATCGAGGCTGTCGAACGGGGGCCGGTCCTGCATCATGCTGACGACCGTGTGCCACCCGCCGGGGGCGACCACCAGCTCCAGGCCCGCCTTCTTCTTCAGGGTGTTGGCGAGCTTCGGGTCGACGCGGTTCACGACGTCCACCTGTCCCGAGATGAGCGCGTTCATTCGCGCGCTCGTGTCGTTGATGACCGTGATGTCGAACTCCGCGACATGGGCGCGGTTGGCTTTCCAGTAATTCGCGAACTTCTTTCCGGCGGCGCGCACACCCGGGTCGAACCGCTCGACGGTATAGCCGCCCGTCCCGATCCCCTTGCTGAAATCGGTCGTCCCGGCCGGCACGATCTTGCCGTGGTAGTCCGAGAAGATCATTGGAAAATCGGCGTCGCCTGAGGACAGCGTGACGAGAATCTGGTTATCCGTCAGTTTCTTGACATCACTGATGACCTTGTAGGATCCGAACGCGCCGGATTTGCTCTGGCCGCGATGCAGGTTGATCGAGAATATCGCGTCGTCGGCGTCGAACGTCTTGCCGTTGTGGAACGTGACTCCCTTGCGCAGGTTGAAAACCCACTCAGTGGCACCCGGCTTGGCCTCCCAGCTTTCGGCCAATTCCGGCACCGGCTTGTTGTCCGCGCCGGTCTCGACCAGCGCGTTGTAGTAACCGCCCCCCGCGTCGACCATGACGGTGTCGGTCCAAGTGGACGGATCGAGGCTGTCGGTCGTGCTGCCGCCACCCACACCGAGCTTGAGCGTGCCGCCGCTCTTCGGGGTGTCGGCGGCATGCGCGTCGATCACCCCGGTCATCGTCGCCAGCACGGCGGCGCTGGCACCCGCGGCGGCGGCGCGACCGAGGAATTCCCGGCGAGAGAGGCGGCCACGCATAGCCTGAAGCTGAAGATACTCGATCTCGGTCATGGTCGCTGCCCTATCCCCTGTGGCCGACTTCGCGGCGGACGTCTGCAACCCGCGCATGTCTGACAATCGATCATCGGAGGCGATGTCCCGACAGTCAACTGCTCGTGAACCAGGCCGGCAGACATTACGAAATCATCACGCCTCGTTCGTGGCGTGCGACGTTTCGGCCTGCTCCCGCTTCGCCCAACGTCCTGCTACGCTGTCCGTCTGATGGGAGGCGAGAATGGTGGAGCGCACACGTGCACTGATCATCGGCGGTGGCGCGGTCGGTTGCAGTATACTTTACCATCTTGCGCAGCGCGGCTGGACCGAGGCGATCCTGCTCGAGCGAGACGAGCTGACGTCGGGATCGACCTGGCACGCTGCGGGGAATTGCCCGACCTACTCGGGGTCCTGGGGAGTGATGAGGCTGCAGGCGTATTCCGCCGACCTGTATCGCCGGCTGGCCGCCGACCCGGATCGGCCGATCGCCTATCATGTCACGGGATCCGTCCGCCTCGCCCACACCGCCGAACGGATGGATGAGTTCCGCCACGTCCTCTCCATGGCCCGGGCGCAGGGGCTAGCCTACGAATTGCTCGACGTGGACGCGCTGAGGGTGCGCTATCCGCTCATTCAGACCGACGGGCTGTTAGGCGCTCTGTGGGATCCGCAGGACGGCGACATCGACCCGGCGCAGCTGACGCACGCTCTGGCCGGCGCGGCGCGGGCGATGGGTGCCACGATACGCCGTTTCTCGCCCGTCACGGGGCTGCGGCGTGAGGACGGTCTGTGGCGGGCGAAGACCCCGACAGGCGAGATTTTGGCCGATATCGTGGTCAACGCCGCCGGCTATCGCGCCGGCGAAGTGATGCGAATGCTCGGCCAGGACTTTCCGACGATGACGATGTCGCATCAGTATCTCGTCACTGGGGAGGCGCCTGAACTGGCCGGCATCCCGCGCCTGCCGCTGCTCCGCGATCCCGACGTGTCCTACTACCTCCGGCAAGAACGACACGGCTTCATCCTCGGGCCATATGAGTGGCAAGCGACCCCGATGTGGCTAGACGGCATGCCGGCCGATTTCGCGCACCAGTTGTGGGACGACGATCTGGAGCGGCTGGAACCCTATATCGAAGCGGCCTGCGCCCGGGTGCCCGCGCTGGGCCGGGCCGGCGTGCGACGGGTGGTCAACGGGCCGATCCCATACTCCCCGGATGGCAATCCCTATCTTGGCCCCGCACACGGCCTGCCGAATTTCTTTCATGCCAACACGTTCAGCTTCGGCATCGCGCAGGCTGGCGGCGCCGGGCGGGCGATGGCGGAATGGATCATCGATGGCGGCCCCGATTTCGACCTTTGGCCGATCGACCCGCGCCGCTTCGGGCGCTGGGCGAGCAAGAGTTACACCGTCGCCCGCGCCGTGGAGGTCTACCAGAACGAATATGCAACGGGGTTTCCGAACGAGGAGCGGCCGGCCGGCCGGCCTCTGGCCACTTCATCGTTGTACGAGCGCCTGTGCGACAAGGGCGCGCGGTTCGGTGCGCGCGGCGGGTGGGAGCGCGCCACCTGGTTCGGCTCCCTGCCCGCTCCGCCCGGCGAGGATCGCCTGTCGTTGCGCCGCGACCGGGTGTTTCACGAGAAGGTCGGCGACGAGGTCCGCGCGGTACGCGAGAGGGTCGGTGTGCTCGACCTGCCCGGCTTCACAAAATACTGCCTCACCGGCGCCGGCGCGGCGGCCTGGCTCGACGGCGTGCTATGCACGAGGCTGCCGAAACCCGGTCGTATCGGGCTGGCCTACGCGCTCGACCCACGCGGCCGCCTGCTGTCCGAGTTCACGGTCGCGCACCTCGAGCCTGGCAATTTCTATCTTTGTAGCGCGGCCTCCGCCGAGCAGCACGACGAAGATGTCCTGCGTCCCTCGGTCCCGCCCGGCGTCCGTCTCGCCCCGGTGTCGGATGAGCTCGGAACCCTCGTGCTGGCCGGCCCCCACGCGCGCGCCCTGATGCAGCAAGTCACGAAGGCGGACCTCTCGAACGCTGAGTTCCCGTGGCTGAGCGTGCGGGAGATCGAGGTGGCCGGGGTCGGGCTTACGGCCATGCGGGTCAACTATGTCGGCGAGCTGGGGTGGGAATTGCACGTTCCGATGCGCGCGCTACCCATTGTCTATGACGCCTTGTGGGAGGTTGGGGCGACGTTCGGGCTCGCCGATTTCGGCATCTACGCAACGGACAGTATGCGGCTAGACAAGTGCTATCGTGGCTGGAAGACAGACCTGGAGAGCGGATATACGCCCCTGATGGCTTCCCTCGACCGGTTCGTCGACCTGAACAAGCCGGAATTCGTCGGCCGCGCTGCGACCCTGGCCGAACACCAGCGCGGGCCTTCCCAACGGATGGTACCGCTCGTGCTGGATGAGGCGAGCGATGCCGACGCGCCTGCCCTGGCGTCGGTGTTCGCGGGCCATGACCGGATCGGTCTTGTCACGTCAGGCGGCTGGAGCCACACGCTGAACAGCAGCCTCGCGTTGGCCTATCTCGACACGCCGCACGCGGTGGCGGGCCACGCCGTGACCGTGGAGGTCTTCGGCGAGCGGCGCGGGGCACGGGTCGGGGTCGAGCCGCTTTATGACCCGCGCAACGAGAGGCTGCGGGCATGACGCCGCTGCCCGGCCGGGCCGAAATCGTGGTGATCGGCGGCGGCATCGTCGGCTGCAGCATCGCCTATCATCTGGCGCTGCGCGGCGCCGACGTGCTGCTGCTGGAACGTCGACGGCTGACCTGTGGCACGACCTGGCACGCGGCGGGCCTGGTCGGGCAGCTGCGCGCCACCCAGAACCTGACCCGGCTCGCGCAGTATTCCGCGCAGCTCTACGAAAAACTGACCGCCGAGGGACGCGCGACCGGATATCGTCGCACCGGCTCCATAAGCCTCGCCGGAAGCCCCGCGCGGCTTCACGAGCTGAAACGGCAGGCGAGCATGGCGGCGTTATTCGGCCTGCCGGCGGAGACGCTCACCCCGGCGCAGATCCTCGCGCGCTATCCGCTGCTGAGTCTCGAAGGCGTCGAGGGGGGCATTTTCCTGCCGACCGACGGCCAGACTGATCCGGTGGACACCACGCAGGCTCTGGCGTCCGCCGCCCGCGCGCATGGCGCACGGATCATTGAGGACACTAAGGTTACCGGCCTGCTGCGGGAGGGCGGACGAGCGACCGGGGTCGTGACGGCGCACGGCGAGGTTCAGGCAAAACATGTCGTTCTGGCGGGCGGAATGTGGAGCCGCGATTTTGCCGCGGCGGAAGGCGTCGTCGTGCCGCTGCACGCGGCGGAGCATTTCTACCTGGTGACCGAACCAATTGCCGGCCTCCCGCGCGACCTGCCGGTGCTGCGCGACCCGGATCGATGCATCTACGTGAAGGAGGACGCCGGGAAACTGCTGGTCGGGTGTTTCGAGCCCGGCGCCAAACCTTGGGGGATGGAGGGAATTCCGGAGGATTTCTGCTTCGATCAGCTTGCCGAGGACTTCGATCACTTCCAGCCGCTGCTCGAAGCGGCCATCGAGCGCATTCCGATCCTGCAGACTGCCGGCATCAAACTCCTGTTCAACGGACCTGAGAGCTTTACCCCGGACGTCCGCTACATACTCGGCGAGGCGCCGGAGCTGCCGGGGCTGTTCGTGGCGGCTGGGTTCAACTCGATCGGCATTCAGTCGGCCGGCGGCGCTGGCCGCGTGGTCGCCGACTGGGTGCTGGACGGAACCCCCGGCATGGACCTTTGGGACGTCGATATTCGACGCTTTTCCCCGTTCCAGTCCAACCGGGCTTATCTGCGCGAACGCACGACGGAGTCTCTCGGCCTGCTCTATGCGATGCACTGGCCGCATCGGCAGGCCGAGACGGCGAGAGGCGCGCGACGCTCCATCCTGCACGACCGGCTGGCCGCTCGAGGCGCCTGCTTCGGCGAAACCGCCGGGTGGGAGCGTGCCAATTTCTTCGCCGGCGCCGGCGAGCCCGCAGCCTATGCCTACGCCTGGGGACGGCAAAACTGGCACGCGGCGTCCGGCGAGGAGCATCGGGCGGTGCGCGAGGCGGTCGGCCTGTTCGACCAGTCCAGTTTTGGGAAATTTCTGGTGCAGGGCCGCGATGCCGCCGCCGCTTTGAACCGCGTCTGCGTGTCACAGGTGGACGTGCCGGTCGGCCGGGTGGTCTACACCCAGATGTGCAACGAACGTGGCGGTATCGAGGCGGATTTGACCGTCACCCGCACCGGCCCGCGCGCCTTCTTGGTGGTCACAGCCGCCGCCTCGCAGCGCCACGACCTGCTCCACCTGGAAGGCGCGATCGGCGACCTCGGCGCGACGGTGACCGACGTGACCAGCGCCTACGCCGTGCTATCACTGATGGGACCGCGCGCCCGCGACGTGCTGGCGCGGCTTACGCCCGACGATTTGGGCAATGACGTCTTCCCGTTCCGCTCCAGCCGTGAGATCGAACTGGCGTTTGCCCGCGTCCGCGCCAGCCGCATCACCTATGTCGGCGAGCTCGGTTGGGAGCTGTACGTCCCGACCGAATATGCGCCGGACGTGTTCGACCGCCTGTTCGAGGCGGGCGAGCCACACGGATTACGGCTTTGCGGCTACCATGCGCTGAACAGCCTGCGGCTGGAGAAGGCGTATCGGCACTGGGGCCACGACATCGACAGCGAGACCACGCCGATCGAGGCCGGCCTCGGATTCTGTATAGATTGGAACAAGCCGGATTTTCTAGGCCGTGGCGCGCTGTTGCGGCAGCGTCAGGCGGGTGTGACCCGCCGGCTGGTGCAGTTCATTCTCGACGATCCCGACGCCATGCTCTTCCACGACGAGCCGGTCCGATCGGGCGGTCTACGGGTCGGCCGGATCACCAGCGGCATGTTCGGCCACACGCTGGGCGCGGCTGTTGGTCTCGGCTGGGTGGGCAGTGAGACGGCGCTGAGCACCGAAGCGATCCGCGCGGCCGACTTCACGATCGAGGTCGCGGGGGAAGTGAAATCCGCCCGCGCCTCGCTCCGCCCGCTCTATGATCCACTTGGCCGGCGGTTGGAACCGGCCTAACCCTCACGCAGCCGGCTTGTCGTCGTCCGGGTCCGCGTCTTCGGGTTCGGCGGCCGTTTCGGGGAGTGGCGTCTCGCCCGCCTCGAGCGCTCTGCGGCGCTCGGCCTTCTGTTGCTCCTGCGTGAGACGCTTGGCCTCCTGCTTGGCTTGCTTGGCGCGCATCCGCTCGGCGCGCTGCTGATTGTAGTTTGGTTTGAACGCCATGGCTTCTTTCCGGCAGTGCAAGTGACCGCAATTGTGACACGAAGGCGCGGGCACGGCCATGCCCATGCCGCCGCCCGGGATGGCGCCTTAGCGGTCGACCACCAAGTCTGCGAGCGGGCGTGAGCAGCACAGCAACACCATCCCGCCGTCGATCTCGCGCTGCCGGATGCCGCCGGCGTGCTTCATGTCGACCCGTCCAGCGATAAGTTTGGACTTGCAGGTGCCGCACATGCCCTTCGCGCAGGAACTCGGCAGCTTGAGGCCGGCGGCTTTCGCCGCGTCCAGCACGGTGCTGGACGCGGCGCACGTGATCGTCTGACCCGATCGCACGAACTGCACGCTGTAGCTGACGGCGACCGCGGTCTCGGCCGTGGCGACCTCGACCTGGACAACGTCCGGCAACGCCGAGAAATCGAAACTCTCCTCATGGTAGCGGGCGCGGTCGAACCCCGCCTCGTCAAGCATCGTCCGCACCGCGCGCATGAACGGGGCAGGCCCGCAACAGAACACCTCGCGCTCCAGCAGATCAGGCGCGATCAGCCGCAGCATCGGCAGCGACAGACGGCCACGATGACCAGGCCAGGCTTCCCCCGGACTGTCACCTTCGCAGACGAAGGCCGTTCGCAGCCCCGGCCAGTGCCGCGCCATGCCAGCCAGTTCGGCGCGAAACAGGATGTCGTCGGGGCTTCGCGCGGCGTGGACGAAAAGGATGTCACACGTGCCGTCCGCGAGATCATACGCGGCGCGGGTCATGCTCATCAGCGGCGTGACACCGCTGCCGCCGGAAATCAGCAGCCTTTTCCCCGGCGCCTCCCAGGGTGCGCAGAACTCCCCCATCGGTCCGGCCACCGCGACCCGGCGGCCGGGCCGCATCGTCGCGTGCAACCAGGGTGAGACCAGCCCGCCCGGCTGTCGCTTGACGGTGATGGCGATGCGGTCGGGACGAGTCGGGCTGCTGGCCAGCGTGTAACAGCGGGGGATCTCGCGACCATCCACATTGAAGGCGAACGTCATGAACTGCCCGGGACGGAAGGCAAAGCGGCGCGGTTCGGGAGCCGCGAAGACGATCGTACGCACATCTTGAGTCTCGTCGCGTACGGCGACACAGATCAGTGTGTCGTCACGCTCAGGGTCCC
The DNA here is from genome assembly GCA_965246915.1 of Acetobacteraceae bacterium. Classification (GTDB taxonomy): domain Bacteria; phylum Pseudomonadota; class Alphaproteobacteria; order Acetobacterales; family Acetobacteraceae; genus CAVRQM01. Next base: position 61,177 of record CBDFGB010000006.1, read on the forward strand.
AGGTCGGCGTCATCGCCGCATCCTGCATGCCGCGCCAGACAGCGCAACATGCGGGAGCGGCGACAGGGAGCAATGCTATTGGGCGGGGTTCTGATAGGCCCCAATGGACGGCCGCGAGCCACGAGAGACTCGGAGAATGTCGGCCGGCGGCGCGGTGTCAGGATCTGCCGCATGATAGGCGATGCTGCCTCGATTGAACCGGAAATCCCCGTGGCCGGGGCTCTTGAGCCCGGCGCTGGCGAAAATGTTTGGCCCGACACTGACTGGGTTGGCGTTCTTTTCGACGAACGCCAGATATCCATAATTCTTCTGCGGATTGTAACAAATGTTGTCGCGCGCCACGAGTCGACCGCGTCCATCCGTGTTCTGGGTAATCGAGACGCACACATGGTAGTTCGGCGCGGTGCCGCTATGGTTGAAGCTGTTCAGTCCGTCGCTGTGCAGGATGTTGTTGACCACCGAGACATTGCCGGCCTTGATGACGGAGACCTCGCCAGGGTGCCAGAATGACTCGTAGTCATCCTGATTATTGAAATACATTGTATTCCCGGTGATCATGACGTTGCCGCTCTTGTAGACGTGCACACCGCGGCCGCCGTTGCGATAGATCACGTTATTCGTGATCAGGAAAGAGCCTCTATAGGGAACGTTGCCGATCCCGTCGCGGATGTTATTGTCGATGATGATACCGTTGCCGTCCGTGTCGGCCGCCGCGGCGCGGCAGCGCGAGGTCGAGCAATAAGGAACGTTGGTGTTGTTGTAGACGATGTTGCCGTCGATGATCATCTTGACGCCTCGGTTGGCGTCGACGTCGACGCTTCCGAGGAACGAGATCCCGCTGCCGAATGCATCCTCCGTGATATGGGCATTGCCGTAGACGATGTTGTGCGACACGGTGACGTAGTCGTTGGCGACGGTGTTGATCCCGTTGAGGCCGGCATCATGGATGACGTTGCTGGCCACCGTGATATGGTGCTTGTTCGGTGCCAATGAGATCGCGACATATTTTCCGGGCGCGGTGGCGTCGAAATTACGCACCGCGAGATGGTTTCCGTTGATCCAAATCGCCGAGTGGATCCCCATGCCCGAGACCTTGGTCGGTCGCGACGGGTCAGACCCGGCCAGCGTGATCGGCGCTGAGGCGGTTCCCTCGGCAGTGAAGCCTAGCTGCGGGTAGGTGATCGACGGCACCATGTAAATCGTGTCGCCCGGGTTCACTTTTTGCAATGCCTGCCACAAGTAAAGGAATGGAGATTTGGCGGTTCCGGTATTGACTCGATCACCATATCGGCCATCGACATACCAGGAGGCTGATCGAGCTGGCGTTGCGGCACAGATCAGGCCAACAACTAGAATGTAGAACGGAAACAGAACAGACACTTTATGTTTCACGATATATGCCCTACCTCATATAGTGATTGGTGATGCAGCGGTATGCGACGTCCGCACCGCTCGCAATGTTTAATTTTGAATAAATATGAGAGTCACCAAGCCTCCGAACGATTATCAGTTCGCGCTTGGCGGGCAAATGACAGGCACGCGAGGTGCGTCAATAATACGACAATCCCCGACTTTTAGTTTTTCGCCATTATGGCGGCGCGTGCCCTAAGCCGCGATCGAAACCTGCCGTGGTCGCGGCCACGGCAGGTCTGGTCTTTTGGCTCCGTCGTCCAGAAGGCGAACTGCGATCAGGGACTCGCGCTTTGGTAGGCGCCGATCGATGGCGCCGCGCCGCGGGGCTCGCCCAGAATGTCGACGGCCACCGAGGTATCCGCCTCGGCGGTGCCGATCGCCGGACTGATATCACGCACCCGGAAATCCCCCGACGACGGTCCGGCAAGTTTGGGTCCCGCGAAGATATTCGGCCCCATGAACACGGGCGTCACGTTCTTGCTTTCGAAGGACGTGAGGGACGCATCCTTTTGCGGATTGTAACAGATGTTATTGCGCACGACGATCGGGCCATCGTCACCAGTGTTGTATTTCACGGCGATGCAGACGTGCGTGTTGGGAGCCGTCCCGCCGTGGATCGGACTATCCGCGCCGTCGCTCGAGAGGATGTTGTTGTAGACGCCGATGTTGCTGGCAACCAGCACGTTGATCTCGCCCGGCCGCCACGAACCCTCATAGGGATCCTGGTTGTTGAGATACGCGGTGTTGCCGGTGATTGTCACATTGCGGCTCTTGTAGATGTGGATGCCGCGACCGCCGTTGTGATGGACGACATTGTTGGAAATCAGCGTGGCGCCGCGATATGGCTCGCCGCCCCACCTAACCCGATCGTTGTCGTCGAGGATGATGCCGCTGCCGTCGGAGTTTGACCAGGTGGCGAGACATTCGTCGGTCGCGCACGACGGCGTATTCGTATTCGCATAGACGATGTTGCCGTCGATGATCATCTTGACGCCAGTGTTGTTGTCGATGTCGACGCTGCCGAGGATCGAAATGCCGCTGCCGAACGCAAGCGTGGTGTCGTTGGCGTTGCCGTAGACGATATTGTGCGAGATCGTTACGTAATCCGCGGCGACCGCGTTCACCCCGTTGCCGCCCGCGTCGTGGATGACGTTGCTGGCCACGGTGATGTGGTGATGGTTCGGCGCGATCGAGACGGCCGAATAGGCGCCGCTCGCGGACACGTCGAAGTTCCGGACGGTCAGATAATCACCGTTCAGCCAGATTCCGGAATCGTCGCCCGGGCCGGTGACGCGCGTCGGCCGGTTGGGATCGGCCCCGGCAAGCGTGATGGAAGCACCTTGCGTTCCCGTCGCCACGAAGCTCAGTCGCGGGTAATCGATCGAGGGAACCACCAAAATCGTATCGCCCGCCTCGACCTTGTGCAGCGCCTGCCAGAGAAAAAGAAAAGGAGAGTCTCGGGTTCCAGAGTTGTCCTTGGCGCCATCGCGCCCGTCGACGTACCAGTTACGTGCCAAGCCCGACGTCACGAACACGAGATTGAAAGCAAAAAAAGATACGATCAACAGAATACCACGCGCCATGCGCGTATAGAAGGCTTCTTGCATCAGTTTTATACCCCTGTTGCTGTCGGCTTTATGCGATATGCGTTCGCCGGTACTTCTGCAATAACAAAGAATACAATGTTAGGCTTGACAAACAGGCAGTTTTGTCTGGGGAGACAGCCTAGCATATGCATATCCGGAATCGAGTCTTTAACTTAATCGTGACGTTTGTGATTGGGTCGCGGGTCGCCTGCGCAGCGTCGCGCTCGCATGAGATTGTCGCGGAAGGGGTGTTATCGGCCCCGTGCCGAATGGGCTATGTCTGCCCGGCACAGCGAGAGGGCGACCTGCGATGACGACCCCGGCTTCCGACAAGACCTGTATCGACACCATCCGCACGCTGTCGATGGACGCGGTGCAGAAGGCCAATTCCGGCCACCCTGGCACGCCGATGTCGATGGCCCCGGTCGCCTACACGCTGTGGCAGGAGATGCTGACCTACGACCCGGCCCGCCCGGATTGGACCAACCGCGACCGCTTCGTCCTCTCGGTCGGCCATGCCTCCATGTTGCTCTACTCGCTGCTGCATCTGGCCGAGGTAAAGGACCCTGACGGCGGCCTCGCGGTGCGGCTCGACGACATCAAGGCGTTCCGCCAGATCGACAGCCGCACGCCCGGCCATCCCGAATACCGCATGACCACGGGGGTCGAGACCACCACGGGCCCGCTGGGTCAGGGCTGCGGCAACTCGGTCGGCATGGCGATGGCCGAACGGGCACTCGCCAACCGCTACAACAAGCCGGGTTTCGCGCTGTTCGACCACCATGTCTGGGTGCTTGCCGGCGACGGCTGCATGATGGAGGGGGTGACCAGCGAGGCCGCGTCGACCGCCGCCCATTTGCGCCTGGGCAACCTCACGTGGATCTACGACAGCAACCGCATCACCATCGAAGGCAGCACCGATCTCGCGTTTGACGAAGACGTCATGGCCCGCTTCGCCGCCTATGGCTGGCATGTCGAGGACGTGCCGAATTCCGAGGACACGGCGGCCGTGCTGCGAGCTCTGCGGGCCGCCAAGGCCGAGACGACGAGGCCGAGCTTCATCCGCGTCCACAGCACGATCGGCCAGGGCGCGCCCACCAAGGCGGGCAGCCACAAGGCGCACGGCGAGCCGCTCGGCGTCGACGAGATCAAGGGGGCGAAGAAATCGTACGGCTGGCCGGAAGACAGCTCGTTCCTGGTGCCGGACGGCGTGCACGAGCATTTCGCCGAAAAGATGGGCGCGCGGGGTGCGGCCGCTTCGGCCGCCTGGGACAAGCTGTTCGCCGCCTATCGCGACGAGTATCCGGATCTCGCGGCCGAGCTCGACAACATCGCCGCCCACAAGCTGCCGGACGGCTGGGACAGCGAGATCCCGGTCTTCCCGGCCGACCCGAAGGGCCTCGCGTCCCGCGACAGCAGCCAGAAGGTGCTGAACGCGATCGGGCCGCACGTCCCCTGGCTGATCGGCGGTGCGGCCGACCTCGCGCCGTCCACCAAGAGCAACATGACGTTCCAAGGCGCGGGCAGCTTTCAAGCCGACAGCTACGGCGGCCGCAATCTGCACTTCGGCATTCGCGAGCACGCGATGGGCTCGATCGTCAACGGCATGGCCACTTACGGCCTGCGCAGCTACGGCTCGGGCTTCCTGATCTTCTCGGACTACATGAAGGCGCCGATCCGGCTGTCGGCGATCATGGAATTGCCGGTCATCTACATCTTCACCCATGACAGCATCGGTGTGGGCGAGGACGGGCCGACTCATCAGCCGATCGAGCAGATCGCGACATTGCGCGCCACGCCCGGCCTGCACACGATCCGCCCCGCCGACGCCAACGAGGTCGCGGTCGCCTGGAAGGTCGCGATGACCGCGACACACCAGCCGACCGCGCTGATCCTCTCCCGTCAGGCGCTTCCGACGCTCGATCGTTCCGAATATGCCCCCGCGGAAGGGCTGGCGCGCGGCGCATATGTGCTGCACGACGCGCCCGGCGGGGCGCCGCAGGTGATTCTGATGGCCACCGGCAGCGAGGTGGCGCTCATCGTCGCGGCCGCCAAATCGCTGGCCGAGCAAGGGATCCGGGCGCGGCTCGTCTCAATGCCCTGTTGGGACATCTTCGAGAAGCAGGACGAGGCCTATCGCCGCTCGGTCCTGCCGCCAGAGATAAAGGCGCGCGTCGCCGTGGAGCAGGCCGCCACCATGGGCTGGGACCGCTATGTCGGCCTGGACGGGCGGATCATCGCGATGCACACGTTCGGAGCATCGGCGCCCCTGCCCGATCTGCTGAAGAAATTCGGCTTCACGGCGGACAAGGTGCTCGAGGCCGCCCGCTCGTTGGTGGCGGCGTAAGCCGATGGTTGACGTCCTCGACAGCCATCTCGCCAACGATCCGTCGACCCTGAAGCAGGCGAGCGCGGCGCCTGCCTCGGTCATCGTGATCTTCGGCGCGGCCGGCGATCTGACCAAGCGCCTGCTGATGCCGGCACTCTACAACCTCGCCATCGCGGGTCTGCTGTCCGACGATTTTTCCGTCCATGGAATCGACCGGGTGGCCGATGACGATGCGAAGTTCCGCGCCCATCAGACCGAGACCCTCAGCGCCTTCCTGGCCGATCGCGGCGGCGCCCTCAGCCCGGACAGCCTCGATCAGACCAAGCTGGCGTGGCTGATCGAGCGGCTGTCGTACACGCCCGGCGATTTCGCGGATCCGACCACGTTCGACCAACTTCGCGAGTGGCTGGGTGGGCGCAATGCCGTCTTCTACCTCGCGGTCGCCGACCGGTTCTTCGGGCCGATCGTCGACCAGTTGGCGCAGGCGAAGCTGCTGGAAAAAAGCGACACGACGTTCCGCCGGGTGGTGATCGAGAAGCCGTTCGGCCACGATCTGACCTCCGCCCGCGAGTTGAACGAGCGCATCCTGAAGGTTCTCGACGAGAGCCAGATTTTTCGCATCGACCATTTCCTCGGCAAGGAGACAGTGCAGAACATCATGGCGCTGCGCTTCAGCAACGGCATGTTCGAGCCGATCTGGCAGCGCGACCATATCAGCCATGTCGAGATCACGGCGGCCGAGACCGTGGGGGTCGAGGCGCGCGGGAAATTCTACGAGGTCACCGGCGCGATGCGCGACATGGTGCCCAACCACATGTTCCAGTTGCTGGCGATGGTTGCCATGGAGCCGCCCAACAGCTTTGACGCCGATGCGGTACGGGCGGAAAAGGCCAAGGTGGTGCAAGCCATCCGGCCGATGACTCCGGCCGAGGCGCGTGACTGCGTGGTGCGCGGACAGTATGTCGGCGGCACCAGCCGCGGTGCCACGGTGCGGTCCTACCGCGACGAGCCGGACGTCGATGGCGCGTCCAACACCGAGACCTACGTCGCGCTGAAACTGGCCATCGACAATTGGCGCTGGGCGGGGGTGCCGTTCTACATCCGCACAGGCAAGCGGATGACGACACGCAAGACCGAGATCGTGGTCCATTTCAAACAGGCGCCGTTCGCGATGTTCCGCGACACGCCGGTCGATCGCCTGGCACCCAACACGATGACGTTGCATATCCAGCCGAGCGAGGGCGTGAGCCTGCAGTTCAGCGCCAAAATCCCGGGACCGACGGTGCGGCTGGGCCCGGTGACGATGGACATGAAATACGCCGACTATTTCAAGACCGGCAGCGCCACCGGCTATGAGACCTTGCTGTACGACGTGCTGATCGGCGATGCCACGCTGTTCCAGCGCGCCGACAATGTCGAGGCGGGCTGGCAGGCTGTGCAACCTATCCTCGACCTTTGGGCGCGCGAGAAAATTCGCGTGCATTTCTATGAGGCGGGCAGCGACGGTCCGGCCGTTGCCGACGACCTGCTGGCACGCGACGGCCATCGTTGGGCGAAGCTGGTGTGACGGGCGGCGCGCCACGGCCCGTGCTTGTGGTGATGGGCGTCTCAGGGAGCGGCAAGACGACCGTCGCGGTCGCGCTCGCCGATCGGCTCGGCTGGCGGTTCAAGGAGGGCGACAGCCTGCATCCGGCCGCCAACATCGCGAAGATGCATTCGGGCCAGCCGCTCGACGACGACGACCGCTGGCCATGGCTCGATTACGTCGCGGCCTGGATCGACGCGCGGCGCGCGGCGGGCGAGCCGGGGATCATCACCTGCTCGGCGCTGCGCCGGGTCTATCGTGACCGGATCATCGGGGGGCGCGACGGTGTGCGGCTGGTGTTTCTCCACGCGCCGCGGGACGTGCTGGCCACGAGGCTGGGGAGCCGGCAGGGCCATTTCATGCCGGCGAGCCTGCTGGACAGCCAGCTCGCGACGCTGGAGGAGCCGGGCGCTGACGAACACCCGATACGGGCAGACGTCACCGGTCCGACCGACGGCGTCGTCGACGCCATCGTCGCCGGCTTGCGAGACCGCTGATCGGCTTGCCGGCAAGCCTTGCCCCCGATCCGTAGCGGGGCGATATTCCAAGCGGGGGTCGGCGGTGGACGGGCGCCTCGCCAACCCGGTCAGGTCCGGAAGGAAGCAGCCGCAACGAGTTTCCGCCCGGGTTATCGTCCGGCCCCCACCCGTCCCACCCGCATAGCAGCCCACGACCGGGGCGGCCGGAGACAGCGCCGCGCATGAGCCTGTTCGACGACCCCTCCGATCCGGTGCGGCCGCCGCCCGGCCCTGCCTTGCCTGGGCTGGAGGCGCCCCCGCCGGAACCACCGGCCGTCGCGTATCGCGTGCTCGCCCGCAAGTATCGGCCAACGATATTCGACGATCTGATCGGCCAGGACGTGCTGGTGCGGATCTTGCGCAATGCCTTTCTTCTCGACCGGGTCGCGCACGCCTTCATGCTCACCGGCGTGCGCGGCGTGGGCAAGACGACCACCGCGCGCATCATCGCCCGCGCGCTCAATTGCGTCGGAGCGGATGGCACCGGCGGCGCGACCGCCGATCCCTGCGGCGTGTGCGCCAACTGCGTGGCGATCCTCGCCGACCGGCATCCGGACGTGACCGAGATGGATGCGGCCAGCCGCACCGGAGTCGACGACGTGCGCGAGATCATCGAGGCCACGCGCTTCCGCCCCCTGCAAGCCCGGACGCGCGTGTTCATCATCGACGAAGTCCACATGCTGTCGCGCAACGCGTTCAACGCGCTGCTCAAGACGCTGGAGGAGCCGCCGCCGCACGTGAAATTCGTCTTCGCGACCACCGATATCCGCAAGGTGCCGGTCACCGTTCTTTCGCGCTGCCAGCGTTTTGATCTCCGCCGCGTGTCGGTCGCGGAGCTGTCCGGCCATTTCTCGTCGATCGCCGCGCGCGAGGGTGTGGCGATCGAGGACGAAGCCGTGGCACTGATCGCCCGCGCCTCCGAGGGGTCCGTGCGCGACGGCCTGTCGCTGCTGGATCAAGCCATCGCGCAGGCAACCCCCGGCACGCCGATCGCCGCCAGAGCCGTCTCCGAAATGCTGGGCGTCTCTGACCGCGATTCGCTGTTCGACCTGCTCGACGCGCTGATGGACGGGCGCGTTGCCGACATGCTGGCGGTCACCGACCGGGCGCATGAGCGCGGTGCCGATCTGGGCGTCATGCTGGCCGACCTGTTGGATCTGCTGCACACCCTGTCGCGGCTGAAGGCGATCCCCGACCTGCGCAATGGTCGGGCGCTGCCGGAATCCGAGCGGACGCGCGGCGCGGCGCTGGCCGACCGCCTCGACATGGCGACGATCGGCCGCGCCTGGCAGATGCTGCTGAAGGGCATCTCGGAGGTCGAGGCCGCGCCGGACCGGCGGGCGGCGGGCGAGATGGTGCTGATCCGGCTGTGCCATGTCGCCGACCTGCCGCCGCCCGCCGAGCTGATCCGTCAGCTCACGGCCGCGACGCCCGTCCGACCCGACACGCTGGCCGTCACGCCGCCACGCAACGGCGGTGGTGGCGGCGGCACGGTTCGTGCCGTCGCGGTACAGCCGCGAAACGAGCCGGAACATGCCGCCGCCCCCCCGCGGCCGGAACCCCGCAGCTTTGCCGATGTCGTGGCGCTCGCGGCGGAGCGCCGGGAGGCCAGTTTGCACGCCCATTTGCGGCAATCGGTCCATCTGGTCCGCTTCGCCCCGCCCGTGATCGAGGTGCGGCCGCAGGCGGATGCCCCGCGCGATCTCGCCGCCCGCTTGGCCGCGATGCTGCAGGACGTCACCGGCGCGCGCTGGACGATCGCGCTGTCGGCGGCGGCAGGCGATCCGACTTTGGCCGAGCAGCGCGACGCGACCGCCGCGCGCCAGCGCGACGATGCCGCGGAGCATCCGCTCGTCCGGGCGATCATGGAGGCCTTTCCCGGCGCGCGGATCCAGAGCGCGGACTCGGCGGCGCTTGCACCGACCCCGCCGGGCGTGACACCCGACGATACGGCAATGGAGACCGGGCCGGGATTCGCGCCCGACGATGCGGTGCCGGCCGATGCCCCCGATGACGAGGAGGACTGAGCGATGAAGAATTTGGCGGGCCTGATGAAGCAGGCCGGCGAGATGCAGAAGAAGATGGAGGCGATGCAGGCCACGCTCGAGGCCGCTGTCCTGGAGGGCAGCGCCGGTGCCGGCATGGTCCGCATCACGATGACGGGCAAGGGCGAGCTGCGCGGCCTGACGATCGATCCGAAGTTGATCGATCCGGACGAGGTGGAGATGCTGCAGGACCTGATTGTCGCGGCCCACGCCGACGCGCGCCGCAAGGTCGACGCCGCCTCCGCCGAGGAGATGGCGAAAGTCACCGGCGGGCTGCCGCTTCCGGCAGGGATGAAGCTGCCCTTCTGATCGGCATGGGCGGACCCGAGGTCGAGCGGCTGATCGGGCTGCTGGCCAAACTGCCCGGCCTTGGCCCGCGCAGCGCCCGCCGCGCGGCACTCCGGCTGCTGATGGCACCCGAGCAACGGATGCTGCCGTTGGCGACGGCGCTGGCGGAGGCGGCGCGGGCCGTGCGCCCCTGCGAAATCTGCGGCAATCTGGACAGCACTGATCCCTGCACCGTGTGCGCGAACCCGGACCGCGACGCGAGCCTGATCTGCGTGGTCGAGGGTGTGGGCGATCTGTGGGCGCTGGAACGCGCGCATGTGCATGACGGGCGCTACCATGTGCTTGGCGGCACGATCTCGGCGCTGGCCGGGACCCGACCCGAGGATCTCAACGTCGAACGACTGCTCGGCCGGGTGCGCGCAGGCGGGGTTGCCGAGGTGATTCTCGCGCTCGGGGCGACGGTGGACGGGGCCACGACGGCGCATTGGCTGGGCGACCGGCTGCGGCCGCTGGGGGTCGCGATCTCCCGCGTCGGTCACGGCGTGCCGATGGGCGGCGCGCTCGACGTTCTGGACGACGGGACACTGGCGGCGGCCCTGCGCGGCCGCCGCGCCGTGTGAAACGGACTAGAGGGAAGCCTCGCCGACCGCCCGCTCCTCCGCCCGGATTTCCGCCTGCCGCTCGGCGATGGCGCTGCCGACCGGCGGACCCTGAAACCGCCGCCGTTCGACCGCGAACCACAGCACCGCCAGGATCGCGACGATGCCGATGCTGTACACCAGGAGTTGGTCGTTGGGCGGTTGGATGCCGATCAGCCAGAGGCAGAGCGCGCCGAGTGTGGTCACCAGCGCGAACGGGCGCGACAGCCACCCCAGGCGGAACGGCCCAAACTCGGTCCATTTGCCGCCTTCCGCCAGCAGCCCGGCGGCGATCGGCATGGCGTAGGAGAGGTACAGGAACACCGCGCAGCCGGTCGCCAGAACCGAGAACGCGGACGAATACAACGTGACCAGGGTCGATACGACCGCCACCAGCCAGATGGCCGCGACCGGGGTGCGATAGGTCGCGCTGACATGGCGCAGGATGCGCGACGCCGGCAGCCCGCCATCGCGGGCAAACGCGAAGGTCATCCGCGAGGTCGAGGTGAGGCCGGCCAGCGCGCACAGGTAGTTCGCCAGCACGATCGCGATATAGAGCACGTCCTTCAGCACGGCGGGCACCGGCAGGCCGCCGAGAAGGTTGAAGAAGACGTTCGCGCCGTCCTTGGCCGCGGTGGGCGGGCTTTGCATGGCGAGCACGAACGAGCACACCATGATGTAGCCGAAGATCGCCGAGTAGAGCACCGCGCTGACCATCCCGCGCGGCACGGCGCGACGGGCGTCGACCGTCTCCTCCGACACATGCGCCGAGGCGTCGAAGCCGGTGATCGTATAGAGCGGCAGCAACAGGCCGAGGCCGAACACCAGAAGCAGGTTCTGGGTGGGCGGGAACACGCCGCCGCCGGCATCGCCGGTCAGGTTGGTGAAGGTGAACAACTTGCCGAAATCCAGGCCTGGAGCGGCATAGAGCATCGTGAGCGTCAGCACGATCGCAACCGCCATGATGAGGTAGCCGGAGAAGTCGGTCAGCGCCGTCGTGACCTTGATGCCGAAATGGTTGAACAGCGCTTGGCTGGCGGTGATGAGGGCCACCGCGATCGCCTGCTGCGGCAAGCCCCAGGTCGAGGTGTCCAGGCCGAAGATGTTGGTCAGCACCAGCGACTGAAACAGCAGGTAGACGCCGACATTGACCGAGGCCACGACGAAGATCAGTCCGAGCAGATTGATCCAGGCCGTCGCCCATCCCCAGCCTCGGCCGCCCAGGATCGACGACCAATGATATAGCCCGCCGGCGGTCGGGTAGGCGGAGGCGATCTGCGCCATGGCGCAGGCCACGATCAGGGCGAAGGCCGAGCCGACCGGCCAGCCAATGCCGATCGCGTAGCCGCCGCTGGCGCTGAGCCCGAGCTGGAAGGCAGTGATGCCGCCGGCGAGGATGCAGATGATCGAGAAGGAGATGGCGAAATTCGAGAAGCCGTGCATGCGCCGCGACAGCTCCTGCGCATAGCCCATGCTGTGCAGCACCCGCGCGTCCTCGGCGAGGATCGTCCGTTCGTCGCGCTGATCCATCAGTGTTCCCCAAGGTTGCCAGTTCGTGTCCGGCAGCATGCCGCATCGGAACGCGGCCGGGTCAAGCGGCATCGCGCGCGGGACCGGAGACGGCTAGGAGAACACAGGTTCGGAAAATGCTCTATTTATTGCGATAACGTAACGAATGGGGCGCGCGAATGGGGCGGCTCGAGCGATCCGTTCGAAGAAAGGCCCGTGAAATTGGCGCTGTGTCGCTAGGATGGAACCGGGGTACCGCCGCACGCACACCGCGAACGCACCGATCGAACACGCTTTTTGTTCCGCGCTTGGCGATCGCCCCTGTGGTCTCGATCGCGGCTCGCGGCGGCGACGCCGGCTCCGGCTCCGGCGGGGCGAATCGAGGAGCCGTTCCCCGTCCCGCTCGCCTGCCCGCGCACTGCATATGCCTGGCCTCCTCGGGCCGCGGCACGACGGTGTCGAATGACGCCAGAGGCTGGATGGTCCACGGTGACGCGGCGGGCGGGATATGCGCCCGCTGCCGAGACGCCTGCGCGATCGCTGCTTCAAACTCCTTCATGACGTGTCGAAGGTAAGGCCGCACCACCCAGAGGAGGAGCGGCGCCAGCCCCCAGCGCCCAGCCGCCGCGGCGGTGACGTCCTGGATGAGTCCCTCGATGACCAACGCGAATCGTGCCGCGAGGTCGGGGCCAGGCTCGGCAGGGGTTGGGGCGACGGTCACACCCTGATATGTGACACAAGTCAGACTGCTTGCCAAGAAGAATCTGAATGTGGCCGCGAAGGGCGTTGGTGTTCTGGCCAGGCACGGAGGACGGTCGACAATCAAACCCGGATCCGGTCGCAGCACCGGCGATCTACAGCGCTTTTTCCAGCATTTGGCCCACCATCATGGCCCATTCCTCGTCGATCGGAGCTGTGGCGACAGGCCGCCCGGCGCGGCGGTACCAATAAGCGGCGTTCGCCAGATCGCCTTCCATCCGATGCAGATGCGCATGGACCAGGTCGCAGTCGGGCTCTCCCTCCTGCTGCTGCACGCTGGCGTGGGCAGCCGCCCAATCGTTCCGGCCAGCCCACCAAAGCGCCCGCAAGGCGAGGCCCAAGCCCGGCGGGGGAGCGTGATCGGGCAGTGTATGTCGGAATTCCTCGAGTGTCATGGCGTGAGGCTATAGCAATGGAGCAGAGCGATGTAGCCTCGGTTGTTCGGAGCCTCATGATGACCATCACCATTACCGCTTTTGAACAATCGCCCGATGGCGGCAAGGGTCTGGCGCGTGATACTCGCGTTCGCTGGGCGCTGGAAGAAGTGAGCGAGGCTTACAAGGTTCGTCTCGTTTCGTTCAGCGCGATGAAGGAGCCCGCACATCTGGCGCTTCATCCTTTCGGGCAGATTCCGACCTACGAAGAAGGCGATTTCAGCTTGTTCGAGACGGGCGCTATCGTGTTCCATATCGCGGAGCGCCATGCGGGCCTGTTGCCAGACGATGCGAGTGCTCGGGCACGGGCGATCACATGGATGTTCGCGGCCCTCAACACGGTGGAGCCGCCGATCCTTGAACTCGTAACCGCCAAGCTCCTTGAGGGCGACAAATCCTGGTTTGCGCAACGCATGCCTCTCGTCGAGGGTCGGGTACGTGACCGGCTGCGCCAACTTTCCCGTCGCCTTGGCGATGCCGACTGGCTCGATGGCGCGTTCAGCGCCGGCGACTTGATGACGGTGTCCGTGCTGCTCAGATTGAAGCCGTCAGGGTTGCTTGACGACTGCCCGAACCTCTCAGCCTATGTGGCGCGCGGCGAAGCGCGGCCCGCGTACCAGCGGGCCTTTGAGGCTCAACTGGCCGTAAACGGCGGCGACGACCGGCGCGTCGATGACAGCGATCCATCGCGCGTTATTCATGGCGGCCATGGCGTGGGTTGACCGTGCAAGCTCCTGCGGTTTGACACGAGGCCGCATTCATCGCGACCGGGTACCAAGGTCACGCCCTGCGATGACGGCTATCAGGGGAGTTGGGGTAAGGTGATGGAAGACACGCTCGGTGCGCGTCATTCGGACGGCTCCCGCTGAAACCGTCCGGGGCCGCAAGGAGCCGCAACAAGCCCCAGCCTTCCCAGAGACCTACTCCCCCGGGCAGACCGCCCCCGTCCCTACCCATGCCGCAACGAGCTGTCCGAACCCCTCTTGCGTCCCCGGCACGGGTGTCCGCCCCGCGTCGGGATGCCAACCCCAGCCGACCAGATCGTCATGCGCCATGTGCTCGACGATATCGGCCATCGTCCGGCCGCCGTTGCGGGCGGGGTCCTTGATCTGCGCGCAGATCGACGCCAATGATTTCCCGTGCCAGGCCATTTCGATCGGCGCCAGCGCCCATTTCGGATTGCCCGGCATGTGGCCGGCATCGAAATTCGCCGCCTGGTGACAGGTGGTGCAATACAGCCCGGGCACGCCGATGCCAGCCTCGCCGCGCTGCACCGCCGGGATGTGCGGATGCTCCGCATCGCCCTGCAGCGGCCTATCCCCGGCGGGATGACAGTTGGCGCAGCGCGGATGCAGAATGACTTTTCCGGCCTCGGTAAACATCGCGGCCGAACGAGCCCGTTCATCGGCGATGCCCGAGAAATCCGCCGGAGTCTTTAGTCCCTCCGCGGACACCGCCGACCCGCCCATCGCGAGCCCGGCGGCCAGCAACACCGCGAGCCTCACGACGTGCGCAGATCGTTGCGGATGAACGGGAGCACACGGATCCGCTTGCCGGTCGCCGCGAACAGCGCGTTGGCCAAGGCCGGCCCGGCGGGCGGCACACCCGGCTCGCCGACGCCGGTCGGACGCTCCGTCGATTTCACGATGTGCACCTCAACCTTCGGCATTTCGTCGATCGTCAGCACCTGATACGTATCGAAGTTGCTTTCGTTCACACGGCCGCCGTCGAGCGTGATCGCGCCCTTCATCACGGCCCCGAGCGCGAAGCCGATGCCGCCCTCCATCTGCCCCCGAATGACGTTCGGGTTGATCGCCACACCGCAATCAACGGCGCAGACGACGCGCTCGACCTTGAATCCGCCGTCCGGCTTCAGGCTGACCTCGACCACTTGGCCGACGAATGTGTTGAAGCTCTCGTGAACGGCGATACCGCGAAAGATGCCCGTCGGCGGTGGCGTGTCCCAGCCCGCCTTCTCGGCCGCCAGGTTCAGCACGCCGAGATGGCGCGGCCGGTCCGTGAGCATCGAACGGCGGAATTCCACCGGATCGCGGCCCGCCTGGTGCGCCAGTTCGTCGACGAAGACCTCGGTCGAATAGGCGTTGTGGGTCGAACCGACGGAACGCCACCACAGCACCGTCGGACCTGCCTCGGTGGTCACCAGATCGACTTTCAGGTTGGGGATCCGATACGGCAGCGTGGCGCCGCCCTCGACCGAGGTGTTGTCGACGCCGTTGCGAATCGCCGCCTGTGCGAAGGCGGTGCCGGCCATGATCGACTGACCGACCACACGCTGATGCCAGGCGGTGACGTTGCCGGCGGCGTCCAACGCGGCGCTGAGGCGGTGGTGATACATCGGCCGGTAATGGCCTGCAGCCATGTCGTCCTCGCGCGTCCACTGCATCCGGATCGGCGCGGTGTTCCCGCGCTCCTGCATCGCCTTCAGCACACTGACGGACTCCACGATGAAGTCGGCATCCATCGTGGCGCGCCGGCCGAAGCTGCCGCCGGCCATCATGACGTGCAGCGTCACGTTCGACGGATCCAGGCCCATGATCTTCGCGGCGACGGCCTGATAGACGGTCGGGAGTTGGTGGCCGCTCCAGACCTCCAGACGCCCGTCTCGCAGCCAAGCCACGGCATTCATCGGCTCCAGCGGCGCATGCGCGAGATAGGGAAATTCGTATTCCGCCTCGACCACCCGGTCGCCGCGTTTCGCGGCGGCGGCGAGCGCGCCCTCCACGTCGCCGTCGTCACGGGCGACCGCCGGTTTGGCCGACCGCGACAGGCCGCGATATTCGGCCATCAGGGCCTCGGACCCGCGAATCTCGGCGGCCGTCGTGTCCCACTCGACCTTCAGCGCGCGCCGGCCCTGGATTGCCGCCCAGGTGTCGGACGCGACCACCGCGACGCCGCTCGGGATCTGGACCACGTCGACCACGCCGCGCACCGCCTTGGCGTCGGCCGCGTCGAAGCGCGCGACCTTCGCGCCGAACAGCGGCGGGTGCTGGATGACCGCCGTCAGCATGCCCGGCAGGCGCACGTCGATCGTGAACAGTCCGAGCGAGCCGAAACTCTTGTCGCGCATGTCGACGCGCCGCAGGTCCTCCGAGCCGATCAGCCGCCACTGCGACGGATCCTTCAGCTTCGGGTCGCTCGGCACTGGCAGGCTCGCCGCCGCCGCCGCGAACGCGCCGATCGAGGCGCTGTGGCCGGGCGCGAGCATGACCCCGTTTTCGATCCGGATCGCGCCAGGATCGATCGCCCATTCGGCGGCGGCGGCCTGGATCAACATGGCACGGGCCGCGGCTCCGGCCTGGCGATAGCGATCCCACCAAGACGGCATGGAGGTGGAGCCGCCGGTGCCCTGGATACCGCCGAACGCCGGGTTGCCATAAAGCTTCTCGTTGCCGGACGCGGACTCGACCCGCACGCGGCTCCAGTCGGCGTCGAGTTCGTCGGCGACCAAGGTGGCGAGGCCGGTGTACGGCCCCTGCCCCATTTCGAGTTGCGCCGAGAGGACGGTCAGCGCCCCGTCTGGCGCGATGCGAAGATACGCGTCGAACGGCAGTTTTTGGGTTTCGGCGGCCGCGGCGCTGAACCAGCGTCCACCGGCGAAGCCGATGACCAGGCCGGCGGCCGCAGCACCCTTGAGAAAATTGCGGCGCGTGGAGAGGACGACGTCGATGCCGGGCATGAGCTTAAGCCTTCATCGTGGCGGCGGCCTGATGCACGGCCTGCCGGATGCGGTGATAGGTGGCGCAGCGGCAGATGTTGCCGGTCAGCGCGCCGTCGATGTCGGCGTCGGTCGGCGCCGGCACCTCCCGCAGCAACGCCACGGTCGTCATGATTTGGCCCGACTGACAATATCCGCATTGCGGCACCTGCAGCGCCTGCCAGGCCGCCTGCACGGCGTCGGCCTCCTTGCCGGAGATGCCCTCGATCGTGGTGATGTCGCGGCCCTCGGCGGCGGAGACCGGGGTGACGCAGGCGCGCGCGGTCGTGCCATCGATATGGACGGTGCAGGCGCCGCACAGCGCGTGGCCGCAGCCGAACTTCGTGCCGGTCAGGCCGATCACGTCGCGCAATGCCCAGAGCAGCGGCATGTCGGGCGGGACGTCGACGGCGTGCGGCGTTCCATTCACGGTCAATGTCGCCATGACTGAAGTATCCTGTGCGGGTTCATAAGCAGCGAGCTCGGAGACTACGCCAGCCACGCCAAGCGACGCCATGGCTCAACTTGCCGCGAGCGCGAGGCATTATAGCCAATAGGCTACAACCCGCCGTCGTGGCGAACTGGTGTAGAAAATTTACGGAGCGTCGGCCACTCCGCCCGGCACATGCGAATTGAAGTCCGCCAGGACCGCTTCCAAAACGTGCGGCTCGATACGCACCGGTCCGGTGAACGGGTGGTCGATCTCGAGGATCACGAACAGCCCGAGCGACGTCATGATCGCCAGGATACCGGTCATCATGATTTGCGCCACCACGTTCCTGGTGCCGAAAAACAGCGTGAAGACGACGGTGAACGCCGCCCCGGCGACGAGGACCGCCCAGAGGACATTCGGCACGATGCCCAGCGACAGGTGCAGCCGAAGCCGGCGGGCATAGGTGATCGCATCGAGCTGACGGAACAGCTCGATGTTCAGCGGACCGAGCTCCGGAAAACTGCGGGTCGTGGTCAGGGCGCGCCGGTAGAGGCTGTCGAGTGCCGCCGAAACGACATGGCTGCGCCGTCCGACCGCCATGGCGGGCCAATCCTCGCGGATCGCCGCCTCCAGATACTCCGAAAGATCGTGCTCGAGAGCCTTGGCGTCCGTCGCGCCGAAGCCATCCGCCAGACGGTAGATCGTCGCCGCGGCCCCCGCCTCGCCGACGACGGCCCGCTCGCCCTCACCGAACTTCTCCCAAACGACGATGACGGCAAAGGCCAGCATCACGGCGAAGATGACCCCGACGACGGCGTACTTGAACCCGGCCACTTCGTTGTTGACGACGAGGCGTTCGAGGCCGATGCGGCTGCGCACCAGCAGCGGCCCAAGCATCGCCAGCGCCGAGGGCAGAACGACCACCAGCATCGCTGATTCCCAAAGCGGCAGGCTTGCGAGATACATGGTCATGACGGATCGCTTATGCCCAGAGTTTGCTTATGCCCAGAGTTTCCGGCCGCCCTCAATCCCGATCGCGGAGGGTGGGGATCGCGGACTGGCTCAGCCGAAGGACGCTCGCGCTCATGACTGCATCGCACGTCGCACCGCTGCTCGCCCGGGCTGCCGACCTCGCCAAGGCGGGACGGTCGCCCGAGGCCGCGGCGCAGTTCCGCGCGGCCGCGCGGCTGCAACCGAGCGACGCTGCGATCCAGCATGACTTGGCGGTCGCGTGCCTGCAAAGCGGGTTGCTGGCGGAGGCCGCGGCCGCGTTTCAGCGGGCGATCGCGATCAATCCCCGTCTCGCCAAGGCGTAT
The DNA here is from genome assembly GCA_965246915.1 of Acetobacteraceae bacterium. Taxonomy (GTDB): domain Bacteria; phylum Pseudomonadota; class Alphaproteobacteria; order Acetobacterales; family Acetobacteraceae; genus CAVRQM01. Next base: position 79,745 of record CBDFGB010000006.1, read on the forward strand.
TGGCGGCTGGGCGTGGTGCTCGAACTGCAGGATGACCCGGACCAGGCGATCGCGGCCTATCTGCGCGCGGGTGAAGTGCAGCCGTCGCTGACCGAAGCGCATTTCGGCGCGGCGAACCTGTTCGAACTGCATGGTTACGCCGACGAGGCGATTGCCAATTTCCGCCGCGCGGCGGCCTCTGGTCCGAAAGCCGGCCTCGGTCGGATCGCCGCCGCGCGCGCCCTGCTTCTCGAGGAGCGGCTCGCCGACGCGGAGCGCGTGTTGCGGCAGGCCCTGGTCCTGGACGCGACCAACGCCGCCGCCCACGAGATGCTCGGGACGATACTTTCAGAAACCGGTCGATTTGCCGAGGCCCGGGCGTGCTTTCAGCGTGCCATCGACCGCGATCCGCTGCGCGCGGGAAGTTACTATGACCTGGTCCGCTGCCGCGCGATCGCCCCGGCGGAAGCCGGCCTGATGGACCGGATCGAGGCAAGCCTTGCCGAGCCGGCGCTGCATCCGGCGCAGCGGTTGCGGGTTCACCTGGCACTTGGAAAGGTGGCCGACGATCTCGGCGACTACGCCCTCGCGATGCGGCATTTCGGCCAGGCGGATGCGATACGCGGGTCCTTGGCACCTTTCGACATCGCACGGTTCGAGGCGCAGGTGGATTGGATGATCGCCCATTTTCGTCCCGAGCTGATCGACTGGGCGCCCGAGTTCGGCCGCGACGAGCCAACCCCCATTATCATCGTCGGCATGCCGCGCTCAGGTACGACGCTCGTGGAACAGATCGTCTCCGCGCATCCCGCGGTCCACGGCGGAGGCGAACTGAATTTTTGGGATCACCGCGGCGATCAGTGGCCGCAGGCGGCGGCGCGCGGCCAGCAGGCGCCGTTTCTCGCCGACGCCGCGGCAGGGTATCTCGCGGCGCTGCGCGCAATGGCGCCGCGCGCCGAGCGGGTCACCGATAAAATGCCACGAAACTTCATCTGGGCGGGGCTGATCCATCTCGCGTTTCCGCGCGCGACGATCATCCACTGTCGCCGTGCCCCGATCGACACCGCCCTGTCGATCCATCAGACCTACTTCAATCCACGCCTCAGTTTCCCCACCGGGGGAGAGGCGCTTGTGGCCTATTATCGGGCTTACGCGCGGCTGGTCGCGCACTGGCGGAGCGTCCTGCCGGCCGATCGTTTCATCGATGTGGACTACGGCGCGCTGACCACCCGTCCCGAACCGACCATCCGCCGCTTGATCGATGGCTGCGGCCTGGCCTGGGACGATGCCTGCCTACGGCCCGAGGCGAATACCCGCCCGGTGCGGACCGCCAGTAAATGGCAGGTCCGCCAGCCGATCCATGGCCGCGCGTCGCAACGCTGGCGACATTACGAGCCATGGCTCGGCCCGCTGCGCGCGCTGCTCGGCGACGCAACGCCCGAGCCCGGCCATCAGGGTGACGAGGGCGCCGTCGTGGTACCGGGCTGATCGGCGGTCGCCTGTCCGCTCTGTTGGAGGAGGTGCGCGGCACCGCTGAGGGAGGACTCGCACTCCGCCTCGTCACCCTCCCAAAGCTCGAACTCGGCCTGCTTGAGGATCTTGGCCAGGTCCGCACGCGCTTGCAGGTCGGTCGTCGCGGCCGCGCGCTTGGTCAGCGCCGCTACGTCGTCCTGGCAATCCGCGAGCGCGGGTGCCACGGAAAGGGTCAATACGACACCGATCACGCATACAGCCGTCCTGACGCCCATCCGGGTCAGCCGATCGCGCAACGCCATTTGGCACCTCATGAGGAGTGAGTGGAGCCCGGCACGTAGACCGAACCACGGCGGCGCTCAATAACGATCACGCCGGATGGAGGACGACACAAGCGAATCAGAGTGTCGAGCTCACATCGTGATATTTCGTCAGGGCAGTTCCTCTGTCGTCGAAATTGAGATTCGCGACTAGGTCGCGTGGACAAAGTTAATCCACTGTTTGATCGTAGCGAGCTTGGCGAAGCCGAGGAAGCTACTTGCGGTATGATCATATCGAGTGGCCACGCGTCTGCTGTTCTTGAGGCGGTTGAAAAAGCGCTCGATCCTGTTTCGCGTCGCATACAAGGCGCGGTTGACCGTGTGCTGGACGTGCCGGTTCTTCTTAGTGGGGATCTCGGGTGTGCCGCCCCGGGCGCGAACCTCCTCGCGGATGGCGTCACTGTCGTATCCCTTGTCGGCCAGCATGACCTCAGGATCGGCATCGTGCTCGGCCATGAGATCGGTGAAGGCCGTGCTGTCGTGGGCCTCGCCCGGCGTCAGCAGGAGCGCGATCGCAAGACCCTCAGCGTTGGTCCGGGCATGGACTTTGGTTGAAAAGCCACCGCGCGAGCGGCCAAGAGCCTGGTTTTGAGTCCCCCCCTTGCGCCGGCGGCACAGTGGTGTGCCCGGATGACTGTGCTGTCGACCATCTGCACGGCATCGTTGCCGCCGCCCTCTGCAAGAGCTTCAAGCATCAGGTCCCATAGCCCGCCGGCCGTCCAGCGACGGTATTGCCGGTGCACCGAGTTCCAGTTGCCGAGTTCTTCCGGCAGATCGCGCCACGGCGCCCCAGTTCGGGCAATCCAGAACACCGCGTCCAGCGTGCGACGGTGGTCGGCAGGCGGACGCCCCCGCAAGGGACCGCGCTCGATCACGAACGGCTCGAAGAACGCCCACTCTTCGTCGCTCAGAAGGCCTCGGATCACCGCTGATCTCCCGCATGAAGATCAGCTTCGAATCATGCTTCGCCGCGTCGAGGGAATCCCCCTTATGCGCTTTGTCCACGCGACCTAGTCTTCATGATAGTGTCATCAAACTGTGGTGGGGCCGAATTACACGTCGGTTAGGTTTGGACAGGGGAAGTCGGTGGGTGTTGGGGTCTCAAGCCAGACCATAATACTTACTTTTACGATATATTTCGTCGAAGCGACGATCCGAGCGCCCCGTACGTCTGGGTTTCATTTGTCCAATCTTGGATTGGGCGCTGGGAGAGGTCACGCCAATGAGATACTCAACCTGCCTGACCCCCGTGGTCGGCATCGTCGCGATGGGGCTCGCATCCGCCGCGATGGCCGATCCATCCGTTCCCTTTCCCAAATATCAGGTCGGCGGCCAGGCCGATGGCTCGACCGTCGCCTCCACCGGCCAGATCCTGACGCCGGCCGGTCAGCAGATTGACCTCGGAACGAACGTGCGGGTCAAGGCGGTGGCGATCAGCCCGGCCACGGCGACGGCCGCGGTGCTGACCATGGGCACCAAGGTCGCCGTGCAGATTGTGGATCTTCGGACCGGCATGGTGACACAGACCTTCACGCCGAATAATCCCAATTCCTATGGCGGGTCTTTCAACGGCCTGGCGTTCTCCGCCGACGGCAAGAAAATCTACTACAGCGACCTGTACGGGACCTCGCTGCAGGCGATCAACGTCTCGCCGAGCGACGGATCGCTGAGCGACGGCGGTTTCGCCACCCTGCCGCTGCCCCCGCCCGCTCCCGCGTTGTTCAGCGCCGGCACCGCCTATCCCGGCGGCATCGCGCTTTCGCGGGACGGCAAGACCGCCTACGTGACGCTGAGCCAGAACAACTCGCTCGGCGTTGTCGATCTCACGCAGTCGGTGCCGACCTTCGTCAAGCAAATTCCGGTCGGCGCCGCGCCGCACAGCGTGGTGCTGGTTGGCAAGTATGCCTATGTCAGCAACCAGGGCGGCTCCAAGATGCCCGGTACGGTGCCCGACATCGTCGTCGGCAAAACCGACCAGACCTCCGGGACCCTGGTGCACGTCGGGCCGATGGGCAACGTCGACAACGGCAACGTCTCGGTCATCGACACGACCACGGGCGCGGTCGTGCGGACGATCCCGGTTGGGCTCGAGCCGGCCGGGATGGCCGTCACGGCCAATCTGCTGTTCGTCACGAATTCGATGAGCGACACGATGTCGGTCATCGACCTCACCATCAACAAGGTGACGCAGACCATCAATCTCGCCCCGCCGGTGAGCGGCGCCTATGGCGTCGGCGCCAGCAGTGTCGCGATCAACGGCAGCACCGCCTATGTCACGCTGTCGACCGCCAACTGCATCGCGGTGGTGAGTTTGCTCGCCGGCAGCTCCAATGCGGTCATGGGCTATGTTCCGACCGGCTACTTCCCGACCAGCGTCGCGCTCGCGCCGCGCAAGATCGGCAGCACGCTGTTGCCGAGCGCGCAGTTGATCGTCGCGAACGACAAGGGCCTCGGCGCGCGCGGCAGCTTCGAGACCGATTACGGCGTCACCGCCTTCAACACCCACAACGACACCGGCACGGCCAGCGTCATTCCGCTTCCGACGGTGTCGGCCTTGCCCGACCTGACCAAGCAGGTCGTCGAGAACAATCATTGGGATCTGAAGGCGAATACGCAGCTCGGCACGCCCACCGCGACCGCGCCGGCCGTCATCCCCCGCCACATCGGCGAACCCTCGCTGATCAAGCATGTGTTCCTGCTGATCCGCGAGAACCGCACCTACGACCAGGTGTTCGGCAATCTCGTGAGGGGCAACGGCGATCCGTCTCTGGCCGTGTTCGGCAATCTCTGGCCGAACAGCCAGGCGCTCGCGACCCGCTGGCCATTGCTCGACAATTTCTATTCGCCGGGGCGCCAGTCTGCAGACGGCTGGCCGTGGATTGTCTCCGCGATCGCTCCCTACTCGGACGAGGACCAATCCCCCGGCTGGACTCGCAGCTACCCCAGCAACGCCGACGACGCGATGGTCTACACGCCGAAGGGTTTCCTGTGGCAGGCGGCGACCCAAAAAGGCCTGCGGGTGAGGCTGTATGGCGCCTATAGCTGGTATTACACGATCGACGGCCATCCGCCGTTCGTTAATCCGTATAGCTGGGCCAGCTGGTATTTGTTCGCGCAATGTCTCGAGGCGCACAACTACACCCGCGCGCTTTGCCCCCAGAGCGCCGATATTCCGATGACCGAGACCTCCAACGTCGAGCACAACTCGAACAAGTCGATGGTCGAGCTCCTCGACCCGAACTATCCCGAGTTCAATCTCGGTATTCCGGACCAATACCGCGTCGACTACTGGCTTCCGCGGTTTCGTCACCAGCTCTCCAACGACACGGTCCCGGCACTCACCCTGTTCTGGCTGTCCAGCGACCACACGGGCGGCGGCGGCGGACCGGGCGCGAGCCCGACGGCGGCCGCGCAGCAGGCCGATAACGATCTCGCCGTCGGCCGTATCGTCGAAGCGATCAGCCATAGTCCGATTTGGGACAAGTCGGCGATCTTCATCGAGGAAGACGACGCCCAGAACGGCGTGGATCACGTGGACGGGCACCGCTCGCCCGGCATCGTGGTCAGCCCATACGCCGTCCAGAACCGCCCGAGTGCCGACCACACGACGTATACCTCGTTGAACATGGACCGGACGATCGAACAGATCCTCGGCATGACGCCGCTGACGCAGTTCGACCTCACGGCCTCGCCGATGCGCACCGTGTTCAGCGAAAATCCGTCCGACTGGAACTTCACGCCGTTCACTCACCTGGACCCGGCGATCCCGCTCTGCACAGGTGTGGGCTCGGTTGGCACGTGTCAGCCGGCGGCGACGGTCGCGGCGGCCGACCCGGTCGCGGCGAAGGCCTGGGAACAGGCCTCGAGCGACGTGTTTTCGGTCAAAGCGAATAGGCGTGCGGATGTCATCGACACGAACTGGCTGAATCACGCGATCTGGTACTCCGCGACCGACTATGCCCGGCCATACCCGGGCGAGACGAAGATCAAGCTGCCGAGTGAGATTCAGGTCGTAACGAATTCCGGCGTGGATCACGACGGAGACGAGTGAGTTGTCCGACGACGCCTAAAAGCCTACTCTGAAACTTCAATCTCCTCCGCGTCGGCCTCGTTCTCGGGCCGGCCGGGGGAGATTTCGATTTGGCTGCTTCAAATCGGACGGACCGCGCATGATCGTCAGACTTGCGTTTCGAGTGCTGGCCGTCGCGATCGCCAGCACACCCGCAGCGGCGTTCGCCCAGGACGCCCAGACCCGCGCCACCGCGCCGGTCGCCCCGACCTCGGAGGCCCCCTCGCGCCCCTGGCAGGTCGGCGACGCGGCACCGAGCGTGGAAGGCATCCATCTTGGCGACAGCGAAGCGCAGGTGATCGCAGTGCTCGGCGCTCCAGGCTCTCCCCCGGCTGGGGTCGGAAACGCCCCGTCGGCGCTTCGGACGCTGCGGTATCGCGACGGCGGACTCCTGATCGGTATTGGCACGACCGGCAGCGTGGCGAGGATCATGCTGAGCAAACCCGACGCCGGCTCGGTCGCGGGCATCAAGGTCGGCGACCGGCTCGGCCATCTGGTCCGTCTTTGGGGAGAGCCCACGGCGGGCGGCGGCTCGACCGGGCAGTGGCCCATGGGCGAGTGGAGCATGAGTGTCCGCGGCGACATGGTCAGCAATGTGGTCATGCGGATCACCTTGGTCCGCACCCCGCCTGCCATGGCCCAGCCCCCGGCGACAGTCGCCGCACCGGCTCCGTAGGACGTCAGCGCCTGCCGCCGCCGCGCCGATGAGCTGGGCCGCCCGGCCGACCCGGTCGCGCCCGGCAAGGCGGGTGGCGACGCGAACGGCCGTGCCCTACGCCTGATGTCGACTTTGACGCAGAACCCTCCGTTCTGATGGCGCAACACGCGCCGCTCATTCTGGCCAAGGCAGGCCGCCTCCACAACGTGGTACCTCGCCGTGACAGCGCATGACGGACTAGCTCCTCCTGTGTCAGCACCTCGTAATTAATTATACCAGTGTAAAATTGTAGACTTTTCCGTTTGGTATTGTGTTTTTTGCAAGTTTCGTTTATCGGGAGTTCCCATGGTTGTCGCTAATGCCACAAGGCGCGGGGCCATAAACCTATAATACAAATACCTATATATAAGGAAAAGCGATGCCAAACGTCGTCGTGCGTCTCGTGTTCGCGCAATCATCTGAAAAAGAGTTACTTGGAAATAAGGATATATATTTTCCTAGGTCGCGACTTTTACCTGAGTATTTTACTTCATATATTCATTTATTGGCCGTAATGTTTGGAATTATCCTCGCTTTGTCTTCATGGAGCGCCGTTGCAGGAAATCCGCCGCAGCAGTCGTGGCCCTTCTCTGGTGGTAACATCGAGAACACTCGAGGTATACGCAGTCCGCCGACCATTGATCAGTTACGACCAGATACGGTCCGAAACCTGAAGGTCAAATGGACCTTCACCACGCACGGCAACGTCGTTTCGACGCCCGCGGTCGAGCAGGGCGGCCTATATGTCGCCGACCGCGGCGGATACATCTACAAAGTCGACCCTGACACCGGCGCGCTGATCTGGCAGCACCGGCTCTCGGAGTATAGCGGCAACCCTGATTCCTACGCGCGGTCCAGCCCTGCCATTTCGGAGTCGAGCGTCGTATTCGGCGATCGCGGCGGCGGCGGCTGGGTTTATTCAGTCGACAAAATGACCGGCGCGCTGATTTGGGCAACCATGGTCAACCCGCACCCGTCGGCATCGATCACCGCCGCTCCGGTGATTTACGACGGCGTCGTGTATGTCGGTGTCGCGTCGAAAGAGGAGATACTCGCGGTCACCACGACCTATCAGCCGACGTTTCGCGGCAATTTCGCGGCGCTCGATTTGGCGACGGGTCAGATCAAGTGGAATTTCATGACGGTACCGGCCGGCTATTCGGGTGGCGGCATCCCGGGCAGCAATCCCGCGATCTCGACCGCCCTGGGGATGATCTTCGTCGGGGTCGGCAACAACTATTCCATACCGCCGGACCGGGGCGCATGTGTTGCCGCGGCTGGAAAGGATGCTTCCTCGCAGTTGAACTGCCTAGACCCGACGGATTACGTCGATACGATTCTGGCGCTCGACCTCAAAGACGGCACCGTGAAATGGTCGCGGCATCTGAGTGGGGCCGACACCTGGACGAACGGTTGCAAACGCGCCGACCGTGCCGGCTGCCCCTCGCCGGAAGGCGGCGATGACGATTTTGCATCCGCACCCAACCTCGTGCGGAACAGAGCCTTCACCGGCGTTCCGGACGACCGCGCGGGTGCCAGTCAAGGCGTGCTGCTGGGAGTAGGCCAGAAAAACGGCATCTACTGGGCGCTCAACCCGGCGAATGGCGGCGTGTTCTGGAGCACCAAGCTCGGAAAGGGCCAGATCCAATGGGGCTCGGCCGTGGGAGACATGTTCACCAAGCAATATATCTTCGTCGCGCTCAACAATAGCGGCCACAACATCAATACCCTGGCCGGGCGGTTTGGCCAGCCGGTTGTCTGGAACGCTGGCTCTTGGGGCGCACTCGATGCGCTCACCGGCAAGATAGCCTGGCAGGTGCCGTCGTCGGCAGCCGATCTGATCAACCCGCAGTTCGGCGCGAACACGCCCGGTCCGATGACTTACGCCAATCGGATCGTGTTCGCGGGCGACAGCAGCGGCAATCTCGTCGCGCTGTCCGGGGAGACCGGGTTCAAGTTCTGGACCTTTGCCACGGGCGCGACCGTCGCGAGTGGTCCCGCGATCTTCAACAACACGCTGTATTGGGGCGTCGGCTATGCGAATGGCATTGCCGGGCACACGCTCTACGCCTTCGCCGCGCCTCCCTGAGAATGCGTGGCGCGGCGCCCCGATGACGGGGCGCCGCGCAGCTCGCCACATAAGGCTGGGCGACCCGCGAATGTGACGACGCGCCTCGGACGCGATAGGTGTCATCCCCCCAGTCGCCGGATATCTCGCCACTGCAACGCGAGGTCCGTACACCATGACGCTAGATCCGACGATGTTCCAGCCGCTTCACGAAATTGCTTTCTTAATCTTTGCGATAGCCGCCCTTATACGAGCTATTAGATAAGGGGGGCTGAGGCGTGAGCGGTGCGCCCGCCGCTCCTGTAGCCGGTGAGCGAACTTGTGTACTATCCTTTGTCAATCGCCGATACGCCGGCCACTCTTCCCGTGAGCCATTGTCTGAATTGGTATCCCGTACGGGATTCGAACCCGTGTTACCGCCTTGAAAGGGCGGTGTCCTGGGCCTCTAGACGAACGGGACCGCGGACGCGTGGGGTAGCGGACCCGGCTTGGGGAATCAAGCCACGCTCGCCACGTCCGCGATGACGAAGCCGGGTGTCACGGCCCCATTCCACGCCTCCGCGCGCAGATGACCCGCCAGGTGCACCATCCCGCCCTCGCGCGACAACAGCGCGTTGGCCACCGCGCCATCGCCGGCACGGAACATCACGCCTTTCAACCGGCCCTGCCCCGCCTCACCGCTCAGCTGGACGCGAAGGGTCGCGGCCTCCTTGCCGACCCGATCCGCGCGGAGGACCCGCACCCTGGGGAGCGCCAGCATCGGCTCCTCGTTGCCCACGCCAAACGGCGCCAGCCGGCCCAGGTGCTGCGCCAACTCCAGGGTGCATCCCGCGACGTCCACCACGCCCTCGACCTCGAGATCAGGTGTCCGCGGCCGTCGCGCGGCCGCCGCGAGGCGTTCGTCGAGGAAGGCGTGCAGGTCCGAAATTCCCCCGACTGGCAGGGAAAATCCGGCTGCCATCGGGTGTCCGCCGCCGGTCGCCAGCAAACCCGCCTGACGCGCGGCGATGATCGCCGCACCCAAGTCTTGGCCCGGCACGGACCGCCCCGAGCCCTTTGCGACGCCATCGGACACACCGGCAACACAAGCGGGGCGATTGAACCGCTCGCGCAAGCGGCCGGCGATGATGCCCACGACACCGGCGTGCCAACCGTTGCGACCCACCAGCAGCACGGCGCGTCCGGCATCGGCCTGCGCCTCGCCCTCGCGCACGGCGGCATCGAGAATATCGGCCTCGACCGTCTGCCGCTGTCGGTTGACGGAATCCAGCGCCTCCGCCATCGCCCGCGCCTCGTCGGGGTCGTCGCACAGCAGCAGGCGCAGCCCGAGATCGGCTTGGCCGATGCGCCCGGACGCGTTGATGCGCGGGCCGAGCGCGAATCCAAGCGACATCGCGCTTGGCGCGTCGCGCACCGCGGCGACCTCCAGCAGGGCGGCGATGCCCGGCCGATCACGCCGCGCCATGATCTTCAGGCCCTGCGCCACGAAGGCCCGGTTGAGCCCGGACAGCGGCATGACGTCGCAGACCGTGGCGAGCGCGACGAGATCGAGCAGCCGCATGAGGTCGGGCTCGGGGCGGGTGTCGAACCAGCCGGCGCGGCGCAACACGCGGATGGTGGCGATCATGGCCAGGAATGACACGCCCGCCGCGCACAAGCCGCGAAGCCCGGAGCCGCAATCCAGGCGGTTCGGGTTGACGGTGGCAAGGATGGGCGGCACGCCCTCGGCTTTGTGGTGGTCGAGCACCACCACGTCGGTTCCAGCAACGGCGGCCAGCGCCTCGGCCGCGGCCGTGCCGCAATCGACGCACACGATCAGGCTCGCCCCGCGCGCGGCGAGCGCGGCGAGCGCGGCGGCATTCGGGCCATACCCTTCGACCAGACGGTCGGGGACATATCCCTCGACCCGGCACCCGAGGTTTCGTAGAGTCGCGGCCACGACCGCGCCGGCGCAGGCGCCATCGACGTCGTAGTCGCCGAATACGGCTACTCGTTCAGCTCGCCGCACGGCGTCGGCGAGCCGGGAGGCCGCCGCATCCATGTCGGCGAGACAGGACGGGTCGGGCATCAGGGCGCGAAGCGTCGGCGCCAGAAAATGCTCGGCGCCGCCGACGTCGAGGCCGCGTATCGCCAGCAATCGGCCGAGGATCTCCGGCAGGCCGAGGCGCTGGGCAATGGCCAGGCCGATGCGGTCCTCGGCGGTGCGCCAGATCCAGCGGCGGCCGGAAAGGCTTTTTGCAACGCCACAGGCGAGCTTGATGTCGGCGGAGTCGTTCGAGACGATCGAGGGTCGTTCTAAAACAGTCGTCATCGCCGGACTTGATCCGGCGATCTCGTGGCGCACGAGATGCCCGGATCAAGTCCGGGCATGACAATATGAAATGAACTCAGAGCTAGGGTCAGGTCCACGTTTTCTTGGAAAAATTGTGCCGCGCCTCGATCCAGCGGACGGTGCCCGACTTGCTGCGCATGACCAGCGAATGGGTCACCGCGCCGCTGCCAAAGCGTCGGACACCCCGCAGCAGCGGGCCAGTCGTCACACCCGTGGCCGCGAACATGACGTTGCCGCGCGCCATGTCGGCCGCGGCGTACACGCGGTTCGGATCGGCGACGCCCATCGACTTGGCCCGCGCGCGCTGTTGGTCGTCCTCGTACAGCAGGCGTCCCTGCATCTGCCCGCCGGTGCAGCGCAACGCGGCGGCGGCGAGCACACCCTCCGGCGCACCGCCGCTGCCCATGTAGATGTCGATGCCGCTATCCGGCTGCGCGGTCGCGATCACCGCGGCCACGTCGCCCTGATCGATCAGCATGATCCGGGCGCCGGCCGCGCGCACGTCCGAGATCAGCTCCTCGTGCCGCTCGCGGTCGAGAATGCACACCACCAGATCCCCGACATCGCAGCGCTTGGCGCGGGCGAGGTTGCGCAGGTTGCGCTCCGGCCGGTCGTCGATGTCGATCACGCCGGGCGGCAGATCCGGGCCAACGGCGATCTTCTGCATGTAGATGTCCGGCGCATGCAAGAACCCGCCGCTTTCCGCCAGCGCCAGCACGGCGATCGCGTTCGGGCCGCCCTTGGCGGTCGTCGTCGTGCCCTCGAGCGGATCCACCGCGATGTCCATCGGCGGGCCGCCGTGGCCCACCTTCTCGCCGATGAACAGCATCGGCGCCTCGTCCATCTCGCCCTCGCCGATGACCACGGTGCCGTCGATCGCAACCGCGTCGAACGCCTTGCGCATGCCCTCGACGGCAGCGCCGTCCGCGTCGTTCTTCTTGCCGAGACCCATCCAGCGGCTGGCCGCCAAAGCGGCACTCTCGGTCACCCGCACCAGCTCCATCGCCAAATTGCGGTCGGTCTTGTGGTCGAGTTCGACGTCGGGCGGGGTGGCGGTGTCCATGGCGTCCTCCAGAGGGTCAGGCCGGCTCGATTCGGATCAAGGCGGGCGACTCCATCACCGCGTCGAGGGCCGAGATGCGATCGACTGCCTGACGCATGGCGGCCTCGGTCGTCTCGTGGGTGACGAGCACGACGGCGACCGCCTCGCCCGGCCTGCGGCCGTGCTGGAGCATGCTCTCCAGCGACACGCCGGCGTCGCGCAATTCGGCCGCGACATCGGCGATGACGCCAGGGCGATCGACGACCATCAGCCGCAGATAATAGGCCCCGGAATGCTTGGCCATCGGCACCGAGGGCGCGTTCGAAAGCGCGCCCGACGCGGCCCCCCAGACCGGCGTGCGCCGGCCGCGCGCGATGTCCACCAAGTCGGCCACGACGGCGGACGCGGTCGGACCCGCTCCGGCGCCGCGTCCCTGCAGCATGATGCGGCCGACGAAATCGCCCTCGGCGACGACCGCGTTGTAGACACCCTCGACCTGGGCGATCGGCGCGCTCTCCGGCACGAGGCACGGATGAACCCGGGCGCTGATGCCCGCGTCCGTCGCGCGAGCGATGCCGAGGAGCTTTATGCGATAGCCGAGTTCTTTCGCGAAGCCGATGTCGGTCGCCGAGACGCGGCGAATGCCCTCGACATGGACGTCGCCGAACGCCACCGGCCGGCCGAAGGCCAGGGCCGCGAGGATCGCCAGCTTGTGGGCGGCGTCGATGCCGTCGACATCGAAACTCGGATCGGATTCCGCATACCCGAGCCGTTGCGCGTCGGCGAGGACGTCGGCGAATTCGCGCCCGCGCTCGCGCATCGTGGTCAGGATGTAGTTGCAGGTACCGTTCAGGATGCCGGCGACCCGGGTGATGCGGTTGCCCGCGAGGCCCTCGCGCAGCGCCTTGATGACCGGGATCCCGCCGGCGACCGCCGCCTCGAACGCCAGATCGGCGCCGTTCTGCTCGGCGCGCGCGGCCAGTTCAGCCCCGTGCACCGCAAGCAACGCCTTGTTGGCGGTCACCACCGGCTTGCCGGCGGCGAGCGCCGTCTCGACGACCGCCCGCGCCGGCCCGTCCGCGCCGCCGATCGCCTCGACGACCACCTCGACCGCCGGGTCGGCGGCCAGCGCCACCGGATCGTCGAACCAGCGCAGCCCCGATAGCGACAGGCCGCGATCGCGCGTGCGGTCGCGGGCGGACACCGCGCCCACCACCAGCGGCCGGCCGGCCCGCGCCTCGATCAGCGCCGCGTTCTGGTGAAGGAGCGTGAGGACGCCGGCTCCGACCGTGCCGAGGCCCGCCAGACCGATCGCCAGCGGCCGGGTCATGCAGCCGCCGCGTCGGTCGCGTTGCCGGCGAGGAAGGCGCGAATGTTGCGCAGCGCCTGCCGCAACCGATGCGTGTTCTCGACCAAAGCGATGCGGACATGCCCGTCGCCGTGCTCGCCGAACCCGATGCCGGGCGCGACCGCGACGCGGGCGCGCGCCAGCAGCAGCTTGCTGAAGTCGACGCTGCCGAGATGGGCGAAACGCGGCGGGATCGGTGCCCAGGCGAACATCGAGCCCTCCGGACTCGGCACCTCCCACCCCGCTTGCGCCAGCCCGCGGATCAGCACGTCCCGGCGATCCTTATAGAGTGCGCGAAGCTCCCCCACGCAGTTCTGCGGGCCATTGAGCGCGGCCGTGGCGGCGACCTGGATCGGCGTGAAGGCACCATAGTCGAGATAGGACTTCATCCGCGTGAGGGCATGGATCAGTTTGGCGTTGCCGGCGGCAAAGCCCATCCGCCAACCGGGCATGGAATACGTCTTGGACATCGACTGGTGAACTCGACCGCGATGTCGCGCGCGCCCTCGCACCTGCAGGATCGACGGCGGCGGGTTGCCGTGCCGAAATACAGCTCGGCGTAGGCGAGGTCGCTGAGATGATCCAGATGTCGTGGCTTGCGGGCGAAGGCGACGATCTCGCGCATAGAAATCGAGGGTGGCCACGATACGCGGTCGGGTTGGACGGGAAGTTCACGATCAGCGCGGTCGGCTTCGGCACCGAATGGCGGACGGCGACGTCGAGTGCCCGCAGCATCGTGCTCGTCCGGTGTCGCCGGGATCGCTGCGGACGGAGGCGCCGGCGATGATGAAGCCGAACTGGTGGATCGGGTAGGACGGGTTCGGTACCAGGATCGTGTCGCCGGGGCTGGTGATGGCGGCGGCGAGGTTGGCGAGCCCCTCCTTGCTGCCGAGGGTCGCGATCACCTCGGTCTCCGGGTCGAGCTTCCACCCCGAAACGTCGCGTCGTAGTAGCCGGCCTGAGTGCCCGGCGCAGGCCCGTGATGCCCCGGCTGGTGCTGTAGCGGTGGGTCCGCGAGGATCCGGCCACGGCCTCGATCAGCTTGGCCACGATATGCGGCGGCGTCGGGCTGTCGGGATTGCCCATGCCGAGGTCGACGATGTCCTCGCCGGCCGCTCTCG
>CBDFGB010000007.1:0-43496 GCA_965246915.1 Acetobacteraceae bacterium
CGACCGGGCCTGTCGGTTACCGCCGAAGTCGACACGCGCGGCCCCGACGCCGTCCGTCTCGGGCTGTGGGGTCAGGCGGCCGCCCGCCTCGGGCTCTGACAATGCCGCCGCCGCCGAAGCCGCTGACACCGCGCGAGTGGGTCGGCTTCATGGCCATGGTGTTTGGTATGTTCATGGCGATCCTGGACATCCAGATCGTCAGCGCCAGCATCAGCGACGTGCAGGCCGGGCTGTCCGCGAGTCCCGACGAGGCGGCGTGGGTGCAGACCAGCTACCTCATCGCGGAGATCGTCATGATTCCGCTGTCTGGCTGGCTGTCGCGGCTGCTGTCGACCCGCATTTTGTTCACACTCAGCGCGCTCGGTTTCACGATCATGTCGGTGGCCTGCGCCACGGCAAGCAACCTCGGCGAGATGATCGCCTTCCGAGCGCTGCAGGGATTCCTGGGCGGCGCGATGATCCCGACGGTGTTCGCGACGACCTTCCTGCTGTTTCCCGGCGCGCGGCGTGCGCAGATTTCCGTGCTGATCGGGCTGACCGCGACGCTTGCCCCCACCATCGGTCCGACGCTCGGCGGCTGGCTGACGCAGGAGTTGTCCTGGCACTGGCTGTTCCTCATCAACGTGCCGTTCGGGCTGATCGTGGCCGGATGCGTTTGGGCCTGTCTTGACTTCGACAAGCCCGACCGTGCCGTGCTGCGCAGCTTCGATTTGCTGGGCCTCGTCCTGATGGCGGCGTTTCTCGGCAGCCTTGAGTACGTGCTGGAGGAGGGCACCCGTAACGACTGGTTCGAGGACGACACCATCCGGATGTTTGGGGTGATCGCTGCGCTCGCAGGTGTCGGCTTCATCTGGCGGATGCTCGCGCGCCGCGACCCGATGGTGGATCTACGTGCGTTCCGCAACGCCAATTTCGCGTTTGGCTGCCTGTTCAGCCTGGTCCTCGGCCTTGGCCTCTATGGCACGGTGTATGTCATCCCCCTGTTCCTCGGCCGGGTGCGCGATTTCAATTCGATGCAGATCGGCGAGACGATGTTCGTGACGGGCATCGCGATGTTCGTGGCCTCCCCGATCGCCGGCAAGCTGGCCGGAAAAATCGACCAGCGATACATGCTGGCGTTCGGTCTGGCCTCGTTCGGGATCGCGCTGTTCTGGATGGGTCATCTGACGAGCGAGAGTTCGTTTTGGGAACTGCTCGCCCCGCAGATGCTGCGCGGCTTCTCGCTGATGTTCATCATGATCCCGGTCAATCAGCTGGCGCTCGGCACGCTGCCGCCGCCACAGCTGAAGAACGCCTCGGGCTTGTACAACCTGATGCGCAATCTGGGCGGGGCGATCGGGCTCGCGCTGATCAACGTGGTCGCGACCTCGCGCGCCGCGATCCACACCCAGCATCTGAATGAGGCGGTGACCTGGGCGCGGCCGGGGGCGGCCAATGTCTACCAAGAAATGATCTGGGCGATGCAGCCGGCGATGAACGGGCAGGCCTCTCTCGCGGCGCTGAAGCGCATAGGCCTAATGGTGCGGCAACAGGCACTCACGCTTACGTATAACGACGTGCTGATGCTGATGGCACTGGCGTTCTTTCTCGCCTTGCCATTGACTTTGCTGCTGAAACGCCCACGCCTTGGGCCCGCCGGCGGTGGCCACTGACCGTTCCTCCGGCGCAGGTAGGGGGAGCACATGACCGATACCGTCGCCTGGGGGATCCTGGGCACAGCGAAGATCGCCCGCGAGAAGGTCATTCCGGGCATGCAGCGCGGGACCTATTCGCGCGTCGCGGCCATCGCCTCACGCGACCCCCTCGCCGCCGAACACGCGGCCGCCCGTCTCGGCATTCCGCGGGCCTATGGAAGTTACGAGGCGCTGCTCGCCGATCCGGAGATCGAGGCGGTCTATATTCCACTGCCGAACCACCTGCACGTGCCCTGGACGGTGCGCGCGCTGGAGGCCGGCAAGCACGTGCTGTGCGAAAAGCCGATCGCGCTGGATGCCGCGGAAGCCACGACGCTGATCGCGGCGCGCGACCGCACTGGGCTGGTGGTCGCCGAGGCCTTCATGGTCCGCCATACGCCGTGGTGGCGGCGCGTCCGAGCCTTGGCGCAGGACGGCTCGCTTGGCGAGGTCCGGGCGATCCAAACGTTCTTCAGCTATTTCCTCGACGATCCAGGCAACGTCCGTAATCAGTCGGAGATCGGCGGGGGCGGATTGCTGGACATCGGGTGTTACGCGATCACCACGGCCCGGTATATTTTCGGCGCGGAGCCGCTACGCGTGGCCGCCACGGTCGACCGCGACCCGGTCATGCGCGTTGACCGGCTGACCAGCGCGCTGATGGAATTTTCGGACGCGCGGCATCTCACCTTCACGTGCTCCACGCAGTTGGCGCCTCACCAACGGGTGACCGTGGTCGGCACGCGCGGGCGGGCCGAGTTGCTCATCCCTTTCAATGCGCCGATCGACGTGCCCTGCAGGATCGTCGTGGAGAATGGCGACGGCGGCGGAGGCGTCGAGGAGTTCGAGGTCGCCGACCAATACACGCTGCAAGGCGACGCGATCAGTCGGGTCATCCTGGGGTTGGAGCGCCTGGAGTTTCCGATCGAGGATGGGGTCGCCATCATGCGGGCAATCGACGCGACATTTCGCGCGGGCGCGACCCGCAGTTGGGCGGACGTGTAGCGGCCATCGTGCCGGCGGGGAGGGTTTTGCGGCGAGGCGCCTTCCCGCTAGGCTTGAGCCATGCAAATCGAAACCACCTTGCCGCTCGCCGCGCCCGACGAATCGAAGTCCCCGATCTTCGCGGTTCGCCCCGACACACTCCAAACGTTTCTTTCGAGCTGCTCGGAGGCCGAGCGCGCCTGGCTCGGTACCCATGGATTCGACGCGGGCGCGCAACAACTGGTCCTGATGCCCGGCCCAAAGGCGGTCCTCGGCTTGGGTGAGGATTATACTCCGTATGCCTATGGCGGCCTCGCGGCAAGGCTTCCGGCTGGTTCGGCGTGGACCCTGGAGGGCAAGCACGATCTCGCCACCGCCGTGCTTGGATTTTGCTTGGGCGGTTATCACTTCGCGAGGTTCCGGCCGCCGAAGCGCGCGTTCGCCCGTCTCGTACCCCCGCCCGGCTCCAAGGAAGCCCTCGATCTTGCGAGAGCGATCTTCTTGGTGCGCGACCTCGTCAACACGCCGGCCAATCTCCTCGGTCCGGCGGACCTCGCCGACGCCGCGCAGGCTCTAGCGGCGCGCTTCTCGGCGAGAGTGCAACGGATCGAGGGGCCAGCGCTGGACCAAAGCTATCCCGCGATCGCCGAGGTGGGGCGGGGTTCCGTCCGGCCGCCGGTGGTCCTTTCGTTCGCTTGGCGCGGCAGCGCGGCGACGGAAGCGAGCCCATTGTTGTCCCTGTGCGGCAAGGGCGTCGTCTTCGACACTGGCGGCTACGACTTGAAACCATCCGCCGGCATGCTCCGTATGAAGAAGGATATGGGAGGAGCCGCGACGGTACTGGGGCTCGCCTACGCGCTGATGCAACGAGACTCGCCGATACGCCTCGCCGTACGGGTCGGTTGCGTCGAGAACAGCGTATCGGGCTCGGCGATGCGGCCATCGGACGTCATCGCGACGCGAAAGGGTCTGTCCGTCGAGATCGGCAACACCGATGCGGAGGGGCGGCTGGTTCTGGCTGATCTGCTGGCCGAGGCGGCGGAGGAGCGCCCCGATCTTTTGCTGGATTGCGCCACATTGACGGGCGCCGCCCGAGTGGCCCTAGGCCCGGACATCCCGGCGCTGTTCTGCGCGGATGAAGAATTCGTCACCCAACTCACCCGCGCGGGGCGGGATCTGGGCGATCCGGTTTGGCATCTGCCGCTGTGGGACGGCTACGATTCGTGGCTCGACAGTCCCGTCGCGCACCTCAATAACGTGTCGAGCAAACCGTTCGCCGGCGCAGTCGTCGCCGCCCTCTTCCTGCGTCGTTTCGTGCCTCGAGGCCTTCGGTGGGCTCATCTGGACCTTTACGCATGGAATGATTCCGAGCGCCCGGGTCGTCCTGAAGGCGGTGAGGCGCAGGCCTTGCGGGCGCTCTCCACAATGTTGCCGGAATATCTTGTAATGTTGCAAGGCGAAAGAAACAACTCGGTAACGTGATCGCGGTTATGCTGCAACCTTGATGGCAGAGGACGGTAATATCGCTAGGTTGGCTCTCGCGACGATCGGACCGAAGCAACGATGCCGACGCGATCGGCGAGAGCAGCAATGAAGGTGTTGTTGCCTTCATTCACGGAGAAGGATTTCCGCCATGGCTTCCAATCCCCAGGCCGACCAGCTCGTCGGCATCCTGCGCGACACGACGGTCGCCCTGGTCCGCCGCGATGGCGCCGACCTCTCGGCGCGCCAGCTCAGCGTGTTCCTGACCTGCTATCTGCAGGACGGAGCCCACACGGTGCGCGGCCTTGCCGCCGAGCTGAATGTCAGCAAGCCGGCTATCACGCGCGCGCTCGACCGGCTTGGCGAACTCGATCTCGCCCGGCGCAAGATCGACCCGATGGATCGCCGTAGCGTGCTGGTCCAGCGCACCCTCAAGGGAACCGCGTTCCTGCGGGACCTGCGCCACATCATGAGCGATGCCGCCTCGCATTCCGGCAGCCGGCGGGCATCCGGTTCGGACTCGCCGCGCCGCGCCGCAAACGGCTGATCTGCCTGCGCGACGGAGCCGCGCGCCTCGCTGGCGCGGCTCGCGGCGGTTCAGGGAACCGGCAGGTCGGTGATCCGGCATAGGTCGGCACGTTTGCGCTCGAGTTTGCGGCCGCCCTCGAACACGACCCGCAGATCGAAGCTGCAAGTGCCCTTGGGCAGCTCGATCACCCGGTCTGCCTGTTTTGGCAGTGCGCCGATCAGCCGGTTACGTCCCCAATTGCCGCTGCCGGCCGGGGTCGCGAATGCCTCTGCGATCGGCGCGTCGCCACGATTGATCAGCTTAAATGACGGGTCGTCGGCCGCCTTTCGCGCACCGCCAAACGAGATTTCGTCGGCGGTACAGGTATTGATCCCGCGCCGGTCCTCGATCCGTCCGTCTTCGAACACGACGCGCACATCGAAGATGCAATTGCCGTCCACCCGCCGACGCGCGGCGTAGCTGACACCGGGAGCGATCGACTTGCCCTCCAGGCGGTTGCGGCCCCAATTTGCATCGCCGGCCGGCGTGAAGAACAGCTCCTTGATCGGCACGCCGGCCCGATTGACGAGGTTGAACGAGGGATTTTGCGCGGCGGTCTGCGCCACGCCGGGTCCGGCCGCAAGAATCCACACGGCCGTAAGGACGGCCCAGGGTTTGTTCATCGAAGACTCCTCGCGGCAATCGCGGCCGGACGATAGCCTTCGACCTGCGGCGGCGTGAAGGAGCAAGTCATGGCGGCCCCATCGCGGCCTGTGGCGGCTTGGGTCCTTTATGATTGGGCGTATGGGGCGTTCACGACGATCGTCTCGACGTTCGTCATTCCCGCCTATTTCACGCAGGCCGTGGCCGCCGATCCGGCCGCCGGTACGGCGCAATGGGCCGCGGCGCAGTCCGCGGCTGGTCTCGTCATCGCGCTGCTGGCTGTGCCGCTCGGCGCGGTGGCCGATCGCGGCGGGCGCGGCCGTGTGATGATGGCGGCTGCCACGTCGGTCATGGTGGTCTCGACAGGCGGGCTGTGGTTCGTGCGACCTCATGCCGGCGACGCTTTGTTGGCCCTGACTCTCGCTGGGGCCGCGACCGTCGCCTTCGAGATCGCATTGGTCTTCTACAATGCCATGCTCCCGGCGCTGGTGGCGGAGCGCCCCGAGAGTATTGGTCGTCTGTCGATGCTCGCCTGGGGCGCGGGGTATGCCGGAGGCCTCGTGGCGCTCGGAGTCTGTCTCGTGATGCTGGTGCTACCGGCCACGCCGCCGTTTGGTCTGGACAAGGCGCAAGCCGAGCCGGTGCGGGCCTGCGCGCTCCTGGCCGCCGCCTGGGTCGCGGCGTTCGGTTGGCCGGCGATCGCGTTCGCTCCAAAGAGCGAGCGCGCGATGGGCTGGAGCCCCGCGCTGCGGGATGGGTTGGCGGCGTTGCGGCCGGTGGCGCGACAGGCCTGGGCGGAGCGGACGGTGCGACGCTTCATCCTCGCGCGCTTGGTCTACATGGACGGGCTCGTCACCCTGTTCGCGTTCGGCGGCATCTATGCGGCGGGCCAGTTCGGTCTCGATTCCACGGGCGTATTGCTGTTCGGCGTCGGTCTGACGGTGACCGCCGGATTGGGTGTGCTCGCAGGGGCCGTCATCGAGGATCGAATCGGGTCGCGCATCACCATCCTGGCCAGCGTCATTGCCCTCGCACTGCTCGGCGGGGCGCTGCTTTTGGTGCGAGACCGCACGGTGTTTTGGGTGCTCGGCCTGTCGCTCGGACTGTTCGTCGGCCCGGCGCAGGCCGCCAGCCGCAGCTTCATGGCCCGCCTCGCGCCGCCCGAACATACCGCCGCCTATTTCGGGCTGCTCGCGCTATCCGGGCGGGTGACGGCGTTCGCCGGGCCGCTGCTGCTGTCGGTGGTGACCGCTGCGACCGGCAGTCAGCGGGCGGGAATGGGCGTCATCGTGGCCTTCCTCGCCGCCGGCGCCTGGCTGCTGACGGGCGTCGGCGACCCTACCACCGTCCGATCGCCATCCGCCGCGCCAGCCGCATGACATAGGCGAGCCAGATGATCTGCAGGGTCAGGACGGCGAGCGGGATGAGGGGTTTGAGCATCGGGGCGGCGCTGGCGAACAACAGACCGCACATGCCGCCGACCGCGGCGAACGCCCAGTGGACCATCGCCACATGCTCGGATCGCATCCCGCTGCGATGCGCGACTTGATAGAGGTGGCCGCGATGCGGCTTGGTGATCGGATCGCCGGTGACGAGACGGCGGACCAGGGTGAAGGCGACGTCGAACAGCACCCCGGCCAGCAGCATCGGAACGATCAGAAACGACAGCTCCACGCGATCGAAGCGCGCCGCGGCGATGCCTAGGATGGCCAGCATGAAGCCGCAGAACTGGCTGCCAACGTCGCCCAAAAAGATACGCGCGCGTGGGAAATTGAACGGCAGGAAGCCTGCCAGCCCCGCCGCCAGCAAAAGGCTCGCGGCATAGACGAATTGGCTGCCCTGGGTCTGCGCCAGAATCGCCAGGAACACGCATGCGACCAGCCCCGCCCCTGACGCGAGGCCGTTGAGCCCATCGATGAAATTCATCGCGTTGGTGGCGAACAGGATCCAGACGAGCGTCGCCAATGCCCCTAGCCAGCCGGCATGCACGGCGCCGAGGCCGGGGATATTGTAGACCTCGACATACAGTCCGCTGCCGATTGCAGTCAGGGCGGCGGCGAGTTGCGCCGCGAGTTTTACGGCGAACGGCCAGTCAAGCAGGTCGTCGAGGTAGGACACCACCGCGATGACAAACGCGGCCAGGATCAGCCCGCGGAAATAGGGCTCGGCGAGGCGGGCGAATTCGGCGTAGCCATAGAGGACCGAGATCCCAAGCATGAAGGCCACGACCACTCCCACACCGCCGCCCTTCGGCGTGGGCCGCGTGTGGGCCTTGCGCGGATCGGGCCGGTCCATCACGCCCGCGGAGATCATCGCCAGGACCACCAGCGCGGAGACCATGGACAGGCCGACGGCAAAACCGAGATGGCGAAGGAACGCGGCGAGGGTCATGGTGTCTGATTAGCGACGCGCGGGGAGTCCGGGCTATAGCCGCCCATGGCCTCTGCTCCCGCCGTCCGGCGAATCGCGATCAACGTCGCTGTCGACGCGGCCCTGGCGGCCGCCGCTCTGCCGGTCGCGACTTGGCTTGCCGCACCCGCCGCAAATCCCGCGCCATCGCTCGCGACACTGCTCGCGGCGGTCGCGGCATTGCTGCTGGCGGGTCTGCCGTTCCGCCTGTCGGTGCAGTACTGGCGTTTCGCGGGCATGGCCGATCTGCTGGGCGTGGCGGCCGGGTCGGTGGGTGCTGCGACGCTGTTCACGTTGGCCATGCAGATGCTGCGCGTGCCGCTGCCGAGCGCGGCATTTCCGGTCATCCATGCGCTGACCCTGTTGGTGTTGCTCGGCGTGCCGCGCATGGGCTACCGGCTGTTGCGGGAGCGGCGGCTGCCGCCCTCCGGCCCGGCCGGTGTGCCGGCCCGACCGGTGCTCCTCGTCGGCGCGGGCGAGGGCGCCGATCTGTTCCTTCGGGCGCTGACCGCCGATCCGCTCGCGCCATGGCGGGCCATCGGCCTGCTGTCGCTCGGACACGCCCAGACCGGCCGGCGCATTCAGGGCGTGCCGGTGCTGGGGAGCCTCGACGACACGCCCGCCGTGCTGGCCGGCCTGGTGCCCGAGGACCGTCCGGCCACCCTGGTCGTCACCGAACCGGAACTGTCGCGGGTCGCGATGTCGGGGCTGGTCGCCGCCGCGGACGCGGCCGGCGCGCGGGTGGCCAGGGCGCCACGACCGACCGCGCTGACCGCCGGCAGCGATCGGTTCGCGCTGCGCCCCGTGGCGATCGAAGAGTTGCTGGGCCGCGCGCAGGTGCCGCTCGACCGCGGCGGAATGGCCCGGCTCATCGAGGGGCGGATCGTCATGGTGACCGGTGCGGGCGGCACGATCGGGGCCGAACTCGCGCGCCAGGTCGCCGCGCTGGATCCGGCGGAGCTGATCCTGCTGGACAACGGCGAGCACGCGCTATGGCAGATCGACATGGAGCTGGGCGAGAGCTATCCGGCGGTGCGTCGCCGGGCGATGTTGGCCGATGTGCGGGACGCGATCCGGCTGCGCGCGTTGATGGAGGCGTTGCGGCCCGCCCTGGTGTTCCACGCCGCCGCGCTCAAGCACGTGCCCATGGTGGAGGCCAATCCGCTGGAGGGGCTGCTGACCAACTCCTGCGGCACGCGGCACGTGGCCGACGCGGCGCGGGCGGCGGGAGCGGCGGCGATGGTCATGATCTCGACCGACAAGGCGGTAAACCCGTCGAGCATCATGGGGGCGACGAAGCGGCTGGCGGAGATGTACTGCCAGGCGCTCGATGGTCCGGCCATGGCTTGCGTGACCGTGCGGTTCGGCAATGTGCTGGGCAGCACCGGCAGCGTTGTGCCGGTCTTTCAGCGGCAGCTCGCGCGGGGCGGGCCGCTGACCGTTACCCATCCGGACATGCAGCGCTATTTCATGACGGTCCCCGAGGCGGTGAGCCTCGTGCTCCAAGCCAGCGTCGACGGGGTCGCGGTGGCCGAGCGACACGGCATCTTCGTGCTCGACATGGGCGAGCCGGTGCGCATTGTCGATCTCGCGCGGCAGATGATCCGCCTGGCCGGGTTGCGCCCCGAGATCGACATCCCGATCGTCTTCACCGGTCCACGGCCGGGGGAGAAACTGTTCGAGGAGCTGTTTCATGGCCGAGAGCCGACCTTTCCCACCGGCACGCCCGGCCTGCTAATGGCCCGCCCGCGCACCGCGGACTCGGCGCTGGTGGGACGGGCGATCGACGAGATCGAGACCGCGTGTCGCGCCGGTCACGCCGGGGCGGCGCTGGCGGCGCTGGCACGGATGGTGCCGGAATTCGAGCGCGACCAGGACGCGGCTTAGCATCCCCCACACCAGCCCACCCCACGAGGGGAGGGAGACCAAAACGATCGCAGGATGGATATGGACCATACCGAGCCGCCGATCCGCTTCCTCGATCTTGCCGCGCAACAGGTTCGACTGGGACCCAAGCTGCGCGAGCGGCTGGAGGCCGTTCTGGCGCATTGCCAGTTCGTGCTGGGGCCGGAGGTCGCCGAGTTGGAGGCGGCCCTCGCCGCGTTCTGCGGGGCCGCGCATTGCGTGGGCCTCAGTTCCGGCACCGATGCGTTGCAGATCGCCATGATGGCCGAGGGGATCGGGCCGGGCGACGCGGTGTTCCTGCCGGCGTTCACCTACACCGCCACGGCCGAGGTGCCGCTGCTGCTTGGCGCCACGCCCGTGTTCGTCGATGTCGATCCGGCGACCTTCCAGATCGATCCGGACCATGTGCGGGCACGCGTCGTCGAGACCGCCCGCGCGGGGCGGTTGCGGCCGCGCGCGCTGATTGGGGTCGATCTGTTCGGCCAGCCGGCGGATTGGCCCGCGCTGCGGGCGGTCGCGGCGGAGTTCCACCTGTTCACGATCGACGATTGCGCCCAGGCCTTTGGAGCCAGTCTTGGCAATGCCCGCCTCGGGACGGAAGCCGGCGCGACCGCCATCAGCTTCTTTCCATCGAAGCCGCTCGGCGGCTACGGCGATGGCGGGGCGCTGTTCACTCAGAGCGAGGAGCGGGCGGCGCTGTATCGCAGCCTGCGCAGCCACGGCGAGGGCACGACCCGTTATGAAGTGCTTCGGACCGGCATGAACGGGCGGCTCGACACGTTGCAGGCCGCGGTGCTGCTCGCGAAACTGTCGGCCTTCGAGGACGAGCTCGCGGCGCGGGAGCGTGTGGCGGCGGCCTATGATGCGGCGCTCGCCGGGCATGTCGCGACGCCGGCGCGTGTCGCTGATAGCCGTTGCGCGTGGGCGGTCTATTCGATCCTGCTACCGGACGGTGCGGCGCGGGCGCGGATGCAGGCCGGCTTGCAGGCGGTCGGCGTGCCGACTGCTATCTACTATCCACGCCCGCTGCATTTGCAGCCGGCCTATGCGGCCGCCCATGACGGCAGCGCTCTGCCGGTGAGCGAGGATCTGGCGAGCCGCATATTGGCCTTGCCCATCCATGCCGATCTGGCCGATGGAGACGTGGCCCGCGTCTGCACGGCGGTCGCCGCGTTGTCGTGACAGGAGGCTTTGATGCGCTGTGGATTGTGGACGATCGCCCTGATGCTCCTGGCCGGCGCGGCCGCCGCGCAGACCAGGCCGACGCGACCGACTCAGCCGGTGCCGGCCGGTGGCGTGGTCGCCGTGAAGCCCGTTCGCGGGTCGCAACCCCCCTCGCGCGGCATTCTCTACATCCCGCAATTCGCGCCTCCGGGCGTGCAGGTTCCCGGTGGTCCGCCGGCCAGCAACACGCCGACGCTGATTCCGCCAAGCGTTCTGGGCGGAGTCCGGTAGCCTAGTTGCATCGTCACGGAGCGCGCGGAAACTCCACCCGGAACGTCGCACCCGCGCCCTCCTCGCTGCTCACCGAAATCGTGCCGTGATGCAGCTCGACGATCCGCTTCACGATGACCAGGCCCAATCCGGTACCGTCGGCATTGGCGCGGCGCGGGCGCTCGAACAGCGCCGCGAGATCGCGCGCGGCGATTCCCCTGCCGGTGTCGCGCACCTCCAGCACGACGTGGGTGCCGGCGGTCGTTACGCCAAGGTCGACGTGCCCGCCGGGCGGCGTGTGGCGCAGCGCGTTTTCCAGCAGATTGTCGAGCAGCCGCTCGATCAGCGCGATGTCCGCGGGGATCAGCGGCGCGTCCGGCATGTATCGCCCGCGCAGCACGATGCCCTTCTCGGCGGCGATCAGCTCGAATTTCTGGAGCACATCCTGCACCAGTTCCGACAAGTGGAAATTCTCGGCGACCAGCGGACGATCGAGGTCCTCCAGCGTCGCCAGATCGAACAGCTCGGAGACCAGCCGCTCCATCGTGCCGGTTTGGCGAGCCGCGATCTCGACATAGGTGCGCCGCGCTTCGGCCGACAGCGCGCTCTCCTGTAGCCGAAGGGTGTCCAGATAGCCGCGCAGCGCGGTGAGCGGCGTGCGTAGATCGTGGGACACACTGGCGATCAACTCCTGTCGAGTCGCGTGCTGACGGGCGATCTGCTCCATCTGCTGTAGGATATGTCCGCTCATGTCGTTGTAGGCGCGGCCGAGCCGGTCGATCTCGTCGCCCCGCGGTGCCGCGGCCGTCGGCACCTCGCGCGCGTCACGGAATTTTGTCTGACCAAACCGCTCCATTTCCGCCGTCAACCGCCGCAGTTTTCGCGTCAGCGTGGCCATCACCACGAACCCGGTCAGCAGCGCCACCACCAGGCCCAATCCGATCAGCGTCAGGGTGCTGCGGATCAAGACCCCGGTCTGAATCCGCCTGGCGGCCGCCTCGGTCTCCGCGCCTCCGAGTACGACATAGACAAAGCCACTGGCCTGGGGTCCATTCCCAAGGAGCGCGGCCGAGAAGATCCGCTCGGCGCCCGGCTCTCGCGGATCTCTGGCCGTGACCGGAAGCGCCGACCGGCGGGCGATAAATGCCTCGAGTGGCCGTACGTCGACCACCGGCTGCAGCACTTGACCGTCATCGGCGGTCGAGACCAGCACGCGGCCCGCGGCGTCGAGGACATAAATCTCGGCGCTGGGGTTGATCGCCATCAACCGATGCAGCTGCGTCTTGATGGCGGCCGTCCCGTCACGGCCTACAGAGCCACCCGCCTGCTCGAGCTCGCGCGCCAAGGTCGCGGCCACCTCGCCATTCAACGCCTGCGTCATGGCCATTTCGTAAGTGCGCAACGTCCGCGCCTGCAGCAGGAACGCCAAAGCGCCGACCGCGCAGACCAGCCCGGCGACCAGAACGAAGAAACGCTCGTGCAGCGTCCTCACGAGGCTGGCACGGGCGGATTGTCGACGAATTTGTAGCCGACGCCCCACACCGTCAGCACATAGGCCGGGTTGGCCGGATCGACCTCGACCTTCGCGCGCAGGCGATTGATGTGCGAGTTGACCGTGTGCTGATAGCCGCTGTGGTTATAGCCCCAGACCAGATCCAGCAGCTTTTCGCGCGAGTAGACGCGGCCAGGATGCCGCGCAAGCAGCATCAGCAGGTCAAATTCCTTGGCGGTCAGCTCGACACGCCGCTCGCCGAGCATCACGGCATGCCGCTCCGCGTCGATCAGCATCTCGCCGGCCCGGATCACGCCCGGCGTCTCCTGCCGACGCGTGGCCATCGCGTCCGACCGGCGCAGGATCGCCTTTACCCTGGCCACCAGCTCGAGCACGCTGAAGGGCTTGGTCACGTAGTCGTCGGCGCCCAATTCGAGGCCGAGTATGCGATCCATTTCCGACGCGCGCGAGGTCAGCATCAGAATCGGCACGTGGTCGGGAGCAGCGCGCAGCCGTCGGCAAATCTCCAGCCCGTCGAGATCAGGCAAGGCGAGATCGAGAATGACCAGGTCATGGGACGACGCGGCCGCCTCGGCCAGGCCGGTTGCGCCGTCGAAAGCGAGCCTGACCCGACAGTCGATGCCGCCCAGATGCAGTTTAATCAACTCGGCGAGGTCGTGCTGGTCTTCGATGACCAGGATGCGCCGCGTCATCCCCGCTTACGCATGGTGGCCTCGCCGGTGATAAGCCGCACGCCGGCCCCGAACGTCACGTAGGACCACACCCAGCCGAACATGACCGAGACGCGGTTGCGCAGACCGACCAGGAACAGCACGTGGACCGCGCCCCACAGCCACCATGCGAGCGCGCCGGTCAGCTTCAGTCGGCCGAAATCGGCGACCGCGCTGCGCCGGCCGATCGTCGCGAGGCTGCCCTGGTGGCGGTAGACAAAGGGCGGCGGCGGCTGTCGTCCGCGCAGGCGGGCGCGCAGCACGCCGGCGACATACTCCCCGCCCTGCTTGGCAGCCGGCGCGAGGCCGGGGGCCGGCTGCCCGTTCCAGGCCAGCGCGAGCGACGTGTCACCAATCGCAAACACGTCGGGCAGACCAGGCACCGATAGGTCCGGGCCGACCTTGACCCGACCCGCCTTGTCGGACTGCTGGCGCAGCCACGACGCGGCCGGCGACGCCACGACGCCGGCCGCCCAGATCACGGTGCCGGCTGCGATCCGTTCGCCGTTGACCAGCACCCCGTCCGCGTCGATCGCCTCGACCCGGCTGTCGACCCGCACCTCGACCCCCAATCGCTCCAGCGAGCCGCGCGCGAAGCCGGATAGCCGCTCGTCGAATTGCGGCAGCACGCGCGGGCCGGATTGAACGAGAAGGATGCGCGCGGAGGCCGGGTCGAAGCTGCGGAACTCCTTGTCCATGCCGTGGCGCGCCAGTTCGGCGATCGCGCCGGCCATCTCGACCCCGGTCGGTCCGGCACCGCAGATCAGGAAAGTCAGCAGCGTCCGGCGATCGATCGGATCGTCGGTCGCCTCGGCCCGCTCGAAGGCGGCGAGAATGCGGCTGCGGATGCCGGTCGCGTCTTCGATGGCCTTGAGCCCGGGAGCGAACGCAGCCCAGTCGTCGCGGCCGAAATAGCCGTGGCTCGCGCCGGTTGCGAGCACCAGGGCGTCATAGGGGATCGGACGGTCGTCGACGACCAGCAGCCGGGCGGCGGCATCGACCGCCGACACCGTGCCGCGCAGAACCCGCAGCCTCGGGTTGTCGCGAAACACGCCGCGCACCGGTGTCGCGATGTCGCCGGGCGATAGCCCGCCGGTGGCGACCTGATAGAGCAGCGGCTGGAACAGATGATAGTTGTGCCGGTCGATCAGGGTGACCCGCGCGCGCTCGTGCCGCAGTTTCGCGGCGCACGCCATGCCGCCGAACCCTGCGCCGACGATGACGATATGCGGCGCGTCCTCCGGCAGCGGACGCTCGGCGTGCGCGAACCGGACGAGGAGGTGGTCGAGCGAATAACGGCCGGCGCCGGACACGGCGAGCAGCGCCAGAAGGAGCGGTTCATAGAACGTCACGACGGTGCCCATCCCTATGGCGTCCGCCCCGACCTCGCCCAGCAACAGTGCGGCGGCGACCAGCGGCGTCGCGAGCCCGAGGAGCAGCATCATCGCGGCCGCCATCGTCCAGGCGGACGCCAGCGCAGCGAACGCACCAGAGGGTAACATGGCCGGATAAGCGGCCGGCGCAAACAACGCGGTGGCCAGCCACGCACGTAGGATCAGTCGATACAGGGGCGCGATCTCGCGGTCTGACCATGCCGCCGCCTGCATCGCCCGGCTGGCGAACGGCAGCGGGCTTACGCCCAAACCCCTCTGCAGGATGTGGTCGAGCGACAGCGGCCCGGCACCTTGCGCCACGTACCAGCCGAACAGCGCGGCCCAGAACAGATGCGCGTCCACTGCGGGGCCGGATGTTTGCGCGAGCAACGTCAGCGCCAGCATCGCCAGTGCGACCGGACGCACGAGAAAACCAACCGCCAGCAGCATCGGGCCGGCAACCTGCGCGATCAGCGTCGGCCACGCGGCCGCCAGGACCGAAGACGGATCGCCGCCGGGCAGCATGCCGGGCGCGAAGAACGCGCGCGCGAGCGACACCCGGATCAGAAGATCGATCACCGGCGCCGCGACGCCGAGCAGGCTGGCCGCCCCGTCGAGAATTCGGGCACATGCCGCGCGGGCCGCATCGCCGCCTCCGGAGGTCTGGGCAATCACGCGGCCAAACCCGGCTGTAACGCTGTGACTTTGACCATCGTATGTGCTCTGACCCTTCGGTTGACAGGCTCGCCGTTCAGGTTCGCAGGTTCGGCGTCGAAGTGTCAGCGTGATGGAAAAGTTATGGGGCGCGAGAGGGATTGGCATGGCGAGATCGGCTATCCGTGACCGTGTCGCCGGTCGGAGGTGTCGCATGGTGCTGAGTCGTCGGATTGCGCTGTTGGGGGCAGGCGTGGCGGTGGCCGCCGCCGGCGCGCCGCCGTCGCCCGAGACGAAATTCATCAGCGCGCCGGACGTGGTGGTCTACTGCGATCCTGGCCTGGCCGCACCGATGCGCGCGCTCGGCGCGGACTTCCGCGCCCGAACCGGCGTTGCCATCCGGGTTTTCGCGCAGCCCGCAATCGGCCAACTCGAGCTGATCGAGCACGGCACTCGCAGCGATGTGCTGGTGATTCCGACCGCCCAGATGGACGACGCCGCGCGCCGTGGCCTGATCAAGCCCGACACCCGAGCCGGCGCGTGGCGCACGCCGGTGGTATTGGTCGGCCGCGACGCGATCGCCAGCGAGCGGCCGGTCGATCCGGCGCGCCTGCCGGGTCTGCTCGCCGGCGGCCGCCTCGCGGTTATCGAACGGCTCGCGCCGGACCGCATGGACGGGTTGGCGGCTCTGGAACGGCTCGGCTGGACGCCCATCCTGGCCGGGCGGGTCGACGGCATGCCGAACGGCCAGGAAGTCGCCTTCAGCGTGGCCAACGGGTCGAGCAGGCTCGGCCTGCTGCACCGTTCCGACCTCGTCGGCCACCGCAACCTTCACGTCGTGGGCAGCGTCGACGCGCCGCCCACCGACTATGCCGCGGCGATCGGCAAGAACATCCTGAGCCGATATGCCAGTGACTTCGTCGCCTACCTAAACGGTCCCGAAGCCACCCGGCGGCTGGCCGGGCTGGGTCTGGAGAAAATTCCATGAGTGAGACGACCCTCTCGACGCTCCCGACTTCGACACCGCAGGTCGGGATGCACGACGCGGCACGCGATACGCCGCACGGGCACCCCATGATACGCCGCATCACCCATTGGCTGACCGCGATCGCCATCTTCGTCATGATCGGCAGCGGCATGCGCATCTACAACAATGTGCCGATCTTCGATTTCGAGTTCGATCTCTGGTACACGCTCGGCGGCGAGCCCGACTTTTCCTACGCGCAGCACAACGAAAGCGGTACCGCCTCGGCCATTGCTTGGCATTTCGCCGGCATGTGGCTGCTCGCCTCGAGCTATCTCATCTATGTCGTGCACGGTGTCCTGACCCGGCATTTCAGTCGCGACCTCCTGCCGCTGACGCCGCGCGGTTTCCTCCGCGACTTCATCGCGGCCGCGACGTTTCGGCTGAAGCATGGCGCCGACTATAATTACGTGCAAAAAGCGTTCTATTGGGGCGTGTTGTTCGCGATCGCCATGATGCTCGTCTCAGGGCTGGCGATCTGGAAGCCGGTGCAACTGTACCCGCTCACCTGGCTCATGGGCGGCTTCGACAACGCCCGAATCGTTCATTTCTTCTTCATGACGGCGATCGGCGCCTTCATCGTCGTACACATCGCGCTTGTCGCCCTGGTGCCCAGCACACTGATCGGCATGACGATCGGCCGTCTGCCGCGGGGCAAAAAGCCATGAGCCACGATCTCGGACGACGGCGCATCCTGGGTGGCGGCGCGAGCCTCGGCGCGCTGACTCTCCTGACCGGCTGCGACATCAGCGATTCCGACGCGGTGCAGCGAGCGCTCGCCGCCGTGTCGCGCTGGAACGACCGTGTGCAGATGGCGCTGTTCAGCGGCCAGCGTCTTGCGCCGACGTATGACGAAAGCCAGGCGGTCAAGGACTTCCGTTTCAACGCGTTCTTCGGGCCGCAGGATTCGCCGAAGCTGGACGCCGCGACCTACAAACTCGCGCTCTCCGGCGCGATCGCCGACAAGCGTCCCTGGACGGTCGGCGATCTGCACCAGTTGCCACAGGAGACGCAAATCACCCGGCACGTCTGCGTCGAGGGCTGGAGCATGATCGGCTCCTGGACCGGCGCGCCGTTGCGCGTCTTCCTCGAGCGGATCGGTGCCGATACGACACGAAAGTTCGTCGGGTTCGAGTGCGCCGATGGATACTATGGCGGGATCGACATGCCGACGGCTTTGCATCCGCAGACGCTGATGGCGTTCGCGCTCTCGGGTGAGACTTTGCAGCCGAAATACGGCTATCCGTTCAAGGTGCGAATCCCGACCAAGCTCGGCTTCAAGAACCCGAAATGGATCACCGCAATGTACGTCACCGACCGGGAGCCGAACGGCTTCTGGGAGGATCGCGGCTATAACTGGTTCAGCGGGATCTGAACGAGGCACAAAGGGAAGATCGATGTCTAGGTCGCGTGGACAAAGCGCATAAGGGGGATTTCCCCGACGCGGCGAAGCATGATTCGAAGCTGATCTTCATGCGGGAGATCAGCGGTGATCCGAGGCCTTCTGAGCGACGAAGAGTGGGCGTTCTTCGAGCCGTTCGTGATCGAGCGCGGTCCCTTGCGGGGGCGTCCGCCTGCCGACCACCGTCGCACGCTGGACGCGGTGTTCTGGATTGCCCGAACTGGGGCGCCGTGGCGCGATCTGCCGGAAGAACTCGGCAACTGGAACTCGGTGCACCGGCAATACCGTCGCTGGACGGCCGGCGGGCTATGGGACCTGATGCTTGAAGCTCTTGCAGAGGGCGGCGGCAACGATGCCGTGCAGATGGTCGACAGCACAGTCATCCGGGCACACCACTGTGCCGCCGGCGCAAGGGGGGGACTCAAAACCAGGCTCTTGGCCGCTCGCGCGGTGGCTTTTCAACCAAAGTCCATGCCCGGACCAACGCTGAGGGTCTTGCGATCGCGCTCCTGCTGACGCCGGGCGAGGCCCACGACAGCACGGCCTTCACCGATCTCATGGCCGAGCACGATGCCGATCCTGAGGTCATGCTGGCCGACAAGGGATACGACAGTGACGCCATCCGCGAGGAGGTTCGCGCCCGGGGCGGCACACCCGAGATCCCCACTAAGAAGAACCGGCACGTCCAGCACACGGTCAACCGCGCCTTGTATGCGACGCGAAACAGGATCGAGCGCTTTTTCAACCGCCTCAAGAACAGCAGACGCGTGGCCACTCGATATGATCATACCGCAAGTAGCTTCCTCGGCTTCGCCAAGCTCGCTACGATCAAACAGTGGATTAACTTTGTCCACGCGACCTAATGTCCATGACGGGGCCATCTTGGGCGAAGCCTACCGCTCGTGGGACGAGGATAGCCGTCCCGAGGGCGATGGCGAACTCTGTTGGCATCGGGCGCGAAAGAGGCTCGAGGGCAGGCCGGCCGCGCCCGAGGCCTGATCCTTTACGCCTCGCGACGGGCGGCGCTCGCCGCCAATCGCCGCGATCGAACGTAAGACTCGCGGCGGGTCAATCGACGTGGAAGACGTCCTCTGCCATCGCCCACCACTCCCCCGGCGCTCGCGACTCCAGCGGAAGCTGACAAGGCTTGCACAACGCCCACCATTCCTGGGTCACCGGATCGGCTGCCATCGCCGCCATGTCGGCCGCGAAGTCCGTGCCGTGATACTCCCACGCGCCGAACAACAGCATCTCGGGCTCACGCAGGAAGATCGTGTAGTTGCGGATATGGCACGCGGCGATCCGCTCCAACACCGCTGGCCAGACCGCCGCATGGAGCCGTCGATACTCGGCCGCCTTCTCCGGGCGAAGACCGATCACCATGCCCATGCGCGTCATGCCGCCTCCGTGATGACGTGGCGGCTGCCGGGTTCGGTCCGCGCCAAGATGGCGCCGAAATCCCAGTCGATGCCGAGGCCCGGCTCCACCGAGGGGATCGCGTGACCGTCCTTGATCGTCATGCCGCGAACGGTCAGCGGGTCGAGTTGCGGGATGTATTCGACCCATCGCGCGTTCGGCACCGCGCAGCAAAGCGACACGTGCAGCTCCATGAGGAAATGCGGGCAGACCGGCACGTTGAACGTGTCCGCGAGATGCGCGACCTTGAGCCACGGCGTGATGCCGCCAATGCGGGCGACATCCACCTGCACGACGCTACATCCGCCACGCTGCAGATAGTCTCGAAATTGCGGCGGGCTATACAGGCTCTCCCCCACCGCGATCGGAATAGTGGTCGCGTTCGACAAACGCACATGGCCCTCGATATCGTCGGCCGGCAGCGGTTCCTCGAACCAGCCTATGTCGGCGGCCTCGTAGTGACGGGCGCGGCGGATCGCTTCGTCGACCGAGAAGGCTTGGTTCGCATCGGTGAAGATCTCGAAGCCGGGTCCTACCGCGTCGCGCACGTTCGAGAGCCGGGCGACGTCCTCATGGATCTGGCGGCCCACTTTGATCTTGCAGCCGCCGAAACCGGCCGCCTTGGCGCGCGCGGCGTCCTCGACGAGCGCCGCCGTTTCGAGATGCAGCCAGCCGCCTTCGGTGGTGTAGAGTTTCATCCGGTCGTGCCCGCCGCCGGCCATGACATGCAGTGGCAGGCCGGCGCGGCGGCAGCGCAGATCCCACAGCGCGGTGTCAATCGCCGCCAGGGCGAGAGTCGTGATCGCGCCGACCATCGTCGCGTGGGTGCGGAAATGCAGGTCGCGCCAGATCCGCTCCACCATGCCGGCCTCGCGCCCGATCAACGCCGGCGCCAGGGTCCGCGCGATCAGTGCCACGACGGACGGCCCACCGGTGCCGATCGTATAGCTGTAGCCCGTCCCCGTTGCCCCGTCGGCATCGGTGATCCGCACGATCGGTGTCTCCTGCGAGACGAAACTCTGTATGGCGTCGACCCGGCGCACGGTCGGCGCCAGATCGACCATGCTCACCTCGATGCGCGCGATGCGGGCCATCAGCCTTTGACGCCTCCAAACGTGAGACCGGCGATCAGGTGACGCTGCACGATGAACGTCAGCACGAAGGCGGGCACGATGATGACCATGGCCAGCGCGCACATGCCGACCCAGTCGATGGTGAATTGCGATGTGTAGTCCATCAACCCGACGGTCAGCGTCTTGGACGCCACCGACCGCGTAAGCTGCGAGGCGAGCGCGAACTCGTTCCATGACGTCAGGAACGCGAAGATCGCCGCCGATGCGAGACCGGAGCGCGCGAGAGGAAACTCAACCGACCAGAACGCTTGCCAGGACGTAGCACCGTCGATCAGCGCCGCCTGTGACAATTCCACGGGAATTTGCCGGAAGAACCCGTCGGTCAGCCAAATCGTGAACGGGATGTTCAGTGCCAGATAGACCAGCGTCAGCCCGGGGAGCGTGTCGATCAGGCCGATGCGACTCCAGATGATGAAGACGGGCAACGACAGCGCGACGCCGGGGATGGCGCGCGACAGCATGAACCCGATGAACAGCGCGCCCTTGCCACGAAACTGGTGCCGCGCGAAGGCGTATCCGCCGGCGGTGCCGATCACCAGCGCCAGGACGGTGCTGGTGATGCTGACAATCAGCGAATTGCGCACGTAGTGGCCGACCGGCTGGCCCAGCCCAACCTCCGGGCGGAAACCCAGCATCGCGGCGAAACTGTCGAGAGTGAGCGTGGGGATCCACACCGGCGGACGCGCCATCACCTCGACGTTCGGACGGAACGCGGTCAGCATGATCCACACGCCCGGCGCCAGGATCACCAGGACGGTCGCGGCGACCCCCGCGGCGATCAGCAGCCGGTGCGGGAGGCGGCGTCTCATGCGACTTCGCCCAGCGCCGCCCGCGCGCCGGACAGTTTGCGGGCAAAATAAAAGGTGAAGGCGACCGACAGGATGATGGACACATAGGCCATCGCGTTGGCCGCCCCCATCTGCGCGTTCTGAAAGCCGACGGTGGACATCAACGTCCAGAGCAATTCGGTGCGGCCGGCCGGGCCGCCATTTGTCATGATCCGCACCATGTCGTAGGCGCGGCCAACGTCGAGACTGCGGATGGTCATGGCGATGTAGATGAACGGCATCAGGAACGGCAGGGTGATGTAGCGAAAGCTCTGCCAGGCACTGCATCCATCCACGCGCGCCGCCTCGATCGGGTCGCGCGGCAGCGCGAGCAGGCCGGCCAGCAGCAGGATCGCGAAGACAGAGGTTGACATCCACACCTCCGCGACGAGGATCGAGAGATTGGCCGTGGTCGCGTCGACCAGGAAGGCGATCGGCTGGGAAATGAGCCCGAACTGCAGCAGAGCGTTGTCGATCAGCCCGACATTGTCGTTGAGCAGAAAGTTGAATTGGAAGCCCACCAGGATCGGGCTGAACATCATCGGGAACATCAGGATGGTGCGCAGCAGCCGCTGGCCGCGCGTCACCTGCGCGATCAGCAGCGCCAGACCCAGGCCGAGCAGAAGTTCGAGGTTCAGCGCCACGGTCAGGAACACGATGGTTCGGCCGAACGCCCACCAGAACGCGGAGTCCGACAGCAGGCGCTCGTAGTTGCGCAGACCCACCCAGCGGTACAGGCTGGTCGGGCGGGTCATGTTGTAGGCCGTGAAGCTCGAGGCGAACGAGACCACAAGCGGCAGCAACACGACGGCGGCGATCACCACGATCGCCGGCGTCACGAGCAGCACCGGCGCCGCCCACCGTCCCCGCCTCATCGCACGAGCGCCGACGGAGCGACCGCGTTACTTCAACAACCCGGAATCCTCCATGATCTGCGTCGCCTTGTCCGACGCGGCCTTCAAGGCCGCTTGCGGCGTCTTCTGCCCCAGGATTGCCGCCTGAAACTCGGGATAGGCCGCGTTTGAAACCTCGATCCACTGCGCGATGTGCGGCACCGGATAGGCGTCCTCGGCCAACGACGTCTTCCACACCTCGAACACGTTGGTCATGTAGGCGTCATTCTTACCCTTCACCTCGGCGATAATGTCGTCGAACGCGCGGGCGTTGGCGGGCATCAGGCCGCGGCGAGCCTCCAGCATGTTGGTGTCGTAGTCCGTCATCCAGGTGATGAAGCTGACCGCGGCCTTCTTGTTGTCGCAGGCTTTCGTCACGGAGAAACCGTGGCTGCCGCTCCAGCCTAGCCGCTTGCCGGTCGGACCGGCCGGCGCGCGTGTCACCGCGACGTTGCCGGCGATCTTGGAGTTCTTTGGGTCGTTAAAGAACGCCGCCCAGCCCGGCCAATCGTGATCGAGCGCGACCGAGCCGGAAGCGAAACCCTGACCGATATCGTCCCACAGGTAGTTGATGGTGCCGGCCGGGACCGCCTTCGCGCCATAAATGTCGATAAAGAATTGCAACGCTTTGACGCCTGCCTCGGAATCGAACGCCGGCCGGTAATTGTCGTCGAAATACCGCCCGCCATAGCTGGTCAGCAATTCGTAGAATCGCCCGTTGAGTCCCTCCTCCTTGCCGGCGAACACGGTTCCGTACATGTTCGGCGGATTGGCGAAGAATTTGATCTGGTCGCGAAAGTCATCGAGCGTGTCGGGCGGTACCAGCGCCTTTCCGTACTTCGCCTGAAACTTCGCCTTGTTGTCGGCACTCTCGTAGAGCGATTTCTGATAGTAGAGATTCGAAACATCCGTGTGCCACGGCAGAAGATACAGCTTGTTGTCGATCACCGCCGACGCGAGCGTGCGGGGAAAGAATCCGTCCAGCGTCTCTTTCGGGACGAGACCGAACAGATCATCATACAGCTCGCCGTATTGCGCCATGAAGCTGGTATGGTCCCAGCCGACGCACCAGCCGATGCGGCCTGACGCCATGTCAGCCTTGAGTTCCTTGTCGAGATCAAAGCCGTTCTTGCTCGACAGGATCTCGACCTTGGCGCCCGTCGCCGCCTCCCACTCAGGGATGCGCGTGTACAGCGGGTCATACTGATTGCCGCCGATCAGCTTCACCTTCAGCGTCACGCCGGCAAACTTGCCTGGATCCTCGGCCAGCGCCGAGCCGGCCAGCAACCCCGCCAGCAGCGCGAGGCCCACGAGCCGCCGTCGTCTGGATCCTGTGTGATCGTGGTTCGCGAAGCCCATCTACGCCCCCCCCTGTTTTTGGCTTGCCGGCAACCATCCATATCTGAATGATCCGTTCGTGAGTGAACAACAACCCTCGCTGCCGGTCAAACCAAACCACGCCGTCCTTACCGCAGGCGGCGACGACGCGCTGGAGCGGTATCGCGCGCCGGCGCTCGACAAGGGTCTGGACATCCTGGAGGCGCTGGCGGCGACCGAAATGGCCTTGACGCAGGCAGAGATCGCAAAGGCGCTCGATCGCTCGCCGTCAGAGATTTATCGCATGCTTGATCGCCTGGTGCGGCGCGGCTACGTCGTGCGGACCGACGCGGAGCGGTACGAACTCAGCCTGAAATTGTTCGCGCTGGCGCATCAGCATGCTCCGCGACGGCGGCTGGTGGCGCTGGCGATGCCGCTGATGCGCGGCTTCGTGCAGGCGGCCGAGCAATGCTGCCACCTCGCGGTGTTCGATCGCGGTCGGGTCATCGTCGTGGCCCAACTCGACGCGCCCGGCTATTTCGGGCTGGCGATCCGGGTCGGCGCGCATATTCCCTTGGTCGGCACCGGCAGCGGCCACGTCCTGCTCGCGTTCCAGACGCCGCAGGAGCGGGCGTTGATGTTGGCGGAAAACGAAACGCCGGTGGGCACCGAGCTGGAGGCGGACCTCGCCCGGGTGCGGCGGCGCGGCCATGAGGTGATGGACAGCCGGCAGAGCCGCGGCGTCATCAACATCGCGGCCCCCGTGCTCGGGCCGGACGGCTCGGCGATCGCCTCGATCGCGTGCGCCTATCTTGCCCATGTCGACTCGACGCGCCCGGATCAGACGGCGACCGCGGCCGCGCTGGTCGCCGCCGCGCGGGTGCTGACCCGTCTCGCAGGCGGCTGACTACGGTACGGCGGCCGCTCCCGCAGGGCGACGCGGATCGCTTGCGCCGTACAGCAGACCCTCGGCGGGTCCGCCCGTCGCCGTCGCATCGTTGCCGGACGACGCGACCGCCTTCGGCGTGCTCGCAAGCGATGTGGCGATCAGCTCCACGGCCCCCCACGGGGCCTGCTCCTCGGTGGCATATCCCATCTCGTGCAACGTCCGCAGGGTGTCGGGCGAGAAGGCGAATGGCTCGTGGAAAATTCGGTCCGGCAGGCCCTGCATGTGCCAGCGCGGCGCGTCCACCGCTGCCTGCGGGGCCATGCCGAAATCCGCCAAATTCATGATCGTCTCGGCGACTGCCGTGATGATGCGCGAGCCGCCAGGCGAGCCGAGCACCATCGCGAGCCGCCCATCGCGGAACGCGATCGCCGGCGTCATCGACGACAGCGGGCGCTTGCCGGGTGCCACCGCGTTGCGGCTCCCCTGCACCAACCCGAACATGTTGGGCGTGTTCGGCGCGATGGTGAAATCGTCCATTTCGTTGTTCAGCAGCACGCCCGTCCCCGGCGCCACGATCCCCGCGCCGAACAGGCCGTTCAGCGTGTAGGTGACCGCGACCGCATTCCCCGCCCGATCCACCACCGCATAGGACGTCGTCTCCGGACGCTCGTGCGGCGGCCGGCCGGGACGCAGCCCGGCGGTCGGCGTCGCTCGCTCGCCGATCGCCGCGTGCAGCGCGTCGAGATGCCCCTTGGACAGCAGCCAGTCGACCGGCGTGTCGACAAACGCCGGATCGCCGAGATAGGCGTTGCGGTCGACGAAGGCGTGCCGCATCGCCTCGGCCAGCACGTGCACGCTCGCCGCGCCCTGCCAGCCCATCGCCGGCAGATCGAAACGTTCGGCGACGCCGAGGATTTCGCACACCGCGACCCCGCCGGACGACGGCGGCGGCACGACCAGCAACGCGAGCCCGCGATAGCCGCACCGCAACGGTTCTCGCGCCCGCGCGGCGTAGTCCGCCATATCCGCCTCGGTCAGAATCCCTCCGCTATCGCGCACGGTCGCCCCGATCGCCTCGGCGATTCGTCCCCGATAGAACGCCGCCGGCCCGTCGGCCGCGATCGCGGCGATCGTCGCCGCCAGATCGGTCTGCACCAGACGCTCGCCGGCGCGCAGCGGCGATTGGTCGGGATGCAGGAAGACCGCCGCGGCCTGCGGATCGCGTCGCAACAGCGGCGCGCCCCGCGCCAGGATGTCGGCCTCGCCGCGCGGGAGCAAAAATCCATCCGCCGCCATCGCGTGCGCCGGGCCTACCGAGGCCGCGAGCGGCAGCGCGCCAAATCGTTCCCGGGCCAGCGCGAGGCCCGCCACGGTTCCGGGCACGCCCACCGCCAAGCCGCCGCGCAGGCTGGCGCCCTCGATCGGCTTGCCGTCCACGCCGAAATACAATTGGGGTGTGATGGCGGCCGGCGCGGTCTCGCGGAAATCGATCACTGCCTCGCGCCCGTCCGCCATGCGCAGCAGCATGAAGCCGCCACCGCCAAGATTGCCGCAGCACGGATGCACCACCGCCAGCGCGAAGCCCACCGCCACGGCCGCGTCGACCGCGTTGCCTCCCTCGCGCAGGAGTCGCGCGCCCGCCTCGCTGGCCAGGCGGTTGGCCGACACGACCATCGCCTCGCCCTCGACGGCCGGGGGCGAGGCAGCCTCGGCCGCGCCACCCGCCAGCACCGCGAACGCGAGCAATAGCCGGATCAATTGACGACCTCGTCCGGGTCGACTCCCCAGATGTCGGTGCGCTTCAAGAAGCCGCGATACTCCCCGACCTGCACCTCGCACCACGTTTTCGCCGCCTCGCAATACCGGATACGGCCGACCACGCCGGGCTCCAGCCTCGCCACGGGGGCCGCCACGTCGTCGGCGCTGGCGCGCAGGACTTTCTCCGGATCGACAACGAGAAAGCCGCGACGGCCCGTCAGCGTCGCCGAATGAACCCAGCCCTTGCTGCCGTCCTGCGTCTCGATGAGCCGCCAGACCTCGTATTCGCGTAGCACGCGAACCGGCAGATCGCGGCGGTGATACTGCCAGTCGATCGGGTATTGCATGCCCGGGCCGGTGCGCAGATTGACCTCGTCGGTGCGCAACGACACCCATCGCGGCACCTTGAGGTCGGTCGACGTCCCTTTGTTCGGGTCAGCCTTCGGTGGCGGCGACACGGCGGGCGCGGCCACGACCGGCGGGGTCGGCGCGACGACCGTGGCTTTCGGCGGCGGCGGCTTCGGCTTGGCGGCTGATTTCGCCGGGTGCGGCTGTTTCGGCTTGGCGTTCGGCGGCGGTTTGACGACCGGGACTTGTCCCAACGCCGACGGCGGCCGCGGCGGCGTGGCCGGCGGCGTCTGGGCCAGTGCGACGCTCGCGGCGAACAGAATGAAGGCGATCGGCAGCGGGGCTTTGAGCATCGGCGATGCCTGCCGATGCGGCGGCCGGTTGGTCAAGCCCGCAACGTTCAAAGCGTGACGATCGGGCCGCCGGCCGCCGTGCCGAGAAACGCGGCGACCCCGGCCACCGCCACCCCGTCCGGCAGCGACGCGGGATCGATCGCCGCCAGCCGCAGTCCGGCCTCGCAGGCCAGCAGCCGCACTCCCAGCTCGCGGGCCGCCTCGCGCAACTCGCCCAGGCCCGCCACGCCCAGCTCACGCACCGCCGCGTCGCGATCGGCATCCTGCAGCCCGGACCAATCTTCCAGCAGGGCGAGACACCCATCGTTCGTGGCGAACAACGTCACCGGTCGGCCAAGTGCCGCGGCGGACGTGGCCACGACGAAGGCGTAATGCGCCCGCTCATGGGTGCCCGAAATCAGCAGAATGCCGAGCGGCGTCGCGTCAGCCACGGACGCCGCCGCACGCCGGGCAGGCGGGATCGCGCGGCAGCCGCATCGTGCGCATCCGCGAGGCCAGCGCGTCCCATATGAGCAAGCGGCCCGCGAGGCTCTCGCCGATGCCCAGGATTTCCTTGACGGTCTCGCTGGCCTGTAGCGTGCCGAGGACCCCGGTCACCGCCCCCAGCACGCCGGCCTCGGCGCAACTCGGCACCAAGCCCGGCGGCGGCGGCTCAGGATACAAGCAGCGATAGCAGGGGTAATTCCCCGCCTGGGGTTTGAAGACCGAGATTTGGCCCTCGAAGCGCAGCACGGCGGCGGAGACCAGGGTGCGCCGGGCGTGCAGGCAAGCGTCGGCGACGACGAAGCGCGCGGAAAAATTGTCGGTGCCGTCGCAGACGATGTCATGCGCCCCGATCAGCGCCTCCGCGTTGCCCACGTCCAGCCGAATCGCGTGCGCCTCGATCGTCAGGCCTGGGTTGATCGCCCGGGCGGCGGCGGCGGCGGCCTCGGCCTTGCCCCGACCGACATCGCCGGTCGCGAACGCGATCTGCCGCTGGAGGTTGGAGAGCTCGACGCGGTCGTCATCGACGATGCCGATGCGCCCGACGCCGGCGGCGGCCAGATACAGGATCAGCGGCGCCCCGAGCCCGCCCGCGCCAACGACGAGCACGCTCGCCGCCGCGAGTTTTGCCTGCCCCGCACCGCCGATCTCCGGCAGCAGGATGTGGCGGGCGTAGCGCTGGATCTCGGGCTCGGAGAAGTCGAAGTCCATACCGCTATGGTGTGGGGTGGAAGAAGCCGAGGCAAGGGTAGCCGAACAGATCGGTGTTCGCGAAGGTCGGCGCAGGCTGCACGCCTCGCTGGTTGATTGGGCGCGACGCGATCCTCGGCATTCCGAAGGTCGGAATCGTGGTCAGGCGGCGCGCACTGTCTCGCGGCGCGCTGCCGGAGGACTGATCCCAGTCACCGCAGCTCCGTCGCGATCTCCCGAAACAGCCGCGCCGGCAGGCCGCCGCCGGTGACGCTGCTCATCGGCAGGTCGTCGTCGCGGCCGAGCCACACCGCGATGACGACCCCGTTCACTCCGCCGACGAACCAAGCGTCGCGAAAATCCTGCGTCGTTCCGGTCTTGCCCGCCACCCCACGACCCGCCAAGGCGGCCGCCCGACCGCTGCCGCGCGCAACCACCGCGCCCAGCATTCGCAGCATCGCCGCCGCCGGCTCCGGCTCGACCACCCGCTCCGCCTCGGGAGGTGCGCGCCGCGCCCTCGCGCCGTCGATCGTCAAATCCTCGATCGCCACCGGCGCTCGCCGCATCCCGCCGGCGAAGAAAGGCGCGTAGGCAGACGCCAGTTCCAGCACCCCCACATCGGACGTCCCGAGCGCCAGGGTCGCGTTTTCGGTGAGTTTGCCCGCGATCCCCATCCGGCGTGCCACGGCCGCGACCGTTCCCGGCCCGCCCGCCCGCTGCATCAGCCGCACAGATGCAGTGTTTAGGCTGTCCGATAGCGCGTCCTCGAGCGTGACCTCCCCACGGAACCGACCATCAAAGTTCTGCGGACTCCAGCCCCCGAGCGTGATCGGCGCGTCGAGCACCGTGTCGTCCGGGCTCATCCCGCTCTCCAACGCGGCAAGCCACACGAACGGCTTGAACGCCGATCCCGGCTGCCGCCGCGCCACGGTCGCCCGGTCGTAGGGACTCGCGCGGTAGTCCCGCCCGCCGACCAGCGCACGTACCGCGCCGTTCGCCGCGTCGAGCACGACGACCGCCCCTTGTGTCGCCCCGGCGACCGCGCCCGGGCCATCCAGCACGGCCGCCAGCCGCGCCTCCGCAACATTTTGCAGCCGAGGGTCGAGCGTGGTGCGTACCACGGCGTCTACCCCCTCCGGGATAGCGGCAACCGCCTGCTCAGCCGCCCAATCCGCGAAATATCCTCCGCCCGCTCGACGCGGTGCGAAGGCCATTTTCTCGCCCGCCTCCCGAGCCTGGACCAGGGTAAGCGCCCCGGACGCGGCCATAGCGGCCAGCACGTCGCGCCCGCGTGCAGCGGCGGCGTTCGGATTGGCGCGCGGGTTGAACCTCGACGGCGCGCGCGGCAAGCCGGCGATCACGGCGCACTGCCATAATTCCAGCCGCTCCGCCGGCACCGCGAAATACAGCTGCGCGGCCGCGTCGACCCCCCAGGCTCCCCCGCCGAGGTAAACCCGGTTCAGCCAGATCTCCAGGATCTCCTGTTTCGAAAACCGCTCTTCCAGCCACAGCGTCAGCAACACTTCCTGCACCTTGCGGCGCAACGTACGCGCATTGCTGAGGAACAAGTTCTTTGCCACCTGCTGGGTGATGGTCGAGCCGCCCTGCACGATCCGCCCCGCCCGCAGATTGACCCAGGCCGCTCGCGCTACCCCTTGGATGTCGATGCCCCAATGCGACCAGAACCGCCGGTCCTCCACGGCCACGACCGCCGCGGGCAAGGCGATCGGCAGATTCGAAAGACGGACCTTCTCGCCAACCAGATCGCCATAGGTCGCAAACACATGCCCGTCGCGATCAGCCAGCCTCAGGCTGGGCCGCCGCACGGCCGCCAACGCGGAGTCGGGCTTCGGCAGATCCCACGCGCAGACCAGGACGAACGCGCCGAGCGCCAGGCCGCCCCAGATCGACAAGACGATCAGCCATCGCAGCACTTGCCACCGTAGGCTCGCGGGACCGCGGACCGACTCCCGCCACGTCTGTGGCGCCGCGAAGCGTGGCTCAGGCCCGAGCGGCGGGAGCCGATACACCGCGCCCGAAGATCACTTCAGGCATTGCAGGAATGCCGTGGCGGGGTTGGCGATCGCCCCGACTTCGGAGGCGCGCATCTCCTGCCCCCGGCTGACGGCCACCGTCGCGCTGACACCCGCGCCGCGGAGGAAGTTCAGCGCCTCATTGGCCTTGATGGCGAAATTGACGTTCTGCGGGATGTCGCCGCCGGTGACTTTGGCGACTTCGGCGGCATTGAGCTTTGCCACCACGACACCGATGACGTGGCCTTGCGCATCCAGCAGCGGGCCGCCCGAATTGCCCGGCTGCACCGGCGCGCTGATCGTGTAGTTGATCGGCGTGTCGCGCAGTCCGGACAGCGCGCTGACCGTCCCGGTGGTCAGCGTCGGGCCTGATGACAGCAAGCCGGATAGCGGGAAGCCGTAGGTCACGACCGACTCGCCGCGCAGCACCGGCGGCTCGCCCCGGAATATCAATGCAGGCCCGAAATCCTTCGGCACTTCCAGCAATGCGAGATCCCTCTGCGGATCCGCCTTGAGCACTTTGGCCCGAGCCCGCCGTCCGGCCGCGTTGCGGGCGAGCACACCTAAGCACCCGCGCACCACGTGCGCGTTGGTCAGCAAACGTCCCGGCC
The DNA here is from genome assembly GCA_965246915.1 of Acetobacteraceae bacterium. GTDB lineage: Bacteria > Pseudomonadota > Alphaproteobacteria > Acetobacterales > Acetobacteraceae > CAVRQM01. The sequence continues at coordinate 30,486 of CBDFGB010000007.1, forward strand.
CAACCACAAAGCCGCTGCCGCTCGCCGCAACCTTGGCACCCTTTGGCGGTACTGCCGACTGATACCGCTCGGGCGCCTCCGGGGCGTCGCCTGCCCCGAGCGGCGGCGGCTTTGCCGCGAACGCCATTTGGGTCAAGCAGAGGAGCATGAGGGCGGCGACTCGCATTGTCGGAGTCTACCGGGTGTCGCTGGATTTCCCCAGCGTGCCGGCCTCACCTCCTCGCGCCGGATTGAGCGCGCGACGCGCCGCTATCTCGGCGTATGCCTCGTGACAGCCGACCCACCAGGATCTCGACACGCTCGTAGTGTTCTGGCCGCGTAACCGGTTGCTAGGGCGTCGCGGAGCCGAACAGACCGCGCAGCGCGCCAGGCGTCAGGAGCGACAGCGGGTTGACACGCACCGAAAGATCGTCGAGCGGGCCGGCGATCGTCACCGCCGCAGCAAACAGCCCGCCACCCTTCTCCGCGGTGAAGATCCGGCCGATCAGCGGCACGCGACCGAGCAACGAGTTGAAGAAATAGGCCGGCACGACGGTGCCCGCCACATCGGCGACCCGCCGCCGCAGATCGATCCGGCCCCGCGCGGTGAAGCCGAGACTGGCGCTGAATGCGATAACGTTGCGCAACGAGAGAACGCCGTCTTCCAGCGCGAAGGGCGCCACCATCCGCCGGAAGCCGAGGCCCGGACCGCGCGCCAGTTCGACCAGCCCGTAGATTGTGAGGCCCTGCAGCACGCGGCCAATCGATGGCGCGTCGCGGACCCGGAAATCCGTCATCTCCATCACGCCGGCCAGCGGCGAGTCGGGCGCGCGGTCGGCCCAGCGGGCAGTGAGGCGCAATCGTCCGCCGATCAGCGCGTTGGTGATGTCGGCAGCGTGCATCAGCGCGCCGGCATCCGGCAGGTCCACGCTGAGCCGGCGGCCGCCGGAGTCCGGCGTGATCGACGCGGCGATCGGCGGGCCGCCCGGACCCTCGACGCGGCCGGTGACGGCAGCCGAGCGCAGCAGCGCGCCGTCGCTGTCGGCCGTCGCGCGCACGCCGAGCAAGGCGCGGCCCGGGCCGAGAATCACCCGATCGACCGCGATGTCGGCACTCCAGGGCCGCCCGCCCAGTTTCGATCCCTTGCCGCCGCCATCGCCGCCACGGCCGGTGCCGAACGCGGAGCGGTCCGAACCGCCGAGCGCCGGAGATAGGTCGAAACTCGGGCCCGCCAGCCGCACCGTCACCTTGTCGGCATCGCCCGCCATGCGAAGCTCGCCGTGCAGATTGGTCCCTTTGCCGAGGATGAGGCGCTCCAGAAGCAGGCCGCGCGGCGCGCCCGACTCGATGATCGCCTCGCCCAGAACCTCAATGCCCGAGGTCCGTATGCTCAGCCTGTCGATCGAAGCGATCCGCGCGCCATCCAGGGCGACCCGGACGGCCGCGTTTCCGGCTTCGCCGACGGCCTTGCGCAGCCCCATGCGGGGCACGTCGATTGTGAGGCGCGTGAGATCAGCGGCCAGCGCGATCTCGGTGGCGCCGCCTCGCCGCGAGGTCAGCGTGGTGCCGAGTTCGGCCGAGCCGCCGAGCAGCGACCCGGTGTCGATGCCGAATCTGCCGAGCTTGGCCATTTCGATTGTCGAACGGGCCGAAACCGTCTGCTGCACTTGCCCGGGCGGGCCGGCACGGAAATCCATGCCGATGTTCAAGTGCGACATGAACCCCGCGAGGCGCGCCGTCCCGTCCACCGAGAGACCGTTGTTGCTCGCCTTGAGGTCGATCGTGCCCTCGTCGAGATCGTAGCCGGCCGCGATGCCACCGAGATGCACGCGCGTCGCCCGTGCGGTCGTCTCTATGACGAGATCATCCATCAACACGTCGTTGCGCAGCGGCAAGCGACCGACGCTGACCATGGCGGCGATCTCGCCGGAGGGATCGCGCATCGGCAGTGGGCGCTTGCTCAGCAGTGCGATGCGGGGATGGCCGAGCGTGATGAGGAGGTCGGCAAGCGGCCCGACGAGGCCGGTGCGGATGTCGGCGAATTGCCGGCGGCCGGCGATGCCGGTCAGGTGGATCGTTGCATCGCGATAGCGCATGCCGCCATGACGCCCGCCCGCCTGCATCGCCGTGGGCACCGCGATGTCAATGATATCGGGGTCGCCGACCGTCAGCCGCGCCTCGCCGTGAACGATGGGCGGCACCGGCCGCAACCAGTGCACCGTGAGGTCGTGGCCGTCGATGCCGCCGGCGATCCGTGTCAAAGCAACGTCGGACAGGTCGGCCGGCAGCGTGAGATCCATTTCGACATGGCCGTTGGCCAGCAAGCCCTCGGTGATGTTCTCGGTCATCCAGGGGCGCGTGCCCGGCCCGCCCGTGCCCTCCGGCCATAGCGCCGGCAGATCGGCGAAATCGATCCGGTCGACGTCGAGCGATGCGGTGATCGCGTAGCCACCGGAGGCGCTCGACGTGCCGATCGCCTGACCCACGAAGCGGGTGCGCGCTCCGTCCGGCATCGGCGCGGTATCCAAGCGGACCACCTGGAGCTCGGCCTTCCCGGGCGTGACCGCGAGCCGCAGATCGGCGCCCAAGACCGGCGCTGTTCCGGTCCCGGCATGGACCGTGCCGGGACCGATGGCGATGGCCGCCTCGGCCGCGACCAGTTCCAGCGTCGCGTTCAGGGATGCTCGCCCCGAAAGCGTGACCGGGGCATCGAGCGTGGCAAGGGGCGCAAGGTCCGCGGCCGCGCCGGCTAGCCGGGCCGGCGAGATCGGCGTGAGGTCCGCCTGGATCTCGGTGCCGCGCCCGTCGGCCGCCATCTGGGCGGCCAGCGTGACCGTGGCGTTCTGGCCCGCGGCCGAGACGCCCATCGTCGCCTTGCCGGTCAGGCCGCCCGCCTCAGGTCGGTCGAGGTCGATGTCCATCCGATCAAGCCGACCCGGCGCGCCCGCCATCTCCGCGCTCACGTCGTGGATCCGCAGATGGCGCAGGCGCGACCAGGGCTGGTCGTCGTCCTGTTTCAAGACGCGACGGAGCAGGGCGGCCGGGTTCCGTGGCGATCCGCCGCCGCCGCCGGCCGCCGTCCCCGCGCCGGCCGCGAGGCGAAGGCGCAGGCCATCGAGTTCGGCGGTCTCCGGCTCGATTTGCCCGCTTAGCAGCGGCAGCACCGGCAGGGCGATTACAGCGCGAGCCAGACGTGCCTCGCCAAACCCGCCGGTGGCGCGCACGCCGCCGGCTTCCAGCCGCAGCGGCTGCGCGTCCAGTCGCGCGAAACCGGTCCAGGACACGACCAGACGATCAAACGTGACCATGTGGTCGGGCCCGCTCGCGGCCCGCGACGCCGCATCGACCAGCCAGGGCAGCGCGACCGGCCCGGTTGAGAGCCGCCACGCAGCCGCTGTCACCGCAAATGCTGCCAGCAGCGTCGCCGCCATGGCCAGACGGGCGAGCAGGATCGCCGCGCGCGCGCCATTGGTCGCGCCGAGCCGTGCCGCTTGACCGGCCCAGCGCCTCACGCGCAGCCTTCGCAATCGACATGGACCCGGCACGTTTCGCGATATGGCCGCCGCCCGGCGACGCGGCGGCGGGAGAGCGCCTGATCGAGCGGCTGGACGGCTCGGCGCTCCTCGACCACGACGCCGCGCGGCCGCTGCTGCTCTGCCTCGGTGGCCATTCGCCCTATCTTGCCGACCTCGCGGTGCGCGAAGCCGACGCCCTGCTGCGCGTGTTGCGCGACGGACCGGATGTGGTCGTCGCGGACGCCCTGACGAGGCTGCGCGCGATGGCGCCGTCGGAGTCCAGGGCAAGGGTGGCGCGCGCGATGCGGGCTGCCAAGCGGGTCGTGGCGCTTGCCGTCGCGGTGGCGGACCTCGGCGGCCTCTGGACGCTGGAGCATGTGACCGGCTCGCTGTCCGATCTGGCCGACGCCGCCTTGCAGGTTGCGGTCGGTCATCTGCTGCGCGCGGCGCATGAGGCGGGCGGCCTCGTCCTGCCCGACCCGAACCGGCCGGAGGGCAGCGGCTTGACGGTGCTCGCGATGGGCAAGCTGGGCGCCCGCGAGCTGAACTATTCCAGCGATATCGACCTCATTCTTCTGCACGACCCGAACGCGGCCGCAGTGTCTTCTGACGCGGCCTCGCTGTTCGCGCGAATCGCTCGCGACATGGTGGCCCTGATGGAGACCCGCGACCAGGACGGGTATGTCTTCCGGGTCGATCTGCGGCTGCGGCCCGACCCGGCCGCCACGCCGCCAAGTGTCTCGATCCCCGGCGCGCTCGCCTATTACGAGAGCATGGCGCAGACGTGGGAGCGCGCGGCGATGATCAAGGCGCGTCCGGTCGCTGGGGATGTCGCGGTGGGCCGTGCGTTTCTCGACGCGATCCGGCCGTTTGTCTGGCGCCGCAATCTCGATTTCGCGGCCATCACGGATCTTCACGCGATGAAGCGCCGAATCGACGCGCGCAAGGGCCATGGCGACGAGGCCGGCCTGGCCGGGCGAGACGTGAAGCTCGGGCGCGGCGGGATCCGGGAGGTCGAGTTCGTGGCGCAGACCATGCAGCTTGTCTGGGGGGGGCGCGACCCGAGGCTGCGTCTGCGGCAAACTATTCCGGTGCTGCGCTGTCTCGCCCGCGCCGGCCACCTTGGGCCACGCGCCGCTGCCGAGCTGATCGCCGCCTATCGCCAGCTTCGCGTGGTCGAGCACCGGCTTCAGATGGTGGCAGACCGGCAGACCCATACGCTGCCGTCCGCCGCCGGGCTGCCGAGTCTCGCCCGCTTCCTCGGCTTCCGTGACTTGGCGGCGTTCGAGGCGGTGATGATGCGGCAGCTTGGACGGGTCGAGCGTCGCTACTCGGATGTCTTCATCGGCGTCGAGGCGGCGGCGGAGCCGATCGACTCGGCTTGGTTGGAGCGCCTCGGCTTCAGTCAGCCGGCGGCAATTCTCGCGCGTCTCGCGGCATGGCGGGCGGGCGAGCCGAGGGCGCTGCGAAGCGAGCGGGCGCGTGGCCTCTTGGCCGCGCTGCTGCCGGATTTGCTGGCTGCCGTGGCGAGGCAGGCGGAGCCGGCCGTGGCCTTCGGGCGGCTCGACCGGTTCCTCGGCCGGTTGCCCGCCGGCGTCAGCCTGCTGTCGCTGTTCGACCGCAACCGCAGCCTGCTTGACCGGCTCGCCGCCGTGCTAGGGGCCGCCGCGCCGCTGGCCGAGCATCTGGCCAGCACGCCGTCCGCCATCGAGGGCCTGCTTTCCCCCGGGGGCGTGGAGGATCCCGTGCACCTGCTTGCGACGCGACTGCTGGACGCGGGCGGGCTGGAGGAGACGATCCGCATCGTCCAGCGCATCGTCCGTGAAGAGGACTTCTCCACCAGCCTCGCGACCCTCGAGGGCCGGATCGACGCCGACGGTGCCGGTGTGCGGCGCACCCTCCTCGCGGACGCGGCAATTGGCGCGCTGCTGCCGGCGGTGACCGCCGATCTCCGGCGTCGGCACGGTACGGTGCCGGGCGGCGGCGTGGCCGTCGTGCTGCTGGGCAAGGCGGGCGGACGGGAGATGATGGCCGGCTCCGACCTCGATCTCATGCTGGTGTACGACCATCCGGCCGCGGTGACCGAGAGCCTGGTCGAGGCAAGCGGCGGTCGGGCGATCGCGCCGAGCCAATGGTTCGCGCGGCTGGTGCACGGGCTGGTCGCCGCGCTGAGCGCGCCCGATGCGGCCGGCGCGCTGTATGCGACCGACATGCGGCTGCGGCCGTCAGGCAATAAGGGGCCGCTCGCGGTCTCGTTGCCTGCGTTCGCGCACTACCACCGTACCGGCGGCGAAGCGTGGACCTGGGAACGGATGGCGCTGACCCGAGCCCGGATCGTGGCCGGCACGGGCACGACGCCGGAACTCGTCGAGGCGGCGATCCGCGCGGCGCTGGCGGAGGCTGGGCCACCGGCCCGTATCCTCGCGGACGCCGCCGCGATGCGCGCGCGGATGCGTCGCGACATCGGCGCGCCCGGCCCACCCTTCGCGCTCAGTGCCGGCAAGCTTCGGCCGGGCGGACTGGTGGATGTCGAATTCGTAGCACAGGCCCGCTTCCTGGCGTCCGGGTCGGGCTGCGCCGAGGCGCGGCCACGCGCCACGCGCGAGGTGCTGGTCGCGCTGTCCGCGTCGGGGGCGCTGCTGCCGGCCGATGCCACGGTCCTGATCCATGCCGATCACGCATGGCGCAGTGTGCTCGGCATGCTGCGGCTCGTCGCCGCGCGAGGCGGCGGCGACCCCGCCGGCGCGGCGATCGAGCCGGTGCTTCGGGCGGCACAAGCGGCCGGGCTCGACGCGGTTGACGAGGCCGGTCTGCGTGCCACCTTAGACCGGTTGGCAGCTGAGGTGAGCGAGCGTTTCGCCCGGCTTATCGGCCGCGGCCAGGGGGATGCAGCATGAGTCTCGCGGAGGGCGATCAGGCCCCGGACTTCTCGATGCCGGCCAGCGGAGGGCGCACCGTCAGCCTTGCCGCAATGCGGGGGCGGCCGTTCCTACTTTATTTCTACCCCAAGGCGGATACGCCGGGCTGCACCAAGGAGGCCTGTGCCTTTCAGGAGGCGCTGCCGCAGCTTGGCCATATCGGGATCGAGGTCATCGGCGTGTCGAAAGACAAGATGAAGCCGATCGAGAAATTTGCCGAGAAATTCGCGCTGACGTTTCCGTTGGCATCCGACGAGACGACCGGCGTCGCGGAGGCCTATGGCGTTTGGGTCGAGAAGTCGATGTATGGCAAGAAATACATGGGGTTGGAGCGCGCCACATTCCTGATAGGCAAGGACGGGCGGATCGCGAGGATCTGGCCGAAGGTCAAGGTCGAGGGCCACGCCGCCGCTGTGATGGAGGCGGCGCGGGCGCTTTGAGCGCTCAGGCCCTGCGACGGCGTCGTTCGATCGTGGGCTGCACCGACGCCCGGAGCAGCGGCGCCAGGAAGCGGCCGGTGTAGCTCGCCGGACTTGCCGCGATGTCCTCTGGCGTGCCGGTGGCGACGACCATGCCGCCGCCGTCGCCGCCCTCCGGCCCCATGTCAATCACCCAATCCGCCGTCTTGATGACCTCGAGATTATGCTCGATAACGACCACAGTGTTGCCGGCATCGACCAGGGCGTGCAGCACCTCCAGCAGCTTTCGCACGTCCTCGAAATGCAGGCCGGTGGTCGGCTCGTCCAGGATATACAGCGTGCGTCCGGTCGCCCGCCGCGCCAGCTCCTTCGACAGTTTCACGCGCTGCGCCTCGCCACCCGACAAGGTCGTCGCCTGCTGACCGAGCGCCACGTAGCCGAGTCCGACCTGCTGCAGGATTTTGAGTCGATCGTGGATGCGCGTCGCTGCGGAGAAGTATGGCACCGCCTCATCGACCGACATCGCCAGCACCTCGGCGATCGACTTGTCGCGAAACTTGATCTCGAGCGTCTCGCGGTTGTAGCGGCGGCCCTTGCAGGTGTCGCAGGTGACGTAGACGTCTGGCAAGAAGTGCATCTCGATCTTGAGCACGCCGTCGCCCTGGCAGGCCTCGCAGCGGCCGCCCTTCACGTTGAAGCTGAACCGTCCCGATTTGTAGCCGCGCGCCCGGCTTTCGGGCAGTTCGGCGAACCAGTCGCGGATCGGCGCGAACAGATCAGTATAGGTGGCGGGGTTGCTGCGCGGCGTTCGCCCGATCGGCGATTGGTCGATATCGATGATCTTGTCGAGATGCTCCAGCCCGTCGATCCTTTCGTGGACGCTGGGCACCTCGCCCGACCCCATCAGCCGGCGCGATGCCGCCTTGTAGAGCGTGTCGATGACCAGGGTGGATTTACCGCCGCCCGACACGCCGGTGACGCAGGTCAGAACGCCGAGCGGGAAACTCGCCGACACTCGTTTCAGGTTGTGGCCCGTGGCGCCGACCACGGCGACGCGCCGCTCCTTCTGGATCGGCCGCCGCAGCGCCGGGATCGGAATGGAGCGCCGGCCCGAAAGATAGTCGCCGGTGATACTGGCCGGGTTTGCCGCGACCTCGTCCGGCGTGCCGATCGCCACGACATGCCCGCCGAGCACCCCGGCGGCCGGTCCCATGTCGATCAGGTGGTCGGCCGCACGGATCGCGTCCTCGTCATGCTCGACGACAAGCACCGTGTTGCCCAGCGCCTTCAGCCGCCGCAACGTGCCGAGCAGCCTCTCGTTATCGCGCTGATGCAGGCCGATCGACGGCTCATCGAGCACGTACAGCACGCCTGTCAGGCCGCTGCCGATCTGGCTCGCAAGCCGAATGCGCTGGCTCTCGCCGCCCGACAGCGTCGCCGAACCACGCGCGAGGGTCAGGTAGTCCAATCCGACATCGACCAGGAATTGCAGTCGCTCGACAATTTCCCGCAAGATACGGCGGGCGATCTCCGCGCGCTGCGGCGAAAGCTGCGCTTCAACCGCGCCGAACCAGGTTCGCGCCTCGCGAATCGACAGCTCGGACGCCTCGGCGATGTGGCGGCCGGCGATCTTCACCGCCAGCGCTTCCGGCTTCAGACGCGCGCCGCCGCAGGTCGAACAGGGTTTCTCGGCCTGGTAGCGCGACATCTCCTCGCGCACCCAGGCGCTGTCGCTCTCGCGAAACCGGGCGGGCGAGGTTGGCGATTACCCCTTCGAACGGTTTGGTCACTCCATAGGCGCGGACGCCGTCCTTATAGGAGAATGCGACCGGCGCTTCGCCTGTCCCGAACAGGATCCCGGCGCGCGCCCGCTCCGGCAGATCGGCCCAGGGGGTGCGCAGGCTGACCTTGAAATGTTTGGCGAGACTTTCGAGCGTCTGGTCGTAATAGGGCGATTGCGCACCGGTCCAGGGTGCCACCGCGCCTTCGGCGAGGGGACGGCGCTCGTCAGGCACCACCAGCGACGGATCGAAGAAATTCTCGGTGCCGAGGCCGTCGCATTTGGGACAGGCACCGTGCGGGCTGTTGAAGCTGAACAGCCGCGGTTCGATTTCCTCGATCGAGAACCCGCTGACCGGGCAGGCGAACTTGCTGGAGAACACGGTGCGCTCGCCGCCATCGGCGGGTTCGGCGTAGACGACGCCATCAGCCATCGCGAGCGCCGTCTCGAAGCTGTCGGCGAGCCGGGTCTGCACGTCGGCGCGCACGACGATGCGGTCGACCACCGCCTCGATCTCGTGCTTCGTCTTCTTGTTCAGGGCCGGCACATCTCCGATCTCGTAGAGCTTTCCGTCCACCTTTACGCGGGTGAAGCCGCGACGCTGCAACTCGGCCAGTTCCTTGCGGTATTCGCCTTTGCGGTCGCGTACCACCGGGGCGAGGAGCAGGAGACGCATGCCTTCCGGCATCGCCATGACACGGTCGACCATCTGGCTGACCGTCTGCGCCTCGATCGGCAGGCCGGTTGCGGGCGAGTAGGGGATGCCGGCCCGCGCCCACAGCAGTCGCATGTAGTCGTGGATTTCCGTCACCGTGCCCACGGTGGAGCGCGGGTTGCGGCTGGTGGTCTTCTGCTCGATCGAAATAGCGGGCGACAGGCCCTCGATCGAGTCGACGTCGGGCTTGCCCATCAACTCGAGGAACTGTCGCGCATAGGCCGACAGCGACTCGACGTAGCGGCGCTGGCCTTCGGCGTAGATCGTGTCAAACGCCAGCGAGGATTTGCCTGATCCGGACAGGCCGGTGATGACCGTCAGGCTATCGCGGGGGATCGCCACGTCCACGTTTTTGAGGTTGTGCTGGCGCGCGCCGCGCACGGTGATGGAGCCGGCCATTGAGTCGTCCTGACGGGATGTTCTATGGATGTTCTGACTATGCCGGTTTGGACACGTCAGGGGAAGTGCTGCATGGTCGCCGGTCAGGGGTTCCCTCGGGTGGAGTGCGTCGCATGGCCGGCAGCGTTAACAAAGTGATCCTTGTGGGCAATCTCGGCAAGGACCCGGAGGTGCGGAGCACTCAGGACGGGACAAAGATCGTGAACTTCTCCCTGGCGACCAGCGAGACCTGGAACGACCGGGCGAGCGGCGAGCGCAAGGAGAAGACCGAGTGGCACAGGGTCGTTGTGTTCAATGAGAACATCGCCAACGTGGTCGAGAAATACGTCAAGAAAGGCAAGAAGGTCTATGTTGAGGGTTCGCTGCAGACTCGCAAATGGACCGACCAAAGCGGCCAGGAAAAGTATACGACCGAGGTGGTAATCGGTCGCTTCAACGGCGCGCTGACCTTGCTCGACAGCGCGCGGGATGGCGAGGGCGGTGGCGATTCCAGCGGATATCAGCCGCGCGAGCGGGCGGCGGCTCCGGCGCGCGCCGGCGGCGCGGCGGCGCGGGCAGGTTCGGGCGGCGGCGAGCCGTCCTGGGATGCGCCAGCGCGCGGTGGCAGCGACCTGGACGACGAGATCCCGTTCTGATGGACGCGCCCACCCAGACCCTGCGCATGAGCCGGCAGGAGTATCGGGCCTGGGCGGAGGGGCGCGACGGGAAATACGAGTTGGTCAGGGGCGAAGTCGTCAGGATGCCGGCCGAACGGACGGTCCATGCGTTGGTCAAGGCCCAGATATGGTCGATCTTCAGACGAGAGATCAGAAGCCAGGGCTTGTCTTGCCAAGCCTTGCCGGATGGTATGACGGTCGAGATCGGCCCCGATACCGACTACGAGCCGGACGCAATTATTAACTGTGGCCCGCGCATGGCGGACGACGACATCGCGGCGCCCAACCCCGTCGTTGTCGTCGAGGTGCTCTCGCCCGGCACGCGGCGTGTCGATCTCAGCCGCAAATTCGCCGACTACTTTCGAGTGCCCTCGATCCAGCATTATATGATCGTCAGCATCGCCCCGGACGAGGTGATCCATCATCGCAGTGGCGCGGCCGGCGTGATCGAGAGTCGGGTCATTCAGGAGGGCGTCATCGCGCTTGACCCGCCCGGCATCGCGGTGACGGTGGCCGAGATCTTTGCCGAACGCTGATCGTCAACGCGATCCGCTCATCGCACTGGCCGCGAGCGCCAGCATCGGGTTTCGCGAGGCGTGTGGCCGAGGCGAGTTGGAGGCGATCCTGATCGGTGCGGACGTCCCTGATGGATATGTCGGTTGCATGATCCGCATCGTCGACGAAATGCCGTTCCAGGTGCTCGCCGCGGCCGCGGCGGTTCATCAGGCGGAGCGACAGCAGTAGGTGCGGGACACGCTTCGCCCGATCGAAGCGGCCCACGGCTCCCCCGGCCGAATCCAGAAATGGCTGACGGGCTGAGCCGTTTGGCCATCGCCGCGGCGGCGTGATACAGATGTTAACCGGCTGGTGACGGCTGGAACCAGGCCGCAGCATCCGAGACAGATTTGAGCGACACACCCATTCCACCCGGCCCGCCGGACGGCGCCCCTCCCTCAGCGCCCTCAAGCGACGATCCAGGCCCGCCCGACATGCAGCCGGTGACTATCGAGGAGGAGGTGCGCCGCTCCTTCCTTGATTACGCCATGTCGGTCATCGTCAGCCGCGCGCTGCCCGACGCGCGCGACGGCTTAAAGCCAGTGCATCGCCGCATCCTGTTCGAGATGCAGGATTCCGGGAATACGCCCGACAAGCCGTATCGAAAGTGCGCCCGCACCGTTGGCGATACGATGGGGCGGTTCCACCCGCACGGCGACAACTCGATCTACGACGCCATGGTGCGCATGGCGCAGCCGTTTTCAATGCGGGTGCGCCTGGTCGACGGACAGGGCAATTTCGGCTCGGTCGACGGCGACAATCCGGCCGCCATGCGCTACACTGAGGCACGGCTGTCGCGGGCCGCGGTGTCGATGATGACCGACATCGACCGCGACACGGTCGACTTCCAGCCGACCTACGACGAGACCGAGCAGGAGCCAATGGTCCTGCCGGCCCGGTTCCCCAATTTGCTGATCAACGGGGCGGCCGGCATCGCGGTCGGCATGGCGACCAACATTCCGCCGCACAATCCGGGCGAGGTGATCGACGCCACGCTGGCGCTGATCGAGAATCCGGACCTCTCGCTCGAGCAACTGATGGCTATTGTACCGGGCCCGGATTTTCCGACCGGCGGGCTCATTCTCGGCCGCTCCGGCATCCGGAGCGCGTACGAGGCGGGACGGGGCAGCATTCCGCTGCGCGCGCGCGCCGATTTCGAAGAGATGCGCGGCGGCCGCACGGCGATCATCGTCAGCGAGATCCCTTATCAAGTGAACAAGGCGACGCTGATCGAGCGCATCGCCGAGTTGGTCCGCGCCAAGCAAGTCGAGGGCATCAGCGACATGCGCGACGAGAGCGACCGCTCCGGCATGCGCATCGTGATCGAGCTAAAGCGCGATGCCACTGCCGAGGTCGTGCTCAATCAGCTGTTCCGGTTCACCCAGCTGCAGACCAGTTTCGGCGCAAACATGGTCGCCCTGGACAGCGGTCAGCCGCGGCTGCTGGGTTTGAAGGACGCGCTGCAGATCTTCATCCGGTTCCGCGACGAAGTCATCCTTCGCCGCGCTCGCCACGATCTCACGAAGGCGCGAGACCGCGCGCATCTTTTGGTGGGCTTGGCTATCGCGGTGGCCAATATCGACGAGGTCATCCGCGTCATCCGCGCCAGCTCCGATGCGGCGGCGGCGCGCATCGCGCTGTTGGAGCGCGACTGGCCAGCCGGGGATGTCGGCGCCCTGCTGGCGCTGATTGAGGATTCCCGCAATTTCGTGACGCCTGACGGCACGGTGCGGCTGACCGAGGAACAGGCGCGCGGCATCCTGGAGCTGCGGCTGCAGCGGCTGACCGGGCTGGAACGCGAGAAGATCGTCGCCGAGATGGGCGATGTGGCGGGCCAGATCACCGACCTGCTGGCTATCGTATCGAGTCCAATCCGACGCCTGGAGGTCATGCGCGAGGAGCTGGTCGCCGTCCGCGCCGAACTGGCAACGCCGCGCCTCACTCAGATCGTCGACGGGGTCGCCGACCAGGACGACGAGAGCCTGATCGAGCCCGGCCAGATGGTCGTCACGATGACCCGCGACGGCTTCATCAAACGCACGCCGATGGAGATTTTCCGGGCACAGAACCGCGGC
>CBDFGB010000008.1:0-293705 GCA_965246915.1 Acetobacteraceae bacterium
ATGATGAATTCCGAGATCGCGACGTCGGTGATGCTGGGGCTGAAACTCACGATCGTCGTGCTCGACAATCGCGGATTCGCCTGCATCAATCGCCTGCAGCGCGCGACGGGGGGCGAGAGCTTCAACAACCTCCTGCGCGACGCTCGGCGCGAGACCCTGCCGGTGATCGATTTTGCCGGCCATGCGCGGAGCCTGGGCGCCGAGGCGGAACACGTTGCGAGCCTGGCTGATCTGGAGGCGGCGCTGGCGCGGATTCGCGGCTACGGCAAGACCAGCGTCGTGGTGATCGACACCGACCCGATGGTCATCACGGATGCCGGGGGCGCGTGGTGGGACGTCGCGGTGCCCGAGGTGTCGGCGCGGGCGTCGGTCCGTGAGGCGCGGGCGCGTTACGAGGATGCGCTTGCGGCGCAGCGGGTCGGCGACTGACACCCCTTCCGTCACTAAGTTGTATCGCCGGATCGATACAACAGGGTTTGCTTAACCCCTCCGTCGGGCGGTATACGGGCTAGGCGTGAGCAGTGCACGACGCAAGGCGCGTGACCGGATGACCGCATAAAGGAACACGACCATGGTGACCGTCTCGGCAGGGCAGATCTACTACCTGTACAGCCCCAGTTCGCTCACCTCGACGTTCGTGTTGTCGGGCGGCGAGCTCTACACCTACGCCGGCGGCGTCGCCTACGACACGTATGTCTACAGTGGCGGGCTCGACTATGTCGGAGGGCCAGTAGGGTCGAGCTACCCGAATGGCGGCGTGGAATACTACGCGTCGGTCTACTACGGCGGCAGTCAAATCGTCGCGTCCGGCGGCATCGGTTACGACACCACCGTGTTTGGCGGCGGCGGCCAGACGATCTACGTCGGGGGCTTCGCGGAATACGGCAATCTCTCGGGCGGAACGCAGTACCTCTATGGGTCCTCGTATGGCATCTATGTGGAGTACGGCGGCAATCAAAACATCTATAGCGGAGGCAGGGCCGACTACAGCTACGTCTTCTCCGGCGGCGCGGAGACGGTCGCTGCCGGCGGCTACGCCTCGGCCGGAGCCATCTATAGCGGCGGCGTCCAGTCCGTCTATGGCGTTGCCGCCGGCAACCTGATTTACGGCGTGCAGGACGTGTTCAGCGGCGGTCAGTCGAACTCCGCGACGGTCGCGAGCGGCGGCTATCTGTATTTGAACGGCGGCTACAGCAACAGCGCCACGCTGTCGTCCGGCGGGGTCGAAAGCATCAACAACAGCGGCTACAGCTACTACACGCTCGTCAGCTCCGGCGGCGTTCTCTACGTCAACGGTCCGGGCTCGGCCTATTACGGTGTCGTCTACGCCGGCGGCGTGCAGATCGTCACGTCCGGGGGCCTTGCCTATGGCGGGGTGATCTACGGCGTTCAGTCTGTCGGCCCCGGCGCCGTCGCCTCAAGCACGGCGGTCGGGTCGGGCGGCTACAGCTACAATTCCGGCGGCACGGTCATCGGCGCGGTCGTCTATTCCGGAGGAACGTTGCAGGCCTACAGCGGCGGCAACGACAGAGACATCGCCGTCTACGGCGTCGAGCAGGTCTTCAGCGGCGACGCCTCCACCAACACAAGCGTGTATTCGGCCGGTCGGCAATATATCTATTCGGGCGGGCTCGCCTCGGGTGGCGGGGTGGACAGCGGCGGCACGCAGTATCTGTATGGCTCGGCGACCTCCACGCTGGTGTCGTCGGGCGGCATCCAGTCGATCGGGTTCGGAGGCCGGGCGTTCGGCGCATCGATCCTGTCCGGCGGGCAGCAGGTCGTCGATACCGGCGGCAGCGTCAGCAGCACCTATCTATATGGCGTGCAATCCGTCTACTCCGGCGCCCAAGCCAGTACCACCTTTATCTATTCCGGCGCCACACAGCTCGTGTCCGGCGGCGTGGCGTCCGGCACGGTGGTCTACTCGGGCGGCAATCAATTTGTCTATCAGAATGGCCGGGATTACTACACGACGGTCTCGAGTGGTGGCCTCGAATACGTCACTGACCCCGGGTTCTCTTACTACACGACCGTCAAAGCCGGCGGCACGCAGACGATCTCCATCTCCGGCGAATCCATCAGCGCCACGGTGTCCGGATCGCAATTCGTCTTTTCGATCGGTCTCGCCAGTGCAACCACGCTCCGTGGCGGCGGCGTGCAGACGCTGTACGACGGCGGCGTCGCGCGCGCCGCGGTGATCTCCAGCGGTGGGCAGGAGGTGGTCTCCTCCGGCGGTGTCGCCAGCAACACGATCGTCTCGTCGGGCGGCAAGCAGACCGTCTCGTCGGGCGGCGTGGACAGCGGCGCGAAGGTCCTCGGGGGCGGCAACCAGGTGATCTCCGCCGGCGGCTTCTCGGTGAACGCGGTGGTCTCCGGTGGCGGCATCCAGACGGTGCGGACCGGCGGGATCGTCAGCAACACGACGGTCTCGAGCGGCGGCAGCGAGATCGTCTCCTCGGGCGGCATCACCCGCGCCACGGTGGTCTCGGCCGGCGGGCTCGAGACGATCCTGACCGGCGGGGTGGCCAGCACCACGGCGATCTCGTCCGGCGGGCAGGAGATCGTCTCCTCCGGCGGGCGCGACTACGGCGCGCGGGTGCGGGCGGGGGGCATCCTGCGGGTCTCGGCCGGCGGGGTGGCCAGCGGCGTCATCATCAGCAGCGGCGGGCTGGAATACGTCTCCTCGGGCGGGCGCGACAGCGCCGGCCGCGCCTATGCCGGCGGCAGCCAGACGGTCTATGGCGGCGGGGTTGCCAGCGCCTTCGTGGTCAGCAGCGGCGGCGCGCAGACGATCCGCGCCGGCGGCATCGCCAGCGGGTCGGTGGCGTCGAGCGGCGGGCGGATCAACGTCTCCTCGGGCGGCACGACGCGGTATAGCGTCATCCGCACCGGCGGCTCGGAGGTGGTCTCGAGCGGCGGGGTGGCCAGCAGCACGATCATCAGCAGCGGCGGGCGCGAGTATGTCTCGGCGGGGGCGATCGACCGGTTCTCGGTGATCAGCAGCGGCGGTGCCGCGTTCATCTACTCGGCGGCGACGATCAGCGGGACGAGCATCCTGAGCGGGGCGAGCCTGTCGGTGTCCTCGGGCGGCAGCGTCGGCGGGGGCCTGACCTTGTCGGGCGGGTTCGCGAGCATCTCGGGCACCGTGGGTTCGGGTCAGACGATGCAGTTCAACGGCTCGGGCAACACGCTGGCGCTGGGCAATCTGCCGGTGTTCTCTGCGGTGATCGGGGGCTTCTCGGCGGCCGACAAGATCGATCTGATCGGCTTTGCGTACAACGCCGGCGAGACGCGGTCCTTCGTGGAGGCGGCGAGCAACACCAGCGGCACGCTGACCGTGGTCGACGGGGCCAAGACCGCCAAACTCACGTTCCTGGGCAGCTACGTCACCGCCAACTTCACCCTCGCGGCCGATCCTTCCAACAACACATACATCAAGTATACCTGAGCCGATGGCCGAATTCGCACCGTTGCACCGCGCGCGGCGTCGAGCGGCCTGCCGCTCGGCTTGACGCGGCGGGTGGCATCGCTTCCCTGAGGGCGTGCCGCCCGCCCTGATCGATGCCCTGTTCGCGCCCCTGACCAGCCTGCGCGGCGTGGGGCCGGAACTCGCGGAGCGCATCGCAAGGGCCACTGGCGGTCCCAGGGTGCTCGATTTGCTGTTCCATATGCCGGAAGGGTTCATCGATCGCCGCGCCCGCGTCCGGCTGCGCGAGGCACCGCCCGGCGCGCTGGTGACGATCGAGGCGGAGTTGCAGGGCATCGTGGAGCCGGACAGACCGCGGCAGCCGACACGGCTGCGCCTGCAGGACGAGTCCGGCTTCCTCACCGCGACCACGTTCCGCGCCCACGAGGTCAGGCCGCTGCGGGCCGGGGGCCGGGTCGTGGTCTCCGGCCGCTACGACGCGGCATGGGACACCCTGGCCATCGAGCAGATCGTCCCGGCCGAGCGCGGCGGCGCGCTGCCCGCCGTGGAGCCGATCTGGCCGCTGACCGCGGGACTCTTTCCCGGCCATCTCCGCCGGGCATTCTCCGCGGCCCTTGCCGCCGTCCCGGAGCTTCCGGAGTGGCACGACACGGCGTTGTGCGCGCGGGAGAAATGGCCAAACTTCGGCGAGGCGTTGCGGGCGCTGCACGCGCCGGGCGAGCCCCCGGGTCCGGTCCCGCGCCGCCGTCTGGCTTATGACGAGGTGCTGGCCGACCAGCTCGCGCTGGCCCTGGTTCGCCGCCGCGAGCGGAGCCGGCCGGGCCGGGCCATGACCGGCGACGGAACCCTGCGCGCGGCGGCGCTGGCGCGGTTCGGCCACACGCTGACGTTCGGTCAGGCGACGGCGCTGGCGGAGATCGACGCCGATCTCGCCGCGCCCCGCCGGATGATCCGGCTGCTGCAGGGCGATGTCGGGGCCGGAAAGACCCTGGTGGCGCTGCTGGCCATGCTGCGCGCGGTCGAGAGCGGCGCCCAGGCAGCACTGATGGCGCCCACCGAGGTGCTGGCGCAGCAGCACGCGGCGACACTCGCGCGGCTCTCGCCAGTCCAGGCCGCATTGCTGACCGGTTCGGTGAAGGGTGTCGCGCGGACGGGGGTGCTGAGCGGCCTGGCCGACGGGAGCCTCAAGATCGTCGTGGGCACGCATGCGTTGTTTCAGGAGGCGGTCTCCTTCGCCGACCTGGGCCTGGCGGTGATCGACGAGCAGCACCGGTTCGGGGTGCAGGAGAGGCTGATGCTGTCCGCGAAGGGGCCGCTCGCCGACGTGCTGGTGATGACGGCCACGCCGATCCCCCGCACCCTGCTGCTGACCCAATTCGGCGAGATGAGCGTCAGCCGCCTGTCGGGCAAGCCGGCCGGGCGGGCGGCCATCCGCACCACGATCCATCCGCTCGGCGCGATCGAGGACGTGTGCGACGGGTTGTCCCGCGCGATCTCCGCCGGTGGCCGGGCATATTGGGTGTGTCCGCTGGTCGCCGAGAGCGAGACCGCCGACCTCGCCGCCGCCGAGGAGCGGTACGCGACGCTGCGTCAGCGGTTCGGCGACGTCGTGCGGCTCGCCCACGGGCAGCAGGACCCGTCGGTCCGCGACGCGTCGCTCGCGGATTTCGCCGCCGGGCGCGCGCGCATTCTGGTGGCGACGACGGTCATCGAGGTGGGCGTCGACGTGCCCGAGGCCACCGTGATGGTGATCGAGCACGCGGAACGTTTCGGGCTCGCGCAGCTGCACCAGTTGCGCGGCCGGGTCGGACGCAGCGCGGCCGCGAGTTTCTGCCTTCTGCTGCATGAGGAACGTTTAAGCGAGCCCGCGCGGCGGCGGCTGTCGCTGCTGCGCGACACCGAGGACGGGTTTCGCATCGCCGATGAGGACTTCCGGCTGCGCGGCGGCGGCGATTTGCTCGGCACGCGGCAATCCGGCGCGCGGGGGTTCCGGCTGGCCGATCCGGTGGGCGACGAGGCGCTGCTGCACATGGCCGCGCAGGACGCGGAGGTGCTGCTGCAGCGCGATCCGAAGCTGGAGAGCGAGCGGGGCCGCGCCGCGCGTCTGCTGCTGTGGCTGTTCGACCGCCCGGAGGCGATGCGCACGCGGCACTCCGGCTGATCAGGCGTCCCGTATGGCGGCCAGCGTCGTCTCGTGCACACGAAGCAGGTGCCGCGCCATGGCCGCCGCCGTCGCCTCGCCGTCGCGGGCTTCGAGGGCGGCCAGGATCACCCGGTGATCCTCCCAGCTGCGGCGCACGGCACCCGGCGCCACCATCGCCCGCACCCGCAAGCTGAGCGCGTATTCGTAGACGCTGGAGAGAAAGGCCGCGAGCAGCCGGTTCCCCCCGGCCCGATAGATCGTGAGGTGGAATTCGACATCGGAGATCTGGAACGCCGTCGGATCGTCGAACATGCCAGCCTGGGCGGTCACGAGATGCCGCAGGCGATCGAGCAGATTGACGCTGATGCGCAGCGCCGCCTGCCGCGCCACGGCCATCTCGGCCAGCCGGCGAGCCTCGTAGACCTCCTGCGGGGAGTACTGGTCCAAGTTCGCCACGACGGCGCCGCTCGCGGGGGCGGGGGCGATCCAGCGGGCGGCCTCGGCGACGCGGCTGGACTTGCCCGGGGACGTGTCGATCATGCCCTGCGCCGCGAGCACGCGCACCGCGCCGCGGATCGTCTGTCGGCTGACGCCCATGGTCGCGGAGAGATCGCCCTCGCTCGGCAGCGGATCGCCCGG
The DNA here is from genome assembly GCA_965246915.1 of Acetobacteraceae bacterium. Classification (GTDB taxonomy): domain Bacteria; phylum Pseudomonadota; class Alphaproteobacteria; order Acetobacterales; family Acetobacteraceae; genus CAVRQM01. The sequence continues at coordinate 6,210 of CBDFGB010000008.1, forward strand.
CCGCAGCAACCCGCCGCGCACCATCGCCATCAGCTTCTCCGCCGCCTGCTGGCGCAACGCCTGTTGTCCGACGCCGGTCGCCTCGTGGATGTCGCTCATCGGCGCGATACTGATGCCGACCTATGAAGACCGAGATACTGGTGGCGCGACCGTGGGAGATTTATGGAGACGGCAGGTGGGATCAGGAATGGCGCGCGCATGAAAATTCTCGTCCTCGGAGCGGCCGGCATGATCGGCCGCAAACTGGTCGCGCGATTGTCGGCCGATGGCGCGCTGGCGGGCACGCCGATCACCGCGCTGCATCTTGTGGACGTGATCGCACCGGACGCGCCGGCCGGGCCGCTCGCCGCCGTGTGCGAGGCGGCGGATCTGTCGGCGCCGGGGGCGGCAGCGAAGCTCGTCGCCGGTCGGCCGGACGCGATCTTCCACCTCGCGGCCATCGTCTCGGGCGAGGCGGAGGCGGATTTGGCAAAGGGGTACCGCGTCAATCTGGACGGCACGCGGCTGCTGCTCGATGCGGTCCGCGACCAGGACGCGGCCGGCGCGTGGCGGCCACGCTTGGTCTTCTCGTCGTCGGTCGCGGTGTACGGCGGCGCGCTGCCGGACGTCATTCCGGACGATTTCCCGCTGACCCCGACCACCAGCTACGGCACGCAGAAAGCGATGGGCGAGCTCATGGTGTCCGACTATTCCCGCAAAGGGATCGTCGACGGCATCAGCCTACGCCTGCCGACCATCTGCGTGCGGCCGGGCAAGCCCAACAAGGCGGCTTCGGGCTTCTTTTCCGGCATCATCCGCGAGCCGCTGGCCGGCCAGGAGGCGGTGCTGCCGGTCGGCGAGGACGTGCGGCACTGGATGGCCAGTCCGCGCTCCGCCGTGGGATTCCTGATCCACGCGGCGGGTCTGGACCTGTCGCGGCTGGGGACCCGGCGAGCACTCGCCCTGCCCGGGGTTTCGGTCACCGTGGGCGAGCAGATCGAGGCGTTGCGAACGGTCGCCGGCGAGGCGGCGACGCGGCTGATACGCCGGGTCCCGGATGCGGCGATCGAGACGATGGTGCGCGGCTGGGCGCGCGGCTTCGACCCGGCGCGGGCCCGAGACCTGGGGTTCGTGGCCGAGAGCCGCTTCGAGGATATCATCCGGCTGCATGTCGCCGATGAACTGGGCGGACAGATCAGGGCGTGATCAGACCGCGCTGCCGGGCGGCCCGATCGCCGGACGATCTCGTGCATTAGCGCGGTCTTGAAAATCACGTATTTTTATCGCAATTCTCGCGTTGACCACGATGACGGCACGTGAAATAACCGTGCGTCACGTGGGACGGGGCGTTATGCTACAATCGCATGTCATCGAAATCGACGGCAACTTCGTCGGCGCGGCGGTGCGACAGAAGGACGGATACCGGTTCGTGGCCGTCGATACCCGGCTGGAGGACTTGGACGGCAGCGTTTGGCCATCCCTGTCCGACGTCCACCGGGTGGCCCGGCGCATGGCGCTGGGCCGCGTTGCGATGCCGGTGGCGGCACCCTGCTGACCAACGGCCCGAACATGTCCGATCGTTGGACCGATAGGGCTCGATAGCCGGTCGCTGATTGCGGCCTTCGACCACCTATATATCGAGAATGGGCGATGTGGACCTAGCGCTTGTGCTGGCGCTGGACGGATCGGCCAGCGTTGGGTTCGATGAATTCGCGTTGATCGTGGACGGGTGCGCCGCCGCTCTGCGCGACCCCGATGTCATGGCCGGCCTTCTGGACGGCCCACGCCGAGGCAGTCTGGTGTGCGCACTGTTGTGGTCCGGACGCGACGCACGAAGCCTGATCGCGCCGTGGACACGCGTGGGTTCGGTCGCCGATCTCGACAATTTCGCGACCACCGTCGGCAATGCTCCGCGCAGCGTGCGGCCCGGCACGACGGCTCTCGGCGCCGCGCTGATGGCCTGCGAGGCGCTGCTCGCGGAGGCCCCGGCCAGAGCGCGGCGTCGCATCGTCGATGTTGCCGGCGACGGACGCTCCAACGACGGACCGCCGCCTCGCCCGGCGCGCGACCGCCTGGTCGAGGCGGGCGTCATGATCAACGGGCTGTGCGTGCTGCACGAGGAACTCGACCTAGTGGAGAGCTACCTCGCGGAGGTCGTGGGCGGTCCGGACGCCTTCGCGCTCCCCTGTGCGGATTTTCGCGGATTTGCCGAGGCAATGCGCCGCAAGCTGCTGCGCGAGACCAGCCTCGCTATGGCCGACGGAGCGAGTCGGGAATTTTGAGGCCGAGGCGCGTGGGCACCTCCCACACCTCGTCCACGGCGCGGACGCGCACGAATCCCGCCGCCTCGTAGGTCGGCAGGGCGCGGGGGTGGTCGGCGGTGCAGGTATTTACTGTGATCGCGCGCGGCGCCCAGGACCAGGCGACGTCGATCGCATGGCGCAGAAAGGCGCGGCCGAAACCCTGGCCGACGGCCGCCGGGATCAGGCCGAAATAGTTGATGTTGACCGTGGCGCCGTCGACCCGCTCCAGTTCATGAAACCCGACCGGTCGGCCGTCCCGATGCAAGACGTGGACGACGATTCCGGGCTTGGCCAGATGCGCGGCGAGTTCGGCGTCGTTCAACGTGCGCCGCAGCCACCACAGATGTTCCGCGCCCACCGCATCGTACAGCGCGCGAAATTCCGCGACGCTGCACAGCGGCCGCCGCATGATTTCGGCGCTCGGCGGCAACGGCGGCGGCGGATCGAGCGGACGCCGCTCCATCCGCAGGAACGTCACGCGCACGGCGACGCGCTGGACCGGCTCACGCCGCAGCATTGGCCGGGAGCAACTCGGCGATACGGTCCAACACGCCGGCGATCTCTGGATCGACTTCCGAGGGCCGGAGGAAGTCCACCAGCTCGTGAAAATCGGCCTTCGCCATTTCATTTCGTCGACCGAGACGATCGAAATAATGGTCGAAGATCGGCGGCAATACCTCCTCGGACGCCTTGGCGTCGTCACCCCATGGATCGCGACGGAAGACCTTCGACGCGGCTTCGACGGCGTCGATCGCTTCACGCATGAACCGGACATTCGATGTGGCAAACAGATCTTGATCCGATCCTGTTGATACGAACCTGATCATTACCTCAGGCCGACAGAAGTAGTTCTCGATCTCGCGGCGCTTCCAGCTGTGATGGGCCAGTGAAAAGCCGGGCGGCGGCTCGCGCTCCAAGCGATCGAAGACCGCCAGACAGCGCAACCCCGGCACCGCTTCCCGCAAACCGACGAAATGATGTGCCGCTTCGTTTGGCTGATTCCCGACGTACTTCACGAAAGGATCGCGCAGGCCATGCCGCGCCGGATGGTCGAGTTTTGCCGCGAACGCTTGCAGGATCCGAAGATCCGTCGCGCCCTCGAGATACAGGACCGCGCCACGTGCCTCCGCGAGGTAGTACTGATCAAACCCAATATCGCGGAGCGACTTGAGAACCTGGGAGCCGCGATCGTTAAGCCTGTGCGGGATTCCGACGAAAGCCACCACCACATCGCGCTGGGCGGCCTCGTTGAGGACGACCTCGGAATGGCTGGCGGCGATCACCTGGCTGGATGTCTCCGACGCCGCGTCGGTCAGCAGCGTATAGATTTCTCGTTGCCGAAGAATCTCGAGATGCGCGTCGGGCTCGTCAAGAAGCAGCACTGCGCCCGGGTTGCCCCGGATGTGCGCGAGAAGGAGGAGCACCTGCTGTAGGCCGCGACCCGCGCTGGCGATATCGAGCCGGTTGCCCCGCTGGTCCTCATACGCAAGACGTATCGAACCCCGTGCCGAGATCCTTTCAGGATCGCGCAGGGTCACGCCAAACATTCTCCTAATGTCCCGCTTGATGGCGTCCCATCCGCCATCGGACCGGGCGAAAACCGCCAAGCAAAGGTTCCGGAGAACCTGCGCCGTCTGTCCCTCGCCGATCAGCACGTCGATCCGTCCCGGCTGAAGCTCCGGTTCCTCGGCCATAAGTCCCGACATGGCGGGAAGCAGAGCCACGCGATTTTCGGCGGCCGACTGCATATCCCGAATCTGCGCCTGCGGCTCGACCGCGCCGCGCCTCAGCGGCCGGCAATAGATCGATTCGGTATTGCCCAGATAAAACTCGAGACCGCACGACCACGGCTCACCATCCGACCTGCCACCGTTCTGACCCTGGACCAGGATCTCCAAAAGGACTTTGGCGGTCTCGCCGTCGGAGGAGGCTCCTGACTGGACGCGAAGGTTGCGCCAGAGCAGCCGCGCGTCGGGCACGGGCGTATGCGTGAGCGCAGCGCGGTTCAACGTCACGCCCGTCCGCTCTTGCGCATTGCCGCCACCGCGTCGGGCGAGCCACTGATCCAGCCCGCTTTGCCAGAGGGCCAAGGCTTGCAGTGCCGATGTCTTGCCCGAATTGTTCGGTCCGATCAGGACAACGGTCGAGCCCAGCTCAATATCGGTGTCCGCCAGCCCTTTGAAGTTCCGGACGCTGAGCCGCGTCAGCATCAATCGTCCAGGAAGCTCCGCAGCTTGCGGCTGCGGCTGGGGTGTTTCAGCTTGCGCAGCGCCTTGGCCTCGATCTGGCGGATGCGCTCGCGGGTCACGTTGAACTGCTGCCCCACCTCCTCGAGCGTGTGGTCGGTGTTCATGCCGATCCCGAACCGCATGCGCAGCACGCGCTCCTCGCGCGGCGTGAGCGAGGACAGCACGCGGGTCGTCGCCTCACGCAGATTGGCCTGGATCGCCGCGTCGAGCGGAATGACCGCGGCCTTGTCCTCGATGAAGTCGCCGAGATGGCTGTCTTCCTCGTCGCCGATCGGCGTCTCGAGGCTGATCGGCTCCTTCGCGATCTTGAGGACTTTCCGCACTTTCTCGAGCGGCATGCCGAGTTTCTCGGCGAGTTCCTCCGGCGCCGGCTCGCGGCCGATCTCGTGCAGCATCTGCCGGCTGGTGCGCACCAACTTGTTGATCGTCTCGATCATGTGGACCGGAATGCGGATCGTGCGCGCCTGATCGGCGATGCTTCGGGTGATCGCCTGCCGGATCCACCACGTCGCATAGGTGCTGAACTTGTAGCCGCGACGGTATTCGAACTTGTCGACCGCCTTCATCAGGCCGATGTTGCCTTCCTGAATCAAGTCGAGGAATTGCAGCCCGCGATTGGTGTACTTCTTGGCAATCGAGATCACCAGGCGAAGGTTTGCCTCGATCATCTCCTTCTTCGCGCGCGTACTGTCCCGCTCGCCGCGACTGACCGTCATGAACACGCGGCGGAATTCGCTGATCGGCAGACCGGCATCCGTCGCCACCGCGGAGATCTGCGCGCGCACGCGGGGGATGTCGGCAATGTGGCGGGCGACGAATGCCTTCCACGCCTTGCCCGGCAGCACCGAGACGCGCTCCAGCCAGTTCGGATCCAACTCGTGCCCGCGATACTGCGCGAGAAAGTCGTCGCGGGCCACCTTGCTGCCCTCGGCCATGCGCAGCAATTGCCCTTCCAGTCCGTTCAGCCGCTGGCTGAGCTGCTTCAGCTGGGTGACCAGCTCCTCGATGCGGTTGTTGTGCAGTCGGACCTGCTGCACCTTGCCGACCAGTTCCTCGCGCACTTTCTCGTAGGACTTCTCGCCGCGCACGGTGACCTGCTCACCCGACGTAAAAGTCTCCAGCCGGCGCTGTTGCATCTTCGAGAGCTTCTTCGTGAGCGTCTCGATCTCCTCGAAATTCGCGAGGACCTCGGGCTTCAGCTTTTCCTCGAGCGCGGACAGCGACAGGCCGCTGCCCTCACCTTCCTCGCCGTCATCGTCGTCGGGGGGCGGGGCGGGCTCGGCGGACGGCTCGGCGCCGGGCGCGGCCTCCGCCTCGACCGCGGCTTCCGGCGGCGGTCCCTGCGTGGCTTCGAGGTCGATGATGTCGCGCAGCAACATCCTTCCCGCCTTCAGCGCTTCGTGCCAGGCAATGATGGCGCGAAACGTCAGCGGGCTTTCGCACAACCCGCCGATCATCATGTCGCGGCCCGCCTCGATGCGCTTGGCGATGGCGATCTCGCCCTCGCGCGACAGCAACTCGACGCTGCCCATCTCGCGCAGATACATACGAACCGGGTCGTCGGTGCGGCCGATATTCTCCTCGTCGACGTTGCCGGCGGCTTCCTCGCCCTCGGCCTCGCCTTCGGCCTTTTCCTTCTTCTCGGCGGGAACCTCGGCTTCCTCGGCCTCCTCACCCTCGACAACCTGGATGCCCATCTCGCTGAGCATCGCGAGCGTGTCTTCGATCTGCTCCGAACTGGTCTGTTCCGGCGTCAGGACGGCGTTCAGTTCCTCGTAGGTGATGTGGCCGCGTTCTTTGCCGCGCGCGATGAGCCGCTTGACCGCGGCCGACTGCGTGTCAAGCAACGTCGTGTCCACCTCATGCTCGGCCGTGGCAGTGTCGGAGGCGGTGGAGGGCTTTGTCGCCATGTCGCGGGCAGCTCCCGAAGTGTGCATCAAGGTCCGTCGTCCAGGCTCGCTTCGCCGCGGCGCATCGCCTCGCGCGCCGCGACCAACGCGGTCAGCCGCCGAAAGGTGGCGGTCTCGGTGCGCGCCTCGAGCGCAAGCCGGGCACGGGCGATTTCGTCATCAAGCCGCGTGGGGTCCATGAGGCCGAAAAAGTGCCACCAGGTCGCCTCCACCTCCGCCGGGGACGTGTCCTCCGACGCGCATGTCGGAAGCAGCTTCGCCACGGACCGCATGGCCCGCGCGGCAGCCTCCGCCAAGCCAAGGCTGCCGAAGTGGTTCATCGCCCCCCCGGTGTCAAGCGGCGGAAGCGCGAGAATCGCCGCGTGCAGCGCGGTCTGTGGCGGCGGGGGATGCAGAAGCGACAGCGCCTCGTGCACATCATGCAGCAGGCGAGGATGAACGGCGATCAGTCCCAGCAGGATGTCCCAGCGCGCCGAGGCGGCCCGCGCGCGATCGGGCGCGGCGCGGGCGGGGGTCCTCAGTAATCGAGGTGTCGGGCCGCCGCGTCCGGGTCGGCGGGCAGCGAAGAATTCGCCAAGCATCTCGGCGCGGAATTCCCGCGCCAGGGTGCGGTCGCCGATACGGGCGGCGGCGTCCTCCAGCCGCTTGCGCAACATGGCACGGGCCTCGGGCGTCGCTTCGCCGGTCTGCTCGCGGATCAGGTCATACAGCATGCGGGCCAGGGGCGCGGCCGCATCGAGGATAGCGCGCAGGCGGCCAGGGTCGCGGCGGGCGAGGCTGTCGGGATCCTCGCCGTCCGGCAACCGGGCGATCCGCAGCGAGCGGTCGGCCGCCAGGAGCGGCAATGCAAGTTCCGCCGAGCGCGCCGCCGCTCGGCCGCCGGCCGCGTCGCCGTCGAAGCAAAGCACCGGCATCGGCGACAGCCGCCACAACAGGCCGAGTTGCTCCTCCGTCAGCGCGGTGCCGAGCGGCGCGACGGCCGCAGCGATCCCGGCCTGGTGCAGCGCGATCACGTCCATGTAGCCCTCGACGACGACGACCGCCCCGCCCGCCCGCGCCGCCCTGCCCGCGAGATCCAGGCCGAACAGCGTCCGCCGTTTCGAGAACAGCTCCGTCTCCGGCCCGTTCAAGTATTTCGGCTGACCGTCGCCCAGAACCCGGCCGCCGAACGCGATGGTGCGGCCGCGCGCGTCGCGGATCGGGAAGGTCAGGCGATTGAAGAACAATTCCCCCGCGGCAGCGCCCGACTCGTCGAAGCGCATGAGGCCGGCCTCGGCCATCAGCGTGGGGGAAATGTCCTCGCGGGCCAGGTCTTGCGCGAGGTCGCCCCGCCCCGGCCCGGACCATCCGAGCCCCCATGCCTCAACTGTCGTCGGCGAGATCCCGCGCCGTGCAAGATAGTCGCGGGCGGCGGCCCCGCCCGGCTCGGACAGGCGGCGGCGAAACGCCAGCTGCGCCGCGTCCAGGACGCCGTGCTGATCCAGTCGACGGCGTTCGGAGCGCGCTTGCGCGTCGCTGGGTTTGGGGATTTCGAGCCCTGCCTCCGCGGCAAGGACGGCCACCGCATCGGGAAACGTTGCGCCCTGCGACTGCATGACGAAGCTGATCGCGTCGCCATGCGCCCCGCAGCCGAAACAATGGAAGTGATCGTCATAGACGTAAAAGCTCGGCGTCTTCTCGCCGTGGAACGGACAACAACCCCGGCTGTTGCGCCCCGATCGCGATAGCCGAACGGTGCGCCCGACGAACGCCGCCAGGGGCGTGCGGGCGCGCAGCTCGTCGAGGAAGCCGGGCGGCAGCGCCATGGGGTCAGCCGGCCAGGGCGGCCTTGACCGAGGCGCTCGCGGCGGCCGGGTCGAGTGCGGCGCCGTGCCGCGCTTTCAGCGCCGCCATGACCCGGCCCATATCCTTCATCGAGGACGCTCCAGCGTCCGCGATGGCGGCGGCGACCGCGGCCGACAGTGCCGTGCCGTCCAGCGTGGCGGGGAGGAATGCCTCGATCACGTCGATCTCCGCCTGTTCCTTGGCCACGAGGTCGGCACGGCTTCCACGCTCGTACAATTCGATGCTTTCGCGGCGGCTCTTGGCCATGCCGCGAAGCATCGACACGATCGCGTCGTCGGAGACGGGACCGCCGGGCCGGGCAGCGATGTCGGTGTCCTTGAGTTTCGCGGTGACGAGGCGCAGCGCCGAGACGCGGCCGGCGTCCTTGGCGAGCATGGCGGTCTTCAGCTGGTCGGTGAAACGCTCTCGCAGGCTCATGCTGGTCCCTTGGGCTGATCGGGAAGTCTTGTCCCCTGAATGGGCCAATGATAGATCGTTGGGAAGAAATTTCCCAGAGGCGTTGGGTGATGACGATGACCGTCGAGACCATCATCGAGCGGCTGGGCGGCTTGGAGACGGGTGCCCGACTGTTGGGCGTGGGCTCCGAGGCGGTGCGCAAGTGGCGACAGACCCGCTCCATCCCGTCGCGTCATTGGCCGGCGGTGATCGCCGCCACCGGCATCGCGCTGACCGAATTGCCCGGCGCCGCCGCCCGCCCCGGCGTCGCCGTCGAGCCATCCGGGCAGCCGGCGGGCGCGACGGCCGCCTTGGTGCTGGCGGACGGTTCCGTGTTCTGGGGTCGCGGGTTTGGCGCGCACACGGCCAGCGCGGCCGGCGAGGTGTGCTTCAACACCGGCATGACAGGGTATCAGGAGACGGTGACCGACCCGTCCTACGCCGGCCAGATCATCACGTTCACTTTTCCACATATCGGCAATGTGGGTGCCAACGCCGAGGATATCGAGGGTCGGGTGGCGGCGCGCGGATTGGTGGTGAACCGCGACCTGACGGAGCCGTCGAACTGGCGCGCGACCCAGCCGCTCGATGCCTGGCTGCGTGGCCAAGGCGTGGCCGGCATCGCCGGGGTCGACACCCGGGCGCTGACGATACGCGTGCGGGACCGTGGCGCGCCGTCCGGCGTGCTGGCCTATCCGTCCGACGGGCGCATCGACGTGGCCGCTCTTGCCCGGGAGGCCGCCGCGTGGCCAGGGCTGGAGGGGATTGACCTGGCGCGCGAGGTGTCGTGCACGCAGACCTATGGCTGGGACGAGACGCGCTGGGCGTGGCCGGGCGGGCATGGACGGCAGACGGCGCCCCGGCATCACGTCGTGGCCGTGGATTATGGCGCCAAGCGCAACATCCTGCGCAGCCTCGCCTCGGCCGGGTGCCGGGTGACCGTCGTGCCCGCGACCGCCACGGCCGAGGACATAATGCGGCATCGGCCGGACGGCGTGTTTTTGTCGAACGGCCCCGGCGATCCGGCGGCGACCGGCGCGTATGCGGTCCCGGCCATTCAAGGTATACTGGACAGCGGTGTTCCGCTGTTCGGCATCTGCCTCGGGCATCAATTGCTGGGCCTCGCGCTGGGCGGGCGCACCTACAAACTCGCGCGCGGCCATCGTGGTGCCAACCAGCCGGTGCAGGAGGTCGCCACCGGCCGGGTCGAGATCACCAGCCAGAACCACGGGTTCGCAGTCGACGGCGACAGCCTACCGGCGGGCGTGCGGGTCACCCATCGCAGCCTGTTCGACGGCAGCAACGAGGGCCTGGCATGCGACGGCCGGCCGGTGTTTTCCGTGCAATACCATCCCGAAGCCAGTCCTGGCCCGGCCGACAGCGCGCACCTATTTGAGCGGTTCGTGGAGATGATGGAGGGCGTGCCGTGACCAAGGAGGATGCCGCCATCGCGAGGCGTTTGCGCGAGGCGTTCCAGGCCGACTACCAGGATCGCCTTGTTCGCGTCCTGCTCTATGGCTCCCGCGCGCGCGGCGACCACCGAGAAGATTCTGACTTCGATATTGTGGTCGTGCTCGACCGTATCGAGGACCGATGGGCGGAAAGCCGGAGGGTGCGCGACATCATCGATCGGACACTTGATCTCCCAGTAGCATCTCTGATCTCCGCGATCCCCACGACTGAAGACGCTATTGCCCAGCGTACGCCGTTGATGCACGACGTCCGCCGAGAAGGCATTCTCCTGTGAAGCCCGAAACGAGAATATACCTCGATCTGGCTAAAGAACGTCTTGACGACGCGGTAAAGACCACTGACATGGGGATGTTTCGGGTAGCGGCGCGCGAGGCCTATCTTGCCGCGTTGAACGCCTCCCGTGCCCTGATCTTCGAGGCTCAGGATCGCACCTCCAAGACCCACAGCGGTACACGAACGCTCATGCACGAATTGCTCGCCCAATGGCCTCCAGTCTCCCGGGAGGCGCTCGACGTGCTGACGACGGGCTTTGATCAGAAGACGGTCGCCGACTACGGAACGCTTATGGAAGCGGAGCGGATCTCAGCCGAAGACGCGCGCGCGACGTTGGCGGCCGCAACGGAGCTTCTGCGCCAGATCGAAACAGCGTTGAAGGCAGTTTGATGCCCCGCCGCACCGACCTGAACAGCATCCTCATCATTGGCGCCGGCCCGATCGTCATCGGCCAGGCCTGCGAGTTCGACTATTCCGGCGCGCAGGCCTGCAAGGCCCTTCGCGCCGAAGGGTTTCGCGTCATCCTGGTCAACTCCAATCCGGCGACGATCATGACCGACCCCGGTCTGGCCGACGCCACCTACATCGAGCCGATCACGCCCGATTTCGTCGAGCGGGTCATCGCCCGCGAGCGCCCCAACGCGATCCTGCCGACCATGGGCGGCCAGACCGCGCTGAACGCCGCCATGCGCCTCGCGGAGTCCGGCGTGCTGGAAAAATACGGCGTCGAACTGATCGGCGCCCGCGCAGACGTCATCGACCGCGCCGAGGACCGCCTGAAATTCCGCGACGCGATGAGCGAGATCGGCATCGAAAGCCCGCGCAGCCTGATCGCCCACAGCCTCGAGGACGCCCGCGCCGCACTCGCCACGATCGGACTGCCGGCGGTCATTCGCCCGAGCTTCACCCTGGGCGGCACCGGCGGCGGTATCGCGTACAACCGTGAGGAGTTCGAGCGGATCGTCCAAGGCGGCCTCGACGCCTCGCCCAGCCGCGAGGTGCTGGTCGAGGAGAGCGTGCTCGGCTGGAAGGAGTTCGAGATGGAGGTGGTCCGCGACCGGGCGGACAACTGCATCATTGTCTGCGCCATCGAGAACATCGATCCGATGGGCATCCACACCGGCGACAGCGTCACCGTCGCCCCCGCGCTGACGCTGACCGACAAGGAATATCAGCGGATGCGCGACGCCTCGATCGCCTGCCTGCGCCGGATCGGCGTCGACACCGGCGGATCCAACGTCCAGTTCGCGGTCAATCCGATTGACGGCCGTATGGTCGTCATCGAAATGAACCCGCGCGTGTCGCGCTCCTCGGCGCTGGCCTCGAAGGCCACCGGATTTCCGATCGCCAAGATCGCCGCGAAACTAGCAGTCGGCTACACGCTCGACGAGCTCGCCAACGACATCACCCGCACCACGCCGGCGAGCTTCGAGCCGACCATCGACTATGTGGTCATCAAAATTCCGCGTTTCACATTCGAGAAATTCCCGGGCACCGAGCCGTCGTTGACCACGAGTATGAAGTCGGTCGGCGAAGGCATGGCAATCGGCCGCAGCTTCGCCGAGGCTCTGCAGAAAGGCCTTCGCAGCATGGAGACCGGGTTCGCCGGCCTCGATCCGGTCCCGGCGCCGGGCGATGGCGGCCATGACGCATTCCGTGCCGCTCTTTCATCTCCCCGGCCGGACCGGCTGTTGATGGCCGCACAGGCGCTGCGTGCCGGGTTGTCGGTCGAGGCCATCCACGAAGCGTGCCGGTTCGATCCTTGGTTCCTGCGCGAACTGGAGCGCCTTGTTCAGGCGGAGCACGACGTCGCGCGCGACGGGCTACCCAGCGACGCCTACGGGATGCGGCGGCTGAAATCGCTTGGGTTCTCGGATATCCAGCTGGCGCGCATGACCGACGGCAAGACGTCCAATGTGGCCGCGCTGCGCGAGCGGCTGTCGGTGCATCCGGTGTACAAGCGCATCGACACCTGTGCGGCCGAATTCGCCTCGGCCACGCCCTACATGTACTCGACCTACGAAGGCGGCTTAAGCCCGCCGGCATGCGAGGCCGATCCGACCGATCGCCAGAAGATCGTCATCCTGGGCGGCGGCCCGAACCGCATCGGGCAAGGGATAGAGTTCGACTATTGCTGCGTCCACGCCGCCTACGCGCTGCGCGAGGCCGGGTTCGAGACGATCATGGTCAACTGCAATCCGGAGACGGTCAGTACCGATTACGACACGTCCGACCGGCTGTACTTCGAGCCGCTGTTTGCCGAGGACGTGATCGCGCTGATCCGCCGGGAGCAGCAATCCGGCACCGTGCTCGGCTGCATCGTGCAGTATGGCGGCCAGACTCCGCTGAAACTCAGCCGCGCCCTGGCCGAGGCCGGGATCCCGATTCTCGGCACCAGCGCTGACGCCATCGACACGGCCGAGGATCGGGAACGGTTCCAGGCTCTGCTGCACAAGCTCGGGCTGAAACAGCCCGAAAACGGCACCGTCCGTTCCGCCGAGGAGGCCGAGGCTGTCGTGGCGCGCATCGGCTTTCCGGTGGTGATCCGGCCGAGCTACGTCCTGGGCGGCCGCGCGATGGAGATCGTCTACGACCTGCCCGGCCTGCATCGATATCTACGCGTCGCCGTCCAGGTCTCGGGCGACAGTCCGGTGCTGATCGACCGCTACCTTAACGACGCGATCGAGGTCGATGTCGACTGTATCTGCGACGGCGAGCGGGTGTTCGTGGCCGGCGTGATGGAGCACATCGAGGAGGCCGGCATTCATTCGGGCGACAGCGCTTGCGTGCTGCCACCCTACTCGCTTTCGCCGGCGGTCGTCGCGGAACTGCGCGAACAGACCACCGCGATGGCCCGCGCGCTCGGCGTCGTCGGCTTGATGAACGTGCAATACGCCATCAAGGACGGCGAGATCTTCGTGCTGGAGGTCAACCCGCGCGCGTCGCGCACCGTCCCGTTCGTCGCCAAGGCGACCGGCGTGCCGATCGCCAAGATCGGCGCGCGCGTCATGGCCGGCGCGCGGCTCGACGAATTCGGCCTCGATGGCCGCGCGGTGTCCGCGCATGTGGCGGTCAAGGAGGCGGTCTTCCCATTCAACCGCTTCCCCGATGTGGACACGATACTTGGGCCCGAGATGAAATCGACCGGCGAGGTCATGGGCTTGGACGTCAGTTTCGAGCGCGCCTTCGCCAAGAGCCAGCTCGGGGCGGGCGTGCGACTGCCGCTTTCGGGGACGGTGTTCCTGTCGGTTCGCGACACGGACAAGGCCGCCGCGTTGGGAGTGGCGCGTCGATTGCTGGACATGGGATTTGCCATCCGCGCCACCCGCGGGACCGCCGCCCGATTGCGCGAACAGGGGCTCGACGTGGGCGCCGTCAACAAGGTGCTGGAGGGACGGCCGCATTGCGTCGACGCGATTCGCTCGGGCGAGATCCAGCTGGTCATCAACACCGCCTCCGGCGCGCAGTCGGTCGCCGACAGCTATGACATCCGCCGCAGCGCGCTGACCCACGGCGTGCCGCACTACACGACGATCGCGGGTGCCAGAGCCGCCGCCCACGCCATCGCCGCCCTGAAATCCGGCAGCCTTGAAGTCGCACCGCTCCAGACGTATTTCCAGGCCGCGTTCTGACGGGTCGACGCCGGCCGCCTCGCCGGCCTCTTGCGTTCTTGGCCAACCCGCAGAACAATCCCCGCCCCCTTCAACCGGTTCGCGTAAGGTCTTGTCGTGCAGAAGTTTCCTATGACCGGCCCTGGCCTACAGCGACTCGAGGACGAGTTGCGAAACCTCAAAGGCGTGGAGCGACCGGCGGTGATCCGCGCGATCGCGGAGGCACGCAGCCATGGCGACCTCAGCGAGAACGCGGAATATCATGCGGCCCGCGAGCGGCAGAGCTTTATCGAAGGCCGGATCATCGAACTCGAAGAGATCGTCTCGGGCGTCGAGGTCATCGATCCGGCCGCGCTGTCCGGCGACAATGTGAAGTTCGGCGCGCATGTTCGGCTGATCGACGAGGAGACGGAAAAGGAAGCCATCTATCAGATCGTCGGCGTATACGAAGCCGACATCAAGGAACGCCGACTGTCGATCTCGTCACCGCTGGCCAAGGCGCTGATTGGCAAGAAGGCGGGCGATAGCATCTCCGTGCCGGCCCCGGGTGGTGACCGTACCTACGAAATCCTGAACGTCAGCTTCGGCTGACGGTCGCGACATGGCGATGATCGGGCTGGCCGACGTGCGGGCGGCAGCGGCCCGGATAGCCGGGCGCGTCATCCGAACGCCGGCCGTCGCCTGCGACACGATCAGCCGGGCCACCGGCGCCGAGGTCGTGCTGAAGCTCGATCAGCTCCAGGTCACCGGCGCGTTCAAGGAGCGCGGTGCGGCAAATCGCCTAGCACTGTTGTCCGAGGCGGAGCGGCGGGCCGGCGTCATCGCCATGTCGGCCGGCAACCATGCCGCGGCCGTGGCGCGCCACGCGCAGTCGCTCGGCATCACCGCGACCATCGTCATGCCGGTGACGACGCCGCTGACCAAGGTCACGCGCACGGCATCCTGGGGCGCCGAGGTGGTGCTGCATGGGGAATCCGTGGCCGAGGCGGCCACGCACGCCATGGCGCTTTCGGCCACGCGAGGCCTCGTGTTCATCCACCCATACGACGATCCCGGCGTAATCGCGGGCCAGGGAACACTCGCATTGGAGTTACTGGAGGATTTTCCCGACCTCGACATGCTGGCGATCCCGGTGGGGGGCGGCGGCCTGATCGCCGGCTGCGCGGTCGCGGCGCGTGGCGTAAAGCCGGACATCGAGGTGATCGGCGTCGAGGTCGCGGCGTATTCGGCCTTGCGGCAAATTCTTGACGGTCAGGCACCTTCGGTCGGGGGCCCGACCATCGCCGAAGGCATCGCCGTCCGCGACATCGGCCGCGTGCCGCTCGAGATCATCCACGCGCATGTCCGCGACGTGCTGGTCGTCCCGGAACGCGCGGTCGAGGAGGCCATCGCCCTGCTCGCTGAGGGCGCCAAGGTCGTGGCCGAAGGTGCCGGGGCGGCCGGCATCGCGGCCCTGCTCGCGTTCCCGGCGCGGTTCGCCGGGCGCCGTGTCGGCGTCCCGATCTGTGGCGGCAACATCGACGCCCGAATCCTGGCCAACGTCCTGCTGCGCAACCTGCTGCATGACGGCCGGCTGCAGCGCCTCGTGCTGGAAATCCCCGATCGGCCTGGCATGCTGGCCGACATCGCCGCGCGGATTGCCGGCTCCGGAGGCAATATCATCGAAGTGTCACACCACCGGCTGTTCACCTCGCCCAGCGTCCAGGCAGCGCAGCTCGAAGTGATGTTCGAGGCGCGGGATCCGAAGCACAGCGCCGATATCGTCGCCGCGCTGGCACGAACCTATACGCTCCGGCGCATCTAGCGGACTCCGGGTCCTGAGCAGTGTGAGCCGGTTTGCCACCGCGCCTCACTGCATGTGTGAGATAAGCGTCACATCTTGCGTGGCTTTTGCGTCACATGCTGCATGACGGGATTGTAATAACCTTCACAGTGTTGGCAGAAGGGGGTCAGAACTCGCTACATCGTTAACTGCGTTGTAGGGGGCGGACGATGACCGAGGTCACACAACCGGCGGAACGTGGTCCGGTGCGACGTCGCGTCAGAAGTCGACGGGCAACGGCCTCCAATGTCATTGCGCTATATCAACGGGTGATGCCCCGACACGCGGCGTTGCTCGCCCGCTGGCTGGAGGTCGGCCGTCCGATGGGCTTGTGCGATGCGATGGTCATCCCCGCCGAGCGGCCCCGTGTTGGCCCGGACCGACCCGCCCTGGCCCATGTCGTTGTTTGGGTGAGGGAGAACTGCGATCCCGCATACATCATTCGACCGGAACGGATTGGCTGGCTTGTCATCGACGCGCTGCGCGACAACGAGCTTGGGCGAACGCGAAGTTTCGCCGCCGCCTTGCATATGATCCGGCCCGTGCTGAAGCTCGACGAAGCGGCGTAGGCAGGAAAGCCATCCTCATTTAGGGTCGCCTCGGGGAGAGACGAGGCGTCTATGCCGGCCAAACGGGTCTATGTCGCCGGAACGCTCGACACCAAGGGCGCCGAACTCACCTATGCGCGTGACCTGATCGTGGCGGCAGGACTGGAGACGGTCCTGGTGGACCTCTCGACGTCGGGGCAAGAGCATTCGGCCGACATTCCGGCGCGGGTCGTGGCGGGCCATCATCCCGATGGGGAGGCCGCGGTCTTTGCCGGAGAGCGCGGTGCCGCCGTGTCCGCCATGGCGCTGGCGTTCGAAGCCTTCCTCACGAAGCGAGACGATCTGGGCGGCGTGATTGGGCTCGGCGGTTCGGGCAACACCGCGCTGGTGACCCGGGCGATGCAGGCGCTGCCGGTGGGCGTGCCAAAGCTGATGGTCTCCACGGTCGCGTCGGGCAATGTCGCCCCCTACGTCGGCGCGTGCGACGTCACCATGATGTATTCGGTCACCGACGTGGCCGGCCTCAACCGCATCTCGCGACGCGTCATCGCCAATGCAGCGCACGCCATCGCCGGAATGGTCAATGCCGACGTCCCGGAGGTCAACGACGACCTGCCGGCCGTCGGGCTCACGATGTTCGGCGTCACGACCCGTTGCATCGAAATGGTACGTGAACGACTTTCTGGTCGGGCCGATTGCCTTGTGTTCCATGCCACCGGCACAGGTGGCGCATCGATGGAAAAACTCGCCGATAGCGGCCTGCTGTCAGGCTTCCTCGATCTCACAACCACCGAGGTCGCGGATTTACGCGTGGGCGGCACACTGGCCTGCACCGACGATCGCTTCGGCGCGGTCGCACGGACTCGCCTGCCCTATGTTGGGTCATGCGGGGCGCTCGATATGGTCAATTTCGGCGGACTCGCGACCATCCCGGACCGCTTCCGTCATCGCCGCCTGCACGTCCACAATCCACATGTGACACTCATGCGCACCACCACGGAGGAATGCGCGGATATCGGACGTTGGATCGGCGGCCGGTTGAACCGCTGCGACGGCGCGGTGACGTTCCTGCTGCCGGAAGGGGGCGTCTCGGCCATCGACATGCCCGGCCAACCGTTTCACGACCCGGATGCCGACGCGGCGCTGTTCGCGGCGCTGGAAGCCACGATCGAGCCGACCGCAAGGCGGCGCGTGGTTCGCGTGCCGCACGCGATCAACGACCCGGAGTTCGCCGCCGCCGCCGTGGCCGCGTTCGACGCCATCAGGGAGGTCTGACCCGCATGCCCCGCCTCGCCCGCGCCGTGCTGATGGAGAAATTCGCGGCCATGGTCGCCGCACGGCAGCCGATCGTCGGCGGCGGCGCCGGCACCGGCCTGTCGGCGAAGTGCGAGGAAGCGGGCGGCATCGACCTCATCGTGATCTACAATTCCGGTCGCTACCGGATGGCCGGACGCGGTTCGCTGGCCGGCATCCTGGCGTATGGCAACGCGAACGAGATCGTCGTCGACATGGCGCGCGAGGTGCTGCCGGTGGTGAAGGCGACGCCGGTCCTGGCAGGAGTGAACGGCACCGACCCATTCTGCCACTTTGACCATTTTCTGGACCATCTCGCGGCAATCGGCTTTTCCGGCATCCAGAATTTTCCGACGGTCGGCCTGATCGACGGCGTGCTTCGGCAAAACCTGGAAGAGACGGGCATGAGCTACGCATTGGAGGTCGAGCTCGTACGCCTCGCCCGCACGAAAGATTTGCTGACCACGCCCTACGTCTTCAACGTGGCGGAGGCGGAAGCGATGGCCGATGCGGGCGCGGATATCATCGTCGCCCATCTGGGCCTGACCACCGGCGGTTCGATCGGCGCGGAGACGGCGGTCACGCTGGAACAGAGTGCCGCAACCGTCACGTCGATCGCCGAGGCCGCGCGGGCGATACGGCCCGAAATCATCGTCCTGTGCCATGGCGGCCCGATCGCCATGCCCGAAGACGCGCAGTTCATCCTTGATCACTGCCCGGGCTGCCATGGCTTCTACGGCGCGTCGTCGATGGAGCGGCTGCCAACCGAGACCGCTTTGATCGAGCAGACCCGACGCTTCAAGTCACTGACCCGCTGAGGAGACCGACCATGGCCCGCGCCCACGCCAGCATCGTGATCGACGCGCCGGTCGAGGCCGTATGGGCGATCGTCCGCGATTTTTCGGCCCTTCCGGCGTGGATTCCCGGCCTCGGGCCATGCACGATCGAAGACGGTCGCGCGCCCGACAGCGTCGGCTGCATTCGCGCCTTTTCGCTCGGCAATGGCGACCCGGTGCGCGAACGCCTTCTGGCGCTCGACGACGCCCGCTACAGCTTCAGCTACAACTTCGAGACGCTGGCGTTTCCCGTCGAGAACTACGTGGCGGAGTTCGAGGCGATTCCGCTGACCAGCGGCGACCGTACGCTCGTGCGGTGGAGCGCGACGTTCGACGAGGCCCCCGCCGATGCCGGGAAATACGTCGACATCATCAGCAACGCCGTCTTCGGTGGCGGGCTCGCGTCATTGGCCAAATGCGCCGCCGGACAGAGTGCGCCTCAAGGAGCGATCCGCTGGCAAGGGCTTCGGCCCGCGAAGGTGTTCTGTTCTTCCAAGATCGCGGCACCGCTCACCAAAGTGTGGGACACCGTCCGCGATTTTGCCGGCATGGGCGCATGGCATGAGGATGTTTGCGACATGCACATGCTGGCTGGCGCGCGCGGCGATCAGGTGTCAGGCGTGCGCGACTTCTCGATGAACGGCGGTCACCTGCTGGAGCGGCTGACCTATCTGTCCGACCTCGACCACGCCTTTCGCTACGTGATCGACGAAAGCGCCATGCCTTGGCGGAATTACCACGCCGGCGCGAAGTTTTATTCGGTGACCGCGAACGACACGACGGCGGCGGTCTGGACCGCCGATTGGGTCGCATCGCCAAACGACGACGTCGACCTCATTCCGGCCATTCACGCGAATGTCTTCCAGAAAGCCTTCGACACGCTCGACCGGATCTTGCGGTGATCACGGCCTGCCGTGGCTGCGCTCGCCGAAATCCGTATCGGGCGGCCCCGTGTATCCGCCCTGGCACGCCGCGAGGCCGATGAGGCACAACACCAGCAAGACGATACGCATAGATCACGGCTTCCCATGGCTGCGGTTGGATCCGAAATGACTATCCGGCGGCCCGTTGTAGCCTCCCGCGCACGCGGCAAGCGCCAAGACATAGATTAGCGAAATAATGAGGGGCATACCGCCCATACGGCTGGACTGCCCACCGGTTACCCTGGGACGCCTATTGCGGGTGGCCGTGGCTGTTCTGCCCCCAGCGATCGTCTTCCGGCGGACCAGTATACGTGCACGCGGCAACCCCGCCGGCCAACAGCACAATCATCGCGACCAGCGCGAGCCGGACTACGGCCGCCCGTGACTGCGAGTGTCGTAGGACGTATCCGGCGCCCCGGTCACCGCACAGCCTGCAAGTGCGACAAGAGCCAACATAAGCATCAATGTCATTCGCATGGCGTCTATACGCACGACCGTCGCCTTCGTTACCGTGTCTCTCAATTTTCATCTTTGGAGGCGAGCGGAGAGCCCCGTCGCCAGGGCCTTCAACATCAGGCAGCATGACGCGGCGCCCGCATCGATGGTGCCGCGGGAGCGCTCGCCCAGGCGGGCGGCGCGGCCGATGCGTGCGGCCATATCTTTCGTGGCATCGCGGCCCATCTCCGCAGCGGTGGCCATCGCCGACAGCGCCGCCTCGAACGAGGCTCCAGCGGCCACCGCCTCGTCGTAGGCGTCCGCGGCCGGGATCAGTGCGTCCAGGAGCGTCTTGTCCCCGCGCTTGGCGGATCCGAGGTCCTGAATGCCAGCAAGCCCGGCGCGCAGCATCCGACCGAACAGCACGGCGTCCAGTTCGCGCTCCGGCGACACGACTCCCGCCATGTCCAGGAAGAAGGTCCCATAAAGCGGACCCATCGATCCGCCGATCCCGTCAAGCAGCGTCTCGCCGAGCACGGTGAAGCCGCGACCGAGGCTTCCGGGTGACGTCCCGAGCGTCTCCGCGGCGCGCGAGAACCCCTTGCTCATGTTGATGCCATGGTCGCCGTCGCCGATCGCGCCGTCGATCTCGCTGAGCCATGCGCGGTTCGCGTTGATCGCCGCCACGAGATCGAGCACGACCCCGCCGGCATCGGACAGCGCGACCACGCCTGTCACCGCGCGACCTGCGTGAGCCCGATCGAACGCGCCGGGTGGGCAATCCACCGCTCGAGGTCGGCGTCCAAGCGCATGATCGTGAGGGTAACGCCGCTCATCTCGAGCGAGGTGAACAGATTGCCCACGAAACAGTGGCGAATGGTCAGTCCGCGTTCGCCGAGCACCTCCGCGATGCGATCGTAGAGAATGTACAACTCCATCACCGGAGTGGCGCCGAGGCCGGATACCAGCACCGCCACGTCGTCGCCCGACGCGAAGGGCAGATCGGGCAAAACCGTGTCGAGCATCAGATCGGCCATCTCGCGCGCGGGCTTGATCGCCGTCACGCTGATGCCCGGCTCGCCATGATGGCCGATGCCGACCTCCATCATGCCGTCGGCAATCGTGAAGTTGGGCTTGCCGACGGCGGCGATGGTGCAGGGCGCAAGGCCGATCCCGATGCTGCGGGTGTTGTCGATCGCCTTCTGCGCGGCGGCGATGACCGCGTCGAGATCGAGCCCTTCGGCGGCGGCGGCCCCGCCCACCTTCCACATCAGGATTTCCCCGGCCACGCCGCGCCGGTTGGCCAATTCGTCCTTCGGCGCGCTCGGCACGTCGTCGTTGGCGACCACCGTCTTGACGGTGATGCCGCGCGACGCCGCCTGCCGCACCGCCATCTTGACGTTCATGTTGTCACCGGCATAGTTGCCGTAAAGGCACGCGACGCCGGCACCGCCATCGGCCGCCACAACGGCGTCGAGGAAGCTCTTGGCGGTCGGCGAGGAGAAGATTTCTCCGATGGCGACGGCGTCGACCATCGCCTCGCCCACATAGCCGAGGAACGCCGGTTCGTGGCCCGAACCGCCGCCGGTGACGATGCCGACTCGGCCGTGCTTCGGGGCTCCGACCGCCCGAAGCACGCGCGGATTGTCGGTGGCGGCGAGGACGCCCGGGTGCGCGCGCAGGTATCCTTTCAGCGCGTCCTCGACCACCATGTCCGGATCGTTCGTGATGCGGTTCATCAATCCGTTCCCGTCACTGGATGGTGTAGCCGCCGTCGATCACCAGGTTTTCTCCGGTGATCATTCCCGCGGCCCCGCTGGCCAAATAGAGCGCGGCCATCGCGATCTCCTCCGGCTGGGCGAAGCGTCCGGTCGGGATCTTGCGCTTCATGGCGACGCCCACCTCGCCGGCCCATGCTTTCTTGCCAAGGTCCGTCTCGACGACCGTGGGCGAAATCGCATTGACCGTGATGCCGTGCTTCGCCCATTCGGCGGCCAGCACCTTGGTCAGGCCGAGGATGCCGGCCTTGCTCGTGCAGTAGGCGAGATGCCGGTCGAGGGCGATGAAGCTCGCTTGGCTCGCGAGGTTGATGACCCGCCCCGCGCCGCTCTGCGTGAGCGGCGAAAACGCTGCCCGGGCCATCAGGAACGGCGCCTTGAGGTTGACCGCCATGGTTTGGTCCCAGTCCTCGTCGGTCGTCGCCTCGGCCGCGGCGAGCCTGACGATGCCCGCGTTGTTGACCAGCACGTCAAGGCGGCCGGCCGCCTCCGTGATCTCGCCGACCACGCGCTCGGCCTCGCCCCGCTTGGTGACGTCGGCGATAAAGCTCAGGTGATTCTCGCCAGGCAGGTGCTGGCGTGTGGTGGCGACCATCTTGCTGACATCCACCAGCGCCACGCGGGCGCCGCGTCCGGCGAACGCGTGGGCGATCGCAGCACCGATCCCGGCAGCACCGCCGGTCACGAGCACGACACGATCCGTCATGTCGAATGCCGCTTCGAACCCATAGGCACCCATCGGCGAAATCCCCTGCCTCGCCAAAGGTGGCGATTTTCCGCGCATCCTTTCGATGAGCCTCACATCTGTCAAGGCGAGCACGCAGATGTTCACCAGATCGGAAGAACCAAGCGTCCGCCTACGCGGCGCGCGCGAGCGGAACCGAGTGCGTGATCTGGGTGCCCAGCACGGCGAGGCATTCGCGCATGAACGCGGCCAGCCCCGGCCAGCCCTTCGCGGAGACCAGATTGCCGTCCACGCACGCGCCGTCGGGCGGCACATCGACATAGGTGCCGCCGGCCAGCCGCACCTCCGGCTCGCAATACTGTAGCGCCGCGACCCGCTTGCCGCGCACCACGCCATCGACGGCGACGAGCACCTGCACCCCGTGGCAGATCGTGAAGATCGGCTTGCCGCTCTCATGGAAGGCGCGGACCAGCGCCTGCACGCCTGGATCGATCCGGATGTATTCCGGACCGCGGCCGCCCGCGACGTAGACAGCATCGTAGTCTTCCGCCCGCGCGGTCTCGAACGTCGCGGTCAGGCGATGCAAATGGCCGGGTTTTTCCGTGTAGGTCTGGTCGCCCTCGAAATCGTGCAGCGAGGTCTTGATCAGATCCCCGGCACGCTTTCCGGGGCAGACCACATGGACGGTGTGGCCGACCGCCGACATGCCCTGCTCGAAGACGAAGATTTCATACTCCTCGCTGAACTCCCCGGTCAGCATCAGGATCTTCTTGCCGGTCATGGCCGTTCCCTCCGTTGTTGGGGCCACAGTAGAAGGGCTGACGCGGCCGCTCAACCGCCCCGGGTTCGCGCGCCTGCGCGGCGTTTACGCGCCGCGGCGGACCTTGTATGCGGCGCGCGTGTCCTGCTCCCTGTTCGCCGCACCGCGGGCCTTGCGGCATTGGTGGCGCGTGCGCCTCTCCGGTTTGGCGAACGGGTCGGAGCCGCGATTTTCCGGCCCGCTTTATCTGGCGGCCAACCGCGATGTCGCGGCGTCGGGGATCGACCCGCTGCTGCACTATGTGCTGGACGGTTGGGCGCAGGGCCGTCCGCTGCGGCCCGGCCCGCACGAGACACCGCGCCTGAGGCCGATCGCGGTGCTGGGGTGGCGTGATCTGGCGTGGCGGGTCCTCCGGGTGGTGCTGCCCCGCCGACGGGACTTGCACCCGGAGCCCGGACCCGATCCAGGGCCAACGATCGCCATCCGGCCGGCGCGGGGCGTGATGCCCAGCGGGTGGTGCGTCGTCTCCGCGCACGGAAAGGCCGTGACGCTGCTGGTGACGTCCGGCGGCAAGGCAGGCTCCGTCGACGTTCCGGCGCATCCCGCGACGATCCTGGTACGGTTGCCGGAGGTGCCGGCCCGGCTGACGCTGCGGCGTTCCGGCCACCCGTCGCCACGACCGGTGATCACGGTGCTCGAGATCGCGGCGTGGCGGGCCCGCTGGCGGGGCGGCGGGCGGGGCGGCGGGCGGCTGCCCGAGGATGCGACGTCGTACCACGCCTGGGTGCGCCTTTATGACACGCCGACGCCGGCCCAGCGCGAGGCGATGGCGGCGCGGGCGGCGGCGCTGCGGCCGCGTCCGAGCTTTCGCATCGAGACCGAGGGAGACGCGGAATCATTGCGAGCACAGATATACAAGGAGTGGACGACCGAGGGTCCGACGGATTTCGTGGTGAGGGTGGCTCCCGGCGCGGAACTTGCCCCGCATGCGCTGCTGCTCTTCGCGGAGGCGATCGTCGCCGACCCCAGCGTCGACCTCCTGTATTCGGACGAGGATCGGCTGGTCGACGGTGTGCGCTGCGATCCATGGTTCAAGCCCGATCACAGCCTCGAGCGGGCAGCAGAACAGGATCTCGAAGACTCCGTATTGGTCGTTCGCAACGGGGCGGGACAGCCAGCCCGGATCGCTCACATACCTCAGGTTCTCGCTCACACTCCGGCGTTCTCCCGCATCCGGAGATGGGCTTCGCGGCCCACCGAGCCACGCTGGCCCACCGTGACCGCGATCATTCCCACCCGCGATCAGGCGAGCCTGCTGACCGCATGCCTCGACGGGCTTTCCGACAATACCGACTATCCGGCGCTGGACATCATCGTCGCCGACAACGACAGCACCGAGGCCGAAACGCTGGCGCTGCTCCAGGGTGCCAGGGCGCGCGGCGTCACCGTCTTGCCCTGCCCCGGATCGTTCAATTTCTCCGCGATCAACAATCGCGCGGCCGCGGCGGCGCGTGGCGAACTGCTGCTGTTCCTCAACAACGACATCGCCATCCCGAATCCAGGATGGCTGCGCGCGATGGTGCGTCTGATCGCCGAAGACGTCGGCGCGGTCGGCGCGAAACTTCTCTACCCCGACGACACCCTGCAGCATGGCGGCGTGGTGGTCGGCATGGGCGGCGTCGCGGGCCATGTGCATCTCGGCGCGTCGGGCGACGATCCCGGCTATTTCGGCCGGCTGTGCGTGACGCAGGAGGTCTCGGCCGTCACCGCCGCGTGCATGCTGGTCCCCGCGCGTCATTTCGCGGCCGTTGGCGGCTTCGACGCTGAGAATCTCGCGGTTGCCTTCAACGACGTCGACCTGTGCCTCCGCCTCCGCAAAGCCGGCCTGCGCATCCTGTGGACGCCGCACGCGGTCCTGCATCACTGGGAGTCTAAGTCGCGCGCCAGCGATTTCTCGCCAGCCCGGCTGGCGACCTTCACCGCCGAGATCGCCCACATGCAAAGCCGATGGCGGGGCGAACTCGAAAGCGATCCGTTCTTCAGCCCGAACCTGTCGCTGGAGACGACGGATATCGCGTGGGCCTTCCCGCCCCGCGTGCCGCGACCGTGGGCCGACTACGGCGCAGGCGGCTCCGCCCAGGGATCGTAGCTGCCAAACGCCCACAGATGCCCTTCGGGATCACGGCAGGTATAGTCGCGGCCGCCATAGGGCTGATCGACGATGTCGATGACGATATCCGCCCCTGCCGCCCTGGCTCGGGCATAATGCGCGTCGATCTCCGCGACGACGATGTAGACCGCGCGCGTCTCGCCGCCGACCTCGTCGGGGTGGCGCATGAGACGGCCGAACTGCGTCTCCTTCATGGAGCCCAGCATGATCATGCCGCGCCCGAAGGTGAGCTGCGCATGATCGACCGTGCCGCCCTCGCCGGGCACGACGAGATGACGCTCGAAGCCGAAGGCGCGACAGAGAAACTCGATCGCCACCGGCGCGTCGCGATACATCATCGTCGGAATGATGGACATTCTTGCCCCCTGTGCAGCATGGCCGGCAGATCGCCGAGCCCGGTGAACCGACGCTCGAACGCCAGCCCCAAAACCTGCGCCGCCCGCCGTGCGGCGGCGTCGAGGGCCGCATCGTCGGTCTGTGCCAGATACACGACGCGCTCATACTGGCTGAAGTAGGTATCGCGCAGCTCCGGGTGGCGGTCCAGGCCAAGCGGCGAGATCACCAAGGCGTCGAACTGGCGGGCCAGAAAATCCGTGAGGAAGAAACTGCGCATGTCGCGTTCGCCATCCATCGCGAACGCCTCGACGCCACTGTAGAAGGCGTAACAATGCGGCGCGTCCAGGCGCGCGACACCCTCGTCACGCAACACCGCGTCGAGCGCCCCGCCCGTCCCGCACTCGGCGTACGCCACGAACACGGACAGCCCTTCCGACTTGGCCTCGCGGACCGCCGCGCGCACGGCGGGCGCGATCCTCTCCGGCCGGTTGTGCAATGTCGCCGGCAGACAGCGCAACGACACATGTGTCATTTCGGGACCGAGCGCGGCCCGAATTTCCCGAGCCAGCGCGCCGCAGGCGATGATCGCGAGGCGCGTCTCAGGCGACCGCACGGCGATTGCCGCGCCGCAGCATGAAATCCCGCGCGGTTTCCACCGCGACGGCGGCGTCGCGGCAATAGGCATCGGCGCCGATCGCGTTGGCGAACGCCTCGTTGACCGGCGCGCCGCCGACCAGAACCACGATGTCGTCGCGAATCCCGCGCTCTTTCAGCGTGTCGATCACCACCTTCATATACGGCATCGTCGTGGTCAGCAGCGCCGACATGCCGAGGATGTCCGGCTGATGCTCCTCGATCGCCGCGAGATATTTCTCGACGCCGTTGTTGATGCCGAGGTCGATCACCTCGAACCCCGCGCCCTCCATCATCATCGCGACCAGGTTCTTGCCGATGTCATGGATGTCGCCCTTGACCGTGCCGATCACCATGCGCCCGACCCGCGGCGCGCCCGTCTCCGCCAGCAACGGCTTCAGGATCGCCATGCCGGCCTTCATGGCATTGGCCGCCAGAAGCACTTCCGGCACGAACAGGATGCCGTCGCGGAAATCGTCGCCGACGACGCGCATGCCGGCGACCAGCGCCTCCGTGAGAGTCTTGTAGGGCGTCCAGCCGCGCGACAGCAGAATGTGCGTGCCTTCCTCGACCTCCGCCTTCAGCCCGTCGTACAGATCGTTGTGCATCTGCGCGACCAGGCCCGCGTCGTCGAGCGCGGAGAGATCGATGTCGTCATCCATGGACGCTACGCCTCGCATTGACCCGCCGGACGGTGCCAGCGCGGACGGGTGGGGAAGCCAGAGGACCAAGGGCCGCGATCACCGCCTCGGCGACCGGCCGCGCGCCCGGCGCGTGAGTTTCGAGCGCCCGGCGCATCGCCGCCAGATGCGCGGGTGTGGTGCCGCAGCAGCCGCCGATGATCCGCGCCCCGGCGTCGCGCGCCAGGACCGCATACTGCGCCATGGTCTCGGGCGTGCCGGAATAGACCGTGCCTTCGGCGCCGACGGTCGGCACGCCGCAATTGGCCTTCGCAACAACCACGGCGTCGGGCGCGGCCTGCGTCATCGCCAGCACGGAACACACCAGATCGGACGCGCCGACGCCGCAATTGCAGCCGACGGCCCACGGGTGCGCGGCAAGCCCAGTGACGGCCACGCCGACCGCGCCTGGCGTGAGGCCCATCATCGTGTTGCCGGCCGTGTCGAAACTTGCCGTCACGACACAGGGCATGCCGACGCGCGCGGCGGCAGTCGCGGCGGCGCGCATTTCCTCGATCGCCGACATCGTCTCGATCCAGGCGATCTCCGCGCCGCCTTCGCGCAGCCCCTCGATCTGCTCGACGAAGATCTCGACCGCCTCGGCCTCGGTCAGCGGACCGAGCGGGGCCAGCAGATCGCCGGTCGGCCCGACCGAGCCGCCCACCACCACCGGCCGACCGGCCCGGTCGGCGACCTCGCGCGCGATGGCGGCGGCGATACGGTTCAGCTCCCGCGTCCGCGCCTGCATGCCGTGCAGGGCAAGGCGCCGCGCGTTGGCGCCGAAGGTGTTGGTCAGGATGATATCCGCCCCGGCATCCACGAACGCCTGGTGCAGCGCCGCGATGCGATCCGGATGCGCCTGGTTCCAAAACTCCGGGGCGTCGCCGGACGTCAGCCCCATGTCGAACAGATTGGTGCCGGTCGCGCCGTCGGCGAGCAGCCAGTCCCGGCTCACGCGCGCGAACAGATCCTGCATGCGGCGATTTCCCCAACCCGGCGGTCGCGAGCTAATCTGCCGGAGAACGTTTTGTCCAGTTGGGTCATGGCCAGCCGCATCATCATCTCCTGGCGGGACATCCCCGCCCAGGTGCTCGTCCGCGAGGGCCGCCGCACCGAGAAGCGCGAATTGTCGGAGCGGTTCATCCAGGCGATCGACCGCGCCGCGATGCGCGCCGGGCTGCGCGAGAGCGAGGCCTATCTCGGCGAGTGGCGGCGCGGCGAGCCCCTCCCCTGCGGCGACGATCTGGCCGCCGAGGCGGATGCGGCGGCGGCGGCGCTGGAGGCCGAATTCACCGAGGCGCGGCTGGCCGAAATGGTCCGCGCCGAAGGGTTCCTTTGACCGACAAACTCGTGCTGTTCATGCCGAGCGGGCGGCGTGGCCATTTCCCGGTAGGCACCAACCTGCTCGACGCCGCGCGCAGCCTCGGCGTGTATGTCGAGAGCGTCTGCGGCGGGCGCGGCCTGTGCGGCCGCTGTCAGGTCGAGCCGGCCGAGGGAGTGTTCGCCAAGCACGGGATCACCAGCCATCCCGACCACCTGGCCCCGGCGCGAGACGCCGAGGATCCTTACCGGGCACGCGGCAGCCTGCGGGATGGGCGGCGGCTGGCCTGTGCCGCGCGCGTGCTGGATGATGTGGTCATCGACGTGCCGGCGGAATTCGCGGTCAACGCGCAAGTGGTGCGCAAACGCGCGGAGACGCGCGCGATCGAGCCCGACCCGACCACGCGCCTCGTCACGCTGAGCGTGTCCCAGCCGGACATGGCGCAGCCGCTGGGCGATGCCGACCGATTGCTGGCCTCGCTCGGGATCGAGGGCCTAACGATCGATCCGGCGGTCCTGCCGTCGGTGCAGCGGGTCCTGCGCGGCGGCGCATGGACGGTCACGGCGGCGATCTTCTCGGACGGGCCGCCGGTGGTGACCGCGCTGTTTCCCGGCCGGGTGGAGCGTCTGTTCGGGGTCGCCTTCGACCTCGGCTCCACGACGCTGGCGGGGCACCTGGTCGATCTCGCGACCGGCCGCACGATCGCCTCGGCCGGGACGACCAACCCGCAGATCCGCTACGGCGAGGATCTGATGAGCCGCGTCAGCTACGCCATGCTGAACGAAGACGGCGCGGTGGCGATGACGCGGGCGGTGCGCGAGGCCGTCGCGACCCTGGTCGGGCGTCTGACCGCTCAGGCAGGTATTTCGGCCGAATGCGTACTGGAGGCGGTGTTCGTCGGCAATCCGGTCATGCACCATCTGTTCCTCGGGATCGACCCGACGGAGCTGGGCCAGGCACCGTTCGCGCTCGCCGTATCCGGCGCGGTGCGCACCACGGCGGGCGCGCTGGGTGGTCTCGGTTTGCCGGCCGCGGCAAGGATTTACGTCTTGCCGTGCATCGCCGGCCATGTCGGTGCGGATGCGGCGGCGGTCGCGCTGGCAGACGGGCCGCAGCATCACGACGAGGCGACCTTGGTGGTCGACATCGGCACCAACGCGGAATTGCTGCTCGGCGACCGGACCCGCGTGCTGGCCGCCAGCTCGCCGACCGGCCCGGCGTTCGAGGGTGCGCAGATCTCCGGCGGCCAGCGCGCCGCCCCCGGCGCGATCGAGCGGGTCCGCATCGACCCCGTGACCTTGGAGCCCCGGATCCGGGTTCTCGGCGCGGAACCTTGGTCCGACGCGGAAAATTTCGCGGAAGCGGTCGCCGAGATCGGCGTCACCGGCATTTGCGGCTCCGGTATCATCGAGGTGGTGGCGGAGATGTTCCTGGCCGGTGTGGTCGCCGCCGATGGCACGATTCTGCCCCGCGATCATCCCCGCATGGTAGCCGAGGGCCGCACGTGGTCGTATGTGTTGTGGGACGGGGCGGTGAAAATCCGTGTGACGCAGGCGGATGTGAGGGCGATCCAGCTTGCCAAGGGCGCGCTGTACGCCGGCGCGAAGCTGCTGATGGACCGTTTCGGCGTTGATCGGGTGGAGCGGATCAAGTTGGCGGGCGCGTTCGGCACGCATATCGAACCACTGCACGCCATGGTGCTGGGGCTGATCCCCGACTGCGCGCTGGAGCGGGTGGCTGGCATCGGCAACAGCGCCGGCACGGGCGCGCGGATGGCCCTGGTCTCGCGCCGCCACCGCGCGGAGGTGGAGGCGCTGGTGCGGCGGATCGAGAAGATCGAGACGGCGATGGAGCCATCGTTCCAGGCGCATTTCGTCGACGCGATGGCGTTACCGAATGCGCGGGATGGTTTTGGGGAGTTGGGGAAGGTGGTGGCTTTACCTCGGAGGGCAGGCTCTCGAACTCGACGTCGTCGCGGCGACATTTTAAACGTTATTTAACAATAATGAATAATGTGGCGCGTCAACCGACGCCCGCCATCAAGCCGCGAGAGATTTATGAATCAGCTAACCAATTTTGTATCAGTCTGACAACTACGCCTTGCCTTCTGTTCGTCTTCGACAGTCTGTGTTACAATGCTTTTCGTAGTAAGAGGGTGTCCTGACGTGGATTTTGATCCAAGGAACGTTCCCGAGCTTCCGAAGCTCATGAAGCGAAAGGGCTGGCTGGTTGGCGCCTCCTTGATGGAACGATGGTTGGCCGGAGACGCCTATGTGCGACAGAGTCGAGATCCTATAATAGAGACTTCAATAGACACCACTGTCGTCAAAATTGACTGGGCTTTGAAGTTTCATGGCGGGTTTATCGGTTTTCGCGACCTGCTTGCCAACAAGCTATGGGCCAACGAGAGGGCGCAGAGCGAAATCAAGCGCATGTTGGAGAGGAAGAAGCTGCTTGGCAACAAACCGAGCAGATTTGGTGATCCCACTGCCCTGCTGGTTACTCAAGACAAGGACTATATCACACATCAGAAGATTGCGGCCGATTATCCCCTGACGGATCTGACTGCCGCACTTGCAAACTCCACGTATCGAGTTTTGGTTTACGGTACTGTGTGGCCGGACAAAGAGACGTCGGTCGGCGGGCCGGGCGCGAACAGGCGCTACACAGTAAATATAGAACAGCTTGGAGTCTACATTTTCGACTCATATGATTTTATTGATGATAAATTAGATAAACCTCAGGACCTCGGCTATTGGGACCTCTCTGACGATGCTGTCGGACTGACGAGCATGTCGGGCAACCATGTCACGAACAAGACGCTTCGGGACTACCGAGACAAGTCAGGGAAGGGCTGCGACTTCCTCGTCTTCTCGAACCTGAAGCGATGGACTTTGCCAACTCCGACGATCTTCTCGATCGTCTCGTCCTACTCCTCGGCCGAGCCGCCCAATCCGTCGCTCCTTTTGCCAAAGAGTTCACATTCTAACGCGGTTCCAACTTCGTTGCCCGCTCAACGCAGCGGGACGACCAAGGTCTACGAAGTCCGCGAAGGCGACACGCTCTCAGGTAGATCGGATCGCTTTTACGGGAGCTACGAGCTCTGGCCGCTTATCTTCAAGGAAAATCGGAACGTGATCGGTCTCGATCCGAGACGGATCAGGAAGGCTACCCGCCTGACTATCCCGCCGCTCCAGTCGTTTGCACCTGCACGCGTTGCCGACGCTCGGCGGCGATGGAGACAGGAGATGATCCGGTAATTTGCAACGTTTTGCGTCGGCAGCGCACTCGTTATTCACTACCACGCGCGGTCCGACGTCCGCCATTAACTCGCCATCTTCAGCCTCCTCGCGAACGGACTGAGCCCCAGCCAGGCCTGCATCTGCGAAGCCAGCTCGCGATCTCCCGTGAGCGCCAATCGACGCGCCGCCTGCGCCATCCGCACGCTGTCCACGCCCATCCAGATCGCCGTCATCGTGCGCAGATCCGTCGAGACGTACAGGTCGACATCGAATCCCGGATCGACCGAACACAGATCGACGCCGATCGCCGGCCCCACCAGAAGCCACCAGGAACGCCGGGCGGCCGGCAGCTCCGGATACAGAAAATGGATCACGCTTCGGCGCTTGGGCATCGGCGACGGATCGAGGTTGCGGCGCATGTCCCACATCAGCAGCGCCACATCGAGATTCTGCAACGAGACCTCCGACTCGACCCAGCGATGGCCCCACACCCCGAACGCCTGAATCAACGGCTCCAGCTCCTCGCCCGACGGCGTCAGATGATACTCGAAGACATTCGGCTCGCTGGCTGACGGGATTCGCTGAATGATGCCCGCCGCATCGAGTTCCTTGAGCCGTTGCGACAGCAGCGCGGGCGACATGCGGGGCACGCCGCGCCGCAAATCGTTGAACCGGGTCGAGCCGGCGATGAGTTCGCGCAACAACACCACGGTCCAGCGGGTGCACAGAATCTCGGCGGCCATCGCGACCGGACAAAACTGCTTGTAGCTCCCTTGCGTCATCGGTTCCTCCCCGGACATGCGAGCGCAAAACTACGACCCCGCGACCCCCCGGGCCAGTTCAGATTTTGTATCGGCTCGCTTCAGTCGCTGAACTGGCGACCGGCGCCGTATCCTGGGATTGGTGCGTGACCGGGCCAATACCGGCCCGACCAATGATCAAGGAGGCAGACATGCCGCTCGTCGACATCCAACTCATCAAAGGCGTTTTCACCCCGGATCAAAAGCAGGTGATGATCAAGAAGGTCACCGAGGCGATGGTTTCGGTCGAAGGCGAAACCATGCGCCCCGTCACCTGGGTGCGCGTGCAGGAAATCGAAAGCGGGGAATGGGCGATCGGCGGCAACGCGCTGACCGCCGCGGACGTCCGCGCGATGGCCGCGAAAGCCTGAGCCAACAGACACGATTGAAACAGGGGAGAACATGATGACCAACACGCTGAGCAGGATACTTCTCGCGGCGATCATCCTCGCGGCCCTCGCCGCGGGTGCGGTCGCCAACGCCGATGAATTCGGTGGGCGGACGACCAGTGAGGGGGCGAACGCCGCCTTGGACAAGCAGGCGAAGGACGCCGGGCTATCGGACCCGACGGCGCGCGACAGCCTGCGCAGCCACGGTCAGCCGTGACACGCTGACGCAAGGGTGAAACGGTGATGCTCCATGTGCGTCATCACCGATGGGGCGGGGTCATCCCGCCCCATCGGTTTGTTGGCGCCCTCGCGAGACAGATCGCTTCAGGCGCCGGGCGCGGCGTGCTACCACCCCACCATGAACAGCGTCGCCAAAATCGAGCAGCGGATGAGCCGGGAGGCCTATCGGGCCTGGGCGCTGGAGCAGCACAACGGGCGCTTCGAGCGGCGGCAGGGCATCGTATGCGCGATCGCGCCGGAGCGATCCGTGCATGGCAAGCGCAAGGCGCGCATCTGGTCAGCGCTCGATCAGGCGATCGGCGCGGCCGGGCTGGGCTGCTTCGCCTATCCCGATGGCATGACCGTCGAGGTGGATGACAGCGACTACGAGCCGGATGCGGTCGTCCGCTGCGGGCGGGACCTGCCTGACGACGCCCTGGTCGTCCCCGATCCAATGATCATCGTGGAAGTCCTCTCGCCGAGCACCGGCGAGTTCGACCAGACAACGAAACTGACGGATTACTTCACGCTGCCGTCCGTCCATCATTATCTGATCGTGTCCCCGGATGAGCCACGGATCATCCATCATCGTCGGGGCGAGTCTGGCATCGAGAACGAGACGGTCTCGTCTGGACCGATCAGGCTTGATCCTCCCGGGATCACGATAGTGCTGGACGACATCTACAGGTGAAATGACGGCATGGCAGGATCCTTCCGATGAGTGACACCGACGCCCCCCGCCGCACCCGCTCGGGCCGGGCCGGGCGCGCCGCCCCGCCGGCCATCACCCAGAAACCGCGCCGCCAGCCGCGACGCCGCTTTCCGCCGACCGAGATCGTCTCGGCCGACCAGATCGAGGCGATCCATCAGGCGTCGCTGACCATCCTCGAGGAAATCGGGATGGATTTCCTGAACGACGAAGCCCGCGACCTGCTGGCCCGCGCCGGCGCGCGCATCGACGGGCTGCGGGTGCGCTTCGATCGCGGCCTGATCGAGAACGCCATCGCCACCTGCCCGGAAAGATTCACGCTGCACGCGCGCAATCCGGCGCACGACGTCATCCTCGGCGGCGATTACGTCGCCTTCGGACAGGTCGCCTCCGCGCCCAACTGCACCGACCTCGATCGCGGCCGCCGGCCTGGGGCACAGGCCGATTTCCGAGACTTCCTGCGGCTGGCGCAGGCGTTCAACATCATCCACCTGACAGGCGGCTACCCGGTCGAGCCGGTCGACCTGCACGCCTCGGTGCGCCACCTCGACTGCCTCGCCGATTTCGTTCGGCTGACCGACAAGCCGTTCCACGCCTACTCGCTCGGCCGCGCCCGCATCCTCGACGGCATCGAGATCGCCCGCATCGGCCGAGGCGTCGACGCCGAGACCCTCGCGCGCGAGCCGTCGCTGTTCACCGTGATCAATTCCTCCAGCCCGCTGCGCCTCGATGACCCGATGCTCCAGGGCATCATGGAGATGTCGTCGCGCAACCAGATCATCGTCATGACGCCGTTCACCCTGGCCGGCGCCATGGCCCCGGTGACCGTCGCCGGAGCACTCGCGCAACAGAACGCCGAGGCGCTGGCCGGCATGGCTTTCACCCAGATCGTCCGGCCGGGAGCACCCGTCGTGTATGGCGGCTTCACGTCCAACGTCGATATGAAGTCAGGTGCTCCGGCGTTCGGCACGCCGGAATACATGAAAGCCGCGATCATCGGCGGCCAGCTCGCGCGCCGCTACAAGGTGCCTTACCGTACCAGCAACGTCTGCGCCGCCAACACCGTCGACGCGCAGGCGGCGTACGAAAGCGTGTTCAGCCTGTGGGCCACCATCATGGGCGGCGGCAATTTCATCATGCACGGCGCGGGATGGCTGGAGGGCGGGCTGTCCGCGAGCTTCGAGAAGGTCGTGCTGGACGTCGACCTGCTGCAGATGGTCGCGGAGTTCCTAGATCCCTTGGTCACGGACGACGACGCGCTCGCTCTGGACGCGGTGCGCGAGGTCGGGCCGGGCGGACACTATTTCGGAGCCGCGCACACCCAGGCCCGCTATCGCGATGCGTTCTACGCACCGATCCTGTCCGACTGGCGCAATTTCGAAAGCTGGCAGGAGGCCGGCAGTCCGGACGCGATGCACAAGGCGAACCGGATCTGGAAGGATGCGCTGGCCAGCTACGAGCAGCCGCCGCTTGAAGACTCCCGTGCCGAGGAACTGGAGACGTTCGTGGCGCGAAGGAAAAGCGAGGGCGGTTTCAAGACGGATTTTTAGCGTGCCTCACGCCTCGCGGTAGCTCAGCAGCACAAGTCCGATGAGTACGAAGCAGACCGGCCAGGCCCACCCCGCCCACCGCGCCCCTCGCCCGTCCAGGCGAAGTTCCAGCCACCGCGCCCAGCCGGCGCAGATGCCCAGCAGCGCGAGCGGCGTGTGGGTCAGCTCGATCAGCAGTTGCTCGCGCACGTTTGCGATGGCGTGAGTGTGGGTCAGCAGCGCGGCCCCTCCCACCGCCGTCAGGAGCGGGAACACGTAGGCCGCCCTCGTCCCCGCAAGACCGCCCGCCCGCACCCGCCACTCGACCAGCGCGAACACGACCGTCAGCAACACGAAGAATTTGTGCTGCAACACCTCCACGTCCCGAAGGCTGGTCCAAAAGCCGATCGGACCGAGCGGCCAGACCTCCGGATCGCTGCGCAGGAACAGGAACACCGCCAGGCCGAGGAACACCAGCGGCCAATGCCGCGCCCACCGCGCGCCGGCCTGATTGATCAGCGCCAGGAGCCCGATCACCGCGACGAACAGCCCGGCCCAGTGGTGGTTGTACTCCGACCAGGCGATGTCGCCCGCATTGCGCGGCGGCACGATACCGGAGCCCGGGGTGTAGGCCGGAGCGGGCTCGACGTTACGTGCCGCCGCCTCGGCGTCCAACTGCGCCTGCATCGTCGGCAGCATCAGCGCGTCGCGGTCCGGGCTCGACAACCGCGGCCACACGGGCGTGTTGCGCTCGACGATCTCGGCGAGGCTCACGCGGTCATGGATCAGGTCCACCGCCGGGGGCACCGAGGTCAGCGACGCTGCGGCGAAGAACACGCTGAAGCCGATGCCGATCTCGACTTCGGCGAACCGCTTCATACGGACCACCGACGCGCCGGGATCCTCGCGCAGCCGCCGCACGACGAGGAAATTGCCCAGACCGAGCAGCAGCAGCACGCCGAACATCGAGACCTTGGCACCCACCATCACGCCGAACGCGGTGCCGTAGAGCGCCTCGACCGAGGCGATGTAGGCCACCGACATCACGATGCCCGACACCAGGATGCAGCCGACGCCCAGCATCGACATGCGCGAAAAACGCGCCGCCACCATCCGCCAGCCGATCCCGTCGTGGATCCGCCCCAGCGCCATGACGAAGGCCGGAATGCCGCCGATCCAAATCGCCGCCCCGAGTTGATGCAGCGCCTCCACGGCCAACAATGGCTCCCGCCCCTCGAGCCGTGCCGCCGCATGGGTGGTCAGCGTCGCAGCCGCCAGCACCACGAGCCCAGCGCCGAGCAGCGGCCAGGCCGGCGCGCGCGATCCCCGCGCCAGCAGCGTCACCGCAATCACCAGGGCTGCCGCCGCCTTCACGAGACCCGCCACCGCGAACGCGGCGCCGAGCACCTCGCCGGGCGAGAGCTCCACCGTCTCGACCAGGACGGCATTCTGCAGGATCAGGCCGAGCGCCTCGCAGGCGACCAGCCCCAGCGCCGCCCAGCCGGCGAGGCGCGCGGTCGCCGCCACGATCCCCGGGCCCTCTGGCAATGCGGCGAACGGCCTCGCCACCAGCACGAGGAACAGCACCCCGCCCAGCGCCATCGACTGCGCGACGATGGTGCAGCCATGCAGGATAATGGATAGAAAGCCGAATAGGTCGACGAGCAGGCTCATCCCGTCATGCGTCATCGACGGGGTCAGCGCGGTGCCGTCAGGGTGAACGGCACATCGCCGCGCGTGATGTGGCCGTCGGTCGCCAGCACCTGCCAGCGCAGCCGCCACGATCCGACCGGGAGATCAGCGTGCGCCGCCAGCACGTCGGGCGGCAGCGCGGGATCGAGCTTCAGCGTGCGGGGCACGCCGTCGGCGCCGATCGCAATCAGGCGCGATCGCGTGGCGTCGATCCGGCTGTTGAACCGCAAGCGCAAAGCGAGCGGTCCGGCAGGGAGGGCGGCGTTGATGGCAGGGGTGCTTTCGACCAGGATGGCGTGCGCTTCGGCCGAAGCAGTGGCCCCGAGCAGCAGCCCGGCCGCCAAAATCACGTGCGTCTTCATGGCTGACGGGAGTGCCGCATGACCGATGACCTTGGCAACAGCCAGACCTCTCGCCACGCTCTCGTGTGCGCTGCCAGCAAGGGGCTGGGATACGCTTGCGCGATGGCGCTCGCGCGGAGCGGAGCCGACGTCACCATCACCGCCCGGTCCACCGGCCCCCTCGAACAGGCGGCCGAGACCATTC
Organism: Acetobacteraceae bacterium; assembly: GCA_965246915.1. GTDB lineage: Bacteria > Pseudomonadota > Alphaproteobacteria > Acetobacterales > Acetobacteraceae > CAVRQM01. Next base: position 43,634 of record CBDFGB010000008.1, read on the forward strand.
GTACGACCACCGGCGTCACGGTCACCACGGTCGCCGGCGACATCACGACGCAGGCCGGGCGCGAGGCGGCGCTGGCCGCCTGCCCATCGCCCGACATCCTGGTGAACAACGCGGGCGGCCCGCCCGCCGGGGATTTCCGCGACTGGGACCGCGAGGCGTGGATCGCCGCGCTTGACTCCAACATGCTGGCGCCGATTTTTCTGATTCGGTCCGTGATCGACGGGATGATCGCGCGGAAATTCGGACGCATCGTCAACATCACCTCCGGCAGCGTGAAATCGCCGATCGCGACGCTCGGCCTGAGCAACGGCGCGCGCGCCGGATTGACCGGCTTCGTCGCCGGGCTGTCCCGGCAGGTCGCGCAGCACAACGTCACGATCAACAATCTGTTGCCCGGCGCGTTTCTCACCGACCGGCTGCGCAGCCTGTCGGCCGCCGCGGGGCAGAAAGCCGGAAAGACCGAGGCCGAGGAGCTCGCGGCGCGGGCACGGACAATCCCGGCGGGCCGGATCGGCGATCCGGCGGAATTCGGCGCGGCCTGCGCGTTTCTGTGCTCGGACGCGGCCGGCTTCATCGTCGGCCAAAGCCTGCTGCTCGATGGCGGCGCGTTCAACGCCACGTTGGCCTGACGCATATGCCGCGTCGGCGCGATGTGCTGACCGGCCTCGCCCTTGCCGCGACCGGGCTTGCTGTCTCGGCCGGCCGCGCCGACCCGCGGACCGAAGTCCCCGTCCTGCGGGCGTCCTGGCAGGACCGGCTCGACACCCTCGACCCGTACCGCACGCCGCTGCGCACTGGGCTCATGCTCGCGCACGAGGTGTTCGACTGCCTGCTCGACCGCGACCCCGAGACGTTCCAGATCAACCCGCTGCTCGCGGAATCCTGGACGCAGGAAGACGACCGCACGCTCGCGTTCAAACTGCGGGCCGGCGTAACCTTCCACGACGGCAGCCCGTTCGGCGCGGAGGACGTGGCAGCCACCGTGCGCACCGTGCTGAGCGACCCGAGGCTTGGCATCCCCAGCAACTACTCCTGGCTGGCCGGCGCGCAGGCCAGCGGCGATCGCGAGATTCGGCTGAGGCTCGCCCATCCGTTCCCGGCCGCGCCGGAATACGTGGCCATGGTGCTGCCGATCCTGCCGCGCGACGTGGCCAGCGCCGAACGGCGCGCGGCCATGGCGCTCGCTCCGGTCGGCACCGGGCCCTATCGGCTGATCGGGGTCGATCCCGACGGCACGCTGCGGCTCGCCGCGTTCGACTCGTCGGGCGCGCCGCCGCCGAAAGGCGTTCCCGCGATCCGACGGCTGCGGATCCGGCAGGAGACCGACCTCGCGGGGCCGTACGCGGACCTCACGGATGGACGTGCGGACTGGATCTGGCAACTGACGCCGACGCAGGTCCGCGAGTTGGGTGTGCGCGACGATCTGCAGGTCGTGCGGACCGACAGCATGCGGGTGTTCTATCTGTCGATGGACGCCGCCGGGCGCAGCGGGACCGACACGCCGTTCGCCAAGCTGGACGCCCGCCGCGCCGCGTGCCACGCACTCGATCGCACGCAGCTCGCGCGCGAGACGGTCCCCGGCAACGCGCGCCCGGCGATCGCTCCGTGCGGCCTCACCCAATTCGCCTGCGACGCGGGCGCCGCCGTGCGCTACCTCCACGATCCCGCCCGCGCCCGCGCGCTGCTGGCCGACGCCGGATTCCCCGACGGGCTGCAAACCGAGCTTGTCACCTATGTCCGCCCCGAGATCGCCGAGGCCGCTGCCGCGATGCTGGCCGAGGGCGGCATCCTGGCGCGCATCACCGTATTGCCGGCCGCCGAGGCGGTGGCCCGGGTCGCCGCTGGCACCGCGCCGTTGTTCCTTGGCAGTTGGGGCAGTTCCTCGATCAACGACATCTCCGCCTTCCTGCCGCCGTTCTTTGCCTTCGGCCCGCTGGACATGACCCGCGACGCCGCCGTCGCAACCCTGCTCGCGCAAGCGGGGCTGACGGTCGACCCGGAATTGCGGCGCGGCCTGTACCAGCAGGCAATCCAGCGCATCACGGATCAGGCGTTCATCCTGCCGCTGTTCGTCGACCCCGCGACCTACGGCATCTCGCGCAAGCTGGCGTTCCGGCCGATGCCGGACGAGTTGCCACGATTCTATCGTGCATCCTGGAAACCAATGCCGGGTTGACGCTGCCGGTCCGCAGCCATAACGATTGAGCACATCAGGGAGTTGTCCGCATGGCCGACCCGCAACCACTGCCGCCAACGCTCATCCAGAAGGCGGCCGACAGGCTGGAGCGGCTCGTCGACGACATCGTGCTGCTGCGGGTCACCACGATCATTGGCGCGGCTCATGTCGATGCCGGCTCCGCCACCGATCGGCAGGCGGAAACCGCGATCACGCTCGACGCGGACAAGCCGCAGCTCGTCGCGTCGACCACGATCAACATGCTGATCGGCGACTTCACGCAGGTCATCGACCCGGCCTTCATGGAGAAGCCGGAATACATGAAGCTGCATGCCGACGCGATCGTCACGGCGCGCGCAATCCGCGCGGAGACGATGAGCCTGCTCAAGAGCATCGCCAAGGACATCGAGCAGCGCCTCTGATGACCGCCGGCCCGCGCGGCACGAACTGGGAAGCGAGCCTGCGCAGCATCGGCGAAGGCCTGCTGACCATCGAGGTGAACACGGTCGAGAAGGCGTCGATGTCGGCACAGAAGATGCCGGAGGTACCGCTTGCGCTGCACGCCATCATCGACGCCTACGCCGGCTATGTCAGGGACCGCGGCTTCGCGGTCGATCAGGCCTTGCTCGACTTGGCCACCGAACGAATGTCGTTGCGCGACACGCCGGACGAGGACAAGGCGCTGGTGGCGCGCGAGAACGCCTGGCACCCGCGCGCGCCCTTCGTCGGCGTGGACCTTACGAACGGGCCAGAGGCGTTCGAGGCGCTGCAATGGGCGGCCGCCGCGGCCCTGCGCGCCGGGGCCAACACGCCGGAGGCGGCACGGGCGCTCGACGGCGAAGTACTCAACAGTCCGGAACGGGCCGGCGTGCTGTCGCGCATTCGCGCCAACTCGCGTCAGTTGCGCGAAGTCGCCCTGGTGCTGCGCGACAGCCACGCGCCGCGCCCCGGCAAGTTGCCGTTGTTCGGCGTTGGTGTCGAGGCGACGGTACGCGCCCTGCTGAACGATCCGCAGCCGCCGCTGTCGGTGCCGCTCGACAGCCTGGTCCTGGTGCGCAAGGCGTGGGATGTCGGAACGGAGGTCGTGATGATGCAAACCTCCGTGCAGATCGACGGCGATGTGGTCATGCGAATCTCGCCCGGCCTCGACGACGCCAAGCGAGCGTTCTTCGCCGATCTGCATGCCGCCAGCGTCCGGACCGGCCTTGGCCAATGGGACAGGATGTTCGCCCTGGTACGCGACCTGATCGGCGACCTTGGCCGCGCGATCTTCAGAGTGACGGGGTCCTAGACATTCCGAGCCCGTGGCGTCGTATCGCGCAGGCCCCACGTATTCCGGCCACCTGGCTGGCCGCCCGTCGCCCGCTGTTTCGGTTCCTTATCGAGGGCGCCATGACCGTGCACACGCCGCCGGTCGGCACGCCCACGCTGACCACCATCGTGCAACTCGACGGCGACATCGTTTCTTATGTCTCCGCCAGCCTGCTGCGCGACTATCCCGGCGTGGATGAGCGCGCCGCCCTGTTAGCGGACCATCAGCGCGCGGTCTCCTCCGCCATGCCGCGCCTGCCGCGCATGGATCGGGCGACTTGGATGCTGGTCGGCGGCACGACCGGCATCATCGAGGGTGCCGCGATCGGCTTCGATGTCTTTGCGGGCGCGGGGCTTTCGTCGTTGTGGATCCATGTCGCCGGGCTGGCGCCGCTCGGGTTCCGCGGCACGGCGCTGCGCCTCGTGCTGCGTCTGCTGCGCGATTCCACCAATCGCGTGATCCGGCGTGAGCGCGCCGCCATCTGCCGCCAGGTCGCCACTCGCGGCCTCGAGGCGATCAAGCGGGATCACGTCTAATGGTGCGTCGTATCTCTTTCTCGGCAGCCAGCCGCTTACGATCCAGTCCGGCGCTAGGCCCGAGTGCCGCGGCGCGCCCGCGCAAGCGCCGCTCGCAACTCCTGCAGCCGATAGGGCTTCGGCAGCACGGCGATCCGCTCGCCCGCCGTCCCCTGGCGCGCCGCCTCGACATACCCTGTCGTCAGAACCACCGGCAGACCCGGCCGACGGGCCCGAATTTCGCGCGCCAAGTCCAACCCGTTCATTTTGCCAGGCATCATCACGTCTGAGAACACGAGATCGATCGCGCGGCCGTTCGCCAGCGCGCCCAGTGCCGCCTCCGCGCTCGCGACGCGCGTCGTCTCGTAGCCGAGCTGCTCGATCATCTCGGCCGTCAGTGCAGCGACCTCGTCATCGTCCTCGACCAGGAGAACCTGTCCTCCAGGTCCGATCTGTTGGGACGCAGCGCCTGACGTCAGGGCCACGGTCCCGGCGCGCCGCACCGGCGGCTTCTCCGTGCGCGGGAGGTACAATGACACCGTGGTTCCCCGTCCTGGTTCGCTGACGATGCGCACCGACCCGCCGGAGGCGCGTGCGAAGCCATGCGTTTGGGCGAGCCCGAGACCCGATCCCTTGCCGATTTCCTTCGTGGTGAAGAACGGTTCGAACGCGCGTGCCAGGATTTCCGGCTGCATGCCGATACCGGTGTCGACCACGGACAGCTCGACGCAGTCCGCCTCGATATCCTCGCCCGGCACTGCGGGCCGGTTCGCCGCTTTGATCGTGATGACGCCGCCCGCCGGCATCGCGTCGCGGGCGTTTACCGCGAGGTTGAGGACGACGAGTTCCAATTCGCCGGCGTCGACTTCCACAGGCCACAGGTCCGGTCCGAATTGCGTCCTCACCTCCACGTCGCCGCGCAGGCTGCGGTCCAGCAGATCGCGCATCGCGCCCACCTGCTCGGCCAGGTCGATCGGCTCCGGCTGCAGCGACTGGCGACGCGAGAACGCCAGAAGCTGACGACTGAGCGTCGATCCTCGCTCGACCGCCTGACGCATTCCCTGCAGCACACGCTCACGGCGCGCCGGTTCCTGCTGCCGGCCGATCATTTCGAGCCCACCAGAAATCACCATCAGCAGATTATTGAAGTCATGGGCGACACCACCGGTCAGTCGCCCGATCGCCTCGATCTTCTGTGAGTGACGCAACTGCTCCTCGACGACGCGGCGCTCGGTCACGTCGGTCACCACACCGGCGATGCGGACCGGTTGGCCATCGTCATAGAACGTGCGGCCCTTGACGTGCAGCCACCGGGTCGCGCCATCGTCGGCGCGCGTGATCCGCGCCTCGAAATCGAGCGAGCCCCGCGCACGTGCCGTATCAAAAGCGGCGACCACCAGGTCACGATCGCTCGGCACGAAATGCTCCAGCGCCGACGTGAGGCCCCATGCCGACAGCTTTCGTGGATAGCCGAATATCTCGTCATGCCTCAGCGATCGGCGGGCCATCCCGGTTCGCAGGTCCAGATCCCAATTGCCCATCCCGGCGGCATCGAGCGCCACCTGAAGACTGTCCTCCGCACGCCGACGCTCCTCGATCTCGGCGGCGAGCTGAGCATTGGCGGCGGCCAATTCGTCCGCGCGGCGCCTCGGGTGCGTCAGGTCCGTGACAACGCCGCACACCATCGCCGGCGCGCCGTGTTCGACTTCTAGGTCTGCCAACGAAATATTAACCCAGACCGCCCCACCCCCTTCGACGCGCAGGGAGAACTCGCCGGACACGCCGGCCACGATCGGCCCCCGCAGCAGCTCGAGAAACGCGGGGGCGGCCGCCGGATCGAGGAGTTCCCCCACGTCGCCGCTGATGAGCGAGGTGCGCGACCTGCCCACGAGCGTCGCGAATCTCTGATTGCAGTACAGGATCGTTCCGCACTGCGAAAGGGTGATCGCGCCCTCCTGCATCTGCTCGATCAGGACACGATATGGTCGATCGGCATTCTGCAACGTGTAGACCTGCTGACCAGCCGCACCGTCGACCACGACGGCATCGACCTCGCCGCCGCGGATCGCATCCAGCGTCTCCTCGGCCTCGCGAAGCCGGGTGGCCAGGCTTTTCACGTCGTCGAAGCTCGGCGATCGAGACAGCGCGGCGCGATCGTCAGGCATCCTTGTCTCGGGCCGCACGGGTCGACAAGGAATTCGGGCCCGCGAGCGCGCGATCACAGTCCGACAAGTCGCCGATGATACCTCGGACCGGCTCCGGTAGGATCTCAACCAGAATCGAGATCGAGATGATCTGCACGTCGCGCATGGCCTCCGGCTGCTGATCGTGTTGGGCCGATACGCCGTTGAGCCGTGCCGCGACGCTCATGTCGAAGGGGGAGCACTTTGCCTGAGATCGAGGCCGACCAGAACGCGCTCGGTGTCCGACAGGTTGCCGATGATGCGCTTGAGCGGGGGCGGCAGCCATCGGACGAGCGTCGGCAACGCGACGATCTGATCGCCGGCGGCAAGTTGCGGCGTGACCGTCAGGTCGATCACTTCGATCGAATACTGGCCTGCGAGATAGTCCTCGCAAATTCGTCGAAGATTGGCGATGGCGGTGAGGGATTTCGGCGTCTGCCCCGCCACGTAAAGTCGAAGATTGTAACGCGCCGGACCCTCCGCCAGCACGTCCTCGTCATGTTCGGAATTAGCCATTGTGCGCCCTTCTCGTCACCGCCATCGCAGCTCGGTCGGCGCCCAGAGCGGTCTCGCGGGCCTCCTCCTGTTCGATCAGCGTGGCCACCTCGGCCTCCTCCGCCTCAATAGCCGCCTGCATCTCGGCGATCTGCCGCTCTGTCGCCGACCGCCGGCGCGCCAAATCCCGCCGTCGCCGCTCGGTGTCCTGCCGCCGCGCCAACGCCGTCTCCCGCTCGCGCGCCTGCTGTGCCAGCCGGGCCGCCCCGGTCAGCACGCCGCCCGGTCCGACATAGGCGTCGATCATCGAAATTCCGTGATCAGTCAGACGATATTCGCGCAATTGGTTGGAGTGGTTCATGCCGCGTGATTTGAGCAGGTGCAACACACGATTCCGCTCGCCGTCGGCCTCCATGTCGACGAGCGAGATCCAGGTGTCCATCAGCGACGAGACGCTTCTTTCGCTCTCGCTCATCTGCTCGCCGACCGACGACAGGCTCGTGAACAACGCGGTGATGCAATGAGTCTTGCAGATATCGGCAAGACGCACGAGCGTCGCATGGATCTCGATCGGCGGTCCGCGAAAAGCCGAGATCGGATCGACGACGATCGCGGCCGGTTGGAAATACTCGATGTCGCGATTCATGCGCGCGAGGTGCATTTCAAAGCCGTACAGGCTTGGTCGCGCGGCTTCGAACTGCAGAAGGCCGGCGCTTCGGTGATGCGCGAGGTCGATGCCCACCGAGAGCATGTTGCGGACGATCTGGTCGGGCGATTCCTCGAAGGAGAAATACAGGCAGCGTTCGCCGCGCCGGCACGCCGCCTCGACGAATGCGGCCCCGAACGTCGACTTGCCAGTGCCAGCCAGACCGGAAATGAGCACGCTCGAGCCACGATAAAAGCCGCCTCGGCCAAGCATCTGGTCAAGGTCGGATACCCCGGTCGGGACGACCTCGTTCGAGATCGCATGCCCGAGCCCTGCCGAAGTGATCGGCAGAACGCTGATCCCGTCACTGTCGATCAGGAACGGATACTCGTTGGTGCCGTGTGAGGAGCCGCGATACTTCACGATCCGAAGGCGCCGCGTCGTGATCTGCTCCTGCACGCGGTTGTCGAGGAGAATGACGCAGTCCGAGACATATTCCTCGATACCGAACCGAGAGAACTGTCCGTCGCCGCGCTCCCCGGTGACGATCGCCGTGACGCCGCGCTGTTTCAACCAGGCGAACAGTCGGCGCAGTTCCGCCCGCAGAACCGTGGTGTCCCCGAGCCCCGAAAACAACGATTCGATCGTATCCAACACGACACGCTTCGCCCCGACCGTGCGGATCGCATGGTCGAGGCGGACGAACAGACCCTCCAGATCATACTCGCCGCTCTGCTCGATCTCCGCGGGCTCGACCAGGACATGATCGATCGCCAGCCGCCCCGCCGCCACGAGGGCTGCCAGGTCGTGGCCGAGCGAGGCCACGTTCGCCGCCAGGTCCTCCCCGCGTTCCTCGAAGCTCATGAACACGCCCGGCTGATCGTAGTGTAGCACGCCGTTCACGAGGAAGGTCACGGCGAACAGCGTTTTGCCACAGCCGGCCGCACCGCACAGCAGCGTCGGGCGCCCGGACGGCAGCCCCCCCAGCGTGATGGCGTCGAGCCCCGGGATGCCGGTCGGTGTCTTCGGCAACGCGGCCAGCTCAGGCATCGGCATTGGCCTCCATCAGCGCCCGCAGCGCATCCAGCATTTGCGCCGGGCTCGGCGGGCAACCGCGTACCACCAGATCAACCGGGAGGATCGCCGACGCGCCATCCATCACCGCGTAGGAGCCGCGAAAGACCCCGCCGTCGATCGCGCAATCGCCGAGCGCCACGACCCATTTTGGCTCCGGCATCGCGGCGTAGGTCCGACGCGCCGCGTCGGCCATATTGCGCGTCATCGGCCCGGTCACCAGTAGCACGTCGGCGTGATGTGGACTCGCCACGAACCGAAGCCCGAAGCGGGACAGATCGTACACGACGCTTTCGAGCATCCGCAGCTCCAGTTCGCAGGCATTGCAACTTCCCGCGTCGAGATGACGAAGCGCCAGGCTGCGCCCGAGCCTGACGCGCGCCGCCGCTTCGAGCCTCTCCGCTAGGGCCTGTGCCGTGCCGCCATCGACAGACGGGGCCGGCTCGGTCGCCGGGCCATCGTGAAGGTTCCGCAGCAGCAGTCGCCATCCCATTACAGATCGACCCCCGCGTACGAAGCGTTTATGGATCGGTTCACCAGCGGAAAATCCGCGAGAATTGACTTACGCATCGCATTCTCCAGCAGCGGCCAGTGCAACCAGCTTGGATCACGGGCAAAGGCGCTGCCGATCAACCCGCCATCGAGCCGCAACCAGTGCCAGATGTCGCCGCGAAAGCCCTCCGCCCAGCCGAACCCCTCGCCGCCGGCCATCGGCAAAGGCACCGAGACCGGGCCACCCGGCAGCGAGGCCAGAAATTCCCGCGACAACCGCAACGAATCGTCGGCCTCGGCAAAGCGGACGCGAATCCGGGCATCGACGTCGCCGCCGGTCAGCATGCACGGCCGGACCGGCTGCTCGAGAGCATCATAGGGCGCGTAGCCGGGCCAGACTCGCAGATCGAGCGCCCGTCCGCTGGCCCGTCCGACCACGCCGCCGGCCGCGAATGCCGCGGCCAGGGATGGCGGGATGATCCCGGCGTCGATCATTCGATCGGCCAGGCTGGCCGCGGCGTCATAAAGCTGCGCCAGCCGGGGCAATTCCGCCGAAACCTGGGCCAGCATCGCCTCGAGCGCCGCCGGCCCGCCGGGCAGCACGTCGGCGGCCATGCCCCCGGGGATGACGCAATCCATCATGAGCCGATGGCCGAACGCGGCGCCGGAGGCCCGCAGCACCATCTCGCGCAAGCGGCCCATTTCGGCGGCGATGGGCACGAATGCCGCATCGTGGACGATGCCGCCGATATCTCCGAGATGGTTGGCCAAACGTTCCAGCTCCGCGGCAATTCCCCGCAATCCGTGCGCGCGGGGCGGTGCATCAGTCCCGGTCGCCGCCTCCGCCGCGCGGGCGAAGGCGATCCCATGCGCCACCGTGCTGTCGCCCGACAGACGGGCCGTGAAATGCGCCGCCGCGCGCGGTGGTTTCCCACGCATCAGCAGAAGCGTGCCCTTGTGGTTATACCCCAGACGTATCTCTACTCGCGCGACCGATTCGCCCTGCGCGGAGAAGCGGAAATGTCCGGACTCGATGATGCCGGCATGGACGGGACCGACGGGGACGATCTGAACCCCGTCGCCCGCCACCTCTTGGAAGGCGAACTCCTGATGCTCCGGCCGATGCGGGGCCGGCCGCGCGCTCAGCGGGCCGGTCACCTCCCACGCCCCATGGTCGAGCCAAGGACGCGAATCGATGCCCCCGTCGGCCTCGTGGCCCCACAAGTCCCGAACCATCCGCTCGAACAGGACGGCCGCCGGTCGAAGCGGCGACAAGGCCGGGTAGCGCCCGGCCTCGACCGCCACTGACAAAGCGCGCGGCAGGCTTTGGTCCGGCAGACGCCACAACGCATGGGCCTGCACCGTATCGGCCCAAAGGGCGAGAAGCTCGGCGCCCGGAGCCTCGGCGATGGCCTGCCACGCGGCGGGATCGACAACCTCGCGCGGCATGGGGCGGGCGGTCATGGGCCGGCGCTCATCGCATCGTCTCGGCGATACTCTGCAGCCACCCGACCACGGCTGGGGGCGTGGCGATGCCGGCGAGCAGCACGAGCGCGAGCAATATCCACGCAGAGGCCAAATCCAAGCGATCCGGCGCGCTGCTTCGATCGGGCGCGGCCGGACCAAGACACAGGACGACGAGCCGCGACACCAGCGCCCAAAAGCCGACCAGGAGACCCAGGCCGGTTGCGACCGCGACCGGCGGCGCGGCGCGCGTCGCCTCGGCGAGAATGGTAAATTTCGCGGCAAACAGCCCGGACGGCGGTAGACCGAGGAGCACCAGAACCGCGACGCCGAGCGTCCCGGCCAGCACCGCGCACCCCGGCCATAGGCCGCCGAGGTCACTGAATCGCTGCCCGCCACGCAGTTGCGCCGCGTGCCCTACGCACTGGAACACGGCGGCCTTGGCCAGCGTGTGCAGGCTGATCTGCAGCAGGGCGGCGTAGGTCGCGAGCGGGCCGCCGAGACCGATCGCCACGGCCGCCAGTCCATTTTGCTCCACGGTGGACAGGCTGAAGAAGCGCTTCACATCGCCCCGCCTCCAAAGCCCGAACGCGGCGAGCAGGATTGAGGCCGCGCCGAGCGTCATGATCGCCGGCCCCGGCGCCACCGCGCCCGGCGCCGCCTCCAGCAACCTGCGGAGTCGCAGCAGAACGATCAGCGCCACGTTCAGCACGCCACCGGCAAGCACGGCGGAGACCGGTGTCGGCCCCTCCGAATGCGCGTCGGGTAACCAGGAGTGCAGCGGCGCGAGACCGGCCTTCACGCCGTAGCCGACCAGCAGGAAAACGAAGGCCAGATCCAGCATCGGCACGTGCAGTTCGGGCGCGGCCCGCATCAGCCCGCCCCAGGTCAATGACCCGACGCCCGCGCCGACCGCCGGCAAGGCCGCCAGCGTCAGGAAGACGATGCCCAGCAGCGCGAGCGCCACGCCGACGCCGCACAACATGACGTATTTCCACGCCGCCTCGATGGCGTGCGGGGTGCGCGGCAGGCCGACCACCAGCGCGCCGGCGATCGTCGCGGCCTCGATGGCGACCCAGGCGATGCCGAGATCGTCGCTGATCGACGCCAGCAGCAGGAAGCCGAGGAACGCAAGAAACAGCGCGTGGTAGCGCCGCGCCCAGGCCGCCTCGAGCCGGCCCGCCTCGATCTCGCGCAGCACGTAGGTTCGGCTGAACCACGCGGCAGCGAGGCCCGACAGCGCGGTCAGCACCGTCATGTGCGCCTCCAGACGATCGGCCAGAAGGGTCGCACCCGGGACCACCCGGTCCGGCAGAAGGCAGGCGAGGCCGAACGTCGCGAGCGCGCTGGCCACCACGAGCCAGCCGCCCGCACGCGGATCGGGCACCCCCGCGACGATGGCCGCCGCCACGAGCGGCAGGATGATGACGATCGCGTCGACGCCGAGCGGAAACTCGGTCAAAGGCGCTCGCGCATGGCGCGGTCGAGATGGAGCGTGTCGAGACTGTCGAAATGCTCGCGCATCTGCCGCACCAGCGCGCCGAGCACCAGAAACGCCAGCAGCACCAGGACGGCGACGGACATCTCCACCAGCATGGGGATGCCCGACGCGCCGAGCGCCGCCAGGATCAGTCCGTTCTCCAGCGACAGGAACCCGACCACCTGCGCCGGGGCGGTCCGCCGACTGGCCATCATCAGCATGCCGAGCAGCACGACCGACAGCGCGAGCGCCAGATCCTCGCGTGTCAGTGCCGGGGCGGCCACCGTCATCGGCAGCACCGCCAGCGTCGAAAGACCAACCAGCCCCACGCCCGCCGCCAGGGTCGGGAACACGCCCAGGCCGGGGTCCGCCTCGCGCCGCGCCGCCGCCCGGCGCAGCAGTCGGCGCAGGACGGATGGGATCGCCACCGCCTTGACAGCGAGCGTCGCGGCCGCGGTGAGGTAGAGCGTCGGCGTGTCTTGCGAGAACGCCTGCCACGCCGCCGCCGCCGCCAGCACCGTCGCCTGCGCGGCATAGATCGCGACGAGGGCGGACAGCCGATGCCGCGCCAGCAGCAGGAACGACAGCAACAGGACGATGCCGCCGAGCAAATGCGCGAGGTCGTAGGCCAGTACGCCGTAGGTTGGGTTCGGCGTCATGCGAAGCCCTGGCTGACGAACAGCAGCAAGACCGACAGCAATCCAAGGAGGATCGCGGCGCCGAGGAGTTCGGGCACCCGAAAGACGCGCAACTTGGCCAGCACCGATTCGAGACAAGCGAGTGCCAAGACCAGGATTGCGGTGCGCAGCGCCCAGCCCAGCAGGCCGAGCGGCCACAACAACGGCGCGGCGGCCGGGATCAGCATGAAGGGCAGGAAGATCGCGCCGATCAGGTCGAGCCAAAGCAGCAATCGCAGCGCTCCGGCCCAGTGGAGCATCGCCAGATGCCGTCCGGAATAGGCGAGCGTCGCTGCCTCGTGCACCATGGTCAGCTCCAGATGCGTCTCGGCATTGTCGACCGGCATGCGCCCGGCCTCCGTCAGGGCCACCGCCAGCAGCGCGAGCAGCGACAGGCCGAGCGAGACCCGCAAGCCCGCCGCTCCGTCGTGCAATATGGCGGCGACCGCGTCGAGATTGGTCGTCTGCGCGAGCAGGCTGAGGGTGAAGGCCATCAGCAGCATCGCAGGCTCCGCGAATACACCGTACGCCATCGACCGGCTGGCCCCGATAGCCCCGAACGCCGTCCCGGCCTCCAGTGAGGCGAGCGCCGTGACCACGCGCGACGCGCCGAGCAACCCGGCGATGACCAGCAGGTCGGATGCCCCCGCGCCGGCCATGCCGATCGCGAAGGCGGGGACCAGGGCGCAACCCGCCAGACTCACGGCAAACACCACGACCGGGGCGAATTGCGCGACGGCGCTTGCGTTGTCGGCGAGGACCGGCGTCTTGCGGGCGAGCCGGCGAAGGTCGCGCCAGGGCTGCACCAGCGGCGGCCCGGTCCGCCCCGCGAGCCGAGCTTTTGCGCGTGCCAACAGTCCGATCACCAAGGGCGCGGCCGCGAGGACGAGGGCGACGTGCAGCAGCGCCGCGAGCAACGGCGTCACGTCTGCTCCGCGACCGCGACGACCGCCAGCACGGCCACCAGCACCGAGAACAGCACGAGCAGCGCCTGTCGCGTCGTGAGCACCTGCAACCGCTCCGCCCAGCCGGACAGGGTTTCGCGCGCGACGGCCAGGGGGGCAAACACGTAACGGGTTGAAGGGTCTGCCACGGACCATTCCATCGACGCCGGCGTCGCGTGCTCTCGACTGTGCAGCAGCGCGCCGCCGATGGTGCGGCGAAGGATCTGCGACTGGCCGGCAGCACTGGACTGCGTTGCCGGATCGCCGAACGGCAGCCAGGCTGCCGGCGCGCCGAACCCACCATCCCAGGGCGGGACGCGCCGCATCCCCGGCCGCCCGCGCAGGCGCGACACGCCGACGATGACCGCGCCCCCGAGGGCGAGCAGCAACGCCACGCCGAGCGGCGCATAGAGCGCGCCCTCCGGCTGGGTGCGCACGGCCAAGAGATCGGCGCGACCGACAGCCGTGTCCCCGAGCAACAAATGCAGCGCGGGATCGGCGAGCCACAGCCCCAGCGACGGCAGCAGGCCGAGCGTTCCGACACAGCCGGCCAAAACGAGGAGCACGATGCGGGTCGTCCATGACGCTTCCTCGGCGGATGCTCCGCGCGGCGTCCGCGGCCGGCCGAGGAAGGCCACGCCAACCAGCCGGACCGCCGCCGCGGCCGCCAGCGCCATGGCGAAGGACAGGCCGGCGGCGACACCGCAGGCGACGATCTGGAACGCCAACCCGCCGACGCGGGGTGCGGAAAACACCGATTGCAGGACCAGCCATTCGCCCGCGAACCCAGCCGAAAGCGGCAACGCCGCCAGGCTCGCGGCCCCGACCAGGACGCAGGCGGTCGTCGTCGGCATCCGCTGGATCAACCCGCCAAGCCGGTCGAGGTCGCGGCTGCCAGCCTCGTGCTGCACCGCGCCGGCAGCGAGGAACAGCAGCGGCTTGAAAAGCCCATGCGCCAGTGCCTGCAGCAACGCGGCGCCGAGAGCCAGACTCGCGAGCGCCGGCAAGTCGGCCGCCCGCGCCGCCAGCGCCACGCCGATCGCCGCCACGATCAGGCCGATATTCTCGATGGTGGAGCAGCCGAGCAGCGCCTTCATATCGGTCTCGACATTGGCCCGCGCGGCTCCCAGCACGGCGCTGGCGGCACCCACCACCATCAGGATGGCACCCCAGGCGCCCGGCTGCACCGGCCCGCACAGGTCGAATAGCAAACGGATCATCACGTAGATTGCGACCTTCGTCATCGCGCCCGACATCATCGCGGAGGCGGAAGCGGGCGCGGCGGCATGCGATGGCGGCAGCCAGACATGGAGCGGCACAAGGCCCGCTTTAGCGCCGGCCCCGAGCAGCGTCAGCCCGAACACGACCGCCGCGGCGGTGGCGCGCGGCGGCGCGCCGCGGATTGCCGCGAAGGAGACCCCGAACGTGGCAAGGGTCCCGAATGCACCGATCAGGCACAGCGCGCTGAAGGCCGCCATCCCGCCATAAAGGGTCGCCGCCTGCCGGCTGTCGGGTTGCGCGTCGCCAGTGAAAAGGAGCACCAACGAGGCCCCCGACATCAGCTCGAACCCGGCCAGCAGCGTCAGGCCATCCCCGGCCACAAGGCACAGCGCCATGCCGGCGACGAAGGCGGCGAGCAGCGCGAGGGCTGCGGGACGCATCGTCCGCGCCGCCGCCGCGGCGGCCGCGCTGGCCAGGAGCACGATGAGGAGGAAGAAGCCGGACAGCCCGTCGAGCGCGAAGGTCATCCCACCCGGCAGCGGCCCGGCGGCAACGATCGTTGTGATCGGTGTCGCGCCCTGGGCGAGGTAGCCGACGTCACCGATCGCCGCGATCGCGCAAAGCCCGGCCAGAAGCCACGAGGGAAGCGGGTGCGATTTTCGGATTGCCACGTCGCAGGCTACCGCTCATCGGCGCCCGTCGGAAGCCGCCGCCGCCGAAATGGAGTGCGGTCGGCTTAACCTCGCTGCGGTTGGGTGCCACCTCTGGCGGCGCGCGCCTTGGCGCACACCGCAACGTCATGAGACAGGCAAGCGAGTGACCGAAAGCGAGCTGGCCGAACTCCTGCGAGACTGTCCGACGCTCTATCACATGGCCGAGCGTGGAAGCTGGCCGTCCATCCGGCGGCACGGCCTCCTCAGCACGTCGGCTTTGCTCGACCAGTGGGAGGTGGGTGGGCGACGACGGCAGGAAATCGAGTCAGTCCGACGTCCCGGGACCGCCGTCATTGAACATCCGATCCTGGGGCGGGCGGTGGTGCGCGACCAAATGCCGATGGACGACGCGGGGCTACGGCGCTGCCTTCGAGATGGCCTGACGCCCACGGATTGGTATCGCCTGCTAAATGCTCGGGTCTTCTTCTGGCTCACTCGAGGACGACTGCATCGCCTGCTGACGGCCCGCCCCTATCGAGCGCTCGAGCATGACGTCCTCGAATTGGACACGGTCGCGTTGGTGACTGCCCATGAGGCGAGGATCACGCTGTCGCCGATCAACAGTGGCGCGACGAAGCCTTTCCCCTCCCCCCGTGGGCGTGACACATTCCTTTCGATGAGCGACTATCCCTACGCGACTTGGCGCAGCCGCCGGCCCCCGGGCGAACGGGTCGTGGAATTGTGCGTCCTGGGCGGTGTGCCGGACGTGGAACGCTTCGTGCGCCGCGCCACGACGATGCGGGGCGACCAGGTGACGGGCCTCCTGTTCGAGAAATCCTGACCGATCGAACCGCCTCGCAGATCCGGCGATCAGCGCGCGATCAACATCCGATGGGCCTGGAGCGCGAGCGGTAGGCCACCGAGGATTTCGATGAGGCGCACGCGATCGACGCTATCGAGGCTATCGGCCGCGAGGACGCGGCCGGCCGTCTCGCGCAATCGCCGGTCATAGGCGGGACCACCGCCGAGTCGCCGCGCCTCGGTCTCCATGCGACGGAGCAGGCGAGCATCCTGCTCCAGCTCGCAGATGAGTTCCGGATCGGCCGGCTCGTTCAGACGAGCATCGATGCCGCGCCGCAATCCAGCGTCGAAGCCTGCCTCGCATCCGGCCTGGAGCGCGGCGCGAAGCGCGGTCGCCCGCTCCCGCTGTGTCGGCGCATCGGCGAGCGACTCCAGCAGCGCGATCTGGCGGGCGATGTCATCGGCCGCATGGATCAAGTCCGGCGGACCTCGAGTCGAGGCCGCCGCATCGATCCAGGCCGCCGCGCGGTCCAGCGCCGCGTCGGCCGCCCGCTTGGCGGCCTTGTCGAGGGCGTTCGACGTGGCGGCGCGCAGAGGTGCCGCAGCCCCCGGAAAGCGTTGCAGCAGAAGAGCCACCAGCATGCCCCAGCATTGCGCCCCCTGACTCGCCGCCGCGCCGAGCATGGCCGCGAGCGCGGCCTCAATATCGTCGGCGGCCGTCCCCGGCTGCTCGAGATCGGCCAGCCGCGCCTCCAGACCGAGCAGGAACGCGACGGCATCACGCAAGGTCGCGAAGGACGACGCCGGCAGACCCTGCCGCCCGGTCCACGTCTCCGGCAAGGCGGCATTCGCCAAATGGCGCGGGGCCTCAGGCCAGACCGCGGCCCCGACACGCCGGATCGAGATCAGGTCGGTGGTGCGGATGCCCTCGATGACCGACTCGAGCGACCGCGCGGCGTCGCCGGTACCGATTTGCGCCAGACCGGCCTGGACGACGGACGCGAGCGGAGCCAACGCCGTGCGGGGAATCAAAAGCCCGTCGGGGCGCCAATCGGCCGCGCCGACAATAAGCGGATCGAGGGGCAGAAACAGCAGCCGTGCGAACCGCATCCGTCGCTCCGGCCGCAGCACGCGCAGGCGCGCCCGGACCGGTGCCAGGAGCGCATCGGCCTCGCCACGCTCCGCAAGGTCGTCGACCAGGCGCACGACCCGCAATACCTGACCGTCAGCGGCCTCGACCAAGCCGCGTCGCACCGCGCGCGCCTCGGCTGCCGCGTCGGCCATCCGGGTCACGGTGCCGGTCACAATAGCGGCCACGACGGCCCGCTCACGGCGGCGCGGTCATGCGGCAAGCGCGCGGATATGCTCGTTACGAGCAATCAGGGCGAAAACCGCGCTGCCGGCGCGCCAGTCCGCGAGACCTGCCGTGGAACGCAGCGGGCGGCCCCGCGTGCCTGGATCAGCGACGATTGCGGCCCACGCCTCGGCATCCTGCGGGAGGACAGGCATCATCAATGCCATCTCTGCCAGGCCCGCACGCGGCTGTCCCGCCTCGGCGCTGAGATCCCAGACCATGCAGATCGCCTCCCACCCGTCGAGCAGCCATTCGACGCGCGTCAGGTCGCGCGTCGCGTTTTCCGCGGCTGGCGGCCCGCCGGCCAGGGCGCGTAGCAGCACCGGCAATTCGGTGGCCATGGCAAGCGCCTCGGCCAGGGCACGACGTGCCAGCGTTCGCACCAGTTCGGCGCCCGCGAGCACCGCGATCGCGGTGGGATCACCGGCGCCCGGTCCCGCCCCGGTCCAGGCGGCAAGCCGAGCACACAGACGATCGAGTGCCGCGAGCGTCCGCCGGCAGCCGGCCGCCTCGGTCACGCGGTCGAGTCCGATCGCCGTATAGTGGCCCGAAACGGTCTCCATGTCGTTGCCGATGGCGGCGGCTGGATGGCGCCAGGCCTCCGCAAGATGGCGGATCGCGTCCCGCCCGCGCCGGTCCAGGTCGTCCGAGGAGCAGTCGCCACCCCCGGTCTGGGCCACCAGCATCCGCACCAATAGGGCCGTCGTCTGCAGGGCCAGTCGCAGGTCCCGCGCCCGCGCCGCCTGCGCCGCCTCCCGCGCCTTGTGGCCGGCTGCCCCCTCTAGCGCGACCGCGCGGGCCGCGCGGGCGATGTCGCGGGGGCCGAGGGCCGGCAGTGCGGCGATCCGCTCGATCAGCAGCGCGTCGTGCCAAGTCGGCGCGCAGGAGGCCGCGACCTCCGCCCAGGCAAGGATGTAGACCCCGCGCCCACCGGCCGGATGCGGCGTCACCAGTTCGACGCCGCGCGGTGCCTTGCGGACCCGGGCACCCGCCAGGGCGGGCGTGGTGAACGGCACCGCGACGCCCCGATCGGGGAACGTCGCGGGATGCCAGGACTGCTCGGCCGCGTTTGGTTGAAAATTTGGCACGGCCAGCAGAATGCCGGCCAAAGATGAATGAGCGGTTGCGGTCTTGTGGCCAACGCCGTCAGGGCGGCGAGAGAGCGATCACGGCACCCTTGCCGGCCACGCCGCCATATTGGCCGGCGAAGAACACCGTGCCGGTTCCGCTGCGATACAAGCCGGCCGGAAAATACGGGTCGGACGGCGCGGCGAGCCGCTTCAGCACTTCGTATTTCCACGTGGTCTGAAGCCCCGTCGGCGGGCTCAGCTTGAAGACCACGCCGCCGTCGTAGACATACGGCGTGGAAGCGTGGGCTGTGGCACCATAGAGCGCCCCCGCCGGATCGCGCACCAGCTCGCCAGTTGGAGGTTCGTCACGACTGTTGAAGCGGTGCAACTTGGTCACGATCCATTCGGTCTGGCCGGCCGGATCGCGCGCCAAGACGCCCTTGCCGATCCGTTGACACGTTGCGCAATTCGTTCAATCTTTGCTTGCGCCTTTGACGTTTTGGTGGCGCGACACCTCAGTTGGGCGAAACGTGCGAGGAACCCTTAGTCGGGAGTTGAGCGTTGAATATGCTTGCCCGCCTGGCCACCCTCGCGGTCCTTGCCGCCTGTGCCCCAAGCCACGACGCGACGACACCCGAAGCAAGGAGTGTGTTGTTCGAGGATTTTCGTCGCGGCGCGACAGATCTCTCATGCACAGTGGCGTGTAGCTGGGCCTGGGTCACCAATCGCGACGAAATGCATCGGCTGGACGAGGCCGGGGACTGGCGGTCGCTCGCCGTGCTTGTCGCCTCCGTCGGCTACGAGAAGGATCTCGGCTATTACTATCTGGGACGCGCGGCGAGCGGTCTTGGACTTTCGGAGCCAGCCGTTCGCTACTATCGACAAAGCTACGCTCTGGCCACGGGCCTGGCGTCCGGGCCGCACTGCCGGGCGATCGAGGGCGATTGCGCCGGCGTCGACCTACTGGCCGTCCTTCCCGCGAAACTGCAACCCCAGCCTGTTACGGGGGCGAGCGGGCAGGCACCAAAGACGCGCCAGGTCGCTGGGGCCGCCAAGCCGCGCAAGGACCCGTCGTGGACGCGGATAGCCTGCGAAGATGGACACAGGTTCGCAATGAAGTTCACGTCTGGCGACGCGGCGACTGCTCAAGTCAAGATCGACGATAGCGATCAAGTCATCATGTATGAGAATAGTGGCGGCGCGAGTGGAATGAGCTACATCGGCCCGCCGGGCTATCTGATCACCGAGTGGCACAATCAGTGGTCCTATATGCATGATAAGAGTGGGACGAATATAGAGGTTAGATGTCAGGAACTTTAAGAGAACTCTGACTTCGGGGGCTCTACACGCCGCCGGAGACTTGGTGCTACGGGGGCGGCACGGAAGTCCTGGGTGATTGGCTTTCGCTCACCAGGCTGGAGACGGGTAGACGTCATGGGAACCGGGCGTAGTGTCGCGCCAGGGTCGCCAACCGCCCCCCAAGCCGCTATGTTAGGGTGGATCCGTTGGAGCAACCCATGACCCCGCCGCCCGCGACCGCCCGAGCGAATTCCGACCACGCCCGCGATATCGCCCACGTGCTGCACCCCTACACCGACGCCCGCGCGCACGAGACGGCCGGGCCGGTCATCATCTCGCGCGGCGAGGGCGTGCGGGTATGGGACGACAACGGAAAGGTCTATATCGACGCGGCCGCCGGCCTCTGGTGCGCCTCGCTCGGGTTCTCCAACGAACGGCTGGTCGAGGCGGCGATGCGGCAGATGCGGACACTGCCGTTCTACCACTCGTTTGCGGCCAAATCGCACACGCCCATGATCGAACTGGCGGAGATGCTGCTGGCCCGGGCACCGGTGCCGATGAGCAAGGCGTTCTTCGCCAATTCCGGGTCGGAGGCAAACGACACGGCCGTCAAGATGGTGTGGTTCTTCAACAACGCACTCGGCCGCACGCAAAAGAAGAAGATCATCGGGCGGATCAAGGGCTATCACGGCATCACAGTGGCCTCGGGCAGCCTTACCGGCCTGCCCTACAACCACAAGAGCTTCGACATCCCCCTGCCGGGCTTCGTCCACACCATCACGCCGCATTTCTACCATGGCGCGCTGCCGGGCGAGACGGAGGACGCGTTCGCCGACCGCTGTGCGGCCGAGTTGGAGGCGCTCATCCTCCGCGAGGATCCGGAGACGGTGGCGGCGATGTGGGCCGAGCCGATCATGGGCGCGGGCGGAGTCATCTTGCCGCCGCGCGGGTATTTTCCG
This sequence comes from Acetobacteraceae bacterium, assembly GCA_965246915.1. Taxonomy (GTDB): domain Bacteria; phylum Pseudomonadota; class Alphaproteobacteria; order Acetobacterales; family Acetobacteraceae; genus CAVRQM01. Next base: position 64,449 of record CBDFGB010000008.1, read on the forward strand.
AAGATTCAGGCAGTTCTGAGGAAATACGACATCCTGCTGGTCGCCGACGAGGTGATCTGCGGCTTCTGGCGCACCGGCCATTACTGGGGCAGCCAGACGCTCGACGTGGAGCCGGATATCCTGACCTGCGCCAAGGCGCTGTCGTCGGCCTATCTGCCGATCAGCGCGATCCTGATCAACGATCGGCTGTATCAGGGCATCGCCGACGAGACGCACGTGCTCGGCACGTTCGGCCATGGCTTCACCTATTCCGGCCATCCGGTGCCGGCCGCCGTCGCGGTCGAGACGCTGAAAATCTATGACGAGACCGATATCGGCGGCCATGTGGCCGAGGTGGGGCCGTATCTGCAGGCCGGGCTGCGCGAGCGGTTTTCCGACCATCCGCTGATCGGCGACGTGCGTGGCGTGGGCCTGATCGGGGCGATCGAGATGGTCGAGGACAAGGCGGAGCGGCGGAACTTCGACCCGAAGCGCAAAATGGGGCCGCGCGTGCAGAAAGCCGCCGAGGCGCGCGGCATCATTGGCCGCGCCGCGCCCAATGACTCGCTGGTGTTCAGCCCTCCGCTCATCATCGACCGAGACGAGATCGACCAGATGCTGGACGGGTTCGCGGGAGCGCTGGACGATATTTCCGCGGAAATGCGGCGGGAGCATCTGACGGTCGTCGCCTGATCGCGATGGCCGGCTCGGCCCGGTCCTGCGGCGAGTGCACGATGTGCTGCAAGCTGCTGGACGTGGTGGCGCTGGCCAAACCGGCGGCGTCTTGGTGTGCCCATTGCGTGCCGGGACGCGGCTGCGGGATCTACGAGGGGCGGCCCGGCGAGTGCCGCACGTTCCAATGTGGCTGGCTGGTGGATCCCAAACTCGGCGAGGAATGGCGGCCGAGTCGCAGCCGGTTGATGCTGGTCTCCGAGGCGGGCAGCAATCGGATCGCCGCCCACGTCGATCCGTCGCGGCCGGATGCGTGGCGGCGGCCACCATTCCACGGCGTGCTGCGCGGCTGGGCGCGGGCGGCGGCGCGGGCGCGCGGGCAGGTCGTGGTCTATGTCGGGCGGCGCGCGACGGTGGTGTTGCCGGACGGGGATGTGGATCTCGGCGTCATCGAGGACGACGAGGTGATCGCGACACGCGAGACGGCGACGCCCGCGGGGGTGCGGCTGGAGGCGTTCAAGATGCGAGCCGCAGGCGAAGCGAAGGCCGGCTGACGACCCACAGCCTTCACCGGGCGAGCTCGCCCGGTGAACGACCGCTCGGCGGTGCGCGGGTCGAGACGGTTACTCGGCCGCCACCGCCGCCTGCTTGCGTGCCGCGTCGCGCGGGTGGCGGTGGAACGCTCCGTCCTTCATGACCATGACGATCCGGTCGCGTTCCTGCATGATCCGCACGTCGCGCGTCGGATCGCCCTCGACCAGCAGCAAATCGGCCAGATAGCCTTCGCGCACGAGGCCGAGTTCGTCGCCCATGTCCATGATTTCGCCGCCGACCCTGGTCGCGCACACCAGCGCCTCGGCCGGCGAGTAACCGAACATGCTCACGAAATGATCAAGGTCGCGCGCGTTGGTGCCCTGCGGCGTCCAGGCGAAACCGTAATCGCCGCCGATCACCACCCGCACGCCCCGGCGGCGCAACTCGGCATAGACGGCCGAGGTTTTCTCGATGATCCGACGCATGCCCAACCGTTCGATGGTCGGCTCGTCGATGCCGAATTGCGGGCCGTATTCGATCGTGTTGTGAATGAGCCCAATCGCCGGACCCGCGAACACGCGATGCTTCTGCGCCTCCATCAGGTCGAGCGCCGCTTCGTCCATCAATTCGCAATGATAGATCACGTCGACGCCGCAGTTCAGCGCCCGCACGACGGATCCGCCGGCCCGCGCATGGCAATTCACGCGCCTGCCGAAATCATGTGCCGCCTCGACAGCCGCGCGCACTTCCGCCTCGCTCATCACCGTCATCGCGCCCTTGGCGGGATTGACGAAGTCGTCGCCGGAAATGTTGATCTTGATGTTGTCCACGCCCTCGCGGATGCACAGCCGCGTCACCCGCCGGATCTCGTCCGGTCCGTTGGCGATGACCCCGAAACTCTCGCGCGGCAGGTGCAGCAAATTGTCGTCGCCGAGGCCGCCGGTCACCGTGATCTCCGGTCCCGAGGCGCGGATGCGCGGCCCTTTCAGCCGCCCGGCATTGACCTCGTTGCGGATGACGACGTCGAGCCGCATCTTGGCGCTGGCCGCACTGTAGACGCTCGTAAACCCCATATCGAGCAGCAGCTCGGCGTTGCGCATCGTGGCGAGCAGATGTTCCTCGGGCGGGATATCGCCGAAATCGGTGTTCTTCGCCCCGCCGCAGAACGACAGATGCGCGTGGCCCTCGGTCATGCCGGGCATCAGCGTGAGGCCGGTCGCATCGACCATCTCGCAGCCCGGCGCTTCCAGACCCGCGTTGGCGTCGGCCACCGTGCGGATGCGGTTGCCGCGCACGATCACGTCGGCAGGACGCAAGACCGCGCCCGAGCCGTCGAACAGATTTGCGTTGCGGAACAGAACGTCGACCATCGGACATCTCCCTCAGCGGGCATTCATGTGCGTCGGCGAGGCGTCTTTGCCCGTCTCTGCCAACCTGAACACGGATTTGCCGATCGGTGAAGGAGGCAAGATCGCGGACGGATCGATGCTGACAGTTATTATTAAATAACTATACCGCCTTACAGCGGGCGATCGACCGTTTCGCTGCACTCGTTGTCAAGGCTCGGCACGCGCGCCCCGCTCCGCACGATAAAGCGCCCGATACCGGATCAGCCGGTCGCGGCCGCCCGCTGCGACTGGCGCGAATGCGCGCTGCACCGGCGGCTGCATGCAAATCGCAGCCTCGTCGCCGGCGCCGGCCGCCAGCATACCCAACCGCGCGGCACCCAGTGCGGCGCCGGTCTCCGCCCCAGCTGGCAGCAACAGCTTCAGGCCCAGGACATCGGCCAGCAACTGCCCCCAGAACGGACTGCGCGCGCCCCCTCCGACCAGCAGACAAGAGTCCAGCCGCGCTCCGGCGTCGCGCAGAACCTCCTGCCCGTCCGCAAACGCGAACGCCACACCCTGCAGCACGGCATAGACCAGGGCCTCGGGACCGTGTTCGGCGCGCAGCCCCGCGAACAGCCCGCTTGCCTCCGGATCGTTGTGCGGCGTGCGCTCGCCCGACAGGTACGGCAGGAAGATCGGCGCGTGTTCGCGCTGCGCCGGATCGGCGGCCCACGCCTCGACACGACGCAAAATGCCGCCGATGTCGTTCGAGGCACCGACGATTCGGGATATCCACTCCAGCGAGGCGGCCGCCGAGAGATGCACCGCCATGCCGTGCCAGCGTCCGGGCAGCGCGTGGCAGAAGGCATGCAGGGTCCGCTCCGGATCGGAGACGAACCGGTCTGTCACCGCGAAAATCACCCCCGACGTGCCGAGCGAGAGAAACCCCTGTCCGGCCCGCACCGCCCCAATCCCCACGGCCGACGCGGCATTGTCGCCCCCGCCTCCCGCCACGGGCACGGCCGGGACGCCCCATTCGGCGGCGATCTCCGCCGACAGGATCGCCGACACGGCCGAGCCTTCGACCAGATCGGGCATGTTCGCGCGCGACAGGCCCGTCGCCGCGAGCAGCGTGTCGTCCCACGCCCGCGCGCCAACATCGAGCCACAGCGTCCCGGCCGCGTCCGACATGTCGGAGACCATGGCCCCGGTCAGCCGCCACCGCACATAGTCCTTCGGCAGCAGGACGTGCGCGGTCGCCTTGAAAATCTCCGGCTCGTGCCGTCGGACCCAGGCGAGTTTCGGGGCGGTGAAGCCCGGCATGGCGATATTGCCGCAACGGCGAGTGAAGTCCGGCATCGAATCCATCAGCTCGCGGCATTCCGCTCCGCTGCGCCCGTCATTCCACAGGATCGCCGGCCGGAGGACCCGCCCGGCGCCGTCGAGCAAGGTCGCGCCGTGCATCTGGCCCGACAATCCGACCCCGGACAGCCCGCGCCACGCGTCGGGCGCTGCCGCGCGAACCTGACCCACTGCGTCGATTGTGGCGAGCCACCACGCCTGCGGATCCTGCTCGGACCACAGCGGCCGGGGCCGATCCACGACGAGCGCGGCGTTCCCGGCCGCCAGCACGCGCTGATCCGCATCGATCAGCAACGCCTTGACCGACGACGTCCCGATATCCAGTCCGAGAAAGGTCACAGCGTTTGCTCCCCGCGCTCGCGGGCCGTTAGAGCATCGTCAGGCCCGTTCCAACAACGTCCTGGCGCACGCGGCGTCGGTCACCACCCGGTTGACGTAGCCTGCCTTCAGAACGGCCCGCAGAATGGGGACCTTCGACTGTCCCCCCGACGCGATGATCGAGACCGGCACCGCCTTGAGCTCGATCGGCGACAGGGCGACCACCTGCCGGTTCAGCTCGTGCTCGACCACCCGGCCCTCGGCGTCCAGGAAGCAGCCCAACAAATCGCCCACCGCGCCGGCCGCGCGCAGTTCGAAATCGTGCGCGCGCACCATCGGCATCGTGGCGATCAGCGAGTTGCCTGTCATGTCGCCGCAGGTAACCAGTGCCACCTCGACCTCGCGGGCGCGTTGCATCACGTCAGCCAGTTCGCCGTGGGCGAGCAACGTCCGCCGGCTCTCCTCGCTCGGGCAATACAGCGGGGCGGCGATATACCAGCACTCCGCGCCGAGCGCGTCGGCGAACTGCGTCGAGACCTCGAACGTGTTGATGCCAGATCCGCGCGTCAGGCCACCCATCAGCGAGACCACCCAGCTTTTGGTGAAGGTCTCGCGCGGCAGGCGCGCCAATGCGGCACGCAGTGTGCGACCCCACCCGACGCCGAGCGCTTGGCCGTCCCGCAGCAAGCGTTGGAGGACGGCGCTCGTCTCCTCGCCGATCACCCGCCGCCGCTCGTCGGGATCCTCCATCTCCGGGACCACGACGGCGTCGACCAGATCGTAACGCTGGCACAGCGCGTCGGCCAGTTCCACGCAATCGGCGAGCGGCAGTCGCACGTCGATCCGTACCGAACCGTCTGCTCGCGCCTGACCGATGATCCGGTTGACCCGCAGCCTTGTCAGTCCAAGCCGATCTGCAATCTCCTGCTGCGTCAGGTTGCCGACATAGTAATACCACACGACCCGCGCGGTGGTCTGGTCGGACTCGCCAAGGCGGGGCGCACTGGCCACCGCTATTTCGTCGCTCCCATCGTCAGGCCTCGGATCATATGGCGCGAGACGAGCAGCGCGAAAATCGTGACCGGCAGAACGATCACCGTGCCGGTCGCCATGATCTTGCCCCACGGCAGTTCGTAGCCCGACATGAAACCGGTCGCCACGACGGGTGCCGTCTGCACGTCGCGACGTGTCAGCACGAGGGCATACAGCAACTCGTTCCACGAGAAGATGAAGCTGAAGATCGCCGACACGGCCACGCCCGGCAGCGCGAGGGGCAGGTAGACGAGCCGGAAGATCTGCCACTGGGTAGCATTGTCGAGAGTGGCGGCCTGCGCCAGTTCACCGGGGATGGAGCGGAACTGATCGGTGCAGATCCAGACCACGATCGGCAAATTGAACGTGAGATAGACCAGTATCAGCACCAGGTGCGTGTCCAGCAGCCGCGCCTGCTGCGCCAGAAGGTAGATCGGCAGCGCCAGCACGATCGGCGAAATCATGCGGTTGCTGATGAACCAGAACCACAGATCGGCTTTTCCCCGGAACTCGAACCGCGCCAGCGCATAGGCGGCGGGCGTCCCAAGGCCGACGGCAAGCGCGGTGGTGCAGACCGCGACGATGAGCGAATTCAGAACGCCGTCGATGACTTTCTTGTCGGCGAAGATTTCGAGGTAGTGCGTCCAGGTCGGCTGGAACAGCCACAGCGGCGGGCTGGCCAGCAGATCGTTCTGCGTCTTGAAGCTGCTTGAAGCCATCCAGTAGACCGGAAACGCGGCGAATGCGAACACCGCGATCAGGCCGATCAGGTGTGGGACACGCTTCAAGCCTCGACCTCCCGATACAGCAGCCGAATGTACAGCCTGCTTAGGATCACCGTGAGGATCATCAGCAAAATCGCCTGCGCCGAGGCCGTCCCGAGGTCGAAGACCCGGAAGCCCACTCGCTGGATATAGATCGAGATCAACTCGGTCGCCGTTCCCGGGCCGCCGCGGGTCATGGTGAACACCACGTCGAACAGCTTCAGCACGTCCGCCGATCGCAGAATAAGCATCGCGGTCAGGCCAGGCAGCAGGTAGGGCAGCTGGACGTAGCGCACCAGAGTCGTGAACCGGCTCGTCTCGAGCCTTGCCGCCTCCTCGATCTCCTGCGGCACCATCGACAGGCCGGACAAGAAGATCAGTGCGCAAAACGGTGTCCACTGCCACACATCCATCACGGCGATCGCGCTGAACGCGCCGGCGGGCGAGCCCAGCCAGTCGTTTGGCGGAAACCCGAACCAGCCCAGGAAGGCGTTGGCGACGCCAAAATCGCGATTGAAGATCAGCCGGCCGAGCAGCCCGACCACCGCGTACGTCGTGGCGAGCGGCACCACCAACGAGACCCGCGCCACGGTGCGCATGACCGACCAGCCCGGCTTGTGCAGCAACAGCGCGATGCCGAGCCCCAAAAGCAACTCGAACGGCATGACCGTCAGGAAGAAGCCAAGCGTGCGCAGCAGGGCCGCGGAGAATGTCGCGTCCGACAGGACAGCGATATAGTTGTCAAGGCCCACGAACGGAAACCCGTCGCGGGCGCGCGTGATGTTGTATTGCCGCAGCGAGGTGACGACCGCGAAAATCGTCGGGTAGATGCCCACGGCCAGCAACGCGAACACGGCGGGCGCGAGGAAATAGAACGGCGTCCAGCGACTTTGGGAGAGTTTGGACAGGGAGTCGTTCCTTTCGTGCGCGAGACCCTCACCTCAATCGGCGCAAAGATCGTGGCGGCGTCCCCCAACCTGGTCCCTCCCCACAAGAGGGAGGAAGCAGGTCCTTCTCCCTCCCCCATGGGGGCGGGGCGGGGTGGGGGTCTCCCCGATCCCAGTGATGTCCGCGCCGAAGTGACGCTACTGCAGCAACGGCTTTTTGCCGTCGTAGTAGCCTTCCTTCTGCAGGATCGCTTCCATGCGGGTGCCGATCTCCTTGGCACCCGCCTGCGGCGTCACCTGCCCCAGCTCGATCTTGCTGCCCCATTCGGCCACGACCTCGCTGATCGCCGGCCACGCCGGGAAGCGCGGGCGGAATTCCGGCACGCCTTTCTGCCAGGAGGCGACCATCGGCTCGACGAACGAGTACTTTGCCTTGATGTCCGGCTGCTCATAAATCGACGTCCGGCCCGACACCCCGCCGGCCTCGACATAGGCGCGCGCAATTTCCTCGCTGGTCGCCCATTGGATGAACAGCCATGACGCCTTCTGCGCCGCCTCCGACCCCTGTCCGGCCACGGCCAGCGAGAATCCGCCCAGTGCCGGCAGGCGACCCGCCGGGCCGGCCGGTTCCGGTGCCACGGCAACGCAGTCGACGACCTTCGACGTCTTTGGATCGACCAGCGTCGAATAGAACGCTGACCACTCGGTGATCATCGAGACCTGGCCTTGCGCGAACGCGTTGACCGCCTCGGCGTGGTCGAAGCTCACGATCCCCGGCGGCATGTACGGCAGCAGCGACTGGCGGAAGGCAAGTCCTTCCTGGCTCGGCTGGCTCAGCAGGTTGCTCTTGAAATTCTTGTCGAGCAGCGAACCTCCGAACGGCCACAGCACGCGCATGAAACTGTCCGCGGACTGCGTCTCGCCGCGCAGCGACTGCAGCGCGTAACCATATTTGTTCTTGGCCTTGTCGGTCAGCTTCGGCGCGTAGACGTCGCGAAGTTCCGCCCACGTCGCGGGTGGCTTGTCGAAGCCGGCGTCCTTGAGCTGGCACTTGTTGTAGAACAGCAGCCCGGAGTAATTGTCGAACGGCAGACCGTAGGTCTTGCCGCCCCAGCTTCCGAACGCCTCCAGCAACAGCGGGAAGAAGCCTTTCAGGTTTAGATTCGGATCGGTGATCGACGGGTCGGCCGCAAATTTGTCGATCGGCAAAATCCAGCCACTTTCCGCGAACTCGCCGATCCAGACGAGGTCGACGAGGGCGACTGTCAGTTCGCCCTGGCTGTTGAAATTGAGCACCTGCTTCTCGCGCGTATTCTCATAAGGCACGACTTCGAAATTCACCTTGATCCCAGTACGCTTCTCGAACTCCGGAAGCAGTTTCTCGACGGCGCGATAGCCCGGCCGGTCGAGGAAGATGACGTTGATCTGCTGGCCCTTGAACGGTGCCGCGGCTTTGGCCAGCCAGTCATCGGCGGCCAGCGCCGGCCCGGACGAAACGGTCGCGACGGCGAGCCCGATGGCCGCCACGGTCGCGAGAAGCAGCTTCTTCATGTGCCTGATCCCTCCCAATTGGCGGCTACGCCGCGGCCGGACCATTGCATATGTAAACCCGCTCGCACAAGTGCTCGCATCCGCAATAAAAGGCCCGCGCATCGGAGAGATGCGCGGGCCTGATACGGATGCGCCGGCTCAGTCGCCGACGGCGCGCAGCTTCGGCTGGCGCGCGGCGATAAGCTCCTCATAGACGTTGACGTAGTCTTCGGCCATGCGCCGCGCCGTCCAACGCTGTTCGAAACGCTCGCGGACCTTGCCGCGATCGAGTTCCGGCAGCCTGTGGAACGCCGCGACCGCCTCCTCCTCGTTCTGCACGATGAAGCCCGTGAGGCCGTCCTCCATGACCTCGGGGACGGAGCCGCGCTTGAAGGCGATCACCGGACAGCCGCAGGCCATGCTCTCGATCATCACCAGGCCGAACGGCTCCGGCCAGTTGATCGGGAAGAGCAACGCGTGCGCGCCGGACAAGAACGCCGGCTTCTGCGCATCGTTGATCTCTCCGATGAACTCGACATGGGCGTGGGCCAGCAGCGGACGGATCGATTCCTCGAAGTATTTTTTGTCGGCCTGGTCGACCTTGGCCGCGACCTTCAGTTTCATGCCGACCATGCCGGCGATACGGATCGCGCTTTCGATCCCCTTCTCCGGCGAGATTCGTCCCAGAAATGCCAAATAACTCTGCTCGACGCCAGCGACGGGCTGCAGCCGCTTCTCCGGCATGCCGTGCAGGACGGTGCGGATCCAGCCGAGGTCCGGCAGCGGCGTGCGTTGATTGTCGCTGATCGAAACAAGCGGCACCTGCGGGAACAGCCGGTAGATGTCTGCGAACTCCGGCAAGTCGAGTCGCCCGTGAATCGTGGTCACGAACGGCGTGGACTGCCGCGTCATGACCGAATTTGGAAAGTAGTCGATGTGAAAATGCATGACATCGAACTCATGCGCGCGTCGACGCACCAGCTCGACCTGCCGGTTGACGCAGGAGACCCAGTCCTTGATGTCAGGGTCGAGCCGCAGCGCTTGTGGGCGGATCGCGTCGAGGGTCGCTTTCGTCACGCTGTCGCCGCTCGCGAACAGCGTGACGTCATGGCCCAATGCCACCAGCTCCTCGGTCAGCGCGGAGACGACCCGCTCGGTGCCGCCGTAGAGTTTTGGCGGGACCGCTTCGAACAGCGGGGCGATTTGAGCGATACGCATGTTTGGTTCCCTCGGTGCGGCTGACTAACGGTTCCGCTGCGCGCCGGTTGCACGGCTTGCCTCGGATTGTCGATGTCTACGCATCGATGGTGGCGAAAAATGGGCGTGTGCGAGGTCGTTTGATGACGGTCTCGCGACCACGAAAAAACACCTCGAACGATCACCGTCCTGCCCCATTTGGGCCGCAATGCCTCGCCATGTTCGGGGCTCCCGAGCCGAAGGGTGTCCGCACACCATGTCCCTGACCATCTCCTCCCTCTCCGATTTCGCGGCTTTGCCGGCCATCGCCAGGACAAAGGCCGCAAAGCCGGTGCTGTCGTTCCGGCAGCGCCCGATCGCGTTCTTGCTACACTATGTGGCGCGACATCCCATTCAGCACGCCATCGTCGCTGTGTCCGTGGCGCTTGCGGTGTTCGCGTCCGTGTCGACTCAGTATGGCATGAAGGCGCTGATAGACGTCGTCTCTGCGGGGCCGGCGCACGAAGGCGCGCCTGTTTGGCCCGCCTTCGCGGTGCTGTGCGGGTTGATCGCGGCGGACAACCTGACCTGGCGGATCGGCGGCTGGATGGCCGCGCGCGCCTTCGTGGCGGTCAGCGGCGACATCCGCCGCGACCTGTTCCGCCACCTCACCGGCCACGCGCCGAGCTATTTCGCCGAGCGGCTGCCGGGCACGCTGGCCGGCCGGATCACCGCGACCGCCAACGCCTGTTTCCAGATCGAGACCACGACCACCTGGAACGTGCTCCCGCCGTCCCTCGCGGTCGTCATCTCGATCGGTCTGATTTCCACCGTGAACGTGGCGATGGCCGGCTTCCTGGTCGCCGTCAGCCTAGGGCTCGCGGTCCTCATCTATCGGCTTGCCTTGCGCGGCGCGCCGCTGCATCGCGACTACGCGGGCCGCGCCGCGGCCGTCGACGGCGAATTGGTCGACGTCATCGGCAACATGGGAGTGGTGCGCGCTTTCGGGGCCACGTTCCGCGAGCAAGAGCGGGTGTCCGAGCGGGTCGGCGCGGAGATGAACGCGCGTCGCGGCAGTCTGATCTACCTGGAGAAGCTGCGGCTGATCCACGCGGCGGTCACCGCGATGTTGTGCGCCGGCCTGCTCGCTTGGGGGGTCGTGATGTGGCAGGAGGGTCGCGCGACGGCCGGCGACCTGATGCTGATCTGCTCGCTCGGCTTCACCATCCTGCACAGCACCCGCGACCTCGCGGTGGCGCTGGTCGACCTCACGCAGCACATCGCCAGGCTCGAGGAGGCGGTCGACGCGCTCCTGGTTCCGCACGGCCTGCCTGACCGCCCGGGTGCCCGTGCCCTGCTGCCGGGGGCCGGCCGCGTCGCGTTCGAGCATGCGACGTTCGCGTATCCGGAGCGTTCGGCCGTGCTTCGCGGCCTGGATCTGGCGATCGAGCCAGGCCAGCGTGTCGGCTTGGTCGGCGCGTCGGGTGCCGGCAAATCGACGGTACTCGCCCTGCTGCAGCGGTTCTACGACGTGGATGGCGGCCGGGTGACCATCGACGGCCAGGACATCGCCAGCGTCACGCAAGAAAGCCTGCGTGAGATGATCGCCGTGGTACCGCAGGACATCTCGATGTTCCATCGCTCGGTGCTGGAGAACATCCGCTACGCCAAGCCCGAGGCGAGCGAGCGCGAGGTCCGCACGGCCGCCGAGATGGCTCGCTGCCTGGAGTTTATCGACGCCCTACCGCAGGGTTTCGACACGATGGTCGGCGATCGTGGGACCAAACTATCGGGCGGCCAGCGGCAACGTCTGGCGATCGCCCGCGCGTTGCTCAAGGACGCGCCGATCCTGCTGCTGGACGAGGCGACCAGCGCGCTCGACAGCGAAAGCGAGGCGGCGATCCAACAGGCGCTGGACACGCTGATGCACGGCCGCACGGTCATCGCCGTGGCACACCGGCTGTCCACGTTGCGCAACTTCGACCGCATCGTGGTCATGGATGCCGGCCGCGTCATCGACGATGGCTCACCGATGGAGCTGTCAAGCCGCCCCGGCCCGTACCGAGACCTGCTGCGGGCGCAGCAAAACAGCACCGCCGATCTGGTCGCATAGCATCCGTCACCTGCCCATGCGGCGCATGGGCAGGTGACGACGCGCCGTTCGGTTCTGGCCGCGCCGATCGCCGCGATGGTCAGCGGGTGCGCCCCGCTCGACCTCGTCAACGCCACCATTTCGACGCGCGGCCTGCGGATCGACCGCGACATTGCCTATGCCGCCGGCGATCTCGCGGCCAATCCTCGCACCCGGCTCGACCTCTACCGCAAGACGCCAGTTATCTCACCCGCGCCGCTCGTCGTATTCTTCTACGGCGGAAGCTGGCAGGCAGGCCGCCGCGAGGACTATCTCTTCGTCGCAACCGCGCTGGCGCGCCACGGCGCCGTCGTCGTGGTGCCTGATTATCGCGTCTATCCCGAGGTCACCTATCCAGCCTTCATCGAGGACGGGGCAGCCGCGACGGCCTTCGCGACACGGGCGGCTTCGTCACGGGGCGCTGATCCGAGCCGGGTGTTTCTCGTGGGCCACAGCGCCGGAGCCTACATCGCCGCGATGCTCGCGCTCGAACCCGCCTACCTGGCCCGCGTCGGGGGCGACCGTGCCCGGCTTGCCGGGACCGTCGGTATCTCCGGCCCGTATGATTTCCGACCCATTGTCCGCCCCGATATCCGCGCGGTATTCGGGCCTGCCGCCGACACCGACGACGCCCAGCCGATCGGTCATGTCGACGGCAGGAACCCCAGGATGCTGCTGCTGACCGGGGAGGCGGATGATACCGTGCAGCCGCGCAACACCCTGGCCCTCGCCGCACGGATCCGGGCCGCCGGTGGCCCGGTCGAGGCACGGACCTATCCGGGCGTCGGGCATATCGGCACGATCAGCAGCTTCGCGCCGCTCCTTCCCGGCCCCCCGGTGCTCGAGGACGTGACGCGATTCATCATACCGTGACGCGGCGGCCTACCCCGGGGAATCGCATCGAATCCAGCGGCGTCGCGGATCAATACAGATCAATGCCAGGCCGCACTCTAACCGGATCTTCACCGGATCTGCCCGTTGTTCGAGGCCGCTAGCCATTGAGGGAGTATCGCCATGGCCGCTGCGGTCGAACTTCGTGCCCGGCACTTGATCCGCCTGCGGGTTGTCGCCGCGACGCTGCTGTTGTCGCTGTCCGGACTGTGCTTCGCGGGTCTCGGCCTGTTGACCGCGCTCAGTGAACGGCGTGATGCGCAAGCCCTCGCGGCGACATCGGACGCGCTGGCCACGCTGAGCCGAGCCACCATTGAGCTATCGCTCGAGCGGAGCGCGAGCCAGGTCTCGATCGAGGTGCCCGGCGTCATCGATGCGAAGCTGCGTGCCTTGATCGACGGACAGCGCGGCAAGTCGGATGCCGGGTTTCAACGGCTTCTCCAGGAAGCGGAGGCTGTTACGACGACCTCGACCGCCGCGGCGTTTCGCCACGACATCGGGGCGCTGCGCGACCGTCTGACGCCGCTTCGCAAACAGTTCGACGAGCTGAACGCCGTGCCCCTCGTCCAGCGTCCCGCCGCCTCGATCGAGAGGCTGCCCCGCGACTTGAAGGCCACGGTGGTGGCGTTCCAGGCCGAGCGGCATTTGCTGCGCGGCCCCGGCCTTGATCTGCCGACCCAGGTCGCCATCCTCGAGGCAATCCGCGACTTGGCGTGGCAGATACGCGAGTTTGGCGGCCGCGAGCGCACCTATCTGGCCATCGCGGCGGCGACCAAGGCACCGATCCGCGAGGTCCGACGTGAAGAGATGACGGCGCTGGCCGGTCGCGCCAGCGATGCCTGGTTCGAAATCACCAAGCTCGCCGCGCACGACGGCCTGCCAGCCCCTCTGCGCGGCGCGGTCGACGACGTGGCGGCGAGCTATTTCGGTCGGTATGCCCAGTTGAGGGAGGCCATGCTGGCCCAGGCGCGCACCGCCGATCCCGTCTATCCGCTCGATTTCGACAGCTACTTCAGCCAGTCCACCGAGGCTCTGGCCAGCGCCGAGAAACTGGCGGCGGCGGCGAGCGAGGCGATCGGGGCATTCTGGGCCGATCGTGCCACCCAGACGCTGCGTGGCGTGATTGCTTACGCCGCCATCGTACTGATGCTTCTCGCGGTCGGCGCCGGCAGCGCGGCGATGACACTGCGTGTCTTTCGTCGCCTCGATGACTTGCGCGGCCGGATGCGTCGCCTCGCCGAGGGCGATATCGCAAGCGATGTTCCGTACCGCGAGATGCGTGACGAGGTCGGGGCCATGGCGCGCACCGTGATGGTGTTCCGCGAGACCGCGCGCGAGCGTCTCGCCCTCGAAGCCGACGTCGCCCAGGATCGCCTCGACAAGGATCGCCGCCAGGCGTCGACCGAACGCCATACCCAGGACTTCACGGAGAGCCTGGCGGCCGTGATGCGAGGCCTGTCGGCGGCGGCGCTGCGCATGAATGCCGCCTCGGGGAACATGTCGGACGCCGCCGCGCGCACCGGCGAGCTGGCGCGCTCCACAAACAACCAGGCGCGAACCGCGGCCATGGACCTCACCAGCGTGTCCGCGGCCACCGAGCAGCTTGCCGCGAGCGTCAACGAAATCTCGCGGCAGGTGGCGGGTGCCGCGACGACGGCACAGGGCATGGCGGTCCGCGCCGATGGCACCGAGCGCGCCATGACCGGCCTCTCGAACGCGGCGACCCAGGTCAGTGAGGTGGCGCAACTGATCGGCGATATCGCGGGTCAGACCAATCTGCTGGCCCTGAACGCGACGATCGAGGCCGCGCGGGCCGGCGAGTCGGGACGCGGCTTCGCGGTGGTCGCGGCCGAGGTGAAACAGCTGGCCAGCCGCACCGCCACCGCCACCGGCGAGATCTCGGCGCAGATCAACGCGATCCAGGGCGCCACGGTCGACGCCGTGGCCGCCGTGCGACAGATGGCCGCCGAGGTGCGCCAGATGGAGGAGATGGCCGGCGCCATCGCCGCCGCGGTCGAGGAGCAGGGGGCGGCCGTACGGGAAATCGCGACCAGCGTCGGCTCGGTCACCCGCACGACGGACTTGACCGTCGATGCGATGGGGCAAGCGGTCGACGCCGCGGAGGGCGCGCAGAGCATCAGCGGCGAGGTTCGCGACGTCGCCACCGAAGTCGGTCGGGAGTCCGACACGCTGTCCAAGGAGGTTGAGCATTTCCTGCGCGCCATGCGCGACACCACCGGCGAGGCGCGGCACTATCGCCGCGTTCCCGGACAGAACGCGCCGCTGACGTTGATGCTGCCGCAAGGGCGCAGGATCGCCGCGCGATTGATCGATATCTCTCGCGGCGGCTTGGCCCTTCGCGTCAACGCCACCCGGGACACCGAGTATCTGGCCAGCGGGTCGGCGGTGCTGGCCGAATTGCCAGGCGGCGCGCAGCCGGCCCCGTTGCGTGTCGTGCGGATCGACGGAGATATCATCGCGCTGGTTGCCCGCCAGGAGCCGGGTGTCGCCGAGCGCCTTGACGCCGCGGTCGACGCGTTGAGCCGGTCCGATATGGCGGCCTAGTCGTGATGCTCGGCCGAGGCCTCTAAAGTCCCTCGGCTTCGCAGTCACGCAAGCTCCGGTCTATAGGGGGCAGGTGAATGTTTCCCCGATGTCCGCCCCGACCCTGGTCACCGGCGCCACTGGCTTCGTCGGTTCCGCGGTGGCGCGCGCACTGGCCGCTCGCGGCCATCGGCTGCGACTTTTGGTCCGCCCCGGAGGCGATCGGGCCAACCTCGACGGGCTGGACGCGGAATTGGTCGAGGGCGACCTGCGCGATGACGGTGGGCTCGGGCGCGCGGTCGCCGGGTGTCGTGCGCTCGTGCACGTCGCCGCCGATTACCGCATCTGGGTGCCCGATCCGTCCGCGATGCTGGCGGCCAACGTGGCGGGAACCGAAGCGCTCATGCGCGCGGCGTTGGTCGCCGGAGTCGAGCGGATCGTCCATTGCAGCAGCGTCGCGGCCCTCGGCCTGACCAAGGACGGCGCGCCTGCGGACGAGACGACCCCCGTCCACGAGGACGAGATCGCCGGCGTCTACAAGCGCTCGAAGTATTGGGCGGAGCAGGTGGTTCTGCGGATGGTGCGAGAGGACGGGCTGCCGGCGGTGATCGTCAATCCGGCCGGCCCGGTCGGACCGCGTGACCGCAGGCCGACGCCCACCGGGCGGATGATCGCCGACGCGGCATCGGGCAGGATGCCGGCCTATGTCGATACCGGCCTAAACATCGTGCACGTCGACGACGTGGCCGACGGCCACGCGCTGGCGCTCGAACGAGGCCGCGTCGGCGAGCGCTACATTCTCGGCAGCCAGAACCTGTTTCTGCGGGATATCCTGGTGCTGGTCGCCGCCGCGGCGGGACGCCGGCCACCGCGCGTAGAACTCGATCGCCGGCTGCTGTGGCCGCTGGCACTGGGTTGCGAGGCGTTTTCCCGCGTGACCGGTGTGGAACCGGTCGTCACCCGCGACCACCTGCGCATGGCGGCCAAACGGATGTTTTTCAGCAGCGAGAAGGCGCGTGCCGAACTCGGCTACGCGCCTCGCCCGGCACGCGATGCGATCATCGACGCGGTCGCTTGGTTTCGCGCGAAGGGCATGGTGCCGGCTTGACGTGGCTTGCCGGCTTGGCCCTGCTCGCGTGGCTCTATCTGGCTCTCCTGCACGGAAAGTTCTGGCAGGCGGGACCGACCCTGGCCGCCGCGCGGCCGCTCGCCACGCCGGACGTCGTGGCGGTCGTGCCGGCCCGCGACGAGGCGGCGCTGGTTGGCCAGAGCCTCGGCTCGCTGCTGCGGCAGGATTATCCGGGCACCTTTCGGGTCATGTTGGTCGATGACGCCAGCACCGACGGCACCGCCGCCCGGGCCGAGCTGTTGCGCGATCCGCGCCTCGCCGTCCTGCACGGACAGCCACGGCCGCCGGGGTGGGCCGGAAAATTGTGGGCGGTCCAGCAAGGTGTCGCCGCCACCAACGCGCCCTGGCTGCTGCTGACCGATGCGGACATCGTCCACGATCCGCGGCATTTGTCGACCCTGATGGCGCAAGCGGAGACCCTGGGGGCGGACATGGTCTCCGAGATGGTGGCCTTGCGCTGCGTCTCGGCCGCCGAACGGTGGCTCGTGCCGGCGTTCGTCTACTTCTTCCAGCTGCTGTATCCGTTCGCGCGGGTCAATGATCCGACGAGCCCGTTGGCTGCGGCGGCCGGCGGGACGGTGTTGATCCGGCGCGCGGCGCTGGAGCGGATCGGCGGGATCGCAGCGATTCGCGGCGAACTGATCGACGATGTGGCGCTCGCCGCGAGGGTAAAGCCGGGCGGTCGGATCTGGCTCGGCCATAGCGGGCTAGCGCGCTCGGTGCGGCCCTATCGGACTGCCGCGGATGTCTGGCGGATGGTCGCCCGCTCGGCCTATGTGCAGTTGCGCTGCTCGCCACCGCTGCTGATCGGCACCGTGCTTGCTCTCCTGCTGATCTTCGTGGTGCCCGTCGTCTGCGTCATGCTTGCCCACGGCTCGGCGCAACGCCTGGGCGGTGCGGCGTGGATGGTCATGGCCGCGAGCTTCGTGCCGACCCTGGCGCGGTTCCGGCTGTCGCCGTTGCGCGCGGTCGCGCTGCCGGCGGCGGCCTTGTTCTACGTCGCGGCGACGATCGGCTCGGCGGTTTCGCACCATCGCGGGCGCGGCGTGGTGTGGAAAAGCCGGGCTTATGCTCAAGGGCGGACATGACACAGAGCGTCGAACTGTGGTCGGGCAAGGACCGGTCGCAGGAGAATTTCCCGGTCGGCTCGATCTTGGTCAGCCGCCGGCTCCGGCCGCATGTCCATGCCTTCTACGCCTTCGCGCGCAACGCCGACGACATCGCCGACAGCGCCACGCTGCCGTCCGACGACAAGATTGCCCGGCTGGACGCGATGGGGGCCACGCTCGACGGCGCCGATGCAGCGCGCAGCCCGAGTGCCGCGGCACTGCGGGCAAGCCTCGCCGCCACCGGCGTCACGTCCGCCCATTCGCACGAACTGCTCGCGGCATTCCGGCAGGACGCCGCCAAGAATCGTTATGCGGACTGGCCCGAATTGCTCGCCTATTGCCGGCTGTCGGCCATGCCCGTGGGACGGCACGTGCTCGATTTGCATGGCGAGGGGCGCGACACCTGGCCACCCTCCGACGCGCTGTGCGCTTCGTTGCAAGTCCTGAACCATCTGCAGGATTGCGCGCAGGATTTCGCCGCCCTGGACCGTTGCTATCTCCCGCAGGATGTCTTGGCGCAAAACGGCATCGACCTCGCGGCCCTGCGCGCGCCGGCCGCCGCGCCCGGCCTTCGCCGAGTCCTCGACGCGGTGCTCGACCAGTGCGACGCGCTCAATGTCACGGCGGCGGAACTGCCATCGCGCGTGCGCAGCCGGCGCCTGCGGCTGGAGACGGCGGTGATCGTGGGCCTCGCCGCGCGGCTCGCGCGGCGGCTGCGCGACGCCGACCCGCTCGCCTCGCGGGTCAAGTTGACACGAGGCGACGCAGCGGGGAGCGTCATCGGCGCGTTCCGCTTTCTGGCGTGACGCCGCCGCTCGCCGCCGACCCTGCCGATCTGGCCGCCGTGACGCACATCGTGCGGTCGGCCGGCACCAGCTTCTATCGCGGCATGCGCGTGCTGCCGCCGGATCGGCGCCACGCAATGTACGCGGTCTACGCCTTCTGCCGCATCGTCGACGACATCGCCGATGAGCCGGGCCTCGTCGCGACCAAGCGCGCGGCCCTCGCCGCATGGCGGGACCGGATCGGCCGGCTGATGCGCGGCGAGACCGACGATGCGGTGACCCGGGTTCTCGCGCGCGCGACGCCGGCCTTTGCGCTGCGCGAGGCGGACTTCATCGCGGTCATCGACGGGATGGAGATGGATTCGGAGGCGATCGTGGCACCCGATCTCGCCACGCTGGATTTGTATTGCGACCGCGTCGCCGGCGCAGTGGGCCGGCTGTCGGTGCGCATTTTTGGCGATGCCTCGGCCGACGCCGATGAAGTGGCGCACGCGCTCGGCCGCGCGTTGCAACTGACCAACGTGCTCCGCGACGTGGCCGAGGACTCCCTGCGCGGCCGCCTCTATCTGCCCCGCGAATACCTCGCCGACGCCGGCGTTCCCGCCTCGCCCGCCGAGGCGCTTGTCCATCCGGCGCTGCCGGGCGTGTGCGAGCGATTAGCGCGGGATGCGCAGGGGCAGTTCGCCCGGGCACGGGCAGCGATGCGGCGATGCGACCGACGAGCGATGCGGCCGGCTCGCCTCATGGGCGCGACCTACGCCGCGATCCTGGCGAAGCTGGAACGGCGGGGCTGGACGCGGCTGCAGGACAGGGCGGGCCTGTCGAAGCATGAGAAACTCTGGATCGCCCTGCGCTATGGGTTGATATGAGTGAAATCACACATGTCGTCGGCGCCGGGCTCGCCGGGCTCGCCGCCGCCCTCTCGCTCGCCGACGCGGGGCGGCAAGTTGTTCTGTACGAGGCCGGGCCGGCGGCCGGTGGGCGATGCCGATCATATTTCGATCGCGGCCTTGGCATGCGGGTGGACAACGGCAACCACCTGATCCTGTCGGGCAACGGGGCGACCATGGCGTTCCTCGATCAGATCGGAGCCCGACATTCGCTCTGCGGACCGGGCGTCGCGGCCTTTCCGTTCATCGATCTTGCCAGCGGCGAGCGCTGGACGGTCTCGCCGGGACCGGGCCGCGTCCCCTGGTGGCTCCTCGACCGCGGCCGCCGGGTCGCCGGCACGCGGCCCCGGGATTTCCTGGCACTCGTCCCGCTGCTGCGGGCGCGCGGCGATGCCACGGTCGCCGCCGTCCTGCGCGACGGCGCACTCTACCGGCGGCTGCTAGAGCCGCTGGCGGTCGCCGCGCTGAACACGAGGCCAGACCAGGGCCTCGCCGTGCTGTTGGCTGCGGTCATGCGCGAGACCCTGTTGCGCGGCGGCGCGGCCTGCGTGCCGAGTTTCCCCCGCACCGGCCTGTCGGAGAGTTTCATCGATCCGGCGATCGCCTGGCTGCGCGCGCGCGGCGGCGTGCTGCAATTGGGCCGTCGCGTCGCCGCGCTGCGGCGTGTGGCGACTCGGGTGGCGGCGCTGGAGACGACGGAGGGTGTGGTCGACCTGGCAGCCGGGGACTCGGTGATCCTCGCCGTTCCAGCCTGGGTCGCGACCGATCTGCTTCCCGGGCTGCGCGCACCCGACGAGCATGAGACCATCTTGAACGTGCATTTTCGTATCGACCTGTCGGAGCGGCTGGGCTTTGCCGATGCGGGCTTCATCGGACTGATCGGCGGCACCGCCGAGTGGGTGTTCGCCAAGCCCGGCGCGCTGTCCGTGACCATCAGTGCCGCCTCGGCCATGGCCGACGACAGCGCCGAGGCGATCGCCGCGCGCGTCTGGCCGGACGTGCGGCAGGCCGCGGCCCTCGATCCGCACGCGAAAATGCCGCCGGTGCGGGTCGTCAAGGAGCGGCGGGCGACGTTCGCTGCGACCGCGGCGCAGGAACGACGAAGGCCCGGCGCGCGCACGGATCTTGCAAATCTTGCAATTGCAGGCGACTGGACGGCGACCGGTCTGCCCGCGACCATCGAGGGCGCGATTCGGTCCGGCCGCGCCGCGGCCGCCCTCCTGCTCGCCTAGGGATGATCGATGCTCGCCGACGCGGACCTTGCCACAGACCAGCTGAACAGCGCGATCGATCGGGCCCGCACCGCCCTGCTGCGCCGCCAGCGCGATGACGGCCATTGGGTGTTCGAGCTGGAGGCGGATGCTACGATCCCGGCGGAATACGTGCTGCTGGAACATTTCCTCGACCGCATCGATACGGACCTGCAAGGGCGCATCGGCCGCTATCTGCGGCGCATTCAGGGTGCCCATGGGGGCTGGCCGCTGTTTCACGACGGCGCGTTCAATCTCTCGGCGAGCGTAAAAGCGTATTTCGCGCTCAAGGCGATCGGCGACGACATCGACGCCCCGCACATGCGCCGCGCCCGCGAGGCGATCCTGGCGGCCGGCGGTGCCGAGCGGAGCAACGTCTTCACCCGCGCGCAGCTCGCGCTGTTCGGCGAGGTGCCGTGGCGCGCGGTGCCGGCCATGCCGCTGCAGATCATGCTGCTGCCGCGCTGGTTCCCATTCCACCTCGACCGCATCAGCTATTGGTCGCGCACGGTCCTCGTGCCGCTGCTGGTGCTGATGGCGGCCCAGCCTCGGGCGCGAAATCCCCGGTCCGTGCACGTGCCGGAGTTGTTCGCCACGCCGCCGTGGCAAGTCCGGGACTGGATCCGCGGACCTTTCCGCTCCGGCTGGGGCCATTTCTTCAAGCATGTCGACCGTCTGGTGCGCGGGCTGGTGCGGCTGGCCCCGCCAGGCCAGACCGCCCGCGCGCAGGGCGAGGCGGTGGCTTTCGTCGTCGAGCGGCTAAACGGCGAGGACGGGCTGGGTGCCATCTACCCGGCGATGGCCAATGCCGTGATGATGTTCGACACGCTGGGCTACAAACCCGACCATCCGCACGCCGCGACGGCGTGGGACGCGGTGCGTCGATTGCTCGTTGTCGAGGGTGACGAGGCCTACTGCCAGCCCTGCCTGTCGCCGATCTGGGACACCGCGCTGGCCGGCCATGCGATGGCCGAGGCGGACGGCGCGTCGGCGGGGTCGGTGGCAGCAGCGAACGCCTGGCTGCGCGAGCGGCAGGTGCTCGATGTGGTCGGCGACTGGGCGCGCGCGCGGCCGGACGTGGCGCCCGGCGGCTGGGCATTTCAGTACGGCAACGCGCACTACCCGGATGTCGACGACACGGCCGTGGTCGGCATGCTGCTGCACCGCGAGGGCGAGGCGGGGCTGGCCGGCCCGGCGCATGACGAAGCAATCGCCCGGGCGCGGGCCTGGGTCGTGGGCATGCAGGGGCGTGACGGCGGCTGGGGGGCATTCGACGCCGACAACAACCATCATTACCTGAACCATATTCCGTTTGCCGACCATGGCGCGCTGCTCGACCCGTCGACCGCCGACGTCACCGCGCGCTGCGTGTCGTTCCTTGCCCAGACCGGTATGCGGGCGGAAGATCCGACGATGTCGCGCGCGCTGGACTGGCTGCGACGCGAGCAGGAGCCGGATGGCAGCTGGTTCGGCCGCTGGGGCACGAACTACCTGTATGGCACATGGTCGGTGCTCTGCGCCTTGAACGCAGCGGGCCTGCCGGCGGGCGACCCGGCGGTGCGGCGAGCGGTGGCCTTTCTGCTGGACACGCAGCGCGACGAGGGCGGCTGGGGAGAGGACAACGAGACATACGCGGACGCCGCGCGCGGACGTTACCACCGCGGCAATCCGTCGCAGACCGCCTGGGCGCTGCTCGGCTTGATGGCCGCCGGCGAGGTCGAGCATCCGGCAGTGGCGCGCGGCGTGGCATGGCTGGCCGCAACGCAGCGCGAGGACGGCGAGTGGACCGAGGCGCCGTATACGGCGGTCGGGTTTCCGCGAGTGTTTTACTTGCGGTATCACGGCTATCGGCTGTTCTTCCCGCTGCTGGCGGTGGCGCGCTATCGCAATCTCATGCGAGGCAACGACCGAACCGTCGCGTGGGGGTTTTGAGGCACCAGAGATTCGATTCCCATCCAACACCCGACCACCACGAACAGGATCGCGAATGGCGTGGCCGGTGACGCATACAGGATGTTGGCCGACGGAATGGCGGTGACCTCCAGATACGACAGCAGCACGATCCGCGCGCCCACCGCGGCAGCACTCGCCAGCACCATGGTGAGCAACAGGATCGACGGCGGCCGGCTCCGCCAGCGGGCAAGGCTGAATAGGATGCCCGCGCATGCGAGCGCCCCGCCCACCGGCATGATGGCGGCATAGGCGAGGCTGATCGGCCGGGCGATACGCTGGATCAGCGCCCGGCGATGAGCCCCCGCCTGCGCGAATGGATCGGGCTCGGCCGGCGTCAGCGGCCCCACCATGTCGGCGAACAGTGCCCGCTGCTCCGCCGTTCCAAGACTCGGCCAGCCGCCGAACGCGTCGGGCTCCATGCTGAAGGCCAGCGAGGCCAGCTTGGGCGCCATCCGCAGCGTGTCCGCCACGTACTGCCACCGAAACGGCGGCGCGAGGCTCGCCCGCCTGGGTCCACAGGGCAAGTCGCCCCGGTCGCAGGCCGCATCGATCTCCCGCCCGAGCCGATCGTAGAAATCCCACGCGTCGCGGGCCGAGCGGTAATGCCCGGCCTCCAAGACCGCGCTGCGCAGCGCCCACACGAACCAACCGGCGAGAATTTCCGGACAGGGGCTGATCCGAGTCTGCCGGCATCCCACGTCGCGCCAGAATGCACCGGTCTGCCCGTCCAGACTGGGGGCCAATTCGCGTGCGGTGGGGCTCGCGGCATAGGCCCGCGCGCGGGCGTCAGCCGGGAAGACGACGTAGCGCTCCCAGTGGTCGGGCGTGATGCGCGCCAGCGCGCCGTACGCGTGGCGGAAACTCGCCGACTTGATCTCGTTGGTCTCGAACACCCCGTAATGACGCCGGTTCATCTCCGCGACCGCGCCGACCGCCAGCCCGAACAACACCGCGGCGGCCAAGCCCGGCACGGCCAGCCTTCTCGCCGCCTCGGTCCAGGCCGGACGGATCTCGACGGCAGTCGGCCCGCCAGGCCGGCGGGTAACGACATCGAGGGCAACCCCGGCGGCCACCGCCACCACGGCCGGCAGCAGCCAGACTCCCTCTTCCCGGGTGAGCCAGTAAGCGCCGCCGGCAACGCCTGCCAGGCTGCCGAGCGCGATGCGGGCCGCCCATCCCCGGACCCACCCGGCGAGGAGCAACAATCCGACCACGCCAAGCGACTCGCCGATATAAAGTCCTTCGCGAATGACTCGGGCGAGCGAATTGGTCCAAAGGACGGGATTGAGCGCGAGGGCGGCGAACAGGATCAGCGCCAGCCAAGGCCGCCCGGCGTGGCGATACAGCGACCAGGCGACGATCCAGGCGGCCCCGAGATAGACGAGTTGCTCGGCGATCTTGACCGGCAACCCGACCAGGAAGCTGCCCAGGATGAACAGCGGGTAGAACATCCCCTTCACCAGCGTTCGCGAATCGAAGGGTCCCAACCATCGGCCGGCACCCAGGTGCCGCGCCAGGGCCACGAACAATCCATCGTCGTCGGGCGCGCCAGGAATACCGAACACCGGAAATCCCGAGCGGAGCCAGAGGCTGAACGCCGCGAGCGCCAGGCAGGCAAGGCAAAGGCGACGAATCGTCACGAAAACCCCCAGGCAGCGCAAGGCAGGCTGCCTCGCGACGTGGCGTCACGAAACGCTTGTCTTTCGGCGCTGACGCATGTATATCGATTTTGCGCCTGCAGTGATCTGCGAGCTGCCCGCCGCTGGCCATTGTGCCGCGGACGTTCACGCGACCGGTAGCCCCTTTCCACTCAGTTCCCTTGCGCCGGACTTCCGTTCGCGAAAGAACAACCGTGACCGACACCACCTTCGCCTCGCTCGGGCTCGCCCCGGCGCTGCTCCGTGCCCTCGAATCCGAGGGCTACACCACCCCTACCCCCATCCAGGCACAGGCGATCCCGCATGCGCTGGCCGGCCGCGACGTGCAGGGCATCGCCCAGACCGGCACCGGCAAGACCGCGGCCTTCGCCCTGCCGATCCTGCAGCGGCTGATGACGGACAAGAAGCCTGCGCAACGCGGCGCCTGCCGCTGCCTCGTGCTCGCCCCGACACGCGAACTCGCCGCCCAGATCGCCGAAAGTTTCCGCGTCTATGGCAAGGGCACGCAGCTGCGCATCGCCCTGATGTTCGGTGGCGTGCCGAAGCCGCGTCAGGCCAAGCAGATGGCCTCGGGCGTTGACGTGCTGGTCGCCACGCCGGGCCGGCTGATCGACCATATGCAGGACCGCGCCGTGCGCCTCGACCTCGTCGAGGTGCTCGTGCTGGACGAGGCCGACCACATGCTCGACCTTGGGTTCATCATCCCGATCCGCCGCATCACCCGCGACATCCCAGCCCGCCGCCAGACATTGTTTTTCTCGGCGACCATGCCGAAGGAGATCGCCGATCTGGCCGCCAGCCTCATGCGCGACCCGGCGCATGTCTCCGTGGCGCCCGTGGCCGCCACCGCCGACCGCGTCGAACAGCACGTCATCCACGTCGAGCAGGCGCGCAAGCGTCACGTCCTGTTCGACCTGCTGACCGAGGAGGCGCGCGGCCGCACTCTGGTCTTCACCCGTACCAAGCACGGTGCCGACCGCGTCGTGAAGCACCTGGAGGAGAGCGGCCTTGCGGCGGCGGCGATTCATGGCAACAAGAGCCAAAGTCAGCGCGAACGGGCATTGGCAGGGTTCCGCAGCGGGCAGACCCGCGTGCTGATCGCCACCGACATCGCGGCGCGCGGAATCGACGTCGATGGCGTCACGCATGTCATCAACTACGATCTGCCGAATGTGCCGGAGAGCTACGTCCACCGCATCGGCCGTACCGCGCGCGCCGGCGCGTCCGGTGTGGCGATCAGCCTATGCGACGGGACCGAGCGCAGCTTCCTGCGCGATATCGAGAAGCTGATCCGCACCCGCGTGCCAGTGATGGCCGCCCCCGGCCAGCCGACCGCCCGCGCCGCCTGATGTCTCGGTGGCCGACAGCGGGCAACCGTCGGCCACCACCACTCGGGTAGCGAGCATATAGGTTTCAAAGCCCGGAGCCGCTCATCGATCCCGCAAGGATCTCGCAGCACGTCGACATGTGATATCCTTACGTGGCCGGATCAAAGGCCATCGAATGCCGGAACATTCGGATCGACGAATGTCTTCTATGGGATACTTGGAATGCGCGACGCCGAGACAGCGTAGGCACACGAAAAGCGAGACGGCTGCGGAGTGTCGGGCAGGCCGGCTGCCTGCATCGCGGCCACGGTGCGGCTGTGGCGTTCGGCGAACTCCGCCTTGCTGAAATGGATGTGCTCGGCGGGCGCGATGACGGGCATGCTGACTCCTGGACGAAGTGTGGAACATGCCATGAGTGAGTTGGCCGTGCAGCGGCGCGACCGGCTGGATGCCCGCGCCGTCGCACTCATGATCGGCCTGTGCGCGCTGTGGGGCCTGCAACAAGTGACTGTGAAGATCGCGGCCACCCACGGCTTCCCGCCGATGTTCCAGGGATGTTTCCGCGCGGTGGTCGCAAGCGCGCTGGTGATCGCGTGGACGTGGTGGCGTGAAGGCGGGCGGAGCGCCGCGGCTCTGCTGAGGCCGGATCGGTCGCTCCGGCCGGGATTGCTGCTCGGAGCTGCGTTCACCGTTGAGTTCGCGATCCTCTATCCCGGCCTTGTGCTGACCACCGCGTCCCGCGGCGTGCTTTTCCTCTACACCGCCCCATTCATGGTGGCGCTCGGGGCGCATCTTCTGCTGCCGGATGATCGGCTGACTCGCGTGAAGGCCCTCGGCCTGGTGGTCGCGTTCGGCGGCGTGGCGGTGGCGTTCTCGGAGGGCCTTTTGCGCGGTGGCGGTTCGCTGCGCGGTGATCTGCTTTGTTTCGCGGGAGCGGTGTTCTGGGCTGCCTCGACGCTCATCATCAAGGCCAGTCCGGCGCTCGGCCGCACGCGCGCTGCGAAGGTCCTGCTGTATCAGCTCGGGGTGTCGATCCCGGTCCTGCTCGCGCTTGGCATGGTCACGGGCGAATGGCGCGGCCCGGGTCCGGACGGGTTGGCGTGGCTATGCCTGTTTTATCAATCGGTGATCGTGGCGTTCGCGAGTTATCTTGCCTGGTTCTGGATGATCCTGACCTACCCGGCCAGCCGTCTCGCGCCATTCACGTTCCTGGCGCCGATGTTCGGGGTGGGATTCGGCGGATTGCTGCTCGGCGAGCCGATCGGCCTCGCGTTGCTCGCGGGACTGGTCGCGATCGCCGTGGGGCTGCGGCTGCTGAACGGGCGGGGTTAGCGCGAGGGTTACCCAGCGGGTCCGGCGCGGTCCGCGGCGTTTGCGCCATCGTGGGGCCGGCCAGGCAAAGGATCGCGGCGAGGAGCTTGCGCATAGTCATCCAACGTGTCCGCGCCGGCGCGGTTCAGTGGATCTCCGGCTCGGCGGTGCGCTGCGTGCCTTCCAGGACGCGGAAATCGCAGCCTTCGTTGGCTTGGGTGATTTCGTCCGCCGCAAGCTTTCCGTAGCCACGGGCGAAACGCGGCGGCGGTGCAGTCCAGATTGCGCGGCGTGTCGCGAGCGTCGCCTCGTCGACCTGAAGCGCGAGGGTTCGCGCGGGCACGTCGAGCGCGATGATGTCGCCCGTTCGTGCGAGAGCCAGCGGGCCGCCGACCGCGCTCTCGGGCGCCACATGCAGGACACAGGCGCCGTAGCTCGTTCCGGACATCCGCGCGTCGCTGATCCGTAACATGTCGCGCACGCCCGCGCGCAGCAGTTTCTGAGGAATTGGCAGCATTCCCCATTCTGGCATGCCCGGCCCGCCCACCGGTCCCGCGCCACGCAGGACCAGGACGCTGTCGGAGGTGACGTCGAGCGCCGGGTCGTCGATCCGCGCGGCCATGTCGGCGTAGTCGTCGAACACCACGGCCGGGCCGGCATGGACATGCAGCGCCGGATCGGCCGCGCCGTGTTTCATCACCGCACCATCGGGGGCAAGGTTGCCGCGAAGCACCGCGAGCCCGGCGTCCTCGCGCAGCGGATTTTCGCGCGTCCTGATCACCGAGTCGTTCCACACTTTCGCGTCCGCGAACCCATCCGCGAGCGAGGCGCCGGTAACGGTGGCGGCCGTGCCGTCCAGAAGATCCGCGATCCGAGCCATCAAGCCGCGCAGGCCGCCGGCGTAGAAGAAATCCTCCATGAGGAACGCGCCGGCCGGACGGATATCGGCCAGCAGCGGCGTGGTCCGCGACAGCGCATCGAGATCGTCGAGCGTGAAGTCGACCCCCGCCCGCCGCGCCATGGCCACCAGATGCACGATCGCGTTGGTCGAGCCGCCGAGTGCGAGCACCACCGTCGCCGCATTGCGGAAGCTCGCCGCCGTCAACAGGCGAGATGGCCGCAAATCCTCCCACGCCATCTCGACGATGCGACGTCCGCAGGCGGTGGCCATGCGGGCATGGTTGGAGTCCGGGGCAGGAATGGATGTACTGCCGGGCAGCGCCAGCCCCAACGCCTCCGCCCCCGCCGTCATGGTGCTCGCGGTGCCCATGGTCATGCAGGTGCCCCAGCTGCGGGCGATGCCGTCCTCGACGTCGGCCCAGTCGGCTTCGGTGATCGTACCGGCGCGCAATTCGGCCCAGTATTTCCAGGAATCCGAGCCGCTGCCGAGCGTCCTGCCGGCCGCATGGCCGCGCAGCATCGGCCCGGCCGGAAGCGCGATGCACGGCAGGTCGGCCGAGACCGCGCCCATGATCATCGCCGGCGTGGTCTTGTCGCAGCCACACATCAGAACGAGGGCATCGAGCGGCAGGCTGCGGGCGATCTCCTCCACCTCCATCGCCAGGAGATTTCGGTACAGCATCGTCGTCGGCTTCATGAAATTCTCCGGCAGCGCGAGCGCCGGGATTTCCAGGGGAAAGCCGCCCGCCTGCCAGACGCCGCGCTTTGTCTCCTCGGCGCGGACGCGGAAATGCTGGTGGCAGGGATTGAGGTCCGACCAGGTGTTGAGGATGCCGATCACCGGCTTGCCGGCCCAGTCGGCGGCGGCGTAGCCCATCTGCTTGGTGCGGCTGCGATGGCCGAAGCTGCGCAGATCGGCGGGTCCGTACCAGCGGGCGCTGCGAAGTTTCGCGGGGTCGCGGGTCACCGCCGCCTCGTCGCCGGGACCGCGCCGTTCTGGCGTAACGCCAAGATCTCCGCATCGTTGAAGCCGGCGTCTGCGAGGATCTCGTCGGCATGTGCCGCGAATCGCGGCGGTCCTTGCAGCGGGCCGCCCGGGGTGCGGGAGAATTTGATCGGTGTACCCAACGTACGAACGCCGTCGCGCTCCACCACCATCTCGCGCGCGGCGGTGTGAGCGGCGGCCATCGCGGCGTCGATCGGCAGCACCGCGCCCGCCGGCAGCCCGGCGCGCAACAGCCGGTCCGCCAACACCCCGCCATCCTGCGTCGCCAAGGCATCCTCCAGCTCCACGGTCATCGCCTCGCGGTGGGCGATCCGGTCGGCGTTCGTCACGAATCGCGGATCGGCCGCCATCGCGGGTCGACCGATCTCCGCGCAGAGTTTGCGGAACTGCGCGTCGTTGCCGATGCACAAGAAGATGTCGCCCGTCGCGGTGGCGAATTTTGAATACGGAGCGATGTTCGGGTGCGGATTGCCGAGCGGCATCGGCCGCTTGCCGTTGAGGAAGAAATTCGCCGCGTGCGGATGCAGCAGCGCCATGCCGCAATCATGCAGGGTCATGTCGAGGAACTGGCCGCGTCCGGACCGCGCTCGCTCCTGCACCGCCATGAGAATCCCGATCACTGAATAAAGTCCCGTGACCATGTCCACGACGGGCGCGCCGATGCGCAACGGTCCGCCCGCCACCTCACCGTTGATGCTCATCAACCCGACCATCGCCTGGACGATCGCGTCGTAGCCCGGCATGCCGCCGAGCGGCCCGTCGGCACCGAAGCCGGAGACGCGGCAATGGATCAATTTCGGAAACAGCTTCTCGAGGTCGGCATACGCCAGCCCCCATTTCTCCATCGCGCCCGGCTTGAAGTTTTCGACAAGCACGTCCGCGTCGGCGAGCAGCCGCAACAGCACCTCCCGTCCGGCCGGCCTGCCGATGTCGAGCGCGATCGAGCGCTTGTTGCGGTTGACGCCCAGGAAATAGCTTGCGTCCCGGGTCCCGTCCGGATGCTCCAGGAACGGCGGTCCCCAGTCGCGCACCTCGTCGCCCTGCGGCGGCTCGACCTTGATCACGTCCGCGCCGTGATCCGACAGGATCATCGTGGCGTACGGGCCGCCCAGCACGCGCGTCAGGTCGACGATGCGCAATCCGTCGAGCGCGCGCGTCATGGCTCCTCGAAGCGGGCGAGGCGGACGGCGGTGTGGCCACGTCCGGTGCGCAGGCTCGGCATGACCAGAAGACAGTCGTCGTGCGGCGTTCGCACCTCGGCGTCGCCGTCCGTGGCGATCAGGGTGCCGCCAGTCGGGACGATCTCGCCGCCGCGCCACGGCCGCAGGAACGAAAAGCTCGCGGTAGAGGCGGTGACCACGCGAGTGACGCGCGCGAACCGCGCCGCAGCCGGCCCCTCCGGCCGCGAATCGGCGACCATTCCGACGTGGCGCAGCAGGGCCGCGACGCTCGCCCGCGTCTGCGCCACGGTGTCGGCGCGCCAATGCTGGCCGGCCTCGACCAGCAGCGCCACCGGCCCGCCCGGCGGATCGGCAAACCGGCCATAGTCGATCAGCCGCCGTCCACTCATGTGGCCGTCATCGGCGACGATCAACCCGGGTGTTCCGATCGCCCGCGCGAGACCGCGCCCCTTTGCGGTGGAGCCGCACAACAGCAGCGGCTCGGACGGCCAGAGCATCGAGTGCAGATCGAGAAGCATGTCGGCGCTGTCGACGATGCGGCGCATCTGCCGCGCCCGCACGAGCTCCGAACAGATGCGGGGGCCGTCCAGGACGGAGGCGTCCCACAGGCGGTTCAGATCCTCGTCGACGAAGCGCGACGACGTAGGCTGCCGCGGGTCGAACCGGTCGAATGCGGCGAGGTTGGCAAAGCCGAT
Organism: Acetobacteraceae bacterium; assembly: GCA_965246915.1. Classification (GTDB taxonomy): domain Bacteria; phylum Pseudomonadota; class Alphaproteobacteria; order Acetobacterales; family Acetobacteraceae; genus CAVRQM01. Next base: position 94,792 of record CBDFGB010000008.1, read on the forward strand.
CGTGAGGCGTCCTCGCAGCGGCCGCACGCCGGCCGCCAGCAACTCGGCCAGCACGACGGCGCCCGCCAGTTCGTTGCCGTGGATCAGCGACATCAGCACGACATGCGGGCCGGCCTGGTCGGCGGCGTGGCTCACGAAGCCGGGTACGCCGCAATTGCCGACCCGCCACGCGGACGGCAGATGCGGAGGCATCACTTCGATCTCGAATTCCGGCAGCTTATGGCCGAGTGCCGCCGAGGCGAGCGCGTTCATGCGGCCATCGGCTCGACCAGCCGGCGGATGAACGCGTCGCTTGCGTCGAGTTGCGCCCGCTCGATCCACTCGTCCGCGCCATGCGCCTGCTCGATGGACCCCGGACCGCAGACGATGGTTGGGATGCCGGCCTCCTGGAACAGGCCCCCCTCGGTGGCGTAGCTGACGTGACCGGCACCGTTCGATCCCGCGGCGCGGCGCACCAGGGCGGCCAACTCGTGATCCGGCGGCAGCGACATCTCCGGTACCCAGTCGGTCACCTCGAAGCCGAAGCCGCTCCCGGGGGCGGCCGATCGCATCGCGGGCTCGAGCACCTCGAGCGCGTGGGCCTCCAGGCGTCGGAGTGCGTCGCGCGCGTCGTCGCCGGGGATCGGACGCCACTCGACGGTCAGTTCGCATCGCTCGGGCACGATGTTGAGCGCGGCACCCCCCTCGACCGTGCCGACCTGACTTGTCGTGTGGGCCGGCTCGAACCCCTCGGCGAACGGCCCTTCGCGCGCCGTCCGATCGGCCTCCCCGGCGATCCAGGCGATCAGGCGCGCGGCGGCATGAATCGCGTTCACGCCTCGCGCCGGATCGGACGAATGGCCCGGGCGGCCGCGCACGACGGCGCGGGCCGCCAGACGTCCTTTGTGGCCGACGATCGGCTGCATGAGGCTCGGCTCGCCGACCACGCACATCGCCGGGCGGGGCCATCCGGCCTCATCCAGCGTGGCGAGCAGCCGGCGCGCACCGGCCATCGTCGTCTCCTCATCGAACGTGATGAACAGGTGGACCGGCCGCGCCAGCCGCCGCGCCACGAGATCGGGCACGGCAGCGAGCATGGACGCGACGAAGCCCTTCATGTCGCAGGTTCCCCGCCCAAAGAGCTTGCCGTCCTTTGCCCGCAGGTCGAATGGATCGGTTTGCCACCGCTGCCCGTCGACCGGCACCGTGTCGACATGGCCCGACAGCGCGACGCCACCCTCGATGGCCGGGCCGATCAAGGCGTGCAGGTTGATCTTCTGGCCGGTCGGATCATGGCTGGCATGGCTGCGCACGCCGTGCGAGTCGAGAAAGCCGCGCACGAACGCCATCAGCTCGAGGTTCGGATTGCGACTGGTCGTGTCGAACGCCACCAGGCGATCGAGCAGTTCCACAGTCGAGGGGCGGGCCGCGCTCATATCGTGAGCCTATCGCGCTGCAGCGAAGAACGCACCCCTCACCGTCGTTTCCGCGTAGGGTCCCAAATCCGAGACGTCATCCCGGCGTCCGGCGGCGCGACGAGCTCAGTTTTTCAGGTCGCCATCGCCTGCGAAGCAACCCTGCACAGCCGTCTACCCCTGGGCGGCGGGCGACAGCACGATGCAGTTGCGCCCACGGATCTTGCCGCAGGCCTGGATCGCCGCCTCGTGCGACAGGCCGATGACCCTGGCCCGATAGAGCACCGTCTTGTTCGACTGCACGGAGCCGACGGCGATACGTCCGCCGGCCTGCGCCTGCGCGCCCTGGGCGGCGGACTTCGCCAGGCCCTGGCTCGCGAACGCACCAACCTGCACAGCCCAGTCCCCGGTCTTGGCGCCGCCCGAGCGAACCGGCATCGTGTCGGCCATGGCACGCGAGATAAGCCGGAACCCGCCCTTCTTCGGCTGTTCGAGCGCCGCGTATTGCGGCGGCTGCGGCGGCTCTGGCAGCGATGCGGTCGCCACCGGCTCCCGGCGATAGCCGCTGATCCGCCTGCTGTTGTCGGCCAGGGCCACCGGCCGCTGGCCCTTCGAGTGGCGGGGGAAACGCGGGCCGGCAGGGATATTCTCGGGGATCTGGTTGACCGCCAGCATCTGCCCGTCCGAGATCCGGTTCGGCGCGTCGCCACGAAGGTTTGGCGCGATACGCGCGACGTAGTTGCGGGTCTCCGCCGGCAGCGGCCGGTTGCGCGTCAGATAATCGTCGAGCCGCCCCGGCCCGGCATTGTAGGCGGCGAGGAATCCGGGGCTGCCATACACGTCATAAAGCTCGCGGATATAGGCAGTGCCCGCGAGGATGTTGTCGTGCGGATCGTACGGGTCGGCGCCCAAGGCGTAGCGCCCTCGCAGCTCGTCGAACGTGCCCGGCATCACCTGCATCAGGCCCATCGCGCCGACGGGCGAGGTGATGAGCTGACCGTCGGCATACTGACGCCCCCCCGATTCCTGCCGGATCACGGCGCGCACCCAACGCACGGGCACATCGAATCGCGCACCGGCCTCGGTGATGTACGGCCCCCAGGGATCGCTCGGCGGACCCGGCGGCGTGTAGTTCCGCTTCGCGCGGGCCGCATACTGCGCGGCCTCCTGCGTCGCGCTGAATTGCGGGTGCCGGCTGGCGCACCCGGCGATCCCGATGAGCAGGGCGGAGACTGCGAACAGGCGCAGGCCGATGCCAGTGCGCTGCGACAGGCGAAGGCAGGGCATCGATGTCTCCGTCGAAACACGGCTGGCGGGTACAGCCGGCAGTCACGGCGACCTTAGCGGCCACCGCTCAGCGTTGTGGTCAGCAACAGCCCGTAAGTGGCTAGCGGATCACATGAACCGGCGCAAGCGGCCGGGTAACCCCAGCGTCACAAGACAGTTCGAGTGTGGCGTCCTGGCTTCGATTCAGGGTAGTTTACGAACCGCACTCAAAGGAATGACCCGATGACCCGTCCCTTGCCGCTCCGCCTTCTCGTGGTCGGCCTGCTCGCGCTGCTGGGCGCGACCGGTTGCGCGCCGAAGGACACGAACACGACTTTTTCGGGCCAGGATATCGGCCGCGCCGCGCAGATCCGATACGGCACGATCGTCTCGGTTCGTCCCGTCGCGGTGCAGGCCGACAAAACCGGCGTCGGCGCGATCGGCGGCGGCGCCTTGGGCGGGGTCGCCGGCAGCTTCATCGGCGGCGCAAGCGTCGTCACGAACATACTCGGCGCGGTCGGCGGCGCGCTCATCGGCGGCTTCGCAGGCAACGCGGTGGAAGGCGCGGCGGGCAAGGGAACGGCGTCCGAGTTCATCGTCCGCGCCGACGGCGGCGAGACGCTGTCGATCGTGCAGACCAACGAACTGCAGCTTCAGCCGGGCGAGCGGGTAATCCTCACGCTCGGTGCGCGGACGCGGCTGGCGCGGGCCGCGCCGACCGCCTGATGCCGCTCATTCGGGCAACTTCAAAATTGTTGTTCGAGGCGGCCACCGCAACGACGCGTCGCATCGGATCGTCATTCAAGAAAGCTGCCCGCGGCACAGGTTCATTTCGTGATGGTAGCATTGATGGCGCGGGCACCCGCGCCATCACACGTGACCCGTCGGCGCGAGTACGGTGGTGCGAACCTGACGCCCGCTCCCCAGGCGTCAGGTGATCCGCCCCATCACATCGAAAGCGGGTGGATGGAAGCTGACGGCCCTTTCCGCCGGATTTCCTCCACTAAGCCGCCCAGGCGGCGAACGTCTCGTTCAATGACTTCACGCCCTGAAGTGGCGGTGCAATGCCCTCGAACGTGACGTGACCGCTGTTGATGCCGTCATACATTTCCGCCACCAGCCCGGCATACGCGGCCCCCAGGCCCGCGCCCTCCAGGATCGAGACCCAGGCCTCGCGAGGTGGCTGCACCGGCGTGACCTCGCGGCCAAGCGCGCTGGCCATCGCGGCGGCGACATCGCGCGCGGAATAGTCGGCCGGCCCGCCCAGCTCGACCACGCGCGGTGGGGCGACGGCGAGCAGAAGGGCCGCCGCGGTGCGCCCGATGTCGTCGGTGGCGACCATCGGCCGCGCGCGATCGAGGTCCGACAACATCGTCGGCATGATCCCCTGTTCGCGGGCCAGCGGGAACACCGCCCGCCAGTTCTCCTGAAAGAACGACGCGCGCAGGAACGTAAGCTCGGGCACGGCACCGCTCAGGATCGCCTCGGCGCGATGCAGCCCGGCGATCGGCCCGTTCCCCGACGCCAGATGCGCCGATTCGGACGAGAGGAACACCAGCCGCCCCAGTCCCGACGCGACCGCCGCGTCCCGGACCGCGCGCGCGACCGCCTCGTAGGTGGCGATCGGCTCGGCGTGCCGCAGTTGCGGCGGCACCAGCATGTAGGCGCCCCGCGCGCCCTCGAACGCGCGCGCCAACGTCGCCGCGTCATCGGTGTCGCCGCGGACCAGTTCGACCCCATCCCAGCCCGGGACCCGCGCCGGATCGCGCACGATCGCTCGTACCGTCTGGCCCGCTTCCAGCAGCGCGCGCACCGCCGCACCACCGGTATTGCCCGTGATTCCCGCCACAACGAACATCGATCGCTCCTGTTATTGACCGAACGCGACATGGGCGGTGGATGGACATGCGCCAAATGCATTCTTAGCATCGTCATCATGCGTTCGACGAATTTACGTAGCCTCGACCTCAATCTCCTGGTGCTGCTCGACGCCCTGATCGAGCATCGCGGCGTCACGCGCGCGGCCGAGGCGATGCATCTGAGCCAGCCGGCGATGAGCCGCGCGCTGGGCCGCTTGCGGGCGATGCTCGATGACCCGATCCTGGCGCGCGGCGCCGATGGCCTCGTCGCGACACCCCGGGCGCTGGCGCTACAGGGGCGGCTACGACTGCTGCTCACGGACATCGCGGCCCTCGTCGCCGCGCCGGCCTTCGTGCCCGCCGATTGGACCGCCGAGGTGACGATTGCCGCCACCGATCAGCAGACGCTTGTTCTGCTGCCGCGGCTGATGGCGCGGTTGTCGCTTGAGGCGCCCCATCTCGATGTCAGGATCGTGCCGCTCCTGTCGGCCATGGTGGACGAGCTGCGCGACGGGCGCATCCACCTCGCCTTCGGCATCGAAGGACAAGCGCTCGGGCCAGGTCTGCGGAGCGAGGCGCTGTATCCCGACCGCTTCGTGACGCTTCTACGACGCGGCCATCCGGCCGGCGCGGCATGGAGTCGCGCGCGGTTCGCGCGGCTCGATCACGTGCTGGTCACCGTGCTCGGACAAGGCCCCGGCGCCATCGACGACGCGCTGGCGCGAGTCGGATTGTCCAGGCGAATTGCCCTACGCGTGCCGCATTTCCGCGCGGCGATGGAAGTCGTCGCACGAAGCGACCTGATCGTGACGTTGCCGCGATCGGTCGCCGAGGCGGCGGCCGAGGCGCTCGGGCTGGTCTGGTTCGATCCGCCGCTGCCGACCGAGCCATTCACCGTCGCGTTGCTCTGGCCGGAGGTGCTGGACGCGGATCCCGGGGCGATCTGGCTGCGCGGCGTCGTGGCGGCCGAAGCGCGGCTGAGCGTGGCAACGCCGCATTGAGGCCAGGGCGGCATCGGCATTTAGATTCTTCTTGGCAAATCGTGCGTTTCATACTACGTTTGTGGCGATGATCGTTCCTCCCACCCCTGTCGCGCCCACCCCCGACCTCGCGGCGCGATTCGCCCTGTTGATCGAGCGGTTGATCCACGAGATCACCGTGGCGGCGGCGGGACGGTGGGGTCTGGCACCGCTGGTCGTCTGGGTGGTTCGCCCCTACCTCCGCCACCTCTGCCGAGAGTTCGGGGCTGTGGTGGCCAACTCGCGCCACTCGGTGACGGTCCCGCCGGCGACGGCGCGCCGAGACCCACTTCCGGCGGATGTAGCCCCGCCGCGGGTCGCCAGACCCGAACCCAGCCGCACTTCAACGTTCCGGGCGGTACCCCGGATCGAGCCTGCGGCAACCCAACCGACCGAGCGGCGGGACCCACCTACCGCAATATCCCTCAAACCCGGACGACCCCCGGCCCAGGGCGAACGGGCGGACCAGCGTCGGCATGCGGACAGGCCCCCGATCTATCTGGAGACGCGTCGATCGGCCTGCGGCAAGCCCACACTTTGGCACGCCCAGAATGTTACGTTATCGAGACAAGTTCGCCACGCGCTTGGTGGGTGTCACGCCCGATGGATGGGATCGATCCACAGCACCGTCTCCGGCTTCTCCACCGGCTCGATATCGAGGTTGACGACGACCGCCTCGTTGTCGCTGCGCACCAGCACGCATTCCAACACCTCGTCGCGACTGGCGTTGATCTCCTGATGCGGGACGTAGGGCGGGATGTAGATGAAATCGCCCGGCCCTGCCTCGGCGGTGTATTCGAGCGCTTCGCCCCAGCGCATCCGGGCGCGGCCGCGCACCACATAGATCACGCTCTCCAGCGCGCCGTGGTGATGCGCCCCGGTCTTCGCGTCCGGATGGATGTGGACGGTCCCGGCCCAAAGTTTCTGCGCGCCGACGCGAGCGAAGTTGATGGCCGCCGCGCGGTTCATGCCCGGCGTCTGCGGCGTGTTGGTATCCAGGCTGTCGCCCGGAACGACTCGCACGCCATTGTCTTTCCAGTCCATCCCGCTCACTCCGCTGCGGCCCACGCAACCAGGCCCGATTCCTGCCGCTCCGCGAGCAACCGCCGGGTCTCCGGCAACAGGGTCGCGCCATATTCCTCCGCGTCCTCGATCGGGTCGAATCCGCGGATCAGGAAGGTCTCGACGCCCAGCCCGTGATAGTCGAGCAGCGCCTCGGCAACCTGGCGCGGCGTGCCGACCAGGGCGGTGGTGTTGCCCCGCGCCCCGGTCTCGCGCGCGATGGCCGTATACAGCCGTCCCTCCGGCCGGTCGCCGAGTGCCGCGGCGGCCAGCAATCGTTGCGAGCCCGCATTCTGCGGCGCGCCGCCGCTCTGGCCGAGGGCCGCGACCCCGCGCACCTCGCGGATGCGCCCGAGGATACGCTCGGCGCGCGCCCAGGCGGCGTCCTCGGTGTCGCCAAGGATCGGCCGGAACGACAGGCTGAACCCCACCGTGCGCCCGTGGCCCGCCGCCTCGGCGCGGACCCGCATGGTGATTTCGCGCACCTGCGCCCGCGTCTCGCCCCACAGCGCGTAGACGTCCGCATGGCGGCCGGCGACGGTCACCGCCGCATCCGACGCGCCACCGAAATAGACCGGAATCGGCCGCACGGGCCGCACCTCCGGCGAGGCGCCCACGAAGCGATAATGGTCACCAGCATGGTCGACCGGGGCCGAGGCGGTCCAGATCGCCTTGAGGCAGGCCACGTATTCGTCGGTCCGGGCGTATCGTGCGTCATGGTCGAGGAAATCGCCGTCGCGGTGCTGATCGGCGTCGTCGCCGCCGCTGATGACATGGATCGCCGCCCGTCCGCCGGACAGCCGGTCCAGCGTCGCGAAGGCGCGCGCGGCCGTCGTCGGCGACTGGAATCCCGGCCGGTGGGCGACCAGGAAGCCGACCCGCTCGGTGTGCGCGGCGGCGTGGGCGGCGAGCTGCAGCCCGTCCGGCCCATTGCTGAACCAGCCGATCAGCACGCGGTCGAACCCGCCCGCCTCGTGCGCGCGTGCGCCGCGCACCAGATACGCCGGGTCGACCGCCGGGCCGGCGGCGGGATGGATCTCCGACTGCTCGCGCGGCTGGATCATGCCGATAAATTGCAGCGACACCGCTTTGTCTCCTCAAACGCCAAGCGCCAGCCGCCCCGCGAGGGCAAATGCGGCATCGGCCTGCGGAGTATGGATCCGGGCGCACAGCACGTCCCGCAAATGACGCTCCAGCGGATTGGCGCGCGACAGACCCGGGTTGCCCGACACCTCGACCGCGAGCTGCACGGCGCGGATGGCGTTCTCGGCCGCAACCGTCTTCACGAGGCCGGGCTCAGCCGGCCCCAGCACCGCGCCGCCGTCATGGGCCGCGGCTGTCGCGGCGATCAGCCGGTCGTTGGCAAGCAGCAGGCCCTCGATCGCGCCGACCGCATCGTGCATGCGCGGCAAGGTGGCCAAAGGTGCTCCCAGATTGGTCGGCACCCGCTCGCGGAGGAACCCGATAAGCCAGTCCCGCGCGGCCGCCGCGACGCCCGTGTAGAGCGCGGCCAGGGGCAGCGTGTTCCAGGCCGCGTTCAGCGGGTCGGGCCGCGCCCATTCGGCGGGCGCGCGCACATCCACCGCGTGATCGGACGGGATCTCGACCTCGTCGAGCAGGACGTCATGGCTGCCCGACGCGCGCAGTCCGAGCTGATCCCACGTCTCGACGACGCGAACGCCTGGCGCGGACGCCGGCACCAGGAACGAGCCCATGCGCGGCTGGGGTTCGTCGGTGGCCGCGAACACCAGAAGCCAGGTCAGGCCCGGGATGCCGGTCGCCGTCGTCTTGTGCCCGGTGATCGACCAGCCGCCCGCCACGCGACGCGCCACCGTGGCGGGCAACCCGCCGCGGGCCGGCGTGCCCAGGCCCGGCTCCACGCGCAAAGCGTTGATGAGCGCGCCGCCCACGGCCGCCGCCCGCCCGACCCGTGCGGCAAGCTGCGGCGGCCAACGCCCGGCGCGCCGGGACAGCGCCACCTGGATCGCCTGCATCGCCAGGACGAGCGCGGTCGACGGACAGCCCCGACCGATTTCGCGCAACACCGCGCATATCTCAGCAAGGCCCGCCGCCGTCCCACCATCGTCGAGAGCCGCGGTCAGACCGAGAAGGCCGGCCTCGTGCAAGTCCCGAAAATTCTCGTGCGGAAAACTGGCCTCGCGGTCGTGCCGGCCGGCGCGCGCGGCGAACGTCACGGCCAGAGCGGCGGCCGCGTCGACATGCCGTTCACGATGGCGATCACGGATTGGCGCGACATGCCCCTCCGGCATCACAAGCCTCCCGACGAGAGAAGCCCTACCCTATGGCATGATGCGAGACGGCGCGAGTTGCGGCAGTTGCGGCCTGCGGGCGGAGCGGTTGCGGCCGGGCGGGGGATGGGCTACCGCCCGCGCACATGACCACCGCGTTGCAGACTGAGCTTTCGGCCGCCGAGGCGCCCCTGGTGTCGTTCGAGATCGCGCCGGGAACGGCCGGCTCCGGGCCGCACCAGTTGGCGTGGCGCGACGTGCGCGACACGATTGCGCTGTGGCGGCTGTGCTGGACGCTCGGCTGGCTCGACATCAAGCTGCGGTATCGCGGCTCGCTGCTCGGCCCGCTCTGGCTGACGCTGTCGACGGCGATCATGGTCGCCGCGATGGGCGGCATCTACGCCGCGCTGTTCAAGATGAATCTGCACGACTACCTCCCGTTCCTCGTGCTTTCGCTCGTGCTGTGGAACTTCTTGAGCGCGCTGGTCGGCGACGCCTGCACCGGCTTCCTCTCGGCGGAGGGGATGATCCGCTCCCAGCGGATGCCGTATACGCTCTATGCCGCTCGGCTGGTGATCCGCAACGTTCTCATCTTCGGCCACAATCTGCTGGTCATCGTGGCCGTGTTCGCGATCTTTGGCATCATCCCGGGGCCGGAGGCGATGCTGGCGCTGCCCGCATTTCTGCTATGGGTGCTGGACGGCGTCGCGGCGTCGGTTCTGCTCGGGGCTCTGTGCGCCAGATTCCGTGACATCCCGCCCATCGTCGGCAGCGTGGTGCAGATGGCGTTCTTCGTCACACCGGTGATCTGGAAAGCCGATCTGCTCAGTCCGGAGCGGCAGGAGCTGCTGCCGATCAACCCGTTCTTCTGCTTGCTGGAGATCGTGCGCGCGCCGTTGCTCGGGGAGGTGCCATCCGCCCTCGTCTACGCCGGCGCGATCGGCTACTCCGCGGCCCTGCTGGCCTTGGCCTGGATGTTGTTCGCGCGCGTGCGCGGGCGCATCGCGTTCTGGGTATAGGCGGTGATGGCGGCCGCCCCTCCCGCAGCGACGCCCGCCATCGAGGTGGTCGGCGTCTCGGTCGATTTCCCGCTCTATCACGGCACCGCGCGCAGCCTGAAGAAGACCGTGTTCTCCAGCCTATCCGGCCGCATGGGCGAGGACGCGAAGCACCGGGTCGTGGTTCAAGCAGTGCGTGACGTGACGTTCAGCCTGAGGGCCGGCGATCGCCTCGGCCTGATCGGCACCAACGGAGCGGGCAAGACCACGCTGCTGCGCACCCTTGCCGGCATCTACGAGCCGCCGGCCGGTCGCATTCGCGTCCAGGGGACGATGGGCGCCCTGCTCGACGCCAATCTCGGCATGAACATGGAACTGACGGGCCGCGAGAACATCGCCCTGCGCGGCTTATACAGCGGTCTGTCGCGCACCGCCGTTCGCCGGCTCGAGGACGATGTCTGCGCCTTTGCTGAGCTGGATCAGTTCATCGACCTGCCGGTGCGCATCTACAGTTCCGGCATGGTGGTGCGACTGGGCTTCGGCATGGCCACCGCGATCCGGCCACAAGTGCTGCTGATGGACGAATGGTTCCTCGCCGGCGACTCGGTATTCATGCAGAAGGCGCGCACGCGGCTGGAGGAACTGGTCCGTGGCGCGGAGATTCTCGTGATCTCGACGCATCAGTCGAGCGTCATCATGGACTGGTGCAACCGGGTGATCTGGATGGATCAGGGACGCGTGCGTGACGACGGGCCGGCCGCGGACGTGCTCGGCCGCTATCTCGGACCGAAAGCGGTGGCCGACTCGCGCTCGAAGGAGCCAGCGCCCGCCGTGGCCTGATGCGAAACCGGATCGTCCGCGCCACGTTGCCGTCCGATGTCGCAGCCGCCACGACGCCGCAAGCCAGCCGTCCGGGGCACCGGCATCGAGACCTATCGCGCCCGCCGCGATTTTTCGCGGACCGCCGAGCCCGCTCCCGACGTGGCTGCCCGCCCATCGACCGACCCGATCTTCGTCGTGCAGAAACACGATGCCACGCGGCTGCACTGGGATTTCCGCCTGGAGCATGGCGGCGTGCTCTGGAGCTGGGCGGTGCCGAAAGGCCCATCGCTCGACCCGCACGACAAGCGGCTGGCCGTGCATGTCGAGGATCATCCGCTCGACTACGCCGAGTTCCATGGCGTCATCCCGGAAGGTCACTACGGCGCCGGCACGGTCGAGACCTGGGATCGCGGCACGTGGCGGCCGGTCGGCCCCGATCCGGCCGCGGACCTCGCACGCGGCGAGCTGAAATTCGTGCTGACCGGCAAGCGTCTGAACGGCGGCTTCGTGCTGGTCCGCCTGAAACCGCGCCCGAAGGAGCGGGCCGAGAATTGGCTGCTGATCAAGGAGCACGATTCGTCCGAGACGGCGGGGTACGCCGCCGAGGTGCTGGAACAGAAGGTCTCGCCCCCGCGTCCGAAGGGCGCGACCGCCACTCTCGCGCCAAAACCGCCGGTGCCTGGCGCGGTGCAGGCGGCCATGCCGGAAAGTCAGGCCCCTCAGCTCGCCGAACTGGCGCAGGCGGCCCCGGCCGGAGAAGACTGGCTGTCGGAAATAAAGTTCGACGGCTACCGGCTGCTCGCTCTCGTCACGAAAGACCGGGTGCGGCTGCTCAGCCGCAACGGCCATGACTGGACCGACCGGCTTCCGGGCCTGGCCGCCGCCTTCCGGACGCTGAAGCTGGACGCGGCGGTCATCGACGGCGAAATGGTCGCACTCGACACGGCCGGCCGCTCCGACTTTTCCAAACTCAAGGACACGTTGTCGGCCAAGCGCGACGCCGGTTTGGTGTTCTACGCGTTCGATCTGCTGCATCTGAACGACTTCGATCTTCGGCCGTGCAGGCTGCTCGACCGCAAGTCGGCCCTTGCCGCGATCGAGGGCTGGGGTAGGACGTTGCGCTACAGCGATCATGTGGTGGGACAGGCCGACGCGTTGCATCACACCGCCTGCGGCCGCCATATCGAGGGCATCGTCTGCAAGCGAGCCGACGCGCCCTATCGCGCCGGCCGCGGCCGGACATGGCTGAAAGTGAAATGCGAGGGCCGCGAGGAGTTCGTCGTGCTGGGCTGGACGCCGCCGAAGGGCCGCCGCACCGGCCTCGGCGCCCTGCACGTGGGGTTCCATGATCGGCGCGGAGGGCTGCACTATGCCGGCGGCGTCGGCACGGGGTTTTCCGACACGGAACTCGCGAGCCTGCGCAAGCAGCTCGATCGGCTGGCCGAGAAAGCCGCGCCGGCGATGGACGCGGGTGTCGAGCCGATCGCCCGGGACGTGCGCTGGGTGCGGGCCGAACTCGTGGCCGAAGTGCGATACCTCGCGTTCACCGGCGCGGGCCGATTGCGCCATGCGACGTATCTCGGGCTGCGCGAGGACAAGGAGGCCCGCGACGTGGTGCGCGATCCCCCCGAACTGACCGGTGACGCCGATGCCGACGAGCGGCCAGAGCCGCCGCCGCCCGCGCGCAAATCGGCCGTCGTGGTGGCAGGCCGGACGAGCGACGCCGGCCCGCGCCTCTCGCACCCCGACAAGGAACTGTGGCCCGGGATCACCAAGCAGGACCTCTCGGAGTATTGGCACGCCGTGGCGGACGCGGCGCTGCCCGATATCGCCCGGCGGCCGCTTGCGCTGGTCCGCTGCCCTGACGGGATATCCGGCCAGCATTTCTTCCAGAAGCACGAGATGCGCGGGTTTCCAAGGACCTTGCGGGCGGCCGAGGCGGACGGCGCGCCCTACATCGCGCTCGACGATCTCGCCGGCCTCGACGCCATGGCGCAGATGGCCGCGATCGAGCTCCACACATGGGGCAGCAGCGAGGCCGATCCGACCCATCCGGATCGCCTCGTGTTCGACCTCGACCCGGGCGACGACGTCGGGATCGACGCACTGGCCGAGGCGGCAGGCGATGTCCGGGCGCGGCTGAAGGCGTGCGGCCTTGAGAGTTTCTGCCGCACCTCGGGCGGCAAGGGGCTGCACGTGGTCGCCCCCCTTGTGCCCCGTGAGGGCTGGGACGCGGCGCGCGCGTGGTGCCGGGCATTTGCCGAGGCGATGGTGGCCGACAGTCCCGGGCGCTACGTCGCGGCGGTCAAGAAGTCGATCCGGACCAAGAAAATTCTCGTCGACTGGCTGCGCAACGGCTTGGGATCCACGGCCATCGCTTCGTTCTCGCCACGCGCGCGCGACGGGGCGGGGGTGGCCACGCCGCTCGGTTGGCGAGAGGTGACCGCGAAGCTGGATCGGGCGGCCTTCAACCTGCGGACCGTCCCGGCGCGGCTGAAGACCCTTCGCGCCGATCCATGGGCCGGCTTCGCCGACGCGGCCGCACCCTTGCCGGAGAAAATCTGATGCCGCAACGGCCGATCTGGCGAGGACATCTTCGCCTGGCGCTCGTCTCCTGTCCGGTGGCGCTGTACGCGGCGCATCACGACCGGGAGAACCTGCACTTCCATTTCATCAACCCCGACACCGGTCATCGCGTGAACATGGTGACTCTGGACGCGGAAAGCCGTCATCCGGTCGAGCGGCGCGACCTCGTGCGCGGCTACCAGTTCAAGAAAGACCACTACCTGCTGCTGTCCGAAGAGGATTTTGAGAGCGTGCGCGTCGACAGCAGCAGCACCATGACGATCGGCAAGTTCGTCGAACGCGACACGCTCGATCCGATCTATTTCGACGCGAGCTATTACGTGGCGCCCGACGGCGAGTCCGGCCGCGACGTGTTCGCCGTACTGCGCGAGGCAATCGCCCGCACCAAGCGCATGGCGCTGTCGCGCGTGGTCATCGCGCGCCGGGAACGGGCCATCGGCATCCTCCCGATGGGACAGGGCCTCGTCGCCCACACGCTGTTCGACTCGCGCGACCTCAACGACCCGGCACCACTGTTCGAGGACATTCCCGACGCGAAGCCCGAGGCGGACATGATCGATCTGGCGACGCAGCTGATCGAGCGGCAGGCCGGCAAATACACGCCGGAGGATGCCGAGGATCGCTACGAGAAACGGCTTCGCGCGCTGATCGAGGCCAAGCTGAAAGGCGAAGGACTGGAGCCCGAGCCGGAGGAAGAACCGAGCAACGTGATCGACCTCATGGCGGCGCTGAAACAGAGCCTCGCGCAAAAAGGTCAGGCAGACGCAGAACCGGCCCCGTCGCGTCGGCCGGGTCGTGCGTCGCCAAAACCAAAGGCAGACCCGCCGCCCGCGCCCGCGAAAACACCAACTCGCGGAAACGCTCCCGCAGCGCGACGTCGAGCCCGCTGAACGGCTCGTCCAGCAGCAAGGCGGCGGGCCGCGACAAAAGGACGCGCAGCAGCGACACGCGCGCCCGTTGCCCCCCGGACAGCGACTCCGGATAGCGGTCGAACATTCCGCGCAACTCGGCGCTGTCGAGGGCGTCGACGACCGCGGCCCGCCGCGCCGACCGACCGTTCACCGCTTCGTCCAGTCCGAACAGCAAATTGCCGCCGACCGACATGTGCGGAAACAGCAGATCGTCCTGGAACAACATACCGATCCGGCGGCGATGCGTCGGCACTTTCGTGAGGTCGACCCGGTTGAGCAACAGCCGCCCCTCGCCGCGCAGCCCCACCGGCAGCGCCCCGCAGCACCACGCGAGCAGGCTTGATTTCCCGCTCCCGCTCGGCCCCATCAAGGTCAGCGCCTCGCCCCCTGCCACTTCGAACGAGATATCGCGCAACACGACGCGGCGGCCGGCGCGAATCGTGACGCCCTCGGCGCGCAGGCTCACGGTCGCGGGCGCATTGCCAGCACGGCTGCGAACATCAGCGCCGGCAGCAGCGCCTGCGCCAGGGCGGCGGCGGCGGCCAGGCGGCGGTCCGCGCCGGCGGCCAGACTGACGGCTTCGGTGGCCAGCGTTGGAAAGCGGCCCGCGCCCGCGAACAGGGTTGGCAGATAGAGCGTCGCCGACACGCCGAAGCCGATGGCCGCGGCGGTCAGCAGCGGGGAGGCCAGCAGCGGCAGGGTGATCCGCCACAGCACGCGCCAGGGCGACGCCCCGACGCTGGCCCCAACCCGGCCATAGCGCGCGTCGAGCGCGCGCCACGGTCCGCGCAGCGCCAGCAGGACATAAGGCAAGACGAACAGCCCGTGCGCCCAGATCAGCGCAAAGGCGGAGCCGTCGAGACGTGCCGCGACCAGCAAAATCTGCACGCCGAACAGAAAGCCGGCCTGTGGCAGCAGCAGCGGCACCCATGCCAGACCGATCCCGGGACGCTCACGCCCCGCACCCGCTTGCAAGACCACCACCGCGATGGCCAACGCGAGGAGGGCCGTGGCCGCACCGAGCCAGAATGTCGTCAGCGCCGGGCTTTCCACTGCGCCCAGCCGCTCGAACAACGTGAGGCTCGCCCAACCCGTCGGCAGGACGGCGGGGTATCGCCAGGCTCCAGCCCCGGCCCAGAGAACCAGCGCCGCCAGCGCGCCATACCCAAGGATCGTAACCGGCCCCAGGAGCACGGCGGCCGCGGCGTCGGGGGCGGCCGCGCCTCTGCCCCCGCGTTCGGCAACTCTCCGGCCGATGGCCGCGGCCAGCCGTTCGACGGCCAGTAGCGCCGCGAAACCGGCGACCATGAGCGCCATCAGCAGCACCGAAGCGGCCGCCGCGAGCCGCCCGCGCGACAGATCGGGATCGGTCGACCAGCGAAGGATGCGTATCGCGAGCGTGGGCGGGGTCTGCGGCCCGAGTATCAGCGCCACGTCGGTGACCGAGAGCGAGAACGCGAGCACCGCCAGGACCGGCAACCGGACTTGCGGCCAAATGCGCGGCAACACCACGAACAGCGCGGACCGCAGCGGCGCATAGCCGAGACTGGCGGCCGCGACGCGCGACCGGTCGGCGTCGGACTGCCCCAGCGCGCTCATGACACACAGCAGCAAAAAGGGCGTCTCCTTGAGACACAGGGCGACGATCATCGCGCCGCCGGACCCTTCGCCCACCGTCGAGAAGGGCAGCGGCGGCATGCCCGCCAGACGCACCAACCAGCCGGTGGGCGCAATGAGGAACGCAAGGCCGATGGACAGCGCGGCATGCGGAATGGCAAGCAGCGGCGCGGTGGCACGCCCCATCCACGCTCGTCCGCCAAGCCCGATCAGTAGCGCGCCGACGGTCGACAGCGCGGTCGCCGCCACCCCCGTTCGCACGGTGAGCGACACGCTGCCCCAGACGCCCGGCCACTCGGCAAGCGCCGACCACGCGGCAAGCGAGACGCCTCCGCCGGCAAGCCCGGGCGTGACGCCGAACGCCTGCAGCAGGACGGTGCCGAGCCCCGCTGCGACCGGCAGGCCGATGGCGATCGGCAGCAGCAGCGCGGTCAGGGCGTGACGCGCCGCTCCCACTCCCCGGCGAGGCGGGTCATCCAGCTCGCGTGCGGCTCGGCGAGGGGGGCTCCGAGTTCTGCGGCCGACAGCATGCCCGGCACGGCATCCCCTACCTCGAACCGCGCGCGATCGGCCGGGCTCAGACGCTCCAGCGCGAGGACCGTCGGGGCGCCCAGGATGCGCGGATCGGCGGCATGCGCCTGGGCTTCGGGCGACAGCAGGAAATCTGCCAGCAGCAGCGCGGCCGCGCGGTTCGCGGCGTTGAACGGGAGGCCGACGAAGCTGCAATTGCCGATGGTGCCGCCGTCCAAGACATAGGCGCGCGCGGTGTCCGAGAGCGTGCCGTTGGCAATCCCGACCGCCGCCTCGGCCGGATTGAACGAGATGAAGAGATCGATCTCGCCGTCCTGGAACAGCCGGCTCTGCGCTGGCCCGTTGGCTGGAAATTCCACGCCGCCGCGCCACAGGTTCGGGCGAACGGCGGCATACCATTGCCACAACGGGACCACCGCGGCGGCATACGTGGCGTCGGTGACGGGGGCAGCGAGGGCTGCGGGATCAGGCGCCAGCTCGACCAGCGCTTGCTTGAGGAAGGTCCCCCCCATGAAGTCGCTGGCCACCGGATGCGTGAGCCGTCCGGGCCGGCCGGCGGTCCAGTCGGCCATCGCGCGCATCGAGCGTGGCGGCTGGGGCGTCGCCTGCCGATCGTGCACGAACACCACCTGCGCCATCCGCCAGGGGAACTCCAGCCCATCGGTCGGCTCGGCGAAATCCGTGGTCGTCGGCTTGCCCGAGCGGTCGATCAGCGCCGCGTTCGGCAACAGGTCGAGCAGCGGCCCGTCGAGCAAGCCCTGGCGCTTCATTGCAAGGAAGTTCGGGCCGTTGATCCAGATGAGGTCGACCGAGCCGCCACTGTTCCGTCCCGCGGCACGCTCGGCGACCACCCGGGCGATCGCCTCCGACGTGTCGGACAGGCGGACGTGGCGGACGGTGACGCCATGCAGCATGCGCAACCGCTCGCCGGCCCATGCGATGAAAGCGTTCGTACGATCATCGCCGCCCCAGGCATTGAAATAGACCACGCCGCCGCGTCCGTCGCGCTCCACCTCCGCCCATGGCGTCCCAGCAGCCCCGGCGAGACGGCCCAGCAGCAGCGCGGGCGCGGCCAGCATCATGCGGCGGGAGATCATGCAGGCAGCCTCATCGTGGCGTGGGTCTCACCGTGCCTGATCCTGCCCTGCCCCGGCCTCTCCCGCCATCCCATTGTCGGGCGGAGGACCCGGCAGCGATACGACCCGACAGCGTCGCATGATGTCGCCCGCCACCTTGAGCCCGCAGATAAGAAGAAACGCGCCGAAGACCCCAGCGACGGTGCCGCCGTTCGCACCGGCGTCGAAACTCCAGACCGCAAGACCCAGCAATCCACCAGCGAGCGCCATTACCAGGACTGCGGTCGTCGCGCTCGGCCGCCACGCGGCGTCCGCGGAAGTGCCTCTCGCACGCAGTCTGACATAGTTGCCCATCGCTCCCGTCCGATGATCTCGATCGGGGCGCAATCCGCAACCCTCAAGAAGCAAACGTCTTTCGGGTGCTTCGGCCGGGAGCCGCATTGCGGTGCAACCGGCCTTCCTCCTAGGGTTGGGAACACCACCCTAGTCGATCGGAGGATCCCTCGATGCGTGAGATCAATTTTGCCACCCGTATGGTCCGGGCCGCCGCACCGGCGCTGGCCCTTGGCCTGGCGCTGGCCGGGCTTGGCGCCTGCAACACCATCAGCGGCGCGGGCAAGGACGTCTCCGCCGCTGGAACGGCGGTGACCGGCGCGTCCGGGGCGACGCAGCAGAAGCTGCCCGATACGCCCAAGCCGTAAGGCGCTGTAGGGCTCGCGGCGCGGGCATTCCCGCGCCGCGGCCTCGGGTTCGGAACGTGACGTGGCTGAAAGGTCTTCCTGACCACGCTTTCACGCACGCGCCACCCTCCGGTCGGACCGCTCCCGCCATGGTTGCCGCACGGCGCCACCATGAGCCATCGGGGCTCGTCCGGTCCGAAGGAGAATTGCATGCCCACCCTCCCGTCCTTGCCAATCCGCAGCCGACTGCGCGGCGCGGTCTTGGCCGTGCTACTCGGCTCCACGGCGCTCGGTGGCTTCGCGGCGTTCCAGGCCGGACAGGCGGCCGATCCGCCGGCCGCCGTCAACCCCGCGCCTGCCGCCGTCGCCGCTTCGCGCGGAATGCCCGACTTCGCCGATCTGGTCGTCCGGGTGCGTCCCGCCGTGGTGCAGGTGACCAACGAGCTGAAGGCGTCCGCCGCGTCCGACGAGGGTCCGGCCCCGACACCGTTCGGCGCCCATGGCGGCATGCGTCGCCAACCGGTCGAGGCGCGTGGTTCGGGCTTCGTGATCGACGCCGACGGCACGATCGTGACCAACAATCACGTCGTGAAGGGCGCGCAGTCGGTCAGCGTTACGATGGACGACGGCACCGTGCTGCCGGCGAAGGTGATCGGCCGTGACGCACGCACCGACCTCGCCGTCCTGCGGGTCGACGCCGGCCGCAAGCTGCCGTTCATCGAGATGGGCGACAGCACGCATGTGCGGCCGGGCGAATGGGTGATCGCCATGGGCAATCCGTTCGGGCTGGGCGGCACGGTGACCGCCGGCATCGTTTCGGCCAGTGGCCGCGACATCGGCGCCGGTCCGTATGACTCGTTCATCCAGATCGATGCGCCGATCAACCAGGGCAACTCGGGCGGCCCGCTGTTCACCCAAGACGGCCGCGTCGTGGGCGTCAATACGGCGATCCTGTCGCCGTCCGGCGGCAGCGTCGGCATCGGCTTCGCGATTCCCTCGGACATGGTCCGCAAGGTCGTGGCCGAGCTGGAGCAGAGCGGCCACGTTACTCGCGGCTATCTCGGGGTCGAGACGCAGAAGGCCAATGCGGCGATCCGCGGCGCGCTGAAACTGCCGGCCGACAAGGACGTGGGCGCGCTCGTGGCGGCGGTCGAGCCGAATTCGCCGGCAGCCAAGGCGGGTGTACAGCCGGGTGACGTGATCACCAGCGTCGACGGCCGGACGGTCGGCACGCCGCGCGATCTGGCACTCGACATCGCCGGCGTGAAGCCGGGGACGGAGACCAAGATCGGCCTGTTGCGCGACGGCGCAGCGCAGACCGTGACGGCCGAGATCACGACCTTGAAGACCACGGCGGCGGCCGCTCCGGACAAGTCGGGCACGCCGACCATTGGCCTGGCGCTCGCGCCGCTGACGCCCGAAGCGCGGCAGCAATTCGACGTGCCCGCCAAGACCAAGGGTGCCGTGGTCGCCGATGTCGAAAGCGGTTCGGCCGCCGAGCGGGCCGGCCTGCGCGCCGGGGACGTGCTGATCGGCGTGGGCTCGAAGACCGTGGCCTCGCCCGAGGACGCGGTCGCGGCGATCCGTGACGCGCGTCAGAGCGGCGCGGACAGCGTGGCGCTGCGAGTCGTGCGTGACGGCCGCACCGCCTTCGTCGCGGTGCAGTCGCCGAAGGCCGGCCAGGCGCAGCCCGCCGCGCCGGACGCGACCCCGGACGGCGACGACGACGCCGAGGGCTGATCGCCCGAAGGCTCCCGCTCGGTCATGCGTGACCGAGCGGGACCAGCGTCTGCAACGGCGGACAGACGGAATCCGGCCCCGCAAGCCGGACGATCGCGGCGAGAAGCCGCAACGCCTCCGGCCCACCGAGGTCGACGAGGGAGCCGTCCTCGATCTCGGCGGCCAGGACTTCTGCCTGCCCGGCAATCAGATCGGCCGCACTTCGCAAGGCGGACTGCGAAAGCCGCAGTTGCTGTTCGTTCGAAAGCAGATTCCAGTCGGGGAACATGACGTTCCTCCACGCTGGCCATTCTGGCGTGGATGCCGCGGGACGTTCGCGCCGGGTCTTCGATGTAACGTGACGACGTCGGGTTAACGTAGCCTTGCCCGACGTCAGATCAGCCGCAGGCTTGCCTCGCCCAACCCTCGAAGCTCACTCGCACCTCGCACGGCGCATCGAGCCACACCGAAGGGATGACGCTGCCTAGCATGACCGTCTGACCGGCGTACAGGCCGTCGAACGCGGCGGCGACCTCGCTGCCGGCGAGCCAGGCGAGGCCACGCAGCGGATGGCCCAGCAGCTCCGCCCCCTGCCCCCGATCGCGCTCGATGCCGTCGATGGAGGCTATACCCGTCAGCGCGGCCAGATCGAGGCGACGCCAGTCCGTGACGGGCGCGGCGACGATCGCCGCGACATGATAAACTTGGTCGGCGACCAGGGTGGGCGTGCCGACCGCTTCCAGATCGCCGATAGGTGGCGGTCCATAACGGTTCTCGACGAGTTCGATCGCCGCCGCGACGCCTTCCACCGCGTCGGCCGCCTGTTCGAGCGAACACGGTCCGGGCGGCAGGTCGCGGCCCAGCACGACGGCGATCTCGCACTCGATCGCCGCACCGCGCAGCGCCGCGATCGGCCACGTCGCCGAACCGCGGAAAATGTCAGGGGCAGCCATGAAACCCGCGGCCGGACCAGACAACCCAAGCAGCGCCTGCATCCGATTGCCGGTCGCGCCGATCTTGAAGCCGCCCGGTCTCGCCTGCCCGAGCAATTCGGCGAGGGCGAATTGCGCGGCCGCCGCCTCGGTCAGGTCCCGAGGCGCGATGGATGGCGGCAGTGGGCCGGCCGGCACGCGCTCGCGGCGCGCCGCGAGGAGAGCGGCGGCGGCCGGGCCGGGGTCGAACGTCGTCACGAGCGACGACCGAGCTCATAGAGCGCCACGGCGGCGGCGGCGGAGACGTTGAGGCTATCGAGCAGGTCGCCGCGCCCAGGCATCGCGATTCCAGCCAGCTCGTCGCAGGTCTCCCGCGTGAGGCGGCGCATGCCCTCCCCCTCGCTGCCCAGCACCAGCGCCACCCTTCGCTCGGCCAGCGCCGGACCGGACAGCGCGGCCCCCTCGGATTCGAGGCCGATGGTCCAGCAGCCGGCCGCCTTCAGCGCGATCAGCGTGCGCGCGATGTTGACGGCGCGCAGCAGCGGCACACTCTCCAGCGCGCCCGAGGCGGCCTTGGCGAGCGCACCGGTCTCCTCCGGGGCGTTGCGCTCCTGGGTAATGACGGCAGCCGCGCCGAACGCGGCGGCGCAACGCAGGATCGCGCCGACATTGCGCGGGTCGCTCACTTGATCCAGCACCAGGAGCGGTCCTGGCCGCTCCAGCACCTGCGCCAGCGCCGGGGGCGCGAGCGGATCGGCCAGCAGGGCGATGCCTTGATGGACCGCGTCGCGCCCGAGCAGCGTGTCGAGCCGGGCGCGCTCCATCAGTTCCGGGACGAGCGGCCAGGGTGGCGGCAGTCGCGCGGCCAGCGTCTTCTGCACCTCCTCGGTCAGCACCAGCCGGCGCAGCCGGCGATGGCGGTTCGCCAACGCGGCGGCGACCGCGTGCAGTCCGTACAGCCACACCGAGCCGCGTGGCGTCTCCGCCTGCCGCGTGGCGGCGGGGGCATGCTCGGGCTGCGCCCGTTCCGGCCGGGGCGGGCGCGCGGCGACCTGCGGAGGCTGGGCGCCGACAGGCCGGTTCAGCGAAAGGCGCGGCTTGTCGCTGTCCCGCGCCGCGTGTGGAGCGGGCTTGGCGCCTCGGTTGGGCGCGCCATGCGATCGTTGCTTGTCGCCCGGCTTGCCGCGTGGCGCGCCATGATGCGGCGCGGGCCGGGAATCGGAGCGGAACTCGGGCGCGCGGGGTGAGCCCGGACCGCGCTTTCCATGGGTGGGAGTTTTCATTGTGCGCCCGCTATACGGCATCGCGACGGGGCGCGGAATGGCGTGGCGCCGGCGTTTGACAATGCCGCGCCGAAGCCGCTAGTGCCAGCGGGATCGGAGGGGTGCCCGAGTGGCTAAAGGGGACGGACTGTAAATCCGTTGCTGTAATGGCTACGTTGGTTCGAATCCAACCCCCTCCACCATCGATCGCGGATAGAGCACGGCGAGATCGAGCGTCATGCCGATCTCCGGCAGGTCGACCACGCCCGCGACGGACTCCGCCTCCCAGCCCGTCGAACGACGCAGCACCAGCGCTCCATCCGGTCCGTCCTGCGGCAGGATGACATAGACCTGGATCGCGTCGGACGCCGCATAGTCCTGCGGCTTGACCCGCAGATCCGTCAGGGCGGTGGACGGCGACAGCACCTCGAACACGGCGATCGGCTCGACCGTGTCCGTCTTGAGCATGGGGAGACCAAGAACCACCAGAATGTCGGGATAGCGCACTCGCCCGGCCGTCAGCACCTTCAGGTCGCCCGCAAACCACTGGAACTCCGGATCCAGACCTTTGATGAGCGCCTCGATCAGCCGGCGGACGATCCAGGCATGGGCAACCGTTCCGCCCGTCATCGGAACCGGCTGCGTGCCGTCGAACTCATAGCGCTGGGGTTGCTCGCGTTCCCAGGCGAGGAATTCCGCCAACGAAAGTCCGGGCCGGACCAGAACATTCATACCGCACTCCATAGCGCCATCGCCGCCTACCCGTCACGATTCCGGCAGCCCTGCCGCGCGCATATCGTCCACCAGCCTCGTCGCGTACGGCTCGATCAGCGGAAACCATGATTCCAGCTTAATCGTGCTTCGCGGGCTAATCTTCCGCCATTCGGCCATCGCGGCGCGCGCCTCGGCCATCTTTCCCGCCCGAGCTAGGCTCACCGCGCGATTGAAGGGAAAATCGGCTCCGCGTTGTACTGCCAACGCGGCCACATCATCTTGCCGCCCCGACAGATAGTAGGCCCAGGACAGATTGTTGAAATACCACGGCGAAGCGCCGGGATCATGGCGGACGGACCATTGCGCCCACTCCGTGGCTTCCTCCAGCCGCCCCGCGTTGGCCAAGATCCATGACAGGTCGCTCCGGCTCATCGCGTCGAACGGAACCATCTGAACCGCCGCGCGCGCCTCGACGACCGATGCTTCGTAGTCTCGCTCGCGCCACTGATAGAGAAATGCCATCAGCCAGTGTTGAGCCCAACTCGCCAACGTCGACCGGTCCTTGATCGCCTCGACTTCCATGCCGATCCGCCACGCCCGCTCGATGTCGCCGCGCGGATCGTCGGTTTGTTCGTTCATCACTGGCCACAGATAGGACCAAGCATATTTCACTCGCAAAATGGCGGATTCGGGGAACTTGATCAGTCCCTCCTGGAAGATCTGCCGCGCTCGCAGCACGTCGGCAAGCGTGAAGTGCTGATACGCGCTGAGGCCGCGCGTGAAGTAATCGTACTCGCCAAGGCTCGGCGCGCTCTTACGCCAGCCGGCTTCCGATTCGAGCCTGAACAGCTTGCCGCGTACGCCGGCGACCGTCTGATAGATGCGGTCCGCCAGATCGGCCTGCAGGGCGAGCGGGTCGGCGCCGGAACCGTCGAAACGATCCGCCCAAAGCGCTTCGCCGGTCGCGGTGTCGAAGACCTGCGCGGTGACCCGCATCGTCTCGGCGGTTTTCGTCACGCCGCCTCGCAAAGCGTATCGAGCGCCGGTCAATTTGCCGGCCTCAGCCAGACTTAGGTCCTTGGCCGACGTGAGCCCGGAGATCGGAACGACCCGGATGCCGGGGAACGTGGCGAGCATGGTCACCACCTCGCCGGTCACGCCGGCGCTGAAGTAATCCTGCGCCGCATCGCCGCTCATGTTCGCGAATGGCAGGACCGCCATACGCGGCGGCTCGCCCGACGGTGCGGCGTCCCGTCCTCGCGACCAGTCGGCCGCCAGCATGATGCATGCCAGGACCGCAAGTCCGGCAAAGATCACACGACGCGGAGGTTGCGACAGTTTGGCCAACCCCGGATTCGCCGGCGACGGCTGGTCGGAGGTCGGAGCCACGGCGGCCGGCACCGTGGGCGCCCTCACGGACTGAATCGCCGCTTCAGGGTTGGCATCAAAGCGGTAGCCGAGGCCGGGGACGGTGACGATCAAGCGCGGCTGCTTCGGGTCCGCCTCGATGCGGCGGCGCAAGCGCATCACAGTCATGTCCACGCCACGCTCGTACGGCTCGGCCCCGGTGCCGCAGCCGACCCGGCTGAGGAACTCCCGCGACAGCACGCGGCCCGGCCTGGTCGCCAGCGCGCGCAGCAGTTCGAACTGCTTGCGGGTGAGCCCGCCGTCGGCGCCCGACGGGTCGAGCAGACGCGCCCCGTCGAGGTCGAGTTCGAAACCCGCGAAGCGGATGCTGCCCCGCTGTGGCGGCTGCGAGGCGTCGGGGACCTCAGACAGGATGTTGCTGTCCATGACACGGGTCACTCCCTGGCGACCGGCCAACGGTCGCCACAAGGCGCGCGAGCGGACGTTGTTACCACGCCGTTACCAGGCCAGGATGTTGCTGTCCATGACACGGGTCACTCCCTGGCGACCGGCCAACGGTCGCCACAAGGCGCGCGAGCGGACGTTGTTACCACGCCGTTACCAGGCGGCGACAGCGGAAATGGACCATGCCGATACCGTGTCGCCCTCGGTCGCGGTTGTCGCGCCCGGCAATGGAGGAAAGACCATGCGAACCGTTTCATCGGCCGCTGCCCTGCTGCTGGCGGGTGCCGTCCTGGCAATGCCGCCCGGCGCCCATGCCGCGCCGAAAAAAGGCAAGGCGACGTTCGACGCCTACGTCACCTGGCACTACACCAAGACGATCGAAAGCGGCGTCGACACGGGCCAGATCGGCGAGGCGACCGGGTTCGACGTCCTCGTCAAGGGCGACCCCGGCTTCCCGGACATCTTCACGTTCACTTGCGTCGGCACCTTCCGCGACGTCGGCGAGGACCGGACGGGTACCGGCCACTGCGTGAAGACCGACAAGGACGGGGACGACTTCTCCTACGTCTTCACAATTAGCGACGGGTTCACCTGGGAGGGCGGGACCGGCAAGTACAAGGGGATGAGCGGCGGTGGCACCGCCAGGGCGACGTGGCGGCACGCACTGCCGAATGGGGACTGGGCAGCGGTGATCCGCCACGAGGCGACATTCGAAATCCCCTGAGGGTCGGGCATGTGCCAAGGGAGCGCTGCCATGGGCTTGGTCATACTGATCGTCACCGCCTGCCTCTCAGGGGATCTCTGCCGCGATTCCCAGATCCCGCTCGACGCCGAAATCACCCAGGGCATGTGCGTGCGGCAAGGCCAGATCGGCCTCGCGCAATGGGCGGCCGGGCACCCGGCCTACACGATCCGCCGCTGGCGCTGCGAAGTCGCCGGCGTCACCGGCGCGACCTGAACACGGGCGCGAGACCGACCGCTTCGCCGCGACACGCTGTTCACCGACCACGATCATTTCTTCACAAGGGGGTCAGCGCGTCCGATCCGACCAGGTCATCCCCACCGAGGCGGCGCAGACCATCGCGACGCCCGCCCACTCGCCGCCGCCCAACGCTTGGTCCAGGGTCACCGCCCCGACCACGGCCGCCACCGCGGGCTCGGTCGAGACGAGAACGCCGTAGCCGCGTCGCGAGATGCGGCGCAGCGCGGAGAACTCGAGCGCCAGCGGAACCGTGGTCGTCAGCGCCGCCACCAGGAAGACGTAGCCGAAGACCGCCGGCGTGACATGCCAGGCGGCGTTCGACAGCGCGGCGTAGGGCGCCAGGACCAGGCTCGCGAACCCCATTCCGACCGCAAGCCCGCGCAGGCCCGGAACAGCCTTGGCGACACGCTGGCTGAGCACGACGAAGCCGGCCCAGGACAACGCCGACAGGACCGCCCAGCACAAGCCGGCGACGCTCGACCCCGCGCCGGCGGCAAAAACCTCGGGACTGAGAAGCAGCACGCCCGCCACCGCGAGCACCATCCATACGCCATGCACCAAGCGCCGCGCATGGGCGGCGGCGAGTCCGAGCGGGCCGAGAAATCCGATGGTCGCCGCGACGCCCATCGGCAACCGCGCCAGCGTCTCGTAGGACGACGCGAACATCGCCGCCATCACCACGCCGAACCCAGCCAGCAGCCCCAAATGGTCACGCAGCCCGCTGGCCTTCCACGCTCGGCTCGCCGCGCCCAGCGCTAACGCCGCGAGAACCGCCTTCAGCAGCGCGATCCCCGCCGGGCCGACCTGATCGAACAGGGTGGTCGCCAGCGCCGAGCCCACCTGGATCGACAGGATCGACAGCGCGAGCATGGCTTCGGCAGGCACCCGGG
Source organism: Acetobacteraceae bacterium (assembly GCA_965246915.1). Lineage (GTDB taxonomy): Bacteria > Pseudomonadota > Alphaproteobacteria > Acetobacterales > Acetobacteraceae > CAVRQM01. The sequence goes on from CBDFGB010000008.1 coordinate 121,173, forward strand.
GAGGCGCTGATGCGCCGACAGCGGCGACAATGGGGGCTGGATGGTCCACGGCGTGGCAGCGAATAGCACGGATTCCCGAAGCCGCCGCCGCGCCGAGACGGATTTTGTGGCTTCGCCGCGGCACCGACGCCTATATTGACCCTAGACATGAGGGAGGCGAGGGTGAACCCGGGCGTCCAGATCCTTCTTAGTGGCGCGTTGACCTTCGGGATTCCGCTCCTCATCGCGGCGCGCGAATTGGTCGTGTTGCGACGGGGCGGTTTCGGACCCTGGCCACCGAACGACCCACCGAGCGATCCCGCAGCGCCCACGCCGTTTTCCTGGCGTCCTTCGCTCCCGCCGCCTCGACCGGCCAGCCAGGGCGATACGCCATCATCGGGCGCTCCACCGATGCCAGTGCGCGAGTTCGCCTGATCTCACAGTCAGTCCGAGGCGGCGCTCGGCTCCATCGAGGCTTGGAAGGGCGCCGCGGTCGGCCACGCGCGGCGGAGCAGCATCGTCACGGTCGTGCCACGATCAACCTCGCTCTGCAGGCTGACCCGACCGCGCGACTGCCGAACGAAGCCGTACACCTGGCTCAGTCCGAGGCCGTGGCCGATGCCCGCGGACTTGGTCGTGAAGAAGGGCTCGAACGCCTTTTCACGGATTTCCGGGGTCATGCCTCGGCCATTGTCGGCGACCGACAACAGCACGTAGTCACCTGGCTCGACCTCCTCGACGTCGAGGTCCCCGCGTTTTGTGTTCCGCGACGACAGCTGCAGATTTGCGGTGCGCACGACGAGTTCGCCGCCCGTCGGCATGGCGTGCCCGGCATTCAGCGCCAGATTGAGCAGTGCCGAATCGAGCTGCCCAGGATCGGCCTCCGCCTCCCACAGGTCGGGTTGCAGATCGAACACCAGCCGGACCCGCTCGCTGACGGTGCGCGGCAAAAGCTCCGACAGTCCGGTGACCAGGGCGTTCACATCCACGGCCGACGGCCGAAGCGGCTGGCGACGGGCAAACGCCAGCAAGTGCCGGGTGAGCACGGCGCCGCGCTCGATCGCCTTCATCGAGCGATTGAGGTAGCGAGCCAGGTTCGGATCGTCCGCGAGCCGACGTTGGAGCACCTCCAGGTTGCCCTGCACGATCATCAGCAAGTTGTTGAAGTCATGCGCGATCCCGCCAGTCAGTTCTCCAATGGCCTGCATCTTGTGGGAATGGCGCAGCATCGCCTCGGCCCGCTCGCGCTCCTGGACCTGGACCTGGAGCGCATCGAGCGCGGCCTGCTTCTCGCGAATCTGATCGGCGAGCCGCATGTTCGCCTCGGCCAAGGCGGCCGGGGACGGTGCCTCGAGAAGACGCGGGACCAAAGGCCACAATAGGGTCGCGGTCAGCACGGACACGGCGGCGGTGACGGCTTTCATGACTCCTTGGAGCTCATAGTCGGCGTGCCAAAGCGTCCAGATATCCATCAAATGGGTGGTGCCGCAGGCCAGGATGAAGCTCGCGAACAGGATCAGCGCCCAGCCGAACGACAGGTCTCGCCGCCGGACCGCGAGCCATATGAGGGCAAAAGGAATCGAGTAGTAAGATACGGCGATCAACGCGTCGGACACCACGTGCAAGGCCAGAAGGCTCGGCCGCCACGCAATGCAGAAGCCGTGCGGCGTAAGCCCGTCGCTCAGCCAGTCTGAGTTCGTCGGCACATCCATGGGCGGGTCAGCTCCGCTGAAAAAGGGCGGGACGCGATGGACAATCGAGGCTCGGTGGGAACAACCGCGAGCTCACGCCTGCAACTCTCTCTGGATAGCCGTCTCCAGCTGGCGCAGCGTGAACGGCTTGCTGAGAAGACGCGAGTTGATTGGTTGGGGCACGAAATATCCGGAGATCAGGATCGTGCGCAGACCGAGATCAGGCTCGGCGAGCCGCGCGGCGAGCTCCACACCCGACATACCGGGCAGCCGGACGTCGCTGACCGCGAGCAACAAGCCGGGTCGCCCTAGCGCGAGTTGCAGCGCATCTTCGGCGCTTCCGGCCTGGAGCACGAGATACCCGCTCATCTCGAGGCCTTCGGCGAGGATTTCACGGAGTTCCGCTTCGTCATCGACGAGCAAGATTCCACGGTCTTTGGGCACGGGGCGTGGACTGGTCATCGCGGAACCTCGCGCATCCCCTTCTGGTCATCCCCCAATGGCAATGACCGGCAAAAGCAGGCTTGGAGTCAAGAGGCTGGCCGCGCGGAAGGGATGACAGGCGGGTGGACCCCGCTTCACGGGGGTGAGCCCTCCGCGCGGGGGACTTTCCGGGCCGCCCGGACCGCGCTACCGTGAGGCTGCGCGGGTGTAGCTCAATGGTAGAGCTCCAGCCTTCCAAGCTAGAGACGCGGGTTCGATTCCCGCCACCCGCTCCAGCCATTCTCGGCCCGCGCGCGGCGCGCCGCGCCGGCCCCGCCCTTGACTTCCGCCGGCTCGCGTTCTTTTTGTGCCCCGCCGGCGGAGCGCAGTTCGCGCTGGCCAGAGGGGTGTAGCTCAATTGGCTAGAGCGCCGGTCTCCAAAACCGGAGGTTGGGGGTTCGAGACCCTCCACCCCTGCCATTCGGCGGGACCGGCCGCGGTGAGTTGGCCGGCCTAGCGTGGCGCTGAAATCTTGAAAGGCAGTCTCGGAGCATGAGTGGCGTGGCGTTGAATCCGGCAAAATTCATCCGCGAGGTGCGGGCCGAGGCGGCGAAAGTGACATGGCCCACCCGAAAGGAGACACTGGTCACCACGGGGCTGGTGTTCGCGATGGCGCTTCTCGCCGCCGTGTTCTTTTTCGTGGCCGACCAGGTGATCGGCCTCGGCGTGCGGGCGCTGTTCGGCGTCGGCAGCGGCCTCGCGGGCTGAGGGAGCGGACGGGTGGCCAAGCGTTGGTATGTCGTGCACGTCTACAGCGGCTTCGAGAAGAAGATCGCCCAGCAGATCAAGGAGCAGGCGGCACAGAAGGGCCTCGACGATCACTTTGACGAAGTGCTCGTCCCGTCCGAGGAGGTCGTGGAACTGCGCCGCGGCCAGAAGGTGAACGCGGAGCGGAAATTCTTCCCTGGCTACGTGCTGGTGAAAATGGAGCTGACCGACGACGCCTGGCATCTCGTGAAGGACACGCCGAAGGTCACAGGGTTCCTCGGCACGAAGCTGCGGCCGACGCCGATCACCGAGGCGGAAGCCGAGCGGATCATGAAACAGACCGCCGAGGGCGTGGAGCGTCCGCGACCGGCGATCCTGTTCGAGATCGGCGAGCAGGTGCGGGTGGCCGACGGTCCCTTCACGAGCTTCAACGGCACCGTCGAGGAGATCGACGAAGACAAGGGTCGCGTGAAGGTCAGCGTTTCGATCTTCGGCCGCTCGACGCCGGTCGAGCTGGAATACAGCCAGGTGGAGAAGGTATAGCGGTCGCTACCGCCTTGGAGGACGATCGGCCGCTGCTCGTGACCACCATGGCATGGCTTGACCATGCCATCTCCAGCGGTGCCAGTCGTCGGACCGATACACCTCGCGTGACGACGAGACGCCAACGTCAGGCACTGGCATCACGAGTCGTGAGCGGTGACACGAGGCACCAATCACGTCGGTAAGCATTGATTACGATACCATCCCTGACATGACGTCCCGCCGCCATGCCGAGACGTCGCCGTCGGACCGGTTGCTCTCCAGATACCGTGTCCACGCTTTGGCTTCGTGACCAACAACACCGAGTTCCCAAACGCAGAAGGTTGGCCGCGACGGGCGACCGGGAGCCGGGTAGGCTGCCGGAAACGCCCGAAACTGCCCGTCGTCGCGATCTGTCGCATAGACCGCTTCCCATACCTCGTTGGTGCCCCGCCAGACCGAGACGAGGAGAAAATAGAAATCAGCGCCGCAGCGATGCAGGATCACGAACCCCAGGTCGTCCGTCAGATCGAGGTCGCGCCACAAGTCACCGGAGGCGACGAAGCGGCGGGCGGACTGGGCGGCATCATCCCCGACCGGACTCTCCTCCGGCGCGATGTCGTACCATTTGAGAATGGCGTCGCCTATCCGGGCCGCTTCACCGGCGCCCACTCGCTTCGCGATGTGGGTGTAGCTATCAGAAATGCCCCGGACCATTCCCGAACGTTCCCGCGCTGTTGCTATTCCCACTCCAGTGTCTCCCAGCGCTATTAGACATTGATTTTCTCAGTCAAAACGTTATGCCAGCAGAAAGCTGCGCGCCCGAAAACATTGGGCTTTTTGGCTCGATCTTGAAAATCCACGGCTCGCCATCCGTCGCTGGTCACGACTGAGCGGTCTCCAGATATCGTAGGTGCTGCTTGTTGACTAGTCTGATTTCACGATTTCGGCGGCATCGCGCCGATCTGGAAAAGAGCGCTCAGCCAATCCTCCAGGTGCCAAGTCTTGACGACCCGGCCGCCGCAGATCTGATGAATGTCGATCGCCAGGATTTTGAGGGATTTGCCTGTCGCGGGGACACCGGCGAAGGTGCCATGTTGCGTCGCGGTGATGGTCGAGCGAACGACAACCTTATCGCCGTCGGCGATGAAGTCCTCATTCTTGACGTGGAAATCCGGGAAAGACGCGAGAAATCCGCCGAGTGCGCCTTTCATGCCTTCGCGGCCCGGCCGTTGGCCAGGGGCCAGCGGTACATCCACCCAATCATCCGCGAGAATCCCATCGAGCATCGGTTTCGAAGAAGTGTTGATTGCCTCATAAAAGCCCTTCACCAAGCTGATGCTCTCGGATGGCGTTCCCGGACTCTGACAGGATTCGGCCGCGTGACTCGGCGCAACGACGAAAGCGGAAAGAACCAACACTATCGGAATCCTCCGCATGATCAGCCTCGCTCCCACTTGGCATTGGACTTGAACCATTTCGCGACCTCGGCCGCGGTTGGTTCGATCACCAGCGGATCGTCGTAGAACCGGGTGTGAAATACCCCCTCGACGATGACGAGCTTCTTATCTTTGGCCGGAACCTTCTCGAACACGTGCTGCACTGCCGCGACAAAGCCGTCGGATCGTTCGCCGTGGATCATCATCGTCGGCAACTGCAGTTTGACGACATGGGCATCGACATCGAACGTCCACACCTCGGCGTCGCTCATGGTCGTGTAGCGATTTTCCCAACGACTGGGTTCGCCCCACTTCGAAGTCGTCCAGGGGTGATACCAATTGTAAATCTCGGGCCACGGTAGACCAGCGCTTTTGTCGTCCGCACTTACCACCGGCGTGTAGTCGACCTCGCCGCTTGCCTCGAATTTGGCCTTCGCCGCCTGGCCACGGGCGATGCGCGCGTCAAGTGAAAGCCCGCCGCCGCCAAAGAACCCTTCCAGATTCTCTCTATAGAGATACTGGCCAGAGACCGTCGCTAGAGCTTTAATTCTGGCATCGTCCGACGCCGCTGCGATCATTTCCGAGGATCCTTGGCAGATCCCGAGCGCGAAGACTCCATCGGTGCGAATTTCCGGTCGGGCTGTGAGGAAAGAAATCGCGGCTTTGATGTCCACAATTTTCGCCGCGGGACTCTCATAACGGCGCGGTTCTCCGCCGCTTTCGCCGCCGAAACGGGGATCGAAAATCAGTGTGGCAAAGCCGTCTCGAGCAAGTCTCGTCGCATATTCGATTGGCGACTGCTCTTTGACGAACCCGAATGGCCCGACGATAATGACGCCAGGAACCCGAGATTGCGTTGCCGTCGGCGTGAATAACAGACCGATCAGCGCTACTCCTCCGCTTTCGAACTTGACGCGCTCGGTCCGGTAGGCGCCCACGCTCGACGCCATGGAAGCAATGCTTGTCATGCTCGGAGGTCCTTCTGCTCTTGCTTTTGCGGGAATGAGGGCAAGCGGTCCCGAGGCTGCGACAGGCAGAGCTGCCATCGCCTGCAAGAGCCGTCGCCGCATGGCGTCATGGGCGCGATCTGTTTGCATGACGGCCTCAGCCTTTCCCTTCGAAATCACTCAACGGAGAATGGAGCAGGCGCGATGATGCGTCCAATGCATCATGTGGATATATACTATGGCACCATCCGAATTACGCCGACTTGACCTCAACCTCCTCGTCGTCCTGCGGGCGGTTCTGCAGACGCGAAACGTTACCCTTGCCGCCCAAAAGCTCAACATGAGCCAGCCGGCGGTGAGTCGGGCGATTGGCCGGCTGCGTCGCGTTTTTGCGGATCAATTGTTCATCAAAGGTGCCGGTGGCGTCGTTGCAACGCCTAGGGCCGAGGCCTTGGCGGGCTCGATCTCCAAATTGCTGGGTGACATCGACAACCTGCTCGGGGCGCAAGACTTTTCCGCGAAGACGAGCGATCGCATCTTTCGCATCGCCACGACCGATTACGGCGCCATCGCCCTCTTGCCGTCGCTTGCCAGTCTCTTTGCCGCGGAAGCGCCCAACGCCGGTATTGAGGTGCTGCCGTTCTCGCAAGAGGCATTCCGCCGCGCCTCCAACGGTGATGTGGACATAGTTCTCTATAGCGATGAGCCGGTGCCGGACGATTTGCAGCGGGCGAGCCTATTTGGCGAAACCTATCTTTCATTCGTGCGCAAAGGTCATCCGCTTCAAGATCGCCTCACCAACGGCCGGTTGGATCTCGATTCATTTCTGGATTACCCGCACATTCTCGTCAGCGTTTTTGGCGGCCGCACAGGCGAGATGGACGATCGGCTCGCGACACTCGGACGATCCCGCCGCATCGCGATGTGGCTGCCTTATTTTGCAACCGCGGCGGTGATTGCGTCCAAAACCGACTTCGTCCTCACGTTCCCCGAAAGAGCGGCCCGTGAGCTGGCATCAGCCCACCGGTTGATCAGCTTCCGGCCGCCACTCGAAATCGAGGGCTTTGGTTATCAGATGCTCTGGCACGCGCGAACCCAGGGCGATGCCGGATCCCTTTGGCTTCGTCAGCAGCTCATTGCAATCTCACGCGGTAAATAACAAGTATAGAGCTGAGTTACGGGTCCCAAACGCTTGCGCAGTGCTTACTCTGACGACGACCGCTGTCGTGATCCGGTCAAACATCACTCCCACTCGATTATCCGGACCGTTGTTAACCGCTTGAATTAACATAAGAAAATATTTTTCCGTCCAAGTACTACCGGCCTGAGGCCCGTCATAAAGCTAGAGTGCTGATATCATTGGTCTATTTCCACTTACCCCCGCAAGCCATCTATCGACCACTATCGGCTCTCTGTCCGCCATTCCATCCCCGACACCCGAGGCCAGATCATGGCAAAAAGTACCGTCAGCGTCGGCGTGATCTGTTCAGTACGCTAACAGGCAAGGCTTGGCCGGCACCAGAAATCCTCCCACCACAGGAGGATAGATATGATCAAGAAGCCAAACCGCGTTCGTGTTCTGATGACACCGTACCAAGATGATGGTGACAACGACCCAACGGGATACGCTGGCCCTGCCACCGTACTGACCGGACTGCCGCGAACGATCAGGCGGCATGAGCTCCGGCTCATTGTGCCGCTCGCTGACAGCACGATCTACGAAATGGAAAAGCAGGGCGACTTCCCTCGTCGCCTTAATCTCACACCGCGATGCGTGGTTTGGGACTTGGAAGAGGTCGAGGCCTGGCTGCAGCCGCGCCGCCAAGCCCATCTCGTACGCCAAGCGAAGATCGCGCCCGGGCTGGATGTTCGCCAGCGCAAGACCCGCCCGGTGAAGTCGGCAATCGATTGAACGAGCAGAAGCTACCGCGTCATCGGCGCCGCGGTAGTGCGGACCACCTATAAGCGGCCTTCGTTACGCACCCGGCCAGCAAGGATGGCCTGTAACTCTGGGGGAACTAACTAGGCCCATCCGACCCTGATCACGGGGTATCAACAGCGGGCTGGCCGCAGCTCGGATACCCATTTCCTGTTACTGAGGGCGTGTAACTCAGGTCTCGGGAGGCGGTCGTTACTTTATGTGGCTAGATTGAACTTCTATTTTAAATCTCGAGAGGTTTCGTCAGTTCAGTCGTGAGCGAGTATCCATTCGCGAAATACAGTCATCGCATTGGTCGAATGCCGCGTATTCAGACGGGAGAGCCAATACGATCCACTATCTATCTCGATTGAAAACGGCCGCACCAAACTGCCTCCGGCCAATTCACGCTCGAACATCGCGGGCGGCACCAGCGCGACGCCATAACCAAGCATCGCAGCCTGTGCCATCAAGGTCGACGAATCGAAAACCGGCCCGCGGATCGGCAGGTCGTCGAGCCCAACTGCAGCGCACCACGCCAGCCAGTCCTGCAGCCGGTACGACCGCAACAGCGGAACACCTCGAAGATCGGCGGGTACGTGCAGGCCGCGCGCCACATGCGGCGCGCAGAGCGGCGTCATCGGCGCAGCCATGATCAGGTCGACAGCGGTCCCGTGCCAGGCACCGTCGCCGAACCTGATAGCATAATCGAGGCCCTCGCCCGCGATATCGACGCGGTTGTTGTTCGTCAGCAGCCGCAGCCTGACGAAGGGGTGCAGCGCCTCGAAGGTGGCGAGCCGCGGCAACAGCCAGCCGATCGCGAACGTGCCGACGACGCCGACGGTCAGCACCTCCCGCCGCCTTCCACCATCGAACTCCGATATCAACGCGTTGAGACGCCCGAACGTATCGTTCAGCGTCGGCAGCAGGCTCAGCCCCTCGTCAGTCACTACCAGTCCGCGCGAAGTACGCCGGAACAGCGTCACGCCCAGCCGCTGTTCGAGCGCCTTGACCTGGTGACTGACCGCGGCTTGGGTTACCGTTAGCTCGCGCGCCGCTATCGTGAACGACAGGTGGCGAGCCGCGCTCTCGAAAGCGCGCAGAGCGTTGAGCGACACGCTACCCGCATTAAAAAATCTCGGGTCCGCCACGACGCATCATCCTTTGCAAGCGAACGTATCCCAAGCAATTCTGGCGGCGATCGCTCAACCTGTCGAGAGCATGCCATGAAGGAAGCTTATTGGGCGCGAGCCCGGCCCGCTACGCCAGACGAGCTGGGATTAACCCGTCGCGCGCAGCTGACAGGCATGTTTTCGGCCTTTGTCGCGGTCGCGCTGGCGGGCGAAATGGCGGTCGCCCGGCCGGCGCGCCGGATCGCCGCCCGCGACTGGATCGACCGGCAGGCCGAACTGGCCCGTGCCTTCCGCGGCGGCCAGCTGGCACCCCGGACGTGGATGGCCGAGATCGACCGGTTGGCGCGCGAGATCGACGTCGCCGAGCTCATGGCGACGGTGAACCAAGCGCAGCTCACCGCGTCCGCGCTGTCGCCGACCAATGATCCGCGGCGCCGCACGGTGCGCTTCCTCGACGAGCACGGCGAACCGCGCCGGCTGGGCTTTGCAGCCGCGCTATTCGACTTCGCCCAGGACAACGTGATCACGCCGCATGGCCACCGGCACATGGCATCCGCCCACCTGGTCGTCGCCGGGCGGTTTCGGGTTCGCAACTTCGACCGCTTGCGCGACGACGGCGAGGCGATGGTCATTCGCCCGACCCGGGACTTCATCGCGCCGGTTGGCACCCTGTCAGCGATGACGTCGGCACGCGACAACATCCACTGGTTCGTGCCGCAGGGCGGGCCGGCGCGGACGTTCGACGTCGTCGTCGCCGGTCTCGATGCAGGCCAGCCCGACCACGAGATCAAGGCGATCGATCCCCTCGGCGGCAAGCGTCTGCACGACGGCTCAATCCTCGCCCCGGTGATCAGTTTCGAGGCGGCATCGGCGATGTACGTCGCCAGCGTCTGATGCGAACACGCGTTTATCTGCAGTTCGCCGCCGTACTGGTGCTGGGCACGCCCGCGTCGGCGACGGAGCCGCCCGTCGGCGCGGCGCTGGCCCGGCTCGCGACACAGGCACGGCCCGGCATTCTCGCAGTCGTCGTCATGGACCCGGCGACCGACCGGGTCTTGGCAGCGATCGATCCCGAGCGCCCGATGCCGATGCAAAGCGTCATGAAGGCACCGCTCGCCGCGTTCGTGCTCAGCAAGGTCGATGCGGGCGCGCTACAGCTGGACCAGAAAGTCCGGCTGACACGCGGCGACCTTTCGGTTCCGCGCAGCCCGATCAATGATGCCTTCCCCGGTCGCGACACCTACACGCTGGCCGAGCTGCTAAAGGCGGCGGCAGGCGACAGCGACAACACGGCCGCCGACGTGCTGCTGGCGCTGGCCGGCGGGCCTCGCGCCGCCACCGATTGGCTGCAACGGCAGGGGCTCACGGGCATCCGTATCGACCGCTGCGAACGGGAGTTGCAGGCGGAATCGGTCGGTCTTTCTGGGTTTCGCCGCGAATGGTCAAGCGAAGCCCGCTATGCTGCCGCGGTCGCGGCCGTGCCGGTAGCGCGCCAGCGGGCAGCGACGCAGGCGGTGATGGTCGATCCGCGCGACACGGCGACTCCTCGTGCCGCTGCGCGTTTCCTAGCCCGGCTCGCGCGCGGCGAGTTGTTATCGGCCGCGTCGACGCGGCTGTTGCTCGGCATCATGGCCCGCACCGCGACGGGCGCACGGCGGCTGAAGGCGGGACTCGCCCCGGGTGTTGGCCTCGCCCACAAGACCGGGACCAGCCGCACGATCCTCGGCGTCAGTCAGGCGACCAACGATGTCGGGCTGGTCACCTATCCCGATGGCCGCCGGATGGTGATTGCCGCATTTCTAGCAGGCTCAACGTCGGGCGAGGGGCAACGCGAATCCGTGCTAGCCGACGTCGCGCGTGCCTCCACGGGATATTAGTGGGCGGACATGGTAGCGATCAACGGACTAAGCCACATCACGCTGGCGGTCGCCGACCTCGACCGGTCCCTGGCTTTCTACCGCGATGTTCTCGGCTGCCGCGTCCGGGCGATCTGGGCCGATGGCGCGTATCTCGACGCCGGGCGGCTCTGGCTGTGCCTGTCCCGCGACCCGATCGCGGAGGCGCGGACGCGACGAGATTATTCGCATATCGCCTTCAGCGTGCGCGAGGCCGATTACGCCACGATGCGCGATCGTCTGACGGCGCAGTGCATCATCTGGAAGCAGAACAAGAGTGAAGGCCCGTCCACGTATTTCGTCGACCCGGACGGGCATAGACTCGAAATTCATCTCGGCACGCTTGAAACAAGACTATCCCACTACCGCAACAATCCGTTCGAGGGGCTCATAATCGTCGAGTGAGCGGGACCCGCGGCATAGGTCGAGACAGAACAAGGCAGCCGCTCTTGCGACTGCGAGCCTTCGCCATCAACCGGGCAACAGATTCATTTTCGGGAGGATAGGATGCGCGACGAGGATCGCCCGCCAGTCCTTGCTCACCAGCGCTTTGCCGCCGCCCGCGACGCTTTCGCTGGCTTGGAACTCGCGGCGCGCTTCCGGCGCATTCACGAGACAAATCTGTGGGGCGCACCGAACAGCGTCTCCGGACTGGGATCCGAAGATAGAGCAACAGGCGTACTTCAAGCCACGTTACCGGCGTTGCTGAAAGACCTGGGCGTGACGTCGCTTCTCGATGCGCCCTGCGGCGACGCTGGATGGATCGGAAAAGTGGATATTGGCGTCGACTACATCGGCGTCGACATCGTACCGGAAACGGTCGAGGCGGCGCGCGCAAGCGCCCCGCTTCGCTCCATGAGCACATCCTTTTTGTTAGCTGACATCGCGACTGATGTCCTGCCGCGGTCTGACGCAATCCTCTGCCGCGACTGCCTCGTCCATCTTTCGTTGAACAACATTGTACTCGCGATCGACAACTTCAGGCGATCTGGCGCCACTTGGCTGATCACGACAACCTTTGCCGAATGGACGACGAACGCTGATGTTGAGGACGGTGACTGGCGACCTCTCAATTTCATGCGTCCGCCATTTGATTGGCCACAACCGCACCAACTTCTCAACGAGGAATGCGACGAAGCCGGAGGCGCATACCGTGACAAATGCCTTGGCGTCTGGCGGCTGACGGACATCCCGTCATGCATTGCCGCAGAAGCCGACCCGCGCCAGTTGCGCAGCATTAGGATGTGACGCAGTCACTCGGTCATGGTGCACCCGAAAGCAGACAGGCAAAAATCCACCATTTCGACTCTCCGCGTGCTTAGTAAATGAGCGGCTGGACGCAGCAACTCGGTTCGCCAGATCAATCGATCAGCTTACCCGCTGACCTCATCATGTTGAAATAATATTATGGGCGGTAATGGGGGTGCTATTGCCAGCATTCGCATACGAGCTTTACACTTCTGCACCTTAGAGCCGCCGATGACCGTCGTTTCTACTACCGCTCACTCCCACTCTATTGTTTATTATCAGAGTAAGTCATTTCTTCGCAACATAATCGCCGGTCCCACCACGATGGATGCTGTCGCCCAGACCGCCAAAAAAGTTTGCTGGTGATTTTGCTCGCGTTTTCGCGCGGACGGCGATTTTCTCGATTTCGCTAACTATCGCCAACGATCGGCGCGAAATCGATGTCGCATCGAGCCAGCGACGGATCCCGAAGCTCAACAACTACCGTCCTACTACTCCTCCACAATGCGATATGCCATCCCGCCCTTAGCCGGGACACTCTCTCCCGCTCACCCTGCTGTATCCGAGGCCGCGGCGCGCCCTCGCTCATGGCTTTGCGGGACCTGTAGCCGGTGCCGATTGCGCGGCGGATGCGGAAGCGGCCCGGGAAGGGAAAGTATCCTTCAGCCAGCTCACGGCGAGCGCGATTACGATCGCCAAAGCGACCGCGCCGATGACTCGATAATAGGTCTGCTCCTTCTCGACGGCGTGAACTCGATCCCCAAGAGATTTGTCTACATCTTTGATCTTTTTCGAAAGGCCGGCGAATGATTGCAGTTCGCCCGCGACGGCCGTGATCAACTCGGGATCGAGGCCCTTGTGAATCTTGCCATCTTTCTTCAGAGCAGTCTCGCAGTCGAGACTTGCATACCAGATGAGAAAGATGGCCTGGCCCCGCTTGAGATGAATTGGCACCGGACCGGCATTGAACACGGCGAAGGTAAGCTGGCCGCGGAATCCTGGATCGACGTGAAATCCCGAGACGTTGACCAAACCTCTGAACTTGGTCTTCGCACGAATGGAGATGAACGCGAGCGCGTCCGCCGGCACGGTGACGATCTCTTCGGTGATCAGGAACGCGAACTGGCCCGGCGGAATCGTGAACCCGTCGCCGTCGGCCAGCTTGCGGACGGTAATCGTGGCAGGATCGGCCGTCTGATCGTTCGGCGAAACGTAAACCTCCGGGCCAATCGACAGAGTGTAGGCGGCGCAATCCACGCGTTCGGGGACAAACGGGTCGATCAGCGCGTCAAGGCGGTCCTTGAGGGTTTCGCCACTCCAGAACATGGCTGCAGGTTTGGTCATCGCTTCCTCATCCCCAACTCTCTATCTTGATATTCGAACCGGCTTCGTCCGGGGCGCGCGTCGCACTTTGGGATTATGAAGAGAGCTGGCTGGTGAACGTCGTTGGGCACGGTATCGATCTCGTGGACGTCGCTGAGCTTCGGCGTTGGATCGAAGATCCGCGCGATCCCCTCATCCCGCGCTGCTTCGCCCCGTCCGAACTCGACGAGATCGGCGATGGCGCCGACCGGATCGAACGACTGGCAGGACGTTTCGCCGCCAAGGAAGCGGTGCTCAAGGCGCTCGGCACAGGGTTCGGCGCTGGAGTCGCTTTCACGGACGTGATCATCCGTCGCGCCCCCGGCGCGCCGCCGCAAGTCCATCTCGTCGCCGGGGCGGCCAAAGCCGCCGAATCGCTTGGGGTGACCGGCTGGCGGCTGAGCATCAGCCACACGGCCGCCATGGCAATGGCGAGCGCCCTGGCGCTGGGCGCGGAAGGTCAAGAGCCGGGCACCTGAGTGGTTGACGGACCTAGAAAGGAGATGCGCCGCTCGTCGAGGTCAACCGCGATCCGGCCGCCACGAGCGTCGAGCACTGCGCGCCAGACTTCAAAGCCCTGCAGAACCGCCTGCTCCCATTCTCCCGTCGTGCATTGGCCCACTTCGAGATGGGACGTCATATCCTTGATCGTGCGCAAGAGCTGGAAGTCGAGTACGGAGACGCCATCGAGGAATCGATGGCGTCGGGCATAGTCAAAGGCGAGCGCCGCGACGCCCTCTTCGAGCACGGCCGCGCGCCCACCATCCTCCACCTCGTCAAGAAGCGGTTGGCTCTTGCGCTTGCGGCGTAATAAGGCCCGCGTAATCGGCGACCACCCAAGCACTGCGGCGTATGCAAAGTGGAAGACATCGTGAAAGCGATAGCCGTCGGGGTCGTAGGCGTTGTCGGTTAACGCAGCGCCGAACGGCTTGCCGTCGATTAAAACCCGAACCTGCGGTCGCGAACCTTCCGCGATATCCACCAGCTCGACTTCGAACTGACGCGGCAACCGCTCGCCTTCGGGGAGCTCCGCGTCGAATACCAGCGGCTGAACGCGTTCGTTCGCCCAACGCTGTTTCACCTTCGCCAGGTTAGCCGTGGCAATGTCCGATAGCGGGAGGTCAAACTTGCTCGCCACATTGGCGATGTACCAAAGCAGATCGCCGAGCTCCTCCGACACGCGCTCCTTGAACAGCCGATGCGCCTCCCCATCACGTAGGTGCTTTTTGTACTCGCTCAGTAATTGCCCGGTCTCACCTGCGAGGCCGAGCATCGGCACGATCATCGCCGCCGCATCGTCCGCGCCCCCGCGCGCCGGGACGCGGTCGGTGCGCAGCGCCTCTATCTGATAGTCGTCAAACTTCATGGATGCCTCCTCTGCGTCACTCAGCACTAGCGCGCTGCGGCGCAAGACTCTGGATCTTATCGTTGAGCTTCCACTTGGGCGGGAAGAAGAGCTCGATAGGTTCCGGTGTCGGCTCAAACTTCTGCTTAATGCGAACGCGACCGGTCTTTCCCAGAACAGTCGGGTGCGCGACGCGGGCGTATTTGTCCACTTCGCAGAAAAGGTTCTGACAATCGATCAATTGTAGCCGCCTCCCCCACAGCGACTGAAACTCGAGACCGAGGCGCTCGAACTCCTGTTCCTGCAAGTCGGCCATCAGGCGAATCAGCTCGGGTTCATTGAGTCCGCCAGGATCGACGAAGCATTTGCGCAGGCCGTCGCGCGCGCCCGGCCCCGGCACGACAAAGTCCATTTCGCTAAAATCGGTGAGCTCGCTGTAATTGATGTCCGTGATGAACTGATAGGCGAGAAAATCGCCGATCGTCGGATAGGCGCGCAGCTTCTCGAAACTGTCCTGCATGGTCGGCGTCTGCGCCAGCCGGTCCGCGAGCCTGTCGGCCATCATCGACTCAAGCAGCAAGAGATGATTTTGGTGCTTTGCCGTGCGGCCAAACGACCGACTGCCCGGCGGCATGATGTAAGCAGCTGAATAGATGCGGCGACCTGCCTGCATCGCACGCGACAGAACGGCGTCATAGGCCGCAAAGCGGTAGTCCTCGAAGGTGATCGGGCCAAGCGTCCGCTCTAGAAGCTCCCAGGTCTCGATCTTGTTGAAGAGCTTGAACAGCAGGATCCGGAAGAAGACCTCGCACGGCGATCTCGGAAGATCGTCGCGATAGATCACATGCCGAATGAGATACTGGCTGACCCGGTCGGCCGCGCGGTAGGCGTTCGTGAACTTGTAAACCCTCAACACCGGATTGTCCGTCCAGGGCCCGAGGTCGCCAAGCGCTCTGCGGAAGAACACCGCCTGCCGTTCCGCCGCGAAGCGCCAATAGCTCTCATAGACCTCCGATACCTTTGCGGGGGCCAGGTGCCGCAGGATGATCGGAACGGGCGCGACAACGCTGTCCGTCAGTCGGACGCCTACGGGCAAGTCCATCGGCAGCGGCGCGGCATTCACACCGGATGTGTTTTTAGGTGGACGGCCGCGTGGACGCTTCCCAACAATCTTCCTCGAACTCCTGGTCAAACCGTCGCCCCTACCGGAGCCGCAGCGATTGGCAGACGGGCGGCAAATGCGGCAGGCGGCGTGATGAGCGCGCGAATGGCACCGACCAGCGGCGCGAAATCTGCGTCGCTCTTGGTGATCCGCTCGAGCTTGGCGATCCCGACCATGACGTTTAGGCGCGCCAATGGCAGACCCATTTCGTGAGCCATGAAGGCGCCAAGCTGCGCCAGTCCGAGATAATTGCCATAGGCTTTGTCGAAGATCTGCTGCGTTGCGTAAAAGGCGTTGATCACGAGCCCGGACGCGGTCGGCTCGAAGCTGACCTGTTGGAGGCAGGGGAAGCCGAGTTGCGCACTCGCGACGTGATCGCGACCCGGATCGAAGGTCGTGGCTTGCAGCATCGAGCGGCGCACGCCTTTCCGCGAACTCTGAGACAAGATCCACTCCAGTTGATTGCCGTCGCACGGTCCCCGCCCGAAGCTGACCATGCGTTCGAAGTAGAGGCCGCGGCCATTGGCTTTGCGGTTCATCGCCTGCCAGCGCGGGAATGTCGCGCGATAGAGTGCAAAAAGGCGGGTCCGGTCACCGCGGGACATCTGCCAAAGGCGTTGCGGGAAGAGCGTGAAGGCGACGTCATCGACCACGAGCCGTCCCTTGCGCTTCAGCAGCCGGTCGAGCGACTGCCGCACAGCCGGATCCTCAACCGCGCCACCCTCTTCGTCAAAACCACTCACGCTGAGAATCAGCGGCGCGACCTCAGTCCCGGCACGGTCGAGGACCTGCAAGAGCAGTCGTCCCCAGGCGCGCGACAGATTGGTGTCGTCGATCAGCAGCGGCGGCGGCGCCAGAATGCTCTTGCCCTTACTCATCCGGATCCTCCTCGAGGTGGCGATACCGTGCGAGACCGATGTAGCCGTAAGGCTCAGCCTTCTGGACCGGAGCAATGCGGACGAAGACGGCCCAGTCGCCGGCGCTCGCTTGAAAGATGCCCGCCCTCTCCGCCCTAAACAGACGCCCGGTCGGAAGGTCACGCTCGAAGACCAGCCCGCCGCCCGCTGCTTCCGTCCCAGGCGGCAGCAGGACGAGTGTCCTAACCTCTACATCCAGGGTCGGCGCAGCCCGATGACGATCGGCGACGATCAACGGCTCGACTGTCTCAGCGCCGATGATTTCCAGACGCAACGCCTTAGGCGTGACCCGATGCAGGACGGCGGCGCGAGCGCGCGACAGCATAGTCACGCCGAAAGACAGGTGGGTCAGCAACGTCGCGTAGCCGACGCCGAATTCGCAGGCGATCGCGAACATCTGCGCGGGCGTGGCCGCCTCCGGTGCCCAGCCCCGAACGACAAAGGCACGACGCAGGCCGATAATCGGCATTAGGGTGAATCCGGCGAAGGTGTCGGCTAGAAACTCCTTAGGATCCTCCCAGGGCTGCGCCTTGGCGTTTTCGCGCAGTTCGTCGATCGACGAGCCGTGCCCGAAGACATGGTGGCCGAGTTCATGCGCGCAATTGTACGCGCGCCGGGGCAGCGGCCGGCGCGCCGAGAGATGGATGCGTGGTGGACTGCCGCGCTGATACATCCCCTCCATGTTGATGTTGTTGAAGCGCACCGCGACGCCCAGCGCCTCGCACAGCCCGTAGATGCAGATCGGGCTGCCCTGGTCGATCTTGGCCTTGGCGCGCGTCGCCGCGGCGGCCTGCATCGCTTCGGTCGCCAAGGCGCGACGATTGAAGCTCGGCTTGGTGGAGCGCATCATATTCATCGCCCGCCCGCTCCGTCCGCGGTGGAGTCATTGCGCATGGCGGCTAGCAGCTTCAGCAGCCGCTCCAGATCGTCGGGTTTCAGCTTGGACAGCTCGCGCGCGGCCAGCTCGAGACGCGGGTCCTGAGCGTCCATCGTCTCCGGCGCCTCGCCAACCAACCAAGCGACGCTGACATCATAGATCTCGGCGAGACGAGCCAACTCGTCGGCCGAGATGCGGCGGTTGCCAGCTTCAATCTCGCTCACCGAGGGTCGGTGCAGGCCGAGCATCTTCGCGACCTGACCTTGGGAGAGGCCAGCGAGCTTGCGAGCCTCTCTCAGGCGTTCGGGGATTTTCGTGCGCTTAGCTGCGTCGATCTCGGTCATGCCGCAACCGCCGCCTTTTCATTTTGCTTCTTGAGCAGTTCGCAGACGAACACTGCCGCCTCGTCGATCGAGCGCGGGAGCTTGGTGGTGTCGTCGACGAAGATGTTCACGTCGTTCGGGATCGTCGCGCCGATTTCAGTCGCGAGGATTGTCGTCGCAACCGGCCACACCTTGCTGTCGAACTGCGGCAAGCTCTCCACCGGCTTCATCGCGCCGGTCAGCGCCGGGCATTCGAGACCGCAATCGGCCTGAATTTGGCCCAGAACGGCGATGAGTTTTTCTTTGAGCGTGGCAGCGTTCATGGAAACCTCCTTGTTCCGACATGCCGTAAGATAATCTTACCAGCCGGAGTTTGCAAGGGGGCGGCGACCTCGTGGCGAACGTGCCCGACTCTTCGTATCGGCTCGCCGTCGCAAGAGCGCGCGCGTAGCTAAATGCAGGCTCCCGCCCTTTATGCCGCGCCGGCTATTCCGTGCCCGACGCAATCATCGGCTAGGTCATCACAGAGCCAGAGCCAACTCGGTCTGATCATTGAGAAACGCGGGCTCATAGCCCCGAGCTTCCGCACCTTCGACGCCGACCTCGCGGAGCGCTTCGCGCCATTCGGCTTTGATGCGCTGCGCCGTTTCGCGGATGATCTGCCGCGCATCTGCCTCAGTGATCTCGAAAAAGGGACTGGCATCGAGGGCGAGCTGGATCGACCGGTCATGGCCACCACCCTCCAAGATCGCGGTCTCGAGATGCGGATTGCGGTCGGGCGCGGGGTTCACGTCGAAGACCGGCGATAGGCGCCAGCGGCCCGCCCCGACGTAGAGAAACCCATGGTTCTTGAGATGGTCGTCTTTGTTCGACACCAGGATCGTGAACACCAGCCGCAGGAATAGTTCTCGAAAGTCCGCGTCAGGGTCGGCGGCGAAGCCTCGCATGAAATCGACAATCTCGGTGTACGCACCGAGCTCGGTCCCGGCTTTGCCCAGGGCAGTGCGCGCCGAGATGTAGGGGATCCGGGCGGTTCCCCGCCGGTCGAACCGCTGGATCAGCGCGACCGGAAAGGGCGTGTCGGCCAGTTCCAGCCGGGCCTCAGGCGTGCGGATACCGCAGGCCTTCGCCAGGCGCAGCGTGGCTATTTCGACGCGCTCGACGGGACTCTGGTCAAGCGCCGAAGTGAATTTGGCGAGCCACAAGATTTCGCCGTCTCGGACATTGGCTTTCGGCCGTGCGCCGCCCGAGCCACCGGCGCCGGCAAGAGCTTGCATCTCCTCGGACGAGACGTCCTTGCCCTGTTCATAGGCCCGCGCGATCTTGGTGATGGCCTGCAAATCCACGAGGCGCGGGACGGCGTCGGCCACATTGCCTCGGATGATCTGACCGGCTTCGTCGAGGAAGCGCAGCGCACCTTGCCGACAGGTGTCGTCGGACAGCGTGAGGTACTCGAATTCGGATAGGCCCGCGCCGTAGGCACGTTCTAGCAGCCTGCGTCCCCAGCTATCCGGCGCGCAATCGCTGAAGGCGCCCCCCAACGCATCCCGCGTGGCGCCAGTCTGCCCCGAGCTATGAAACGGCCCCGCGTCGAGCGCGAAGCTCGGCTGCACAGCGAAACCCCGGGGATTTTCGACCCAGGCCGCGTCATAGGCAAAGGTCGAGAACTGCCGCGGGCCGGTGCGCGTGAACCGAAGCTGGCCGACCGGGGTCAGGCCCTCGCCCAAGGCGACGCGCGCGACGAATTCGGGCATCAGAACACCGCGCCGTCGGGATCGACGACATCGTCCTCATCCCCGGCCGGCTTGCCCTTGGCCTTCTGGCGCTTGAGTGTCGCCGCGAATGAACGGCCGCGTTGCGGCTGTCGCTTGGCCGTCAGGGCCAATCCCAGATCGTCGTTGCGAATGTCGATGAGGTCGGCCAGCCGTTCGATTAGGCCTAAGGCCACGAGGATGTCGGCGAGCGTGCCGATCGCCACGCCAGCGTCGCCCTTTTCGAGGCGTGCTACGGTGCTCGGCGATGTTCCGGCGCGGACGGCCAAATCCGACGCGGCCATGCCTCGCCGCAGGCGGGCGCCGCGGACGTCGTGGCCGAGCCGTTCAAGTGCCGATTGCGACTTCCGAGAAGCCATTACAACTATCCATATCTGAACTACTCCGACCTCATATACGTCAGATATGACGACTTGTCTAACATGCCTTACGCTCCAAGGGCGGAACGTAACGCGCTCCTTCCCTACCCAAAGCCGCGTTCTATCCGGAGAAGAGGCGGAGAACGCTACTAAGCCAACCCTTTCGACCGCTCAGCCGTCGACGTGCCCCGCTTCCTGCATCCGCGCCTCCAGCTCGTCCAAGAACGGGGAGCGCCCGAAGCGCATACGACCGCGCGGCGTATCCACGAAGCCCGAGTAGAGCATGTGGACCTCGTCTCGGGCACGCGTCAGGCCGACATAGAAGAGCCGCCGGCTTTCCCGCAGCTTCGCCGGCGCCTCTCCGCGCCACGGCAGGCTGCCCAGATCGAGGCCGACCATGATCACCACGTCGTACTCGCAACCCTTCGCCGAATGCAGCGTCAGCAGGTTGAGATGCAGCGGCGAGCCGTCGCGACCGCCGAGGCTGGCCAAGTCGAGCTCGGCAAGAGCGCCGCCGGCGGCCAGCGCCGCCGACATCTTATCGATCTGCTCGCGCTGGTCGCCAAGCCCGGGCTCGGCCGCCATCAGCGCATCAAGGATACCGGCCCGGACCGCCGCAACGAAGCCGCGCGCGAGCGCCTCATCTTCACGCAGCGACCAAAGCAGCGCCGTGAGCTGCCGCGCCTCGGCGCGCGCTTGCGCCTCGGACACGCGCGTGCGCCGGAAGCCGTGCCAGCGGTCGAGCAGCCCGCGCAACTGCGGCCGGGCTTCGCGCCAACCGCCGGCGCACCAAGCCGCGCAATCCTCGATCCAGCTGGTGAGCGCGACCTTGCGATAAGGTGCGGCGTTGTCGACGCGAACATAGTCGTAGCCTGCAGCGCTCACGGCGTCGGCGACGATGTTGCCCGCCCGGAAGTCCTTATACAGAATGGCGATGTCGCCCAGGTTGCGCCCGGGTTTGGCGGCAAGCGCGGCCGGGATGATCTCGGCCACGGCGTGCGCGGCCTGACCCTCGAGCCCGTTCTCGCACTGCACGAAGGCGATGATCGCCGGCCGCGCCGGGTTGCTCGACTGGTAACCACGAACCTCGCCGAGCGCCATCTCCGAGGCGCTGACGATCCGCGCCGCAGAGCGATAGTTGAGCTGGAGTTGGACCCGCTCCACGTCATCGCGCTCCGCCAATTCGGTCAGGAGCGCGCCGTCGGCGCCGGTGAACCCATAGATCGACTGGTCGGGATCGCCGACCGCGAACAGCCGCACGTCGCCCTCGAACGCGAGGCGGCGGACTATCCGGTCGAGCGCGACGCCGAGATCCTGATATTCGTCGACCGCCAGCACGGGGAATTTGGCCTGGACGAGCGGCAGCACCCAGTCGTGCTCGGCGATCAGCCTTTGGCCGAAGACGATCAGGTCGTCGAAGTCGATGAGCCCGGCGCGGCGCAGTTCCGCCTCGTAGGCGTCGGTCCACGCCGCCAGTTCGGCTTCCGCTTCCCAATCGTCGGCGGTGCGGTCGAGCACCGAGCGGCGATGGCGACCGAGGTCCATCGCCTTCCAGGGGTGGTTGACCCCGAACAGCCGGTCGCCCGCGCGCTTCAAGAGCTGGTCGCTCTGCCGCTGCGTCGCCATGGTCAGCGGGAACGGCAGCGGCAGACCGGCGAGCCGGCCATAGGGCATCAGTAAATGCCGCAGGCAGAAGCCATGGACCGTGCCGATGAACAGGTTGGAAGCCTCGCGAAGACCCAGTTGCTCAAGCCGACGGGTCAGTTCGCGGGCGCATTCCTGGCTGTAGGTGATGCAGGCCGCGCCGCGCGGCGCGCGGACATCCTCGGCGAGAATGCGGGCGAGCTTCAGCACCAGTGTCTTGGTCTTGCCGCTCCCCGGCCCGGCTAGCACGACGCAATGCCCCGTCGAGTCATAGGCGGCTTGCTGGCCGGGATTGCCGGCGAGGTCGGCGACCTGGCCGAGATAAGCGGCGCTGACGCTACGCGACGGCATCGCGGATGTGCTCCAGCGCCTGCCGGATATAATCGGGGCATGTCGCTGCGGTCACGCGCGGCGCCAGCGCCTGAGCGAAACGCCCTTTGCCGATCCGCTCGATGAGGCCAAGCAGTCGGTCCGCGTCGAGCGTGGCGGGATCGTCGACCCATCCCTGAATCCGGTCCCGCGTGTTCTGCTGCAGCGACAGTTCGCGAAGGATCACGCGCTGCATGCGCGGGGCGAGACCGCCGGTCCACAGCACCGTCTCGAGCGTGTCGTCGTTCACGAAGTAGCCGAACGGCGCCCCGCGCGCGATCACCTCATCGGCGTCCAGCTCATCGTAATCGACGTCCTCCTCGACGAGCTCAAGAACGCTGATCAGACGCCGCCGCACGAATGGCGGATGGTCCCCGTTCGGGTCGCGATCGGTGAGGATCACGTGCGGGATCGCCAGGCCCTGCGGACCGAGCAGCTTCACATAGGGCGTGAAATTGGTACCCGCGACCGAGCAGACCGAAATCCCGAGCATGTCGAGCGAGATACCGAGCGCCTCGGCGAAGGCCGGGACAAGGAAACGCTCGGCGTCGCCCTCGACCAGGATGACGCCCCGCGCAAAAAAGATCTCGCCGCGGCTGACGTCGATGTAGCGCTGGAGGTCGGCTTCGTCGCGCGCCGTGAGCGGCGTCGCCGCGGTCGACACCGCCGTCGTCGCGCCGGCTCCGGCGTCTTGGCGCAGGAGCACAATCGCGTGGATCGGCGTCACGCTCGCGATATGTGGGGAATGCGTGGTTAGAATAGTGGTCAGAGGCGGCGTATCCTCCTCTTCGTCGTCAGTGGTGCCCAGGAAGTAGCGATAGACCAAGCGCTGGACATGCGGGTGCAGGTGCGCCTCGGGCTCCTCGATCGCGAAGAACGTGTGATCGCGCTCGCCTTCGGCCACCAAGCGGTCGAGCTCGAGGCTCTTCAGCGCGAGGAAGATGAGGTTCGCGGTGCCGAGGCTCGCTTCGGGAATACCGCGCGCGCCATTGTCGATCAGCAGGCGAAGGCTGCGTAGCAGCGCATCAAGGCGCGTCGGTGCGAGCCCCAGGGTCACGGGAACGGCATGCTGCTCGCCGGCGATAGCGATCAGCCGGTCGCTGATCCGCGCGGCGGTGGCGACCACCTCGGCGTGTGCCACTAGCTCGGTCTGCGCCGCGTTGACCTGCTCCTGGATCTCCTCTCGCGCCGCCTCGTCGAGCGAGGTCGCCAGCTCCTCGATCAACGGGCGTAGTGGCGAATGCCGCCAGTTCGACAGATCCTTCTCGGCGTCGCGTAGCGCGACCTGCACGTCGAGCGGAAGCATCCGCCGCAGCGACGCGCCCACCATCATGTCTGGATCGTCGCCGCCGAAGATGACGTACTCGTAGTCGGCCAAGCCCTCGGGATCGCCGTCGAGGTCGGCCTTCGGCTGGAAGCGATATGTCAGCCGCGCGACCATCGGCGGCCCCGGGTCCACCACGCAGTCGTTCAGATGCGCCATCAGCCGCGGGTCGTCGGTGAAATCGGTCAGCTCGATCAACACTTCGACCGTCGAGCCGATCTTCTCGGTCCCGAGACCATCCCAGAACTGGTCGAGGCCGAGCTGGCGGTCACGCTCCGACAGGCCAGGATCGAGGACGAGCTGGATCGCGCGCAGGAAGTTGCTCTTACCGACCTTGTTCTCGCCCACGACGACGATGCTGTCGCCGGTCTCCACATCGAGCTCGGCGAAGTTCGCGAAGTTGACGATACGAACCCTGGAAATCCTCACGACCGGTCGCCCCTTTTGCTGACCGGTTCCGACTCCGGCTGCGTTTGCTCCAGCCTTAGCACCATCGTCGACGCGCGCGGAGGCTGAAGCACAACCAAAAGCTGACCTCTACGCGCAATTGCTGATGGCGAATGTCCCGGAGGGGAAGGCCTTCCCCTGCGGCCGAGCCCTTCGTCTCGGCCAACCCCCTTCTGCGAGGACACCCCGCAACGCCTCGAGAGTGAGAGGGCTGCGGCTGTCGCCGTGACGGGTTGAGGGTCGAGAGAGAGGCTCCCGGCCAGCCCGCCACCGGAGACCTGCGATGACCAATGTGGAAGTTCTGGACGCCCGCCCCGATGCCCGGGGCGGCTACCGTGTCGATGTCGGCCGCGGCCAGCGGATCGGGCGCATTTCGTCCGAATGGTTCAGCCGACCGGCCGACGAGCGTTACCTGTCGCTATCGGAGCTGATGGCGTCGGTGAAGGGCCGGGCCGAGCGCAGCCGGACACGGACTGTGGAGAGCGCTGCAGTCCGGGTCGAGGCCGATCGCGATAACGCCGAGCGACTTGCCCTGGTGCTGCCGGGTTCCGACCAGCCGGTCTCGCCTACGCACTGGAGTTTCGGCCAGCTCGCCGCGCTTGTCGGCGCGCCGGCAGCCTATCTTCGCCAGCTCCCGGCGCCGCTCGCCGGCATCAATCTCCAGTACGGCCTGACCTGGCATCGCGCCGAGCAGGTCAAGACACTCGAGACCGACGACGGCCGGATCGAACTTCGCGCCGTCACCGGCCCGGACTATGGTCGCATCTACGATCATGAGCTGGTCGCAGCCGTGCAGCGGATCGCCGGCAACGGCACTGGCGACACGCGCTGGAAAGTGCCAGGCGTGCTCGACTGGTCGACGGGCATCTACAACCCGCTGGTCGACATCACCCAGGACACGACCACACTCTACGCGTCGGACCGCGACGTCTTCCTGTTCCTGGTCGACGACCTCAATCCGATCGAGGCCGGCCGCCTACCGGACGGCTCGCCCGACCTCTACTTCCGCGGGTTCTACTGCTGGAACTCGGAAGTGGGTGCGAAGACTCTCGGTATGGCCAGTTTCTATCTCCGCGCCGTCTGCCAGAACCGCAATCTCTGGGGCGTCGAGGATTTCGAGGAAATCACCATCCGACACTCAAAATACGCCGCCTCGCGCTTCGCTCACGAAGCCGCACCGGCGCTGACCCGCTTCGCCAACTCATCACCTCAACCCTTCATCAACGGCATCGCACAGTCCCGTCAGCGCATCGTCGCGCGCACCGACGAGGATCGGACCGAGTTCCTCAGGAAACGTGGGTTCGGCAAGGCCGAGACGGCGAAGATCATCGAGACGGTGCTCGCCGAGGAGGGTCGCAAGCCCGAATCCGTGTTCGACTTCGTCCAAGGCATCACCGCCGTGGCGCGCGACAAGCCACACCAGGACGCGCGGCTCGATCTCGAAGCCCGGGCCAAGAAGCTGCTCGACAGGGCGGTGGCCTAATACCCGCCGAACCGGATTGCTGGACTTCCGGGTTCACGGCTTTCCGGTTCTGCGCTTCTCCCCATTCAGGTCATCGCGGCGTCGCCCTTTCAGAGTGAGAGGGCGGCGCTGCGCTTCGTGACGGGTTGAGGTCGAGAGAGAGGCTCCCGGCCGCCCGTCACGGAGAACTACCGTGGCTCAGTCCCAGAAGAAGTCAGTCCAGAAGATCACCCTGTCGTCCTCGCGCGACATCCCGTTCGACAAACTGCTGCTCAGTCAGTCGAACGTCCGCCACGTCAAGGCGGGCGTCTCGATCGAGGAGCTCGCCGAGGACATTGCCCGGCGCGGCCTCCTCATGGGCCTGAGCGTCCGGGCCGTCACCGACGACACCGGCGAGGAGACCGGCATGTTCGAAATCCCCGCGGGCGGCCGCCGCTACCGGGCGCTCGCACTGCTGGTGAAGCAGCGCCGTCTCGCCAAGAACGCGCCGGTGCCGTGCGTCGTGCGGACCGACGGTCTCGCCGAGGAGGACAGCCTCGCCGAGAACATCCAGCGCGCGCCGCTGCATCCGCTCGACCAGTTCCGGGCGTTCCTCGCACTCCGCGCCAAGGGCCAGTCCGAGGAGGAGATCGCGGCGAACCAGTTCGTCTCGGTCGCCGTGGTCAAGCAGCGTCTCCGGCTCGCGTCGGTCAGCCCCAAGCTGCTCGACGTCTACGCCGAGGACGGCATGACCCTCGACCAGTTGATGGCGTTCACCGTCAACGGCGATCACGAGCGCCAGGAACAGGTGTTCGAACGGCTGTGCCAGTCCTACGACAAGCAGCCCTACACCATCCGGCGGATGCTGACCGAAGGGGCGGTCCGGGCGTCGGACAAGCGCGCCCAGTTCATCGGCGTCGACGCCTATGTCGAGGCTGGCGGCACGGTCCTGAACGACCTGTTCCAGGGTGACGACGGCGGCTGGCTGCAGGACGTCGGCCTGGTCGACATGATGGTCGCCGAAAAGCTCAACGAGGCGAATTTCACCATCAGCGCAGAAGGCTGGAAGTGGGTCGAGGCCGCGCCCGACTTCGCCTACGGCCACACCTACGGCCTGCGTCAGATCCGTGGCGAGACCGTCCCGTTCACGCCCGAGGAAGAGGCGACCCTCGCCGCGCTCCAACAGGAGATCGACGACATCGAGACGGCTTCCGCCGAAGCGGAGGAACTGACCGAGGAGCAGGACCAGCGCATGGGCGAGCTGGAGACCGCGATCGAGGCGCTGAACGCCCGACCGGTCGTTTTCGACAGCGACGAGGTGGTCCGCGCCGGCGCCTTCGTCAGCATCACCGCCGACGGTTCGCTGCGCATCGAGCGCGGCTATGTCCGGCCCGAGGACGAGCTGCCGGTCGAGCCCGAACTTGCGGATGAACGGGATGACGAGGACGCGGCCGGCGCTGGCGATGCCGGGGCCGAAGGCGACGAGCCGAACGGTCCGGCGGTCCTCTCGGCGACCGAGCCGGAGGAGGACGAAGGGCTGCGGCCGATCCCCGACAAGCTGCTGACCGAGTTGACCGCCCACCGCACGCTGGCACTCCGCCACGCGCTCGGCGAGCGGCCCGACGTCGCCTTCCTGGCCGCCTTGCACGCGCTGGCGCTGGGGGTGTTCTACACCTACCGCTCGGACACCTGCCTGGAACTCGACCTGAAGAGCGTCCAGTTCGGGAGCCAGGCGCCTGGGTTGAACGATACCCCGATCGCTCGGGCATTCGACGAGCGCCACCATTCCTGGCGATCGACGCTGCCCAAGGATTCGGGCGATCTGTGGGATGCGCTCAACGCGTTCGACGGCGACAGCCGCGCCGCGCTGTTCGCCCACTGCGTGTCGCTCAGCGTCAACGCGGTCCACGAAGCCTGGAACCGTCGCCCCAAGGCGTTCGCGCACGCCGACCGGCTCGCCCGGACGGTCGACCTCGACATGGCCGCGAGTTGGTCGCCGACCGCAGCCAACTTCCTCGGTCGCGTCACTAAGGCGCGCATCCTGCAGGCGGTTGCCGAGGGCCGTGGTCAGCGCGCGGCCGACCGCATCGAGCATCTGAAGAAGGTCGAGATGGCGACCGAGGCGGAAACCCTGCTCGCCGGCTCCGGTTGGCTCCCCGAGCCGCTGCGCACGCCCGGTCGAGCGATCGTCACCACGGTCGACGGTGGCGAAGCGGACTCCGCGATCGACCCCGAGCCCGTCGTCGAAGAAACGGCGGAGGACGGCGGCGAACCGGCTGTGGCCGAGGAGGACGCTCTGGCCGAAGATGAGGACGTCGCCGAATCTACGGTCGAGGAGGACGTCGTCACCCCCGGCGAAAGCTCCATCGCCGACTGCGAGGCGATCGATGAGCACGACGTCGCGTTCGAGCCCCACCCGATCGCCGCCGAGTGACGTCGCAACCGTGACCACCCTGGGGCTCGCCGGAAACGGCGGGCCCCTTTTCTTTTCGAAAGGCCACCGATGCCCAACACCGCATCAGACCTGGCCCGCCGCCTCGCCGACGACGCCGAGGCCGTCTGTCGCCACTATTTGTCCAACGGTCGGCGTGAGGGGCGATGGTGGACCGTGGGCGACGTCCACAACACCCCGGGTCGTTCGACGATGGTCCGGCTCAAAGGCACCGACCGGGGAGCGGCGGGCAAATGGACCGACGCCGCGACAGGCGAACATGGCGATTTGCTCGATCTCATCGCCCAGTCGCAGAACTGCGCGACGCTGGCCGACACCCTCGACGAGGCCCGACGGTTCCTGAGCCTGCCTCGTCCCGAACCTCGGGAGCCCACCACACCCGCGCCGCAGGGGTCCCCGGAGGCAGCCGGCCGCCTGTTCGCTATGTCCAAGCCGATCCGTGGCACGATCGCAGAAGCGTATTTGCGCAGTCGCGGCATTACGGAACTGCGGGACTGCACATCGCTGCGCTTCCATCCGCGCTGCTACTACCGAGCTGACGAGGACGATCCGGCCGCCGCCACCCGCGACGCCTGGCCAGCGCTGATCGCCGCCGCTACCGACATGACGGGCGCCATCACCGGCGTGCATCGCACGTGGCTCGATCCCTCCGGCGAGACGAAGGCGCCGGTCTCGACGCCGCGACGGTCGATGGGGCTGATCAACGGCCAGGGCGTCCGCATCGGCAAAGTGAATAAGATAGTCGCCGTCGGCGAAGGGCTGGAGACCATGCTGTCGCTCCGTGCCGCGCTGCCCGAGCTTCCAGTGATCGCCGCAGGCTCGGCCAACCATCTCGACGCCCTGCTCCTGCCTGTCGGACTGCACCGGCTCTATGTCGCCGAGGACGACGATCCGGCCGGGCGACGCGCGACGATGTCGGTGATGGCCAGAGCGGAATCGGCCGGGATCGAGGCGATGCGGCTGAGGCCGCAGCGGGGCGACTTCAACGACGATCTGCGACAGCTCGGACGGGACGCGCTCCACGCGGCATTGCGGGTCCAACTCGCCCCCGAGGACGTCGAGCGGTTCTGGACGCCGGGGCAGCTGAGCGTTCGGGCAGCCTGACAGGACCGTGTTTCACGGCGGTGCAAGTGGCGGTGTCGTGTCCGCCATCAGCGGGAGAGCCGCGCCCCTGGCCTCTGAGAGGGGCGATCGGACCGGAGGCGGTCCGGGCCGGCAACGCCTGCGCGCGACTTTCTTCCCCTGTCGGCCGTGCCGCCATTCCTCGCGAGACAAGAAAGCCGTGCTCGCCGTCCTCCGCTGCGCTTCGGCCGCAGGCCCACCCCATGCGGCAGGCCGCATGGGGACCCCGGGTGCGCTTCGCCCTGCGGTGCAGGCACGGTCCGCCCCCGCTCTTCGTCGCCCACGAGGCCGCGAAGGGCGCGGTCGACCTGCCGGAGGCGAACACCATGACGCGACTGCCCCACACTGACGATCACGAACCCGATCATGCCGAAAGCCCGACCGCTCACCTCCTCCACGAACTCCAGCTCTTCGGCTACCGCCCCTTCGAAGGCGAACCCGACCCAAGGCCGCTGCCCGAGGATCGGCTGGTCCGCGCCGCCGTCGCCGACACCTTTGACGCCTTCATCTCCGCCTTTCAGGACACCCGCCTCGAACCCGATCTCGAAGACCTGCTCTGGGGCTTCGTCAACGTCCTTCACCGCGCCACCGGCCGGGTCGAGCGAGAGCTCGACGACAACGAGCAGGCGCAACAGCGCAGCCAGCGCGAGCAGGACGGCTCAGAGGTAAAGTCGGTCGAGCTGGAGCGGCTCCTGGCTGAGGGGCTGACGCTGATCGAACGCCGTAACGCGCACGAGGTCCTGCGCGATCTCGCCTCCGACGCCTACGACCACCACTTCGGCAAATCTTGGCGGCCGCACTCCGGCTCGCTGGTCAGTCGCCGCGCGCTTACCGCGACGCTGATCGACAGCCGCGACTTCATCGCCGCGCACAAACGCGCCGAGACCCAGGTGCTTCTACCCGCAGGCCCGAAGGTCGCGTTCACCGGCGGCGCGGACGTCAACGACCATCAGGCGATCTGGGCTGCGCTCGACCGGGTGCATTCCAAGCACCCCGACATGGTGCTGCTCCACGGCGGATCGCCCAAGGGAGCCGAGCTGATCGCCGCCAAATGGGCCGACGCCCGCAAGATCGCACAAGTCGCTTTCAAGCCCGACTGGACCCGCCACGCCAAGGCCGCGCCGTTCAAGCGCAACGATCAGATGCTCGACGTCCTGCCGATCGGCGTCGTGGTGTTCCCCGGCAGCGGCATCCAGGACAACCTCGCCGACAAGGCGAAGAAGATGGGTATCCCGCTGTTCGACTTTAGGAAGGGAGGCGGCGCGTGAGCGCCGCGGTCACTCAACCGGCAAATAGTTGGCGGTCGACGCTGTGAAGATCCGAGCCATCGAAATACTTATGCGACCAGACATCGCTCGTACCGAGGAACCAGCCCGCCGCCGCGGCCGCCTGTTGCTTGAGCGCAGGCGGCGTTTTCGTGCCCTTGGCCTTGGGACCCTTCGCCGTGCGGTCTAGGAAGTCGAAATGATCGACCAGCGCCAATGCTTCGATTGCGAAGACCGTAGCGATGTCGCCATCCCGGATCGCGAGCAGGTTGTCCCCGTTCACTTCCTCGCCTTTGAGTGCGAGATTCGACGAGCCGCAATAAACGACCGGATCGCTGCCGTTGAACCCGCAGACGACGAACTTGTGATGCACCTGGTGGCCAAGCCCCACACCGGGCACCTGGTTAAACGGTGGCGGAAGCTGCGTGTTCACCGGCTTGCCGGTCACCAGCACACCGGTCTTCTGCCGAACGGGGTATAGCGCAATGCCGTTGGGCGTGTCCGAGATCCCATAGCTGAAGATCGACTGGTTCTCGTGAAGCGCGTTGAGGGCTTCGTAGACCGGATTGTCGGCCCCGCCGTCTAACTGCATGACCGCGAACAGGACGCTCCCTTTACCGCCTTCGACCTTCCCTTCGACCTCGATCCTTGCGACGAGGTCGCCGAGGATTTGCGAGGCGTCGTTCACCGTGTGCGGCGAGAAGGTGATCGACATTGACGGCAGCCCGCCGCCACCGAACGTGGAGGGCGTCGTCGCGAGCGCCGAGTTTGCGAATACTGCGGTATGCACCTCGCCATCCCAGGCCGTCTGGAAGACGTCGGCGTAGGCGGCGGCGACGGCAGGGTCATCGAACACCAGCACGTGGTTCGAGTTGACGTAGAATCCTGTAACGGAGAAATTCGTGGAGCCGGTCAGCACCTTCAAAGGTGCTCCATCCTTCTTCACGACAAGGACCTTGTCGTGCGCGTAGCGGCTGAACTTTCCACGTTTGATCCGGTCGGCACCGGCCTTCTCGACAAACAACGCCTCGAATTCGTCCTCGGGCTTGGAGCCGTCGGCGGCATGATGCAGCGCCGCGTTGTCCAGAATGACGCGAATTCGCTTTGCTTCGCCGAGCCCAAGCAGTTCCTTGATGAAATCGGGCTCGTTCAGGTCGTAGGCGAAGAGATCCAGCGTCAGGCTCTCGTCGCCTGCGATCTCACTCAAAAGGTCGAAGATCCTCCGACGCGCCGTAAATCCAAGCCATTCATACTGCTGTGCGAAGGTAAAGTGCTCGCCGGTCGCGTTGACACCAGATTCCTGGCTCGTGTCGAACAAGAATTCGGCGTCCTTCGGCTTGATAGGCGCGTTCAGACCGAAATGGCGAACGAACGCCTGCGACTGGGTAAATCCGCGCGTGAAGCCGAGCGCGACCTTGCCCGACTCGAACGGAGACACCTCGATGTCGACCGAAACGCTCAGCGCATTGTTGAGCGGCTTGAGGGAGGCTTTCGCGTCGAAGTAACGCGGCGTCACCGTATAGCGATAGACCCCGACGACGGGCTTCAGCCCCTGATGGACCGAGCCCGGAACATGCACCCAACGGAACTTGTGAATCGGGGCGTTGATGCTCAAGAAAGCTGGCTCCTTCGGGTCTTGGGCATGCGCGCCCGGATCTTCGAAGCGAAGGTTGTTCTGGATGTAGAAGGGTTCGACGCCGGGCGGCGTAACCTGGATCGTGAACCCGGCCAGGTCGGCGCGGGCAACCTCGCTGATGATGTCGAACGCAAGCAGCGTCTTGGCATCCCCGCGATAGGCTCTGATCGCGACGGCGCCACCACGTACACTGATCGAACTCATGCCGAATCCCCCCTTACCGCCTCCCTGCATCTCGCATGGCCTGAAAGCGAGGCAGTCTAGCGCGATGCTAGGTGTCTCACAGCATTGTTGCATCCCCAAGACGACTGGCTTCTCGGGATGCGGGTCCACCCCGCTCTCTCTGGCGCAATCCTTGGTCCAGTCCCCGGCCTTCCACGATCAACCCGTGAAGGGTCCGCTAAGCTGACGCTTGCGGCCGCTGCGCCTTCGTCTGCGCGGTGATCGCTGCCGTGGCCCGAACGCATCGGGCGCCTGTCGAGCGGGGATGGTCCCCGCCTCCAGACAGGAGCCGATACGATGTCCCTTTCTCTCGCCCAACGAAACGCCTGGAGCCTCGCCAAGTCCTTGATGGTCTGCGTTACCCTCTTCAAGGCCGGGTCCGGCTACAGCGTCGCGCCGACCTCCGAGTTCGACGGCGACCCCGCAAGCGTGGTCCACGAATATGATCCGTGGGCCTGACCGCCACCCGACATGCGGCTGCCGCGGGGGTGCAGATCCGCTCTCCCGCGGAGCCTCTTTTGCGGCTATGCTGAAATCCGCGCCGCGGTGGTGGTGGAGGCGCGACCGTTCCTTATTGCAACGGAGTCCACCGCCATGATCATTCTCGGAATCCTGCTCTGCATGGCCGGCATCGTCGCGCTGTGCTGGCTCATGTTCAACCTCGCGGTCTTCGCGCTGCCCTTCTTCGCGGCGGTCACTGCCGGGATGGCGGCGATGCATTCGGGCGCCGGGCCGTTCGGCGCGGTTGCGATCGGCTTCATCGCCGGCATCGGCACGCTGGTGCTTGGCCAGTTCGCCATGGCGCTGGTCCCGTCGACGCTGCTGCGAGGCGTGATCGCGCTGGTGTTCGCGGGACCGGCCGCGTTCGCCGGCTACCACGCAACCCACGGCCTCGCGGCGCTGACCATGCCCTCGGAGACGTGGCGGCAGGTGTTCGCGGTCTCCGGCGCGGTCGTTGTGGGGTTGACCGCGCTCGGTCGCATGATGGTCCCGCTGATCCCGGTCTCGCAGCGTCTTGGGACGGGCGGGACGATCGCCGCCGAGTAGCCCGCCATCTTGTTTCCGGGCGCTACTTTCCGCACTTATGATCCTGGAGCTGGGCGGGGCAGATCGTTGGTCTGGGCGCAGCCTAGACGCGCGCCCAGCGGAGCGGACTGCTCTGCATCGCTCGCACTTCGAGATTGCGACGATAAACGGCAAAGCAATGGACCCCGAGCAGAGCGGCTGCCTCGACCACGTGGAGCAAGGCCCAGAGGGGGTCGGCACCCTGATTGCCAGACCCTTTGGCGGAAGGGCTATGTGAGCGGCTTCCTGAAAAACCCGCCCTTGTGTGCGCCAGAACCGCCGATGACGCGCCGGGCACCGTCGCCGCCTTGAAGCGCGAACGCGGGGCCGCCAGGGCTCCTTTCGGATCGTGTCGTCATGCCCGCGGCCCACGCCGCCTCCGTGATGGCCTGGTCTGGCCGAAGGTCGGCTGAAGCCTCGACCGCCTCAGCCGCAACGGCGTCCGGTCGACTTTCTTCCCCTGAGCGCAAGCGCTCATTCCTCGCGAGGCAAGAAAGATCTCCCGGCCGCCGTCCTCCGCGATGCTGCGGCCCGCGAGCGGGTGCGGCGTCGGTCGCCTCCGGCCCTTGGACCGCCATCGAGACCGCGATGGGCGCGGGACTCGAGACACTGAAAGGAACCTCATCATGGCGACCATCGGCACCTTCAAGAAGAGCGGCAACGGCTACACCGGCGACATCACCACCCTCTCGGTCCAGGCCAAGGGTGTCCGGGTCACCGCCGAGGAGAACCGCTCGAACGACAACGCTCCCACCCACCGGGTCTTCGTCGGCAAGGCCGAGATCGGCGCCGCCTGGACCAAGCGCTCGAACGAGGGACGGGACTACCTCTCGGTCAAGCTCGACGACCCGAGCTTCACCGCCCCGATCTACGCCAACCTCTTCGACGACGAGGGCGCCGAGACCTACTCGCTGATCTGGTCGCGCCCCAACGGTAAGCGCAACGGCGACTGAGCCGGACCACGCCGCCCCGCCCGGGACCACCCGGGCGAGGCGCTCGCGCGTTTGCTTTTGATTAGCGAGCCACGCGCTCCAACCGGTGTTCGACGGGAGGCTTATTGCCGAGGCCGCACCGCCCGGCGGGTGCGCGGCGCCTTGGCGCCGCTCGGCGGCGCAGGTTCCGCGCTCTCCTCCAGCATCGCCGCAGGTTTCACGCCGATCGCCTGCGCCGCCTGGTGGAGAATCGCTAGGGTGACGTTCTGCTGGCCGCGCTCCATGCTCGAGACATGGGCGCGATCGACGCCCATTCGCACCGCCACCGCGTCCTGACTGAGCCCGGCCGCAAGTCGCAAGCGGCGCATGTTGCCGCCAAAAAGACTCCGGATATCCATCCAGAGGTTTGAGCGGGTCGCGTATTAGAATGCCG
This sequence comes from Acetobacteraceae bacterium, assembly GCA_965246915.1. Classification (GTDB taxonomy): domain Bacteria; phylum Pseudomonadota; class Alphaproteobacteria; order Acetobacterales; family Acetobacteraceae; genus CAVRQM01. The sequence continues at coordinate 155,605 of CBDFGB010000008.1, forward strand.
CGCACTATAATACCCGTCAGAGGGCTTTCGCTCGGCGGACCTTCGTCAGATCGCAACGCAAACACGGTTGCGTCCCTGACGGCGCAAAGGTTAACCGAGGGGGCCCGCGTTGTCGCGAACCAGATCTGGAGTTGCCGATGACCGCCGCCCCCTTGCCCGTTGCCGATGCGCCGCCCGCGTCAGACCACCTGACCGACTACGACCGCTCGCACCTGAAGACCTACCTCCGGCTGCTCGACGCGGCGGCCGAGGACGCGGACTGGCGTGAAGTGGCCAACCTTGTGCTCGGGATCGATCCCCATGCTGATCCCGAACGCGCGCAACGCGTTCACACCGCCCACCTCGAACGTGCGCAGTGGATGACACAGACCGGGTATCGCGACCTTCTCTCGGGCCGCTACGCCCACTAAGCCATTGATGTTGCGAGTGGAGCAACACGCGTTGCGCCCCACCCACCTATAAGGGCACAGCTGCTCGCGCATAGCCTGCATGTGGGACGTACCTCCCGAGTCGCGGCGTAGGCGTCCCTTTGTGGAGGGACGTCGCATGTCCGAAAGGGGCGGCGATTGGCGGAGCAGCCCCGCCTATGACTATGTGGACGAGATCGGCGTCGAGAAGATCGCGCACGAATTCCTGCGGCGGAACGACCAATACGCCGCCGATTACGCGACACTGAGCGGCGATCCATCCGAAGATCAACCTTCTCCGGCGCTTGCGCGCTGGGGGTTGCGATTTCGCGGTGGACCCGCGCATCCGTGCTGACCAAACCATTACGGTATGGCTGCCGCAGGCCGACCCGCGCCTGGCGCTGTTGACGCGCCTGCCGGGCGCGCTGTTCGCAGGCCCGGACCTCGCCGCGGCCGATCCGACCCTGATCGTGTCGGCTGCTGAAGGCGACTATCTCGACCTGCTCGCGCTCCCGCCGTCCAATAGCGCGCTGCTCCTTCCCGGCCAGCCCGAGGGCGCGGTCGCGTTCGTGCTGCCGTTCGACGATCTCTTCGAGGAGCGGATCGAGACCGCGCGCCGGCTGCACCGGCTGCTCGTACGCCGCCGCGCGCAGCCCGCCAGCCCGACGCTCTACCGCCGTCAGCGGCTCAAGCTGGCGCTCCGCGCGCTCGACGGTTCGCTCGCGGGCGCGGACTATCGCGCCGTCGCCGAGGCGCTGTTCGGCGAGCGCGTGCCCAAGGGTGCCGAGTTCCGCTACGACACCTACCGGGCGCAGGCCATCCGCCTCGTCCGCTACGGCCTCCGTCTCATGCGCGGCGGCTACCTCGACCTGCTCCGGCCCGATCGCCGCGCGCGCTGATCGCGAGACTCGCCATTCCGGGCTTTGGGGGGATGACGCCACCCCTCCGATAAGTTCGTCATCTACCCCGCCGTCTTTGCTCCGCCAGGGTGCTTGTCGACCGCCGCCGCTCTCCCGCAACGGCGCACACGACGCCGGAGCTACACCATGCCCGATCCCCTCGCAGGCTTCCCGCCGCGCTATCTGCGCACCCAGGAAGCCGCCCGTCTTCTAGGTCTCTCGCCCCGCACGATGGAGAAGCACCGGACCTACGGGACCGGCCCGCGCTACTCTAAGCTTGGCGGTCGCGTCGTCTACCGCGTTGACGACCTCCAGGCGTGGGTCGCTCAGGGTGCGAAGGCGTCGACGTCCGACGACACCGGCCAGTCCGTGTCGCCCGCCAAGCCGCATTACGCGCCGCTCGCCCGCTACGCGGGCCAAGAGCGCCGCTGAGCGTGCGGCGGCTACCCGCTCCCAGCGAGCGCGCCTCGCTCGATGTCTTCGAGGCTCTCTCCGGCCCGGTCGCGCCGCGCGACCAGCGCGATCTCATGGAGCGACCCTTCTTCTCTCTCGCCAAGGCCAAGCGCGTGGCCCCAATCTCTTACAAAGCCGGCTCTACGGAAGTGCAGGTCTACGCCGTCCCGGAACATGGGCTCGCGACGATCTGGGACGCCGACGTGCTCATCTGGGCGGGCTTGCAGCTCGTCGAAGCGCTCGATCGGGGCCTGCCGACCTCGCGCTTTTTCCGCTTCACCCCCTACCAGCTCCTGAGATCGATCGGTCGAGCGACCGGCAACCGCGAATACCTGCTGCTGCGCGGTGCGCTCGCGCGCCTGCAGTCGACCGTGATCCGCACGACCATCCGCCAGGGCGAGCATTGGCGGCGTCAGCAGTTCTCCTGGATCAATGAGTGGGAGGAGCTGGCGACTCGTACCGGCCGGATCGAGGGCATGGAGTTCGTGCTCCCCGACTGGTTCTACCAAGGGGTCCTCGACCGCCGGCTCGTTCTCACCATCGACCCCGGCTACTTCGCCCTGACCGGCGGCATCGAGCGCTGGCTCTACCGCGTCGTGCGCAAACACGCCGGACGCCAAGCGGACGGCTGGCGGTTCGATCTTCGCCACCTCCACACCAAGAGCGCCTCGACCGCCCGGTTCACCGATTTCGCGCTGGACATCCGCCGCATCGCGGCACGCCAGCCGCTCCCCGGCTATCGGCTAGAGATAGAGCGCGTGTTCGACGCGACCGGCTTCCTCGGTGAGTTTATCGTCATGCGGCCGAGCGAGCCGCCCGAGCCTGTGGATAAGTCGCACACCGGCTCGTCTCGATATCGGGACTTCGGGCGCAGTGGTATCGGGACTTCGGGCGCAGAACTAACGGGACTTCGGGCGCAAGCCGTAAATACGGATCGCTCTTTTTCGGCGCACAATCAACAGCTTACGTTCGGCCCGAAATCGCTTAACTCTTTAACTGAATCTAACTCTAAAGACGCGCGTGCGCGCGAGGCGGTGGATAACTCGGAAACCCTCAGAATTGAAGATTGCCCTGTCTTTCCTCTTGCAGCCCAATACTCGCTAAATACGCACCAGACTACGCCACGCTCCGCCAGAACGCGAGACCTGTTCGACGACGGCGAGGAGAGTGCGTCGTGATCGTCGCGCTCCTCAACCAGAAAGGCGGCGTCGGGAAAACGACACTAGCGCTGCACCTCGCCGGGCGTTGGGCCGGTAAGGGTAAGCGGGTGGTGGTGGTCGACGCGGACCCCCAGGGGTCAGCGCTCGACTGGTCCGAACAGCGCGCCCGCGAACGGGTAGCGCGCCTGTTCGGCGTGGTCGGGCTGCCGCGCGAGACGCTGCATCGCGAGCTGCCGGCGATAGCCGCCGACGCCGATCATGTGATCGTCGATGGTGCGCCCCGGATCGCCGGCGTCGCGCGCTCCGCGCTGCTCGCCGCCGACCTGGTGCTGATTCCGGCGACACCCTCGCCCTTGGACGGCTGGGCATCAGCCGAGATGCTGCGGCTGCTCGACGAGGCTCGCGTATTCCGGCCTGATCTGTCGGCGTGCTTGGTGCTGAACCGGTGCGCGGCTCGCACCGTGATCGCCCGCGAGACTGCCGACGCGCTCGCCGAGCACGATCCGCCGGTGCTCACGACGCGGATCGGCCAGCGCGTGATCTTCGCCGATGCGGCGCGCACTGGGCGGCTTGCCAAGGAGCTCGATCCCGGCTGTCTCGCGGCGGCCGAAATCGCGGCGCTCGCCGCCGAGGTCGAGGGGCTCGCGCCATGAGCCGCCGCGGCGCGGCTTCGCCCTTCGCGGCCCGGCCGAGTGCTGCGGACGCCTGGGTCCGCACGCCGGACGCGGGTACGGCACCTGCACCGGCCTACACCGCGCGGCTGACGATCGACGTCACGCCGGCGCTGCGCGGCCGGATCAAAATCACCGCCTTCGAGCGCGGGATCACCGTCGCCGACATGCTGCGCACGCTCCTGGAACGCGAGTTCGGCGACGCCGGAGGCGGGCCGTGACCGCGCTGACTGAAGTCGAGCTGATCCACGTTGAAGGCAAGCTGGAGCGCTGGATCCGGTTCGGCTGCGAGCGCGAGGAGCGCATCATCGACCGCCGCCGCCGCATCCTTGCCTTTGCGCCGAACAGCGTGTTCGCCTTCGTGCGCTGGGCGTCGAACGACTACGGCACCGTCGTCAGCCGCATCGACATCGCGCGCGCGCCGAATGACGGCGAGCCGTTTTCGACAATTCCGTTCGTGACGCCCGGCGCGGAGATCCTGCTGCGCATTTCCGGCTGGCCGAAAGTTGCGCAGGTGCTCGCCGCCATCGACCAGGTCGAGGCGCTCGATCTGCGCGCCGAGGAGGCCTGTCCGGACCATTGGCGGCACGTCGGCAACCGCCTTGGCGCCGGCGAGACCCCGCGAGCTTACACGCGCGAGCGCCACGCCGCTTGGCTTTTACGGAGGAGGACCACCGCGTGATGCACAATTGGAAAACACTGGCGACTATGCTTGTTGCGACCAGCGCGGTCGCAATTTCCGGCCCATCGGCGCATCCGTCGCTCATCTGGAACGCCAGCGCCAGCGTGCCGGTCGGGCTCTATCGCGTGCAGCCCGATCCCCGGCCGCACGCCGATGACATCGTCGTCGTGCGGCCGCCGGAGGACCTGGTCTGGTTCCTGGCCGAGGGCGGATATCTGCCGCGCGGCGTGCCGCTGCTGAAGCATGTGGCGGCGCTCGGCGGGCAGCGCGTCTGCCGCATCGGCACAGCCGTCAGCGTCAATGGAGCGTCGCTCGGCGAAGCGCTGGAGCGTGACCATCGCGGCAGGCCGCTGCCGGTCTGGCAGGGCTGCGTCGTCCTCACTGACGCGCAGGTATTCCTGATGAACCCCGATCGCGCGGACTCGCTCGACGGGCGCTACTTCGGGCCGCTCGATCGTAGCACGATCGTCGGCCGCGCGGAGCCGGTCTGGACCGACACGGAGAAGGGCCGGTGATCGCCTCTTCTCCTTCCCGGCCGGTTCTGAAGTCGCGTTCATGTCCCTGGGTCGCACTGCTCGCCGCCGGTGGCGTGTTTGCGCTCTCGCCCGTGTCGGCGCTTGCCGGTCCCCGGCAAACGACGGTCGCCCGCACCCCGGAGCCCGCATCGACGTTGCAGGACCTGATCGACGAGGCCGCGCAACGGTTCGGCGTTCCCGCGTCGTGGATCGCCGAGGTCATGCAGGTAGAGAGCCGCGGTCACGCGAACGCGCTGTCGCCAGAGGGCGCGATCGGCCTCATGCAGGTGATGCCCGAGACCTATGCCGACATGCGCGCCCGCCACGGTCTGGGCGCGGACCCGTGGAACGCGCGCGACAACGTGCTGGCCGGCGCGGCCTATCTCAGGTTGCTCTACGACCGTTACGGCGCGCCCGGGTTCCTGGTCGCCTACAACGCAGGTCCGGGGCGCTGGGACGACTACCGGCTGCGCGCCCGACCGCTGCCTAGCGAGACGGTCGCCTACCTCGCCCGTCTCGGTCCGGTTGTCGGCGGAAGCGTGCTGCCAATGCCGAAGTTCGCGGGCTGGGGTGCACCTCGCACGCCATTCGCGTCGCCGATCTTCGTTCGGCTGGCGAGCATATCGGCGCCCGTTCAGAGCACCTCGGATCGCGAGCGGATCGTGCGGATCATCGACGCCAACGCCTCCGTGGTCGGGCGTAGCGATGCCATCTTCGTCACCCGCCCACGTGCAGCAGACGCACCGCGACTGAGAACGCCGGAGGATGGTCAGGCTGCGGTCGGCGTCTCGCCAAGCACCACGCCACCAGCATCATCGCCGCAGTCGGAGCTGCCGCGAAATCCGCTGTTCCCCGAGCGAAACAGCCGCGGTTCACAACCATGAGCGAGTTCGATCGACATCAGCGCATGACAGAGCGATCGCTGGAGTGCCCTGGCGCGTCGTGGAGTGTTTCTGGTGACTACGGGATGTATTCGGATGATGTTTTGCCGACGAGGAGACAGGTCGACAGATCAACGGAGAAGGGAGGGCTAGATAAAACGGCTGCCAGCCGTCGGAGTTTTCGTTGCGTAGTTCATAGGCATTTCAGGGCGTTACACCGCGACGCCCTGCCAGCCGCCGGCCCCGGGGGTGCTGGCACTCATTCGCGTTTCCTAGGTCTAATCAACGGCTTTGCCGACAGCCGTCCGCCACTCGGATCGAGGGCCGGCCTGTGAGCGGCCGGGACGACGAGCTCCGCTTACGGCCCGGCCGAGTCCGGGATCGTGGGCAGGGGAACGGCCGGGCCCAGAGCTTCGTCCACCAGGTCATCGGCGCCGCCCGCCGCGCGGGGCACACAGGGCCAGGCCTCGGCGCACGCGACGGGCGGAGCGGGTCCGGGTTCGGCCGTGGTCGCGGGGCCGCTGCGCGGTTGGCGCTCCGCTCGCCGACCCGTCGTGTCGTGGTCAAAGCGCGCGTCGCACGCCACCGGGGCACGCGCTTCCGCTCGGCGCCGCTCGCCAAGCACCTCAGCTATCTCCGGCGCGACGGCGTGACCCGCGATGGGACAGACGCGCGTATGTTCGACCGCTCCAATGACGTCGCCGACGCCGATGCGTTCGCCGCGCGCTGCGAGGACGATCGGCATCATTTCCGCTTCATCGTCTCGCCCGAGGACGCGGCGGAGATGGAGGACTTGCGGGCGTTCACCCGAGACCTGATGGCAAGGGCAAGCCAGGATCTCGGAACCAAGCTCGACTGGGTGGCGGTCGATCACTGGAACACCGACCAGCCCCATATCCACGTGCTCGTGCGCGGCGTCGCCGACGACGGCGCCGATCTGCTGATCAGCCGCGACTACATCAGCCGGGGTTTGCGCGGACGCGCCGAGGAACTGGTCGGACTGGAGCTCGGCCCGCGCTCCGAACACGCAATCCGCTCTGCCCTGGAACGGGAGGTGGGAACCGAGCGCTGGACCAGCCTCGACCGAACGCTCCGCGCCATGGCCGACGACGGCGGCGGGGTCGCCGATCTTCGGCCGGGAGGAGAACGCGATGCCGAGCTGCGGCGGCTCCTGGTCGGACGGGTGGAGGCGCTGGAGCGGTTCGGCTTGGCGGAGCCGGTCGGGCCGGCGCAATGGATGTTGAAACCAGACGTCGAGCCGACCTTGCGAGCGCTGGGCGAGCGCGGCGATATCATCAAGACCATGCACCACGCGCTCAGCCGTCCTGGGCGCGAGGTGGACGCAGGTGTGTTGGCGATCCACGGCGACGAGCAGCCGAATGTGCTGGGACGGCTCGTCGATCGTGGGCTGCACGACGAACTGAAGGGCACGGCCTATGTCGTGATCGATGGCGTCGACGGACGTGCTCACCACATCAAGTTCGGCAGCCTGGAAGCGACCGGCGACGCCCAGGTCGGTGCGATCGTCGAGGCGCGACCGTTCACCGGAAGCGACGGTCGGCTGCGGCTCAGCCTCGCGACCCGCTCGGAGCTGCCGCTTGCAACCCAGGTCACGTCGGCCGGCGCGACCTGGCTCGATCGCAACCTGGTCGCGCGCGAGCCGACACCCTTGGCGCAGGGCGGGTTCGGGGCCGAGGTACGCGAGGCGCTGGAGCTGCGGACCGCACACTTGGCTAGCGAGGGTCTGGCGCGGCGAGCCGGACAAGGCGCGGTGTTCGCGCGCGATCTCCTCGATAACCTCGGACGGCGTGAATTGGACGCCGCCGCGAACAAGATCGCCGCCGAGACCCGACTCCCGCGCCACGCGGCCGCTGAAGGCGAGCACGTCGCCGGCGTCTACCGCCAGCGCGTGCAGCTGGCGTCGGGGCGGTTCGCGATGATCGACAACGGCCTCGGGTTCGAACTCGTGCCGTGGAAGCCGGCGCTGGAGGAGCATCTCGGCCGACAGGTGTCAGGGGTCGTGCTGCCTGGCGGCGGGGTGGACTGGAGCTTCGGCCGGAAACGGGGACTTGGTTTTTGACGGTGGCCCCGGTCTTTGCGCGCCAAGACGCGCAATCGTGCGATCAGCCCGATGATGGCCTTGCGCGCGCGAGATCGGCTGTTCTTTGTGACGCCCCGCTACGATCCGGGGTAACGCACCTGTGAACGCGACGAAGATCTTATGGGGCCAAGTGATCGCGGTCTGCTCCATCGCACTGGCCTTTATCTGGGCGGCGACGCAATGGACGGCCGCGGCGCTCGGCTATCAGGCCCAGCTCGGCGCACCGTGGTTCCGGGTCGGTGGCTATCCCGTCTATCATCCGCCGGCCTTTTTCTGGTGGTGGTTTGCCTACGACGCCTACGCGCCCGAGGTGTTCGTCCACGGCGCGTACATCGCCGCCGCCGGCGGGCTCGCCGCCGTCGTCGTGGCGATCGCCCTGTCGGTGTGGCGGGCCCGCGAAGCCAAGACCGCCGAGACCTACGGCTCGGCGCGATGGGCGACCGAGAAGGAGGTGCGCAAAGCGGGCTTCCTCGGTGAGGACGGGACGGTGCTCGGGCGGCTTGGCCACGATTACATCCGGCACGATGGTCCCGAGCACGTGCTGTGTTTCGCCCCGACCCGATCGGGCAAAGGCGTCGGCTTGGTCATCCCGACCCTGCTGACCTGGGCGGGTTCCGTCATCGTCCACGACATCAAGGGCGAGAACCATGGCCTGACCGCCGGCTGGCGGGCGCGGTTTACGCGCGTGCTCCGGTTCGACCCGACCGACGCGGAGAGCGACGCCTACAACCCGTTGCTGGAGGTGCGCCGCGGCCCGAACGAGGTGCGCGACGTCCAGAACGTCGCCGATATTCTGGTCGATCCGGAAGGCGCACTGGAGAAGCGCAACCACTGGGAAAAGACCAGCCACGCGCTGCTGGTCGGCGCGATCCTCCACGTCCTCTACGCCGAGGCCGACAAGACGCTGGCCGGGGTCGCGAACTTCTTGTCCGACCCCAAGCGGCCGATCGAGACGACGCTGCGGGCGATGATGACCACGCCGCATTTGGGCAAGGCCGGAACGCATCCCGTGATCGCCAGCGCCGCGCGCGAGCTGCTGAACAAGAGCGAGAACGAGCGCTCAGGCGTGCTCTCGACCGCCATGTCGTTCCTCGGGCTCTACCGCGACCCCGTGGTGGCGCAGGTCACGCGCCGCTGCGACTGGCGCATCCGCGACCTCGTCGACGACCAGCGGCCGGTCACCCTCTACCTCGTCGTGCCGCCCTCCGACATCTCCCGCACCAAGCCGCTCGTCCGTCTGATCCTCAATCAGGTCGGCCGCCGGCTGACGGAGGAGCTCGAAGACAAGCGCAAGAGGCACAAGCTGCTTCTCATGCTCGACGAGTTCCCGGCGCTTGGCCGCCTCGACTTCTTCGAATCCGCGCTCGCGTTCATGGCCGGCTACGGCATCCGCTCGTTCTTGATCGCTCAATCGTTGAACCAAATCGAGAAAGCCTACGGCCAGAACAACGCGATCCTCGACAACTGCCATGTTCGCGTCAGCTTTGCCGCCAACGACGAGCGCACGGCCAAACGGGTCAGCGACGCGCTCGGCACGGCGACCGAGATCCGCGACGCCAAGAACTATGCCGGCCACCGGCTATCGCCATGGCTCGGGCACCTGATGATCTCGCGTCAGGAGACCGCACGCCCACTGCTCACGCCCGGCGAGATCATGCAGTTGCCGCCGTCCGACGAGCTGGTGCTGGTGTCGGGCTTGGCCCCAATTCGTGCCAAGAAGGCGCGTTACTACGCCGACCGGCAGCTCGCCGCGCGGGTGTTGTCGCTGCCCGAGCGCAAGCCAGGGCGAAGCCCCGCGCCTCCGCCCGTCGACGATTGGAGCGGGCTGAAACCGATCGCGGCGCCTGCGTCCACGCCGATCGCGGTGCCCGCCGCCAAAATTGCCGCAACGCCGACCGAGAGCGAGGACCCAGCCAACGCCGGGATTCGCCGCGAGCCCGAGTTGCCCGAACATGAGGCGATCGCACCCGAGACACCGGCGGTGAAGCCGTCGCGCGAGTTCGATGATGGCGAAGAGCCGGACGGCGACCCTGATGCGGTGAAGGCCCGTGTGATGCAGGATCGTGCGGCGCGGAGCCTCGCCCGGCAGGTTTCACAAGACCCTGCCGACGGCATGGAGCTCTGAGCGTGACCGCGCGCGGCAAATACACGTTCCGGCTCCAGACCGAGATCGCGGCGCGGTTGGCGGACTACGCGGCGCGCACCCGCGTGCCGCAGGCGCAGGTGGTCGAGGCGGCGCTCGCTTCGCACCTGTCGGCCGACGCCGCCGACCGGCTGGAGGCCGCGCTCGCGCGTCGGCTCGACCGGATGACGCGCGCGATCGAGCGGCTGGAGCGGCACGGCACGATCGGCAACGAGGCGCTGGCGCTGTTCGTGCGCTTCTGGCTGACCAGCGTGCCGCCGCTGCCCGACAGCGCGCAGGCGGCCGCCCAGGCCAAGGGCCGCGAGCGCTACGAGGGTTTTGTCGAGGCGCTCGGCCGCCGACTCGCCAAGGGCAAGTCGCTCGCCGATGAGGTGTCGCGGGAAATCGACGGGTCAGGTTCCTACCTCCGAGGTTTGAACTGCCCCACCGCATTGTTTCTCTTTCTACGCCACAGCCCTTCGATCGATTTTCCTTGTTGAGCCAGGCCCGATCGGCCGCTTTGTATCCACCCCGTCAGTGATCCGCGCCGCGGCGCGCCAGCCACACGGGGTAGCAGTTCGTGACCACCATCGCCTTCCGGCCCGAAGCTCAAGCCCGTGGCGCGCGGATGCTGCGCACGGCGCTCGGGCCGGCGATAACCGCCTGGCTGGATGACGCCAGCGTCGGCGAGGTCATGCTGAACCCCGACGGCCGGCTCTGGATCGACCGGCTCGCCGGAGGTCTGGAGGACACCGGCCTTGAGCTCGCCGCCGCGGACGGCGAGCGCATCATCCGCCTCGTCGCCCACCATGTCGGCGCCGAGGTCCACCCTGGCAATCCCCGTGTCTCCGCCGAGCTGCCCGGGACGGGAGAGCGGTTCGAGGGGCTCCTCCCGCCCGTGGTCGCCGCCCCGGCCTTTGCGATCCGCCGTCCCGCGGTCGCGGTGTTCACACTCGGCGACTACGTGGAGGCCGGGATTATGTCGGCAGGTCAGGCCGAGACGCTCCGCGTCGCCGTCCGCGAACGCCGCAACGTGCTGGTCGCGGGCGGCACCTCTACCGGCAAGACCACGCTGGTCAACGCGCTGCTGGCCGAGGTCGCCGCCACCGGCGACCGGGTGGTGCTAATCGAGGATACGCGCGAGCTCCAGTGCGCCGCGCCGAACCTCGTGGCGTTGCGCACCAAGGACGGCGCAGCTTCGCTGACCGATCTCGTGCGCTCGGCGCTGCGCCTGCGCCCCGACCGCATCCCCATCGGCGAGGTGCGGGGCGGCGAGGCGCTCGATTTGATCAAGGCGTGGGGCACCGGCCATCCCGGCGGCGTCGGCACGCTGCACGCGGGCTCCGCGCTCGGAGCGCTCCGCCGGCTGGAGCAGCTCGTCCAGGAGGCGGTGATCACCGTGCCCCGCGCGCTCATCGCCGAGACCATCGACGTCATCGCCGTCTTGTCCGGCCGCGGCTCCGCCCGCCGCCTCACCGAGCTTGCCCGCGTCGAGGGCCTCGACGCCCACGGCGATTACCGCGTCGCCCCCGCTTGCCCTTTCATCCCTGGAGACAACGCATGATCCGCATCGCCCGCCGCCGTCTCTCCGCCGGGGCGTCTTTCGTCATCCTCGGCCTCCTGTCGGCGCCCGCCTATGCCGCCGGGTCCAACATGCCGTGGGAGCAACCGCTCCAGCAGATTCTCGACTCGATCCAGGGCCCTGTCGCCAAGATCCTGTCGGTGATCGTCATCGTGGTGACGGGGCTGACCCTCGCGTTCGGCGACACCTCGGGCGGCTTCCGCCGGCTGATCCAGATCGTGTTCGGGCTCTCGATCGCCTTCGCGGCGTCGAGCTTCTTCCTGTCGTTCTTCTCGTTCTCGGGCGGAGCATTGGTTTGATGCTCGACGCCGAGGACCCCGCCATCGGCTTCTATGCGCCGGTTCGGCGGTCGTTGACCGAGCCGATCCTGATGGCCGGCGCGCCGCGGACCGTCGCGATCATCAACGGCACACTCGCCGCCGCCGTCGGGCTCGGTCTGCGGCTTTGGTTGGTCGGCGCGGCGCTCTGGCTGATCGGCCACCTGGCCGCGGTCTGGGCGGCGCGCCGCGACCCGGCCTTTGTCGACGTGGTCCGCCGTCATCTGCGCTACCCCGCGCTTCTCGGGAGCTGAGGCGGCCATGCTGAACCTCAACGAGTACCGCAAGAAGCCGCAGGCGCTGGCCGACTTCCTTCCCTGGGCGGCGCTGGTCGCGCCGGGCGTGATCGCCAACAAAGACGGATCGTTCCAGCGAACCGCCCGGTTTCGCGGACCGGATCTCGACTCCGCCACGCCCGCCGAGCTGGTCTCGACCACGGCGCGGCTGAATGGGGCGCTGCGCCGGCTCGGCTCCGGCTGGGCGGTGTTCGTCGAGGCGCAGCGCGTGCCCGCCAACCGCTATCCGCGCAGCCGCTTCCCCGACGCCGCATCGGCGCTGGTCGAGATGGAGCGCCGGTTCCAGTTCGAGGAGGAAGGCGCGCATTTCGAGAGCGCGTATTTTCTCACTCTCTGCTGGCTGCCGCCGGTCGATGCCGCCGATCGCGCCGAGGGTTGGCTGTACGAGAACCGCGCCGCCACGCAAGCCGACGGCCGCGCCGCGCTCGCCGGGTTTATCGACCGCACCGACCGCGTGCTGGCGCTGCTCGACGGGTTCATGCCGGAGGCGGCGTGGCTCTCGGACGAGGAGACCCTCACCTACCTTCACTCGACCGTCTCGACCCGCCGGCATTCGGTGCGGGTGCCCGAGACGCCCATGCACCTCGACGCCATCCTGGTCGACGAGCCGCTCTCCGGTGGGTTGGAGCCACGACTCGGGAACGCGCATCTGCGCACGCTGACCGTGCTGGGCTTCCCATCGCGCACCTGGCCCGGCCTACTCGACGATCTCAACCGGCTCGCCTTCCCGTATCGCTGGTGCGTCCGCGCCGTCGCCATGGATAAGACCGACGCGACCAAGGTGCTGACCCGCATCCGCCGGCAATGGTTCGCCAAGCGCAAGTCGATCGCCGCCATCGTCAAGGAGGTGATGACCAACGAGTCGTCGGTGCTGATGGACTCCGACGCCGCCAACAAGGCGGCCGACGCCGACATGGCGCTTCAGGAGCTCGGCTCCGACCTGATCGGCGAGGCCTATGTCACCGCGGCCGTGACGGTGTGGGACGAGGACGCGCGCGCCGCCGACGAGCGGCTGCGGCTGGTCGAGAAGACCATCCAGGGCCGCGACTTCACCTGCATCCGCGAGGGGGTCAACGCGGTCGAGGCGTGGCTCGGATCGCTGCCCGGCCAGCTCTACGCCAACGTCCGCCAGCCGCCGATCTCAACGCTCAATCTCGCCCACATGATGCCATTCTCGGCGGTATGGGCGGGCTCGGTGCGAGACGAACATTTCGACGCGCCGGCGCTGTTCGTCGCCAAGACCGAGGGCTCGACGCCGTTCCGCTTCTCGCTGCACGTCGGCGACGTCGGCCACACGCTGATCGTCGGCCCGACCGGCGCGGGCAAGAGCGTGCTGCTCGCGGTCATGGCGATGCAGTTCCGCCGCTACGAGAGCGCTCAGATCTTCGCGTTCGACTTCGGCGGCTCGATCCGCGCCGCAACGCTCGCCATGGGCGGCGACTGGCATGATCTCGGAGGCTCGCTGTCGGAGGATGCGGCGGAGCCGGTGGCCTTGCAGCCGCTCGCACGCGTTCACCTGCCCGAGGAGCGCGCTTGGGCGGCGGAGTGGATCGCAGCGATCCTCGGCCGCGAGAAGGTGGCGGTCACCCCGGAGGTGAAGGAGCTGCTCTGGGCCGCGCTCGGCTCGCTCGCTTCCGCGCCCGTCCACGAGCGCACGCTGACTGGGCTGGCGGTACTGCTCCAGAGCCAGGCGCTCAAGCGCGCGCTCCAGCCCTACTGCCTCAACGGTCCCTGGGGGCGGCTGCTCGACGCCGACGCCGAGCGGCTCGGGTTGACCGACGTCCAGGCGGTCGAGACGGAGGGGCTGATCGGCACGGGCGCCGCCGCGGCCGTGCTCGCCTACCTGTTCCACCGCATCGAGGACCGGCTCGACGGCCGACCCACCCTCCTGATCGTCGACGAGGGCTGGCTCGCGCTCGACGACGAAGGCTTCTCCGGCCAGCTGCGCGAGTGGCTGAAGACGCTCCGCAAGAAGAACGCCAGCGTCGTATTCTCCACACAGAGCCTCGCCGACATCGACAACTCGCCGATCGCACCCGCGATCATCGAGAGCTGCCCGACGCGGGTGTTTCTCGCCAACGACCGCGCGCTCGAGCCGCAGATCGCCGCGACCTATCGCCGGTTCGGCCTCTCGGATCGGCAGATCGAGATCCTGAGCCAGGCCACCCCCAAGCGGGACTATTACTGCCAATCGCGCCGCGGCAACCGGCTGTTCGAGCTGGGGTTGGGCGAGGTCGCGCTCGCCTTCGCCGCCGCGTCGTCCAAGACCGACCAGGCGCTCATCGCCGAGCTGTTCGCCGCCCACGGCCGCGACGGCTTTGCCCGCGCCTGGCTGCAGGCGCGGGGCGCCGGCTGGGCCGCCGACCTTGCCCGCACTTTGCCCGAGGAGCTTGCCCCATGACCGTCCGTCGTTTCCGCAAACAGCTGGCCGCCGGTGCGGCGATGCTGTCGTTCGCGCTCGCCGCCGCGCCCGCCCACGCGCAGTGGACGGTGTTCGACCCGTCCAACTTTTCGCAAAATGTGCTCACCGCGGCGCGCACGCTCCAGCAGATCAACAACCAGATCACTTCGCTGCAGAACGAAGCGCAGGGGTTGATCAATCAGGCGCGCAATCTCGCCAACCTGCCGTATTCGTCGTTGCAGGCGCTCGAACAAAACATAGCCCGTACCCAGCAGCTGGTGAGCCAAGCCCAAGGGATCGCATACAACGTCCAGAACATCGACCAGGCGTTCCGGACCAGCTACGCGCCCGCGTCCGCCTCGCAGACCGACCAGCAGCTCGTCGCCGGCGCACAGGCGCGCTGGCAGCAGTCGGTGCAGGCGCTCCAGGACGCCATGCGAACGCAGGCGACCGTCGTCGGTAACCTGGATACCAACCGCACCCAGATGTCGGCGCTCGTCACGGCCAGCCAGGGCGCGACCGGCGCACTTCAGGCCACCCAGGCGGGCAACCAGCTGCTCGCGCTTCAGGCGCAACAGCTGTCGGATCTGACCGCCGCCGTCGCAGCACAAGGACGGGCGCAGGCTCTCGAATCTGCGCAGCGGCAGGCTGCGGCGAGCCAAGGCCAGGAGCAGCTGCGCCGCTTCCTGCAGACGCCGAACGGCTACCAGCCGTCGGCCGTCACCATGTTCCACCAGTGACGCGAGCGATGCTGCGTCTCCTTCCACGGTCGGACCGGTTTGCCGCGTTGGATCGTCGCGTCGTCCGGCGGACAGCGCTGGTTTTCGGCGTCGGCGCCGCCCTGTGCGGGCTCGCCGCGCTTTTGGCGGTGAAGGAGGGCCGGGAGCTGCACGCCTCAGCGCCGGTCGTGCAATCAGTTCCGGCCGATCCGCTCCTCGCCGAGATGCGGCGCTGCCAGCTCCTCGGCGAGCCGGGCGCGCATGACGCCGGCTGCCTCGCGGCCTGGGCGGAGAACCGCCGCCGCTTCCTGGAGGTCGATCGCCGGCCGCTCGTGATCAACCCGAGCGCGGCGTCGGTTACGGCGGGGGTGCGCTGACATGGGCGGCACCGGCGTCATCGACCGCTTCCTGGGCGTCTTCACCCAGTATATCGATAGCGGCTTCGGCCTGCTGCAGGGCGAGGTGAAGTGGCTTGCTGGCGTCTTGATCGCCATCGACCTCGTGCTGGCGGCGCTGTTCTGGGCGTGGGCGCCGGACGAGGACGTCATCGCCCGGCTAATCAAGAAGACGCTGTTCATCGGCGTGTTCGCCTACATCATCAACAACTGGACCAATCTCGCGCGCATCGTGTTCGAGAGCTTCGCGGGGCTCGGGCTGAAGGCATCCGGCACCAGCCTCTCTGAAGCCGACTTCCTGCGGCCCGGCCGCGTCGCTCAGGTCGGGCTCGACGCCGGCAAGCCGATCCTCGACTCAATTTCGGGTCTGATGGGGTTCGTGTCGTTCTTCGAGAACTTCATCCAGATCGCCGTCCTGCTGTTCGCCTGGGCGATCGTCATCCTCGCCTTCTTCATCCTGGCCATCCAGCTTTTCGTCAGCCTGATCGAGTTCAAGCTGACCACGCTTGCCGGCTTCGTGCTGATCCCGTTCGGGCTGTTCAACAAGACCGCGTTCGCCGCCGAGCGCGTGCTGGGCAACGTCATGTCGTCCGGCATCAAGGTGCTCGTGCTCGCGGTCATCGTCGGGATCGGCTCGACGCTGTTCAGCCAGTTCACGCAAGGGTTCACAGGGCAACCGACGATCGAGGACGCGATGGGCCTCGTGCTCGCCGCGCTTTCGCTGCTGGGCTTGGGCATCTTCGGACCCGGCATCGCCAACGGTATCGTCTCCGGCGGTCCGCAGCTCGGCGCGGGCGCTGCGATCGGCACGGGTCTGGCGGCCGGCGGGATCGTCGCCGCGGGCGCCGGTCTAGCGACGGGCGGTGTCGGGGTGCTTGGCGCGGCTGGCGGCGCCGCGGCTGGAGCCGCACGCGGCGGCGCGTCGATCGCAGGAGCCGCAACGACCGCCTATCGCAGCGCCTCGGCCGGGCAGACCGGCGCAGGCGCGGTCGCGAGCGGTGTCGGCGGCGTGGCGCGGGCGGGCGGCACCGCGGCAGCGCAGGCCGCCGTGAGCCCGCTGCGCCGGGCTGCAGCCGCGATGGGCGACAGCTACCGTTCGGGCGCACGCAGCGCGTTCAAGGCGACCGGTGGAACGATCGGGGGCAGTGATGCACCAGCAGCAGCCTCCGCCGACGCCGCGGCGCCGGCCGGCGAACCCGGCTGGGCGCGCGCCATGCGCCGCCGCCAGGCCGCCCATCAGGGCGTCTCCACCGCCGCCCACGCCGTGCGCTCCGGCGACGGCGGGGGCTCGGGCTCCTCTGTTTCTCTTGGCGAAGGCGAGTGATGTTCTTCAAGCGACCCGATGTGCGCTACGGGCGCACCCCCGAACCGACCACTCCCTATCAGCGGGCTGCGCAGGCTTGGGACGAGCGCATCGGCTCGGCCCGCGTCCAGGCGAAGAACTGGCGGCTGATGGCGTTCGGCTCGCTGTTCCTCTCCGGCGGCCTCGCCGCCGGCCTTGTCTGGCAATCGGCCACCGGCTCGATCGTGCCTTGGGTGGTGCAAGTCGATCGGCTCGGCCAGGCGCAGGCGATCGCGCCCGCCGACGCCGCTTACCAGCCGACCGACCCGCAGGTGGCGTGGCACCTGGCGCGGTTCGTGGAGGAGGTCCGGTCGGTCCCGGCCGATCCGATCATCCTGCGTCAGAACTGGCTGCGCGCCTACGACTACACCACCAGCGCGGGCGCGGTGGCGCTCAACGACTACGCCCGCACCAACGACCCGTTCGGCAAGCTCGGCCATCAGCAGATCTCGGTCGAGATCGGCAGTGTCATCCGCGCCTCGCCGTCGAGCTTCCGCGTCGCGTGGACCGAGCGCCGGTTCCAAGATGGGGCGCTGGCAGCCACCGAACGCTGGACCGCGATCGTGACGGTCGCGATCCAGACCCCGCGCGACGCCGAGACGCTGAAGAAGAACCCGCTCGGCGTCTACGTCACCGCCCTCAACTGGTCCAAGGAGCTCGGCTGATGCGTCTTCCCTTGCTCGGGGGCGCGTTGCTCGCCTCCGCCTCACTCGCCGGCTGCGCGCACTTCACGCCACCCGAAATCACCTACGACGACACCCCGAAGGCGGCGGTGCTGGAGGCCGATCCGCCCAAGCCGTTGCAGATCGTGACTGTGCCGCAGCCGCTGCCGTTGCCTGGCCAGCTCAAGCCGCTGCCAGGACCCGGACGCACCGCGCCGCCCGAGGCGGCCGATCCGCGCGCGCGGGTCGAGGCGGCGAACGGCGCGGCGCGCGTGCAGCCGACCCGCGGCGGATACCTCAACGCCGTGCAGGTCTACCCCTTCTCGGACGGCGCGCTCTACCAGCTCTACGCCGCGCCGGGACAGATCACCGACATCGCGCTCGAGCCCGGCGAGCAGCTGGCCGGCACGGGTCCGGTCGCCGCCGGCGACACGGTGCGCTGGATCATCGGCGACACCGAGAGCGGCTCGGGCGCGACCAAGCGCGTCCACATCCTGGTCAAGCCGTCCCGCGCAGACCTCCTGACCAACCTCGTCATCAACACCGATCGGCGCACATATCACCTCGAGATGCGCTCGGTCGAGCGGACCTACATGGCCTCGGTGTCGTGGTCCTACGCCGCCGATCAGCTCATCGCGCTTCGCCAGCAGAACGCCCGCGCCGACACCGCGCAGCCGGTGGCGAGCGGCGTCGATCTCGAGGCGCTGAACTTCCGCTACCGGATCGAGGGCGACACGCCGGCGTGGCGGCCGCTGCGCGCCTACGACGACGGGCGCCAGGTGTTCGTCGAGTTCCCACGCGGCATCGCCCAGGGCGAGATGCCGCCGCTCTGGGTGATCGGCGCGGCGGGCGGTGCCGAACTCGTCAACTACCGTGTCCGCGGGCGCTACATGATCGTCGACCGCCTGTTCGCCGCCGCCGAACTGCGGCTGGGCGGCGAGCATCAGAAGATAGTGCGCATCGTCCGCACCGACGGAAGGCCGACCTCGTGAGTGGCGCGGACGACGATTCCGAGCCGGCCCGGGAAGAGGAAGGTCAGGCCCCGCGCCCCTCGGGGGCGTCCGGCCGTCTCGACGGCGTGCGGACTGACCGGGAGATCGCGGCCGAGCTGCGGCTCCGCCCGGATCGGCCGCGGGTCATGCGCCTGTCGCGGCGCGTTCTCGCGACGCTGGGTGGGGTGTCGGTGATCGCGGTCGCGGGCGCGCTCACGTTTGCGCTGTGGCCACACGGCCCGAAGGAACCGGGAGCGGAACTCTACAACACCGAGAACCGGCAGACGCCGGATGGGCTGAACGGGCTGCCGCGCGACTACAGCGGCCTGCCGAAGCCGGCGCCGCAGCTCGGGCCGCCGCTGCCGGGCGATCTCGGTCGTCCGATGCTCAATGCCGGCGTGGGCGCGGCGGGGATGCCGCAGCCCACCGCGCCGACGCAGCCTGATCCGGAGGCGCAGCGCCTCGCCCAGGAGCGGCAACGGCTCGCGCAGGAGATGGAGGCCGCGCGGACCAGTCGGCTGTTCGCGAGCGAGGCGCGTGCGGCGGTTCAGCCGCCGGCCGGCAGCGCAGGCTCGCCGATCCCTCTTCCCGGCCTCGATCCGACGGCGCTCGGGCCGAACGCCGCCGTCCAGCCGAGCGAGGCGGACCGCAAGCTCGCCTTCCTGAACGGCCCGGTCGACCGCCGCACCACCAGTTCCGATCGCGTGCAGGCGCCGGCCAGTAAGACCGTGCTGCAGGGCGGGGCCGTCATCCCGGCCGCGCTGCTCACCGGCCTGCGCTCGGATTTGCCCGGCCAGATCACCGCGCAGGTGACCGAGGCTGTCTACGACAGCCCGACCGGCAAGATCCTGCTCATCCCGCAAGGCGCCCGGCTGATCGGGCAGTACGACGCGCAGGTCGCGTTCGGTCAAAGCCGAGCGCTCCTCGTGTGGAACCGGCTCGTCATGCCGAACGGCAAGTCGATCGTGCTGGAACGCCAGCCTGGCGCGGACCCGGAGGGTTACGCCGGGCTGGAGGACCAGGTCGACAATCACTGGGGCGCGCTCTTCAAGGCGGCGCTGCTCTCGACCATACTGTCGGTCGGCTCAGAGGCCGGCACGTCGAACACCGAAAACGGTTTGGTCGACGCCATCCGGCGGGGCTCGTCGGACTCGTTCAGCCAGACCGGACGCCAGGTGGTCGGCCGGTCGCTGCAGGTCCAGCCGACGATCACGGTGCGGCCCGGGTTCCCGGTGCGTGTGATCGTAACCCGAGATTTGGTATTGGAGGCCTACGCGGGCTGACGGAGAGCACGATGGCGAAGCTGAAGCTCGATCAACTCGAGGACGAAAAGCCGGTGAAGCTCACGGTCGAGCTCCCGGCCCAAGTGCATCGCGATCTCGTTGCGTATGCAGAGATTCTCAGCAGAGAGCGCAGCGGCGCAGGCGTTGAACCGACTCGGCTAGTCGCACCGATGTTGGCGCGGTTCATGGCGACGGATCGGGAGTTCTCGAAGCAGAGGCGCACGGCTGCGAACCGACCGCTTTCGTCTGATCTCGGATGAATGCCACGAAGCTGCCGGTCACGGGATCTTCACTCTGAGGATCCCACGCCAGCGCCACCGGGATCGTCGCGTCTGGCTCGTCGATCGACCGGAGCACTATTCCCTCAACGGCCATTTCGCGATGATAATCCATTGCGAACACGGCTCCCTCGCCGATGGCGACCATGTTCAGAAGGTTGAACATTCCCGCCACGTGCGAACGGAAGTCCGCACCTGGACCCACCAGTCTCGCCTGGAGTTCGTGATAGGCGTTGCTTCCGCACCAGCTCCTGACGAGCAAAGGCAAAGAACGCATTTCGCTCCAACCGATCCGCTCAGCATTTGCCAAGGGATGAGATACCGGCGAAGCAACGAGCAGCCGTTCGTTCCATAGCTGCTGCGTCGCGACCTCTGCTGGAAGCACCGGGCAGAAACTAACGATAGCGCTCACCTCGCGCTCACGCATTCCGATTAGCAATGCGCGATCATCAATCTCGGTGAATTCAAGAGCGACATCCGGATGTTGATCGCGCCACGCCTTGAGCAGCGCTCTGAAGTTGGGGCCGATTGTCGACAGATGCGTTCCTAGTCTCAGGGTGCCGCGCTCGGCTCGGCCGTTTGCAGCTGCGTTACGACGGATCGCCTCCATGTCGGCGATGGCTTTCCGCGCGAGGCGGAGCGTCGAGAGGCCCGTCACCGTGGGCTTCACACCAGCGCGGCCGCGCTCGAGCAGAAGCACGCCGAGCTCGTCCTCCAGGCGCGCGATCCGACGGCTCAGGGTCGCAACATCAAGGTACTTCGCTTGCGCTGCCCGCCGAAAGCTTCCGGCCTCGACGACAGCGACGAGAAGTTCGAGGTCGGCCACATTCATAACCTGGTGGGCCAACGTCCAAGCACGGTTTCGGTCACGGTCGCGTCCTCTAGCCTGATAATCCAGGATAGCTGTTCGAACAGAGCGGATTAGTAGGCACAGCCTAGACAGCCTGTTCCAGTCCTGGAACGTCCAACGGCTTGCGCCTGAGGGCAACGCCCTGCGACGGACGGAAATATGCACGCTCGGTGTCGACGGCAGCAATTCAAAACCCTGCTGCGGCCGTCGTCGTAGCCTATCGGAGAGAATTCAGCTCGCAAATGATCAGATCCAGTTGGTCGTTGAACTGTCCCTCGGGTTCCTTCAGCCAGGCGGTCGTTGCGTGCTCAAGTATGACCATCCCGATATGTGCCGCTATAACGGCGCGGAGTTCTGCAACACCTCTTGCTTTCAAAGCTTCGGAGAGCGCGCTAGCTAGGGCATCAATCTTTGCCAGTTCACGCTCGCGCAGTGCCGGCGTTTCAAAAATCAATGCCTGTCGAGGGACGGCATATCCCACACTCTCCTCAAGCATTGGTTGAAACGCTCGCAATGCGTGAATGATCGTCTCGAGCGGCCCTAGGTCAGACGGAGCTTCGGCGATCGAGGCGACCAGTGCCGCGCGAACCTTTACCTCACCGTCGAACAGAACCTCCCGCTTATCTGCAAAGTAGCGGAAGAAAGTTCGTTCGGTCACACCGGCTCGCTCGGCGATCTCGGCAGCCGTGGTGCGGTCATAGCCGCGCTCGCGAAACAGAAATAACGCCGCGGCTCGTAGCCGCGAGCGCGCGTTCCCCCGTGCTTCCATGGCCACAGACCCTTCCCCTTGTCAGTGACTGACATCCGACCTATGTCAGTTACTGACAGGCGGCGGTAGCTGCTTCCGCTCGGTTTGGTCAAGGAAGTCTTCATGCATGTGTTTCTTACAGGGGCGAACGGCTGGATCGGATCAGCGGTCGCTCGCGATCTCCTCGAAGCCGGGCATTCCGTTTTGGGCCTCGTGCGTTCGAAGGAAAGCAGCGCCGCACTCGCCGATCTGGGTGTGACCCCGCTCGTTGGGTCGCTCTCAGACGTGGGGGTGCTGCGGAGTGGCGCGTCCCGCACCGACGCGGTCATTCACACAGCGTTCGGTCTCGACTTTTCAAATTACGCGCAGCTCAGCCAGGAAGATCGAACGGCGATCGACATCTTCGGGGAGGTGTTCTCCGGGTCCGAACGCCCGATCGTCGTGACCAGCGGCCTCGGTCCGTTGCCCGCAGGAGAGACGTTCGACGAGGACGCAAGGCCCGCCGTCATCCCCGCATATCCTCGCGCGTCGGAACAGACGGCCTTCGCGCTCGCCGAACGCGGCTTGCGGGCGTCGGTCGTGCGCCCGGCGCGTTCCGTTCACGGCTTGGGGGAACGTCACGGATTCGTGCCCATGCTCGCCGATATTGCCCGCGAGAAGCGCGTCTCCGCATATGTCGGAGACGGCGCAAATTCCTGGCCTGCCGTGCACAGGCGGGACGCCGCCCGCGTCTACCGATTGGCGGTCGAGCATGGCGCTGGAAATGAGGCGTTCCATGCCGTCGCCGAAAGCGTGCCCTTCAAGCTGGTGGCGGAGGCGATTGGTAGGCAGGTCGGCGTCCCTACGACTTCGCTGACGCAAGAGGAGGCCGAGGCGCATTTTGGTGGCCTCGCGATCTGGGTGAGCGGCCGCGGGGTCGTTTCAAGCGCTAAGACGAAGAAAGTGCTCGGCTGGGAGCCGAGGGAACTTGGGTTGATTGAAGATATCGATCGGCAAAAATACTACCGATAGGAGGGCGAGTCTTGACAGACTTTGGATAATTGAAAGCAGAGTCTCTGTTCAATTTCAACATCCGGCAGGACTATAAAAGGAGATGAGAGATGCAAATAAGTCGTACCGAGAAATCGGCTAGCACAGCAGCCCCGGAGGCATCTTTCACGGGCGATGTCCGGATAAGCGGATACTTCCGGAGAGCAGCACCAAGCCGGCTTGCTGGTGCCTTTGTCAGCTTCCCAGCGGGAGCGCGGACGCCGTGGAAGATCAATCCATTTGGACAGACCGTGATCGTGACGAGCGGACTCGGTTGGGCGCAATGTGAGGGCGAGGGAATCGTAGAGATACGTTCAGGCGACGTTATATGGTTCCGGCCCGGTGAAAGGCATTGGGAAGGCGCAACCTCGGAGACTGAAATGAGCTATTTTGCCATCCAGGAAGAGCACAACAGGAGAGGCGTTGAGTTCGGACCGAGCGTCACCGACCAGGAATATCAGAGACAATCCCTTCCAGTCGATCATCGCGAGCCCGTGGGAGATAAACGAGGGCTACAGCTACGTGGCGTTGGACATGAGATTGCGGGTAAATAGCGCGAGCATTTCCCTCCAGCCACGCTCGGCGGCGGCGGCATCGTAAACCGGGAAGTCTGGCATCATCCAGCCATGCGCCGCCGGGTAGGTCTCCGCGGTAAAACGCACGCCACCCTCATCGAACGCCGCCTCGAGCCTCTCGGCCATCGGCGGCGGATAGCTTTCGTCCTGGTATGCCGCCGCGATGTAGGTTTCGGCCAGAATGCGGTGCGCCAACCGATGGGGACTGTCCAGCTTGTCGGTTGCTAGGTTGCCGCCATGAAAACTGGCAACGGCTGAAAATCGGTCCGGCTTGGCGCCCGCTGCCGACAACGCCATTCCTCCACCCATGCAAAAGCCGACCGCGCCCAATTTACTGCCGTCGACATCGTGGCGCTCGTCGATATGGGTAAGGAGTGCCTGCGTGTCCTCTACGGCCTTATTGTTGTCTGTCGTATTCATGAGAGGTCCGAGGATCGCGCGGAAATCATTCGCGAAGACCTCCTTGGGCACGAACGGTTCATAAGGTCCAAAGCGGTAAAACAGATCTGGCAAGAGGACGACGAAGCCGGCCTCTGCGAGCCTCTCTGACATGTCCGAGATCGCCGGGCGGATGCCACCCGCATCCATGTAAAGGACGACGGCCGGCCAGGGGCCAGATCCTGCCGGGATTGAGACGATCACAGGGCACTCTCCGTCCCGGGTCGGGACTTTGATCATTTCTCTAGGCAACTCAGCGCTCCCCTACGTTCAATTTTGATCATTGTCGGCGCATGCTCGGGCAACTGCGGGAGGAGCGATTGCGCGTCGTCCTTCGCCCACCCCAACACGGCATCCCTACCAGTCGCTTGACCATGCCGTTTGCCATCGTGACTAGTTCGCCGATTCGGCAATGCGCCGGGCGAACAGTTCGTCTACCGATCTCCATGTCAGATCGGGATACCGCGCATTATCCAGATGCTCGAGCTTGGCCCGACCGCTGAATTGGTCGCGCATGTACTGCATGCCCTGCCACTGCGGGAACGCCGCGTCGGGCTGAGGCGCGAGCAGCTTCGTCAGCCGGATCATCGCACCAAGCATCCCCAGGCTGCCGGCCCACTGGACGCGGTAGTGCTCGCCACTCGTGTCGCTCATGGCGCGGGCGATGTCGCGGGCCGTGACCGTGTCGCCGGCGATGCGGAGGATGCGCGGCGTCGTTGGGTCCAACGCCGCGGCCGCGATGTAGGCGGCCGAGTCGTCCTTGGTCGTGAAGTCGAGCGGCTGATCGGCGTCGTGCCAGTAGAGAACGCGGTGTAGGCCGCGGCGGATGATCGGCATTTCGCGGCCGAGCATGTCCATGAACGCGCCGTTGAACACCGACGTCACCTGGATCGGCGCCTTGTCGGCAATGGCCATGAACTCGCGCCGCAGATCGAAATTGCGGTTATCGCCGGGGCGCGTCTGCGTGAAGTCCGCCGAATAATCCGACGGGATGAAGCGCGGGATGCCCGCGCGCACCGCCGCCTGGAGCAGCAGGGACTGCCGGTCGATCATGACCGAGCGCACGCCGTTCAGCGCCGACACCACGCACGCCGCTCCCGCGCAAGCCTCCGCCATCGCCACGACGTCCTTCGGATCCGCCTCGACGGGCTGCGCCCCGGTCGAGGCGATGCCCCGCAGTTCCTCTGGCTTCAGGCCGGGGCGCACCAGGGCGCGGACGACCGCGCCGCGCGCGACGAGCGCCTTGGCGATGCGGGTGCCAAGGTCGCCACCGGCGCCCGCGAGGGCAATGATCGGCGCGTCCGTCATGGTCATCCTTCCTTGTAGTCGCCGTTCATGGCGATGATCGACGGCGCCGGCGTGTAGGCGCCGAGCCAGCCCATCATGGCGGGCAGCTTCGCCTTGGCCGCTTCGGGGTCGGCGTTCATCGTCGAGTTGAGCAATTCGCCGGCGATCGACTGGACGTTCGTCGGCGTCGCGCCGGCCTGGATCAACCGCTGGATCGCGGCGTCGTTGATCGCCGTGGTCCACGAGCCAGAGGCGTCGATCGGGATGAAGACGTGATAGCCTACAGCGATCAGCGTGAGCGTCGGATAGACCAGACAGAAGTCAGTGGTGATGCCCGACAGAATCAGCTTGCGCCGGCCGGTAGCCCTCACCGCCTCGGCGAAGCGCGGATCATCCATCGCGTTGAGGTTGCCCATGCGGTTGATCGGCGCGACGTCCGGGAAAGTCTCGGTGATCGGCTTGAGCAGCGGTCCGGACGGGCCCTCCGCGCCGCCGCCCGTCGTGGTCAGGACGACCGGCAGGTCAAACATCTTGGCGAGCTTCGCCAATCCCTCCGTGTTCACCTTGAGGAGCTGCATGTCGATGGACTGCACGCCGAGCGTCAGCGTGGTCTGGTTGTCGATGAACAGAACCGCCGCGTTGTCGGGCGTGAGCTGCTCGAGATAATCCTCGGGTCGAGTCATGACGTGGTCCTCTCTCTGACTGCACCTTCGCCACAGAGGCCGGTGCCATTACTAGTTGTGGACGGATCAAAACTGGCGAGAGTCGGCAGGGACTAGACAGCCTGTTCCAGCCCTGGACGGACGCCGAACCGTCGGCGTCCGCGGGTCGCTTCAGTCGGCCGGAAGGCCTTCCTCGGCCAGCGCCCGCTGGACGCCGGGGTCCGCCGCCATACCCGCGTGGTGAGCCACGAGGTTGGGGAACGCGGCCAGTCCGGTCGGCGTCCTGGCCTTCCAGCGGCACACGACGTTCAAGTAGGCATCGGCGACCGTGCGGCGGTCGAGCACCAGCCATTCGTGCCCGTCCAACCTCGCCTCGAGCTGGGCGAACGCCTTGTCGATGAGGATGAAGGCGGCCTTCTTCACATCGTCCTCGGCGCTCGGGTCTACGACGAAGCGGTCGGGCACGAAGGTCGGGGTGAAGGCCTTGTGCACGTCGCTCACCAGTTCGGCCATGATCTCGTTCATCCGGGCCTGCTCGAGCTGATCGCCTTCATTCGCGCCAAGCTGTGCGGCTGGCGCCTGCGCGGCGATGTATAGGAGCACGGCGAGGGACTCGGTCAGCACGAACGGATGCGGCGCGAAGTTGTCCATCACCAGCGTCGGGACGGCGCCCTTCGGGTTGAGGCTCATGAATGCCTCGTCATGCATGGTCGAGTAGTCGAGGCGTTCGAGCTCGTAGTCGAGACCCGACCAGATGAGCGATATGTGCGATGCCAGCGAGCAGGCGCCGGGCAGATAGTAGAGCTTCATGACGGTTTCCTTGAGTAGGGGTGGGACCGAACGAGGGGATACCGTTCAGCTTCGTTCGGGATGGTTTGTGCCGCTGCGCAGGAGCCAGCCAGCTGCGGCCAGGAGGGGGAACACGACGAGCAGGTCGCCCTTCAGCTGCATCGGGAAGTCGTGGAGCGACTGTCCGGGCTGGAGAAAGTGCGAATCGGTCCAGGCGACGCCGGGGAAAAGGAAGGCGAAGCACTGGCTGACCCAGTAGAGCGCGGTTAGCGTCCACGCGGCCGTCAGGCCGAGCCGCGCCTCGTCGACCGGACGCCAGAGGAACGCCAGACCCGAGATTCCCAGCAGCGCCGCCATCGACATGGTCTGGGCGTTGTGGAACTTCGCGTGCGGCGGCCACTCGGCATTGTAGATGTGCGTGACGTTCCAGTCGGCCAGGAACGGCGAGATTATCGTCCCGAACGCGATGACCGACAGGATCACTCGGCCGGTCAGCAGCTTTGCTGTGGGTGACATCTGCACGTTCCTCTCTTCGAGTATGGCCTGACAGGAACAGCCGTCAGCCGTGGTTGCGAGGCGCGAGCGGGTCCGCCTCGTCGAGCCAAACGAGGCCGTAGCGTTGCTCCATCTCCTCTGGCATCTGCGGCTTGCCGGGCGGCATCAGCGGCGGCGCCTCGGGCAGGGTCAGGCTGGTCGCGCGCTTGCTGGTCTCGGCGATCATCGCCTCCCAGCTCGCCGGCGTGTAGCCGTTGAGGATCCGGGCGGTCTCGCTATCAACCCGGAACCCGTGACGGGTCCCGCGCGCGATGCTGATGAAGGATCCCTTGCCCGCGGTCTTGATCTCCTTGTCGAGCAGGAAGGTGATCTCGCCGTCGAGGATGTAGAAGGTCTCGTCCGACCATAGGTGGATGTGCGGAGGCGGACCCGCGCCCATCGGCATCAGCTGCTCCATCATCGACCAGCGGCCGCCGGTGTCCTCGCGGTCGGCGAGCATGATCCAGAGGATGCCCTGCGCGTGGTACGCGGGCGCCTCGTCGACGTGATGGATGAAACTCTGCGAACCGGGAATCGGCGGCAGCTTCATTGGGTCGGGCATGGTGACGCTCCTTGAAAAGTGGCCGCGCCCGGAGTGGACGCGGCCGGGTCGGTGTTAGGCGTGGGCGGGTTCGCGCATCGCGCGGGCGAGATAGTCGCCGAAACCCTGCAGCTTGACGTCGGGGTAGCGGTCGTTCTGCAGGTCGGTCAGGGCGGTCTGCCCGTTGGTCATGTAGAGGAGGTAGGCGAGCATGACCTGCTTGTGCGGGTCGGCCTGGGCCATCGTCGCGCGTAGATCGGCCTCGCTCCCGTAGGAGACCGGCTTGACCTCCCGGCCGGACTGGCGGCCGACGATCTCGCCGGCTTCGCGGAACGAGATGCGGTCGCCAGCGAAGGCGAACTTGCCCGCCTTGACCGTTCGGTCGAGCGCGACGCGCGCCGTCATCGCTGCGGTGTCGTCGACGGTCGTCAGCTCGATCGGACGGTTGCCGTCGCCGTAGAAGCCGACGGTCCCCTTATCGAGGTCGATCGCGCCATGGCCCGGCAGGAACATGTCCATGAAGGCCCCCTGCAGGATGTTGACCTGCTCGAGTCCGGTCTTCGCGATTGCGGCATCCGCCTTCGCGCGCAGGTCGAACATCATGTGCTCGCCGGGCGTCGCCTTGAACAAATCGAGTGCGAAATCGGAAGGCAGGATGCGGCGCACGCCGTTGCGCTTGCCCGCTTCGGCCAGTGCGATCTGGCCATCGACCATAACGTC
This sequence comes from Acetobacteraceae bacterium, assembly GCA_965246915.1. Lineage (GTDB taxonomy): Bacteria > Pseudomonadota > Alphaproteobacteria > Acetobacterales > Acetobacteraceae > CAVRQM01. The sequence continues at coordinate 183,936 of CBDFGB010000008.1, forward strand.
GGGACCGCCCTGGACGGCGGATACGATTATGTCGATACCCTGGGTGGCGCGGTCGAGCGAGGCGCGATCGGCGAGATCTCCTTCGATCAATTCAGCGCCGGCGTTTGCAAGCGAGTGGAGGGCGCCGGTCTTGCTGGACGCCTTTCGGACCAGCAGCCTCAAGCGGGCGTCTGACTGCTTGAGCAGATGTTGCGCGATGCGGCTACCGAGCATGCCGGTAGCCCCCGCGAGGAGGATAGACTGGGTCATGAGTTAAATCCTTTGCTTCTGCAACCCAATGTAGCCGTCCCAGTCCGAGGAAATAGTCAGCAAAAGCTGGACAGCGCGTTCCTGCCGTGGAACGATGCGCGGGTGTTCGACCTCATCGACCTCCGCGCCTTCGCGCGCATCGCCGACCTTGGCAGCATCTCCGGAGCTGCCCGCGCCTTGCGGATGCCGAAGTCGTCCGTCAGCCGGTCGCTTGTACGACTTGAGGCTGCCGTCGGAGCCGTGTTGGTCGAGCGGTCGACGCGGCACCTGCGCATGACCGACGCGGGCTTGTTGCTGCAGCGTCATGCCCGCCGGATCCTCGACGACGTCGGAGAGGCGGAGAATGCCATCGGCGGCCTGATCGGCCACCCACAGGGCGATCTGAGGATCAGCGCTCCGTTCACCTTCGCAGCTGGGCCGCTGGCGCATTCCCTTCCCGGATTTCTGGCGCGCTATCCGGACGTAAGGGTGTTGCTGACGATCGACAATCGCGTGATCGATTTGCTGACCGAAGACTTTGATGTTGCGATCCGCATCGGACCGCTTGCCGACTCAGAGCTCATCGCCCGGCGGATAACAACGCTACCGCTATGGCCATGCGCCAGCCCCACTTACCTCGGGAGGCACCCCCCTATCATCACCCCTGCCGATCTAGTTAAACACACGATCATCGGGCACCGGGCAGGAAGAGAGGTGTGGCCGTTTCGGTCGTTGAAAGGTTTGAGGCGTGATGTCGAGATCGAGACGCGGACGGTAGTGCCTGAGCCGGATGTCGTGCGAACTATGCTGCTAGCAGGAGCCGGCATCGGCATTCTGCCTGAGTTCCACGCTTCGGCAGCTTTAGCTTCGGAAGCTTTAGTTCGAGTCCTGCCAGACTTTGACCATCGCTCAGTCGATGTACACGCTCTATATCCTAGTCACAGAAGCTTATCCGCAAAGGTCCGCGTTTTCATTGACACACTGGTAGCTGATTTTCCAGCCTGAGGCTGCCCTGTTTACTTGCTAAGAGCCTTTAGGATAGGCGAGGGGAAATACAGCGGACCTAGGGGCACCGCTGGCGATAGACTAGCGTCATCGCGGTGAGGCTGCATAAGAGCAGCGGACTGCATCTCAGAATCCGCTCTCGTCGAGGGTCGGGAGCGGACTTTTGCGTTCTGCCTGACCCTCCTAAGCTCCTGCAGCCTCAAATGTCGCTCGGCCAGATCAAGATCGATCTAACTGGTCGTATATTTTTGGACGAGATCGCAGGCGCAGGTGCCCGTTGCCCAGGATCGTTTATAAGGTTGCCCGCTCTTTGTTATTCGAAACTGACGGATCCGTCGGCGATGGACGCGTCGGTGTCGAGGCGGGCGGAGATCATCTCAAGAGTGGCGCACGCAGCCTCGACCTGAGCAGCGCCCAGACCCGCTGACAAGCGCGTGACCCAAGGCAACTGCAGATGCAACGCTTTCTCGAACAACTCTCGGCCACGGGCGGTGAATGTTACTAGCTGCGCTCTTTTGTGACGAGGATTCTGCTCGAACGTGAGTAGCCCGTCACCGGCTAGGTCGTTCACAATTCTCTGCACGGCTTGGCGTGAGACGCCCATATCGCGCGCCAAGCCAGCGACAGGTTGCGCCGAAGCGGCGGCCGCGACGCTACCTAGCACCTGCCAGCGCGCGCTCGTCAGCCCTAATGGCGCCACGAGCCGATCCCCGGCTAACAGGAGCCGTCCATTCGCCCGGAAGATGCGGAGGATCAGTTCGGTCATCGCATTGGTCGCGGATTGCCCGGCGGATGGCGCGTGCTTCGGCATTGCGTCAGCTAGCATTATTGACAACGTGTTGTCTAATTGGCATGTATGACAACACGTTGTCATACACAGGAGCCGACCATGATCCGAATGAAAACATTGGACGCCGCGTACCCAATTCAGCAGCAGCTCGAAGAAGCGGAGACCGGCCCGGTCGTTCTCTTGAACGTCTTCACCCTGGAAGCGGCAGACGAAGACGCGTTCCTGGCTGCGTGGGAAAGGGATGCGGCCTATATGAAGGCGCAGCCGGGCTACATCTCAACCCAACTCCATCGGGCGGTCGGACCCAGCCCGGCCTATTTCAACGAAGCGGTGTGGGAGTCGCTGGAGGCGTTTCGCGCGGCATTCTCGGATCCGGCTTTCCGGGCAAAGCTATCCGACTACCCGTCGACCGCTGTAGCATCACCACACCTGTTCCGACGGGTGGCCGTTCCGGGCTGCTGCCTAGCCTGAGCGCCCGAACGCGAAAACGATATGGTCGATGAATGTCCGCAACTTCGGCAGTTGTGGCTGCCGCGCCGCAAACATCAGGTACATTGGCCTCGACGGCGGCGTATAGTCGGTCAGGATCGAGACGAGTGTACCGGCCTCCAGCACGTCCCGTACCAGCGCTTCGGGTTGCAGGATGATTCCATGCCCGGCCAATGCGGCGGCGAGCAGGACGCGGCCGTCGTTAACCTGAAACCGGCTGCGGATCTGCAGCGCATGCACCTCGCCGCGCCGCGTAAACCGCCATTCGGCATAGGGGCGGCCCGACCAGTTCACGAAGCCCAGACAGGCGTGATCCGACAGAGCGTCAGGGGTCGCCGGGGTTCCGTGCTTCGCGAGATAAGCTGGCGACGCACAAGCGATCTGCGCGTGACCCGCTAATTCTCGCGCCGCTAGACTTGTGTCACCGATCGGGCCGAGCCGTACGACGGCGTCATACCCCTCGTCGACGATGTCGACGAAGCGATCAGTCAGCGTCAGCTCGACCTCAATGCCAGGATGAGCATCCAGGAATTGCAGGATCGCAGGAGCGAGGCTGCACGCACCGAAAGTGACGGGGGCGCTCACCCGCAAGCGACCGCGCGGCGTCGTGCTGAGGTTCTGAACCAAAGCTTCTGCTGCTTCGGTCTCGGCGATGATCGCACGACATCGTTCGTAATAGAGGTGGCCGAGATCGGTCAGGCTCTGCCGCCGCGTGGTCCGGTGCAGCAAGGGCGCGCCGAGCCGCGCTTCGAGTGACCCGACATGCTTGCCGACCATCTGCGATGAAATGCCCAGCGCAACGCCGGCAGCGGTGAACGACCCAAGGTCGGCCGCCTTCACAAACGCGGCCATACTGGTGAGACGATCGGTGATTGCAAACCTCCTGGTTCATCTCCTGACCAATCTGCCCGCATTATCTTCCAGAGTCATTCAATTACTTTAGGATCTGGTGCCAGCATCCCGGCACCGGATATTGCAGGAGGCGGTCTTGGCCCAGACAATCCGCGTGGGGATCATCGGCGCCAGCGCCCAGGGCGGTTGGGCTCGGGACTCGCATATTCCCGTGGTCCTGGCCCTCGGCGGACTGGAGCTCGGGGCGGTCGCCACCAACAGCCAGCCGACCGCTGACAAGGCTGCGGCAGCGTTTGGCGTAGTCAAGGCGTATGGCAATGGCCTCGATCTGATCCTCGATCCGGACATCGATCTCGTCACGATCGCGACCCGGGTGCCTGATCATCGCGAATTGGTGTTGGCGGCGATCGCGGCAGGCAAGCACGTTTACTGTGAATGGCCACTAGGTCGCAGCGTCCCCGAAGCTGAGGAGATGGCGCAGGCGGCGCGGGCGGCGGGCGTCTGTACCGCGATCGGTCTGCAGCTCAGGTCCAGTCTTGTTGTGCGACGCGCGCTCAGCCTGATCGAGGGAGGCGCGATCGGGCGACTGCTTAGCACTACCGTCTATTCCGCCACGGCCGGGTTCGGACCGAACGTTGCCGCGCCGTACGTCTATCTCGAAGAGCCGGCGAACTTCGCCAATCTCGTGACGATCCAGGCCGCGCATACCATCGACCTCGCCCTGGCGCTGATCGGCCCGTTAGATCACCTCAGCGCGTTGGCGACGGCACAATATCCGAAAATCCAAATAGGCGATGATCACACCTCAGCGGAAAGGCGAACGTTCGACCACGTCCTTGTGCAAGCCGCGGCTGCAAATGGCAGCACCCTGGCGCTCGAAGTCGCCGGAGGCCGTCCGCCCCAGACCCCATCGTGGCTCGAAGCCATTGGCGAGGAGGGCATGCTGCGGATCGAGGGCGGCGCAGCGCGCGGGATGCAGACCGGACGCTTGCGACTCTTCCTAAACGCAGTCGAAGAGCCGATCGATGAAGGCGAACTCGCAGGGCTGCCCGATGCCGCTGTCAATGTCGCCGCCGCCTACACCGCAGTGTGCCACGACATCTTACTCGGTACGACCAAAGCGGTCGGCTTTGATCACGCGGTGCACCTGACCCAGCTCGTGGAGGACATGTTTCAATCCTCTCGCGACGGCCGCCGCATGCCGGTGAACAATTGGCTATCATGACGTAGCTCATCGGCAACATCGACAGCTCAAATTGCCATGCAAAGGTATTCCAATGAAGGCGCTCCTTCTCGCGGCCTTGATGTCGGTCACGTCGGCCCAGGCGCAGCGATCAGCGGCACTCCCATCGGTTCGACTATATACGATCGAGTGCGGGCGCATTGATTTCGATGATGAAAGGGTCTTCGCCGATACGGGCGAGCATGACGGTGAGAAGGGAGTGATGCCGGTCTCCTGCTTCCTGATCCAACATGGTCGGGACTGGTTGCTGTGGGACGCTGGGCTGGGCGACGAGATTGCCGCGAACCCGAGCGGCCGCACGGTTGTCGGCCTCCACTTCCGCGTGCCGGTCACACTGGCTTCGCAGCTCACCACGCTGGGGCTCAAACCTGACGAAATTCGCTACGTCGCCTTGTCTCATCTCCATGCTGACCATAGCGGCAACGTCGCGCAGTTTCCGCGCGCGACGTTCTTGCTCTCGCCGAACGAGCTGGCTTGGGCGTCCGCGACGCCGACGCCGGATGGCGTGCGGACCGACGTGGTCGCAACGATGGCACACAGCCGGGTCGAACCGGTGGTTGGCGATCTGGACGTCTTCGGCGACGGCACCGTACGTATGATCAGCACACCTGGCCATACGCCAGGCCATCACAGCCTCTTGGTCCAGCTTCGCAAGTCAGGCACCATCCTGCTCTCGGGCGATGTCGCCCATTTCGAGATGAACTACGACAAAGATTTGGTCCCCACCGGCAATGTTAGTCGCGCAGAAACGCTCGCGTCCATCGACCGGGTCAGAGGACTCGTGACGCATTACCATGCCCGATTAATTATTCAGCATTCCGCGACCGTGTTCGATAAAATGCCTAAGCTGCCGAACTATTTGGACTAGCTTGCGCAGACTAAGGCTATTCCCGCATTGGCCGTGGCCGAACCGAGGATATTGGAAGGCGGCCATCGCTGCCGCGCCAACCGCGCACAAGATTGCCCGCACATCTGGTGGGCACAACCTGCGCGTCAGGGGGAAGCTGATCGTAAGTGAGGTGATCTGAAACGAGCGCGAAAACGGTACGGAGCTGTCCTAGTAGGTAGCCGGCCTAGGTAGCCAGAATGTAGGATGGTGCGGGCGGTCGGGCTCGAACCGACACTCCTTGCGAAACGGGATTTTGAATTTCTCGCATCGGTGGCGGCTTCATTCAAAGCGGTGTCCGTACCGCTTGCAGATTTTCTTCAAGGTGAGCGATCGAGGTCGTACCAGGGATTACCACAATGTTGGGCGAACGCTGCAGCAACCAACGAAGCGCAGTGGCTGCTGGAGGTAACCCCGCACCGCCTCCGCCTTGGGCAAGCGGCGCTCCCCGCTGCATCGGGTGAGCGCCCAGCGGCCCGTAGGGGATGAACGCCATGCCAAGTCCGGCAGTATAATCCACGAGCGCCTCGTCACCGCGCTCGGCTTGGTTGAAGCGATTTTGGATGGACGCGACGGACGTCACTGCCAATGCTCTATCGAGCATCACGCGGTCGACATTTGACAATCCGATCAGGCGGATCTTCCCCTCCTTCTTCAGTTCGGCAAGTGCGCCGACTGACTCCTCAATCGGCACATTCGGATCGATCCGGTGCAACTGGAACAGATCGATGCGATCGATGCGAAGGTTGGTGAGCGCCAACTCAACCTGGGCCCGCAGGGTCGCGGGCGAGCCGTCGACAACGATCTGACCCGGCGCGGGCTTATCGACCCCGCCTTTGGTGCCGATTATCAATCCTGCGCCATAGGGATGAAGCGCATCGGCGATCAGACGCTCGTTGTGCCCAGGCCCGTAGCTCCGCGCAGTGTCAATGAAGTTGATGCCGAGTTCGACAGCGCGGCGCAGAAGCGCCTTGCCGCTCTCCCAGTCCTCATACGGCCCGAAGTTTCCGGGCTGACCCGTCAATCGCATCGCGCCATAGCCATTGCGATTGACCGTGAGTTCGCCGCCAAGCGCGAATGTGGGTGCGATTTCTTCGTTGTTCATCTCATTCTCCTCTACTTGCGGCTCAGCCCTTCAGCGGACCGGCAAACTCGATGACGTTGCCCTCGACATCCTTCAGAAAGGCGATGCGTCGCTCGGCTCCGATGGGATAATCGGTCGGGGGAAAGAAGGGCGAAGCCCCGCTGGCTTCGATCGATGCGACCGCCTCGTCGACGTCGGCGACACGAAAGCACAGGTGGTTCGCTCCGCGAATGCCGAGGTGTTCGGCAAAGCTTTCGCCGGATTGTACGCGGGGGCCCATGCCGCCGAAAATAAGCTCGATCCGGAAACCATTGGCGCCAATCAAGTAGGCGAGCTCGCGACCCGGCAGCTCCGCCACAGTCCAGCGCTTCTCGACGGTAAAGCCGAGCACGCGACCGTACCACTCAATCACCGCTTCGATATCGTCGACACCGAAACAAACATGGTCTGCGACCATTGTGGCGAGAGCGTTGGACGTCATGGGAAGCTCCTCCTGGAATATTAATGTACGTTGATCGCTCGATCGTGAAGGTGAGTGCAGGACGGTCAGATCGCATCGTTTATTGCGCGTAAAGCCGCGAGCGCCGCGTCTTCGCCGGCTACACCATCTCCACTCACCGCATGCTCGAGTTCTACCAAGCCGGTATATTCAAGCGCGCGCAGACGGCAGAACAGGTTGATGAAGTTAATCTCGCCCGTGCCCGGCTCAAGGCGGCCGGGATTGTCGGCGATCTGGACGATGCCGATCGCGTCGAACGTCCGTTCGAGATTGTTGATCAGATCGCCGTCCATGACCTGGACGTGAAACGCATCGAACACGAGGCGCACGGCCGGGCTGTCGACCGCTTTGACGATGCCATAGGCGTCGGAGACATGGTGCACGAGCATGCCCGGGAAACCCTGCTCGTTGGTGGGCTCGATACCGAACACAACGCCAGCCTTCTCGGCAACTGGCGCCATCCGCTTGAGGTTCTCGATCATCGCCTGATGCTGGAGCCAGAGTGGCAAAGATGGGTGGCGCCCCGAGATCGTGGTCAGGTACTTGCCGCCGACGCGCGCCGCCGTGGCGATGGCGCTGGCGAGATCAGCGCTGAGTTTCTGTTGAGCCTCGTCGTCGCTTCTTCCCCACAGCGGGGCGTTCCAGGCGTCGACGTTGCCGACGAAGCAGCCCATTTCGAGACCTCGACGGACAAGTGCTGTGCCAATCCGCTCCTGGTCCGCCGGCGAGCGCAGCTGCAGCAAGTTGTCCTCGATGCCAGCAAAACCGAGGTCTGCGATATGTTCGATCTGCGCGACCGGGTCGTCCGAGCCCACGCTGCTCTTGAACAGCGGCGTGTCTAGCGAAGTGAGACCGATGTGCGGTGCAAAGCGCAGTTTCCAAGGGTTTGTCATGCCACGGCTCCTTGTCCGTTCAAGTGTCAGTTGGTGAGGTGGTCGACGATGCTGCGCACCCGCGGCGCAGCGATAGTGACCAGCGGGAAGGCCATGCTCCACGCGAGGGCGTAGGAACGCAGCCAGCGAGCAGGGAAGCCGCCATCCAGCCCCGTGTTGATAGCGGTGATCACGAACGACATCAGACCCGAGAGCGAGATCGACATCAGAAGCGCGAATAGGACGGGCGCGTAGCGCTTGGGCAGCTTCATCATCGGGCGGGCTTGGCAAGCGGTCGTCATTGGTTCCTCCATTGGCTTGAGCGGGAGGTAGAACCGCGCTCGCCATATGATAATTAGGGGCGTATTGAAGGCACTTATCGTATCTTACGAAGAGTGACCTCGACTATGTCCCTCCGCCTCATCGAGACCTTCATCGAGGCCGCTCGGCTTGGAAGCTTTTCAGGCGCGGGCCGCGTGCTCGGCCTCTCGCCGGGATCGGTGAGCCAAAACATCAAGAACCTGGAGGACCAGCTGGGTGTCCGCTTGTTCGAGCGCACGACGCGACAGGTGCGGCTGACTGCCGAAGGTGAGCGCTACCGCAGTCGGTGCGCACCTGCGCTCGAAGCTTTGGCTGAAGCCGCTGAGGCCGCTCGAGCGGACCGCGAAAGTCTGTCTGGCATGTTACGCATAACGTCGACGACCGCATTCGGCCGCGACGAGGTGATGGCGGTCATCGCGAGATTTCAACACGAATATCCCGATCTGATCGTCGAGCTTCGGTTGTCGGACCTGTTCGTCGATCTGGTGGCAGACGGCTTCGATCTGGCAATCAGGGCCGGCGTGCTTCCGGAGAACGAGTATATCTCTCGCCTTCTTCTGCCTGTAACGCCGCTATTGGTGGCGTCGCCAGGTTACCTGGAGGACTCAGGAACACCAGCTTCGATCGACGACTTGGCAAGACATCGAATGATCGGCATGCGTTCGAACCCGTCACAGCAGGTCTTCGCCCTTGAATTCGCTGGGTCCGGTAGCGTAGTCCGACGCGAGTTCGATCCGACGTTTGTGGTCAACGATCCTGCCGGCCTACTAAAGGCAGCTCTCCTCGGCGTGGGTGTTGCCCAAGTCGGGAGCAATCTGTCGCGCGGCCCAATTGGCCGAGGCGAACTGGTCCATCTATTGCCCGAAACGGCCGTTCGATCGCGCGGCCTGTACGCCGTCTATCCGTCCCGTCGATTCGTGGCGCGAAAAGTCGCGCTGTTCGTGGCAGCGCTGGTCGAAGCCTTCGAGAATCGGCACGACATCGTTTAGATCCGAGCTAAAGCCGGTGGAGCTCTCTGTCGCTGTGGTGCGGGCGGTCGGGCTCGAACCGACACTCCTTGCGGAACGGGATTTTGAAACGAGCGCGTCTACGCTGCGATACCCCGGCAAGGCGCCCTTAGTACGATGAGTTGGAGCTCGAAGCTCTCGGCCATGCGCCTATACGGCACCTACGAACCGCCGCTAAGTATCGAATATCCCCACACCTATCGCCAGGTGAAATCCACCGCTCCGCACCTAACCGCACTTCATCTGTAAACGGGAATGGCGCACCCAACTGGATTCGAACCAGTGGCCTCTGCCTTCAAAGGGCGAAGGTCGACCGCCCATGACGGGAACGACCCGACCCGACCTCAACCCTCCGATTTCTACGCCAGAGTACGCTATCGCCGCACGCCATTCTCAGAGGACTTCCAGCGCCAGCACCTATCGTTCTCAATCGCCAGCGACACCAGCGAAGGAGATTGGGTATGAGCCAGAGCGACCTTTTGGAGATCAGGAGGACCATCCGGCGGCACCAACTGCGGGAGATGGTGCCGCTGGCCGACAGCACGATTTACGAGATGGAGCAGCGCGGCGAATTTCCGTTGCGTTTTGCGCTATCCCCGCGCTGCATCGTCTGGGACCTTGCGGAGGTCCAGGCGTGGTTGCTTGCGCGGCGCGCAAAGCCGATTAACCGCGCACAGCATCCCGATGTCACCAAGCGTAAATCCCGGCCAGTCAAAGGGCAGGATCGAGCGCAACCAGAGGCATAGCGGGCGGCAGCAATGTGGGAACATGCTTCCGGCCCTCGACCCAGGCATCCACGATGTCGGCCCACTCCTGCATCATATGCCGACGTTGAACTTCATATTCCGCCTTGTTGTAGACGCCGCGGGATGAGCGCCCATCCTCGTGCGCCAGGCACTTTTCGATCCAGTCGCGGTTGAAGCCGAGCTCATTGAGCAACGTTGATCCCGTGCGCCGCAGATCGTGGACGGTGAACGGCTCCAACGGCAGCCCTCCCGTCTTCGCCCGTTCGACCACAGAATAGGTGACCCGATTGAAGGTCGCGCGCGACATAGGGGCATCAGAATCATACCGGGAGGGCAGCAGATACTGAGAGTTGCCTGCGCAAGTCTTGAGCGCGATCATGATGTCGAGCGTCTGTCGGCACAAATAGACATTGTGCGGCTTCGACCGCTTCATGCGCTCCTTCGGGATCGTCCAGACCGCATTATCGAAATCGACCTCGTCCCAAACAGCGTCCTGCAACTCGCTCTTCCGGACCATTGTGAGGAGGTAGAGCTTCATGCCAAGGCGGATCGTCGGCAGCGTCGCCACATGCTCCAGTTGCTTTAGCATGATGCGGATTTCGGTCGGTGAGAGCGAGCGGTCCTTGGGCGTGAAGGTGGCGATCGAGGCCGGCCCGACATCATCGGCGGGGTTCGCGACCTTCTCGCCGTGGAGAATGGCAAAGCCGTAGATCTGCTTCAGGATATCGCGCACATGGATCGCCGTCGCCGGCGCGCCCCTTTCCACGATCTTGGCACAGTGGGCGCGCAAGTCATCCGGCACGATTTCGGTTAGCAAACGGTTCCGCCAAACCGGTAGTAGTTCCCGCTCAAAAATCGAACGGCGCATTGCGCGGGTGCTGTCGGCCATCGGCGCGTTCACCAGCCACTTTTCGCCGAACTCACCGAAGCTCTTAGCCTCCTTGATACGACGCTTGTCCCGCTGTTTCTCGATAGCGGGGGACCGCCCGTCGGTGATTGCCCGGCGCGCGTCCAGGCATAGTTCGCGGGCCCGGGCGAGCGAGATCCCGTCTCGCGCGTACTTGCCGAGATAGACGGTCTCCCGCCTGCCATTCAGCCGATAATCTAGCCTGAAAGAGATGGCGCCCGACGGCGCGACACGCACGTACATGCCATCACGGTCGGTCACCTTATACATTTTGTCTCTAGGTTTCAGAGCCTTGAGTGCTGCGTCCGTCAACATAGCAAGCCACCTCGCGAAAAGTACCGTCACGCGTTTTTCGGAGGCTAGCGGCGCAAAAGTCGCTTTCTTTCCAGCGTCTTAGTCCTGGAAAAGTACCGTCACGAGCCTCAATGCCGGTGACGGTACTTTCGATTTTCTAGTTGATCAATGGAGGCGAGGTCCGTCAGCGGGGCCGCCATGCGCGACGCATGCCCACCGATAGCTGCCGAAAGCTACCGACGGAAATCTTTATTTATGTCAGAGGGTTAAATAGTATCGTGGCGTAGTTTCGGATACCCCCGGATGGGCGAAAATCATTCCCACTCGATCGTCCCCGGTGGCTTGCTGGTAATATCGTACGTGACGCGGTTGACGCCGCGTACCTCGCCGACAATCCGTCCCGCAACTCGCGACAGGAAGGCGTGATCAAACGGGTAGACCTCCGCCGTCATCCCGTCCGTACTCGTGACCGCGCGCAGCGCGCAGGCGTGTTCGTAGGTGCGACCATCGCCCATCACGCCGACCGTGCGAACCGGCAACAAAACGGCGAATGCCTGCCAGATCGCGTCGTACAGCCCGGCCGCCCGGATCTCCTCCAAGAAAATCGCATCGACTCGCCGCAGCATATCCAGCCGCTCGCGGGAAATCGCGCCGGGAATGCGAATCGCCAGGCCCGGACCCGGGAACGGGTGCCGACCCACCACCGCGTCAGGCAGGCCGAGTTCGCGGCCCAGAACGCGCACCTCGTCCTTGAACAACTCGCGCAGCGGCTCGACCAGCCGCATGCGCATCCGCTCCGGCAGCCCGCCCACGTTGTGATGCGACTTGATCGTGACACTCGGCCCACCCGCGAAACTGACGCTCTCGATCACGTCGGGATACAGCGTGCCCTGCGCCAGGAAATCGGCGCCGCCGAGTTTCTCCGCCTCTGCCTCGAACGCCTCCACGAATAGCCGGCCGATCGTCTTGCGCTTGGCTTCCGGATCGGTGACGCCCTCCAGCGCAGCGAGAAAGACATCGGACGCATCGCGGTGGATCAGCCGTATGTTGAACCGATCTCGGAATGTCTCGATGACCTGGTCCGCCTCGCCGTGGCGCAACAGGCCGTGGTCGACGAAGATGCAGGTCAATTTCTCGCCGATCGCCTCGTGGATCAAAACGGCGGCGACCGCGCTGTCGACGCCTCCCGACAGGCCACAGATCACGCGGCCGGCGCCAACCTGATCGCGTATCCGTTCGATCTCCGCGGCGCGGAACCCGCCCATGGTCCAGTCCCCGCCGCAGCCGGCCACGTCGCGGACAAAATTGCGAAGCAATTCGGCGCCATGCGGCGTGTGGACCACCTCGGGATGGAACATCGTGCCGTAAAATCTCCGATGGTCGTCGGCGATGACCGCGAACGGCGCGCCCTCGCTGGACGCCACCGCACGGAACCCGGGCGGCAGTCGGGTGACCCGATCGCCGTGGCTCATGAAAACCTGCTCTCGCGCGCCACGCTCCCACACGCCGCGAAACAGGGCACAGGCCTCCGTCACGTCGACGAACGCGCGGCCGAATTCTCGGACATGGCCGGATTCGACCTCGCCGCCCAGTTGCGCGCACATCGCCTGCTGCCCGTAGCAGATGCCGAGGACCGGCACGCCCGCCGAAAACACTTCCTCCGGTGCACGGGGCGATGCGTCGTCGGGGACGCTGGCCGGACCACCGCTCAAGATAATGGCGCGCGGCGAGAAACGGCGGATGCGCTCCGGCTCGGCGGTGTAGGGCCAGATTTCGCAATAGACTCCGGCCTCGCGCACGCGGCGGGCGATCAGCTGCGTGACTTGACTGCCGAAGTCGAGAATCAGCACGCGCTCCGCAGCCAGAGCGGCCGGCGGAGTCGGGATGTCGTTCATGGAAACCTCGCTTAGGATGTGGCCGAACTGGCCACCACGAGCCGGTCGATCGGATCCCACAGATAGGCCATCTGCGGCACCGAGGCACCCGCCACCTGGACCACGGATTCCGCGACCGCGCGGCCGCCGAGGCGAGCGTAGAACCAACGGCTCGGGTTATCGCGCAGGACCCAGCAGAACGCGGAGCGGCAGCCATTCTCCCGCAGCCGGCACGCGGCAGCCTGGATGAGACGCCGCCCAAGCCCGCGCTCTCGCCAGTCATCGAGGACATACAGCGTCTCGATCTCGCCCTCGGCGAGCTGCGCGCCAAGTCGAGCCGGACCCGCGGTCGCGAATCCCACAACGCGCGGCGCCCCGCCTTCCGGGCCGAGATCGAGTCCCGAGGCGGTCGCGACATGCACCGACACTCCAGCTCGGATCGCCCGGTCGTAGTGGACGGCGTGACGCGGCGCCGACAGGCGCGAGAGGTAGTCGTCGGGAAGGATCCCCGGATAGGCGCTGCGCCAGGCGGCGACATGCACCGCGCCGATCGAGACCGCATCCGCCAAGCGCGCGCGACGCACCTGGATCACGCCACCCGCTCCAGCACCGCGCCGAAAAACCCGTCAGTGCCGTGACGTCTGGGGGTTATCGAGAGGAAGCCGCCATCGCTCGGCGGTGTGCCGAGCGGCCAGGCGGCTGGCAACGGCACCAGCGCGAAGTTGGAGTGGCCGTCGAGGAAGCGTCCCACCTGCGCCTCGTTCTCATCGTTCAGCAACGAGCAGGTAGCGTAGACCAATCTGCCGCCGACGCGCACCAGCCGCGCGGCCCGCACCAGGATTTCCGCCTGCTTGGTGACCAGTTCGGTCAGATCGGTCTCCCGCAGGCGCAATCGCCCGTCCGGATTGCGCCGCCACGTGCCGGTGCCGGTGCACGGGGCGTCCACCAGCACGCGGTCGAAACTGCCGGCGCGCCGCTTGGCCCATTTGTCGCCCGGCTCCAGAAGATGCCGCTCGACATTGTGAATCCCCGCCCGCCGCAGTCGCTTCACGGCCCCATCAAGCCGCGGCGCGGAGACATCGCAGGCGGCGATATGCCCCCGGTTTTCCATCGCCATGGCCAGCGCGAGCGTCTTGCCGCCGGCGCCTGCGCACCAATCCGCGACACGCATTTCGGGCTGCGCGTCCACCAGGAGAGCCACCACCTGGCTCCCCTCGTCCTGGATCTCCACCAGCCCGGACCGGAACGCCGGCCCGGTGGTGACCGGGCGTCGCCCCGCGACGCGCAGCCCCCAGGGCGAGATCTCCGTCGGCGCGGCCTCGATCCCCTCGGTGGCCAACGCCGCAGCGGCCTCTTCGCGCGTGCCCTTGAGTAAGTTTACCCGCAGATCGAGCGGCGCCGGCTGCTCCATCGCCGCCATCTCGCCCGCCAGCTCTGCACCGAACCGCGCGACCAGACGGGGGAAAATCCAGTCGGGGACCTCGGCCAGCACAGGGCCGGGCATATGCGGATGGTCGAGCGTGTGGCCCTCCAGCGCCGACAGCGCCCCCCGTTCCTCGGCGTTCAAATGCGAGGGGCCATACTGACCTCCCGAAAAAGACTGATCCAGGCCGGACAGGCTCCAGCCATCGGTCAGCAAGGAGGCTGCGACCAACATCCGGGGTGTGGGACGCAGCCCGGCCCGGTCCAGCCACCACGACAGCCGCCGGCGGGTGCGCAGGATGCGCCAGGTCCGCTCCGAGACGGTGCGCCGGTCGCCCGACCCGATGAAGCGGCGGTCGCGGAAGAACGCGTTCGCGACCGCATCGGCCGGCTTTCGGATCGCCGTGTCGATCGCCGCCAACAGCTCGATCGAGACGGCCAGACGAGCGGCCGGAGTCAATCGAACAGGCCGGACAAGCCGCGCAGGTCGGGCCGCACGGTCGCCTGCGCACCGAGGCGGTACTCGTCCGGCTGCCCGGCCCGGTTCACCCACACGACGCGAAATCCGAACGCATGCGCGCCGAAGGCGTCCCAGGCGTTGGACGAACAGAACGCCACACTTTCGGGCGCCAAGCCGAGCCATTCCGTCGCCATGCCATAGACGCGCGGATCAGGCTTGAAGACGCCGACCGCCTCGATACTCAGCACTGCATCCAACAGCGCATCGAGACCCGCGGCACGCGTCGCATGGCTCAGCATCGAGGGCGAGCCGTTCGACAGCAGCACCCGCGGGATGCCGAGATCGCGCAATTCCGCCAGCACTGCCGGGACCTCGGGATAGGCGCTCAGCCGGTCATACGCGTCGCGCAGGCTGGACAGCAGCGCGTCGTCCTCGATGCCATGTCGCGCCGCGACGAAGGCCAGCGCATCGTCGGTCACGCGACGGAAGTCACGGTGCTGCGCCGGGCCGGCGAGGCTGCGCACCCACGTGTATTCAAGCTGCTTGGCCCGCCATTCGGCCGACATGCCGGCCCAGTCCTCGCCGAGCCGGGCGGCATGGGCTTGCATGGCCGAATGCACATCGAGCAACGTGCCATAGGCATCGAACACCACGGCCCTGACGGCCATCGCTCAGCCTTCCTGACGATAGTTCGGCGCCTCGCGAGTGATCGCCACGTCGTGCACGTGACTCTCCCGCAGGCCCGCGCCGGTGATACGGCGGAAGCGTGCCGCATTCTGCAACGCCGCGATGTTGGAGCTGCCGGTATAGCCCATTCCAGCCCGCAATCCGCCGACCAACTGATGCAAAACGCCGGACACCGGGCCCTTGTATCCGACGCGCCCCTCGATTCCCTCCGGCACCAGCTTCAGCGCGTCACGGACCTCCTGTTGGAAATACCGGTCGGCCGAGCCGCGCGCCATGGCGCCGAGGCTGCCCATCCCACGGTATGACTTGTAGCTACGCCCTTGATATAGAAAGACCTCGCCCGGGGCTTCATCGGTGCCAGCCAGCAAGCTGCCGATCATGACGCAATCCGCCCCAGCGCCGATCGCCTTCGCGATGTCGCCGCTGGTGCGCACGCCGCCATCCGCGATCGCCGGCACGCCGTTCTCGTGGCACGCCGCGGCCGTCTCCAGTACCGCGGAGAATTGCGGCACCCCCACACCGGCGACGACGCGCGTGGTGCAGATGCTGCCCGGACCTATTCCAATCTTCACGCTATCCGCGCCGGCGCGGACCAGCGCCTCGGCGGCCTCGGGCGTCGCCACATTGCCGGCGATCACCTGCACCTCGTTGGAGCGATGCTTGACGCGCTCCACCATGGCCAGCACGCTGGCGGAGTGCCCATGCGCGGTGTCGACCACGATCACGTCCACCTCCGCATCGATCAGCGCCGCCGCGCGCGCAAACCCGTCCTCGCCGGTGCCGGTGGCGGCCGCGACGCGCAGCCGTCCCAGCTCATCCTTGTTGGCGAGCGGATGCGCTTGCGCCTTGTCCATGTCCTTGACGGTGATGAGCCCGATGCAGCGATAGGCCTCATCGACGACCAGCAATTTCTCGATGCGGTGCCGGTGGAGTAGCCGCCGCGCGTCCTCCGGTGCGGCGCCGTCCTGCACGGTGATCAGGTTGTCGCGCGTCATCAACTCATAGACCTTGATTGCCGGATCGGTCGCGAACCGGACGTCTCGGTTTGTCAGGATCCCCACCAGCCGGCCACTGCCGCGCTCGACCACGGGGATGCCGCTGATGCGATAGCGTTCCATCAGCGCGCGGGCGTCGGCCAACGTCTGGTCGGGGTGGATGGTCACGGGATTGATGACCATGCCGCTCTCGTATTTCTTGACGCTGCGGACGGCGGTCGCCTGATCCTCGATCGATAGATTCTTGTGGATCACGCCCATCCCGCCGTGCTGCGCCATGGCGATTGCCATCGGCGCTTCCGTGACCGTGTCCATCGCCGCCGAAATGAGCGGGATATTCAGCCAGATCTCGCGCGTCAGCCTCGTACGGGTCTCGACATAGCCGGGCATGATCTCGGAATAGGCGGGCACGAGGAGAACATCGTCGAAGGCCAGAGCCTCCTCGATGCGCGACGCCGTCGCGAGCTTCGTGCGGGAGGCCGCGTGAGGGGGGGGCGTCGTGTCCGGGGGCGTCATGGCGAGAACCTTGCTCAACCTTGACGCCGCTGCTTACTCCGGCCGGAACCCGGTGGCAACAACATAGAGCTCACGGCTGTCCTTGCGGCTGGCCGGGGGCTTGGCGTGCTTCACACTCGCGAAACGCTGCTTCATCCGCGTCAGCATCTCGCGTTCCGCCCCACCCTGGAACAATTTCGCGACGAACCCGCCACCTGCGGCCAGGGTCGTCGCCGCGAGATCGAGTGCTAGCTCGGCAAGCGCCACGATCCGCGCATTGTCTGTCGAGGCGTGGCCGGTGGTGTTCGGCGCGATGTCGGACAGAACGAGGTCGGGCGCGCCCGCCAGAAGGGAGGCCAGTTGCCCGGGCATCGCCGGGTCATGGAAATCGCCTTGGATGAACGTGGCGCCCGAGACCGGGTCGATCGGCAGCAGATCGAGACCCACCACGCGCGCCGCGCCGCGCTGGATCGCCACTTGGCTCCAGCCACCCGGCGCAGCTCCGAGATCGAGGACCCGCATCCCCTTTCGGAAAAGTTTGTAGCGGTCGTCCAGCTCGATCAGCTTGAAGGCCGCGCGCGAGCGGAACCCCTGCGCGCGGGCGGCGGTGACATACGGGTCGTTGAGCTGTCGCGTAAGCCATTTCTGTTGCGCGGTGCTCTTGCCCGAGGTGTTGTGCAGCCGCTCGGCGAGTGGCCTCGCACCGCCGCCCGGCCCACCGGGGGCGCGAGTCACTGGAGCGCGGCCGATGCGGCCGCGACGGTCGAACAGCCAGCGAAGCGCCGGCGCGGCGCGGGTTCGGTGCGCATCATGCGCAACAGCATCCCCTCGCGCAGGCCGCGGTCGGCCACCACGACGCGTTCCGCCGGCCATGTCTGACGGATTGCCTGAAAGATCGCGCATCCAGGCAGAACGAACGACACGCGGTCCGCACCGACGCAGGGATGCGCGCCTAACCCCGCCGCCGAGAGCGCCCGTAGCCGCGCGATCGCGTCGTCGACGGCGGGTGGGGTCAACACGACGCCGTCGATCAGCGGCCGGCGGTAGCGCGACAGATCGAGCGCGACGCCGGCGAGCGTGGTGACCGTCCCGGATGTTCCGACAAGGACGACACCGCCCTGCCGCACTTCCTGGGCGATGCAATGCACGCTTTCGAAGGGACGCATCATGGCAGCGACGCGGGCGACCACCTCGTCGAAATCGTCGATGGGCGGGTTACACGCGAGGGTCGCCACACCGACGGGCAGCGATACATATCCGGCCACGCAGGGCGCATGGTCAGGCGCGAGGCGAACCCACGCAAGTTCGGTGGACCCGCCGCCGATATCGAACAACAGCGCCCGCCGGACCCCCTCCGCCGTCATCGGGGCGAGCAGCGGCGCACAGGATTCCAGCGCCAACTCGGCCTCCTCGCGTGTCGAGATCACCTCGAACTGCAGGCCGGTCTCGGCACGGATGCGGGCAAGAAAGGCCGGCCCATTGGTCGCACGGCGGCAAGCCTCCGTGGCGATGGCGCGAACCGCGCGCATCCGCCGCCGCGACAGGCGATCGGCGCACCCGTGCAAGGCCGCAATCGTACGCTCCATCGCGCCACTGCAGAGCGCGCCACTGTCCTGCAGCCCTTCGCCGAGGCGTACCATGCGCGAAAAGCTATCGAGCACGCGAAAGCCCTGACCGGCGGGCGCTCCCACCAAGAGCCTGCAATTGTTCGTCCCGAGATCGAGCGCCGCGTATGCCTCGATTTCGGGCGGCGGCACTGCTGCCTCGACCATGTGTTCCACAACCTGTTGGTCATCATATGGTCATGCACACCGGCGGTGCGAGGCCAAGTTGCGAGCCGCTTGTCCGAGTGCTAGGCAAGCCTCCCGGCGGTTGTTGGGGGATAGTTTAGCGGTAGAACTCCCGGCTCTGACCCGGGCAGCCTTGGTTCGAATCCAGGTCCCCCAGCCACTCGTTCGCGCTTTCCGGGTTTTCGTCGCGCAATGCCAAGCCACCGCTACAAGGGAGCCCGGTTCGGGCCCTTTTGGCATTCAATGGTGCCGTGCCGAGACACTGAGACGTGTCGGGCGAGCCGGGCGGCGGCGAACACCGGTGCGCGTCTCCGTGGGGCCGTTCGAGTGTACCACCGCGCATTGTTGCTCTTGCCCAGCCAAGCGGGGTCGGGCTACGCGATCTCTTTCACCCGGCGAGACCGGCTCCTGTCTGATCGCTATGTCAGCTGGAACAGCCTGCTCTGTTCAGTCCAGTCGAGTGGCAGGTTCGTGAGGCGGATCAGCCGGGCTGCGGTGAGGTGGGGCGGCTGTCGCCCGTCCAGGATCGCGCCCGTGATGTCCGGCGTGAGATAGGCCAGGCGGACCAGCCGGGTGAGGTAGGAGCGCGTGATCCCTTCCGCCTGGGCCACGTCCAAGAGGCTCGCATCCGGGCTCGAAAGCAGCGTTGCCTTCAGGCGATGTGCCCGTCCAAGCAAACGCAGCAACGTTGGGTCGGCGGCGCGGGCATCCGGCGCATTGACCAGCAACCGAGTGTCCCTGCCCGCCCGTCGCCGCTGCAGAGCGACCGTCAGTACCACGGGATCATTTGCCGATCCTAAAGGGCCTCGTGACGTCGCGTCATCGCAGGTCGCAGCCGTGTTCGGGACAGCGCTGGATAGCGATGACAGCAGTCGCGCGGGATCGATGGCGATCCGGACCTGCTGCTGTTCGACGTCCACGCGGGAGACCAGCTGCCGCAGAATGATTGCCAGCTCGGCCTGCCCCGCGGTGGCGCACCTGCCCGCGAGCGCCTCCGCGCGCGTGCTCGCTGACTCAAGACGGGAAATGTCCGGCTCCACGGACTGGAGGCAGCCGAACAGTGTGGCCCGATCGACGAGCAGCCTCTTCACCCGCTCAACCACGCCATGTTCCAAATCCGCGGCGGGCAGGCGCACGCCATCCGGCGCCTCCGATCGGCTGCCGGTTACGAGCCCTGCCGACACGTAATAGCGGTAGCGCTTGCCACCTCGGGTCGCGTGAGTCGGCACCAGGCGATTGCCCGCCTGATCGTAGGCGAGCCCTGCCAGCAGGCTCGGCATCACTGCCTTGGAACGCGACGCTCCCTCGACGCGATGCTGCATCAGTTGGGTTTGCACCGCCTGCCAGAGCGGCTCGTCGACGATCGCCTCATGCTGGCCCGGGTAGACCTCGCCCTTGTGGGCGATCTCGCCCCGATACAGCCGGTTCTGCAGCATCAGGTAGAGCACGCCCCGGACCAGCGGCTTGCCGCCGCGCGACCCGCCATCGGCCGGGGCGTGCAGCTTGCTACGAGCGCCCTCGTCGTGAAGCCGCTGCGCCAGCAACCGCACGCTGCCCAGCTCCAAGTAGGTGCGAAAGATATGTCGCACGGTCTCAGCCTCAGCCGGATTGATCACCAGCGTCCGCTCGCGGACGTCGTAGCCGAGCGGCGGCGGACCACCCATCCACATGCCCCGCCGCTTCGAGGCGGCGATCTTGTCGCGGATCCGCTCGCCGGTGACCTCGCGCTCGAACTGGGCAAACGACAGCAGCATGTTGAGTGTCAGCCGACCAATCGATGTGCTGGTGTTGAAGTGTTGGGTGATCGAGACGAACGACACACGGTGAGCGTCGAACACCTCGATGAGCTTGGCGAAATCGGCCAGCGATCGGGTCAGGCGGTCGACTTTGTAGATGAGAATCAGGTCTAGGCGGTGCGCTTGGACGTCGGCGAGCAAGCGTTGCAACCCCGGGCGGTGCAAGCTGCCACCGGAAAACCCGCCGTCGTCGTAGCGGGTCGACAGCGGCTTCCAACCCTCGTGACGTTGGCTTACTATGTAGGCGAGACAGGCTTCCCGCTGAGCGTCGAGCGAGTTGAAGGACTGCTCGAGGCCGTCCTCCGAGGATTTGCGAGTGTAGACGGCGCAGCGGAGGATGGAGGGGCGTTCGGTCGCCTCGTGCCGGCCCCCTCCCCCGCCCCTGTTAACGCGTCTCACTGTAAGACTGGCCGGCGCTCGGCAGGTCGCTGCGATACCCTCGGGCAGTCGCAGTCAGGCCGAAGAAGCGCGGCCCGGACCAGTGCGCCCCGGTGATGGCTTGGGCAATCTCGGACAACGATCTATATCGAATGCCTTGGTGCTCGAAGCCTTCACGCAGCACCAGGACGCTGTGGGTATGCCCCCGCCAGGCCCGCACCAGCTTGGTGCCCGGCTTGAGCCGCAGGGTCGGGCTGGCCGCTGCCGTCGAGTTGCCACCCCCAACGGTGCCTGCCACCAGCGCTGCAAGTCTGCGCTGGTGACCCGACGGGAGGCCGCCCAGGGCCGCCTCCTGCAGTGCCTGCGCAACGCCACGCATCAGCAGATCTCGGCTGAGCCTGGTGGGTGGCGGAGAGCCAAGCAGCTTCAGCCACTGCTCAGTCAGCTGACGGCTCGTGCTGGCGGGAAGCGCCTGGAGCAGTTGGGCAAGTTGGTCCGATCGGTCCGTCTGGGCCGAACCGTTGGTTCGCCGAACCCGGCTCACGGCGCCGCCGCCGCCGAGTGCTGATACGCCTTGCGACCGTCGACCTCTCGGAGCGCGACTTCGAACCCCCGCTGGCGCAAGCGGCACAGAGCGGCGCGGGTGGTGTGCGGCTGCCAGCCGGTGATAGCGACCAACTCGCCCATTGAGGCGCCCCGTGCAGCCGTGACCGCGTCAAGAACGAGACCAAGCTTACCAGGCGGGCGGTTTGGGTCAGGACTGACCGGAGCGGCAACGGGTGCCAGAGGCGGGCGCTTCGTCTTTCCGCGCCGAGCCACTGGCGCCGGGGGCATGTTCTTGGCTTGGGTGGGGTATCTGGCCTCGGCGGCATCAGCCTTCCGGCTCTTGCGCGTGACGTTCGTCATGGGTGGGCGCTCCGGGTCCGGGCACCACGCCGATCGCGATGCCTGCACCACCTGAAGCCCCGCCAAAATATTTGGTCGGGGTCCGCACCGGCCGGCTGCCAAGCCGGCCCGTGAACCAGCAATGCGTGCTTACACGTCGAAGTCCACAGAAGATTCCGCAAACCGCGCGGTCGCCGCCACGTGCAGCAGGCTGCTGGCGCTAACAGTAATGTATCGACCCGACCGCCCGACGGGACGTCGACGCGCGAACCACCCAGCGCAGAAGGCCCGCGTGTTCATCACCATCGCCTTCGACCAGCGATCTAATCTCGAGCACTTCGTTCCGTAAAACGGCTCGCCAAGCGCTCCGCCGCTCGATAGCGACGAGCGAAGGTGCTGAGCGGAAAAAAGCTCCGCTCTCATTGAACAACATAACGTCCTTTATGTTGCACTAAATATGTGGTCTAGATAAGGTGAGGTTTTATAAGTGGATGTCAGTCTTGTGCTGACGTCCGCCTCACCAGCACTACCGTGCGGGAAACAGGGCGTTGAGGCGTGTTCCCTCCAGCGCGATGCAAGACCCTCAGCGTTGGTCCGGGCATGGACTTTGGTTGAAAAGCCACCGCGCGAGCGGCCAAGAGCCTGGTTTTGAGTCCCCCCCTTGCGCCGGCGGCACAGTGGTGTGCCCGGATGACTGTGCTGTCGACCATCTGCACGGCATCGTTGCCGCCGCCCTCTGCAAGAGCTTCAAGCATCAGGTCCCATAGCCCGCCGGCCGTCCAGCGACGGTATTGCCGGTGCACCGAGTTCCAGTTGCCGAGTTCTTCCGGCAGATCGCGCCACGGCGCCCCAGTTCGGGCAATCCAGAACACCGCGTCCAGCGTGCGACGGTGGTCGGCAGGCGGACGCCCCCGCAAGGGACCGCGCTCGATCACGAACGGCTCGAAGAACGCCCACTCTTCGTCGCTCAGAAGGCCTCGGATCACCGCTGATCTCCCGCATGAAGATCAGATTCGAATCATGCTTCGCCGCGTCGGGGAAATCCCCCTTATGCGCTTTGTCCACGCGACCTAGATAAGGTGAGGTTTTATAAGTGGATGTCAGTCTTGTGCTGACGTCCGCCTCACCAGCACTACCGTGCGGGAAACAGGGCGTTGAGGCGTGTTCCCTCCAATGCCAACGGGTGGATCGGTGATGCGATGCCCAGGTTCGAAGTGAACCTCAGGCCGTTGATCCCGTCTGGCAGTTCTCCGCGTATCGCGGGCACCTCACGTAAATCGAACCATTGCAAGCTCGCGTGGCACACCGCCTCGTCGAAGCGGACGTCCAAGCATGAACGAAGCGTAGCGCCCATCGTCGCGGCAACGGTCTCCCGTAAGCGGGCGGCGGCTTCTGGCGACGAACTCAGGCGACCCTCGATCCGCGCCAGCAGCTCCCGGACGCTTGTGCCCCCGCCAGCGCTGTCAACAAACACAGACGCGACGAGCGCGGGTCCGGGCGGAGGGTTGCACTGTTCCCACGACAGAGAGTGCAGCCGCATCCCAGAAGACGAAGCCTTGCACTCCACTCTAGAGTCCGGCGCAACGAAATCAAAATGGTCGGTCGGGCTTACCCGCCAACAGGCGATAGCCTCGGACACATTGGACGACAGTGCCAGCAGCATGAGTTCGCCAATGAGGCCGGTCACGCTTTGCCGTGAGGGCCGGGTAAGTGATGCAAAGATTGCTGCAAACCGGGTTACCGCCGCCGCCGTCTGCGCCATCGTCGGGTGCTCACCGAGCAGACGCATAAACGACCCGCCGATTTCGGCAAAAATCGGCCGCATCTCCTCAGGCGCGGTGCATTCGAGGATGCTGATGTCTCGCTCCTGCGGTGTGGAGCCGTCCACTGCCACGCTGCAAGCCACACCGAACGACGCATTTAGGCCCGACAACTGGATACGAGACGGCTTGCTCCCTCCGGTAGCAGTCTGGATCAGAAGCGCTGGCATGCCAGTCGACGACAACGCGACCATATGTCCACCTGAACCCGGCACGCTCAAGGCAGAATAGCCGGCTCCGGCTGGCGCGACCGCGGCATCCGTCAGGGCCTGGAATAGGCGGTGGAGTTCGGTGCCCGTCAATCAGCTTCCTCCGCGCCGAATGTCGGCTGGCCGGGTTGTACCTGAACGGCCATCGGCCGCGCCTGATCGGCTGGCAACCGGACGGCAAGGAACGGGATGCCCGAAGCGACGACCTGCTGTGCGTCGTTCGTGAGATCGAGCGTATGGATCTGGATTGTGACCAGCCCTTCCTGGAAGATCGCCTTGTCGCCGGGGTAGACGCTGCCGCGCAGTGCCACCGGCTCAACCGGGGCTTCACCCTGAAAGAGCTGCTTTACGCGGCCTGTTGCATAGAGGGCGCGCCGTCGCACCCGGCCCGAACTCATCTGGTAGACTATCGCTTTCATCGCATCATCTTCTTCAAGAAGATTACCGAGTATTGCAAGTAATGTCGTCCATTTCTCTACCTCATTGGGGTCGCGAATGCGGTAGTCCGCCAGCATCCGCGCTACGTCGCGCAGCGGGAGCGGGTCCGAGACCAAATGTTTCTGCGTTTCCGTGCGGGCGGCGTTGCCGGCGTCCTGGCTGAAGCGGTTATCAGCCAGGAATGTCGCAATCAGGCCCTGATTTACCTGACCCCCATCAGGCGCACCCATGAACGCCTGCGGTGTGAACCAGTCGTCCGTGGAGGCGGCCGCGCGAGAATACCCGTCGCGCAGCACATTGTCGCGGCAGAGGCGCAAGGCGGGATCAAGCACGAATCGCCGCGGCCAGGTCTGCAGCGGTTGCCGGTTGTCGCGTACTGCGATCATGTCGCGGCGCATGAATTCCTCGTGTTCGACGTAGTCTTCAAACCCCTGCCGCGCATCCCGTTCGAGGAACACTCTGCAATACCCTAGATAACCCGCTTTGTAGCCGAAGAAGCGTGCACGCTGTTGCATGGTGTCCGCCTGGCCACCGCCCAGGCCGCGCGGCATGTATGTGATTGTCAGTCCTTCAACCGTGAATCCGCGATCCATCGCCTGCCCGCCGACAAGTATCCAACCGTAACGTTGCCGCCATTCGATGATGACGGGCGGGCCGTTCTGGCGGCGGTTCACTTCCTTCAATTCAGTGGTATTGAATGCCGTGCGCAGCCGGGAGGCCATATCATCGAAGCTCGGCATCGCGGCGCCTACCGAGGCTGCCAGATCATCATACGCGGGCCTGAACGTTGCGGCCAGCGCCTGCGTCGCCGGGTCCTCCATCCCGCGCCGGAATGCCGCCTGCCAACTGTGAAACAGATCGTTGATCCAGTTGAAATATGTCTGGTGATCGGCGGTCCGAACGGACGGATGCACCAGCATCGAGCGGTTGCCGCCCGTCGCCTCGTTCCTGGCAATCGCTGCCGCCACCCCGACCATGAACAGCCGCAGCGCGAACTGCAGTGACTCCGGCGCCGCTATGAGAGGGTTGTTTGCCGACGGAATGTCTGCGGTCGGTATGATCCTTACGATGCGGGCGTGTTGGGCTGGACGCGCGGGGGGCGGCTGGTTGGGACGACAGTCGCGCGGCGGGCCAAAGAACGTGACGCCTCCAGTGTAGCCGTCGCCGGGCTGCAGCACCTCGACCCAGCGCGCTGAGAGGCTGTCGATGATCGAAATCAGCAACGGCGCCTGCGGCGTCGCGGTGTATTGCAGATATGTATGGGAAGGGAGCAGCCGACGCATCTCCATGAGCCTTCGATAGGTCGTGCTCTCCCTCACCTGCCGCAGCCTGACCGCCTGCTGCGCCTGCGTGTTGAGGCTCGCCTGATCGGCTTCGTCATCGATAATCAGGGCGGATATGCCGGTGAGATCGAGCGCTCTAAGCATCCTTGCCAGATTGCGCAGATGCGTATGTTGTTTCATTACCGTTACGACAACGGTCTGGCGTTGCTCAAGCGGCACATGCGGATCGCGCCACTGGTCAAGGAGACCTTCGATGCCCGCCGCGTCGGCAGGCTTGGGATTGGGATAGATGGCCCATACCCGCCGACCATCTGTGTGGGCGCGAAGATCGTCACGAATGCGCTTGTGCGACTGGTCGGACAACTGGGCTGAAGAACCCGCAATCACGATGATGAATTGAAATCCGTTGTCACGGGCAAGGGCCATGACGGCAGTGAAGGACAGTGTCTTTCCACTTTGGACGTAGCCGATCACGAGTCCGGTATCGGCCTCATTCACACCCGGCGGCACGCCGCGTCCCAGGATGGCGAGGGAACTCGTCGCAACATGCCGCTGTGCATCGGGTTTGCCGTCCAGCTTGTGCGCAAGCAGCGCCGCAAGCTCAGGGCCAGGTTGGGGTGCCCAGCGCATATCCTCAAATGCTGGCTCTGCGCTAGTGATGGGCGTGACCGAGAGGATGGGTTGCTGTGGGGTCATGCCAATCTCTTAGAGTTTGGAGAAAATTTCGCGCAGCAGGTCGTTAGCTGTACGCCGTATGGCAGCGGGATTCGGACCTCCGATATTGCGCAGTAGCGCCTCGCTCAAACCAAGTGCTGCTGCGACCCGGACCAACGCCTGCATTACTTCCGGGTCGCGGTGGGCAAACCGCGTCATGAAGGGATGAGCGCCGGCAAGTTGGATTACGATGCGCCGCCCGCCATCGGTGATTTCGGCTTCGCCGACTTCCAGCCAGTCGCCCTGGGATTCGCCATCGCTCACGCGGATCACGACGGTCCAGGTCGCTCCCCAGAATTCAAACGATAGCTCGGAGTCGGCCAGCAACGGCGTCGCCGTCTGCGTCCGCGGTTCCGGCGTGACAGGAGGATCGTCGTGAGAGGCCTCTTCGGCCGCAGGCGGCATCGCCTCTTCGGCATTCTCGCGCAAGTCATCTGTGGTCCCCGTCACTGCTGCGGCAGCGCTGCGCTGCATTGCGGGACGGGTCGCCTTCTGACGGTGTCCCTCACCCTGCTTCAGCAGCGGCAGATCACCCGCGTCGAGTTCGTCCGCCAGCAACTGGGCGAACGCGGCTTCGTCTGCCCAGCGAAAGCCATCCTTGGTATGACTTACCTCGAAGCCGTCGAGGTGCAACTCGCCGAAGAGGCGCTGGAAGCGATAGCTGTTCGGGCTTCCAAACACCTCGTTATGCTTCCAGCCCTCGTCGCCGCTACCCTGTATGAGCCGGTTGCGGCGAAACAACGCGAAGCCTGCCCGCGCCGTCTTGCCCTCCTGCCGAAGGGCTGCAAAGCCATGAACTTTCTGCCCCCCGCCGAGATCGAAATCGATGTCCTTTTTCCATAACACCGGCGTGCCGCGAGGCTCCCGGTAAAACGGCGCGCTGAGAACTTCGGGTTCCTCGTATGCTAGCGCCTGCCCGTTGACCCTTAGGACAAGGGAACCGTCGCGCAAGTAGCAGCGGTAAATGTCCGCGAGATGTTCCTTAACCTTGCCGAGCGTGCGGCCAGTCAGCGGGTTGTACGGGTCATCGAGCACTACTTCGGTGAAATGGGCGCCTGGCGCGGCCGATTGTATCTGTACGTCCACTTCCTCGATGTTGTCCTGAACGATACGGGCTATGTCGAAGCGGATGATGCGCTCGTACGGCTCACCAAGAGCGCTGGTACGCACATGCCAGCGCGGAGCGAACCAGCAGGAGGCGCTTTTCATCCCCATTCCGTATTCCGCCAGCCCAGTGGCGTCTGGTGGAATTTCCGCCGGCCTGAACGCACGCGCAAAATCTGCCAGTGCGATACCTGCGGCATCATCTCGGATGGCAATGCGGGCTGGTGGAGTCGTCTCGACATCGATCGACACCGTCACCCGTGCCTGCTGCGTCGCCGTAACCGCACTGATGCGCGCTCTGTTGGCCAGAAAACTCTGGAGCGCGTTGTCGACAAACTCGGCCAGAGCGAACCAGGGCCGATAGTTGAGATGGCGTAGCGTGCTGAGGATACGCGCACCAGGCCGGATGTTGACTCGCAAGTTCGCTTCTACGGTCTCAAGCGGCATGCGACATGGCCTCTGCCGGTGACGGCGTTGACTTCTCCACTTTCGAGAGAGGCGGCTGCTTCGCCTCGTGCAACTGAAGCAGCGCGTCCGCAACTGCGCGAGCGACTTGGACGTTCACGGCATTTCCCAACGCCTTGAACGCGCCGCTGCGGGTCGCCGGCAAATGCTCCAGTTCCCCCATGCTCTGGAGTCGGGCACATTCGCGGATCGTCATGTAGCGCCGCTCCCACCCAACCACCGGCACCTGGCTGGTCGTGAAGGCTACGAGCGTAGGCGCACGTGCTGTCGTGCGGACCCGGATACCGGACGCACGGAACTGTATCAGGTGCTGGTCTATCTGTCGGACGCCTGCGCCGACATTCCATTCCAGCTTCTGAAAACTCGGTGCGAGACCAACCAACTTTGGCAGCCATTTTTTAATAGCCTTCTCATGCTTCCTGAAAAAAGCTCGGTTCTTTTGGATAAATTCGACTTTCCATTCAGGGAACTGGGCAATTTCCTCGCGCGCGTAGGGAGGCAAATGCTCGCGCACTTCTTCCGTCGTAAGGCGCGCCAGCGGCGCGCCCAAGGAGCCGCGCATCGCCCCCATATGCCGCCAACCGAATGAGAAAGGCGTGCGCTTCTGATAGGGGTAGTTCGCGCCCCATTCCATTGCCCACATCGGAAAGGTCGGAAGGGGTTCGTCGCTGGGCAGTTTGTCCAGCAACTCCTGCCAGACATCGAGTGCGTGTTGAAGGTGGTTAGGCAGCAACACTCCATCTTCCGGACGTTTATCCAGGATGGAGCGAATATCGGTCTGCGGGCGTTTGGGAGTCGGCGGCCAAGTAAAGCCATTCAGGCTACCCAGGCTGCCGACGATGAACGAGCGCTCGCGGATCTGCGGGACGCCAAACTGATGCGGGGACAAGCGCCGCTCTTCGACACCATACCCGAGGGTCTGTAGTCCCTGACGGATATAGTCCCAGGTTTCGCCGCCCGCATGGCGCACGAGATTCGGAACGTTCTCTAAGATGATATAGCGGGGTCGCTTGGCATGAAGGATGCGAAACACCTGCTGGATAAGATCACCCCACTTCGTGCATTCCATGCCATGCTGTGAACCGGCCTTTGAGTAGGGCTGGCAGGGAAAGCCCGCGCAAAGAATGTTGTGGTCGGGAACCTCTTCGATGGCAATGAGACGCACGTCCCCTTTCGGGCGAAGACCGTGATTGCGCTCGTAGAGGTCTTGAAGTTCGGGATCGATCTCTGACGCCATTACGCAGTAATGACCCAGGCTTGCCAATGAAGCGTGAAACCCGCCAAGACCAGCGAATAGATCGACAAACGCCAGGCCGCCGGAACTGTTAGGTATACTGGTGGAGGGGCTAGTCATGTTGCTGAGGCGTGGTGTGCAGTTCCACAGACAGCACCTTAATTTCCCTTATGAATTTGGAAGACTTCGGTGCTTATGCGGAACTTACGCATCATAACTGGCGCTAGAAAATACGCAAGGCCTCTCCCATAGTGCGCGTGATCGTTGATCACTGTGGTCCCTTGGGCGGCGAGGCCGTCGCCGCTTCCTAGTATAGTCGCCATCGCAATATTCCATGCCTCTACATCTCGACTCTTGTAGCCGCCTCATAGTGAAACTCTAGAAGCCGCGCGGCCAAGGCGTTCACGGTGGCCATCGCCACATCAAAAGATGGCGTCTCACCATAAACCATTGCGGCCACGAACTCGTCGTAGCGCTGCCGGTAGGCCGGGTCCGTGCGGAGCGCATCAAGGGCCTCGCGAGTCTCCCCGGCGATGTCGGCGGCATAGGCAGGATATTGGTTGTGGAAATCAGCGGCGTCGGACTTCGCGATCTCGCGGGCAAGCCTGCCGACTTCGACCGGGTCAACCTGGTCGCGGAGCGCATGAAGGTCATAGATGTGGCGCACCAGCGTCGGGTCGGGATCGCGGCTGAGGCCGGCCAGTTCCATGGCGGTGCGGCGAGTGAGCGCGACCAGCTTTTCGGCCGCTGTTTCCGTGAGGCTGACGCAACCGATCGCCAGCACTTCCGGAGTGTGCTTGAAAGCTTCGGCCACGAAAGAGCTGACCGGGAGCGTGATGGCTGGACGGCGCAGGGTCGCCAGGGTCAGCTCGATCTTGATCGTCGGCCGAAGCCCCTCCCCTGCCCCGCTTACGGTCTCATAGGGCACGTCCCAGACGGCGTAGCGGTTTTCGTCGCCGCCGCGCTCTTTCGGGGCGTTGGTGAAACCGGCCTTTGCAAGGGCGTCGGTCACCTTCTGGTGAAGGATGCCGAGGTTCTTGCGCTGCGCGTTGCGACTCAGTGTCGCCGGTGGCGGCAGTACCACTTTGAAATCCACATCCTCCGACATCCGCTGCACCAGTTTGTGCGCGCGGGCAAGAGCGGTGCCGCCGGCGAAGATCAGCAAGAACGGGGTCGCGTCGATCGCAGCCAGCGCCCTGATGGCGTGGACGACATGCATGTCTTTTTCGACGAGCGCGACGCTGGGAAGCCCGAAATACGCCTGAACTTCGAGGAATTGTCGCTGGGCCTCATCGCTCAACGCGAAGCTCCATATTCTGATACCGGAGGCGACGCTTGAAGCGGCTCTTCACCCGCACCGCAGGATTGAGGGGCACCTGGGTCGAGCGGCCTTCGTTGTAGTCACGCTGAAATTTTGTCAGCTCCCAGGGCACCCCGAGCTTGTCGAGGGCTTGCCGGGCGGCACCGATGAACCCGCCTTGTGCCGCCAGCATCGGCTTCTGGGTGAGGGACGAGATTTCGGTGCGGCCATAGACGCCATAGCCGAGACGCACGAGCTGCCCGTCACGGGTGAGGCTCCGCAGTACGCGCAAGACCTGATCCTCGCCGCCGAGATCGCGGAACTCGCGCGGCAGGAAGACGTCGTCGCGCCGCTCGTCGATCCGTCCCTCCACCCTCTCCCGCAATGTTCCCCGCCGACGCATGGCTAGCCCGCTCCTGCAAAAACCCGACACTTACTATACACATAAACCCGACATATTCAAGAAAAACACGGCTCTAAAGGCAACCCTGCCGTCACCTCTCATAGACCAAGCTGACCCGCCGAACCCCTGCCGCTAGCGCCGGGCCGCGCGTCAAGGGTGCGTCGCGCGCCGCGCTCCCGGGCTGTCGCCCGCCCTTGACCCGTGCCGGCTTCGCGGTTGCCGGTCGGTAGCCGGCAGGAGTAGAACAAAACAAGAACTACATCCCCTGCCCGGCGATGGAAAGGGCGGCGGCGATGAACAGGTACGAGCATGAGATCGATGGACTGAAGGCCAGCGTGAGCTGCGCCACGGTGCTGGAACGGCTGCCGCCGGTCTGGCGGCTCGACGCGGCCGAGAGCACGCGCCGCAGCCTTAAATACCGCCGCGGCGCCGGCGAGATCGTCATCGTCAATCACGACGGCCGCGGCTGGTGGGACCCGCTGAGCCCGGCCAAGGGCGACGTCTTCACGCTGGTGCGGCATCTCGATCCGGGGCTGGATTTCCGGGGGGCGCGGAGGCTGTTGCAAGATTTCGCGGGCATCGCGCCGGAGTTTCCCGCGGCGCTGCGCACACCACGCCGCAAGCGCCCGTTGGTCCCGCTCACCGTGCGCTGGGAACGGCGCCCGCCGCTCACGCCGGACTCCCCGGCCTGGCGCTATCTCGCCGGCGCACGCGCCCTGCCCGTTACCGTTCTATCGGCCGCGTCGGCTGCCGGTGTGCTGCGCGAAGGCCCGCAGGGCAGCGCCTGGTTCGCGCATCGCGACGGCGCGGGAATGCTTACCGGCATCGAGATGCGTGGTCCTGCATGGCGTCGCTTCTCGGCGGGTGGTGCCAAGACGCTGTTCCGCTTTGCCGGTGGCACGGCGGCGTTGCCGCGCCTTGCCGTGTGCGAGTCCGCGATCGACGCGCTGAGCCTCGCCGCCCTCGAGGGGCCGCGCGCCGACACGCTCTATGCCGCGACGGCGGGTGGAATGGGACCGGGCACGCTCACGGCGCTGCGCCAGTTGCTCGGCACCATGGCCGCCGATCCGACCGCATGGCTGGTCGCGGCGACCGACGCCGACCGCGCGGGGGCGCTCTATGCCGACCAGCTGGCGGCGCTCGCCGCCGCAGTTCCTGTGCCCTGCACACGCTTGCTGCCGCCGGATGGGTGCCAGGACTGGAATGACGTGCTGCGCCCAGCAGGGAACAGAGAGAAAGGGAGAAAACGAGAAACAGAGACCACGAGGGAGAACTGAGAATCGCTATCGCAGCGCCATCCGGCCGCCGCAAGGGGATGTCGCGCCAGCGCTCCCGGGCTGACGCCCGCCCTTGCCCCGTCCGGCGGGCCTGCGGGGGCGAAGGGGTGTTCCACCAACCAAAGGACACCCCCATGAACGCCATCCGGAGAACCGACCGCACCGACCGTCGTGACCACTACCAAGAGGTCACCGACCGCATCATCGCCGCCCTCGAGGCCGGCACGCCGCCATGGCGCAAGCCGTGGGATCCCGACAAGGCGGGTGGCCCGGCGATGCCGCGCAACGCCGCGACCGGGCAGCGCTATCGCGGCATCAATGTGCTGACGCTCGGTATGTCGGCGCTGGCTTTTGTGAGCGGCGATCCGCGCTGGGCGACCTACAAGCAGGCCGAGGCGCAGGGCTGGCAAATCCGTAAGGGCGAGCGCGGCACCATCGGGTTTTTCTTCAAGCGGCTCGAGGTTCGCAACGACGGGAGCCCCGGTGGTGACCGGCCGGATGGCGACGCGGACGGGGTGCGGCGCATTCCGCTGTTGCGCGCCTTCTCGCTGTTTCATGCCAGCCAGATCGACGGCATCCCGGCCTATGCGCCGCCGACCGTCATCGAAGCACCGTGGCGGGCGCCGGAGGCGGCCAGGATCATTCTGACGAATAGCCGGGCCGCACTACGGATCGGCGGGGAGCGTGCGTTCTATTCACCGGCGACGGATCACATCCAGATGCCGCCGGAAGGCGCCTTCGCCACGGCGTCCGGCTGGTGCAGCACGTTGATCCACGAGCTCGGCCACTGGACGGGCGCTGAGACGCGGCTCAACCGCGATCTGCGCAATCGTTTCGGGTCGCACGACTATGCCCGTGAGGAGCTGCGCGCGGAGATCGGCCAGGTGATGGTCTGCGCCGAGCTTGGCATCGCCGACTGCGATTTCGCCAACAACGCGGCCTATATCGCGACCTGGCTGGAGAAGCTGCGCGAGGACCGCCGCGAAATCTTCCGCGCCGCCGCCGACGCGCAGCGCATCGCCGATTATCTGCTCGCCTTCCATCCCGCCTATGCGAGTCAGACGAAGCCCGCGGACGACGCGACCGGCGACGGCGACGACGCCGAACGTCCCGCCGCCGCGGCCTGACCGTGATCGCAGTGAAGCCCCCTGCCCTGCCCATCTGTGGGTGTGTTGTCCTGACCAAAGAGCAAGGTGAGGACAGCAACCAAGCTGAAATGCAGCAGCTGAAACGGAAGAGCACACCAGAGCGGCGGAAGCGAGGGAGCGGCGGAAGCGAAGCAGCCGAAACCGCTGCCGCATCACCGTCCGTCGCCGCAAGGGTTCGTCGCTGCGCTCCCGTGCGGAGCACGCCCTTGCCCCGCCGGGCCGGGACGCGGCGGCCGGGAGGGGTCTTCCCCGATGACAGGGAAGCGACAACCCCAACCACCAGGAGACTTGCCATGACCGAACTACGCAGCGTCGATCCCCGTACCCTTCAATTCAATCCCTACAACCCACGCCGCACGGCGGTGCCACCCGGCATGGATGCGCAACTGCTTGCCTCGATCCGGGCGATCGGCATCATCCAGCCACCCTTCGTGACGTCCCGCGAAGACGGGCTGATGGTGGTCGCCGGCAATCGCCGCGTGCGCGCCGCGATCGAGGCCGACCTGCCGCTGATCGATGTCGTGGTCGGCGACGCCGACGAGGCCGCCGACGCGATGCGCGCGGTGGTCGAGAATCTGGTCCGCGCCGATATGTCGAGTGTGGATCTGTGGCGCGCGATCCAACGGCTGGAAGCGCAGGGCTGGAACGAGCCCGGCATCGCCGACGCGCTGGCGTTGCCCCTGCGCACGGTGCGACGCCTGAAGCTGCTCGGTCTGCTGCATCCCCCGATGCTCGACGCGATGGCGGCGGGCAGCATGCCGAACGAGGACCAGCTGCGCACCATTGCGGCGGCGACACGCGAAGAGCAGGCGCAGGTCTGGAAGAAATACCGCCCGACCAAGCGTCACCCCGAGGTGTCGTGGTGGGAGGTGGCACGGGCGCTGGCCAAGCGCCGCTTGCCCGCTACTGCGGCGCAGTTCGACGACGCGCTCGCCGCGGCGCATGGCGTGGTGTGGGAGGAGGATCTGTTCGCGCCGCAGGGCGAGGACGGCCGCACCACGACCAATGTCGAGGGCTTCCTCGGCGCGCAGACGGAGTGGCTGCGGAACAACATGCCGAGGCGCGGCGTGCTGCTGGCGCTCGACGAGAACGGCAACGCCCAACTGCCGAAGAAGGCCGAGCGCGTCTGGGGCAAGCCCGGGCCGCAGGATACTATCGGTTGCTACGTCGATCCCCGCACCGGCCGCGTCGAGACGGTCGCCTACCGCCTGCCCGCCCCCAAATCCGCCCGCGGCCACGCCGCCGCACCCGACGCGAAGCCGCGGCCCGAGGTGACGCAGAAAGGCGTCGCGATGATCGGCGATCTGCGCACCGACGCGCTGCATCAGACGCTGGCCGATGGACCGATCGAGGACGATACCCTGCTCGGGCTGCTGGTGCTCGCTTTCGCCGCCGACAATGTCGCGGTGCAGAGCGACCATGGCGCGGGCAAGGAAGAACGCAGGGCGATCGTGCGCGAGCTGGTGACGGGTGGCGTGGTCACCGGTGACCGCGACCAACTGCGCCAGGCGGCGCGGCGGATGCTGATCGCCACGCTCTCGTGCCGCCAGAACCGCACCAATAGCGGCCTGATCGCGCGCGTGGCGGGGGAGACGGTCGGCGCCTCGGTCCGACTGCCCAGCATGGCGACCCCGGCCTTCCTGTCCTGCCTGTCGCGTCCGGCGCTCGAGGCTGCGGCCGATGAAGCCGAGCTGCTGATTGCGCTGAAGGCGAGGCATACGCGGGAGAAGCTGGTGAAGCACTATGCGGACGGCCGTTACGTCTATCCGGGCGCGCTGTTCCGCCTGACGGCCGACGAGGAAGCCATACTCGCTACCGTGCCCGACACGGCTGATCTGGACGGTGACAGCGACACGGCGGAGTTCGCGCCGGATGGCGGTGACGATGCCGCCGACGGCAGCACTGACGACAACGCCGACGAAACCGCTGACGAGCTCGACGAAGCCGCCTGACGATGACGACCGCCTGCTCCGGCACGCCACCGGGGCAGGCTTGGTCGGGCGGCTCGGGGAATCCGGAACGAGGCGGCATGCGTGGCTGAGTGCGATGACGGATCACGCGGCCTGACGGCGAGTAAACGACCCCTGCCTCGCTGGCCGGAGAGCCGGGCCGGTCAGGATCGTCGAGCCGTAACGTTGCCATCGTCTGGGTTGGGCGGGCCGAGGATCAGCTCCCGGCGTTACGCGCCGGGAATCCCATCCGTCATGTCGGCATCGACCCCTCGGATGCGTGCGGTTTGGGCCGGTCGGCACTCGCTGCAAGCCCCGCTTCGCCTTTGGCGAAGCGCCTGCGGTTCGGACGGCACCGGGTCGCAAGCGCTCCCGCACCACTGCCGTCCTCAGGGCTTTCCGCTCCCGCCTATGCCCGGCCCCAGGAAACCGCACCCGAGGGGGCGGACGCCGGCATCAGGCCAGCGGGACCCTCCCGGGCTTAACCACAGGAGCTCACCATGACCCGCAAGACCAACCAGCCGAAGCCCGCCGCCGCCGTAACCCCCCTGCCCCGCACCGAACGTCACGCGATCACCTTCGAGGCCGTGGTGCGCATCGCCCCGACCGCGTCGCTCACCGACAATCTGGTCCGCACCTTCGGCCTCGAGCCCGTCGATTACGACGGTATCCGCGACGCCACGGCCGAGCATTTTGGGCGGGCCGGAAAGGCCTTCGCGGGCGTCCTCAACGAGCGCGCGCTTCAGATCCATCTGCAGCGGATCGCTGGAGCCTTTGTCGGTTCCGCCTATGGCGCGGCGCAGTTCTACGGCGAGAAGAAATCCGCCGCGATGGCGCTGACCAGCCGTCTGCTCAACGACGAACGTGACGAAGACCGCGACGGCCCGGCAGGGTTCGAGAGCAAGGCCGAACGCGCCCGCCGCTTCGCCGCTGACATGGCGCTGCAGGCCTTCGCGCTGATGGCCGCTGCCGAGGGTGCGCTCACCGCCTATGCCGACCTCACCGGCGAGACCTGGAAGCCCTACGAGGCTCCCCTGCCCGCTTCGGCAACCGTGTCCCGTCGCTCGGCCGCGGCCGAGATGGCGGCATTCCAGGCGGCCTGACGGGTGCCACGCGGCGGAGCCTTCGGGTTCCGCCGCTTTCTGGCTAGTTGTCTGAGGGGTAGCCGTAGATCACCGGGCGGTCCTACACCAGATTTTCGCGCCGGAAAATGGCAGAAGTATCCGCGTGTTAGTTTTGGTGCGAAGTTGTTGATTTATGCACGTGACGGCTTGACCCAAAGGCGTTTCCCGTGTTTCGCTTAACTCTGCAACTGTCGCATGAGCCCAGCCAAGTCGCCGACCGACCAATGCTCTGCGATTTTGCTACCCTCGATCCGGTCAATGCGAATTGAGACAAGGGTCACGGTCTTGCCCGTTGCCGGGATTCCATTGAACGCTCCGGTATGCCTAAGTCGAGTAACCATATGTGTGACGACCTTCGTGGTGTCGGCCACTTGCTGAAGTATTTGAATGTCCATATCAGAAAAACCGGCGAATGCTGTGCCGAACTGCTCGTGATATGCCGTTAATGCTGGAATACCGGCTTTCTGTTCCGCCGCATCGGCATGATTTATGCAGTCAGCCGTCCAGAATTCACCGAGCCGGTTGATTTCACCCTGCCGCCAAACCGTGTCGACAAATCGGTTCACGACGGCTTTGTTATCGTCAAGGTTCATGGTGCAGACTCACTGATAGGGGCCGAGGGCGAACGCAATCTATGGCGTGGTGCGTGTGAGAATGTCCATAGCGGTGCTTCTGGTGCCAAATACCGTTGCACGTAGATTACGGAGATACCTTCCGGGATGTTCAAAAGTCTTGATTTTTGCGTCGCCTGTACAATCTCCGGGCAAAGCCTGATATTAGAGGGCATGCTGTGGTCTGCTGCGTGTGACAAAGGAATGAAATGAAGCCTGATTACGGAATCGACGCCCCGGGCGTGAGACGCGGTATGATAATAGCTGGCGCGATCGGTGCGATACTGGTTGGCCTTACGACAGCATTGACTCTAAGGACTTCGGGAGCAATCGCGGCTGTCGCGGCTGTCGTTGTTACTGGTGCAGGTGTCGCGGCCGTCTACGGGTTCGGCATGGCGAGTTATATGACCTACGGAAGCCGTGTTGGTAAGCTACGCACCCGAGAGAGGTTGCTCAACATGGTGAATGCTCTCGCCCCTTGGACAGGGCGCGAGGAAGTGCTCGATGTAGGCTGCGGACGGGGCTTGATGCTCGTCGGTGCGGCACGACGGCTGACAACTGGGAAGGCAGTCGGCATCGACCTATGGCGGGCTGAGGATCAAGCGGACAACACACCGGATGCAGCTCTTGAAAACGCACGACTTGAGGGCGTGGCTGAACGGGTGAGCGTCGAAACCTGCGATGCTCGCAAGCTCCCTTTTTCGGATGCGTCCTTTGATGTCGTGCTGTCGCATTGGGTCGTGCACAATCTACCCGATGCGACGGACCGCGCCCGTGCCGTGGATGAGATGCTCCGCGTTCTGCGTCCTGGTGGGGTTCTGGTGCTAGCCGACATAGCCAACCATGCGGCTTATAAAGAACAGCTCACCTCCCGTGGCGTTGCCGATATGCGAATTTACACGGGCGGCATAGAATCCCGGATGATTGGAATCCTGAGCGGCGGTTCTTTTCAGCCCCAAGCTATAGTTGCTCGCGCAAAGCTCTAGACGTCAGACAGCCAAAATATGAGTAATCAAACCCGGCGCTAACGGTGGCGCATAAATCCTGAGTCTTGCACAACGGCACGTAGGTCGACCACCAGACATGGGGTCGTAACCCTATGGCAAATGGACAAATTCGAGCTTGAGCCCGTCGGGGTCTGCGAAGAACACGGCATAGTAGCCCTCGCCGTAGGCGGGATACTCAGCCGGGGGGTCAAGCACGACCGCTCCGATGACGATCAGACGGTCATACAGGGCATCAACGTCCGCGCGACTGTCGGCATGCCAGGCTACGTGATGCAGGCCAGGGGCGGAGCGGTTATGAGGTCGATCGGCCGCAGGTTCCCGGGCTGCCACCAATCCGATCGACGCGAAGCCCTTGCCGCTTGAGTGGAGCTGCCAGTCAAGGCCATCCGCATCGCCGTCAGCGCGACGATACCCCATGAAGCCGAGCACCGCGTCGTAGAACGGCGCGGATACCCATGGGTCCTTCACGGTGAGATCGAGATGATGAATGCGTCCGCGCATCAATCCGCGCCGCGCTTCAACGCCTTTCGAAACACGATCTTATCCTCACCAGCCTGGTAAAAGTCCCGAATGCGGGCTTCCTCGTCGTAGCCGGATTGACGGTAGAAGGCTCTCGTGCGCTCGAACGCGGGCACGCCCGACGTCTCCACCAAAAGTACGCGCTGGCCCCGCGCTGCCAGGACCTGCTCGACATGGCGCAACAAGGCGGTGCCGCGCCCTTGGCCCTGGCGGTCCGGGTGGACCGCAATCAGGTACAGGTTCCATGTGCCCTGCGTCATCCGCTCCGGCGCGAAATAGGCCAGCGCCACAGGGCCTGCATCGTGGTCGGTCAGCCAAACCTCTTTGCCACCCTGACCTTTGATAAAGCCAGCCAGCATCTCGTCCAGCATGTCCGAGGGGAACAGCCCGGTCCCGTCGATCACGGCTTTGAGCGCCGGCGTGTCCTCCGCTCTGGTCGGCCGGATCGAGGATAAGGGCTGTGTCATGCTCGTGTGCGCCGCTTCTTGATAGCCGCCGCCGGCAACGCGACCGCCGAAACCCGGACCAGTTCGGTCAGCCAATCACCATCCTCCCATTGCTCGCCCGAAATCCAGAAGTAGGGCTTCGCTCCCTTGTAGGGCGGCTTCTCGATGACGACGCTTAGGTGAGAGCGGCCAGCAACAGTCGGTTTGATGAAAAGCTGGTTGTCGCAGATCAGCGCAACCATTTTGCCGTCACACAAGAGGGCATACTCGCCGAACATCTTGCGCCCCGCGACGGTTCCCGCGCCCGCGATCTGCTCGACGATGTAATCCACGGTGCTTTGGTTCGTAGCCATCTCGGTCTACGCATCCAAGGGGGAGCAAATTTCAACGAGAAACCCGTTGTTGTCGCGGACGTATCCGACGAGCTGACCCCAAGGCTTTTTCTCCGGTTGCTTGACCGCGACCGCACCGGCGGCAACCGCCTTGGCAAAGGCGGCTTCGACTTCCTGGGTGACCAGACCGAGCTCGATTGGCGGCGCTGCTTTCGCGGGACTCGCTGCTTCGAATGGCACGGCGGTGAGTGTCTTGACGAAAGCATTTGCCGCGAAGGCGAGTTTCGTCTCCCCGGTTTTCATCTCGCCATACTCGTTCGTCGGCGTCACCATCCCGCGCTCAAGGCCAAACGCCCTTTCGTAGAAAGCAACCGTGTCAGCTACGGATTCCACATACAGGATCGCATAGCCGAGCTTCATGGGTCTCTCCAGAATGATGATGACGCGCAGTCTAGTCCATGATACCTTGTTGGTCAACTCACTATATATTATGGTGCGCATCCAATGGGTCGTCCGGCTACCGACAAGCGCCAAAGGCTCGTGACTGCTGCCATCGAGCAGTTTCATCGGAATGGATATGCCCGGACCTCCCTTGCCGATGTGGCAAAGGCAGCTGGTCTGTCAGCAGGCAATGTATTTTACTACTTCAAGGCCAAGGACGACTTGGCCAAGGCGGTAGTCGACGCCTGGTGCGTGCTGTTGGCGGGTTACCTAGCTGATCTGGACTGCGAGACCGACCCATGGGCGCGGTTGGCGGGCTTCATCAACCAGGCCCGCGTGATGCGAGAATTCTACGTCACGCTCGGCTGCCCCTTGGCAGGACTGACCCGTGACCTCCGGCGCGAAGGCGATGCACTCAAAGGCGAGGTCGCCCGCATCTATGGTGTGCAGCTGCAATGGTTGGTAAATGAATTCGCGCAGGGCGGTGCCTCACCGGCCGTCGCGGAGAAATATTCGCGCGAGCTGATGACCCGGTATCATGGCGCGATACTGCTGGCTTACACGCAAGCGGATACCTCCTTCATCGATCAAGAGGCGGCGCGGCTCAAGACGTGGCTGCAGCAAGTTCGAGATGAGCTCGTGCGAAAATCTTGAACATTGCAACAGGACTAGGCCGTGTGGACGG
The DNA here is from genome assembly GCA_965246915.1 of Acetobacteraceae bacterium. Lineage (GTDB taxonomy): Bacteria > Pseudomonadota > Alphaproteobacteria > Acetobacterales > Acetobacteraceae > CAVRQM01. The sequence goes on from CBDFGB010000008.1 coordinate 224,450, forward strand.
ATTTCACCAAGATGAGCCCACAAGCATAGGCGACGATTGCTGCGTAGCTCTCTGCGGTCTTTTCGCATCGCAGGGCGACCCGCTTGAATCGCTTGAGTTTGCCCATGGCCTGCTCGACCCGCGCACGAGTTTTGTAGAGTTGCCTCGGGAAGAAACTCGGCCGGTCCTTTGCGTTGGAGGGTCGCGTCCCAGGTCGTGGTGTAGCGGGCGATGAGGGTAAGTGGCCTGCCGGAGCGACCGCCGCGAGTCTAGCGTAGGCGGGCCACTTACCCTCATCGCGTGGCGCCCTGGCAGGGTGGCCATCGCCGGTCTTCGGCTACGGTTCGAGTTGCGAGCTTGAACCCATGGACGGAGACGACGATGACCGACGACAGAATGGCGCTGATCGAGCTGATCGAGAAGAGCGCTGACAACGACCTCGTGCGGGCGATGCTGTCATTCGCCGCCGAGCAACTGATGGAAGCGGAGGTCGAGAGCCGCACCGGAGCCGCACCCGGCGCGCGAGACCCCGGACGCCTCGTGCAACGCAACGGCTATCGCGAGCGCGGCTGGGACACCGAGCGGGCCGGATCGACCTCGAGATCCCCAAACTACGCCGTGGCAGCTACTTTCCGTCGTTCCTGGAGCCAAGGCGAACTGCCGAGAAGGCGCTGACCGCGGTGATCCAGGAAGCCTATATCCATGGCGTGTCCACTCGGTCGGTGGACGACCTGGTCAAGGCGATGGGCGCATCCGGCGTCTCCAAAAGCCAGGTCAGCCGGCTATGCGAAGAGATCGACGAGCGGGTGAACGCCTTCCTTGCGCGACCCCTCGAGGGCGAATGGCCGTATCTTTGGATTGACGCGACTTATGTGAAGACGCGCGAGGCCGGGCGGATCGTGTCGACGGCGACGATAATCGCTGTCGGGGTCAACACCGACGGGCGCCGCGAGGTGCTCGGCGTGGCGACGGGACCCTCGGAAGCGGAGACCTTCTGGAAGGGCTTCCTGCGCTCGCTCGCCGATCGCGGGCTGCGCGGCGTCAAGCTGGTGATCGCCGACGACCATAAGGGCCTGCGGGCGGCGGCATCTCGGGTGTTCCACGCCAGCATGCAGCGCTGCCGCGTGCATTGGATGCGCAATGCGCTGGCCCATGTTCCCGCCAAGCAGCGTCCCGGGGTGGTCGCCATGATCAAGACCATCTTCGCCCAGGAAACCGCCCTGGACCTGCGCACCCAGTGGAAAGTTGTGGCCGATGCGCTGCGCGAACGGGCTCCGAAGCTGGCCGCCCTCATGGACGCGGCGCGCGACGAGGTTCTCGCCTACACCGCGTTTCCAAAAGAGCATTGGCCGCAGATCGCCAGCACCAATCCGCTCGAACGCCTGAACGGCGAAATCAAGCGCCGCTCCGACGTGATCGGCATCTTTCCCAACGATCGCGCCGTCGTTCGCCTCGTCGGCGCCCTGATGCTCGAACAAAACGACGAGTGGGCCGTCAGCAGACGCTATATGAGCCTTGAAAGCATCGGCGCAGTCAGCGAAGATCCCGTCGTCAGGCTGTCCCTGATGACAGCCTGAACAACCTCGGACCTATCCGAGGATCGGCGTTGCTACACCACGCCCCGGGGCACGATCCGTTGGAGCGGTGCGGAATGACCGGAATGATGCCCCGGGCCCGGCATTTGGTGCGATTGGCTCTGGAATCGTAGCCTTTGTCGGTTAGCGCCGCGCGCGGCGTGATATCCGGGCCGATGTCCAGCGAGATTTCGAGCTGTGTGCAGTCGCTGACCTCGCCCCCGGTCAGGTGAAAGGCGATGGGCAGGCCGTCGAAATCTGTCTTGAGGTGGATTTTGCCGGTGAAGCCGCCGCGCGAGCGGCCGAGAGCCTGATTTTGCTGCCCCCTTTTGCGCCGGCGGCCGAGACATGTGCGCGCACCACGGTGCTATCGAACATCTGAACCAGATGCGCGGTTTTGCTGGTTTCGGTCAGAAGCTGGAAGAACGCTTCGAATACGCCAGAGCGGCTGAGCCGCCAAAACCGCTTCCAGACGCTGTTCCAATTGCCGTATTCCTGCGGCAATGCTCGCCACGTGACATTGTGGACCACGAAATAGTGCATCGCTTCGAGGCATTTTCGGTCATCGTGGCCGGGTTCGCCGCGCCGCGACTGGGCGGCGTCGAATACCTCCAGCACGATATCCCAATCGCTCTCGGTCATCCGCGTCAGCATGGCCGGCTCCTTGTTGCCGGTCACGCAGTGATTCGAACAAATCCCGATTCGGGAATCCCTCTACCCGATACCTTCCCCTATCCGTCCACACGGCCTGGGCATTCTGCGATAAGCATCAGGCGCCCGCCAAGGAATTGGTGCCCGAATTCGGTGAGAGGCCCATTCAGGCCGAGGCAAAGCGTCGGCGCTGCGCCCCGCACGGGCACTCTTAAACCCGCCGAGCCGGCGCTACCTTCGCCGCCATGCGGCGGGACTTAGGCCAGCACTTCGCTTGAAAGCGCGAGCAAAGGAGTCTGCGCCGGGAAATCCGACCGAGCGGGCAATGTCCTCCACAGTGTCAGCCGGCGCCGCCAAAAGGTGCCGCGCCCGTTCTGACCCTGCCCCCTGAAATGTCCCCGGTTTGAAGTTAGGGTCCGTCATCAGGAGACGGACATGAAGCGATCGAGGTTTACGCAGGAACAGATCATCGGCGTGCTGAAGGAGCACCAGGCGGAGGTGTCGGCGTCCGATCTTTGCCGCAAGCACGGGATCAGCGACGCAACGTTCTACACGTGGCGGTCGAAATACGGCGGCATGGAGGTTTCGGACGCGCGCAAGCTGAAGGGGCTTGAGGAGGAGAATGCCCGGCTGAAGAAGCTGCTGGCGGAGTCGATGCTGGACGTCTCGACCCTGAAGGAGATGTTGGCAAAAAACTTCTGACGCCTGGCGCACGGCGTGCTGCTGTGAGCTGGGCGATTACGGAGAAGGGCTGCACGCAACGGCGAGCCTGCCTGTTAGTTGGGATCGCGCCGAAGACCTACCGCCACAGGTCTTGCCGTGGTGCCGACGATGACGTGCGGGCCCGGCTTCGCGTGCTTGCATCCGAGCGGCGGCGGTTCGGCTACCGGGGACTGCACATTCTGTTGGCGCGAGAGGGCGTGCGGCTGAACCACAAGCGGCTGTTCAGGATCTATCGCGAGGAACGGCTCGGCGTGCGCAAGCGCGGCGGCCGCAAACGGGCGCTGGGCACACGGGCGCCGATGGCACTGCCAGATGGTCCGAACCAACGCTGGTCGTTGGACTTCGTGTCGGACGCTCTGGCCAGCGCCCGGCGGTTCCGCGTGTTGGCGGTCGTGGACGACTTCACCCGTGAGTGCCTGGGTCTGGTCGTCGATACATCGTTGTCGGGATTGCGCGTCGGTCGTGAGCTGGACCGGATCGCATCGCTTCGTGGCTATCCGGCGATGATCGTCAGCGACAACGGCACGGAGTTGACGTCGCACGCCATCCTGCGCTGGCAGGAGGATCGGTCGGTGCTGTGGCACTACATCGCACCCGGCAAGCCGCAACAGAACGGGTTTGTCGAAAGCTTCAACGGCCGGTTCCGCGACGAATGCCTCAACGAACACCTGTTCGGAAACCTGCCCGGTGCCCGGCGAACGATCGAAGCGTGGAGGATCGACTACAACACCCAACGCCCACACACGAGCCTCAACGGGCTCACACCGGAAGCCTTTGCAGCCCGCCCCAGCAAGGGGCATACAGAGAACGGATTCTGCTTATGATCGAGGGCATCCAGGGGGCAGGGTCATCATCAACACCGATAAGGTGCCGACCTATGCCGCCGCCATCGCCGAGCTGAAGCACGAGGGCAGATGCCCGGAGGAGACGCGGCACCGGCAGGTCAAGTATCTGAACAACGTCATCGAGGCCGACCACGGCAAGCTGAAGCAGCTGATCCGGCCGGTCCGAGGGTTCAAGACGCTGAAGACAGCCTACGCGACGATCAGGGGCTTCGAAGTGATGCGCGCGCTCCGCAAGGGACAGGCCTCGGCCTTCAACCTCACGCGCGACATTCGGGGCGAAGCTCGCATCGTCGAACGCGCCTTCGGCCTCGGCGTGTCCGCTCTGGCCGAGGCGGTCCAGTTTCTCAACGGACGGCTCGAGCTCGAAGCGGCCTGACAGGCGAACCGAATCGCCAATCGCCGCCTTGGCGCTCACTCAGAAGAAGATCGCAACAGAGCCCCGTGGGAATACGCTGTAGCCGACCAGCGTGTGCTTCTGGCTGAGGTTCCCGCACATTCGCACCTGCAATTCTTCGGGCCGCGTTCCGGCAAGGCAGGTTAGGACGAAGTGCCTGAGGTGTTGACTTGCGCGGCGACAAGGCTGGCGATGCGACGCGCTGCGGCGACATCAATATCGCCAACGACGATGTAGGTGGCGCCGCCCTGGTCCCACGCCGCGAGCCGCAGGCCGCTACGCTCCGAGATACGCAGCGCCGAGGTGGCGCCGTTGCTGCGCGCGACGCAGATCGCCACCGGCGTGCCATGGTCGCGCGTATAGAGAAAGTCGGCCACCGGTCCGCCGTCGACCACCAGCATCCTGCCGCCTGCGTAGCGAAGTCCCGCCACGCGAAGATCGGGGACGATCAGACGCAGTCCCAGCCGCTCTCCGAGCCATGCGGCGAAGTCCTCGCTACGCTCGGGCGGCTCCTCTGCCAGATGCGTCGTCTCGCGGGCGATCACCACGTGGTAGTCGGCTATTTCGGCGAGCAGCCCGTTGTCGCCTTTTTCCCACGCCATCCCGCCGGCAAAGCCGCCGGCCGCCAGTACGAAGCTGGCCGCCATGGCCAGCGCGCGGCGCCGACTTGCTTGCCGCCCCCGCGCCACGGGACGCGGCGTTGCCAATGGAGCGGCGGAATACTGCTGCTCGCCGCATGCCGCGCGCAGCAGCATCGCGGTGGAGCGGAACATCTCGACATCGGCGCGAACCTTTAGGTCGTGCGTCATGAGCGCCTCGATTTCCGCCGCTGAGGTGGAGTCGAGTTCACCGTCGACGTAGGCGACCAGCTTCTGGTCCAGCCGCGCCGGATCGCTCATGACCTCACCCTCCCTCGCAGCGGCGACATCGTGACGACCGTGCTGCTGATGGCCGCAGCCGGCGCCATGAGCATTTCGTGCAATTCCCGACGGGCGCGCGACAGACGGCTCATTATGGTGCCGATCGGCAGGTCGAGCACCGACGCGGCCTCGCGGTAACTGAGGCCGTCGACGCAGACCAGCGTGAGCACCGTGCGATGGTCTGCCGTCATGCGGCCCATGCAATCCCGCACGCGCGCCAGTTCCAAACGATCCTCCGCCAGGCCGCGCCCATCCGGTCCGGCCAATTCCTCGGCGGCCGCGAGCGGCTCGTGCCGCCGTACCTGGCGCGCACGCATTTCATCCTGCCAGAGATGGCGCATGATGCCGTATAGCCACGCGTCGAGGCGGGTGGCCTCCCGCAGTTGCCCGGCGCGGCTCATAGCGCGCTCGCAGGCGCCTTGGACGAGATCCTCCGCCTCCACCGCCGAGCCGGTCAGCGCCAAGCCGAATCGGCGTAGACGCGGCAGCAGGCTCGCCAATCCCGGCCGCACATCCTCTGTCACATCAACCCGCCCTTCGTCGTCCCCATGATGACGAGGCTCGCTCCATTCTTATTCCCAAATTTTGATGGGAATAGCGGGCTGTCCCGGCCGTCTCTCTAAGGACACTACCAGGATAGACCGCCATGACCCGCAACCCCGTCATGATTGCCGCAATCATCGCATTGGCCTGGACCGGACCGGCCTTCGCCAATGGCGGCGGCGGAGGGAGCGGGAGCTCGGGGTCCAGTAACGCCGGCGGTAGGTCGGTGCCGCAGGCGTCGAGCGACCGGCCAAGTCATTCTGTGGCCTCGGCTTGCAAGCCAGGATTCCTCCGCGCCGCCAACCAGACCTGCGTGCCGTTGCAGATCGGAACTCTGTCCGACGATGAGCTGTACGCGCGCGGCCGGGCGCTGGCGCTTGCGGGCGACTACGCAGGTGCGCTGCCGTTGCTGGAGGCGGTGCGACGTACGAATGACGCCATGGTGTTCACGATGCGCGGCTACGCCACCCGCAAGCTCGGGCGGGCGGGAGAGGCCATGACCTTGTATGCCCGGGCGCTCGCGATCGACCCGGTCAACGTCAACGCCATCGAATACGTCGGCGAGGCTTATGTGATGACGGGGCGCATCGATCTCGCGCGTCGTGAACTTGCCAATCTCGAACGGAGCTGTGGCAGCACGAAGTGCGAGCAGTATCTCGATCTGGAGCGCGCGATCGGCACAAGCGAGGTGGAGTGATTTCCACTGGGACAGATAAACGGCCCGATAGGCAACGCAAGTCTTCTGACTTGATGATGCAGCGTCGCCTTTTTTTGAACGCACCTTGGCGGATGCGTATGGAACATGAACCGACAGAGCCACCGCTCATTCGACGGCGGTCACCTCCAATCATATCTGCCAATTGGGGTGGCCGTTGCGATCAGGAGCAATGGCGGCCCGGTGGCGACCGTCCGGAACACCCTGCTCGCCTCGCTACGCCAGCACGATTTTCTGTTCACCTGAACCGACTGCCTATTTTGCAAGCTTAGGAGAGAAATGGATGAGTGCTTCGCATACGGGTTCGTGCTTCTGCGGCGCTGTTGAAATCCGCGTCGTGGGCGAGCCCAACGCCATGGGATACTGCCATTGCCAGTCATGTCGGTCTTGGTCAGGCGGGCCGGTGAACGCCCTGACGCTTTGGTCGCCGGATGCGGTGGAGGTGACGAAGGGTGCTGAATATATCGAAGTCTATCAGAAGACGGCGTTTAGCCACCGGCAGTTCTGCAGGCTTTGCGGAGGCCATCTGATGGCAGCTCACCCATCGTTGAAGATGGTCGACGTGTTCGCCGCCACGATCCCGGGGCTGAGCTTCGCGCCCGCGGTACATGTCAACTATGCCGAAACGGTTCTGCCCATGCGGGACGGCCTGCCAAAGCTGAGGGACTTCCCGGTGGAGTTCGGGGGCTCAGGCGAGGTTGTCGCGGAGTAGGCCATAGGGTGTTGCCGGCGTGGTTATTGGTGCCTCCGGCAACCTTGACGTCCCGACGCAGCGCTACGCTCGTGCACTCGGATCGTACAACGGAAGGCGCTGAAACGATAGCAGTGGGTATGGAATGATCCATACTCAAGCGAAAGAAAGTCCAATGTCTCATAAACTGAAACTCCTGGCTGCCGTTGGCATGTTCTCGGCGCTGGCTCCGCTTACGGCGGATGCGCAGTCGTTCGCCAACCATGTGTTCGGAATGACCGTCTCGGGGGGGGCGGCAATCTGCCTGCCGCATGCGAGTGGCCGCGCGACCATCTCGGAAGTCACAGGCGGCCAGCACCTCCATGTCGAGGTCTCGGGCCTGCCACGCAACACCAATTTCGATTTCTTTCTGACCCAGGTCCCCAAGGCGCCGTTTGGGATGGCGTGGTATCAGGGAGACATCAACACTGACTCCAACGGCACGGGCGTGGGCGATTTCGCCGGCATCTTTAGCCGAGAGACGTTCGTCGTTGCCGTTGGCACCGCGCCCAACAGGGTGATTTTCACCGGGGACGCGAGCAGCAACCCGGCCACTGGGCCGATCCACACGCACCATCTGGGCCTTTGGTTCAACTCGCCCGGCGACGCGACGAAGGCTGGCTGTCCGAGTACCGTCACGCCCTTCAACGGCGAGCACAACGCCGGTATCCAGGTGCTTAATACCGCGACGTTCTCGGACACTGCCGGGCCGTTGCAGTCGACGAGGTAGACGATACGTCTTGCCCGCCGCGCCGCCGAGCGGGGCGGGCAACGACTTTTAAGAACCGATGTAGCGCGAAAATAGGTGTTTGGTCCCGGAGTGGGTGACATGGGTTCGGTTCAGTTCTTCGAAGGTATCGTTGTCCAGACGTGACATACGGTTCCCGTCTGGCCTAACCGACAATGCGTAAGAGCGGATCACTCCGCTGATGCCCAACCCCCCGCGGGCGGAACCGGCTGTAGATTTGAGGGAATTGCTGACGCGACCCATTATGACGCGCAGCGCCGGCGGCTGGCGGATGCTGGCCGGTGAACTTGGCCCGTGGCCGATGGTCTACTGGTCGTTCCGCCGCTTCGCACGCCGGCTTCTTTTTCGTAAATCCACAATGCCGCGCTGATGCTGATCGCGAGCAGACCGTGTGCGATGCGCATCCCACGGCGACGTGCTCGACAGCCGGACAGCCACATGCGCACGCATGCGTTTGCTGAATAGCAGATCTGACACGTGACTGGGAATAAATTGGGCCGTACGTTTCGACTAAATTCACGTATAGTTGTGTAGACCTGCTGTCAGCAGAACGATAAGTATTTGGGGCTACCCGAATTCAAAGGAGTTTATGCAAATGTTAAAAATACTCAGCCTCGCGGCTCTTGCGGGAACAGCTCTAGCGGCACTTGCTAGCCCGGCACATGCCTTCCTCAACACCGCATCAATTGCCACGTGCAGCTCGAACAACTGCGGCTCAGTTTCCGAGAGTGGTGCGACACTGCGCGATCCACTGAACGGAGCTGTTCCGTTCGTCTCGCAAATCCTGGTCGGCGGCAACGAGTGCATACGGCTCGAAGTCTTCCGGCAGACCGACGATCTGGAGATGACCGTGACCACGCCGAACGGGACTGTTTTCCGAGACGACGACAGCGCCGGTTCTTTGCGGCCTCTGGTTAAATTTGTGTCGACGCAAGCCGGCGCCTACACGGTCACCGTGTCGCGTTTCAACGGTGCCCCGGTGGACGCCAATTTCGGCTTCTTCTACGGGCGCTACAATGGCGCCAACTCCAACTGCGCCACGCCGACCCGTCCGGCATTCGCGCCGGTCCACGCTGCCAAAATCGGCGCTCTGGCTCAGTAGCCGGCAGCAGCCTACAAGCTGAGTCGCGTGTCACGGTGGATTCGTCCAGCCGTGACACGCCCATCTCACTTTCTCGCGGTCAAGTTCCGGCACATGGTGTAGCTAGGCTGTGCAGCCGGCGATGGTCTCCTGCAATAGCTTCACGCCGCGACGCTGGTCCGCCATCCCGTCGAATTTAACCACACCACTATTGATGCCGCCGTACATCTCGGCCACGAGGTTCGCGTAGGCGGGCCCCAGGCCGGCGCCCTCCAGGATCGAGACCCATGTCTCGCGTAGAGGCTGCACGGGCGCCACCTCGCGCCCCAGAACGCTCGACATCGCCGCGGCGGCGTCACGGGCGGAATAGTCACGCGGGCCGGCCAGTTCGACGATCGGCGGCGGCGCGTCGGCGAGCAGCAGTGCGGCCGCGGTGCGCCCGATGTCGTCGGTCGCCACCATGGGCCTCGCCCGATCGAGGTCCGCCAGCATCGTCGGCATGATGCCTTGGTCGCGTGCGAGCGTGAACACCGCTTGCCAGTTCTCCTGGAAGAACGAAGCCCGCAAGAACGTTAGCTGGGCGGCCGCGCCCGCCAGGATGGCATCGGCCCGGTGCAGACTGGCGATCGGGCCATTGCCTGACGCGACCTGAGCGGACTCGGACGACAGAACACCAGCCGTTGCAAACCGGAAGCCGCCGCCGCCCGGCTTGTGGCCTTTGCCACCACTTCGTACGTGGCGACCGGATCGGCGTGCCGGAGCTGTGGCGGCACCAGCATGTAGGCGCCTTGTACGCCGTCGAACGCGCGAGCGAGGCTGTCAGCGTCGGCGGTGTCGCCGCGTAATAGCATTACGGTTGCATACTCCTGGTCATCATATAAGCTTTTCGGGCTGAGGCTTGATGCGCTCGCCGCCGGAGCGACCATGCGATGATCGTGGCAGGCTAGACGCGCCTTTGCGCGAGTTCGTATGGCGACGCGGCGGGTCTCCTGCACCGACCGGCGGATCAGCGGCGGCGAGAAGCCTTCGTCGCGCGGTTCAATGTTTTTTGGGGTGTCGCGGCGGTCGCGCGGCGCCGGATGGCAGCCATCATGGCGAACGCCAGCATGACGAGCGAGACGTGGCGATGCCAGCCATGCCAGGAACTGGTTTCGTCGTGATCAAGCCCGAGTTCGTTCTTCGCGGTCTCGCCAGGACCGGCAACTCTACCCGAAAGGGTTTGTGACGGCACCGGTCGGTGGCCACTGCAGCCCAGGTCGGTCGCGACCCATCCAGGACATACGCTGTTCACCAGCACGTTCGCGCCAGCCAGCTCTCCCGCAAGCAGCCGGTGGAGGCGTTCAGCGCCGCTTTGGACACGCTGTAGCCGGACGGGCGACGCCCCATATCAGCCAAGGTTGCCGACGCCACGGCTCAAGCCTGGGCTGTCGCCCAGGCACCGAACAAGTTAACCTACAAATCGGCATATATCTCGATTAAGTTGCCATCAGGATCGCAGAAAAAGAGTGTCCGGTGTCGCCAGATTTGGTCAGTCGGCGGCGAAAGGAGTATAACCCCAGCTGCCGAGAGTTCTGCAGCACAGACATCGACGGACTCATAAGGAACTTGAAAAGCAAGCTGCAGTGCGGTTACGCCAGAGTCTAACGTCTGGTTTTCGACATACAAAAAACTGCTCGCCAGGGCCAGAATGTTCGGACCTAGGCGGTACTCGACCCAATCTGGCGACAGTTCACGCCCAAACTGGAACCGCAGCGTACGCCCGTAAAAAGTGCGCATCGCTTGCATGTCGCGAACACGAACGATCGTATAGTTCAAGGCCTGGATAGCCGACAGGCCTGCAACGCTGGCGTTCTCGCTGGTCACGGCAGTCACCTCAATTTCGACTCGTGCCGCGGGCGGCGTGAGGCCAGCGACTTGCACGAGTGTGCTGGCCGGCCGGATTTTTCCGAACGTATTGCCATGAGCGCGCGCCACGAAAGGCTCGTCGGCCATGTCAGTCAGATACACCACAGTGCGAACGACGTCGCGGAGGTCCGCCCCTATTTCCGACAGGGCTTGGCGGATGATCGACAATGCACCTTCGGTCTGAACGTACGCGTCCCCATCAAGGTCCGAACCACGCGCAGTTGTGCCAGCCACAAACACGTGCGTCCCGACCCGGACGGCTCGGGAGTACCCGTATTCGAACTCGTACGGGTAGCCAGATGAGAGGAGAGTCTTGGATAGCGGTGGCTCCGTTATGGCGTCTAGGCTCCGGACCCATTAACGCGATTCCCGAGTTAGCTGAAGCCCTGCACGTTATGCAGCTTGCGCCGGGCATGAGCCCAACAGGCCGCATGACGCCGCTCGCCAAAGCGCGGATCCCCAGGGCGAGTGGAGATGGCCGCTCTGGTTCGACCGCCTCGGCATCCTCGCCGCACAGCCCGGCCCGGCGCTGCGGTTCGCCGAGCTGGCGCTTGTCCTGTCGGCGCCGGTCTAGGCGCAGACGTCGCGCTCGCCCGCTCGCTCCTGGTGCACGACGCGCTGGCCAACGGCCGCCTTGCCGTAGCGGTCCACGGCGTCGAGCCGCGTCGATCCTCCAAACGCCACGTGGCCTGCTGGTCTGCCGCGAAGGTGGACGAACCAATCATTCAAGACTTGGTCGCTCACGCAAGATCCGCAAGTTCCGGCCGATTGACTTGGACCGTGAATGAATCGATCAGATCAAATCCTTCATCGGCGATCTGTGCCGCGCTTATCTGCGTTGCGGCGACCCGCCGCCGCGAATCGCCGCAACGCCGTAACTTGCAAGGAGGCGATACGATGACCAATCCCGTTGACGCGCCATCGAAGCCACCGTCCGGTGGCATACCCCGCCGTCACGTGCTGCGCGCTGCCGGAGCCGCCGTGGTCGTGGCGGCCGGTGGCCTTGCCTGGCGCGGCTGGGACCAGAATCTCGACACGGTCCGCTCGGTCACACCATACGACCCATGCAGCGACTGGGAGGATCAGCGCACCACCGGGCCGCTTGCCCTGGTCTCCGCGCCGATCCTGGCGTCCAACCCGCACGACACGCAACCATGACGGTTCGTGATAGACGAGCGGCATATCGACGGGTTTGCCAACCCAGCCCGCAACCTCGGTCTGTCGATCCGTATCGGCGCGATATGCATATCGGTCTCGGCTGCGCAACCGAGAATATCGTCATCGCAGCCGGCCGCGAAGGCCTGGGGCCCAGTGTCGAACTGCTCCGTTCTTGTCTTCGGTGGGCATTTTGCTCTATTCACCTATGTGCGTCCGTTTCTTGAAACGACCGCCAAAGTCGACGCCAATGGCATAGCACTGCTGCTGCTCGGCTTTGGCATTTCGAATTTTGTCGGCACCATCGTCGCCGGCATTCTACTCGAACGCAGCCTACGCCTGACGTTGACACTCGCGCCATTCTTGATCGGCGTAGCCGGATTAGGTCTCGCGACTTGCATTCCGGACTGTCGGTCCAAGCGTCGATGGTGGCGGCCTGGGGCATGGTCTTTGGCGCTGTGCCGGTCGGCTGGTCAACCTGGATCGCGCGGGCCGTGCCAGATGAGACCGAAAGCGCCGGCGGCATTCTGGTGGCGGCGGTCCAGATCGCCATCGCTGCCGGCGCGGCCTTTAGCGGATTTATTTATAGCTTTAGTGATGTGATCGGCGTCTTCGCGGCCGGTGGGACGCTGCTTCTACTGACTGCGGTAGTCGTTTTTGCGCGGGTAACGCGGACTTATGTAGCAGAGAACGTGGCACGTCACTAGGCGAGGTCATTGTATATCAGACACGTTAGAGTCGGCGTAATGAAGGATACCGCTCGACATGACGGAGCATTGCGATTGCAGACTAGGCGACCCGTTGACAGCGGCACCCCGTATGTGGTCGTCTACATACAAGAAGAGTGTGAGGGACCGTGCGGGAAGGAGCAGCTGACTCTGAGGGCGCTAATTTGCCGTTGCCAGCCTTTCAAGCTGACCGTGGCAGCGCTACTCCAGTTTTTCGGCAAATTGCGGAACTGATCACTCAGGCGGCTCAGCACGCGGGCTCTGCGCCGGGTGCGCGTTTGCCGTCCGAGGAGGCGCTGACCGAGGCGCTTGGCGTCAACCGCGGCACTGTCCGTCGTGCTATCCGCGATCTCGCGAGCAATGGCGTCGTCGTTCAGGTCCACGGACGAGGAACGTTCTTCACGGAACGCCGAGTGCTGGAGCAGCCGCTGGCCAGCAGTCTTATCTCGTTCTCGGAGGCACTCGAAGCGTTGGGCGTGACTTTCACGACCGAGGTGCTATCCCAGTCTCTAATCAAGCCTAACGGCATCCTGTCCGAGCGCCTAAATACATCCGGCTTGGTGCACGCGATCCGCAGACTCCGTCGCGTCGAGGGCGCCCCCGCCATCCTGCTCGACAACTATATGCCGGCAGCACTGTTTCCTGACCTGCACGAGCGCGACCTCGCGGGGCGCCAATTGTTCGCGGTGCTTGAGAGCGACTACGGCCGCGCCCCGTTCGACGGCAACCGCACCTTCGAGGCGACTTTGGCGACGCCAGACAACGCGGCGCTGCTCGAGATCAGCGTCGGCGCGCCGGTCATGTACGCTGAGCAGACCACGCGCGACGCTACCGGCCTGCCCATTGAGGCATCGAATATGTGGTTCCCCGGTCGCCGGTTTCGCCTGTTCGCCCATCTTTTGAGGGACCCGTCCAATGACCCGGCGGATCGTCGTCGTGGGTAGCTACCTGACTGGCATTGCCATGCGCGTCGCGGCGTTCCCCCAGCCCGGTCAGACGATGATCGCGACGGGGGTGGAGCGAAGCCACGGCGGCAAGGGTAGTAACCAGGCGATCCAGGCGGCCCGCTGCGGCGCGCTCGTGGATTTGCTTAGCGCGGTAGGGCTTGACGAGGCCGGCAACCATGCGGCGCGACAATGGGCGGTCGACGGAGTCGACGCGCAGGCGGTCGAGCGAAGCGCCGATCGGGCAACCGGGATCGGCTTCATCCTGGTCAACCGGGACGGCGAGAACCAGATCGTGATCGATCCGGGCGCCACGGTCCGTTGCTCCGAGGCGTTCGTGCTGCGCCGGGCCGACAAATTCCGCGACGCCGCGGTCGTCGTGACGCAGCTTGAAATTCCGTTCTCGGGCGCCCGCGCGGCATTGACCGCCGGCCGCCGCGCCACCGCGCGGACGGTGCTTAATCCCGCGCCGAGCGAGGCGCCGTTGCCCGACGATGTGTGGTCGCTCGTGGACTATGTCGTGGCCAACGAGGGTGAAGCCGAGGCGCTGTGTGGTAGCGGCTCCGCCATCGCGAATGGCCGCGCGCTTTCGACCCGCGTCGGTTTCGCCGCGGTGATCACCGCGGGCGCGCAGGGTGCGTTCGTCTTCCCGCGCGAGGGAACGGCATGGCGAGTGCCCGCGCCGCACATCAACGTGGTCGACACGACCGGCGGCGGCGACGCGTTCTGCGGCGCCTTCGCCGCCGCCCTCTCCCGTACTGCACCGCTCGACCAGGCGGTGCGACAGGGCACGGCGGCGGGCAGCCTCGCCTGCACCCGCGCCGGGGTCGTCTCCGCGCTGCACGGACAGGCGGCGATCAGCGATCTGGCCAACACGCTCTCGATCGAGGCCGTTGCGACATGAGCGAGGTCCTTCCAGTCCCGGCCATACCGAGATCGTCGCCATGGCGGGTCCTGCAACGTCTTCTTCTGACGCGGGAGGCCGGCGTCTTCCTGGCCCTGGCGGCGCTTTGCCTGTTGTTCGCGCTGGCCTCGCCGGTGTTTCTCTACAAGGTCAATCTGCTGAATCTGCTGCGCCAGGTGTCGCTGCTCGGCATCATGGCGATCGGCGCCACGTTCGTTCTGATTTCGTCGGAGGTCGACCTTTCCGTAGGCTCCGTCTACGGCTGCGCCGGCTTGGTCGCCGGTTCAATGATCCTGGCCGGCGTGCCGGAGCTCGCCGCACTAGTGGGCGCGGTCGCGATCGGCGTGGCGATCGGCACGCTGAATGGCGCGGTGACAGTGGTGGGCCGCATTCCATCCTTCATCACGACCCTTGGAACGTTGTATCTCGTGCGTGGCGCCACGCTCGTCATCAGCGGCGGCTTCCCGGTGTCCCTGCCGCACGATGCCCATATGGCGCCGTTGGTGACGTTCCTGGCGCAAGGGCGCGTCCTTGGCGGGTTGTCACTGCAGGTCGTGTTGCTTGGAGCCGTCGCGGTGCTTGGCTATTTCGTGCTGCACCGC
Organism: Acetobacteraceae bacterium; assembly: GCA_965246915.1. GTDB lineage: Bacteria > Pseudomonadota > Alphaproteobacteria > Acetobacterales > Acetobacteraceae > CAVRQM01. The sequence continues at coordinate 239,591 of CBDFGB010000008.1, forward strand.
TCGACCCTGGGTTTCCACATTTTTGCAATCGGCGGCAATGAGCGCGCCGCGCGTATCGTCGGCGTCCCGGTCGGCCGCACCAAGATCGCCGCCTTCGGGCTTGCAGGCGGTCTCGGCGCATTCGCCGGCGTGGTGAACTTCGGGTTTCTTGAGAATGTGCAGCCGGTCACTGGCCAGGGGCTGGAACTGGATGTGATCGCGGCCGTGATCATTGGCGGCACGCGGCTCGGCGGCGGCGAGGGATCGGTCGTCGGCACGCTGCTCGGGGTTCTGCTGATCGGGGTGGTGCGCAACGGGCTAGTGCTGCTCGGCGTGACGCCGTTTTGGCAGACGACGCTGATCGGCGCGGTGGTGATCGCCGCCGCGCTGATCGGTGGACTCACCAACAAGAAATAGCGCCCGCGGGGCGCACATAGGGAGGAAACCAACGTGAACAGACTCATCATCGTCGGCCTGCTGGCGGCAACCGCTCTGGCCGGTCAGGCATCAGCCCAGACGCCCATGAAGGATTTCCAGCTATCGTCGGCGATCAAAGCCCACGCCACGGCCGGCAAGACGCCCGTGTTCATCGTCTCGTATCACGACCCCGCTCTGTCGGTCGCGGTGCCGATGCGCCGCGGCGTGGAGGCGGCGGCCAAGGAGCTGAACGTCGACGCGCGGTTCACCGGCCCGGTCGGCGGCGGCGCCGAGAAGCAGGTGGCCGAGCTGGAGAACTGGATCACCAAGGGCGTTGATGGGCTGGCGGTATCGTCGAGTTCCACGGATGCGCTCGCCCCCATCATCAACCAGGCGTTGGCCGCCGGCATCCCGGTCGTAACCTTCAACACCGACAACCCGGCCAGCCAACGCCTTTCGTTCGTCGGCCAGGATCTCGTCTATTCCGGTGTCGCGATGGGCGAGGAGCTGCTGAAGCGCACGGGTCCGAAGGGCCGCGTGCTCATCTTCACGGTCGATGCCGCCGCGCAATGGTCGAAGGACCGCGAGGGGGGCGCTCGCGAAGCGTTGGCGAAGGCCCCGGGCGTCGTGCTGGCCGGCGTCGTCAACACCACCAACGAGCCGCAGCAGATCTACGCCGCGATCGAGAACGCGATGCTGGCCAACCCAGACATCACGGGCATCATCTCGCTCGACTGCTGCAGCTTTCCGGCGATCGGCCAGTATCTCGATCGCAACGGGCTGGCCGGCAAGGTGCCGGTGGTCGGCTCCGATCTGCTGCCGCAAACGCGCGAGATGATCGTCTCCGGCGCACTGACCTCGACCATCAGCCAGAACCCGCAGCGGCAGGGCCATGACTCGGTGCTGGTGCTGAACGACATCTACGCGCACGGCAAGATGCCGCCCACGCACACCGATACCGGCGTGGACATCATCGACCAGGCCAACGTCGCCAAGCATCAGGCCGAATAGAAGCGACGTGACGGCGAAATCGGAACGATCCGCGCCGTGACCGCATTGCTGGACGTGAGGGGGGTCGGGAAGCGATTCGGGGCGCAATGGGTCTTGCGCGACGTCGATTTTTCGGTGCTGCCGGGCGAGGTGCATGCGCTGCTGGGCGAGAACGGCGCGGGCAAGTCGACCTTGATCAAGCTGCTGGCGGGCGTTCACGCGCCCGACCAGGGCTCGATCAGCGGCCCGGACGGCACGAAACTCCAACTCCGCACGCCGCGCGACGCCCTCGCCGCGGGGATCGCGGTGGTGCACCAGGAACTCGACCTGTTCGACAATCTGAGCATCGCCGAGAACATGGCGCTCGGCCCGCAGCGCGCCGGGGTGCTGCGGCCATCCGGGCGGCTGATGCAGGCGCGGGCCATCGCCGCGCTGGCGCGCCTTGGAGCCGAGGTCCATCCGGAGCGTCGGGTCGGGTCGTTGTCGACCTCGATGAAGCAGCTCGTCGCAGTGGCGAAAGTGCTGTCGTGGCGGGCCCGCGTGCTGATCCTCGACGAGCCGACTTCCGCACTCAACAGCGAGGAGGCGTCAGCCCTGCTGGCTCGTATCGCTGCGCTGAAGGCGGGCGGCCTCAGCGTCGTCTATGTCTCGCACAAGCTTGGCGAGGTGTTCGCGATCGCCGATCGCGTCACGATGCTGCGGGACGGGAGGCGCGTCGGAACCTGGCCGGTCGCCGAGCTGGACCACGACCGCGTCGTGCACGCCATGCTGGGACGCACGCCAAGCGACCTGTTCCCGCCGCCCGGCGCACCGCGAGACACGGCCCCGGTCTGCCGGGTCACGGCGCTGCGAGGCGCCGTGCTCCGCGACGTTTCTGTGGATCTTCGCCCCGGAGAAATCCTCGCCTTGGCGGGCCTGCCGGACTCTGGCGCCTCGTCGCTGCTGCGCAGCCTATTCGGGCTCGACCGGATTGCGTCCGGCGACATCCAGATCGGCGGCCGCCGATATGACCCATCAGACCCCGCGCGGGCGATCCGCTGCGGCCTCGCCTACGTGCCGGCGGACCGTTTGCGCGACGGCCTGCTGCCGCTGATGAGCGTGCTGCGCAACGTCGGCGCGGTCTCCGAGGCGCGGGCGACGCTTTCGCGCGCCGACCGGCGGGAGCGCGCGCTTGGGTCGATCCGCCGGCTTGGCGTGCGGGCGGGTTCGATGCTGAGCCGGATCACGTCGCTGTCAGGCGGCAACCAGCAAAAAGCGCTGATCGCCCGGTGGCTGATGGTGCGTCCGCAAATTCTGCTGCTGGATGACCCCACGCGGGGCGTCGACATCGGCGCCAAAATCGAGATTTATCGATTGTTGCGCGATGCGGCGCAGGCCGGCATGGCGATCGCGTATACCTCATCTGAATCGCTCGAGCTGGCCCAGCTCGCCGATCGGATCCTGGTGTTCCGCCACGGAAGCGTCGCCGAGGAGATCATCGGCCGGATCGCCCACGAAGCGCTCGACCGCAAGGTGGCCGCGGCATGACAAGGAGAATGATGTGAAACGATCAGGGATCCTCAACGCCGCGCTGTCGCAGGCGATCGCGACCATGGGTCACGGCGAGATCATGATGGTCGTCGATGCGGGCTTTCCGATTCCAGCGGATGCATGGCGGATCGACCTCGCTGTAGTGCCGGGTGTGCCCGACCTCGCGACGCTGTATGCGGCGATCGCGCCGGAACTCATAGTCGAGCGCGTGATGTTCGCGACCGAACTGGAACAGAACAATACGCCGTTGCTGGCGACGTTGCGGCGCTGGTTCGATGCGCGCGACTTCCAGCCGGTCAGCTACGAGGAGACGATCGGCCCGCTGGCGCGACGCGCGAAGGTGATCGTCCGCTCCGGTGCGCAGGATCCGTGGGGCAACGTGGCGCTGGTCTCCGGGATCGATGCGCACGCCTACTTTCGCGATCCGGCGGTTGGCGTGCCGGAGCGCTACCGCACGGCCATGGACCGGCCGGCCTTCGTCGCCGGGCGGGACTGAACATTCACAACGAGGAGGACGCAGATGGCTCTCACGACACAGCAGGTCGAGCAATATCGCGAGGACGGTTTCTTGATCGTCCCGGACCTGTTCCGACCCAACGAACTGCAGCCGGTGATGGACGAGATCTCCGGCTTGGTGGACGACCTCGCGCGCGACCTGCACGGCGCCGGCAAGATCGCCGACATGCATGCCGAAAAGGGCTTCTTTGAGCGCCTGACGTGCCTGGAGCGCGACTTCAAGGGCGCCGCGGTGCTCATCCACACTCGCGGCCATCTGGGGCCGAAGCTCGCGAACCTGTGGTCCTCGCCGAAGCTGCTGGACATCGTCGAGCAGTTCATCGGCCCCGACATCGCCGGGCACCCCGTCTGGAACATCCGCTCCAAGACTCCCGACACGGGATTGATGACGGTGCCCTGGCACCAGGACACCGCCTATCTCGGCGACGGCGCCGAGACGACCTTGCAGCCGACCGCGTGGATCCCGTTCCTGGATGCCAATGCCGTCAATGGCGGCCTGCAGGTGCTGCGGGGCGGCCACAAGCCGGGCCGAGTGGTTCGCCACCGGCTTGAAAGCTCGGTCGGCAACAAGAAGTCCTGGTATCTCTATATCGACGAAAGCGATCTGCCGCCGGGCGATCTGGTGACATGCGAGATGGCGTTCGGCTCGGTGCTGTTCCTCAATCAGCTCATCCCGCATCGCTCGTTGGAGAACCGGTCCGACAAGGTGCGCTGGAGCGTCGATCTGCGCTGGCAGGATCCGAAGCTGCCGAATGGTGACCAGGGCGGCGCGGGCGTCATTGTGATGCGCAAGGCCAACGATCCTTTGTTCCGGGTCGACTGGGATGCCTGGGCGGCCGAGCAGCGCCGCGCCTATGCAATCCAGCGCGGCCTAACGGACAATAGATTCGATACCACGGTATCCGGAAAGTGGATGGAGCGTTGGCGCGCGATGGCCTGACCAGTTATCAAGTTTCTGCGAACCGGGCCAAGCTCATGTTCTGCAGCGCGGCTTTCCTGCGCCGCCATCACCTGGGCGTGCTCAAGCATGCCGCCGTTTGCCAGTTTCAACGGGCGCGGCGTTCCACGTCGCCGCGCCCCGGCCCACGGCCGTTATGCCATTGCATCCACGTCCCTCAAGACAAAAGCCCCGTCCGCTCCGCTCAGGACTGAGCGATTGACAACCAAGTTCGGGTCCAAAGTTCCGTCCAGCCCAGCAAGCGCGTTGCGCACTGTTGTAAGGCCCATCGCCAGAAGCGAGGCGTCCGTGAGTGCCGCCGAATGTGGGCTGAGTGCGATGCGCCTTTCGCCAAGCAAGGCGGAGTCGACCGGCAACGGTTCGGTCTCGAATGTGTCGAGCCCGGCGCCGTGCAGATGCCTCGTCCGGACCGCTTCCAGCAATGCGGCCTCGTCGATCAAGCCGCCGCGGCTTGCGTTCACGACGATCGCACCTCGTGGCAACAGCGCGAGCTCGGCCGCGCCGAGCATGTGCCGTGTCGCCTCCGTCAGCGGCACGTGCAGGCTGACCACGTCTGCCGATCTCAGCGCCTCGGAAAGGTCGCCGATGACGGTCACGGCTGAATTGGCGTTCGGTGCAAAGTAGGGATCGAACACGCTGACGCGCATGCCGAACGCCTCGCCGCGCGCCGCGACCTCGCGGCCAATCCGGCCGAAGCCGACGACGAGCAGCCGGCGGCCCTTTAGTTCGACACCCTGGATCCGGCCGCGAGCGGCGAAGTCGCCCGCCCGTGTCGCGGCGTCGAGTTCGATGGCGGCGCGTGCCGCCATGAGCATCAGCAGCATGGTTTGCTCCGCGACGGCGACCGAGTTGACCGGTCCTACGACGGTGACCGGGATGCCGCGCGCCGTGCACGCGTCCACCGGGATGTTGTCGTAGCCGACGCCGTGCCGCGACACGATTTTGAGTCGCCGTGCGGCAGCTATCACCGAGCTCGACAAAAGCGCATCGCGTATCGTAATCGCATCGATGTCGGCCACGCGGGAAAGCAGGTTCGCCTCGGAGATGTCCGTTACGACATGATAGGCGATGTCGTCGCGTTCATCCAGCAGCGCCAGAGCTTCCTGGCGCAGCGGCTGGATAACAAGCACCTGCCTGCGATTCATGTGTCAGAGCATTTCGATGATGTGCATGCCGGCGTTCATGTCCGTGGTGTAGAGCAGCCCGCTCCGGTCGGCATACACGTCCGTCGTGTCGACGACCAGCGGCCGGCCGGGCCGAAAGTCCATGAGGCGGGACGGCGCGGCGGGCACCAGAGCCGCGATTTCCTTCGGGCGGAACCGATCGCCGAGGTCGTAGGCGCGCAGGCCGGCGTTCTGGTACGTCACGAACACGATGTTGGAGCTCTGGAATGCCTCCGAACGGTTCTCGTGGATGTTGTGCGGTCCGAATTGGCCGCCCTTGGCAACGTAATCCTGTTCGTCGGGGATTGGCAGCGTCGCGATGCTGATCGGCTTGGCGGGGTCGCTGATGTCGAACACCCAGTTTCGCTTGACCCCGTCCTCGCAATTGTCGAACACCGCTTCCTCGACCACGACCATCAGGCCGCGCTCCAGTATCGGCAATGCGTTGTGCGTGCCGCCGGCGAAAGGCGGGCAGAAATTCACGTGTGCGAGCATCCGAGGATCGCGCCGGTCGCTCACGTCGATCGTTGTGACGCCACCGTCGCGCCACGCGGCGCAGGCGAGGTCTCCCTTTACGATGGGATGGTGCAGCGCGTAGCGCAGTTTGGGGTCCCAGCTCGGCCGTTCTCCGGCCGCCACGTTCATTCCCGGCAGCCAGAGCGTGCTGACCGGCTCCGGTTTTCGCGGGTCGTCGATGTCGACGATCATGAAGATGTCGTCGCTGAAGCCGGGCGGCAGGACGGAGATGTAGGCCCAACGTCCACCGTCATACCAGATGCGATGCACGCCGAGGCCGGGCAGGGGAAAGAACGAGATCTCTCGCGGCTCGGCAGGGCGGGAGATGTCGTAGAGCCGCAGGCCGGCGGAATGCTCCCCCGGCAGCCCGCCAGCGGCGATCTTGTCGCCGATCGAGCCGCGATAGTAGTCAGCGGGCGTGAGGTCGTCGCCGCGCAGCATGTCGCGCATGTTGTTGACGATCAGCAGGTCCCCGCAAGTCTGCAGGTGCTGGCTCCATGTGCCGGCAGGCTGCGGCACATGGCGCACGAAGACCGGGTTCTTCGGATCGTGCACGTCGATGACCGAAAATCCGCCGGAAAAGACATGCCCGACATAGGCGTGGCCGCGGCTCACCATCACCTGGATCCCGTCAGCGCGCCCGCCCTGGTCGGAATGGCCGACGATGCGCATGTTGCGCGCGTGGTCGGCGACGAGCGCCTGTTGATTTTCGAGCATCGGGGGCCGCTCCTATCCTAGCGCGCGGAATATCCGCCATCGACCGCAAGGATCGCGCCGGTGACGTACTTCGACTCGTCGCTGGCCAGGAACAGCGCCGCGTTCGCAATGTCGATCGCCTCTCCCAGGCCGAGCGGATGGTCGCGTCTCAGCTCCTCCATGACCCGGTCCGGATCACGTACCGTGTCGAGAAACCGCTGGAGCACCTCGGTCGGAATGGTGCCGGGGCAGATCGCATTGACGCGGATCCGGTCGGGCGCATGGCTTAGAGCCATAGCGCGCGTGAGGTTCACGACCGCGCCCATGCTCGCGCAATAGCCTGGGTGATAGGGCGAGCCGGTGATGCCGCTCTCAGACGATTGATGAATGATCGAGCCGCCGCCGCCGCGGCGCATGATCGGCACGACATGTCGGCTCACGATGTACTTGGCTTTGACATTGATGTCGAACATCAAATCCCATTCCGCCTCAGCTAGCGTCTCGACGGTGCCTGCGACGGAAACCCCGGCATTGTTATAGAGCGCGTCAATTCGGCCAAACCGCGCCTCGATGGCCGCGACGCAGTTCGCAACGGTCGGCGTGTCCGTGAGGTCGCAGCGGAAGAATTCGGCAACGCCGCCGTGTGCGCGGATGTCGGCCGCCACGGCCTCGCCCTTTTCTTGCTTGATGTCCACCAACGCCACCTGCGCTCCGGCGCGGGCGAAGCGGCGCACCGAGGCCTCACCGAGTCCCTGCGCCGCGCCAGTGACAATCGCGACCTTGCCAGCGAGCCGATCGTCCATCTCGTCCTCCTTGGCCACGCCTACCAACTGTTTGTTTCGGCCTGATGCTGGTACCAGTCGAGCCCGCGCTGATTGTGCAGCCTAGCCACCGCGAGCAGGGCATCCCGGTCGGCGTCGCGCAGCGCCTCGATGATCCTGATGTGGTCGTCGCGAACATCGTTCAGGTGCTCCTGCGACATGTAGGCGGAGTAGCGGATTGGCAGCGCCCGCGCCGCCATCTCGCGAACGAGCCGGGTGAGATGTTCGTTGCCGCAGAAGCTGTTGAGCAGCTCATGGAACTCAGCGTTCCGCTCGAAGATCGCCGGGAAATTCTTCCGTGCAACGGCTTCGCTGTGCCCATCCTGGATCCGCGTGAGCGCGGCGATGTCCGGCTTTGTCACCGGCAATGCAATCCATTGTGCCGCCAATGCTTCCAGCTCGATGCGCACGGCGTAAATTTTCCGGATGTCGTCAATCGTCAGGCGAACGACCGACGCGCCTTTGTTCGGCGCGTATTCGACCAGCCCAAGCTTCGCAAGCTCGTTCAGCGCCTCGCGGATGTTGGCGCGATTGCACTTGAGTCGTTCGGCAAGATCCACCTCGACCAGGCGCTGCCGGGGATGGAGTTGCCCAAACACGATTTCGTCGCGCAGCGCCAGAAGCACCGCCTGCGCCGCGGCACTTATCCGCGACGTGGAACTCGCAAGCAGCGCGCTCATCCTCTGGTCCTGCCGCTCACCACAGTGTCATGCCCCCGTCGAGGACGAGATTGTGCCCGGTCATGTAGGCCGAGGCGTCCGAGGCGAGGAACACGATCGCACCCGTCAGGTCGTCGACTTCGCCGAAGCGGCCCATCGGGATCTGCGGACTCCACTCGTCGCGCAGGCCGCGCAGCGCGTCTGACTGCAGCAGCTCAGTATTGATGAGCCCCGGCGACAGCGCATTCACGCGAATATTCCGCGCCGCCCACTCGGCCGCGAGCGAGCGGGTGAGATGGGCAACGCCCGCTTTGGCGGTGTTGTAGCTTGCCTGCTTCTGCGGATGCGGTACGACCAGGCTCGCCATCGACGCCATGTTGACGATCACGCCGCCGCCCTGACGCAGCATCACGCGCGCCTCCTCCTGGCAGCACAGGAACACGCCGCGCAGGTTGACGGCGAAGGTCCAGTCCCACTCCTCGGCAGTCGTGTCCTCGGCGGCCGAGTTGAAGTTCACGCCGGCGTTGTTGAAGGCGATGTCGAGGCGGCCGAACGTCTCAACGGCTCTTCCCACCATGGCCCGCACGCTCGCCTGGTCGGCGACGTCAGCTGCGATCGCGACCGCGCGCGCACCTTCCGCCACGAGCTCCGCGGCATTTTCGTCGGCCGCGGCATAATCGATGTCGGCGACGGCGATATCGGCGCCGGCCTGCGCCAGGGCACGCGACAGCGCACGGCCAATGCCCCTTCCGCCGCCGGTGACGAGCGCGCAGCGGCCCGTTAGATCGAATTTCCGCAGAGCCGGAGACGTTGCCATGGTGGTCTTCCCCTCAAGCGCCGCCGCGGTTCCAGCCGCGCGCCTGGTCGCCATACCCCTCGCAGCCATCTTCCGTGACAGCGACCGTGTCCTCCAGCTTGATGAACCCCCGCCGTGGATGCAGGAGTGTGGTTTCGATTGATATGACCATGCCGGCCTCAAGCTCCCGGTCCGCGTGATATGCCGCGTACGGAACGGAGCAGCGGTCCGTCAGCCACGGCGCCTCGTGGCTTACGATTCCCATGCCATGCGCTACGAACTCCAGGTGCTCGCGATGCGGCGAGCCTGCCAGCAGCGCGTCGGGACCGGCGTAGATGTCGCCGCCACGGGCGCCGGCGCGGATCGGCTTACGGGCAGCCTGCTGCACCTCGTCGACGAAGCCGAGCAAGTCGATCAGTTCCAAATCCGGCTCGCCGGGGAAGGCCATGCGGCACAGGTCGCCGATATATCCCCTGTCGTTGCCGCCAGAATCCACCGCCAAGACGTCGCCCCTCTGCCAGATTTCGTCCGAGGGTGCGCGGTTGAACCCGCGACCGATGTTGACGAGGGCGTACTCGAAGGCGAGCCCGCGATCGATTTCCTCCTGGCGCAACGTCGCGATGATGTCGCGCTTCACCGAGCCGACGCCGTGCCTGCGGAACGTCGCCTCGATTGCGCCAACCACTTTTTCCGACGCCCCCCGAAGCAACGCTAACTCCCGCGGCGACTTCACCGCACGAAACAGCTCGAGCATGACATACGCGTCGACGATCTCGGTATCCGGCAGGCCGTCCCTCAACGCTCGATAGGCCCCGTGCAGGAGGAAGTCCGTCTCAACACCGAGCCTTCTTATCGGCCGACCAAGACGGAGCAGGCTCCGCACGCAGCTTGCGGCGTACTGGTCGACGGTCATGTTCTCGAAGTTTAGGTCAGACATCCAGAACCGGCCGAGGTTCCGCTCGTGAACCTCCATCGGGCTGCCGATATAGGCGGCCAGTTCGGGACGTCCCTTGGTGTAGACGAGGGCCGGCATGTACCGGCTGAGGCCATGGGCATCCATGTGGCTGTAGAAAAAGTAGCGGTATCCACCAAGCAAATACTGAATGTTGTGCTTGGACGTGACGAGGACGGCGTCGAGATCGCGCTCGTCCATCATCGCATCGAGCCGCCTGGCGTCGAACGGAGGACTCCCCATACTGACCGTTTCGGCGGCTAGATGATCGTCCATGCCCCGTCATTCCTGTTCGACACCTCGGCAGCGCGGATCATCCGCATGCCGGCGACCCCGTCCTCGATCCCCGGCAGATTGTCGAGCCACCGTGCCGGCGACACGCCGTGTCGAGAAGCGGCGATCGCGCACGCGGTTTCCACGTAGAGATTGGCGAACGCCAGGATGTAGCCTTCGGGATGGCCAGGTCGGAACCGAGCCGACCGCCGCACAAACTCCGGGGCGTCGTCCTGGCCAGCGCGATGCATCATCTCCGGCCCGAGCAGAGGCCGAGAGCGAAGATACTCCGCGTCTTCCTCCCGCCATTCGAGCGCGGCCTCGTCGCCGTAGAGGCGGAGCGACAGGCCGTGCTGCGTGCCCGTCGCCACGTAGCTCGTCCAGAGCCGCCCGACCGCGCCGTCGCCGTAGTCGAAGACGAGATAGGCGTTGTCGAACACCTCGCGCCTGTCGGCGAGGGTCTGCATGCGCGCCGACAGTCGTTGCGGCGTGCGTCCCGTCACGTAGCGGGTCAGGTGATAGGCGTGCGAGCCGACTTCACCCAGGATCGCCGCCTCGCCCGCGATGTCGGCGCGGAAGCGCCAGTGCCGGTCGGCCGGATCGGCGGGCTCGCGCGCGACGCCGGGCGCGCCGCTGGCGAACTCGGCCTCGATCAGGCGCAGGCGTCCGAGCTTGCCTTGCGCGACCAAGTCGCGCGCCAACCGCGGCATCGGAAAGCCGGAGTAGCAATGAGTCAGCACGAAGACCCGGCCGGAGGATTCCACCGCGCCCTTGAGCCTGAGCGCCGCCTCCAAAGTGTCCGTGAGTGGCTTCTCGCAGATGACGTCAAAGCCGCGCTCGAGGAAAGCGATCGCCGCGTCGCAGTGGACATGGGGCGGCGCCGCGACTAAGACCGCGTCGATGCGGTCGTGCCGTCCGGCCTCTCGTTCCGCCATCTCGTGATAGGTCGCGTAGCTGCGGTCGTTGGCGATGAGGAGGGTCCGTGCCGTCTCGGCCGCCACGTCGGGACGGATTGAGAAGGCGCCAGCAACCAGCTCGAACAAGCCGTCCACCCTAAAGGCAAGCCTGTGCGTCTCGCCGATGACGGAATCGAACCCGCCACCCACCATGCCGAGCCGAAGACGTCGCCCGAGCGAGCGCAGGATGTCCGCGCCGAGATCCGCCATGACTATTTCACTCCCGGAACGCCACGTCGACGAAACGGCGAGTCTCGGCAGACGTCGCGATTGCCTCGACCGTCTCCGCCACGCGGTAGGCGTCGCGGAACGTCGCCCGCGGCGCCACCACGCTGCCCAGCGCCGCCGCTTCCAGCACGTGCCTTGCCTGATGTGCGAAGCACTCGTTCCAGCCAAGCGGATGCTGTCCCTGGATGCCGAGCGGCAGCCAGAAGTCACTGTACGGGTGACCTTCCTGCGTGACCATCTGGGTCCGCGCGCCCCGCTTCGGCTCCAGGATGGACAGCTCGTTGAGCCGCTCCATGTGGAAGGCGACCGAGCGCTTGCTGCCGTCCACCTCGATGAACCCGCCAAGGTTGTGGGCGCCGGCGACGCGGCTAGCCTCGAAGGACGCCGTGGCGCCGTTTTCGAAGCGGGCCGCGCAGACGAACGCGTCCTCGTTGACGTCCGTGACGACGCCGGCGCTGTCAGTACTCCATGTGCCGCTCACCGCCGCGACCGAGGCGATCTCGCCGACCAGGAACCGTGCCTGGTCGACATGATGCGAGCCAAGGTCGCCCAATACGCCAAGGCCCGCCTCATTTCGGTCAAAGCGCCAGTTGAGCGGCCCATCCCTCAGCATGTTGAGCAAAAACCGGGAGCGGAAATGCCGAACTTCGCCAAGCTCCCCGGCCTCGATCATTTGCCGCGCAAGATTGAGGGCCGGGATCGACCGATACATAAACGCGCAGATGTTCACAACGCCCGTTCTGTCCACTGCTTTCCAAAGCCGGTAGGCCTCGTCGGCGGATCCCGCGAGCGGCTTCTCGCAGAAGACCGCCTTGCCGGCCTCGGCGGCGGCGATGCAGGGCGCCGCGTGCAGGTGGTTTGGTCCCGCGTTCACGAACAGATCGATATCCGACGCGGTTGCGACGTCCTTCCAGTCGGTACTCACGCGCTCAAACTCGTAGCGCTCCTGCAGGATGTTCGCGAGGTCCGCGTCCCGCTCGGCGAGTATCTTGAGTTCCACGCCGATTTTCGGCCGCCGCGCCGACATCGACGCGGTGGTGAAGGTCAGCGCATGCATCTGACCGATGAACCCACCGCCCAGCAGCCCGACCCTCACCACGCTTGCGTCTCCCGCTCTCGTCTTGCCGTCCGCCTCAGAAGTTAAACTGGTCGATATTCTCCTTGGTGAAGACGGTGGGCGGCCCAAGCAGCACGACATCGTCGGCGATGAATTTCATCTTGCCGAGCCGCCCGGCCGGGATGGATCCCACCTTCGGGTCGAGCTTGCCATCGAGCTGCGCTCGGCTGATGTAGATGGCGCCGTAGCCAAGGTCCTTCGGGTCCCACAGCACGGAGGCGTACACCGTCCCGGACTTGATGTAAGGCCGGATCGTGCTGGGCACGCCGATGCCGGCGATCGGCATCTTGCCGGCCAGGCCGAGCTGATCGACCGCCTCGGCCGCGCCCACTGCGGCGTTGCCGTCGATGACGATAACGCCGCGCGTGTTCGGGTTCGCCCGCAAGTAATTCAGAGTGACGTTCTTCGACTTTTCAATATCGGCGTCGCCTGACAGCTCGGCCTTAACCACCATGTCCGGATACTTGGTCTTTGCGTACTCCTTGATACCCGACCGCCAGTGATTCATGTTGGTCGACGTGAACGAATTGGTGACGAGCAGGAAGTCCCCCTTGCCGCCCTCGGTCACCTTGGCCATGAGATCTGCGATCGTCTGCGAAATCGCGCTGAACTCAGCCATGTTTAGGAACACCGGCCGCGCATCGGATGCGAGATCGCTATCCCACGACGACACCTTGACCCCGCGCGACGCGGCGCGTTTAGCGGCAGGCGCCAGCGCCGAAGGGTCGCTGGCGCAGATCGATAGCGCGTCCACCTTCTTGCGGACCATGCGGTCGACGATGTCGGCTTGCGCGGTCACGTCCTGTGTCGCCGGACCATCGAACAGCAGATCGCAGTTCACCTCCTTGCACGCCTCCTCCGCGCCCTGCCGGACGGCGGTGAAATAGGGATCGCTGGTGTATTTCGGAATCATGCCGATCAGGTAACGCTTCTCCTCGGCGCGCGCGACGTTCGCTCGGCCCACCATGGCCAGGGTCGCGCCGGCCGCCATGCCGCCCAGGATCGCGCGGCGGGAAGTGTTGGTCTCGGACAGATCTCGCTTCATTTGCGTCTCCTCATGTTTTTTCGTTGTTCAGTCACGAACTTTCCTGAGGTTCTCGTTGGCGAGAACCCCGAGGATCAGCAAGGCGCCTGTGATGACGAGCCCCCAATCGGCGCTGACGCCGGCGAACTGCAGCCCGTCCTGAAGGTAGGAGAGGATGAGCAGCCCGAACAGCGTGCCGGCGATGGTGCCATAGCCGCCCGTTACCTTGGTGCCACCGAGCACCACCGCCGCGATGACCGGAAGCTCGAGGCCGATCGCCATGTTGGCACGCGAGGTCGAGATGCGGGATGTCTGGACGATGGCCGCGATCGACACGAGCAGGCCCATCAGCCCGTAGACCCGCAGCTTCACGCGCTCGACGCTGATGCCGGAAAAGCGGACGGCCAGTTCGTTCTCGCCAAGGCCATATACCGCTCGGCCGAACGCCGAGCGGGCGAGCAGGACCCAGACCGCCACGCAGGCCAGCGCGAAGGCCGGCAACTGCACCGGCACGACGCCGCCGAGATAGGAGCCGCCGATATCGGTGAACCATGCGGGATAGGCGGAGAAGGCTTCGGCGTTCGACAAGACGTAAGCGGCGCCACGGAACAGCGCCATGGTCGCGAGCGTCACGACGAGCGGATGGAGGTTGAGATAGGCCACCATCGCGCCGTTCAGCAACCCGCAGCCGACCCCGGTCGCGACCCCCAGCGCCATGGCGACCGGCAGCGGGACGCCCGCCTGATGCGCGAACCCGATGACCACCGACACGAGCGCCAGCAGCGACGCGACCGACAGGTCGATGCCGCCGGTGATGATGACCAGCGTCATGCCGAGGCAGAGGAAGCCCGCCTCAATGAACACGCGCGAAGTGTCCAGAACGCCGTCGAGCGAGAGGTAATCGGGGACCAGCAGCCCGAACGCCGTCATCTCGACGGCGAACAGGATGGCCAGCAGGGCGGTTCGGCCCGGCAACAAAGACGATGGGACCGGACGGGCAGAGGAGGTCGAAACGGACATGCCTGCCTCCTACGACCGGCGCGCGACGAGACGCTGACGCATCGCGTCGAGCGAGATGGCGACCAGGATCAGCAGGCCGAGGATGAATTGCTCGAACGTCTCCGGCACCGCGTTCAGCGCCAATCCGTTCAGGATGACGCCGACCAGCACGGCCCCCAGCACCGGCGCCACGACCGAGCCTCGGCCGCCGGTGATGCTGGTGCCGCCCAGCACGACCGCCGCGATCACCCGCAGCTCGAACCCGGTGGCGGCGGTCGCCTGCAACTGGCCGATCTGGCCGAAGAACACGCCCGATGCGACGCCGCAACTGATCCCGGTCAGCACGAAGCAGGCGATCTTCACGCGGCGGATCGGCAGGCCAATGAAGCGCGCCGCGCGTGCGTTGCTGCCGATCGCGAGCACGTCGCGGCCAAAGGTCGTGTTGCGCACGACGATCTCCGCCGCCAGGTAGACGGCAGCGAGGATGAGCACCGGGACGGGGATCCCTCCGAGGAAGTCGAGGCCCAGCGAGCGGGAGGCGGTTGGCAGCGCGATCACGCCCACCGCCGCCTTCACAAGAAGTAGTCCGCGCAGCATCAGTAGAGTCCCGAGCGTGGCGATGATCGACGGGATTTTTCCGAACGCCACGAGCACACCGTTCAGGCTGCCGACGATCGCGCCCACGCCGACGGCGGCGAGGAACGGCCAAAGGATGCCGCCGGTGGCGGGGGCGACCGCGCCGAACGTCAGGCTGCAGGCGGCCAGCAAGGAGCCGGTGGACACGTCGATCTCGCCCGACAGGATCACGAAGTTGACGGCGATCGCGACGGTGCCCACGACGGCCACCTGCGCCACGATGCTGATCAGGTTGTCGAACGCCAAGAAGGCCGGCGTGGTTACGCCCAACCCAAGCGACAGCAGCACGAGGAACGCGAGCGGCGCGAGTTCCGGCCGCGCCGCCCAGTTGGGAGGGCTGTCGCGATGCGGCGTGGCGGAGGCCGACATCACCGGACCGGCACGCCGAGGCCGGCCTCGACGCCGGCGGCCGCGAACCCGATTTCGCGCACGGAGAATTCAGGGCCCGCGAATGCGCCGGCGATGCCGCCTCGATACATGACGAGGATACGGTCAGCCATCGAGAGGACCTCGTTCAGCTCCGAGGAGATCATCAGGATCGCCTTGCCCGCGTTGGCGAGTTCGTCGATGAGGCGGTAGATCTCCGCCCTCGCGCCGACATCGACGCCGCGCGTCGGCTCGTCGAGCAGGATGATCTCCGGCCCCTGGAACAGGATCTTCGACAGCAGCACTTTCTGCTGGTTGCCGCCGGAGAGGCGGATGACCTCGCCCGACATGTCGCCGCGGATCGACAACATCGACTGAAATGTTGCGGCTTCCGTCCGCTCACGCCGCCGGCTCACCAGGCCGAGTCGGCTGAGGCGCCCGAGATTGCCGAACGCGATGTTCCAAGGCCCGGAGTACCCGAGATGCAGGCCCTGCGACCGGCGCTCCTCGGGCAGATAGGCGATGCCGTGCTTGAGCGCCCTGGAAGGCCGGTCGATCCGCACCGGCCTGCCGCGCACGGCGATCGTGCCGGCCTGGGCTGGCGCGATACCGAAGATGGCCTGGGCGAGCTCGGACCGTCCCGCGCCGATCAGCCCGGCCAGGCCGACGATCTCGCCCCGGCGGAGTTCCAGGGACACGTCGCGAAAGCCGTGACCGGTGAGCCCCGCTACCTGGAGCACGACCTCGCCCGGCGAACGCGGCGTGCGGTGGAAGAATTTTTGCAGCGGCCGGCCGACCATCAGCTCAACCAGCCGGTACTTGTTCAGTTCGCCGCTTGGCCCCGTGTGGACATGAGCGCCGTCGCGTAGGATCGTGACCCGGTCTGCGTTCTCGAACACCTCCTCGAGACGGTGGGTGATGTAGACGACGCCCACGCCGCGCACGCAGAGGTCGCGAATGATAGCGAACAGCCGGTCCGCTTCCTTCAGCGACAGGGCGGCCGTCGGCTCGTCCATCAGCATGATCTGCGCGTCGCGTAGGAGCGCCCGGCCGATCTCCACCATCTGCGCGCTGGCCGCCGAAAGCGCGCCCACCTTCGCAAGCACGTCGATTTGGATGCCGAGCCGGTCGAAAACCGCGCGCGCCTCGCGGCGCATCGCGCCCCAATCGAACGCGCCGAATCGGGTGCGCGGCCGGGTCCGGCCGACGAACAGATTCTCGCAGACCGTCAGATCGGGAAACAGATCGAGCTCCTGCGGGATCATCGCGATCCCCGACCGCTCTGCGTCGCGCGGCGAGCCGAACACGACCTCCTGGCCATCGCGCGCGATGTGGCCCTCGTCAGGTGAGTATACGCCGTGGAGCAACTTCATCAGAGTGGATTTGCCCGCCCCGTTCTCCCCGAGGACGGCGTGGACCTCGCCGCCTCTCACAGTCAGATCGATCCCGCGGCACGCCCAAACGCCGCCGAACTGCTTCCCGACGTTGCGCATTTCACACAGCACACGGTCGGGTGCGATCGGCTTGCGCACGACGGGAGACGTCGGGGCCGCTTGGAGCGGAGGCTTTTCCAGTGTGACCTTCATTTCCTCTAAGCGACGTTTTTCGCCACCCATATCGCGTTGGGGGCACGTTTCCGCGCTTCCGTCGGAATGTCAATCAGGATTGTTATACAATCCTTACTCTGATCCGGCGGAGGCCCCGGCTACACGAGGCTGCGTTGCCGGCTCCGGTTGGCGCCGGCACGCTGCACCGCGCCGCGCGTCGATCCAAGGTCCGAGACTTCGGCGACGCCGACATCCCACCAGGCGTCCGCGCCGATCGAGGCGCCGTGCCGGTCCGCGCGCGCCACGATCACGGCCGGGCCGTCATGCAGGCGCGCCGCCGCAATTGCCGCGCGCAGCTCGTCGGGCGTGTCGGCGACAAAAGCTGCCGCCCCCATCGACCGCGCATTTGCCGCATAGTCGGCAGCGACATACTCCCCGCCCGGCGCGCGCTGCCCGGCTACGCGGCGGCGGAACTCGTTGCCGAAATTCTGCGTCCCCGTCGTCGCCTCCTGCACGCCGCGGATGTACTGAAACCCGGCGTTCTCGATGACGATGACGATCACCGGCCATCCCTCCTGCGCCGCGGCGACGAGTTCGGTCGGGCACATGAGATAGGTGCCGTCGCCGATCACCACGAACGCCCGGCCGGCTCCTGGGCGGCCATTGCGCGACGGTCGGCATTGGACGAGCGACCATCTATCGCGCGCTCAGTTCGCGCGAAACACATAAGCCCTATTTGCCGAGCATCTGAGCGTGAGCTCCACCCGATCGCCCGATCGGCTCCGTTTGCGGAAGCGGCTACGAGCCCAGCTCTCCTATCATCTACGACGGTTCGCACAGGCGCTCAATCTAGAAGTCGCTAAAGGTGCGCGTCTTCGACGCGTGCTGCCCGTCGCACCGGAATCCACCCAACACAAAAAACATACAGCGACTCAGCTAATAATCAACAGACCCTTCTTAGGTCATTACACTAATTTGGCCCAGATCCAGAGATTAGACTTACCGTGCAAGATGGCTTGGCTGATGGAGTCTACCTGATCGTCATGTGCGCTGCCTGGAAAAGCGAACAGCTCAGCCTCGAGTGTCGCCAGCCACGATGCTTGAACCGGAAAATGCACCTGGCCCGCTTCGAACGTTGCGGAGGCCATCGACATGCGAGTGGCTTTGTCGCGGTCTGGCTTAATCCCGATCCCGCCGCTGATCACGTACCGCAGCTCCTGAAGCAGACCCATCGCCGTGCCGGATTCCTCGATGAGCACTTTCCTGGCCCTCCACTTCGTCGCATGTGCCGCGACCTGCGCCTTGAGTGCGGGATAGTCGACTCGGCCACGCCACACGTCCAGCAAGTACCACTGGCAGTCACGGGTTTGCTGCCACGTCGTGCAGACCGACCAGTCATTATCCGGACCGCCCTTCCCGGCGGTATCCCAGCTCTGCATGATCATCAGCCGCTGATGCTCCGGCGGCAGCTCTGTGTAGCGGCGCACCCAGTGCCGCTTGATCATTGCCCCGCCTGGCGGCACCGGCGCTTGCTGATACTGCGCCGAGAAGAGGTCTGACCCGAGTGTCGCACGCAAACCTTCCAGGACACCGAGTGGCTCGCGCTCCGGGAAAAGCGCCTCCCCCGCTCGGCGGTGGTAGACTTCGGTTGGACCAAGCGGAATATCCTCGTCGCGTTCTGCGATGGCGGGCAGATTGAGATGTACCCAGTCATCCGACTGTCCCAGCACAAAGCCGGTGAGGTCGTCCATGTGCACGCGTTGCATCACGACCACGATTGCGCCGGTGCGCTTGTCGTCCAGGCGCGACATCAAAGTGCTGGTAAACCAGTTGTTCACCGCGGATCTCTTGGGCTCGGAGAGCGAATCGATCGGCTTTAGCGGATCATCGATGATGATCAGATCCCCGCCGCGCCCCGTCAGCGTGCCGTTCACCGAGGTGGCGAGCCGATATCCCCGGCCGGTGAACTCAATCTCGCCCTCGCTGTCCTTGAACCGGCCCACGCGGGTATTTGGGAACGCGCGCTGATACCAGGGCGCACTGATTAGGGCACGGAAATCATTTGAATGCTTGTAGGCCAGTTCGGACGAGTAGCTGACGCAGATGGTGCGGCGCGAGGGATCGTGGCCGAGCAGGTAGGCCGGAAAGGCAACCGACGTGGTAAGCGATTTGAGCGAACGCGGTGGCATGTTGATGACCAGCCGCCGAAGTTCGCCGCTGCGTACCTGTTGCAACCGATGGGTGAGCGCTCGGAGAGGCCATCCCGGCTCGAAGACCTGACCGGGCGAGAGCGTGTAAAAGCTCTTGCGCAGGAAGCTGTCGAAATCCTGGCGCAGGAGGCTGGCCATGAGCTCGGGGCTTGGCCGGCTCATGGCAAGAGTTGCGAGGTCTCTGCAGCTGCGGCGCACTCCGAGCCGGCCGCCGCATCGCCGTCTGCCGAGCTGGCCGACGATTGGATGTCGGAGCCACCGGCGCGAGCAACGAAGTCGGCGAGAATCGCCTCGTCCTCGGCCGTTGAGAACGACGCTTCAGGTGTCTGCTCCGCCCGCGGCATGACCGCGTGATGGAGGGCCAGTAGTATACGAACAGCCTTGGGATCGCGGCGTGCGGCGTCCGCAACGACGCCTCTGATCACCGCTTCCGCCATGGTGATTGTGCGACGGCGGCCGTTCTCGGTGACCGGCACGCGCATTGCCAGCGCCCGTGTCAGGATGTCTTGGAGGTCCGGGGCTGCTCGGGGCCGACCTCTTGGATTGCCACTCTGCCCCGGCTTGAATTGCCCCGACACCGGTGGTCGGCCGTAGCCGACCTGATAGTTGGCTCCGTTTGGCTTAGTCTTGGGTTTGCGGCTCATTGCCTGTCACCCGTGAGCGAACCAAGCAGACGCCCCGACGCAAATCCTCGGACGCGAGGGCGGCGCCCAGCCTGCCCCAGACGGACCAGGGCCTTCATGCAGGCGCATCCAGCGCCTGCGGTTCGGGCAGCTTGGTTGGCCTTGCTTTGTCTCGCTCCCCGGCAACCTCGGCGAAGCTGCGGCCGTCACCCTCCAGCACGGCCTCGGCCTTGGTGTATGCCTCCCAGCGACGCACCGCGACGTCGACGTAGCCAGGGTCGAACTCGAGACCGAAACACACCCGACCCAGCTTCTCGGCCGCGAGCAACGTGGTGCCGGACCCCATGAAGGCGTCGAGCACCAGATCGCCCGGCAGCGAGCAATCGCGCAGCGCGTCGGCCACCAGCGCCACCGGCTTGACGGTGGGATGCATCGCCAGCTCGTCCTGCCGCCCGGCGCGAAAACTGTTCATGCCGGGGTAGGTCCAGACGTTTGAGCGTGTACGCCCATGCGCCCCGAGCCCGAAAGCGTTGCGGTGCTCCGCCGTGCCGACCTTGAAGACGAAGATCAGCTCGTGCTGGCTGCGATAGAACGAGCCCTGTCCGGGCGTCGTCTTGTTCCATACCACGACGTTCTTCAGGTCAGCGAAAACCGCTTCCCCGGCCGTCTGTAGCTCCACCATGTGACGCCAGTCCATGCACACGTATACGATGGCGCCGTCGCGCGAGACCCGCACGACCTGACCTAGGCAGGTCTGCAGAAAGGCCTGGAATGCCGGCCGGCTCATTTCGCCGCTGGCAAGCGCAAACTCGCGGTGGCGGGTTCGGCCGCGGCCCTGAATGTGCCCGGCAACGGGGACGTTGTAGGGCGGGTCGGTGAAGGCGACCCGGGCCTGACGACCGGCCATCAGGCGGTCGACATCCGCGGCCGATCGAGTGTCCCCGCACAGAAGGCGATGTGGGCCGAGACACCACATATCGCCCAGCCGGGTGCACGCCTTGCCGGGGACCGCCGGCAGCTCGTCAGCGGGATCCGGCTTGGCCAGCCCCCGGTCGGCGAAGAGCATGTCGATCTCGGGCGGTTCGAAGCCGGTGAGCGTTACATCAAGGTCGAGCGGCGGGAGCAACACAGCGAGGTCGCCGAGTTCGGCGACCAACATCGCTCGGTCCCAGCCCGCCTTCTCCGCCAGCTTGTTGTCCGCGAGCACGTAGGCGCGTTTCTGCGTGTCAGTTAGCCCGCTCGCCTGCACTGTTGGCACGGCGTCCAAGCCAGCCAGGGCGGCCGCTTGCAGCCTTCCATGGCCAGCCAGCACCATGCCGTCGTCGTCGACCACAACGGGGTTGAGAAACCCAAAGGCGCGGATGCTGGCCGCAATCTGCCTCAGCTGTCGCTTTGAGTGAACACGGGCGTTGCGCGGGTTGAGGCGCAAATCCGATGTCGCACGATACTTAACCGCGAGACCGGGGGCGTCGGGCGAAGTTGCGGTCGATGGGGCCGCGCTTCCCTTGCCTTCACCCCGCATGGTCGTAACGCGAGCCTGGAGGTGTCAGCCAACAGACCTTGGGAACCTCGGCATACCCCAAAACGGAGTGATCCAAATACCAATTCGACATGTTATCCCCACTCGCGAAGTCGTCCGACCGACGACCTGATCAAAAGGTGATCGCTCCCACGGCCTGCGGCAAAGTGTGTTATCTGCTCTTGGAAGAGGCCTTTTTCGCACTTAGGATTTTAATTCTGCTGGCAACCGACACGATCAGGTCGTCGGAGCCCCCTTCGAGTTTCAGGGCTTTGAATACTGCTCGGAGGAAGTCGGGCCACGGGCCGCTGCGACGGGAAGTTTGGGGGTCCGTCGTGTAGGTTGGCCGGGTGCCCGTCAGCCTTTCATACGCATGGCCAGCTATCAGGCCCACCGCGTGGGCACGTGGACGCGGTTTTCGACCAAGGCCGTCTCGCTCCGGCACGCTGTTGAGGTCGGCGCGCTGCGCTTGCTCTGCAATTCGTAACAATAAAAGCGGCAACGCCACCCTGTTGTCGCTATCGAAGCCCACGCGAGTGAGGGCGGCTATCGTCGGCTGGTGTAGCTCCTGGAGGGCTGCAATGAGGCGTCGGGCGGCCACACTGAGTGCCTTCAACTCCTTCTGACACGCTTGCTTGCTTCTCTTGGAGAAAGCAGGAGCGGGGATGTCCGGCACGCCACCTCCACCGATTGCATGTGTCGCGAGGAGACTGACTATC
The DNA here is from genome assembly GCA_965246915.1 of Acetobacteraceae bacterium. Taxonomy (GTDB): domain Bacteria; phylum Pseudomonadota; class Alphaproteobacteria; order Acetobacterales; family Acetobacteraceae; genus CAVRQM01. Next base: position 261,801 of record CBDFGB010000008.1, read on the forward strand.
GCGACAAGATCGTCCTCCGCCCCGGGCGCGAGCACGAGCTTGCGGCACGCACCATCAATCTCGCGAATGATCGCGCCCTCGTCCGGAGCCGTTGCGGCATGCTCATCGGCGCGATCATTCGTCTGCCCTACAGCGGTCTCTCGACGGCGGACCACGATGTCAGCCCCCTTCAAAGTCGTCTTTATCGCCGGCAGTACAGGCTCCTGGCCACGCGCTTCCCTGTTCGAGAGGATGCATTCCCTGTTCCGGTGCACAGGGAATAGCCGAGCAGGTCATTAAAATGCTTTGGCATTTGCTCCGACCAAACCGGCGTTGGCTGCAAAACTGAACGATTTACCCTGTTTTCCCCCGCGTAACAGCGTAACCGTAGACTCGTTCGAATGAGACTGCACCCACAGCCAAACCTCCGACAACGACGTCCTTGCGCGTCGTGTTCTACGTAGCCCCACCTTCGCTCCGACCCGCAATGCATCTCGCTCATGCAAAAGCCCGGTCCAAGCGATCTCGTAGCCGCATCCACTCGCCGGCCAGCGGCAGAAACCAAGGTTTGCCGGCGTACGCCGGAAGCGTCGGCATCCGCGCCATGTCAAGCGCGAACGGCGCATTGCCCGCGCCCGACATCTTCAGCGCCGCATGATGTCCTAGCCAGCTCATCATCGCCACGCCGGACCCCTGGCAGCCAGCGGCGTAGTGCACCCCCTCGTCGATGCCGAGGTGCGGCAGCCCGTCAAAGGTGAAGGCGACGTTGCCGGTCCATGCATGGGTGAGTCGCACGTCGCGCAACGAGGGAAACACCGTTGTCATCTCCCGCCAGAGGATCGGCGCGGCCTGCTCAGGTGCGCTGGCGGACGGCCGAAAACTGGCCCGGCCGCCCCACAGGACGCGAGTGAAATCTGGGCTGGGCCGAAAATAGTTCAGGACGCGCTTGGTGTCGGCGATCATCCGTCCGGTCGGGAACAGTGCCCTGACGCGCGCTTCACCAAGCGGTTCCGTCGCGATGATGTAGCTGGCGACCGGCACAAGCCGGCGCGCGAGCCAAGGCATCGGCCCGCCGTGGCTATAGCCATTGGTGGCGACAAGGACCTGCTTCGCGCGAACGAGGCCATGCCGTGTCGAGACGACGAAACCGCCGCCATTGCGGCCGATCGCATCGACTTTCGCAACTCCGACCAGCGCCGCCCCTTCCCGCCGCGCCGCTTGCGCAAGGCCGCGCGCATATTTTGCCGGATGCAGGGAGCCTGTCGCATCGGCGACCATACCGCCATGATAATGGTCGGACGTGAGATGTTCGTGCTGACGATCGCGCGTGACCATGGCGGCGGGCAGGCCGGTGACAGTCTCGATCCAAGCCGCCTTCGCCTGTAGCGCGCGAAAATGGCCGGGAGTCCAAGCCGGTACGAACCGGCCGCACCGGACATAGTCGCAATCGATCGCCTCGCGTGAGATCACGCTCTCGATGAACGGTAAGGAGGCCGCCGCTGCATCGGCGATGGCCCTCCCCCTCGCCGCTCCAAATGTCTTCGCAAGGTGGCCCGAGGCGAGTTTCAGCCCCCCAGACACCATGCCGCCGTTGCGCGAGCTCGCGCCGAACGCGATCGGCGCCGCATCCAATACGGTCACTTCGTGACCCAGCCTTCGCAGCGTCAGAGCTGCGGACAGCCCGGCGTAGCCACCGCCGATGACGGCCATTTCGGTCTCAGCGGGCGGCTGGACGTCGTCGGCGACGGGCTCGGCCGCGTCCCACCAATACGGGCGCGCTAGAAACCCTGGGGCAAAAATGTCGGGCGTCAGCGGGCGTTCGCCGGCACCCGTCGGCCGACCAGGTAATGCGCGCCATCAGCCTGCGTCCGCTCCTCGTGCGTCGTGCCGGCGGCGAGGTTGCAGATCTGGCCCACGCCGTAGGTCTGGGAGCCGTCGTCAAGCGCCAGGGTCAGCGCGCCGTCCAAAACCAGCAGGCGCACGTCGAATTCGTGCGCATGTGGCGCGCTCGCGTGGTCCGGGCCGAGCGTCTTCTCGCCCAGTTCGTATCCGTCACGACGCAAGCCTGTCTCGAATTCGTCCCTGCTCATCCCGGCGACCCCAAGCTGCAGATGCAGTCTAGGGCGGCGAGCAGGTCGACGGCAAACCCGCGTGGCTTGTCGCTCCGCCGTCGCCCGCGCACTCTGCCGTCGCATCGGGCAGGATTCTCATGGCGCGCAAGAAGCTGATTCTGGATGTCGACACCGGCACCGACGACGCGGTGGCGATCATGCTGGCGGCCCTGCATCCCGCACTCGATTTGCTGGCCTGCACGACGGTCAACGGCAATGTGACGGTCGATCACTGCACCGCGAACACCCTGGCTGTGCTCGACCATGTCGGCCGCGCCGACATTCCCGTCCACGAGGGACTGGCCCGCCCTTTGGTACGGTCGGAGTTTCCGACATCGCGGGCCGAGCGAGATCTTGCCGGGAAAATCCATGGCACGCGGCTGCCAATCCCGCAATCCGAACGCTCCAAGGCGGCCGCGACTGCCGTTGAATTCCTCATCGAGACGTATCGCGCCGCCACCGACCCAATCACGCTCGTGCCGGTGGCGCCGTTGTCGAATATCGCCGCCTGCATCGCACTGGACCCCGGATTTGTCGGACGCGTACCGGAGATCGTCATCATGGGGGGCTCGCATGCGCTGGGGAACGTGACGCCGTCCGCCGAATTCAACGTCTGGGCCGACCCGGAAGCAGCGGCCAGCGTGTTCGCCGCAGGCTTCGCGCGCGTTACGTTGGTGCCGCTCGACGCCACCCACCGCGCCCTGGTGTCGAGGGCGGATTGCGACCGGCTCGAGGCGCTGGGGACGAACGCCGGCCGTGCCGCCGCCGCGTTCATCGGCCACCGGATCGTGGTGCATGACGAAATCCAGCGCATGCCGACCGCCGGCACGACGCCGGTCCACGACGCACTCGCGGTGGCCAGTCTGATCGAGCCCGCTCTCATCACCACGCGGCGATTGCATGTCGCGGTCGAGACGATGGGCGCGCTGACGGTGGGGCGGACGGTGATCGACACGCATCATCGCGGCCAGTCGGCCGCCAATTGCGACGTGGCGTTCGACGCCGACGCGGCCGGCTTCGTGGACCTTCTGTTGCGCAGCTTCGCGCCTTGAGCCCGATGCGCGGCGGCACGTCGCTGGCGGCCGCCGGGCTGCTGGCCAGCTTCGTCGGGTTCGCGAGCACGTTCGCCGTCGTCTTGCGCGGATTTTCAGCGGTCGGTGCGACGCCGGAGCAGGCCACGTCGGGGCTGATGGCGCTGACCGTCTGCATGGGCGCGTGCGGCATCGTTCTGAGCTTATGGACGCGCATGCCAGTGACCGTCGCATGGTCGACGCCGGCCTCGGCGCTGATGGCCACGTCGGGCGCGATACCTGGCGGGTTCAATGCGGCGGTGGGCGCGTTCATCGTGGCTGGCGTACTGACCGTAGTAGCCGGCCTGTGGCGGCCCTTCGGGAAGTGGGTCGGCAAAATCCCGACTGCTCTGGCGAGCGCGATGCTGGCCGGCATTCTGCTGAATTTGTGCCTGGCACCAGTGCAGGCGGTGGCGAACCTGCCGCTGGTCGGCATCCCGATCGTGCTGACCTGGCTGCTGGTCGGGCGCGTGTCGCGGCTGTGGGCGGTGCCGGCGGCGCTGCTGGCGATGCTCGTCATGAGCTACCTCACCACGGCCGCTCCAGCCGTCCCCCTGTCGGCGTTCTGGCCACATCCCGTGCTCATCACGCCGAGCTTCTCGCTGGGCGCGGCGATCGGGCTGGGCGTGCCGGTGTTCGTCGTGACGATGGCGTCGCAGAACATTCCCGGCCTGACCGTGCTGACGGTCAACGGCTACCGCCCCAATGCCGGCCTGATCTTCACGGCCACCGGAGCGGCGAGCCTGGTCGCGACCCCGTTTGGCAGTCACGCGATCAATCTGGCGGCGATCACGGCGGCGATGTGCGCCGGTCCACAAGCCCATCCAGATCCGCGCCTGCGAATGTGGGCGTCGGTGGTCAGCGGCGCTGCTTATGTGGTGATCGGTCTGCTGTCCGGGGCGGCGACCGCCTACGTAACGGCGACGCCTCCGGTGCTGATCGAGGCGGTCGCCGGCCTCGCGCTGCTTGGCACGTTCGGTCATTCGATGATGGTGGCGCTGGAGGATCCGGCGCGGCGCGAGGCGTCGGTGATCGCGTTCCTGGCCGGCGCGTCGGGGGTATCGATCCTAGGTATCGGCGGCGCGTTCTGGGGGCTGCTGGCGGGTGGCGCGATGCTGCTGCTGCGGCGGGACGGGCGTCGCTGAACCACACTGGATATTGGCGCCCTGCCGCCGAAGACGCGTCATCCGGCGCGATTCCGACGAACGGCCTGTCGAAATGTGGCGTCCCCATGCGTCTCATGATCGGGAACAGGAGGTCCCGCATATGCAATTCGTCATTCTGATCTATGAAACCGCGGCCGAACAGGCTCGCCGGGAGACCGAGGATCGTGGCGCCTATTTCGCGCCGTGGGGCGCCTACGCCACCGCCCTGCGCGAAGCTGGGGTTATGGTAGGCGGCAACGCGCTGGAACTCCCCGCGACAGGGAGCACGGTGCAACTGCGTGACGGCCGGCGGATGGTGCAGGACGGACCCTACGCAGACACCCGCGAGCAGCTTGGAGGATATTTCGTCATCGACGTCGCAGATGCGACGGTGGCGCTGGATTGGGCGGCGCGTTGCCCAGCCGCACCCACCGGCGTGGTCGAAATCCGCCCCGTCATGAGCATGTGACGGTGAGCCTGGCCGCGCATGCCGCCGAACAGTCTGCCCGACAGTCGTATGGGCGGCTGGTCGGCCGGTTGGCGGCCGGCTCCGACCGCGCCTCGGCGGAGGACGCGCTGGCCGAGGCGTTTCGCGCGGCACTGGCCGCCTGGCCGGAGCGTGGGGTGCCGGATGATCCGGATGCCTGGCTTTTTACCGCCGCCCGTCGGCGTCTCGTCGACGCCGCGCGGCGGCGGCGGGTGCGCACGGATGTTGCCCGCGCCACGCAAGTCTCCGAGGCGGCTCCGGCGGATCCGCCGCTGACCGACGAGCGGCTTGCGCTGCTGTTCGCCTGCGTGCACCCCGCCGTGCCCGAGGACATGCGTGCGCCGCTCATGCTGCAGGTCGTGCTCGGGCTGGACGCGGCGCGGATCGGCTCATGCTTCCTCGTGGCGCCGGCGACGATGGGACAGCGGCTGGTGCGCGCAAAAGCCGCGATCCGCGACTCCGGCGCCCGTTTTGCCTGGCCGGAGCCGGACGAATTGCCGGCGCGGGCGCGGGCGGTACTCGAGGCGATCTATGCCGCTTACGGCAGCGCATGGGACCATGACGGCAGCGACCCGCGGCAGCGCGGGCTGATCGAGGAGGCTCTGTGGCTGGCGCATGTCGCCGCGGCCCTGCTGCCGGACGACCCCGAGGCAGCGGGATTGCTGGCGCTGCTGCTGCATTGCGAGGCGCGGCGGCCAGCCCGTGCCGACACGAAGGGAAACTTCGTTCCGCTGGACGAGCAGGACTCCGCGCTCTGGCTCTGGTCGATGATCCGCGCGGCCGATGCGGCGCTGACACAGGCCGCGGCGATGCGGCAGCCGGGGCGCTTCCAGCTCGAAGCGGCGATCCAGTCGGCACATGTCGGGCGGCTCGCGTTCGGCCGTCCGGCCTGGGACGAGATCGCCTTGCTATATGAGGGGTTGCGCCGAATCGCGCCGACCATCGGCGCGCGGATCGGACATGCGGTCGCGGTGGCGCGGGTGCTGGGGCCGGAACGTGGCCTCGCGTTGCTGGACGAGTTGGACTCGCCGCGCATCGCAACCCACCAGCCGTTCTGGGTGGCGCGGGGGCATCTTTTGGCCGAGGCGGGTGGTCCGGCGTGCGCGGCGGCCTTCGAGCGTGCGATCGGCCTCACCGAGAACCCGGCGCTGCGCGATCACCTGATGCGTCGCCGCGCCGCGTGCAGCACCAGCGCCACCACGGGCACGACGTAGGGGACGGTCTGCATCAGCTCGCTCGGAAGCCCGAGACCCTGCAGCGCGGTCGCCAGGGCATCGGCGGCAGCCAGGACCAAGGAGGCGACAAGCGTGCCGAACGCGCCGCCACCGCCCATGACCTCGGCGGCGATGGCGACATAGCCGCGTCCGGCCGTCATGCCGCCGGCGAACCAGGTGACATAGCCCATCGACAGGAACGCCCCGGCCGTGGCCGCGAACCCGCCGGAGATCAGCAACGCCATGACCTGAACCCGCCGCACCGCGATGCCAGCGATGGCGGCGGCCTCCGGTGCCTCGCCCACTGCCCGCAGCCGCAAACCGAACGGCGTGCGCCACAGCAGCAGCCATACCATCGGAACCGCCAGCAAGGCGGCCCAGGTCAGGACATGCTGATTGGCGAGGATCGGGCCGAGGAGTGGGACCGGCGCCAGAAATCCGAGCGGCAGGGTGGGCAGAACCTTGCTGGGCAGGCTGCCCGACATGCCCTTATCGCCGGTCAGCGCGAACAGCAGCAGCACCGTAAGGCTCGCGGCCGCGAGGTTGATCGCCACCCCGCTCAGGATCAGGTCGGCGCGCAGGATGTGGACCGCGACCGCGAGCAGCCCGCCGATGGCCATGCCGACCAGGATCGCCGCCAGCAGCCCGGCCCAGGCGCTGCCGGCGGCCGCGCTGGCAACGACGCCCGTGAACGCGCCGGCCAGCATGATCCCCTCGACGCCAATGTTGATGACGCCCGCTCGGTCGGAAATCAGCGCGCCCAGGGCTGCCAGCAGGATCGGGGTCGCGACCCGCAGCGTCGCGCCGAGGAACGCGGCACCCCCAAGCTGATCGAGCCATGACCAGGTCACGGGACCGCCGGTTGGCGGCCAGCGAGCCAGCGGCGCAAACGCGGATTCCGGATGATGGCGGCCGCAGTTGCGAACAGGATGACCAGCGCCTGGATCAATCCGACCGTCTGGCTCGGCACGTCGTAGTTACGCGCCAGCATGTCGCCACCGACCTGCAGCCAGGACAGCGCCAGCGCCGCCGGCGGCACCAGCCATGGGTTGTTGTCAGCCAAGATCGCGACCACCAGCCCGTTCCAGCCTTGCCCGGGAAGACTGGTCCAGGTGAAGCGCTGATACATGCCCTGGATCTCGATCGCCCCGCCGGCCGCCGCAGCGAGACCGCCCAGCGCCTGCACGCCGGTCGCGATAACGGCGATCGGCAGGCCGACATGGCGGGCGAAGCCGGCGCTGGCACCGACCACCCGCGCCTCGTATCCCCAACGCGTCGCAAACAGCCACACGCCGCCCAACCCGCACGCGGCAAGGCCGATCAGCGCGCCGAGATGAATGCGCGTGCCGGCGAGCAGCCGCGGCAGACGGGCCGCCAACGGGAACTTGTTCGATACCATCCCGCCGGCAGTCGGGTCGCGCAAGATATAGTTGACGACATAAAGCCCAAGGAAGAGCGCGGCGTAATTCAGCATCAGCGACGAGACCAGTTCGGACGCGCCGAATTTCGCGCGCAGCACGCCGGGGATCGCGCAGGCAAGGCTCCCGACGACCGCGCCGAACCCGATCGCCACGGCCGCGCGGGACAAATCTGGACCAGGCAGCATGAGCATGGCGTAGCTCGCGGCGACGCCGCCGAGGAAGAACGCACCCTCCGCGCCGAGATTGAACATGCCGGCGCGGAACATGAGGCTCACTGCCAGCCCGGTGAACAACAGCGGAGTCGCTGTCTCGACGATGTTGCCAAGGTGGCGGCGATCGCCCAACGGCCCCGCGACGAAGGTCGCGATCGCGCCGAGCGGATCCGTCTGCGTCAGCGCCACGGGGACCACGACCACCGCCACCACGAGGGCGAGCAGCGCGATGGTGGCCAGAGCGGGGGCGAGCGCGGCGCGGATCATTCGTGGGAACGCCGCAACGACGCGGCGCAGGCTCTTGTGTATGATTGCGCACGATCAGGGATGGGGCCTGTGCGGGCAGGAGAAGCGATCGCGAGGCTGGAACGGGAGGGCTGGACGTCTCGCCCCGGCAAAGGCGCGCATCTGGTCTTTCGCAGGGGGACGAAGCGGGTTTTGATTTCGCAACATGCCGGGGACATTCCGTCGGGCACCCTGAGGGCGATCTGTCGACAGGAAGGTTGGGAATATCCACTAAAACGTTGAAGGGGAAAGCCATGCCGAGTTACGTCGCGCTCGCGATCAAGGAGCCAGCCGAGGCCAACTGGTCCGTCCTGATCCCCGACTTCCCCGAAATCGCATCGGTCGCCGAGCGGCCCGAGGACGTGTTCGCGCAGGCGCAGGACGCGCTCGCCATGGCCGTCGAGGCGCGGCTCGAAGCGGGCGAGACTCTCCCGGAGCCGACGGCGCCGGAAAATATCGAGCCGGACGCAGGACCGATCGCGCGCGTCCTGCTGCTCTCGGTGCCGGCGGAAAGCTCGGGCCCGGCGGTGCGGGTGAACATGAGCCTTGATCGGCTCCTGCTGTCGCGGATCGATGCGGCCGCGCATCGTCGAGGCATGTCGCGCAGTGCGTTCGTGGCCGAAGGCGCACGGCGGATGCTGCGCGACGGCTGAACCGCCGGTCACGCTGACGCCGCCATCCCCAGCATCGCCGGACCCAGCCGTTCCGGGGTCAGTTCCGGCCCGTTCTCGAATTCCGCGGCGACGCAGCCGGCGAACAAGACAAGGACGCGATCGGCCAGCGCCAGCAACTCCTCCAGATCGGCGGTTAGCAGCAACACCGCCGTGCCCTCGGCCGCCAACGCCAGCATGCGGGCGCGGATGAAGGCCGCGGCCTGGATGTCGATGCCGCGCGTCGGCTGGTCGGCGATCAGCAGCCTCGGGCGGCCGCGAAACTCCCGCGCAGCGATCAGTTTCTGCGCGTTGCCGCCCGACAGCGACCCGAGCGTCTGGCGCGGCGAGCGCACGCGCACGTCGTAGGCGGCGATCATCGCCGCCGTCGCCCGCTCGCTGCGCCGGCGCGACAGGAACGGCCAGCGCCCGAGCGCCGGGTCGCGATGCAAACCGGCGATCGCGTTGTCGGTCAGCGAAAGCGACGCCGCCCCGCCCTGCGCGTAACGGTCGGCCGGCAGATGCGCGACACCCATCGACCGCAGGCGCGCGGTCCCGGCGTGGGCGACCTCCGCCTCACCCAATACGACGCTCCCGGAATCGGGACGGCGCAGGCCGCTCAGCACCGAGACGAGGCCGCGTTGTCCGCTGCCTTCGACGCCCGCGATCCCAAGAATTTCTCCGGCGTGGATCGCTAGTGACACGCCGCCGAGCCGGTCGGCAGCGTCGCGTGCGGCCAGCGTCAGGTCGCGCGCAGCCAGCACAACGGCCGCGCGGGCGTGCGAGCCGTCGCGCCGGACGGTCGCCACGTCGCGACCCATGACCATGCGCGCGACCTCGTCGTCATTGACGCTGGCCATCGGCGTGTCGCCGGTCACCACGCCGCCCCGCATGACCGTGATGCGCGAGGCCAGCGCCCGGACCTCCCGCAGCTTGTGCGAGATGAAGATGATCGTCAGGCCCGCCGACTGCAGAAAGCGCAGCCGGTCGAACAACTCGTCCGTCTCCTGCGGCGTGAGCACAGCGGTCGGCTCGTCCAGGATCAGCAGCCGCACGTCGCGCGCCAGCGCCTTGAGGATTTCCACTTTCTGCTGCGCCGCCACTGAGAGTTTGCCGGTCTGAGCATCGGGTTCGACGAGCAGGCCGAAGCGATCTCCGAGTCGCGAAACCTCGGCGCGCATGGCGGCGCGATCAAGCAACGGCCCGGTCATCGGCTCGCGTCCAAGCACGATGTTCTCGGCCGTCGTCAACGACGGGACGAGCGAGAAATGTTGGTGCACCATGCCGATTCCGAACCCTGCCGCGACTTTGGGCGAGGCAATGACGACCGGATAGCCGTCGATCCGCACCTCGCCGGCATCGGGCTGTTCGAGGCCGAAAAGAACCTTCATCAGGGTCGACTTGCCAGCCCCGTTTTCGCCGCACACGGCGTGGCATGCGCCGGCCGCCACCGCGAACGAGACGTCGCGCAGTGCCCGCGCCCCGTTCGAGTACGTTTTGCTGACGCCCTCAAACGCGACGAGGGGTGCTACGGCCGCACCTTGTCGCGCAGCGCCACTAGCGCCTCCGTCGTCAGGCCAAAGGCGCTCGGGACCTTGGTCTTGCCGGCGGCGATGTCGGCCGACACATTGGCGATCTTCTCGCGCAATTCGGCCGGCGCCACTTTCTGGTATACTTCGTTGTCCACCAGTCCGACCGCGCCTTCGGCAAGGCCCAGCGATTCCTCGCGGCCTGACGGCAGCTTGTCCTGCATCAACAGGTCCACCGCGCGCAGGAGACTCACATCGACCCGCTTCAGCACCGACGTCACCACCCGGTCGGCAGTCGCTGGATCGGTCGCCCGAAAGATCGCCGACTGATCGCTGTCGACGCCGATCGCGTATCGGGTCATTTCTTTCGCGGCGGCAAGCTGGCCCAGCCCGGCCTGCCCCGCGACGTTGAAGCCGATCGCGGTGCCGGTACGGTATTGCGCGAGCGCTAGCTCCTTGCCCTTCGCCGCGTCGTCGAAGCTGCCGATATAGGAGACCGCGACCTTGGAACCCTTGTCGATGGACTGCGCGCCGGCGATGTAGCCGACGAGGAAGTCGTTGATGACGGGAATGTCGAGGCCGCCGAGGAAGCCAAGCGACGTGCCGTCCATGTTGCCGCCATGGACGAGGCCGGCGCCCAGCATGCCTGCAAGGTAGCTCGCTTCATTCTGCTTGTAGGTGATCGAGTAGACGTTCTTGAACGCGCCATCCTTGTACTCGACGGCGGCGTCGTAGATGACGAATGTCTTGTCCGCGTGTTCCGGCGCCACGGCGGCGACAAGATCGGTCATCTGATATGTGCCGGTGATGATGACGTCCCAGTCCTGGGCGGCCACGTCTTCCAACGTCGGCTGCCATTTCGACTGGTCGTAGGACATCTCGATGATTTTGGTCGTCACGTCGGCGCCGTATTTGTCGCGGACGAGCGCGATGCCGTGCGCCGCGGAGTCAAAGAACGACTTGTCGCCCTCGGTGCCGTTGATCAGGAGGACGATCTTCTTCGGCGGGGCCGCAAGAGCGCCACCGCTGGTGGCGATGGCCAGCGCGAGGCCGAGCGCGCCGCGCAGGAAACCTGATCTCGTCATGTCCGTCCCCAAGGTCAGTGGCTCGGCGACGCTACCGCCAAACCTTGCTGCCGCAAATCGCAAGGCTCGGACCGCCCGTCTGCGGGCGGAACCTCTCGACCGATCACCGACGTTCGGAAATATCGGCGCTCTCGTGGAATATCGCCCGAATGACCGTGCCGCGTCTGCCCGTGGTGGAGGCGAACAGCTACGAACCATGTTTAGCCACAACCACCCGGTGTGGGCTATGATTGCGCATGGTCGAGGCGCCGGAAAGACGAGCCCGCGCCATGGCCGTTCCTAAATTTCCGATCGCTCCCGGACGTGCCAGCTTTTCGTAGCTCCTCGTCAGAGCAGCTATGCGCGCGCGGGCGGGGCGCGGCAGCCATACCAAGCGCGGCGGGCGCGGGCGGCTTCCATACGGTCGATCACCTCATCCAACTATCCCGGAACCTCGCTCACCCGCACGGTCGCCTCGCCGTCGACGTCGTCTTCCATGCCCGCCATCAACTCAGCCTTGGTCGGAGTGGGTGGCGCTTCGGACTTCGTGTCGTGGTCGTCCAGGCGTTCCAGCGGCCATCTCCTTCTGGCCCATGTTAGATGCGGCGGCGCGGCACCTGCTGGACGGATGCGAGCCACGATCTTTCTTGACGGGCCGCCCCGACGGTGTGAAAGTTTTTCCGCGTCCTGGGAAAATATTTCATGGATCTGGCTTCGCCAGACAATGGGCTGCTCGCGGAGGAAGAGGCCGGGCTCGCGACGCGTGCGGCGTGGCTCTATCACGCTGGCGGTATGACGCAGTCGCAGGTCGCGGAGCGGCTCGGCGTCACCGGCGTCAAGGCGCACCGCCTGATCGCCCGCGCGACCCGCGCCGGCCTCGTCCGGGTGTTCGTCGAGGGCCCGATCGGCAACTGCATCGCGAGCGAGGCGGCACTTTCCCGCCGTTACGGACTGCGCCTCTGCCGCGTCGTCCCGGCGCTCGATGAGACGCGCCTGCCGCTGCGGGCGCTCGGTATCGCCGCCGCCGGTTTCCTGCGCGAGGCGCTGAAAAGTGGTCGCCACGCGGTCGTCGGCGTGGGCCATGGCCGAACCCTGGCGGCCGCCATCGACTATCTCCCGCGGGTCCCGGCGAGCGCGCTGAAACTGGTCAGTCTGTTGGGCAATCTGCCGCGCCGCGTGCCCGCCAACCCGTTCGAGGTGATCGACCGCCTCGCCGACAAGACCGCCGCCGAGGCGTATATGATGCCGGTGCCGATGTTTGCCCGGAAGCCGTCCGATCGTGTCGTGTTGCGCGCGCAGGACGGCGTGGCCGAGGCTCTGGCGCTCGCGCGGCAGGCAAGCCTGCTCATCATGGGAATCGGCGAGGCCACGCCGGACGCTTTCCTCGCCGTCTGCGGCGTCATCGCGCCGGACGAGCTTCGCGCCGCCCGCGAGGCCGGTGCTGTGGGCGAGATGCTTGGGACGTTTTTCGACGCCGGCGGCCGGCCGGTTCGGACCGTTCTGCATGACCGTAGTGTCGCCGATACATTGACCGAAACGGCCCCAGCGCGCGACGTCATCGCGGTTGCCGGCGGCCTCGGGAAAGCTCCTGCCATTCACGCCGTTCTGCAGTCGCGTCTGCTGAGCGGCCTGATCACCGACGAGTTGACCGCGCGCCAACTCGTCGCTGCCACCTCATGACGCGCGGACACAGGGAGACACCAGAATGAACGACAAAGCCAAGGACCTCGCGGAAGCCTTCATCGCCGGACGAGTCGGCCGGCGCGAATTGATACGCCGGATGGCCGCTCTCGGGCTTGCCGCTCCCGCCGCCGCCAGTGTGTTGAACGCCGTTGCGACGCGAGCCTATGCGGCGGACTTCGATATGATGTCGCAGAAGGGCAAGTCGGTAAAGCTACTGCTCAACAAGCATCCGTACGCCGACGCGATGATCGCCGATCTGGAGAACTTCAAGACCGCGAGCGGCATCGACGTGACCTATGACATTTTCCCCGAGGATGTCTATTTCGACAAGGTGACGGCGGCGCTGTCGTCGAAGTCGAGCGAATACGATGCGTTCATGACGGGAGCGTACCAGACCTGGAAATACGGACCCGCCGGCTGGGCGGCAGACCTGAACGAGTACATCGGCGATCCGAAGAAGACCTCACCCGCGTTCGACTGGCAAGGCGTGCTGCCGGGTCTTCGCGCCTCGACCGCCTGGTCTGGAAAGGTCGGCGACGCGCTGGGCTCGCCGGGATCGAAGCAGTGGGCGCTGCCTTGGGGGTTCGAGGCGAACAACATCTCCTACAATCAGAAGATGTTCGACAAGCTTGGCGTGAAGGTGCCGAAGAACTTGCCGGAGATGGTCGAGACGACGGCAAAGATCACCAAGGATGCCGGCGGTCCCTACGGCATCGGCGTGCGCGGCAGCCGGAGCTGGGCGACGATCCATCCGGGATTCCTGTCTGGCTATACCAACTATGGCGCCAAGGACTTCACCTTCGAGGGCGGCAAGCTCAAGACAGCGGTCAACAGCGCAAAGGCCAAGGAATTCACCGCGCTGTGGGTGAAGATGATCCAAGACAGCGGGCCAAAGAATTGGGCGACGTATACTTGGTATCAGGTCGGTACCGATCTGGGCGCCGGCGCCTCGGCGATGATTTTTGACGCCGACATCCTCGGCTACTTCATGAACGGCGCGCCCAATAAGGAGGCTGGCAATCTCGGCTATGCCGCTTTTGCGGCCAGTCCGGACGCGACGGAGCCGACCGCGAACGTGTGGATCTGGTCGCTCGCTCTTTCTAACTTCAGCAAGAAGAAAGACGCCGCGTGGCTGTTCATGCAGTGGGCGGCCGGCACCGATCACCTGATGTTCGGCGCTCGCAAGAAGGACATGGTCAACCCGATCCGCACCTCGATCTGGGAAGATCCGGAATTCAAGGCGCGGATCGGCAAGTATCCCGGCTACCTGGAGCAGTACGCGGCGACGACGCCGAAGGCCCAGATCTACTTCACGCCGCAACCGCTGTTCTTCGACCTGACGACCGACTGGGCGGCTGCGTTGCAGCGGATGGTCGCCAAGGAAGTTCCCGTCAATGACGGCCTCGACACACTGGCCGCGAGCATCGACAAAAAGCTGAAGAGTTCCGGGTTGGGCTGACGCACGTCGTTCACAGCCCCTTTTTCGTCATGGCCGGACTTGGTCCGGCCATCTCGCGCCACACGAGATGCTCGGGTCAACCCCGGGCATGACGAGAACGAGGATGTCTTGGAGTCACAATGTCCCAGACTGCCGCCACCGCCCACTCCGGCCCCACCTTCATGCGTTGGCTACCGTATGCGCTTTGCCTGCCGGCGCTGCTGATGTGCGTCGGCATCCTGGTGCCGTTCGCGACGGCCGCCTACTACTCGCTGCTGCGCTACAACCTCGCGATGCCGGACATGCGCGGTTTCGTTTGGTTCAATCAGTATCTCGACTTCCTCGGAGACGAGGATTTCTGGACCACCGTGCGGGTCTCGACGATCTACACGGCCGCCACGGTCGGTTGCGAGCTGTTGCTCGGGCTCGGTATCGCGCTGCTGCTGCGCGAACGCACACGATTCAACAATTTCGGATCCGTCGCGCTGTTGCTGCCGCTGATGTGCGCGCCAGCGCTGGCCGCGCTGATGTGGAAGCTGATGACCAACAGCAATTTTGGCGTGCTGAACTGGGCGATCAGTCAGTTCGGCGCGACCGATTTCCGCTGGGCCTCGGCCAGCAGTTCCGCGATGTTTACCGTCGTGCTTGTGGACGTCTGGGTCTACACGCCATTCATGATGGTGCTGTTGCTGGCCGGCCTGCGCTCGCTGCCGCCGCAGCCGTTCGAGGCCGCAAGGCTCGATGGCGTGCCGGGGCGGTTCGTGTTTTTCCGCATCACCCTGCCGATGCTCACGCCATATCTGATCACCGCGACCCTTTTCCGGCTGCTCGACAGCATCCAGCAATTCGACATCGTCTACGCGATGACCCAAGGCGGGCCGGGCGACAGTCTCATGCTGTTCCAGGTGCGCGCATATCTTGAGTTCTTCACCTACACCAACGTCGCGCGCTCTGCAGCACTGATGATGATCCTGTGGGCGATCACCTATGCGCTGTCCAACGTGTTCATCAAGCAAATGCGCCGGCTGCGGGAGCGTACTCATGCAACGGTCTGACCCGATCGCCCGCTGGCTGCGCCGGCTCGCGCTGACGGTCGTGCTGGTGTTCTTCCTGTTCCCGATCGCCTGGATCTTCATGATGTCGTTCCAGACGAACGAGACGATCCTGCTGCCGACGCCGCACCCGTTCGCCGGTCTGACCCTGGAAAACTACGTCTCGCTGATCTCCGGCAAGTTGCAGACGAGTTCGGGCACGCAGGACGTGGCGTTCCTGCTCAATCTCGGCAACTCGGTTCTGCTCGCCAGCGCGTCCGTTGTGATATCGCTGCTGCTGGGCGTGCCGGCGGCATACGCCTTCGCGCGATTTCGCTTCCGCCTCGGCGAGGACATCGCCTTCACGCTGCTTTCGTTCCGGTTCGCGCCGCCGCTGTTGGTGTTGCTGCCGCTGTCGCTGTATTTTCAGGATCTGGGATTGTCGAACACGTATGTCGGGCTGATCTGGGTCTATCAGCTCATCACGCTGCCGCTGATCCTGTGGATCGTGCGAGGCTATTTCGAGGATGCGAGTCCCGACGTGGAATACGCCTATCGCGTCGATGGCCATTCGTGGTGGCGCGCGTTCATCCGTATCGCGGTGCCCCTCGCTCGCCCAGGCATCACGGCCGCGGCGTTGCTGAGTTTCATTTTTGCCTGGAACAATTTTGTATTCGCGCTCATCCTCGCGAGTGCCGACAAGCAGCCGGTCACCGTCGGCGCGCTGGCGTTCGTCACCGCCGCCGGGATTCCCTACGGGCAAGTTGCGGCCGCCATCGTGTTGTCGATCCTGCCGACACTGGCACTCGCGCTCTACGCGCAGAAATGGCTGGTCGAGGGTCTGAGTCTTGGAGCCGTGAAGGGATGAGAACTTCGCTGGATGAAGGGCTGCGGGTGCGCGATCTGTGCGTCACGTTCGGCCGCAACCATCTCCTGCGCGGCGTCGATCTGGACGTGGTTCCAGGCGAGACGGTGGTGCTGTTCGGTCCTTCCGGCGTCGGCAAGACAGTGATGCTGCGCGCTATCGCTGGGCTGGAACCGGCGGCACGTTGCGCCGTCACGATCGACGGCCGGGACGTGGCGCGGCTGGGCCCGGACGCCAGAGGCATCGGCATGGCGTTCCAGAATTTCGCGCTCTATCCGCATATGTCCGCGCGAGAGAATATCGCGAGCCCCCTCGCCGCCCGCCGCGTGTCTCCGGCCGACATTCCCGGACGGGTCGATGCCGTGGCGGGGCTGCTGCGGATCACCCATGTGCTCGGTCATGCGCCGCGGGAACTCTCGAACGGCCAGAAGCAGCGCACCGCCCTCGCCCGCGCCCTTGTGGGCAATCCGAAAGTGCTGCTGCTCGACGATCCGTTGCGTAACGTCGATGCCAAGCTGCGCTATGAGATGCGGCTCGAACTGCCGCGCCTGCTACGCCGCGCGGGCGCGGCCACGATCTATGTCAGCCAGGATTACCGCGAGGCCATGGCGCTCGGCGACCGCGTGGCGATCCTGCTCGATGGACACATCGCGCAACTGGCACCACCCGAGGAAATCTATGACGCGCCGGCCAATGTCGTGGTGGCGCGGCTGTTCGGTGATCCGCCGATCAACCTGCTGCGCGCCGATGTCGCGATGACGCTCGGACTGGGCGGCGGCGACGGTCTGCTCGGCATTCGACCCGAGACGATCGAGGTGACCGAGGATCCACATGCGACCACCGAACTGATTGCAATCACGCCGCTGCATGAACGCCAAGTGCTGCTGCTGCGAGCAGCCGATGGCACGGAGATCGTGGCCAGCGTTCTCAGCGCGCCGCCGCCCGGCAGCCGGGTGCGCCTGGCCACCGATCCCGCCCGGATCGTACGGTTCGCGTCATGACCCTTGCGCTGCACTCCGTCGACAAGGTCTATCCCGGCCGCCACGGCGCGACCGTGCACGCCGTGCGAGCGCTGGATCTCGATGTCGCCGACGGCGAGATGATTGCCTTGCTGGGCTCCTCCGGCTGCGGCAAGACCTCCACACTGCGCATGATCGCAGGTTTCGAGGATGTGTCCCGCGGCGGCATCACGCTCGCGGGCCGGCGGATCGAGACGGTGCCGCCAGCGCGGCGCGGGGTTGCCATGGCGTTCGAGGGATACGCCCTGTATCCACCGCTCACCGTCGCCGACAATATCGGTTTCGGTCTGACCAGCGGCGATCGTGGGCTCAGTCGCACGGTCGCGGCGAAGCGGGTGCGGGAGATGGCCGACATGCTGGAGATCGGGCCGATCCTGGACCGCCGTCCCAGCACCCTGTCGGGCGGTCAGCAGCAGCGCGCGAGCCTGGCCCGGGCGCTGGCGCGCGACGCCGATCTGCATCTTCTCGACGAGCCCATGGGGCAGTTGGAACCGCAGCTGCGCGCCTTGCTGCGCGGCCGGGTTAAAGCAGCGCTGCGCGGGCGCGGGCTGACCGCCGTGCTGGTCACGCACGACCAAACCGAGGCCAACGCGATGGCAGACCGCATCGCGGTGATGGAAGGCGGCATCCTGCAGCAATACGGAAGTCCGGACGAGTTGCGCGAGCTGCCGGTCAATCTGTTCGTCGCGACATTCCTGGGCGAGCCGCCGATGAACGCCCTGCCTGGCCGCATTGCCGACGGCGGCGTGGTGCTCGACGATGCGCCGGACCGCCCGTTGGCGCTGCCCGGCGTGCCGCCGCAGACGGCGGGCAGCGATATCGTGCTCGGCGTGCGGCCGCACCGGATCGTTCTCGGACACGGGGCTTTGTCCGGAGCGATCGTATCGAATCAATGGCTTGGTGATCAGGCGCATGTGGTGATCGAGCTCGGCTTGCGTATCGTGGTGGCGGTCGCGCATCACCGTGTCGCCGCACGGGTCGGCAGCGTGATCGCGTTCGACTTCGCACCGGAGGACGCCCACATCTTCGATGCGGCAAGTGGCCGCGCGATGTCGCACGGGCCGCACGCCGCGTGACGAAGCCACTGATCGTCGCTTTGGATTCCGGAACGTCCGTGGTCAAGGCGATCGCCTTCGAGGCGGACGGGACGCAGATCGCGCAAGCGGGTCGGCCCAATGTCTACGACCTCCTTCCCGGCGGCGGCGTCGAGCAGGACATGGAGCGCACGTTCGGCGACGCGGCGGCAGTCCTTTTGGAACTCGCGGAGAAACTTGCCGGGCGGGAGATCGCGGCACTGGCCGTCACCGGGCAGGGCGACGGCACATGGCTCGTCGACGAGGGCGGCGAGCCCGTTGGACGCGGCTGGATCTGGCTCGACGCCCGCGGTGCGGGTATCGCCGAGGAACTGACCGCCTCGGGCGCGGCGCAAGCGGCGTTCGCCTACACCGGCACCGGACTCGCGGCGTGTCAGCAGGTGCCGCAATTGTCGTGGATGCAGCGTCACCAACCCGAGTCGATCGCCCGGGCGGCGACAGCGTTTCATCCAAAGGACTTCTTGTACCTACGTCTGACCGGTGTGCGGGCGACGTCGCCGGACGAAGGCAGCTGCACGTTCGGTGACTTTCGGCTGCGCGCCTATCGAGACGAGGTGCTGACCGCTTATGGGATCCCGGAATTGCGCCGACTGCTTCCGCCGATCCTGGACGGCACGAAGACCGCGCACCCTCTGACAGAGGTCGCCGCCGCACGCACCGGATTGCGGGCCGGATTGCCGGTCGTGCTGGGCGGACTGGACGTCGTGTGCTGCGCGCTCGGCTCCGGCATCTACGGCGGCGAGGATGAGGCGGGCGTGGTGATCTTCGGTAGCACGGGGATGCAAATCCGACTCGTCGCAGATGTCGCTCATGTCGCGCCGTCGCCGCTGCAGACGGGCTACTGTATGCCGTTCCCGGTTCCGGGCCACACGTTGCAGGCACAGACCAACATGGCGTCCACGCTGAACATCGACTGGCTCGCCGGATTGGTGATCGAGGCGGCGGGCCTAGGCGGCGTTACACTCTCGCGTGAGGCGGCGCTGGGGGCACTGAACGCCGGCGTTGCTTCGGCGCGACCCGGCACGGTCGTCTATCACCCCTACATCTCCACGGCCGGCGAGCGTGGCCCGTTCACCGACGCGGCCGCGCGGGCCTCCATCATGGGTCTCGATCAGAACGTCCGCCTGATGGATTTCGCGCGCGCAGTTTACGAGGGGCTATGCTTCGCATCGCGCGACTGCTTCTCGGCGATCGGCGGCGCGCCGGAGACGGTCATCGTCACCGGCGGCGCGGCGCGCTCGCACATCTTGCGCGACATTCTGGCCGCCGTGCTCGACCGGCCTGTGCGGGCGCCCGCGCAGACCGAGGCGGGCGCCGCGGGTGCTGCGATGGTCGCTGCCGTGCAGACCGGCCTGTTCGCCGACATGGCGGCCTGCGCCGCCACGTGGACGCGGCCGCGCCTCGGTCCACCGGTGGCGCAGGACGCCTGCCTCGCCGCCACGTATGACCGGCTATTCCCGGTCTACCGTGAGGCTATCCAGACCTTGCCGCCGTTGTGGCGGCATCTGCGCGACGTGCGGGAGACCGTTTATGCCGACTGAAGTGGCCCCGACCGACGTGGCAATCATCGGCGACAATTTCATGCTCCCGGAGAAATTCGAGGCAGCGATCGGCGCGGCCTGCGGCGACCACGTCGCGATGCGCAGCATGACGATGCCATGGCCGGACGAGCCGATGGAGCATGGCTATGCGCGCGCCGGAATGGACGGGCTGAAGGAGTATCAAGGCGACCCCGACGAGATCGTGGCCTTCATCGCGGGCGCGACAGTGCTTGTCACGCAGCTCGCGCCCTTGTCGGCATCGATGATGGACCGCCTGCCGGGCCTCAAGCTGGTGGCGGTGTCGCGTGGAGGCCCGGTCAACATCGACATGACGGCCGCGCGCGCACGGGGCATTCGCGTCGTGAACACACCAGGGCGAAACGCCAGCGCGGTGGCGGAATTCGCGATCGGCGCGATCCTGTCCGAGACACGGCTGATCCGCGCCGGACACGAGGCGTTGCGCGCCGGCACATGGCGCGGCGACCTTTACCGCGCCGACACGACAGGGCGCGAGCTATCGGAAATGACGGTCGGCGTCATCGGCTACGGCGCGATCGGCACGCGCGTGGTCAAATTGCTCAAGGCATTCGGCTGCCGCATTCTGGTCGCGGACCCGTATGTGCAGATCAGCGCTGCGGATCGCGAAGACGGCGTCCAGCACACGTCGCTTGAGAACGTGCTGGCAGGCGCTGATGTCATCACATTGCATGCGCGCGTGACGAAGGAGACGACCGGCTTCATCGGGGCGGAACAATTCGCGGCGATGAAGCCGGGAACAATCTTCGTCAACACAGCGCGCGGGCCGATGGTTGACTACGATGCGCTGTACGAGGCGCTGATTTCCGGCCATCTCGGCGGGGCAATGCTGGAGACGTTCGCGGTCGAGCCGGTGCCCGCCGACTGGCCGCTCTTGCGGCTGCCGAACGTGACGATCACGCCGCACATCGCCGGTGCATCGGTCAAGACCGTGACGATTGCCGCCGAGGGGGCGGCCGAGGAGGTCCGTCGTTTCGTCGCTGGCGAGCCGCCGCTCAATCCCTGCTGACACCGTGCGCGACGATCCACAATTTGCCGCGCTGACGTCCTACGCGGCGAAAATCGGCGCGGACCGGACGCTTGTGCAAGGGGCGGGTGGCAACGTCTCGCTGAAACGTGCCGGCGTGCTGTGGGTCAAGGCGTCCGGCACTTGGCTCGCAGAGGCGCAGCGACGCGACATCATGGTGCCTGTTCGTATCGATCAGCTCCTGACTGAGCTTGACGACAACGCGGCCGAAGACGTGGCGCGGCATGTTGTCGACAAGGACAATCCGTCCGGGCTGCGTCCGTCCATCGAGACGACGATGCATGCCGCCCTGCCGCATCCGATCGTGGTGCACGTGCATTGCGTGAACACGATGGCTTGGGCGGCGCGCGGCGATGCCGAGGCGGCAATCGCGCCGTTGCTCGTCGGTCTTCGTTGGATCTTCGTGCCCTATGTGCGGCCCGGCGCGCCACTCACCCGGTGGATCCTGTCGCGCAAGAACGCCGAGACGGACGTAATCGTCCTCGGCAACCACGGTCTGGTCGTGGGCGGCGCGGACACGCGCGCGGCCGAGGCGCTGCTGGCCGATGTGTGTCGCCGCCTGCGACGATGGCCTCGCGTGGCGCCGAAGCCCGATATGGCGCGACTGACCGACGTCGCGGCCGACACCGGCTATGTCGTCGCTGGCGACCCGCTTGCCCACGGTATCGCGACCGACCCGAAGACGTTGCTGGTGGCGAGATCCGGCTCCCTGTATCCGGACCACGTGATCTTCCTCGGCCCCGGCATCACCGTCTGGCCCGATCGGCCCCCCGCTCGCCGACCCGCGCCGCTGCTGGCCGTTCCCGGCGCGGGCGTGTTGCTGCCGCGTGGCGCCTCGGCGGGCGCTGTGGCGCTGGCCGGCTGCCTCGCCGATGTCGCCGCGCGCATCGAGCCCGACGAACCACTGGTCGCGCTCACCGCGGCTCAGGAGGCCGAGTTGCTCGGCTGGGACGCGGAGAAATACCGGCAGAGTCTCGACCGGCCATGACCGGCGTCGCGATTGGCCTGGACCTCGGCACGTCGGGAGTGCGCGCCGCCCTTGTGGACGAGGCCGGCGAGTGCGTCTGCTTCACCGCCCAGCCAATCACCGCCGAGGCGCGGCGACGCCCGCAGGCGTGGTGGGATGCGGCCAGGCAGGCGCTCGCCGCGCTGCGCGTGAAGGCGGCGCTCTCGGGCGTACGGGCCATCGCGGTCGACGGCACGTCGGGCACCGTGCTGCCGATCGACGCGCAAGGGCGGCCGCTCGCCGAGGCCAGCCTTTACTCCGATCGGGCCGACGAAGGTTCGGTTGCCGCCGTGGCGCATGTCGCGACCGCGGACAGCGCCGCGCGCGGGGCGACATCCCCGCTCGCGCGGATGCTGGCTTGGCGCGACTTGCCGGGTTTCGCACGCGCGCTGCACGAAGCGGACTGGCTCACCGGAAAGCTGCATGGCGGCTTTGACACGACCGACGGCAACAACGCGCTGAAAACCGGCTTCGATCCTCGTATCGATATCTGGCCACAATGGGTTCTTGGGTTGACGGAGGCGAAATTGCCGCGCGTGACGCAGGCCGGGACCGCACTCGGGCCGCTGCTTCCCGACATGGCCGACGAGTTTGGCCTCGCCCGTGCGACGATCGTCGTGTCCGGCACGACCGACGGGTGCGCCGCGTTCCTGGCGACGGGCGCTGCCGAGACGGGGGACGCCGTGACGTCGCTCGGTTCCACCGTGACGCTCAAACTATTGTCAGATGCGCCGGTCTTCGCGCCGCACTACGGCGTCTACAGCCATCTCGTGCGGGGGCGCTGGCTCGCCGGAGGCGCGTCCAACTCCGGCGGCGCCGCCCTGCGACGGCATTTCGACCCCGAAAGCCTGGCGCGGCTGAGCCAGCGAATCGACGGAGCGATCGACAGCCCGCTCGACTACTACCCCCTGCCCGCGCCGGGGGAGCGGTTTCCGCTGGCCGACCCCGCGCTCGCGCCGCGTGAAACGCCCCGCCCGGAGGACGACGCCCTGTTCCTTCACGGTTTGCTGCAGGGCGTGTCTCGGATCGAGGCGCTGGGCTACCGCCGCCTGACGGAATTGGGCGCATCGCCACCCCGCAGCGTGCGCACCGTCGGCGGCGGCGCGCGCAATCCCGCCTGGACCGCGATCCGCGCGCGCCAGTTGGGCGTACCCATGATGCCGCCGCGTTCCGAGGAGGCCGCCGTCGGCACGGCGCGGCTCGCGTTGTCGGCATGAGGCGCGCGGCCTGCATGCTCGATCTACTGGACGATGCCGATGTCCTTCTCGTCGACCAGTTCGGCACCCTCCACGACGGCACCGTGACCTATCCCGGCGCCGTCGAGGCGTTGCGGGCGCTGCGGCGGGCCGGCGTCGTGGTGGCATTGCTGTCGAACAGCGGAAAACGGGTCGACCGCAATACGGAACGACTCGACGGCCTCGGCATCACGCCGGATTGCTACGATCTGTCGATGACCTCGGGCGAACTGGGCTGGCGCATGCTGCGCGACGGCGGGATCCCAAGCGTGCGCGGGGCGACGCGGGCGCTGCTGCTGGCGCGTGGCGGCGATCTGTTGCTCGACGGCACGGGCATCGAGCAAGTCACCGATGTCGAGCGGGCGCGGTTCGTGGTGATCGCCGGCAGCGAGGGCGATCTGCGGCCCATGTCGGAGTATGAGGCGATCCTCGCGCCGGCCGCGCGGCTGGGCCTGCCGGCAGTGTGTTTGAACCCTGATCGAAAGATGCTGACGCCGACCGGACTGCAGTTCGGCACGGGCCGCATCGCCGAGACCTATCAGGCGCTGGGCGGCGAGGTCGCCTGGGTGGGCAAGCCATATCAGGACGTCTACGAAGCGGTCCTTTCCGCGTTGGGAGCGCCGGACCGTGCGCGCGTGGCGGGTGTTGGCGACAGCGTTGAGCACGACATTGCCGGCGCAAAGACGGCCGGCGGTCAAGGCTGGCTGTTGCGCACCGGGATCATCTACGGTGCGGACGACGAGGAGATCGACGCCGAGTGCAGGCGCTTCGGCGTGTCGCCCGACGTGCTGCTGGAGAGATTTGGGGAGGCTCCGCGATCTTGAAGGCACGTAGACGCGTCATCAGGGCGGGTCACGGGCAATCTCGACCGGATGGAGGGAGCATCCCATGCAGCGCATGGTGCTTGGCGTAGAGGCTGACGACGTCCCGCGCGACGCGGAGTGCCCCTTGCGACTCGCGTCGCGATCCTCGCCGAGATCGCCGACTAAGCGCTTTTCCGATAGCGCGAATCGCCGAGTCAGGCGGGACTTTCAACTGCTTGACGCACGATCCCGATCTTCATTCCAACGCCACCACGGCCTAAAGATCCGTCGTGACCGGCGCTCTTGCCACTCACTTTCCTCCTGCGAACGCATGCAGCCCGGACAGCAGCGACTTGTGGAACACCACGGCAAGCAGCACGGTCGGCAGCGACAGCAACAGTCCTGCCGCCGCCATGTGGCCGTATTCCGGGTTCATGCCGTTGGCTAGAAACCCCGCGACCTGCACCGGAAAGGTGATGTTCGACGAGGTGATCACGAACGCGATAAAAAATTCGTTCCACGTCAGGATGGTCACGAGCAATCCGGCGGCAGCAATCGACGACCGCGTGATCGGCAGCACCACATGCCAGAATGCGCCCCAGCGCGTGCAGCCATCCAGCCGGGCGGCCTCCTCCGCGTCTTCCGGCAGGCCGCGCAGATAGGCGAGCATGATCCAGCTCGTGAGCGGCAGGTTGATTGCCGTATACAGCAGGATCAGCCCCAGTTCGGTGTTCAGCAGCTGCGTTCGCAGAAGCAGGAAATAGAACGGCATGATCAATGCGGCCGGGGGCATCATGCGGGTGGAAATGATCCAGCTCTCGATCTGCCGATTGGCTTTCGTGTGGAAGCGTGACAGAGCATAGGCCATCAGCGGCCCAAAGATGAGAGCGAAGGCGACCGATACGACGACCACACGGATGCTGCGGTTCAGTGCCTCGAAATCGAGGTTGTCCCAGACCCATTGCACGTTCTCGAGCGTCAACGGATCCGGAAACCACACCGGACTCTCGGACTGGATCTGGACCTTATATTTGAATGTCGTGTTGACCAGCCAATACAGTGGCAGCAGCCAGATCAGGAGGAACGCGCCAAGGGCGGTCCGACCGATCAAGAGGTCGCCGCGAAAACGCTTACGGCTCATCGATAGACCTGCGTGTCCCAGCGGGCGACCTTCAGCCAGACCGCCGTGCTGATCAGCCCGAGTGCCAACGTGATGACCCCGGCCGCCGCCGCCACGGACACCTGCGAGCTTTCGGAGATACCGATCTTGTAGATGAACAGCGACAAGTCGACCGTCGCGTTGCCCGGTCCGCCATTGGTCAGCAATTGTGTTGCCGCGAACACCTGACTGCACAGGATGAACTCGAAGATCGCAGCGACCGCGAGCAACGGCCGCAACAGCGGAAGGTGGATGTGCCAGATCGTCTGCCAGAAGCTCGCGCCATCGATCTTTGCGGCCTCAACCGGCTCGACCGGCAGGCTTTTCAATCCGCCAAGCAGGAGGATCACGGCGAGCGGCGACCATTGCCACGTTTGCACGAAAATAACCGTGCCGAGCGCGCTGGTCGGCGTCGCGGTCATCGCGATGAGCTCGCCCGTGAACACCTCGATCACCTGCGGCACCGGACCATACAGGGGGTCGAGCATGAGGCTGAAGATCAGCGCCATCGCAACCGGTGATACCGCGAGCGGGATGAGCACCATGACGGTGATGAGCCCCGACAGCTTGCCGGCGTAGAGGTGGATCAAATAGGCGATCAGCAATCCGACACCAACAGCAAGGAACGTTGAGCCGAACGAGATTAGCAGCGTGACACGCAGCGCGCTGAGGCCGTTCTCGCTCCCGAGAACCTGAATATAATTGTCGAGCCCGACGAACGACACCGTCCGGTTCGGGAGCGCCACATCGATGTTAACCAGAGAGAGATAGACCGCATAGACGAACGGCGGAAACGACAACACCAGCAGCAGCAGGAAGCCGGGCATCGGCACCAGCCAGCGCGACCGCCACCAACCGCGCGAAGGCGATACGTGACGCGACGCGGAGGTGTGGATGGAGAGGGCGCTGCTCAATGGCCGTAACCTCCACCCACGTGTCGCGTGCGACATGCCCACCACCCCGTCCCTCCCCGCCACGGTGAGGAAGCAGGCTCCTCTCCCTCCCCCGCTTGGGGAGGGACGGGGTGGGAGCGGTAGGTCACTCCCCGAACAGTTCCTTATACTGCCGTGGTTTACCTGCGACATCCTGTGCCTTGAAGCGTTCGGTCGTCTCGGCCGCGGCCGCCGTCAGCGCGTCCTTGGCCGACTTGCTGCCCGTAAAGACCGTCTCGATCTGTGCTCCGATGATGTCGCCCATCTCCCGCCATTGCGGGATCAGCGGCCGGTATTGCGACTTGGTGATCGCCTGCCCGTCGCTGACAGCCTTGATGTAGCCGGCATCCAGCTTGCTTTTCAGAAGCTCGGACTGATTGATAGACTTGCGGTCCTCGTTGCCGATCCCCTTGTCGGTGCGCGCAAACTCCATCTGCTGCGAGGTCGCCCACTGCAGAAACGCCGAGGCGGCATCAAATTCCTTGCTGCCGGCCGCGACGCTCGAGGCGACCGCGAGGCCAATCGAGTAGTTAGCGGGAAAGGCACCCTTCGGGCCGGCCGGAACAACGGAGTAGCCGATCTTGCCGACCACGCTCGACTGTTTCGGATCGTTAAAAGTCGGATAGAACGCAGTGCTCTCGATGGTCATCGCCACACGGCCCGCCGCGAACGACGAGGACACCTGCGGCCAGCCCCAAGTGCCCGAACCCGGGGGCGCCGAATCACGGATCAGCTTGGAGTAATGCTCGGTCCCCTCGATGGCGGCCGGGCTGTCGAACATCGGCTTCATGGTTGGATCGAGGAAGTCGCCGCCGTAGCTGCGCAACCACTCGGTCCAGGTATAGACGTTCATGCCCTCGCCGCGCAGGCCGCGCAGCGCGATTCCGAATGTCTTCGGCGGCTGCTTCAGCTTGGCCGCCGCAGCCTCGAGCTCATCCAGCGTTTTCGGCGCCGCGAGGTTGGCCGCCTGGAACAGATCGGTGCGATAATACAGGATCGTCACCTCGGCATAGATCGGCAGCCCATACAGCTTGTTGTCCCAAGTATACGTGCCCTTCAGGCCGTCGAACACGTCGTCGAGCTTGTAGGCGGGCTTGATGCTGGAATCGAGTGCCCGGACCCATTCGTTGGAGGCAAACAGCGGGATATAGTTGTTGTCCAAGCAATACAACTGAAAACCACCAGCCTTGTTGGCGGCGTCGGCCACGATACGGCTACGCAGGTCATTTTCCGGGTAGTTGGTGAACACGATCTTTGCGCCGGTGTGCTGCTCGAACATCGCCTGGTGGCCTTGGATGAAGTCCATGGCCGGCAGCCGCCGACAGGCGACATTGAGCGTGACGCCCGCGAACGCGCCCGGGGCGGCGAACTCGGACAACGCCGTCTTCACGGCGGCTTCGTAGTCCTCCGCACGCAAAGGGCCGGCGGACAACGCCAGCATGCACACAGATGCAGCCATCAGGACGCGCTTCATCGTTCCTCCTTCGGGGCCGCTCATGCGGCGCTGTGTTCATTCGGCGATCCGGGTTTACATCCGGTTCTCGCACAAACGTTATCTCACGAAGACATCTGATCCGCAAGCGGTGAACCGTTCTTCGCTCCGGTTCGATGCCACTTTGCGGGCTTGGCCAGCGCGAGTTCAGATGCTCCAAGGCCTGGGACGCAACAGGGTAGCAAGGGGGGATTTGCCATGAAGATCGGCTTCAACATGTTGCTTTGGACGACCCACGTCACCGATTCCCACGCGCCACAGATCGCGGCGCTCAAGGCGGCCGGGTATGACGGGGTGGAAATCCCGGTCTTCGAGGGCGCGCCAACACATTTCCGCGCTCTCGGCGCTCGGTTGCGCGACGAAGGCCTCGGGGTCACCGCGATCACCGTCGTGCCGGACGACGCGCGCAGCCCGATCTCCCCGGTCGCGGCACACCGCCAGGGTGCGGTGGACCATCTGGCCTGGGCCACGGAATGCGCCGCCGAACTCGGCTCGACCATGCTGTGCGGCCCGTTTCATCAACCGCTCGGAGTTTTCTCCGGCCAAGGTCCGACGGACGCCGAACGGGGCCATTGCGCCGAGGTGCACCGGCAGGCCGCCGAACATGCCGCGAGCGTCGGCGTCGGATTGGTCATGGAATATCTCAACCGGTTCGAATGCTACATGTTCAACACCATGGCCGATGCGCTCGCGCACGCGGGCCGCGTCGACCACGCGAATTTCGGCGTCATGCACGACACGTTCCACGCGAACATCGAGGAACGGGACCCGATCGGGATCATCGCCGGGAGCCTGCTGTTTCTTCGTCATATCCATATCAGCGAGAACGATCGCGGCGTGCCGGGGCGCGGCCACCTGCCCTGGCCGGACGTATTCGCTGCGATCCGGGCGAGCGGCTATGATGGATGGCTGACCATCGAGGCGTTCGGCCGCGCATTGCCGGATTTGGCGGCCGCTACCCGGGTCTGGCGCGATCTGTCGCCCTCGCCCGAGGCAGTCTACCTTGAAGGCCTAGCGCTGATCCGTCAGGGCCTCACCGTGGGATCATAGGCGGTAGGGCAAAATTGGCCACGCCGAGGCGAGCTGTCGGGTCCCAGGGAGTCGTGCTCGGGGCGCACTGTCAGCCCAAGGCCAGAGCCGCGACCCCTCACGCGAAACGTGACCAATCCCAGACAGAAAAAGAGATTTTTCTCTTGCAACAGAGCCTGTGGTTGTGGCGTATCTTACGCACATGTTCGCATAGGGATGCAAATGTTCGACCGTGACGCCTCGGTGGCCGCCGCTGCCGAACTGTGCCTTGACCGCAATCTGTCGCTGCCCTTGGGTCGTGTCACCGCCCATATCAGGAGCGGCTGGGTTACGCTGTCCGGCTGCCTGGACTGGCCATTTCAGGCTGAAGCAGCCGAATATGGACTCAAGGATATTCCCGGCGTGATCGGCCTGACCAACTGCATCACGATCAGGGCAGGACATGGAGTGTCACACGAGGACCGGGAATTCGCGGCGGTATCCCACGGATGTGCGGACTGATGGAGATTTCGAGATCGCGTTGGGTGGACGCCTAGTTGACCACATCAGCGTCAGGTCGATCATTGCCCGGCGAGATTTCGGTGTGCCACTCGCCGGCCTGATCCTGGTATTGAATTGTGAGCGTATCTCCCGGAACCCGCTGCTCGTCGGCGGCCCGCTGCGCCGCCCTCAGCGCCTCCGCGCGGCTCGCGAACGGCTCCGAAAACGCCCCGTCGAGCGTGTAAGCCCAGCCCCCGTCGTGCGGAACGACCCGGTAGTGAACATGAGGCATGAACTCTCCTCCGTGGATCGTGCGTTTGTCCAACCTTGGACCTGGTGGGCCCGGTGGGACTCGAACCCACGGCCACAGGATTAAAAGTCCCGTGCTCTACCAGCTGAGCTACAGGCCCACGTCGACAAACAGCCCCGCCTTGAACGCCAAGGCGGAGGCTCGGTCAAGCGCACGGCGCTATTTCACGTCGGCGGCAACCCGCAGATGGACGATCTTATCCGGACCCGAGACGATGCCATTGCCGCCTGCGCCGCGCTTGATCGCGTCGACGAGTTCCATGCCGGAGACGACCTGGCCCCAGATTGTATAGCTGCCGTCCAGGTTTGGCGCGGGCGCGAACATGATGAAGAACTGGCTGTTGGCGCTGTTCGGATCGGACGTGCGCGCCGCACCCACGGTGCCGCGCAGGAACCGTCGCGAACGGGTGAACTCAGCCGGCAGATCCGGCAGGTCGCTGCCGCCTGTGCCGGTGCCCGTCGGGTCGCCGCCCTGCGCCATAAAGCCCTCGATGACGCGATGGAACGGTGTTCCGTCGTAGAAACCCTTCCGTGCCAACTCTTTGATCCGAGCGACATGCTTGGGCGCGATATCGGGCAACAGCTCGATGACAACCCGCCCGCCCTTGAGGTCGAGATAGAGCGTATTCTCCAGGTCCAGTGCTGCGGCCGTGGCGGTCTGTGTGGTCATGCGAGTCCCAATCGTTACGAGTGTGGCCACGGCGAGTGCCGTGCGTCTGCGGATATTCATGGTATCTCCCTATTGCTCCATCGTCCCGCCGGGCACCGCGATGCGGGCCAGCATGCGCTCCAGGGTCAGCCTCGGCACGAAACTCGCGATATCGCCGCCGAGTTCAGCGACCTCCTTCACGAAGCGTGAGCTGATGAAATGGTGGCGCTCGCCAGCCATGAGGAACACGGTCTCGATCGACGGGTCTAGGCGTGAGTTCATGCCCGCCATCTGAAACTCATAGTCGAAATCCGAAACCGCCCGAAGGCCGCGCACGATGACGCTGGCGCCGACCTCGCGAGCGAACCCGATCAGCAGCCCGTCGAACGGCAGCACCTCGATCATCGCACCGGTACGGTCCGCGATCGGCCCAAGCTCCGCACGCACAAGCTCGACGCGCTCCTCGATCGGAAACATCGGCAGCTTGCCGGCATTGGTCGCGACACCAATCACGAGCCGCCGGGTGATCCGCGCAACTCTCGCGATGACGTCGAGATGCCCGTTATGGATCGGATCGAACGTACCGGGGTAGACTCCGGTCCCAAACGCGACGGCCGATGCGGGCGGCGACTCACTCATCGCTGTCCGACTCGCCGGTTTCGGATGGCTCCGCCGCCTCCGGTGGCGTGTCGTCGGACGCGTCGTCAATAACTGGAAAG
Organism: Acetobacteraceae bacterium; assembly: GCA_965246915.1. Lineage (GTDB taxonomy): Bacteria > Pseudomonadota > Alphaproteobacteria > Acetobacterales > Acetobacteraceae > CAVRQM01. The sequence goes on from CBDFGB010000008.1 coordinate 292,515, forward strand.
ACACTTGTTACCCGCTCGCCGATATCGAGTCGGAACAGCGTGACGCCCATCGTGGCGCGCCCCTTGATGCCGATCGCATCACCCGGCGTGCGGATCAGCCGGCCCGCATCGGTAACCAACATCACGTCGTCACCCGGCTGCACGACAAATGTGCCGGCAACCGCCGCTCCGGTGCGCGGCGAGAGGGTCATGTTGGCGATTCCCTGCCCACCCCGACCCGAAACGCGATACTCAAAGGCCGAGCTGCGTTTGCCGAATCCGCCATCCGTGACAGTCAGCAGCAATTGCTCGCCATCCTCCAGCTCGGCCACCCGCTCCGGCGAGAGCGCGACATCGGCCACCGGTTCCTCTGACTCCGTCTCGACCACGTCCTCCTCGTCGCCGTTGCGGCGGCGCGCGGCGGCGATTCGCAGATAGGCCACACGCTCGTCCGGGCTTGCCTCGATATGACGCAGCACGGACAGGCTGATGACCCTGTCGCCGTGCCCGAGGCGGATGCCCCGCACGCCGGAACTATCGCGCCCGGCGAAGACCCGCAGCGTGTCCTCGGTGGCTTGAAACCGCAGGCAGCGGCCGCCCCGTGTGGCTAGAAACACGTCATCGCCCTCGCGGCAGGTGGCGACGCCGATCAGGCTGTCGCCACCGTCCTCGACTGCGCCATCGAGCTTCATGGCGATCAGGCCCGACGCGCGGACGTTGCGGAAATCGCTCAGCCGGTTGCGCCGGACGTTGCCTTGGGCAGTCGCGAAGACGAGATGCAGGCTGTCCCACAGGCTCTCGTCCTGCGGAAGAGGCAGAACGGTGGTGATCGAATCGCCACCCAGTTCCGGCAACATGTTGACCAGCGCGCGACCCTTCGCGGTGGGCGAGGCCTCCGGCAGCCGCCAGACCTTCTCGCGATACGCCTTGCCACCGCTGCTGAAGAACAGCACCCATTGATGGGTGTGCGCGATGAAGCTGCGGGTGATGACGTCGTCACCGCGCGTGCCGGCCGCGGTCCGACCCCGTCCGCCGCGGTTCTGTGCCCGGAAATCTCCATCGGCGTGCGTTTGATGAAGCCGTCGCGGGTCATCGTGACGACCATCTGGCCGGGCTCGATCAGGCTCTCGTCGTCCTGGTCGGCGACCCCGTCGACGATCTGAGTGAGGCGCGGCGTTGCCAGTTCGGCGCGGACGGCGACCAGCTCCTCGC
>CBDFGB010000009.1:0-146948 GCA_965246915.1 Acetobacteraceae bacterium
GCAAGCGCAGTTCGGGTTCTGGCAGGACTACATGGCGCTCTGGCAGAACGCGGCGCAGCGCATGATGGGCCTCGGTCCCGACCCGGTGATTCAGGCGGATCCGGCGCGATCGCCGCTTCCGCGACGAGGCATGGAAGGAAAACGACGTCTTCGACTTCATAAAGCAGTCGTATCTGCTGTCCGCACGCTTCGTGCAGGATGTCGTCAAGGAAGCCGACGGGCTGGACGCCAAGACGGCACAGAAGGTGGACTTCTACGCCCGCCAGTTCGTCGATGCGATGAGCCCGAGCAATTTCCTGCTGACCAACCCCGAGGTCCTGCGCAGGACCGCCGAGACCGGCGGCGAGAACCTGTTGCGCGGCCTCCAGAACCTGCTCGGCGACCTGGAGCGTGGACGCGGCAAGCTGTCGATCCGCATGACCGACACGGAGGCATTCCAGATCGGCGGCAACATCGCCGTCTCGCCCGGCAAGGTCGTCTTCCAGAACGAACTGATCCAGCTCATTCAGTACGATCCGACCACGGCCCAGGTCCTGAAGCGGCCGCTGCTGATCGTGCCGCCGTGGATCAACAAATTCTACATCCTCGATCTGCGCCCGAAGAACAGCTTCGTGCATTGGGCGGCGAGCCAAGGCCACACTGTCTTCATGGTGAGCTGGGTCAATCCGGACGAGCGGCTGGCGGACCGCGACTTCTCCGACTATTTGCGCTCCGGTCTACTGGCGGCCCTGGACGCGATCGAGCAGGCGACCGGCGAGCGGGAGGTGAACGCCATCGGCTACTGCCTGGGCGGCACGCTGCTCGCCTCCACGCTGGCCTGGATGGCGCATGGCGGCGACGAACGAGTGCGCAGCGCGACGTTTTTCGTGACGCTTCTTGATTTCCGTGAGTCCGGCGAACTCAATGTCTTCATCGACGAGGAACAGATCCGCGCCCTCGAGGAGAAGATGAACAAGCGCGGCTATCTGGAGGGGTCGGAGATGTCGACCACCTTCAACATGCTGCGTGCCAACGATCTGATCTGGTCGTTCGTGGTCAACAACTATCTTCTTGGCAACGATCCGTTTCCGTTCGACCTGCTGTAGTTGGAACAGCGACAGCACGCGGATGCCGGCGGCGATGCACAGTTTCTATCTGCGCAACATGTATCAAGAGAACCGGCTCATCGAGCCTGGTGGGATCACCCTGGCCGACCGACCGATCAGACCTGTCGAAGATCACCGTGCCGAGCTATTTCCTTTCGACCCGAGACGATCACATCGCGCCCTGGCGCAGTACTTACCGTGGCACGAGCCTGCTGCATGGCCCCCATAGGTTCGTGCTGGCTGCCTCCGGACACATCGCCGGCGTGGTCAATCCGCCTGGCAGCGGCAAGTACAGTCACTGGATCAACGACGAACAGCCGGCCACGCCCGAGGATTGGTTGCAGGGTGCCGCGGAGATCGCGGGCTCCTGGTGGCCGGACTGGCACCGCTGGGTGAGCGCCCACGACCGCGCGATGGTCACAGCGCGCCGGCCTGGCGACGGCGCGCTACCAACGATCGAGGATGCGCCCGGCAGCTACGTCAAGGTTCGTGCCTCGTAGTCAGCCTATGGCTTGATGCGACCCACGATATCGCTCGCGGTCGCGGGCGAGTGGAGCACAACGCCCTCGCCGTCGGACAGCACGAGTCCGGTCAGCACGGCGATATTGACCTGGTGGGTGACAACGACGAGCGCGTCGGGCCCGCGCCAGGCGGCGAGTGTCCGGCGCGCCCGGGCGATGGCCGCCGCCTCGCGCGTCGGGTCGCCAAACCAGAACGATGCCGCCGAGCCGTAACACGGCCCGGCAATCCACCTCCGACGCTTGTGCCGGCAGGCTCGGCAGCCCGGCGAGCGCGAGTCACGCGTCTCGCCGCGTCAGCATGACGAAACCCTCAGCCGCAGTTGGCGGTGAAGTTGCAGTTCAGAGTGGTTGCAGCGTTGAGGTCCTGGGCTGCAACGTTTGCGGCGGGCAGCGGCGGCAGATTGGACAACAGCGCGATGGTCCGCTGAGGCCCGAGACCGAACACGTTGGGCGGCAGGGCTTTTTCGGCCGCCGCAAGATCCTGGCCGGCAAGGGCGTTTGATGCGGCGATCAGCCCGTCGACCACCCACTGCGACCGCGCATCGGGTGGCACCGCCAAAAGCTGGCGGATTTCGTATCGGCCTTGCAGCGTAAGCTGCTTCGTCTGGGCCGGGATGCCGACCCAGCGAGGGTTGGAATACAGCGCCCCGGCGAGATACTCGATCCCGGCGAGCGCGCGCGCGGCGTCGACCGGATGGCCGACATAGCGCGACGGCACCCCAAGCACGTAGCTTGAAAGACCGATCGCTCCCTGATCGGACATGATCGGCGTACCGGCATTGGTCAGCGGCATAGTCGCGGTGTCGGGAGTTGTTGCGACGCCGCAAGCCGTCAGCGCGCCGGCCAACAGGCAGAGTGCGACAGACCGCTTCATCGGCAAGCCATTCGTCGGCAACGTCCCATGCGGGATATCGATTCCTGCTTCGCCTTCTGCGCTGCGATGTTCGCCGCCGGCATGTACGGCAGGTCGGTCAGCAGCGCGAGCGTCTGCCGAGATCCCAGAGTGAACGCCGGCGAGGCCAGCGCCGCATCCGCGCGAGACAAGTCGCGGCCCTCCATCGCGTTGGAGGCGGCGATCAAGCGGTCCACAACCTCCTGCGACGAAGCGCCGGGCGCGATGCCCAAAACCTGTCGTACTTCCGCTTTGCCCAGAACCATCTGCGACTTCGTCACGGCGGACACGTAGTCCCAGCGCGGGTTGCTGTAGAGCGCGCCGGCGAGGTAATCGATCGAGGCGGCCGCGCGTGCGCCAGTCACCGGATCGCCGCCCGTGCGCGACGGGACGCCCAGGGCGTAGCTTGACAGGTACATTGCGCCTTCGTCCGACATAATCGGGGTGCCCCCGAGCGTTCGAGGCATGATCGCGGTATCGGGTGGGACGACGGGCGTGCAGGCCGCCACCGCGATCAGGACAAGCGCCGCAGCGAGCACACCGATTCTCATCTAACCCAACTGGGCATCCAGCGACAGGCGACCACCGCCATCACGCGACATTGATCCACTCGGCCTGCAACCGCGGCGATACCGAGCCGCCAGATCGACGTAGTGGGGCGCATTCGTGGCGAACTTGGCCACCTCCTCCGCGGACATCGCGCGTACGAACCGCGCGGGCGCGCCCTGCCACAGCTCACCGCGGCCGATCCGTTTGTTAGGCGTCAGCAGGGCGCCGGCGGCCAACATGCCGCCTTCTTCGATGACCGCACCGTCCAGCACCGTGGCACCCATCCCGACAAAGGCGCGATTTTCCAGCACGCAGGCATGGATGATCGCCGCGTGGCCGACCGTCACGTCATCGCCGATGATCGTGGGATGGGTGATGTGATTGACGTGGATAATCGTGCCGTCCTGGATGTTCGTGCGCGCGCCGATGCGGATAAAGTTCGTATCGCCGCGCACCACGCAATGAAACCAGATCCCGGAGTCCGGCCCAACCGTGACATCGCCGATCACCGCCGCGGTGGGCGCCACGAATGCGGTCGCGGCGATCCGGGGCGTCACGCCGTCGAAGGCATAGAGCGGTCCGTCAGCCATGCGCCGGCTCCAGGTTCAACATGAGCGAAAGGTTCTGGACCGCGGCCCCGGATGCGCCCTTGCCTAGATTGTCGAGCCGGGCGACCAGGACCGCCTGCCCGCGCGCCTCATTGGCGAAAACGCGGAGTTCCATATCGTCGGTGTCGTTGAGCCCCTCCGGCTCCACCGCCCCGTCCGCCGTCGGCTCGGCGACGCGGATGTGCGGGTGGAAGCGATACCGTTCAGCCAGCGAGGCACCAAGGTCCGCTCCCGTCACATGGTCCGGCAGGGCGTCCAAATGAATCGGAATGCTGACGAGCATGCCTTGCGCGAAATGGCCGACCGAGGGCACGAAGATCGGCCGCCGGGTCAGCCGCGCATAACGCTGCAGCTCGGCAACGTGCTTATGTTCTAGGCCGAGGCCATACAGCTCAAACGCCGGGCCACCATCGGCCTCGTGGGCCGCGATCATCCCCTTGCCGCCGCCGCTGTAGCCGCTGACCGCATTGATGCTGATCGGGTGATCGGGCGGCAGCAATCCGGCGTCGACCAGTGGCCTCAGGAGAGCGATCGCGCCGGTCGGATAGCAGCCCGGGTTGGCGACGCAGGACGCGGCCGCGATGGCGTTCGCCTGCCCGTCCGCCAATTCGGCAAATCCATAGGTCCAGCCGTCCGACACTCGATGCGCAGTGCTGGCGTCGAGCAGCCTGGGCGCATCCAGGCCCAGGTCGGCGGCAAGCTGTACGGCCTCGCGCGCCGCGTCGTCGGGCAGGCAGAGGATTGCGACATCGGCGGCCCGCATCGCGTCGCGGCGGGAGGCGATGTCGCGGCGCTGATCCTTGGGAAGGCTGATAACCGAGAGTTCGGGCATGTCGCCAAGGCGCTCGCGGATCCCGAGGCCTGTGGTACCGGATTCGCCGTCGATGAACACGCGCGCGGCCATGGGTCGTACTCCTGCCGAGGCGAGATCAATGCCTCAGCTTGGCGTCCCGCGAAAGCCGGCGCGCCGTCGCCAACAGACGCTTGTCGCGGGTCCGAAGGCTCACGGCGGGTTCCAGCCGGCAGGAGGCCAAAAGATGAGCGCCGATATAGCCAGTCCCGGATCCGTAGAGCCGATGCTCTTCAATCAGTCGCAGCACTTCGTCGTCGTCGGCGACGCTGGCGCGTGGCAAAGCCTGTAGGTCGGTCAGCGTCGCTCCGCGATCCGCCAAACAGCCCAACGCCCCTTGGCCGATGGCCCATGGATGGACCAGGACTTCGCCGCGATCGTCGGGCGGCCGTCGCGGAATCTATTCAAGATCAGGCTGGCTGCCGCCAAGACGGGCGAGCCGCCGCGCCGCCTCCCGCGAGATCAGCCGCTTCAGCGCCTCCGGCACCAGCGTCGGCGTGTCGTCAATTTGGGACTATTGCTTGGCGTTGCGGACGAGGTCGTCGTCCAAGGTCAACGTCGTGCGCATCGCACTCTCCTATCCGACATCAAATCAGGCATCGGGTGATGCGTTTGTCGATGCGGATGTGGAGGTGGTGCGGCACCGCGCGCGCCGCACCAACACGGATTGCCGTTACCGCTTGCTAAACTGGAAGCTGCGGCGGGCCTTCGCGCGGCCGTATTTCTTGCGCTCGACGACGCGGGAGTCGCGCGTCAGGAAGCCGGCGACCTTCAGGATCGGCCGCAAATCCGGCTCGTAGTGCGTCAGGGCGCGGCTGATGCCGTGCCGGACCGCGCCGGCCTGCCCGGACAGGCCACCACCGACCACGGTGCAGACCACGTCGAACTGGTTGTAGCGATCGGCGACCAGGAACGGCTGGGTCAGCAACATGCGGAGCACTGGGCGGGCGAAGTACTGCACGACCCGCTTGCCGTTGACGGTGATGTCGCCCTTGCCCGGCTTGATCCAGACGCGAGCGACCGCGTTCTTGCGCCGGCCGGTCGCGTAGCTGCGGCCCTGCGGATCGCGCTTGGCCTCGTATCTCGGCTTGTCGGTCGGGATCGCGGTCGCAACCGCGAGGTCCTTGAGGTCGGCGAGCGAACGCGTGGTGGTCGTGGCGGACATGATCTTACGCCCTGCGGCTGTTCTTGGGATTCAATGCGGCGACATCCAGCTTCTTCGGCTGCTGGCCCTCGTGCTTGTGGGTCGGACCCGGATAGACGTACAGATGCTTCATCTGCCGGCGCTGCAGCGGGCCGCGCGTGATCATCCGCTCGATGGCCTTGGACACCACGCGCTCCGGATGGGCGCTGTCGAGGCGCTGCTGGATCGTTCGCCCCTTGATGCCACCGGGATAGCCGGTGTGATAGTGAAACACCGATTGCTCGGCCTTGTTGCCGGTCACTCGCACGCGCGCGGCGTTGACGATGACGACATTGTCGCCGCAATCGACATGCGGGGTGAATTGCGCCTTGTGCTTGCCACGCAGCCGATTGGCCACGATCGCCGCAAGCCGGCCAAGCACCAGACCCTCGGCGTCGATTAGAATCCAGTCCTTCGTCACCTCCGAAGGTTTCAGCGAGATCGTCGTCTTCATCATGGCCCGGCATTCCTCAGCGAGAGGCGCGGTATCGCCAATCTGCGGCTCTGGGTCAAGGGATTTTCATGAGGTAATTTCATACCACAGACTTCGACCGGGCAAGACGAGACACCACGAGCCGGTCGATCGCCAGCGCGCCGAACGCCGCCGCGCCCATCACGCCCGCCATCGGCAGGGCCGTGCCGTCGAACAGCGCGTTGACCATTACCCCGGCGAGAGCGCCCACGACGAACATCGACACGCCCGCCAGCGCGGCCGCCGTTCCCGCCAGATCGGGTCGGACCGCCAATGCGCCGGCCATCGCGTTGGCGGTGATCAGCCCCTGGCACGAGACGAACAGGAAAATCGCCGCGAACAAAGCCCAGAGGCCGCCCACCCCGGTCGCGCCCAGCCCGAGCAGCGCCGCGCCCGCCACCGCGCCCAAACCAATGCCCCACGCCAGCATGCCGTCGATGCCGATCCGCTCGACCAGTCGCGTGTTGAGCGCCGAGCCGACCATCATGCCGACCACATTCAGCCCGAACAGATACCCGAAGAGGCTGACGGGCACGCCATACAGCTCGATGAACACGAAGGGCGAGCCGGAGACGTATGCGAAATACCCGCCGAAGCTGAGCCCGCTGGCCATCGCGTAGCCCTGGAAGCGGCGGTCGCGGGCGAGGGTCGCGTAGTCACGCAGCATCATCGGCACACTGGCCGCCCGCCGCCGCGCGACGGGCAAGGTCTCCGGCAGACCCGACCAAGCGCCCAGCAGGCAGAGTGCGCCGAACAATGCCAGCGCCCAGAAATTGCTCGCCCAACCGAACCACTCGGTCAGGTAACCCCCAAGGATCGGCGCGGCCAGCGGCGCGATCCCCATCACGAGCGCCATAAGCGACAGCATGCGCGCGGCCTCGGTGCCCTCGAACAGATCACGAACCATCGCCCGCGCGATCACTGCCGGGGCGGCCGCGCCCACTGACTGCACGAACCGCCAGACGATGAGGGCCGCGACCGACTGGACCACGGCGCAGGCGAGACTGGCTGCGACGAACAGCACGATCCCGGCGAGCAGCGGCCCGCGCCGGCCGAACCGGTCGCTAAGCGGTCCGTAGACCAGCTGGCCGACCGAGAAGCCGACGAAGAAGATGCTGAGCGTCCCTTGCACGGCGGCGGCCGAGGCGCCGAGGTCGCGGCCGATCGCCGGCAGAGCCGGCAGGTATTGGTCGATCGCCATTGGCGGGAAGGCGGTCATCGCCGCCAGCAGAATCGTCAGGCCCATACCGGTGGAACGCGCCGCCCTCACGACATTGGGCACGCGACGGCCTTGGCAGGCGCGACGCGCGACCGGCGAGGCCCTTTCAGGAGCAGCGCGGGACGCTCGATCGCCCACCAGGAGAGCGCGGCGCAGGCCAGCACGATCGGGGTGGCCACGACGGTCAGGTGCTCCGCGCCGATCGGGCGCTCATGCCACGCGACAACCGCCTGCTGCACCGGGAACGCATAGAGATATACGCCGTAGGAAAGATCGCCGATCGGACGGGTAAAGCGCTCGGTAAACGGTCGCGCCAGGGCCGTGTAGATCACGAGATACGGGTAGGCGAGCTGGAACACGAAGCTGGCGCTGACCGTGCCCGCGCTCGCATACAATGCAAGAAGGCAGCACACCGCGAGTCCGCCGCTCAGCGGCAGGTCGTCGCGATGGACCCAGATCGCGGCCCCGACCATGAAGAAGACGAGGCACCAGAGTCCCGGATAGAGCGGTGCGGATTGCAGGACGAAGGGACCGTGCTGCGCCCAGGATAATCCGAACCAGGCGGCGGCCGGATAGGCGGCCGCGAAAGAGAGCGCGGCGATCGCCGCGGCAATGCGCGGCCGCAACAGTCCAAGCAGCGCCGCGAGCGGGAGGGCCAGATAGAAGCCGCACTCGATCGGCAGCGTCCACAGCGACCCGTTGACCACCGATGGATAGGGATTGGTCGCGAACAGGCCGGGCAGCGTTGCCTGCAGGTCGAACACGGTCGCGTTGCGCAGCCCGGCCCAACTTCGTGGGTCGGCCAGATAGGCTCGCCACGGCAGCGTCGTGAAGACGAGGCCGATCACGAAGGTCTGGACGATCGCCACCACGACGATGGCCGGCAGGATGCGCAGGAGCCGCGCCCGGATATACGCCCCGGGCGGGCGCGAAAGCACCGAGCGGGTGACCAGGAAACCGCTGATGACGAAGAACGCCGCGACGGCGGCGCTGCCGCCATCCGCATGCCCGCCGGTCAGCCATGAGATCGGATCCCGGCCCGCGCGGGTGAGCGGGTAGGAATGGCTGAACAGGACGAGCAGCGCCGCGATCAGGCGAATGGCGTCGAAATTGTTCTCGCCCACCGCGAAGGCGGCCCCGACCGTCCGTGTCGCCATTCGCGTCATCCGCGCCGCGACGCGGGCGCCGCGAGCAATCCGGGTGTGCCTGGACTGACGCGCGGCCCGGCAGCGCGCGCCCGCCATCGCAAGGCGGGCTCCTCCACGAGATGGCGCGAGGCCAGTGCAAGCAAGATCACCGGGAGGCTCGCGCACGCGGCGAGCGCCCAGGGTCCGATGCCGCCGCCCGCAAGTTGCACGATCGTCTGCTGTATCGGGAAGGCATAAAGGTACGTCCCATACGAAATATCGCCCAGTCGGCGCATCAGTCCCCCCGCGACGGGCGGACCCAGTCCCACGCAGATGACGAGGTAGGGGAAAACCACGTTGAAGACGATCGGGCCAAGCGTTCCCCTCGCCGCCAGCAGGAGGGCGAGAATTCCCGCGCCGGCGAGCGCTCGGCTGCGCGGGATGCCGCCGCGATGGACGAACAGCCAGGAACCCGCCGCGAACTGCACGCAGCATTCCAAGATCGCCGCGACTCGCGCATCGACGAGCCAGGTCGGCAGCGCGCCGGTATCGCGGCGGACCGCCATTGTCGCGACCATCCCGGCAACGAGCACGACGCTCAGGCTCGCGCCGCGCAGCAGGCCGAGGCGGGCCGCTGCCAGCAGCAGCACGTAGCACGCCAACTCGACCCGCAACGTCCACAAAGACCCGTTCACTGCGTCGGCGAACGGGTTCGTCGCGAACACGCCCGGCAGGCCAAGTTGGGGGTTGAACACGAGACCGCGCGCGAGCGCCGTCCACACCGCCGGATCGGCGAAATAGGCCGTGGCCGGGAGCGCGCTGACGACCGGCCCAAGTACTAGCGCCTGCAGCAGCAGCACCACCGCCAATGGCGGCCAGAGCCGCAGCAGTCGCGCCCGCGCATAGTCCGCGGGCGGGCGGCCCAGCGCCGACCTGGCGACCAGGAAGCCGCTCACCACGAAAAACATCCCGACCGCCAGGCGACCACCATCGGCAAATCCGCCCAACACGAAGGCGATCGGCTCATCGGAAGCATGTCCGCTCAGAACGAAGGAGTGGCTGAACAGCACCAGCCATGCGCCGGCCAGCCGCAATAGGTCGAAGTTGTTGCCGCGCTCGTCGAACAGCGCGCCAATCGATTGCGCCAACCTCTCGCCCCCACTGCGTGACAAGCCGCGAGAAAGAATGCAGGACGCCTTAGAGGTCTGTCGAGCGTGCGGGGCAGAGCAGCAATTTTGAGCAATCCTCAAGGATTTGTATTGCCAACCCGCGTCGGCCCGGTTCATTTACCGCCCAGGAAGCGTCTCACTCCGACATCAAAACGTCGTCGCGTCCGGCAGAACCCTCTCGCCGCAATGTCTCACCGGAACGCACGCGCCGCGCCTCTCGCCGTGACGTCGACCTTACAGGAGCAGTGGATGTTTCGCCGTGCCAGTCCATCGGGGGCTTCGCGCCGCCGCGCCGCGTGCCTCGGACTTCTCGCCTCCGCCGCAGTGGTGGCACCCGCCCTCGCGGCGCCGCAGCCATGGGCGGTCGCCGGCGGCGACATCTCCAACACGCATTCGATGCTGAGCCCCGACGACAACGTCGCCAGCCCGACCCAGATCAACCCGGCGACCGCGAGACGACTGGCCCTGAAATGGTCGCTCGCGACCGCGGGCGACATCTCCGCGACGCCGACCGTCGAGGCGGGCGGCCTCTACGTCCCCGATTGGGCCGGCATGCTCTACAAGATCGACCCCGACACCGGCGCGCAGATCTGGAGCCACGCCGTCTGCGACTACACGGCCACCTGTTTCACGTCGTATACCTCGATTTCGCGCACCAGCCCGGCGATCGGCGTCAACACCATCGTCATTGGGGACGCGATCGCCCATCCCAACGTCGCCAAGTATGGCGCGGTCGTCATCGGCGTGAACAAGGCGACCGGCGCAAAAACCTGGTCGACGATCGTCAACAGCACCAGCAAATACGCCTCGGTCCTGGGCTCGCCGGTAATCTACAACAACATCGCCTATGTCGGCACCGCATCATGGGAAGAAGGCGTCGCCGGCGGCGATCCATCCTACAAGCCGGTGTTTCGCGGGAATATGACCGCGCTGAACGCCGATACAGGTCAAATCCTGTGGCAGTTCACCTCGGTTCCCGCCGGCTATGCGGGCGGCCCGTTCCCGGGCAGCAGCATGGCCGTCTGGCCGGCCCGCAACGCGCTGCTGGTGTCAACCGGCAACAACTACGCGATCCCGCCGGATGTCGCGACCTGCGTCGGCGCGGCGGGCACCAACATCGCGAACCAGACCGCATGTCTTGATCCAACCAACTACGTCAACTCGCTGCTGTCGCTCGATCTGACCACCGGCCGGATGAACTGGGGCCGGCGCATGTCGGGCGCCGACACCTGGACCGTGGCGTGCTACACCGCGCCAGCCGCCTGCCCGCAGCCCGCCGGGACCGATTCCGACTTCGCCCAGGCCCCGATCCTAAGCTACGTGCCGAATTTCGTCGGCGTGTCGGACGATCGCGGCGGCACCAGCCAGAGCTTCCTGATGGCGGCAGGTCAGAAGAACAGCCAGTTCTACGCGGTCAATCCGGTGAACGGCGGGCTGTTTTGGACGACCAGTGTCGGCATCGGCGGGATGGAGTGGGGCTCGGCGCTCAACACCGACGACTACAACATGCTCTATTTCGCCCTGCATAACCCGCAGCGCGTTGGCCAGACGATCGTGGGTCAGGGCGGCGTCAATCCGCAATACTGGAACGGCGGGGCCTGGGGCGCGCTCGATCTGCGGACCGGCGCCAAGAAATGGGTCGTGCCGACGATTGGCCAGGACCTTCGCTCCGGCCAGCCTGCTGCCGCGCCCGGCTGCATGACGTTCACCAACCGCGTGATTTTCGCGGGCTCTTCCTCCGGCGTCATGGTCGCCCTCGACGCGACCACCGGCTACAACTACTGGCAGTTTCAGAGTGGCGGCACGGTCGTCAGCTGTCCCGCGATTTACAACGAAACGGTCTACTGGGGCACCGGCTATGCCCGCAACGGCGTCGGCAAGCACATGCTGTATGCCTTCGCCGTGCCCAACTGAGGTGCCGCGGCGCGCACCGCCCGGTGCGCGCCGACCTTCGGCGCGGCAACCGTTAGCGGAGCAACCCCGCCTCGCGGACGCCCTGCAACGCGAATTCGGCCGCGAGCGCCGCCAACAGCACTCCCAACACTCTTCCGACCACGTCGGCACCCGTCGTGCCGAGCAGGCGCGAGACGTGGCGCGCGGCCAGCAAGCCGGCCAAGGTGACCGCGAGGGCCACGACCAGCGCCAGCAGAAGCGCGAGGATCGCCAGCCAGGAGCCATCGGCACGGGCATGCATCAGCACCATGGTGGTCATGGCACCTGGCCCGGCGATCAGCGGGATAGCCAGCGGAAAGACGCTGATGTCGTCATCCGTCCGCGTCGCCGCCTCGCGCTCCTCCGGCGAGGCTCGCTGCGCCCTGCGCGCGCTCACCATGTCGGCGGCGGTCAGGAACAGCAACACGCCGCCCGCGAGTTTCAGCGCGGCGAGGCTGATCCCCAGGGCCTGTAGCATGCCCTGCCCGGCGATCCCGAAAATCGCGAGCACCACGAAAGCGATCACGCACGCCCTGATCGCCTGCTGCGCCCGCTCCCGCTCGGTATCTTTCGGCGTGAGGGCCGCGAACAGCGCTGCCGTGCCGGCCGGATCGATGATGACCAGCAGCGCCACCAGCGCATAGACGAACGTATCGCTAGCGATCCCGAAATTCATCGAAACGGGGTGGGGCGAACGACGGGGCTCGAACCCGCGACATCCAAGACCACAACCTGGCGCTCTACCAGCTGAGCTACGTCCGCCACCGCAGGCGCGGGGCTTACGCCGAACGCGCCGCCCGCGTCAATTCGCCGGATGCAGGCGAGAACAGCGCCGAGAGACGGGCCAGCGCCTCGTCGAGTACCTCGGCGCGCTTGCAGAACGCGAACCGGGCATAGTGTCTTGGTGCCTCGGTCGCATAGAACGCAGAGACGGGGATCGCGGTGACCCGCGCCTGCTCGGTGATGTGGCGGCAGAACGCCACGTCGTCGCCCGCGAAGCCGAGCGGCGCGAAATCGGCGGTGACGAAATAACTGCCTTGCGTCGGCAGCACGCCGAACCCCATCGCCGCCAGTCCAGCCGCCAGCCGATCCCGCCCGTCCTGCAGATCGCCGGACAGCCGCCCGAAATACGCGTCGTCCTTGGCGAGACCGACCGCCACGGCGCGCTGAAGATTGGGCGGCGTCGTGAACGTCAGGTTCTGGTGGGCTTTGGCCACCATGGCGGCGACGGGTGCCGCCGCAGTGACGTATCCGACTTTCCATCCGGTCAGCGAAAAGGTCTTGCCGGCCGATCCGATCCGCAGGCACCGCTCGCGCATGCCAGGCAGGGTCATCAGTGGGATGTGCCGCCATCCGTCGAAAGTCAGATGCTCGTAGACTTCGTCGCACACGGCATAGGCGTCGTGGCGCTGCAGCAGGTCGGCGACGAACGCCAGTTCCGCCGCGGTGAACACCTTGCCGGTTGGGTTCATCGGTGTGTTCAGCAGGATCGCTTTTGTGCGTGGGCCGAACGCGGCGGCGAGTTCGGCGCGCGGCAACTCCCATTTTGGCGGCGTGAGGCGCACCAGACGCGGTGTCGCGCCCAGCATGCGTACCACCGGCAGATATGTGTCGTACAGCGGTTCGATCAGCACCACCTCGTCGCCGGGATCGAGCAGCGCCATAAGACAGGCAGTGATCGCCTCGGTCGCGCCGGACGTCACCACGACCTCGGTCGCCGGATCGACGTCGAGGCCATAGAAGCGCGCGTTGGCGGCGGCCACCGCGGCGCGCAACTCCGGCACGCCGGCGAGCGGCGGATACTGATTGCGTCCGTCGCGCAGCGCGGCCGCGGCCGCCTCGATCACGTCGGCGGGACCGTCGGTGTCGGGAAAGCCCTGGCCGAGATTTATGGCGCCATTCTGCTGCGCGAGTGCCGACATCACTGTGAAAATCGTGGTTCCGGTCTGCGACAGCAATGTGTTCGGGGTCTTCACCCTGGGCCTCCTCAAGGATGCGGCGACACCGGTATATGGCCGCCCGGTCGCCGAGCGGCAAGCAAATCGCCCTGCCGACAAAACAGGCAGATTGCCCACGATCCGGGGGCCTCGCGCGCAAGACCCCTCGCGATTACCGAGCCGAAGCGGCCCTGATTGCCGGTTGGCACGGGGCATGCAACCCTGTTTTGCCAAGAACCCGGAATGGTCTTGGCCCAGGAAACTGGCCACGGGATGGGACTGGGGGTTCGGATGAAGAAGATCGAGGCCGTCATCAAGCCGTTCAAACTCGATGAGGTGAAGGAGGCGCTGCACGAGGTCGGCCTGCAGGGGATTACCGTGGTGGAAGCCAAGGGTTTCGGCCGGCAAAAGGGCCATACCGAACTGTATCGCGGCGCGGAGTACGTCGTTGATTTCCTCCCGAAGGTGAAGATCGAGGTGGTCTGCGAGGACCATGTCGCGGAACGGGCGGTCGAGGCGATCATCACCGCGGCGCGCACCGGCCGCATCGGCGACGGCAAGATCTTTGTCACGTCCGTCGAGGAAGTGGTGCGGATCCGCACCGGCGAGCGCGGCGAGGACGCGATCTGACGGCGATCTTCGCGGGAGCGGAGAAAGGTTTCGACCGGCGGCGCAAGGGGCGGCGCCGGCTATTGCGGCGCGGCCGCGACTGGCGAGAGGACTGAACGGATGGCAGACAAGGCCGTGGACAAAGTGTTCGAGTTGCTGAAGGAGCACTCGGTCGATTACGTCGATCTGCGGTTCACCGACCCGCGCGGCAAATGGCAGCACACCGCCCAGCATGTCTCCACGGTCGACGAGGACGTCTTCAAGGACGGCTTCATGTTCGACGGCTCGTCCATCGCCGGCTGGAAGGCGATCAACGAGAGCGACATGATCCTGATGCCGGACGCCAGCACGGCGGTGATGGATCCGTTCTCGGCGAAGCCCTCGCTAATCCTGTTCTGCGACATCTATGAGCCTTCGACAGGTCAACGCTACACCCGCGACCCACGCGGCATCGCCAAGAAGGCCGAGGCCTATGTCGAGGCGAGCGGCGTCGGCGATACCGTGATGGTGGGCGCGGAGGCCGAGTTCTTCATCTTCGACAGCGTGCGTTTCGGCACCGGCGGCAATTTCGGCAGCTATCACATCGACAGCATCGAAGGTCCCGGCTCCAACATGAAGGACTACGCCGAGGGCAACATGGGCCACCGGCCGACGGTCAAGGGCGGCTACTTTCCGGTCCCGCCAGTCGACAGCGAGAGCGACCTGCGCGCCGAGATGCTGTCAAACATGGGCGAGATGGGATTGCCGATCGAGAAGCACCATCACGAAGTGGCGCAGTCGCAGCACGAGCTCGGCACCAAGTTCACGACGCTGACGAAGATGGCCGATCAGATGCAGATATATAAGTACTGCGTCCACAACACTGCCCACAGCTACGGCAAAACCGCGACGTTCATGCCCAAGCCGATCTATGGCGACAACGGCACCGGCATGCACACTCATATGTCGATTTGGAAGAACAACAAGCCGTTGTTCGCCGGCAACGGCTACGCCGACCTATCGGAGACCTGCATCTACTTCATCGGCGGCGTCATCAAGCACGCCAAGGCGATCAACGCGTTCTCCAACCCGAGCACCAACAGCTACAAGCGGCTGATTCCTGGCTTCGAGGCGCCGGTGTTGCTCGCGTATTCGGCGCGCAACCGCTCGGCATCCTGCCGCATTCCCTACACCACAAGCCCCAAGGCCAAGCGCGTGGAAGTGCGTTTCCCGGATCCGAGCGCCAATCCGTATCTGTCGTTCTCGGCGATCCTCATGGCCGGGCTCGACGGTATCAAGAACAAGATCCACCCGGGCGACCCGATGGACAAGGACCTGTACGATCTTCCACCGGAAGAGCTGAAAGGCATTCCGACGGTTTGCGGCAGCCTGCGCGAGGCGCTCGGCGCGCTGGCGGCCGACCACGAGTTCCTGCTGGCCGGCGACGTGTTCACCACCGAGGCGATCGAAAGCTATATCGAGCTGAAGTGGAACGAGGTGTATCGGTTCGAGCACACCCCGCATCCGGTCGAATTCGAGATGTATTACTCGGTCTGAGGTGACTGCGGAGTTCGACCCCGCTCCGGTTCCCCCCTTCTGGGGAGGGCCGGAGTGGGGCGCTCCATGCCCGATGTCGTGGCCTTTCTACACCCGACCCAAAATCCCCCGCCCGGCATACCGCGCCGCGCCCTCCAGCTGCTGTTCGATGCGAATGAGCTGATTGTATTTCGCGGTGCGGTCGCTGCGCGCCAGGCTGCCGGTCTTGATCTGGCCGCAGTTGGTCGCCACAGCGAGGTCGGCGATCGTCGAGTCCTCGGTCTCGCCGGACCGGTGGCTCATGACCGCGCGCATGCCGGCCCGGTGGGCCATTTCGACCGCTTCGAGCGTTTCCGACAGCGTGCCGATCTGATTGACCTTGACGAGGATAGCGTTGCCGCACCCCTCGGCGATGCCGCGCCGCAGCCGGTCAACGTTCGTCACGAACAGGTCGTCGCCAACCAACTGCACACTGTCGCCCAGCCGTTCGGTCAGCAGCCGCCAGCCGGTCCAGTCGTCTTCCGCCAACCCGTCCTCGATCGAACTGATCGGATACTTGGCCGCCAATTCGGCGAGGTAGTCGACCATCTCGCCACTGCCGAGCACCTTACCCTCGCCCTCGAGGTGATAGGAGCCGTCACGAAAGAACTCGGTCGCGGCGCAGTCGAGCGCGAACATCACGTCTTCGCCCGGCCGGTAGCCTGCCGCCTCGCACGCCTTCGAGACGAACGAAAGCGCCTCGTCGGCGGAGGACAGATTCGGCGCGAAGCCGCCTTCGTCGCCGACGTTGGTGTTGAGCCCGGCCTTGTGCAACGCCGACTTCAAAGCGGCGAAGATCTCCGCGCCGATACGCACGGCCTCGGCGATCGTGGACGCGCCAACCGGCTGGACCATGAACTCCTGGATGTCGATCGGATTGTCGGCATGCTTGCCGCCATTGACGATGTTCATCATCGGGACGGGCAACGTTCGCGCGAACACCCCGCCGACATAGCGATACAGCGGCATGCCAAGCTCAGTGGCCTGTGCCTTGGCGACCGCGAGCGAAACACCGAGGATGGCGTTCGCCCCGAGACGCGACTTGTTCGGCGTGCCGTCGAGGTCGATCATCACCTCGTCGACGGCGATCTGCTCGCTGGCCTCCATGCCCCGCAGCGCATCGAGGATTTCGCCTTCGGCAAACTCGACGGCATTGCGGACACCTTTGCCGCCGAAACGGGCTTTGTCGCCGTCGCGCAATTCGACCGCCTCATGCGCGCCGGTCGACGCGCCGGAGGGGACCGCCGCGCGACCCTCGGCTCCGCTCTCCAGCAAGATATCGACTTCAATGGTCGGATTGCCGCGGCTGTCGAGGATCTCGCGGGCGACGATGTCAGCGATGGCGCTCATGGCGGCCTCCGGTTCGTTTTGGGGACAGTGGTAGCACCCGCACGAGGATGCGCGGGAAGCAGGCAGACGACCTGCTCGGTGTCAGCGTCCAACGTGGGAGATGGCGATCCCCATCAGGTATCGCGCGGCGGCCGCAGAGGTTGGACAAGTCGTCCGCGAATGCAGCCAGCGTCCGCAGGACTTCACCGAGGTCGGCGACGTTCTCCTTCCATTCGGTCTGCGCGTTCTCGCGGATCGCGAGAGTCTGAAGGTCCACATACGCCATGCGAGCCGTGGATAGCACCGCGCCCCGTCTTTGCCACGCCACGCCACGCGGCGACTCAGACGAAATTCTCCTGCACGATCGCCCCGGTGGCGCGCACCCGGTTGGCCCGGGTGGCGAGGAACGCCTCCGGCAGGCGGGAGGCGTCGATGGCGAACCGCAGCACGCTCTCGGGGTGAAAATGCTCGTAGCGCCGGCAATACTCCATCGCCGCCTCGACACGCTGGCAATACACCTCGGCACCCGCCATCGTACACACCGCTATGCGGTCGTTCCGGCCTCGATGCTGGTGCCAGTTCGGTGTGATGATGGCCGCCCCCGTGCGGACCCGCGCCGCGACAGCGGGGACGTCGAGCGGATCGAGATATTGCAGGTCGGCACGCGAGAGGATGACCAGATCCGCATCGGCCGCCGCAAGCCGGATCATCGTCCAGAGGCGCTGTAGGCTCCAGAGCTGCCACATGGCGTTCGTGCGCATGACCGCGCCAGGATCCGTCTGGTTCAGGAACGGCACGTCGTGCGCGAAATGCATCCAGACGGGCGGCGCATCCGGCTGCGCCTCGTTCCAGGTCAGTTCGAGGTCGAGCAGGCTGGGCTGCGGCCGGAACACCATGGCCAGCTCGGTGCCGTGGCGATTGTCGATCCGGCTCGGCACGTTGAAATGACCGAGCAGGGTCACCCGCCCGAAGGCGCGCGCCGGTTCGATCACGTGGCGAACGATCGTTGGGTGGCAGATGGAGGGGAAGCGGTCGAGGCCGAAGAACCCGAGCGCGATCCGCGGCGCCACGCCGCCCTACGCGCGTCTCAGGGCAAGGTCGGACCCCGTCCGATCGTCCAATTCAACGTGCGGGATGAACCCGGTTTTCGGCATCGCGGCCACCCCATGTCCCGCGGCGGCAGGCTACGATGTCGACGCCGCTCGGGCGACCCGCTGCAGCCGCGCCAGCACGCCGGCCATCTCCGACATCGGCAGCATCGTCGCCCCGTCGCTCGGCGCGTGGTCCGGATCCGGATGGCATTCGATGAACACCGCGTCCACGCCCACCGCCACGGCCGCGCGCGCCAGGACCGGCGCGAACTCTCGCTGCCCACCCGATGCGCTGCCCATGCCGCCGGGCTGCTGCACGCTGTGCGTCGCGTCGAACACGACGGGGTATCCGGTCGCGGCCATGATCGGCAGCGACCTAAAATCGCTGACCAATGTGTTGTAGCCGAAACTGGTCCCTCGCTCGCACAGTAGAATGCGATCATTGCCGGTGCCGGCGATCTTGGCCGCGACGTTGACCATGTCCCAGGGCGCCAGAAACTGCCCCTTCTTGACGTTGATCGCCGCCCCCGTCTCGCCGGCGGCGACCAGAAGGTCGGTCTGGCGTGAGAGGAAGGCCGGGATCTGCAGCACATCGACGGCCGCCGCCACCGGCGCGCATTGTTCCGGTCCATGCACGTCCGTCAGCACCGGCACGCCAAATTTCTCGCGCACGCCGGCAAGGATCTCAAGACCGAGGGCCATGCCGACACCGCGCGCCGCGCCCGCGCTGGTACGGTTCGCCTTGTCGAAGCTGCTTTTGAAGATCCATCGCTGGCCGAGCGGGGCCATGATCTCGACCAGTGCCGCGGCACACTCCATCGCGTGCTCCCGGCTTTCGATCTGGCACGGTCCGGTGATGAGCGCGAACGGATTTGCGCCGCCGATCGCCACCTCGCCCACGGTCACGATACGCGGTTCAGACAAGGCGCGCCTGCCTCACCGCAGCCGCAATGAACCCGCGAAACAGCGGATGCGGGTCGAGCGGTTTCGATTTCAGCTCGGGATGATACTGCACGCCGACGAACCACGGATGCGTCGGCAACTCGACAATCTCCGGCAGCACGCCGTCCGGCGACATCCCGGAGAACCGCAGCCCCACCGCCTCCAGCCGCTCGCGGTAGCGAACGTTCACCTCGAAACGGTGGCGGTGCCGCTCGTGGATCAGCCCCACCCCTTCATACATCGCCCGCACCAGCGAACCGTCGGCCAGCACCGCCGGATAGGCACCGAGCCGCATCGTGCCGCCCATGTCGCCGCCCGCCTCGCGGGTCTCGATCTCGTTGCCGCGCGCCCATTCGGTCAGCAGCCCGACCAGCGGCTCGTCGGTCGGGCCGAATTCCGTGCTGCTGGCGTGCGGCAGGCCGGCCATGTGACGCGCCGCCTCGATGACCGCCATCTGCATGCCGAAACAGATACCGAAGAACGGCACGGCATGTTCGCGGGCGAACCGCACCGCCTCGATCTTGCCTTCCGTCCCGCGTTCGCCGAAACCGCCGGGGACCAGGATGCCGTGCACTCCCTCCAGCCGCGCGACCGCGTCGGGCTTCTCGAAGATCTGGCTGTCGACCCAATCGAGACGCACACGGACCCGGTTGGCGATCCCGCCATGCGCCAGAGCCTCGGACAGGCTTTTGTAGCTGTCGAGCAGGTTCGTGTATTTGCCGACGACCGCGATCCGCACCTCGCCTTCGGGCGCCAGCGTCGTCTCCACCAGTCGCCGCCACGGACCCAGATCGGGCTCGATGTCGTGCGGGAGCGAGAAGTGCCGCAGCACTTCGCGGTCCATGCCCTCGTCGTGATAGCGGATCGGCACGGAATTGATCGTCGCGACGTCGAGGGCGGCGATCACCGCTTCCGGCCGCACGTTGCAGAACAGCGCGATCTTGCGGCGTTCGTTGTCGGGGATCGGTCGGTCGCAGCGGCACAGCAACATGTGCGGCTGAATGCCGACATTGAGCAGTTCCTTGACCGAGTGTTGTGTCGGCTTGGTTTTCAGCTCGCCCGCGGACGGGATGTAGGGCACCAGGGTCAGATGCACGAACATCACCCGCGCCGGGCCGAGTTCGTTCGACAACTGGCGAATGGCCTCGAGGAACGGCAGGCTTTCGATGTCGCCGACAGTGCCGCCGATCTCGATCAGTGCGAAATCAGCGGCGCGTCCGTCGGGGCCGAGCGGGTCGCGGGTGATCGCTTCCTTGATCGCGTCGGTGATGTGCGGAATGACTTGGACCGTGGCACCCAGATAGTCGCCGCGCCGCTCGCGGGCGATGACCTCGGAATAGATGCGACCCGTGGTGGCGTTGTCCGCCCGCGTGGCCGGAACGCCAGTGAAGCGCTCGTAGTGGCCGAGATCGAGGTCGGTCTCCGCGCCGTCATCGGTGACGAACACCTCGCCATGTTGGTATGGGCTCATCGTCCCAGGATCGACGTTGAGGTATGGGTCGAGCTTGCGGAGCCGCACGCTGTAGCCGCGCGCCTGAAGAAGCGCGCCGAGAGCGGCCGATGCGATGCCCTTGCCAAGCGAGGAGACCACGCCGCCGGTGATGAACACGAACCGCGTCATGGGCGGGTGGTGTAGCGTACGTGGACCGAAAGGGTGAGGGCCCTCAGTTGGTCGGCACCGACGGTTTGGCGGGAACAGGCGTCGGCGCGGCGGGCGTCGCCGGCGCGGTCGCGGCGGGTGGAGCCTCCAGGATTGACCGCCCAACCCCGCCGGTGCCGCGGTTCAACAGGGCCAGCGCAAGCGACAGCCCAAAGAACAGAGTCGCCAAAATGGCCGTGGTGCGCGTCAGAAGGTTCGCGGTGCCCCGGCCGCTCATGAAACTGCCCATGCCCTGCGCGGTGCCGATGCCCAGGCCGCCGCCCTCGCTGCGCTGGATCAGCACGACGCCGATCAGCGCCAGCGTGACGAACAAATGGATGACGAGCAGGACGGTGGTCATCAGGGGTTCCCGGATTGCGACGCGGGTTCTAGACCCGCCTCCCCTATATGGGAAGCCGACGCGATGGCCAGGAAGTCCTCGGCATTTAGACTGGCGCCGCCGACCAGCGCTCCGTCGACATCGGCCACCCGCAGCAGCGCGGCGGCGTTGCCGGGCTTGACCGAGCCGCCGTAAAGGATGCGGACGCCAGGCCCGACGATGGCGCGGATGCAACCATGCATGGCGGCGACATCGTCCTCGCTGGCCACGCGGCCGGTGCCGATCGCCCAGATCGGCTCATAGGCGATGGTGCCCTCGAACCCTCCCGGGAGGCTCGAGAGGACTTGGCGCTGGACCACTTCGATGGCCGCTCCGCCGAGCCTTTCGCTCTCGCTCTCGCCGACGCAAACGATCGGATGCAGACCGGTGGCCAGCGCCGCGGCGACCTTTTCGCGCACCTCGGCATCGCTTTCGGCATGCATTGCCCGACGCTCGGAATGGCCCAGGATGACCCAGCGCGCGCCCGCATCGCGAAGCATCGGCGCGGAAACATCCCCGGTGTGGGGTCCGCATGCCGCCGCATGGCAATCCTGGCCACCGACCTCGATGCGCGAGCCCGCGACGAGACGCGCCACGGCCTGAATGGCGGTGGCGGGTGGGCAGACCACGAGATCGCAGGCCACGCTCGCGGCAAGCAGCGGGTCCACGATCGCCGTCGCCTCCGCGAGCAAGCCGTTCATCTTCCAGTTGCCGACGATGAGTTGCCGCATCCGCCCATCCTGAGTTGCGCGCGTCCGTAGCATCCGGGCGATCGCTGGCAAACGGGTGACGCCGCTCCTATGGTGCGCGCCCTCGCTGACGGATGGATCGTGATGCTGAGCTTCTTCCGGGGTTTTCTGGCGACCTGGCCGGCCCGCGTCTTCTTCGCCGTGCTGGCACTGTCGTTCGCCGTCTGGGGCATTTCGAACGACGACCCGTTCGGGATTGGCGGACGCGAGGGGATCACCGTCGGCGGCCAGACCGTGGGCATGCCGGAGATCGACCGAGCCTACCGCCAGCAACTCGCCCAAGTCGCCAAGCAGATGGGCCAGTCGGAGCCCTCGCCGGAGTTGCGGCAAGCGGTCGCAAGCCAGACGATCCAGCGGCTTGCCACTCAGGCGGCGCTGCAGGCCAAGGTGCGCGATCTCGGCGTCGCCGTGCCCGAGTCCGCGTTGCGCGACGCAGCGTTTCAAATCCCTGCCTTCCGCGACAAGGACGGCAAATTCGATCGCGCGACGATGCTGGCCCTACTTCGGAACAACGGCCTTACCGAGGCCCGATTCCTCGACATTCTGCACGACGACCTCGGCCAACAACAATTGCTCGGCGCGATCCAGGCTGGCGCACGGGCGCCGGACACGCTGGCACGGCAGGTCTACGCGTTCCAGCACGAGACCCGCGCCGCCGATATCGTCGAGTTCGTGTTCGACCGCGCGGCGACGCCCGCCGCGCCGACGGATGCGCAGCTGCGACGGTGGTACGACAATCACCCGGACTCCTACAGCACGCCCGAGTTCCGCCGGATCAAGGCGATCGTGCTTTCGCCGGAAACGGTGGGCCGCGATATCCAGGTGACCGATGCGGACCTGAGCGCCGCCTGGGAGCAGCACAAATCCGAGTTCACCCAACCGGCACGACGGTCCGTCCAGGTCCTGAGCGGTCTTCCCGACCAGGCGGCCGCCGAGAAACTGGCCGCGGAGTGGACGACCGGAGCGGACTGGGCCGCGATGCAAAAAGCCGCCGAACAGGCCGGAGGGGCCGGCGTCGAACTGGCCGACGCGACGCGCGGCGAGTTTCCCGCGCCGGAACTGGCGGACGCGGCCTTCGCGCTGCCGGCCAACACCGTGGCACCACCGATCAAAAGCGCGCTTGGATACTACGTGCTCAAGGTGACGAAAGCGAGCGAGGGCGGCGGCAAGACGTTCGAGCAGGCGCGCGACGAATTGCGGAAACGTCTGATCGCCGAAAAATCCGTGGACCTCATCTACGACCGAGCGAACCGAATCGAGGACCTCCTGGCCGGCGGCACGAAGCTCGGCGATTTGCCGGGCGATCTCGGGGTCGCCGCGATCGCCGGCACCCTTGACCAGGCAGGCATGACGCCGGAAGGCGCGCCCGCGCCGATCCCGGGCCCGCCCGATTTGCGGCTCGCGCTGATCCAATCGGCCTTCGCGGGCCAGCAGGGCGAGGCCGCCAAACTCGTCCAGGCGCCGGGCCCGTCCAAGAGCTACTACGCCGTCGACGTCGAAGGCATCAGCAAGCCCGCCCCGAAACCGTTCGATCAGGTGATCGAGGCGGTGCGTGCCGACTGGACTCGCGACGAACGCCGCCGCGCGCAGGACCAAGCAGCGGCCGCGCTGCTGACCGAGGTGGAGAAGGGCGGCTCGCTCGCCGACCTGGCGGCAAAGGCGGGGCTGGAGCTGCGGCATCTACCCCCGACCACCCGCGACCAGCCGGCCGAGGGCGTACCGCCGCCGCTGCTGGGGCCGCTGTTCTCCCTGAAGAAAGGGTCGGCCACGATGGTCGAGATGCCGGACGGCTTCATCGTCGCCATGCTGACCGACATCAAGCAGCCGGATCCGGCGACCGATCCGGTCGGCTACGGTCAGCTGAAGGACGCACTGACGCGCGGCGTCGGCCAGGACGTGACCGCGACCTTTGCCGGGGCGGTCAACGAGGCCGCCAAGCCCAGGGTCAGCGCACGGGTGCTCGCCGACCTGACGCGCTCGGGGCAATAAGGTGCCGCACACGCCGGATTTCGACGCTTTCGCCGAGGTCTATCACGGGCGGCGGGGACAGCTGATCTGGCGACGAGGCGTCGCCGACCTGGAAACACCGATCGGCGCCTATCTTCGGCTCGCGCATGGCCGGCCGCACAGTTTCCTCCTGGAAAGCGTCGAGGGCGGCGCCGCGCGCGGCCGGTATTCCATCATCGGGATGGCACCGGACCTGATCTGGCGCTGTCGCGGCGGCCGCGCCGAAACCAACCGCCATGCCGCGACCGCCCCCGACGCGTTTGCGGCCGATGCGCGTCCGGCGCTGGAGAGCCTGCGGGCGGTGCTCGCCGAGACGCGGCTCGAGGTGCCGGAGGGGCTGCCGCCGATGTGCGGCGGGCTGGTCGGGTATCTCGGCTACGACATGGTGCGGCAGATGGAGCGGCTGCCGAGTATCAACGAGGACGCGATCGACCTGCCCGAAGCGATCCTGCTGCGGCCGACGCTGTTCGTCGTCTTCGACAACGTCACCGACCTCCTCACGATGGCCGCCCCGGTCTTTCCGCGCGATGGCGTGAGCGCGCAAGAGGCGTGGGATGCGGCGCACGAGGCGCTGCGCGGCGTGACCGAGGCGCTGTCCCGCCCGCTGCCACTGGCCCCCGCGATGGCCGCCCAGGCCGAAATGCCCGAGCCGTCGTCGAATTTCACGCGCGAGGAATTTTGCGCGGCCGTCGACCGGGCGAAGGAGTACATCCGCGCTGGCGACGCCTATCAGATCGTCCCGTCGCAACGCTTTTCGGTGCCGTTCGCGTTGCCCCCTTTCGCGCTGTATCGGGCGCTGCGACGGATAAATCCGGCACCGTTCCTGTTCTTCCTCGATTTCGGCGGCTTCGCGGTGGTCGGCAGCAGTCCGGAGATCCTTGTGCGGCTGCGCGACGGGATCGTGACCATCCGCCCGCTGGCCGGCACACGCCGACGGGGCGTCACGCACGAGGAGGACGAGGCGCTGGCCGCCGAACTGTTGGCCGACCCAAAGGAGCGGGCCGAGCACCTCATGCTGCTCGATCTTGGCCGCAACGATGTCGGCCGGGTCGCACGGATCGGCACGGTTCGGGTGACCGAGAGCTTCGCGATCGAGCGGTTCAGCCACGTCATGCACATCATGTCGGACGTCCAGGGCGAACTGGCTGACGGTCTCGACGCGCTCGACGCATTGGTGGCGGGCTTTCCGGCCGGGACGCTGACCGGTGCGCCGAAAGTGCGGGCGATGCAGATCATCGAGGAACTGGAGCCGGTGCGGCGCGGCATCTATGCCGGCTGCATCGGCTACTTCGGGGCCAACGGGACGATGGACACCTGCATCGGCCTGCGCACCGCGGTCGTGAAAGATGGCACGATGCACGTGCAGGCCGGATGCGGCGTGGTCGCCGACAGCAACCCGCAGGCGGAATACGAGGAGACGCGGCAGAAAGCCCGCGCGCTGTTCCGCGCCGCCGAGGAGGCGATGCGTTTCGCGGCCGGGCACGAGGCCGACGGCGGGCGATAGCCTGCCTGCCGCCGAGCCAAGCCGCGACCGGCTGCTACCGGCTGTTACTTGATCATGCCATTCATCCCGGCCGGGAAGAACAGGCCCTTGGTCGCGTTCACGCCACCGTAGACGATGTTCAATACTTGACGCGGGGTGCGCGGGTAATTCACCGCGTTGCTGTCGGTCGGCGCCAGATTCGACGTCGTGCTGTTGACCACCGGACCACTGTCGTCCGCCGCTTGTGACAAGGCCGCCCGCAGCGCCGAGATCTTGCCGGCGTTCACGCCGCTGGCCATCCCCATGTTGTTGACGATGAACGAGCGGATCGCGCCGGCATGATATGCTTCGACGCCGAGAATGCCGCCCGCGGCGGTCAGGTAGTCGGGATTGGCGATCGCCGCCGCCGCGCCGAGATAGGCGGTCACGCCGACGTCCTCGAAGATGTAGGCGCCGAGGATGAAGCTGAAATCGGAGCCGAACGGATTGAAGAATTCGGTCGGGCCGACGACGCCGGCGGCGCGCGCCAGGGTGATGAACGCGGTCTGCAGGCTGATCGCCGGGCGCGCGACCCGGTAGGAGCCGAGCGCCGCGCGCAGGAACGTCACATGGGCGTGTTCGTCCGACGCGATGTCGTTGGCCAGTTCACGAAGCCTGGGGTTGCTGAACGGCACCATCGAGCCGCCCGTGACGGAGCCCGCGGTCCCGGTGCCGGTGACCTCGGAGGCCGACAGGCCGTGCCCGGTCGTTGCCCGCAGATAGAACTCCGCCTCCAGATACTCGAGGTTCAGCGCGAAGTTCAGGATATCGCCGTCGCCGATCGCCGCCTCACCGCGGCGCGGCGTCAGCGTCGTCGCGCCGGCGCCGAGGGCCCCCAGCACGGCCGCCGACATGCCGGCGTTGCGCAGCAATCCACGACGATCGGTGCCCCCGCTGGCGCGGTTCTCGGCATCCGGGTCGGGCGAGGAAATGTGGTCGAGCGGCATTGGGTCTACCTTTGTCTGCTTCGGTCCACGGCGCTTCTGACGCCGGGCGATCCCGCGATCGCGACATCCCTACGCGAGGCGACGCTCCGTGGATGCGGTGCGCCACAAAACGCCACCATTGCGCGAGGCAAGGGCAGCGCACGGACCCGCCACTTCACTGTGGCGCGCGGGCCACATGTTCGGCGCGTAAAGCCGAGGCCCATCCGCCGTGTGGCGTCGGCATCGACCACGAGACTATACACAGTGCGGAGACTCCGGCGGATCGCCGTCAAACTAGGATCGGACTACATGGACATTCGGCGCCGAGGGTTTCTGTCGACCGCGTTGGTCGCCGCCGGCAGCGTCACGGCCTATGCCGGCATGGCCGTGCCGCGGTCGGTCGAGGGGGCGAGCGCCAATCTATCCGGGGCGATGCCGCCCGTGGCCGCTCCCGCCGCGCCGCCCGTCGTCGCGGATGCGCCGCCAGCCTGGCGGCGCCACGCGATCGCCATGCCCGCGCTCGACGGCCGCCCGGCGATCACGATCATCATCGACGACATGGGCTGGATGCATCCCAATACCGCGCAGATCGCCGCCCTGCCCGGCCCGCTAACCCTGTCGTGGTTCCCATTCGCGCCGCGCCTGCCGGAACAGGTGGCGGCCGCCATGGACCGCGGGCACGAGACGATGCTGCACATGCCGATGCAGGCCGGCGGCAACAGCCTGGCGCAGACCGGCCCGGACCCGCTTCGTGTCGATCTGCCGCCCGAGGTCAACTTCGCGCGGCTGCGGGCGGCGATGGCGGCGGTTCCGATGACCGTGGGCCTGAACAACCACATGGGCACGGTGGCGACCCGCGATGCGGCGCTGATGGATCTCGTGGCAGCCGAGACGCGCGATCGCGGGCTGTTGTTCATCGACAGCGTCACGGTGTCGCACAGCGTGGCGTTAAGCCGAGCGATCACCGCGGGCGTGCCGGCCGCGGCACGCGATGTCTTCATCGACTGGCGCAACGACCCCGCGACGATCGGCGTGCAGCTTGCCGAGATCGAGGCCCAGGCGCTGCGGCATGGGCACTGCATCGCGATCGGCCACCCCCGCCCGCATACGATTGCCGCCCTTGCAGCCTGGCTGCCGACCCTGGCCCCTCGCGGATTCGCGCTCTGGCCAGTCTCGGCAACCGTCGCATGGCGCAACCACCTGTCGTTCACACCGATGCACGTGAGCTGAGCCCGCCGCGCACACCGTCGGACGCCAAAGCTCCGCCTACGCCGCGCGAGTCTCCGAGAACACCAGCCACGCCCCGGCGGCCAGTATGAGGGCCGCACCCGCGATCACCGGAGCGGTCGGGACGTCGTGGAACACCACCCAACCCAGCACGAAGGCCCAGAGCAGGGCGGTGTATTCGACACTGGCCATGACCGAGGCCGGCGCGCGGCGCGCGCCCTCGAACAGGCAGAATTGTCCCGCCGCCCCGGCCGCGCCCACCAGCAGCAGCAGCCAGACCTGCCGGGTATCGGGCGGCACGAACCGTGCGAGGCAGGCAATGCCGGTCACGACGAGGAAGCCGCCGTTGGCATACAGCATCTGGACCATCGAGGCCTCACGCCGAGCGATCTGGCGCATCAGGATGATCGCGAAGCCCCACAACGCGGCCGCGATCAACACCCGCAGCGCGGCGAACGAGAAACTCAGCCCGGCCGGATCGCACGCCACCAGCACGCCGACGAATCCGACCGCCACGGAGATCCACCGGCTGAGCGGCACGCGTTCGCCCAGCAGCGGAGCGGCAAGGATCGTCGTGATGATCGGGGCGGCGAAGTAGAGCGTCAGTAGCTGCGCCAAGGGCAGTTCGCGGGCCGCTGAATAGTACGACAGCCAGGCGAGCAGGATGATCGCGCCGCGAAACAGCAGACGCGGCTTCTCCGGCGTCAGGATCGCCCGCTCCAGCACGCGGCGGCGGCCGGCGATCAGGACCACGACCACGATGAACAGGCTGCGGGCGAACAGGACCTGCCATACCAGCAAGGCAGGCTCGCCAGGCGCGCCGGTGACGAGCCATTTGATCGCCGCGTCATGGCCGGAGAACAGGAAATACGCGGCGACACCCAGCATCATGCCAGAGCCGATCATGGCGTGCGCGCGAGCCGATGCGATCCGAAGGCATTCACTGCACGCTTTTCTACAGGAGGAAGGCGCGGCCAGGCCATCCGCGCGCTGGGACCGTCGATGGTTTCACACACGGGGCCGCGCGGTCCGGAGCGCCGAGAGCGGCGTCCGGGTCCACCGGCCGCCGCCACTGCACCTCAATGCCCGTTCACTTCGGCGCGGGAGGCGTCATCACGCCGGAGGCGTAGGCACCAGCAGTGTCCATGAGCCAGCCATAAGACGGTAGCGTGTCGAGCAGCCCGGCCGCGACCGGCCATCCCGCCGCCTCGTCGCGGCGCCAGTCGGCGCGCCACTCCGCCATGACCGACCACCAGTTGCGCACGCGAACGCCCGCTTGCGCCAATGTTGCGATGGTGGCCTCGCGCTCGATGACGCTGACAGCGCCGGAGGCGTCAATCACGCCATGCACGACGTAGCCGTCCCGTGCCATGTCGAGGGCGGCAAACTGCAGGCAAGTTGAATCGGAGATCGCCGCCACGACGACATGCTTGCGGCCAGTCGCCTCCAAAGCGCGGCGGAAATCCGGCCAGCGATACGCGTCAATCACCCCGGTACGGCGGATGATCTTGGCGTCGGGAAAGAGCATAGTCAGCTCCGGGAAAATCGGGCCGTTCGGACCCCAGTCACGGCTGGTCGTGAGCACAACAGGCACGCCCATCGCCTTGGCGGCCCGCGCCACTCCAAGGACGTTCGTACGAAATTCCTCCGGGCTCATATCGCGAACGAGCTGCGCGAGGCCGACTTGATGATCGATCAGCAGCAGAACCGAGTTTTCGGGTGTCAGCATGTCGGCTGGCCCGACATTCTCCGCGGGCGTGGGAACGGGTGCCCCCGCCGCGCGCGCGGCGGCCGAGGTCAGCATCAATGTGACGGCGGCGGCGGCCGCCAGCTTCAAAGTGTTCATGCAAGCCTCTCTCCAGGCGACCGAGCGGGGCCACAGCCGGCGACGGTCACTCCCGTCACGGCGCAGAACCTGGCGGCGAGCCCCGGGCCAGCCCATTGCCGATCGGCGCAGACCCAATGTGCGGCCGCGCAATCAGTCGCCGAGCAACCGGCCGGCCTGCTGCCGCAAAGCGTTCACGAGCATGTCGGAAAACGCGCGGATGCGCGGCGTGTGGCGCATGTCCTCGTGCACCGCGAGCCACATCTCTCGCCGGGGCGGCCCAGGCGACGCGAGCCGCACCAGATCGCGCCCTTCGGCGAGATAGAGCGCCAACACGGCGATCCCGAGGCCGAGCTCCGCGGCGCGCGCCTGGGCGAACCGGCTGTTGCTGCGCCACCCCACATGGCAACGAGACAGGGTGCGGCGGGCGAAATCCATTTCGGGCGTGCTCATGAGATCGTCGAAGGTAAGTATGGCGCGGTGTCCGGGCGCGCCCGCGGCCAGATCCGGCATACCGGCCCGCGCCAGATAGGCGGGGCTGGCGAACAGCCCGTAGGCGATCTCGCCGACCTTTCGCACCACCAGCTCGTGTCCACTGGGACGGACCAGCCGCAAGGCGACGTCGGCCTCGCGTTTGGAGAGGCTCAGGCTGCGGGTGTCGGTGTCCAATTCCAGCGTGACATGCGGGTAGGCGGCGGCGAAATCGGCAAGCGTCGGCGCCAGCACATCCACCGCCAGTGTCTCGATCGTCGTCAGCCGGATCGCGCCCGCCAGCCGCAAATCGCGGCCGGTGATCGCACGGTCCACGGCAAGCGCCTCCGCCTCCATCCGCTCGACGTGCGCCAGCACTGCTTCACCGGCCGCGGTCAGCACAAAACCCGCCGGTGTCTTCTGGAGCAATTTGGCGCCGGTGCGGCTTTCCAGCGCATCGAGCCGGCGACCCATCGTGCTTTGCTGCACGGACAGCGCGCGTGCCGCGGCGGACAGCGTGCGATGCCGGGCGATCGCCAGGAATGAACGCAGGTCGTCCCAGTCGAGCATCCAATGCCCCCTGCGCTCGCGCACAGTCACTGTGCGGGGCTTGGCGCTGACTGGGCAACCGGCCCGAGCGTAGATTTCGTCGCCATCC
This sequence comes from Acetobacteraceae bacterium, assembly GCA_965246915.1. Taxonomy (GTDB): domain Bacteria; phylum Pseudomonadota; class Alphaproteobacteria; order Acetobacterales; family Acetobacteraceae; genus CAVRQM01. Next base: position 30,473 of record CBDFGB010000009.1, read on the forward strand.
GACGACACCCCAATGGAGGAGCCTAAAATGTTGCCCGCACTTTTCCTAAGCCACGGCGCACCCACCCTGCCGATCGTCGATGCGCCCGCGTCGCGCTTCCTGCGCGGTCTTGGCGAGCGGCTGGGCCGGCCGAAAGCGATCCTCGTCGCCTCCGCGCACTGGGAGACCGACGTGATCCAGCTCGGGACACGGCAGCGGCAGACGACGATCCACGATTTCCGCGGGTTTCCCCAAGCGCTCTATGACCTGCGCTACGAGCCGCCCGGCGCGCCGGATTTGGCCGAGCGGGCCGGCGATCTGCTGGCGGAGGCGGGCTTGCCCAGCCGCTGCGACGCGAACCGGGGGCTGGATCACGGTGCCTGGGTGCCGCTGCTGCTGATGTATCCGCAGGCGGACATTCCGGTGACGCAGATTTCCATCCAGCCACATTTCGGCCCGGCGCACCACGTCGCCGTCGGACGCGCGCTGTCAGCGTTGCGGGCGGAGGACGTGCTGATCGTCGGGTCCGGCTCGTTCACCCACGATCTGCGGCGCTTCCGCGGCCAGGCGGAGGATGCGCCCGCCACACCGGACGTGATCGCCTTCGCCGACTGGTTCGACGCGGCCATCGTCGAGCGGCGCAGCGCCGATCTGCTCGCCTATCGCACATTGGCGCCGTTCGCCGTCGAACAGCATCCGACCGACGAGCACTTGCTGCCGCTCTATGTCGCCATGGGCGCGGCCGGCCTTGACCATGCCGAGCGGCTGCATGCATCGGCGATGTATTCGATCCTTCGGATGGACGCCTATGCGTTCGGCTGAGGGAATGGCCTTACGTTACGATATCATAACGTATTAGTTACGCCAAGGCGTCGGCTCGCATCGGGCGGAAAAAATGGTCGGCTTCGGGAGTGGCACCCGGTGCCTCTCATGAGCCCGACCTGGCGCATGGCGGAAAGCCCGGGCCGATCCGACAGGACATCTCGGCGGCGCATCCCACCCAATCCGTGCCACGGCTCGTGGCAGGGGCGACGGCGTCGTGTCCTGGAGAGCCGAGCGGGTCGTGGCCCGCACCGTTCGGTTCGCCGTCTTGGGGGCGGGTCCGAGGCGCTCAGGTGGCGGGGCCATCGGCGGCGGGGCTGCGGCGACCGGAGAGGCGTCCGGGCTTATCCTGGGTGGAGCGAGGTCAGGCTGGACGATGGCGGATTGCACCCTCCCGGATTGGGCGATGCCGGCGTTGAGAGAGCGGGCGACGACAGCCTCGAACTCCTTGACGATACGGCGGAGGTAGGGTCGGACCATCCAGAGGACGAGCGGCGCCAGTCCCCATCGCCGTCCCGACGCCCTCGCGATGTCGTCGATCAATCCCTCGATGATCAGGGCGAAGCGCGCCGCGAGGTCGGGGGCGGGCGTCGCGGAGGTGGGGGGAATGGTCACGACCCGTGTTATGACACAATTCGTACGGTATGCGAAGAAGAATCTGACGTCGACCCGGTGATTGCGGCGATTGCGCTAACTTGTCCCAACATCGTCGCGACCGCGCGTGGTCCGGCACCCGTGCGGCGTGGCGTCTTCAGCGAACGGGAGCGGGACTGTCCTGCTCCCTCTCCGGCTTTACGTCCTGAGGCCGGGTGGAGAGCCGGTCGGCTCAGCACCAGGGCTTCATGGCACGACGCGGACCGCCCCCCGTGATGCGCTGGTCGTGAAGGCGGCGTAGGCCCGCAGCGCCTGCGAGACCGCTCGCTTTCGCGTCTCCGCCGGCCGCCACCCAGCCGCGTCCCGCGTCACCCGCCGCGCCGCGAGCTCATCGTCGGACACGACGAGGCGGATCGAGCGGGCCGGGATATCGATCTCGATCAGGTCGCCCTCGCATACCAAGCCGATCGCCCCGCCCTCGGCCGCCTCGGGCGAGACGTGGCCAATGGACAGGCCGGACGAGCCGCCGGAGAACCGGCCGTCGGTCACCAGGGCGCACGCCTTGCCCAGTTTCTTCGACTTCAAATAGCTCGTGGGATAGAGCATCTCCTGCATCCCCGGGCCGCCCTTCGGTCCTTCGTAGCGGATCAGCACGATGTCGCCGGGCTTGACGCGGTCATTCAGGATCGCCTCGACCGAGGAGTCCTGGCTCTCGAACACCCGCGCGGGTCCGGAGAAGCGCAGGATCGAGGCATCGACGCCCGCGGTCTTCACGATGCAGCCGTCCGCGGCGAGGTTGCCATAGAGGACGGCGAGGCCGCCGTCCTTGGAAAAGGCGGTCGCCGCCTCGCGGATCACCCCGCGCTCGCGGTCGGTATCGAGGTCGTTCCAGCGTGACGACTGGCTGAACGCGACCTGGGTCGGCACGCCTCCGGGGGCCGCGCGGAAAAACGTGCGTACGCTCTCGGACGGGTCGCGGGCCAAATCCCAGCGATCGATCGCCTCGCCCAAGGTGGCCGCGTGGACCGTCGCGCAGTCGCGGTGCAGCAACGCGGCGCGATCCAGCGCGCCCAGGATCCCGAGGATGCCGCCGGCGCGGTGGACGTCCTCGACATGCACGTCGGCGACGGCCGGCGCCACCTTGCACAGCACCGGCACGCGACGGGACAGGCGGTCGATGTCCGCCATGGTGAAGTCGACCCCGCCCTCCTGCGCCGCGGCCAGCAGATGCAGGACCGTATTGGTCGAGCCGCCCATGGAGATGTCGAGCGTCATCGCGTTCTCGAACGCGGCGAAGGTCGCGATGCCGCGTGGCAGCGCGGTCGCATCGTCCTGTTCGTACCACCGCTGCGCCAGATCGACCGCGACGCGCCCCGCCTCCTCGAACAGATGCTTCCGATCCGCGTGGGTCGCGAGCACCGTGCCGTTGCCGGGCAGCGCCAGACCCAAAGCCTCGGTCAGGCAATTCATCGAATTGGCGGTGAACATCCCCGAGCAAGAGCCGCAGGTCGGGCAGGCCGAACGCTCAATCACCTCGACCTCGGCGTCGGTGACGCTGCCGTCGGCGGCGGCGATCATCGCGTCGATCAGGTCGATGGAGCGGGTGACGCCGGCCAGATCGACCTTGCCGGCCTCCATCGGGCCGCCGGAGACGAACACGGCGGGAATGTTGATGCGCATCGCGGCCATCAGCATGCCGGGGGTGATCTTGTCGCAGTTGGAGATGCAGACCATCGCGTCGGCGCAATGGGCGTTGACCATGTATTCGACGCTGTCGGCGATCAGTTCGCGCGACGGCAGGCTGTAGAGCATGCCGTCATGGCCCATGGCGATGCCGTCATCGACCGCGATGGTATTGAACTCCTTGGCGACCCCGCCCGCCGCCTCGATCGCCCGCGCGACCAGCTGGCCGAGGTCCTTGAGGTGGACATGGCCGGGAACGAATTGCGTGAACGAGTTGACGACGGCGATGATCGGCTTGCCGAAGTCGCCGTCCTTCATGCCGGTCGCGCGCCACAGGCCACGGGCGCCGGCCATGTTGCGGCCATGGGTGGTGGTGCGGGAACGCAGCGCGGGCATGGCGGCCTCCGGTTGGACGACACGAGCCTATGACGGATCGACGAGCGGCGTGAGGGGCCTCCTACAACGCAGCCATGCCGGTTTCGATCGGGTTTCCGAGCGAGGCGCGAGGATGGCGGACCCGACACGATTCGAACGTGCGACCTTTGCCTTCGGAGGGCAACGCTCTATCCAGCTGAGCTACGGGTCCCGCGAGGCGGGTCTAGCGCATCCGGGCGCGACACGGAAGGCCCGGTGCCTAGCGGAAATCCCGGGTTGCCACCCGGATCCCCTCGGGGCGGCGCAGGTCGGGAACATAGATATCGCGCGGCTTGGTGCGCGCGTCCGGGCCACCGCCGTGCTTCGCCTCATCCCCACGCCCCTGCACCAGCGGAAACGCCGCGTCGCGCGCGCCCACGCCGCGCAGCAGTGACGAAAGATCGGCGAGCTCGTCGGCGACCACGTGGATCACCGCCCCCTCGCGCTGCAGCTTGCCGCGGCAGGACAGCATCGAAGCCGAAAGCACCAGACGCCGCTGCCGCTCGAACAGACTTGGCCAGACCACCAGATTGGCGATGCCCGTCTCGTCCTCCAGCGTGACGAACAGCACGCCCTTGGCCGAGCCCGGCTTCTGCCGCACCAGCACGATGCCTGCCACGTCCAGCCGTTGGCCATCGCGCAGGCGCGCGAGGTCGCCGCAGGGCGTGATGCGCTGGGCCGCGAGGTCGTCGCGCAGGAACGCGACCGGGTGCCGACGCAGCGACAGGCCGAGGCTCGCGTAATCCTCCACCACCTCCCGCCCCGCCGTCATCGCCGGCAAGGCGACGGGGGGTTCGCGGGTTTCCGACGCATCGAACAAAGGGAGTTTCGCGTCGGACAGGCCGCGGATGTCCCAAAGGGCGGCGCGGCGGTCGAGGCCGCAGCCGGCGAACCCGTCCGCCTCGGCGATGCGCTCCAGGGCGGCGACCGGCATGCCGACGCGCCGCCACGCATCTTCAGGCCCCTTGAACGGCTGCTGGCCGCGGGCGGCGAGCAGCGCGGCCGCATCGGCGTTGGACAGCCCCTTCGCCATGCGCAGACCGAGCCGCACCGCGAGAAACCGCCCGCCCGAACACTCCAACGTCGAGTCCCAGCGGCTCGCGTTGACGCAGACCGGGCGGATGTCCACGCCATGCTCGCGCGTATCGCGGACGATCTGCGCCGGCGCGTAGAACCCCATCGGCTGGCTGTTGAGCAACGCGGCGCAGAACACGTCGGGGTGGTGGCATTTCATCCACGAGCTGGCGTACGCGATCAGCGCGAAACTCGCGGCATGGCTCTCGGGAAATCCGTAGCTGCCGAAACCCTCGATCTGCGAGAAGGTGCGTTCGGCGAAGTCGCGTGGATAGCCGCGGGCGACCATGCCCTCGATCAGCTTGTCATGGAAATGATGCACGCCGCCAGTCATCTTGAACGTCGCCATGGAGCGGCGCAGCTGATCGGCTTCCTCGGCGGAAAACCCGGCACAGACCATGGCGACCCGCATCGCCTGCTCCTGGAACAGCGGCACGCCCAGCGTCTTGCCCAGCACCTCGCGCAGTTCCTCCTTCGGGTAGGTGACCGGCTCGCGCCCCTCGCGCCTGCGCAGATAGGGATGGACCATGTCGCCCTGGATCGGGCCGGGCCGCACGATCGCCACCTCGATGGTCAGGTCGTACAGTTTCGCGGGTTTCAGGCGCGGCAGCATCGACATCTGCGCCCGGCTCTCGATCTGGAACACCCCCAGCGTGTCGGCGCGCTGGATCATCGCGTAGGTTTCGGCATCGTCCTGCGGGATTCCGGCGATGTCGATCCGCAGGCCGCGATGTTCGTCGAGCAGATCGAAGGCGCGGCGCATGCAGCCGAGCATGCCGAGGCCCAGCACATCGACCTTCATGAAGCGCAGCGTGTCGATGTCGTCCTTGTCCCACTCGATCACCTGCCGATCGACCATCGCCGCCGGCTCGATCGGCACGAGGTCGTCGAGCCGGTCGCGGGTCAGCACGAAACCACCCGGATGCGTGCCCATGTGACGCGGAAACCCGATCAGCTCGCGCGCCAGCTCGATCGCCAGCCGAAGGCGGCGGTCCGAAAGGTTGAGATTGAGGTCGTCGGCGTGACGCGCCTGCACCCCCTCCTCGCTCCAGCCCCAAACCTGGCCGGCCAATGCGGCGGTCACGTCCTCGGTCAGACCCAGCGCCTTGCCGACCTCGCGGATGGCGCCGCGCGCGCGGTAGCGGATGATCGTCGCGCACAAGGCGGCGCGGTCGCGGCCGTAATGATCATAGACCCATTGGATGACCTCCTCGCGCCGCTCGTGCTCGAAATCGACGTCGATGTCGGGCGGCTCGCGGCGTGCCGTGGAAACGAAACGCTCGAACAGCAGGCCGGATTCCGTGGGGTCGATCGCCGTGATGCCGATGACGTAACAGACAGCGGAGTTCGCCGCCGAGCCGCGGCCCTGGCAGAGTATTCCCTGGCCTTTTGCGTACCCAACGATGTTGTGGACGGTGAGGAAGTATGGCGCGTAGTCGAGCTCGGCGATCAATGCGAGTTCGTGGCGAAGCTGCGCGGTCACCTTGTCGGGCGTGCCGTCCGGATAGCGGTCGGGCAGGCTGGCCCAAGTGAGGTCCTCGAGGGTCTGCTGCGCGGTGCGGCCGGCGGCGGCCTCTTCCGGATACTGGTAGCGCAGCTCGTCGAGCGAGAAGGCGCAGTCGGCGGCGATATCTTCCGTGCGGGCGACGGCGTCGGGATGGGCCGCGAACAGGCGGGCCATTTCGGCGGGCGGCCGCAGATGCCGCTCGGCCTGCGGTTCCCGGCGAAACCCGGCGTCGTCGATGGCGCAGCCCTCGCGGATGCAGGTCAGCACGTCCTGCAGGATGCGACGCCGGGGGACGTGGTACAGCACGTCGCCCGTGGCCACCGTGGCAATTCTCGCGTCGCGGGCGATTTGCGCGAGGCGGGCGAGCCGTGCGGCCTCGTGCGGGCGGCGGCGACGGGTCAGCGCGAGATAGGCGCGGCGGCCGAATGTTTCCCGCAGCTTGCCCAGGCCGGTGGCGAGCGCCGGATCAGGTTGGTCGGCGAGGCGGATGGCGACGAGGTCGGTGGAATCGATATCGTCCCAGGAGACGCGGCAGCCGCCTTTGCCGGTGCGGCTTTTGCCGAGGCTCAGCAGGCGGCAGAGGCGGGAATAGGCCGGCCGCGTGCGCGGATAGAGCAGGAGCGGCGTGCCGTCGTCGAGGTCGAGACGGCAGCCGACGATGAGCCGGATGCCCGCTTCCCTGGCGCGATGGTGGGCGCGGGCGATGCCGGCCAGGGAATTGCGATCGGTGATGGCCAGGGTGGCCATGCCGTAGGCGGCGGCTTGCGCCAGCAGCTCCTCGACATGCGACGCGCCGCGCAGGAAGGAGTAGTTGGAGGTGACCTGGAGTTCGGCGTATGGCATGTTCCTGTTTTGTGCCGCACGTGGGGTGGGGATTCAAGACGTGGCTGGCTTGACGCCTGAAACGGTCAACGGCGGGGGGTCAGAGGGCTGATGGACAAGCTGCTGCGGCTCGACCCCAAGGCCGACTTCCGGATGGCCGTGGGCGAGCAGAAATTCCGCACAGTGCTTGCGGACCCGCCTTGGCAATTCATTAACCGGACCGGCAAGGTCGCCCCCGAGCACCGCCGCCTGACCCGCTACGACACCATGACCACTGCCGAAATTTGCACGCTGCCCGTCTCGCGCGCGACGCAAGAACCCGCCCACCTGTATCTCTGGGTTCCGAACGCCCTATTGCCCGAAGGTCTGAAGGTCCTTCACGCATGGGGATTCGAATACAAAAGCAACATCATCTGGCACAAACTCAGGAAAGACGGCGGCTCGGACGGGCGTGGAGTTGGATTTTATTTTCGTAACGTGACTGAAATCCTGCTGTTCGGCGTGCGCGGCAAGAATGCCCGCACGCGGGACCTGGGGCGGACGCAGGTCAATTACATCGGCACTCGGAAGCGCGAGCACAGCCGCAAGCCGGACGAGCAATACACGCTGATCGAAGGATGCAGCCCCGGCCCTTATCTGGAATTGTTCGCGCGCGGGCCACGGCCCGGCTGGATAGGCTGGGGCATGCAGTCAGACAACTACGAGCCGACATGGAAAACCTACCCCCACAACTCCGCCGCCGAACGTCGCCAATTAGCCGCCGCTGAAGCAGACTGAAGGCGCTGTTTCCGACAGGAATCGTTCCTCGACCCAAGCAGCCAGTAGAACGCAGGGCGGGTGAAACCCGCCATCGCATCGTCTGACAAATATGAGGCTTCGATGGCGATGTCAGCGGTGAGCGCCACTTCGCGGACGCCTGGCCGAGCGAGGAACCTCGCGAACCATGCTTTCGGGTCCGTTCGAAATGACATCGCAGGCAAGCGCCCCGCCCGGCTTCGCCCCAGCAGCCCGATCTCCCAGGTTCATCCGCCAGCCATAATATTGCACAAGTGTCCAACAAGATCGCCGGCCGGCCCTGGCCGCTCATCTGAGGGTCAGGCCCTCCTCAGCGTCAAAAGGCTCGTCAAGAACGGGAGCGGCATATCCACGCCCTCCGCAATCGTCACCGAGCCCTTCATGCAACCGTCGCTCCCCTCGACGGAAGCGACCTCGTCGTGATGCGGCGTCAATACCCCAAACGGCAGACCCCGTTTGGTGATGACGACGCGATTAAGCTCGTGGCGCGATAGACGGTCCAGGATGCCGAGGCATCGCGCCTTGAAGTCCGTCGCGGTGATGGTCTGCATCGCTCCACACTCCCGATCGGCATGACCGGATGTGATGACTGGTCATCGGACGCGCAGGCGGCGGCCGAATTGACTGCCGCGCCGCCCCGGCTAGGCTCCGAAGCAAGAACGGTCTGGGAGGACCCAAGTGGCTCCACACGCATTTTTCGCGCGCGCGCTCGTGCTCGCCGCCCTGCTCATGCCGGCGGCAGCCCGGGCCGCGTCGCTCACGATCTCGTGCGGATCGGTGGGGCAGGAGTTGAAAATCTGCCAGGATCAGACGGCGCGATGGGCGAAGGACACCGGCAATACGGTGCGCGTCATCGGCGCACCACAATCGGCAACCGAACGTCTGGCGCTCTATCAGCAGTACCTTGCCGCCGGATCCACCGACATCGACGTCTACGTCATCGACGTGATCTGGCCGGGCGTGCTGGCGAGCCATCTCGCGGACCTGTCCGGAAAGGTCGATCCGGCGACGATCGCCGCGAATTTCCCCTCCATCATCGCCAACAACACGGTGGGCGGAAAGCTCCTGGCGCTGCCGTATTTCACCGATGCCGGGCTGCTGTATTACCGAAAGGACCTGCTGGAGACCTACGGCGTTCGGCCGCCGAAAACCTGGGAGGAGTTGCAGGCGGGCGCGAAGAAAATCCAGGACGCGGAGCGGGCCGCCGGTCGCGCCGACATGCAGGGGTTCGTCTTCCAGGGCAAGTCCTACGAGGGCCTTGCCGTCAACGCGCTGGAATGGGTCGCGTCCTCGCAGGGCGGCACCATCGTCGACACGGACGGAAAAGTCACCATCGACAACCCGAACGCCGCGAAGGCGCTCGACCGCGCCGCCTCGTGGGTGGGGACCATCACCCCGAAGGGCGTGCTGAACTACGCCGAGGAGGAATCGCGCGGCGTGTTCCAGTCGGGCAACGCGGTGTTCATGCGCAACTGGCCCTATGCTTGGTCGCTGTCGCAGTCCGCCGACAGCCCGGTGCGCGGCAAGGTCGGCGTCTCGGCGTTGCCGGCCGGCGAGGGTGGCGCGAGTGCGGCCGTACTGGGCGGCTGGCAGATGGCGGTGTCGAAATACTCGAAGAGCGCCGACGCGGCCGTCGAGCTGGTGAAATTCATGTGCGCCGAACCGCAGCAGAAAGAACGCGCCATCCAATACTCGCAGAACCCGACGATCGAGAAGCTCTACAAGGACCCGGAGGTTCTCAAGGCGGTACCGTTCTACGGCGATCTGTTCGACGTGTTCACGCACACCGTCGCGCGGCCGTCGCGCGTCGCCGGCACCCGCTACGCCCAGCTCGCGGCGGCCTTTACCGCGACGACGCACGACATCCTGGCCAGCGGCGGCGGCGGCGCTGCCAAACTCGCGATCCTGAAACAGACTCTCGACCGCCTGTCACGCAACGGTCGGTGGTAGCGGGCGCACGTCGTGTCGGTCGAGGCGGCCCGACGCCGCGCCGCCTGGCAGTTCGTCGCGCCCGCGCTGATCGTGCTCGCGGTCGTCGCGGGCTTCCCGTTGCTGCGCACGATCCAGCTCAGTTTCACCGACGCGCGGCTCGGCGAGAGCGACTGGCACTGGCTCGGCCTGGACAACTACGCGGTGATCCTGGGCGATCCGGCATGGTGGGGTTCAGTGCGCAACACGCTGTTCTTCGCTTGCGTATCGGTCAGCGTCGAGACGGTGCTGGGTCTGGCCTTCGCGCTGGTGATGAACGCGCATTTGCCAGGGCGCGGCGCGCTACGGGCGGCGATCTTGGTGCCGTGGGCGATCCCCACGGTCGTCTCGGCGCAAATCTGGAACTGGATGTTCAACGACATCTACGGCGTGCTCAACAAGATGCTCCTGGGCGTCGGGCTGATCACGCAACCGATCGCTTGGACCGCCGATCCGAACCTTGCGATGTGGGCGATCATCCTCGTGGACGTGTGGAAAACCACGCCGTTCATGGCGCTGTTGAGTCTGGCTGCCCTGCAACTCGTGCCGCGCGAGCTGCACGAGGCGGCCGACGTGGACGGCATGGGCCCGGTGCGCCGGTTCATCCAGATCACCCTGCCGATCATCCGTCCGGCGCTGTTGGTCGCCGTGATCTTCCGCCTGTTGGACGCGCTGCGCATCTTTGACGCGATTTACGTGCTGACCGGCAACAACGCGTCGACCATGTCGATGTCGGTCTATGCCCGCCAGAGCCTGATGGACTTCCAGGATTCCGGTGGCGGCTCCGCGGCTTCCACGCTGCTGTTTCTGACGGTCGGCGTGCTGGTCGCGATCTATCTGGCCGTCGCGCGCACCACCCTGTCGGAGCAGGAGGGATGAAGGCCCTTGGTCGCATCGCGCTGATCGTCGTATTGGCGATCCTGCTGGTCTGGACGCTGTTTCCGTTCTACTGGGCCGTGGTGTCGTCGCTGAAGACCGGCACCGCGCTGTATAGCGCCGATCTGATCCCCAGCGCCCCGACGTTGGAGAACTACGCCGCATCCCTCAGTGGTCCGTTCGCGCAGGCAATCGGCAATTCGGTGGTCGTCGCGGGCGCCGTGGTCCTGATCTCGCTCGCGCTGTCGGCGAGTGCCGCGTTCGCGTTCGGACGCATCGATTTCCGCGGCCGCCGGCTGTTTCTCCTGGCGATCCTCGGCGTGTCGATGTTTCCGCAGGTCGCGGTGCTCTCTGGCCTGTTCGAGCTGATCCGCACCCTGGGTCTCTACAACACCCGCGGCGGCCTGATCCTGTCGGACTTGATCCTGACCCTGCCGTTCACCGTGTGGACCCTGACCACCTTTATGCGCGCGCTGCCTCGGGAGCTGGAGGAGGCGGCGGTGATCGACGGCGCCGGTCCCTGGACGGTGCTGATAAAGGTCTTCCTGCCGCTGCTGGCGCCCGCGTTGGCGACCACCGGCATGCTCGCGTTCATCGCCGCCTGGAACGAGTTCCTTTTCGCGCTCACGCTCACGCTCGACCGGGCGCGCACCGTGCCGGTGGCGATCTCGCAGATATCCGGTGCCAGCCAGCACGAATTGCCGTGGGGCGTCATCATGGCGGCCTCCGTCGTCGTGACGGTGCCATTGATCCTGTTGGTGCTGCTGTTCCAGCGGCGGATCGTCGCTGGCCTGACCGCCGGGGCTGTAAAGGGATGACGATGGAGTGGTGGCGGGGCGCCGTATTCTACCAGATCTACCCGAGGAGTTTTGCCGACGCCGACGGCGACGGCGTCGGCGACCTCAGGGGTATCACGTCACGATTGGACTACGTGCGCGATCTCGGTGTCGATGCGATCTGGTTGTCGCCGTTCCAACAATCCCCGCAGGACGATTTCGGCTACGACGTGTCCGACTATCGCGCGGTCGATCCTTTGTTCGGCACGCTCGACGAATTCGACGCATTGCTGGCCGCGGCCCATGCGCGCGGTCTGCGCGTCATCATGGATCAGGTCATCAGCCACACGAGCGACCGCCACGACTGGTTCGCCGAAAGCCGCATCGACCGGACCAATCCGCGTGCCGATTGGTATGTGTGGGCCGATCCAAGGCCCGACGGCACGCCGCCCAACAACTGGCTCAGCGTGTTCGGCGGTCCGGCGTGGCAATGGGAGGCGCGGCGGCAGCAGTATTACCTCCACAACTTCCTGACCAGCCAGCCTGACCTCAACCTGCACAATCCAGCGGCTCTCGACGCGGTGATGGGCGAGTTGGCGTTCTGGCTTGATCGCGGCGTCGACGGGTTCCGGCTGGACACCGCCAATTTCTACCTGCACGACCCGGATCTGCGCGACAACCCGCCACTCGATCCGGCGCTGCGCGGCACGCGGGAGATCTCGGCGGCCAATCCTTACGGATGGCAGGAACACGTCTACGACCGCTCGCGGCCGGAAAACCTCGCCGTGCTGCGGCGGTTGCGGGCGCTGACCGACCGATACGCCGAGCGGATGATGGTCGGCGAGATCGCCTGCGACACCGGCGTCGTGCGGATCGCCGAATACTGCGCCTCGGCGGATCTGCTGCACACCGGCTATAGCTTCGACCTGCTTGGGGCCGTGCGAACGGCCGCGCATATCCGTGGCGCTGTCGAATCCTTCTTCGCGCAGCCGGGACAGGGCTGGCCCGCCTGGGCTCTGTCGAACCACGATGTACGACGCTCGGCAAGCCGCTGGGGCGACGAGTCCGCGGCGAGTGCGAAGTGCCTGCTGGCGCTGCTGCTTTGCTTGCCGGGCACACCGTTTCTGTATCAGGGCGAGGAGCTGGGGTTGCCCGAGGCGGACGTCGCGCGCGAGGATTTGCGCGATCCGTACGGCATCGCGTTCTGGCCCGAGTTTCGCGGCCGCGACGGCTGCCGCACGCCGATGCCTTGGACTCCCGAAGACGGGTTCGCGAACGTTCGGCCTTGGCTGCCGATCCCGTCGGCCCACCTCGCGCGCGCGGCGTCGACGCAGAGTGTCGACGCAGGCTCCGTGCTGTCGTTCGCGCGCGCGTTCCTCGCGTTCCGCCGGGCGCATCCCGCGTTGCGGACGGGACGAGCGACCTTCCTCGACGCGCCGGAGCCGGTGCTGGCGTTCACCCGAGACGTGGAGGGCGAACACCTCGTCTGCGCCTTCAATCTCGGCGCGCAACCGATGCGGTGGCGGAGTGGGTCCATGCGTGCGCTCGCCTCGCCGCTTTCCAGCGATTTGGCGGATGGCATCGTCTCGCTGGCCCCGTGGGGTGGACTCGTTGCGATTTCCTAGTGAAGTCGAGACTACGAACGGTTGGTCGCCCGCAGCCGCGCCGGCTGGCCTAGCACCCGGGCAATGGCGGGCGAGCTGGAGAGCCCATCCGCGGTTCCACGCGATCCGCCGAGCAAGTCGAAGCAGCGACCGCCTCGTTCGCGTCATGCGCAAATACCCATCGCGCTATTCCCAAGTAAATATAGCGATAGGACTTCGAGCGCGGCCCACTCCGCCGCTTTTATTTTGACTCGATCGCCGATCCGCAGCACTCATACGTCCGCGACAACCCGGACCGAACCCGGGACAACGGATAGGGAGGGCGGCCGTGATCACGCTGAACGTGAACGGACAGGATCGCACGTATGACGGCGATCCCGACGTGCCGCTGCTCTGGGTCTTGCGCGACGAATTGGGCCTGACCGGCACAAAATTCGGCTGCGGCGTGGCACTGTGCGGTGCGTGCACCGTGCATCTCGATGGCGAGGCCCAGCGCTCATGTGGGATTACGGCAGGCGACGCGGCCAAACAGAAGATCGTCACGATCGAGGGCCTCGATCCGGCCGGCAACCATCCGGTGCAGAAAGCGTGGCGTCAGGTCAACGTGCCGCAATGCGGCTACTGTCAGGTCGGACAGATCATGCAGGCCTCGGCTCTGCTGGCCAAGACGCCCAATCCATCGGACGAGCAAATCCTGTCCGAAATGTCCGGCAATATCTGCCGCTGCGGCTGCTACGAACGCATTCGCGACGCCGTGCGCCTCGCGGCGACGGGAGTGTGACATGAGCCACCTCATCGAGAATGTCAGCCGCCGCCACGTCCTGCGCGGGATCGCCGCGACCGGCGTGCTGGTGCTCGCCGCCCCGCTGTTGGCGCGGGCGGAAGAGACCGGCGCGGCCGGCATGCCGCACGGGACCGTCAACGATCCGCGCGTGTTCGTGGCGATCGACCCGTCGGGACAGGTGACGATCTTCGCCCACCGGTCCGAGATGGGCACCGGATCGCGCACCAGCCTGCCGATGGTCGTCGCCGATGAGATGGAGGCGGACTGGAACCGCGTAAAAGTCCGCCAGGCCGAGGGCGACGAGGAGCGCTACGGCAACCAAGATACTGACGGCTCGCGCAGCACGCGCCACTTCCTGACGCCGATGCGCCAGTGCGGCGCCACCGCGCGGGCCATGCTGGAGGCGGCGGCGGCGAAGAAATGGGCGATCGCCGCCGATCAGGTCGAGGCCCGCAACCACACCGTGGTCAACAAGGCCACCGGCGCATCCGTCGGGTTCGGCGAACTCGCCGCCGATGCCGCGAAAATGCCCGTGCCGCCGGTCGACCGCATCAAACTGAAGGACCCGAGCGCCTTCCGCTACATCGGCAAAGGCGAGGTGCAGATCGTCGACCTGTTCGACATCACGGTTGGCCGGGCCACGTACGGGATCGACGCGCGGCTGCCGGGGATGAAATTCGCGGTGATCGCACGCCCGCCCGTGGTCGGCGGCAAGCTGGTCTCGTTCGACGCCGGCGCTGCGCTGAAAGTTCCGGGCGTGGAACAGGTGGTCGAGGTACAGGGCTGGCCCTGGCCGTCGAAATTCCAGCCGCTCGGTGGTGTCGCGGTCATCGCGCGCAACACCGGTTCGGCCATCAAAGGCCGGGACGCGCTGCAAATCGTGTGGGACGACGGGCCGAACAAGGTCTACGACTCGGTGCAGTACCGCGCGGAGATCGAGGCGACGGCGAAAAAGCCGGGCAAGGTCGTCCGCCGCGAGGGCGATGCCGACGCCGCACTCTCCCAGGCCGCCAAGGTGGTAACGGCCGACTACTATCTCCCGCACCTGGCGCACGCGAGCATGGAGCCGCCCACCGCCCTCGCGCACGTCGCCGACGGGCGGTGCGAGGTGTGGGCGCCCGTCCAGAGTCCCGGCGGCACGCGCGAGGATCTGGCGCAAACGCTCGGCATCCCGACGAAGGACGTGCGGGTCAACGTGACGCTGCTCGGCGGTGGGTTCGGCCGCAAGTCGAAATGCGATTTCGCGCTCGAGGCGGCGTTGCTTTCGAAGAAGCTCGGCGCACCGGTGAAGGTCACATGGACGCGCGAGGACGACATTCAGCATGATTTCTACCACACCGTGTCGGCCGAGCATCTGGAGGCCGGCTTCGACGCAGCTGGGAAAGTGACCGCCTGGAAGCACCGCAGCGTGGCACCGTCGATCATGTCCACGTTCGCGCCGGACGCGAAACTGGAGATGCCGCTGGAGACCGGCATGGGTCTGGTCGACGTGCCGTTTCAGATCGCCAACCTGACTTGCGAGAACGGCGAGGCGGCGGCGCATACCCGCATTGGCTGGTTCCGATCCGTGTCGAACATCCCGCACGCCTTTGCGATCCAGAGTTTCGCGTCCGAACTCGCGCACGCGGCGGGACGCGACCCGAAAGATTTCCTGCTGGAGCTGATCGGAGCTCCGCGCATCGTCGACGCCGCGAAGACCAGTCCGGACTTTTGGGACTATGGCGAGTCGACGGAGAAATATCCGATCGACACGTCGCGACTGCGGCGGGTGATCGAATTGGCGGCGGAAAAAGCCGGCTGGGGGCGTTCGCTGCCGCCGGGCCACGGCCTTGGAATCGCAGCGCATCGCAGCTTCGTCAGCTATATCGCGACCGTCGTAGAGGTCGTCGTGGACGGCAAGGGCGGCTGGTCGGTGCCCCGCGTCGACACGGTCATCGATTGCGGATTCCACATCAATCCGGAGCGCATCGAAAGCCAGATGCAGGGCGCGGTCATCATGGGCCTCAGCCTCGCGAAATACGGCGAAGTCACGTTCAAGGAGGGCCGCGCCGAGCAAGCCAACTTCAACGACTACCAGGTGCTGCGCATCGACGAAGCGCCGCGCGAGACGCGGGTACACATCGTGCCGGCGGGTCTTGACGTGGCTCCGGGCGGCGTGGGCGAGCCGGGCGTGCCGCCGGTGGCGCCGGCGCTGGCCAACGCGCTGTTTGCGGCGACGGGCAAGCGGATCCGCCGCCTGCCGATCGCCGACCAGCTTGTGGTGGCCGATGCGGGACCGCTGCCGGCGGCACCCGGATCGTCAACCCAGACGACGGGATCGACCAAGCAAACCGGTCCGGTCCAGGAGATGAACAAGAAAGCCAAGGAAAAGCTCGAGGTGGAGGGGAAATAGTCTACTCCCGCGAGCATCCCGCGCCGGATCCGGGTCGCCGTCCAGACGATCTGGCGCGGGCATGGGTGGGAGCGCGGAGCCCAGTGTGCCGCGACTGAAACGCGGCGTCCCGTCGTGGGGCGCTACGCTCTCACGATCGCGAATTACAATGCTGTCGCAGCCGCCGTGATCGTGTCCCGGCCGAACGGGTTCAGCACCCGCACGCCTCCCATCACCTGACCGTCGGTCATGGCCTCGGTCGGAATCGTCGTGCATCGCCCCTCCGAGGCGGTTGCGACCAGCAGTGCGTCCAAGTAGGCCGCCTGCCCACCGGCGGCGGCCAGGATCTGCCGTAGGCCGGCCTCGGTGTCGATGCTGTAGGGGGATATTCGTATCGAGCGTGAACCGCTCAACGCTCATGCAAGGAATCCCGGTCGAGCGGCCCTGCTCCGATAAGCCAGCCTTTGTCCATTCGGGCGTGGGTCCGAGCGAGTCCCGCCGTTTGCGCGGACGAGAGTTCACGCTCATCGCCAGCGGGCGCCAACCTCGCAACCGGCACGCCATTGCCGCGTGTCCGGTCGAAATGGGCCGCTCCACGATGTTCTTCTGGATTTCCGCCTGCTCTTTGGTATCGCCGGCCATGAGCACCGGCTCGAATCCGTTGAACTCGTATTTCTCCGCCTGCCCCACCTCCCACGCGAGGAACTGCTCGAGTGTCATGCGCGGCTTACGGAGAGCGACACTCATGAACTCGTGCTGCCATAGGCTTCCGGCGGCTGTCTTTTCCCTTACCGCGCCCTGGTCTACACCGCGCCATGACCGCGCATGCGACGTTCGCGAGCCTGGGGCCGGAGGCGACCGGACCGCTCATCCTGGCGATCCCCAAGGGCCGCATCCTCGACGAATGCGGCCCGCTCCTGGCCGCCGCCGGGATCCGGCCGGAGGTGGATTTTCGCGACGAGGATAGCCGCCGGTTGCGGTTCCCGACCGACGATCCGGAGCTCGACGTCGTGCGGGTACGCCCGTTCGATGTCGCGACCTTCGTGGCCTACGGCGCGGCCCAGATCGGCATCTGCGGGGCGGACGTGCTCATGGAGCACGATTTCCCGGAGATCTACGCGCCGCTGGATCTCGGCATTGGCGCCTGCCGCGTCTCGGTCGCCGAGCCGGCCGCCACCGCCGGCGTGGATGATTCCCGGTCCTGGTCGCAGGTCCGAGTGGCGACGAAATACCCCAACATCGCCCGCCGGCATTTCGCGGCGCGGGGCATCCACGCGGACGTGGTGCATCTGAACGGCGCGATGGAGCTGGCGCCGGGCCTCGGCCTGACCAGGCTGATCGTCGACTTGGTCGCCACCGGCAGCACCTTGCGCGCCAACGGGCTGGTCGAGACGGAAGTCATCGCCCATGTCACAAGCCGGCTGATCGTCAACCGCACCGCGCTGAAGACCCGACCCGAAGCGATCAGTGCCTGGATCGCGAAGTTTCGGGACGCGCTGGTATGATGCGTCTGACGACGACCGAGCGTGGGTTCGAGGCGGGGTTTTCGGTCCTTCTGCGGCAATCCGCCGCGACGACCGGCGACGTCGCCGCGATGGTCGCCGAGATCATCGCGGAGGTGCGCAAGCGCGGCGACGCCGCTCTGTGCGAGCTGACCGAGAAATATGACCGCATGGCGGTTACCCCCGAACGCTTGCGCATCGGTCTGGACGAAATCGACGCCGCGGAGGCTGCCGTGTCGAGCGAGTTGCGTGCGGCGCTGGACCTCGCCGCCACGCGGATCGAGGCGTTCCACCGCGCTCAGATGCCCCAGGACCTCCGCATCGAGGATCCGATCGGGCTCACGCTCGGGATGCGCTGGACCGCGATCGATGCGGTCGGACTGTACGTGCCGGGCGGCACGGCGGCCTATCCGTCATCGGTCCTGATGAACGCCCTGCCCGCCTGGGTAGCCGGCGTGCCGCGGATCGCCATGACCGTGCCGACGCCGGACGGCCGGATCGAACCGCTGGTGCTGGCCGCGGCCCGCCGGTCAGGTGTGACGGACATCTTTCGCATCGGCGGCGCGCAGGCGATCGCCGCGCTGGCCTTCGGCACCGCCACGATCGACGCCGTCGACCGCATCGTCGGGCCCGGCAACCGCTACGTCGCCGAGGCCAAGCGCCAGGTCTTCGGCACTGTCGGCATCGACAGCGTCGCCGGCCCGTCGGAGGTCCTGATCCTGGCCGACGACAGCGCAGATCCGGCCTGCGTGGCGATCGACCTGCTGGCGCAGTCCGAACACGACGAGCTTGCACAGGCGATCTTGGTCACGCCCTCATCCGATCTGGCCGATGCGGTGATCGGCGAAGTGGCCGGGCTGTTGCCCACCCTGCCCCGCTTCGCCATCGCCGCGGTGTCATGGCACACCCGCGCGGCGGTGATCGTGACGCGCGACATGGACGAGGCGATCGCCCTCTCGGACCGCTTTGCCCCGGAGCATCTGCAGGTCATGACCCAGGATCCGGAGGCCGTGTTCGCCCGCATCCGGCATGCCGGCGCGGCCTTCCTCGGCATGTTGACGCCCACCGCGCTGGGCGATTACGTGGCGGGGCCGAACCATGTGCTCCCGACCGGCCGCTCGGCGCGGTTCTCGTCCGGCCTCTCGGTCTTCGACTTTCTCAAGCGAACAACCTGGACCCGGGCCACGGCGGAGGGCATGCGCGCGATCGGCCCGGCGGCGATCCGGCTGGCAGAGACCGAGGGGCTGCAGGCGCATGGGCGCAGCGTCGCCGCGCGGCTAAGTTGACACGAACTTGACCCAAGACGGGCACATGCTCATGTTCCCGCCCGTTTCAGGCAGATAAGAGGCAGTGTGTCGAAAGAAGATATGATCGAGTTCAGCGGCACCGTCATGGAGCTGCTGCCCAACGCGATGTTTCGCGTCAAGCTCGACAACGAGCACAGCATCCTGGCGCACACCAGCGGCAAGATGCGCAAGAATCGGATCCGCGTATTGGCCGGCGACCGGGTCAATGTCGAGATGACCCCCTACGACCTGACCAAGGGCCGGATCACGTTCCGTTTCAAGTAGCGCCGACCGCTCCACCCCCGGCTGGGCGCTCCAAGTGACCGTCACGCCGCTGGTCCTGGCCTCCGCGAGCCCCCGCCGGCTTGCCCTGCTCGCCCAGATCGGACTCTTCCCCGACCGCGTCGCGCCCACGGACATCGACGAGACGCCGTTGCCGGAGGAGCTGCCGCGTCAGGCCGCGCGACGTCTGGCGCGCGCCAAGCTCGACGCCTGCCCGGACGGAGGAGTTTTCGTCCTGGCCGCCGATACCGTGGTGGGGATGGGCCGCCGGATCCTGCCGAAGGCCGAAACCGAGGATCAGGCTCGCGCGTGCTTGACGCTGCTATCCGGCCGCCGCCATCGCGTGCTGACGGCTCTCGCGCTCCGGGCGCCGGACGGACGCATCGTTGAACGGGTGAGCGAAAGCGTGGTCGGATTCGTCCGCCTCACGCCACGCCAGGTCGACGATTACATCGCGACCGGCGAGTGGCGCGGCAAGGCGGGCGGCTATGCGATCCAGGGTCTTGCCGCCAAGCACGTGAAATTCCTTTCGGGGAGCTATTCCGGCGTGGTGGGGCTCCCGTTGTTCGAGACCGCGCAGTTGCTGCGCGGTCTGGGCTGGCCGATGCCGTGAGCATTGCCACGACGATCGCCGTCGACCGGGCACCGGGCGAGGTTCGGGCCGTGGCGGTGGATGCGCTCGGCTGCCTGATTGATCTGGCCATCGAGCGTCCCGGCGGCGCGAGCGACGTGGGCGACGTTTATCGCGGACGCGTCAGTGCGCGCGTGCCGGCGATGGCGGGCGCGTTCGTCACGCTCGCGGATGCGGAGGGGTTTCTGCCCGACAGCGCCGGCGGCCGCGATGTGACGGACGGCGCGATCGTCGCCGTGCGGGTCACCCGGTCGCCGCAAGGGGGCAAGGGGCCACGCGTGGCGCTCGCGGGGGGCGATCCAGGGTCTGGCCCGCCGGCCCGGCTTGCGGCCGGTCCCGGGGCGGTGGCGCGCCTGGCCGCGCTGCATCCTGGCGCCGCCATGCGGGAGGGCTGGAGCGATGCGCTCGCCGAGCGCGTGGTGGCTCTGGCGGAGCCTGAGGTGACGCTGCCCGGCGGCGCGCGCATGTCCATCACGCCGACACGCGCGCTCGTCGCGATCGACGTCGACCTTGGCGGCCTGGCGGCAAGGCGAGGCGACAAAGCACGGGCGCTCGCAGAGGCGAATGCCGCGGTCCCACCCGAACTCGCTCGCCAGATTCGGCTGCGCCATCTGGGCGGAGCAATCCTGGTCGATTTCGCCGGCCTTTCCGTGCGCCGCCGCGCCGCGCTGGGAGAGCCGCTTGCCCAGGCGCTGCGGAGCGATCCCCAGCAAGCGCGCTTGCTAGGGTTCACGGGGCTCGGTCTCGCCGAGATCGTGCGCGGCCGGACCCATACGCCGCTCCATGAGATGCTCGCCGGTCCACATGCGGCAGCGCTGGAGGCCGCGCGGGTTTACGCGCGCGAGGCGGCCGTCGGCCCGTGGCGGCGACTCGCGTTAAGGGCCGCGCCCGCGGTCGCCGCGGCCTTCGAGGCAGACCGCACATTGCGCGACGCGTTGCGCGCGTGTCTGGGCGAAGCCGCGCGGTCGCGCTCCGACCCGTCGCTGCGCGGGCTGGACTGGCGATTGGAGGCAGGATGACGGAGCCAGGCGCCAAGGGCTGCCCGATCTGCGGCAAGCCGGTCATGCAGGACTATCGCCCGTTTTGCAGCAAGCGCTGCGCGGACGTGGATCTCGGCCGCTGGTTCGGCGAGACGTATCGCGTGCCCACCAACGAGGAAGAGACGCCGCAGGGTGTTGATCCCGATTGAGCGGTGGGCTATGCCCCTCGCCTTCGATGGCGGCAGCCTGTGCCCAGGTAGCTCAGTTGGTAGAGCATGCGACTGAAAATCGCAGTGTCGGTGGTTCGATTCCGCCCCTGGGCACCAATCCCCCTTACGCCAGACTTTCTCTTCGCCGCCGTTGCTACGCTATTTTACGCCTAGGAGGCTGATTTAGCTGACCTTTGTGGTCCAGAGAGCGTGTCCTGGCGTAGTGCCGGATACCATCGCGAACGCTCGGTATCGACCGCCCGTTGATGGTAGTTCTGTTGGTATCCGGACCCCCTGTTGGTATCGTGCCTCCGAGGAGGCCAAAGAGATGCCCTTGTCCGACGCGAAATGCCGATCGGCGCAGCCGGGGACCAAGCTCCAGAAGCTGACCGACGGCGGCGGATTGCAGCTCTGGGTGCAACCCAACGGCGCCGGGCTGTGGCGGTTCGCCTACAGGTTCAGTGGCAAGCAGAAGCTGCTGGCACTCGGCGTATACCCGACGGTCGCCCTGGCCCGGGCCCGCCAAGCCCGGGAGGACGCCAAGCGCCTCCTGACCGACGGCCACGATCCGGCCATCGAGAAGAAGCGCCAGGCCCAGGCCCGAGCCCACGCGCCGACGTTCCGCGGCATTGCAGGGGAATATCTGGCAAAGCTGAAGCGGGAGGATCGCTCGGAGGCGACGCTCGTCAAGACCGTGTGGCTGCTGAGCTTCCCCAACGCCGAGTTCGGCGATGAGCCCATCAGAGAGGTCACAGCGCCGGCCATCCTGAAGGTATTGCAGACCCTTGAAGCCAGGGAGCGCTACGAATCGGCACGGCGGCTCCGATCGACCGTCGGCAGCGTGTTCAGGTACGCGATCGCCACAGCCCGCGCCGAAACCGACCCGACCTACGCCCTGCGCGGCGCCCTGACGCAGGTGAGGCCGACGCCACGCGCCGCCATCACGGACGCCGAGAAGTTTGGCGCCCTGCTCCGCGCCATCGACACGTTCGACGGTCAGCCCGGCACGCGGATCGCGTTGCGGCTGCTCGCCCTGCTCTTTCCCCGTCCCGGCGAGCTCCGGCTGGCCTAATGGCCCGAATTCGACCTTGAGCGTGCCGTATGGACCGTTCCCGCATTGCGGATGAAGATGCGCCGGCCACACCGCGTGCCGCTGCCGGCGCAGGCTCGGGAGCTGCTATGCGCACTTCGTCTCATCTCCAAGGGCGATCTGCTGTTTCCCGGCGTTCGTTCTCAGTCTCGCCCCATCTCGGACGGCACCCTGAACGCTGCGCTCCGGCGTCTCGGCTACGCCAAGGACGAGGCGACCGGCCATGGCTTTCGGGCGACGGCATCAAGCCTGCTGAACGAATCTGGAAAGTGGCACCCGGACGCGATCGAGCGCCAGCTCGCGCACGTAGAGAGCAATGACGCCCGCGCGGCATACGCACGGGGAGGTCATTGGGACGAGCGCGTCTTGATGATGCAATGGTGGGCTGACTACGTCGATCAGACCCAGATCTCGGATAGTAACGCGATCGCTGTAAGCCACGGAGATGAAGATTGCTGCTCCCGGGTCGTCAGAGCAGCCCCGCAGGCGCCAAAGTGGGGGTTATGGCGCGGCAATGCCGACAGGCGAAGAACGAGGTGACGTTTCGGACGCCCGTCGGCGAATGATGCGAGCCGTCAAGTCCAAGAACACGATGCCAGAACTGTTGGTCCGGCGGCTACTACACCGCATGGGCTACCGCTTCCGTCTACATCGGAGGGAGCTCCCTGGGACCCCAGACATCACGTTTCCATCCAGAATGAAGGTGGTCGAAGTGATGGGATGCTTTTGGCACGGGCATGACTGCTCCCGGAGCAAGCTGCCGAAAACCAGATCGGAGTTCTGGGCGGGCAAGCTCGATGCTAATCGGCGCCGAGACGCCGCGAACCATCGACGTCTCGAGGAGCTCGGATGGAACCTCCTCGGTATCTGGCAGTGCGAGATGAAAGACGTTCCGGTTTTGGAAAGCCGTTTAAGTGGCTTTCTCGGACCGCCTGGACGGGTGTCGCCTGCCAAAGACGGTTGCCGTTGCCAAGGGGGTCGAAGCGGATTCTAATCGGCTCACGGACTCTGGGAGTATGGGCCGCCCGCGGGACAATGGGAGGGAGAAGCATGGGCGACGAAGTGGCAACAGTGCTTACTACCGTCCCGAAGATACGACCGCAGGTCGCCAAAATGCCCTTGCAAGCCCGCATGGAAGCTTGGGATTTTTTTAGCGGATGTGGCGGCACAAGTGCCGGCTTCCGGAAGGCCGGCATGGACGTTCGCCTGGGATTGGACATAGACCCCGAGGCGGCTCGCACATTCAGAAGAAACTTTCCGGAAGCACGGTTCGTCGAGAGCGACATCCGTGCGGTTAGCGCGTGCAGCCTTGACCAATATTTGCGTTCCGGCGCCGCAGCCGGTCCGCTCGTCTTTGCCGCCTGCGCCCCTTGCCAGCCTTTTTCGAGGCAAAACAGGCTCAAACGGGCGGACGACATGCGTAGCTCACTGCTACGAGAATTGCGCCGCTTCATCTCCCGTTTCAGACCGGACTATGTCTTTGTCGAGAATGTTCCGGGCATGCAGCACGGTTGTCTCGACGGGAAGCCATTCCAAGACTTTGTCGCTTTCCTGCGTAGCCTTCGCTACGGCGTGGATTACGCTGTGTTGGAGGCATTGGACTTTGGGGTTCCGCAACGTCGCAGCCGCTTGATACTTACCGCATCCCGTCACGGGAGCCCAGGTATGCCGGCTCCCAGCCACGGCAGTGGCCGCGAACCCTATCAAACAGTCTGGGATGCCATTGGCCAATATCCTTGCCTTCAGGCGGGCGAAGTCCACGACCAAGTTGCAAATCACGCGGCGCCTTCCCTCTCGCCGATAACGAAGGCGCGCCTA
The DNA here is from genome assembly GCA_965246915.1 of Acetobacteraceae bacterium. Classification (GTDB taxonomy): domain Bacteria; phylum Pseudomonadota; class Alphaproteobacteria; order Acetobacterales; family Acetobacteraceae; genus CAVRQM01. Next base: position 54,340 of record CBDFGB010000009.1, read on the forward strand.
CGTTCTACTCCGGAAGGCGGAGGGCGGAGAGATTGGCCGCAGCACCTGGTGCTGGACTGCCACCAGGACCATGATGGCCACTCCGACGTCTATGGCAGACTTCACCGAGCACGACCATCGGGCACGCTGACGACTCGTTGCATAAGCGTGTCTAACGGACGGTTTGCCCACCCAACGCAGGATCGCTCCATCACACCACGGGAGGCCGCCGCGCTACAGACGTTCCCGGACTCCTTTGTCTTCGAGGGTGGCACAAACTCGGTAGCAAAGCAGATCGGAAACGCGGTCTCCGTGAAATTAGCACAGGCTTTCGGGGAGCACTTCGTATCCCATTGGGCCTCGCGGTAGGACGTGGGATAAAAATGGCAAAGGTACGCTTTGCGGCCCGTGCCGTTGACATGCTGGGACGCCAGCAAGTCGCGGGCATTCCGACCGCTATACATGAACTGTTTAAGAACGCCCACGATGCCTACGCGCACAACGTCGAGGTAGATTATTGGCGCCGCGACGCCCTACTGCTGCTTCGGGACGACGGCGTCGGCATGACGACGAGAGACTTCGAGGATCGTTGGCTGTCGATCGCAACCGACAGCAAGGCAGAGGGAGGAACGATGGCGCCACTGCCATCGCCGGTCGATGGTGTCCGATCCCGGCCCGTCCTCGGCGAGAAAGGCATCGGTCGCTTGTCGATGGCCACGCTCGGTCCGCTCGTTTTGATCCTCACCAAAGCCTTATCGGAAGACCAAGCCATCACCGCGGCCCTGGTTCATTGGAGGCTATTTGAAGTACCTGGAATCTGGGGTGATATGGTGGACATCCCAATCGAGCGGCACCAGGGCGACCGTTTGCCAGATGCTGAGCTGATGGACCGCCTCAAAAACGTAGTTCTGTCAAATGCTGAAGCACTCGGCCGCATAAGCCCGTCTCCGGTGTTTGAAGCTGTCAGAGCCGACGTCCGTGCATTCGACATAGACATCGGTTCCTTCTATGCAGCGGTCGGCGGTCAGAGGCTCGACCTCCCGCAGGTGTCTGGCACGCACTTCCTGATTAAGCCCACTGACCGAATTATCGAGCGGGACATCGACGACGAAGACCGTGACGTCGCATCTCCCCTGCGGCGCACCCTGCTCGGATTCGCCAATACTATGTTGCCTGGGCTGCCGCCCCCGTCGGTTGCGACAGCTTTTCGCGATCATAGAACTGATGGTACGGTCGATGATATCATCGGGGCTGAAAGCTTCTTTACTCCCTCTGAATTCGACGAAGCCGACCACCGAGTCGTTGGTAGCTTCGACGATTACGGCAGGTTCAGGGGTAGTGTAGGCGTTTTCGGGACGGAGTCCCAACATTACGACGTTGTTTGGAAAGAAGCCGCAGGTCAGGCTACCCTGTGCGGACCCTTTGATCTTGCGTTTGGCTACGTCATGGGCAATGCGCGGGATTCACGGCTGGATCCGGAACAGCACGCCCGAATGATGGCCAAGCTCGACAAGATCGGGGGGATTTACCTGTATCGTGATGGCATACGCATCCTGCCCTACGGCAACTCCGACTATGACTTCTTGCACATCGAAGTCCGGCGGAACAGGCAGATGGCCAGATCATTTTTTTGTATCGCCGAATGTTCGGCGCAATTCAGACCACGCGCGAGCAGAACGGGAACTTAAACGAAAAGGCTGGCCGGGAGGGTTTCAAGGAAAATGAAGCCTATCGACAATTCAGGCGGGTCCTCGAAAATTTCCTCGTTCAGCTTGCCGCCGATTTCTTTGTGGATGGCGGCCGAAACGCCGAAACGTTTCAGGACGTTCGAATCGAGCTAAATCGGAAAGAAGAAGTCCGCAAACGGCGAGAGCGGAGGACGAGAGATAGGCAAGCACGACTTACTCAAGACCTTGAGCGCGTATTTAGCCTCTTCGACGGCGACGCACCCGCCCGCATGGCCGAAGAAATCAGGCGACGCACCGAGGAGCGACTCCGCCTGGCAGCGTCGGCCGGCGACAATCGCACAGCGGCGGCGGAGATGCTCAGAGTGCAGGCTGAGACCAGGCGTGAGCTGATGGAGTTTAAAAAGAGGTTGACGGTGGTAAAGCCGGCCGGCTTCGGCCTGACGAAGGGCTTGCAGAGGGAGTGGTCTTCCTATCGGGAACAAGCAGCACGTTTCGAGAAGGAGGTCCACATGCCTCTTGCTATTGCCGTTGATCGGCTGGTCGGGGAGATCGCCGAGGAGACGTCGGTGCCGCTTGATCGGCGCAAGCAAGTGACCGAAGCCGTTGACGACAATATAACGGAAGCGAAACGCAATCTCCAGGGACAACTGAAGTCCTTGTCCGAGGTCGCGGAGGCAACCCGCTTGACGCTGTTGGAAGCTGGGCGGGCGTCGATCACAAGGTTTGAAGAGACAGTTCGGCAGGTGGAGGGTCGGTTGGCGGTGACAGACCTGACATCTATGCCGGATGAGGAGTTTTACGGTTTCGGGGAGAAACTTGCGGCCGAGATCGTGGACACGGGCGAGCTTGAGGTTAAGGCGATGGCCGACCTTCGGGACCGCGTCTCGCGGGCGACCGCGCCGGCAACTGAGGACGAGCCGGCAGCCGACGAGCTTACTGAGGTGTTCGAAGAAGAATTAACCGGTTTAAGAGAGGAGATGAATGTTAACCTCGAACTCGCGCAAGTGGGTATGGCCCTTGGAATAGTACAACACGAATTCCGCGCCGCTGTCCGAGAGGTACGGGCAAACATACGCGCGCTCTCCCCGTGGGCACACCGAAACGTCGGGCTACGCCCGATTCACCGCGGTCTCAGAACAGCATTCGAGCACCTGGACGGCTATCTCACTATGTTTGCGCCGCTCGACCGGAGGCTGAGAAGGACGAAGGTTGGTCTCTCCGGCGAAAGAGTCCTGGGATTTTTGCGGGAGCTTTTCGAAAGTCGGCTAGAACAGAAGGGTGCGGCTATCATCGCAACAGACGCATTTCGAGAGCGGGAACTGTTTGGCTATCCGTCAACGTTCCTGCCCGTGTTCGTCAATTTGATCGACAACGCCCTGCACTGGTTGCCCGACGTCGGGCAGGGACCGCGTGAAGTCCTTCTGGACGTGGACGGGCCGGACCTGACCGTCGCAGACACGGGTACTGGCGTGCCCACGCGCGACCGGGACGCGGTGTTCGAATACGGCTTCTCTCGGAAACCCGGCGGTCGTGGTCTAGGCCTACATATCTCCCGTCAGGTGCTGCGCCGTCTCGGGTGGGACCTGCGGCTTGATGAGACGGGAGTGGACGTGGGCGCGCGCTTCCGCCTCGTTCCGCCTGCGGAGGACCCCACGGCCGTTGCGGATCAGGCTAACGGGCGCGCGCCGCTATGAGCTTTACCGAGACGTGCCGCAGCGTCGCCGAGCAGTTCATTCAAACAGTGGTCGTCATCGACGACAGGGGCTTCGCAGAGCGGCCGCGCGAGGCGATGACTCCGGAGGCTGCCCAGCCCGACACCCGCGGCTACGAGATGCCCACTGGGATGACTGAACAATCGATTTCCAGTGACTTTGCCGAGGAACCGCCGGATTTGTCGGGCGACCCCGACCCAATAAAACACGATTTGGATGGCATGGGGCTTACGCGCCGTTTTGGCGCGATGGGAATCAACTGCGCGGTTTACGTTCCGGATCCCGGCGAGTCATGCCTCGGTGGCGCGGGATCCGGGACGGACTGGACGTCGGCTCTTCTGGCACGACGTGCCGACATTGTAGTGGTGGACTGGCTGCTCGACGGCCGAACGAGTAGGCAAGCTCGCGAATTTATAAAATGCATTCTGCAGGACGATAGGCAGCAGGGTGGCCGGCTACGACTCCTGGCGGTCTACACAGGGGCTGACGACCTGCAGGCGCATAGGCGAGACCTCCATTCCGACCTTACGGCTGCCGCCATTCAGTTGCAGGCGGACGAAACTGATGGCGTCGTGGCGCTGTCTGGTCCGCAGGTCCGTGTTGTCTTCCTGCACAAGGACCACGAGGCACTCCCACTGCGTGAACATGTCGTATCCGAAGCCGATCTTCCCGTACGCCTCGTCACAGAGTTCTCGCGCCTGGCCGAGGGCATCATGCCCGCCGTCGCGCTCGCGGCTATCTCGGCAGTGCGCGACGCTACTCATACCATATTGGCCAAGTTCAATCGGGATCTTGATCCGGCCCTCGCCGCACATCGAAGTATGCTAGAGACGACATCAGATGCCGAGGATTATGCACTACGTCTCGTGTCCGAAGAACTCCATGTCCGCATAGATTGTGCGCGGCCAGACAGGTTTCAGCCGTCCGCTGCGGTGTTTGGGGAGTGGGTGGACCACCTCGTCGCCCAAGGCCGAGAATTCAATCTGACCGGTACACCAGGCAATCTTGTCTCCGCCGACCAAGTGAAAGCGCTGTTGGCCGACGGCGCTTCGAAGCACGAAGTCATCGGAAGAGGTGACGGCAGCAGCGCTGTAAGCAGACGAAAGGTTTGGCGACACTTGACAACTCTGTTCAGCGCGCCGGCTTCGGAGGCGGAACTCGCCAATCTGACCTTCTCTAGGATGGCGCTGCTGGGGCGAGAAGCATACGGGAAGCCGGACCTCCCGGGGGGATGGTTGCCAACGTCAACTCTCGGCGCGGTGATCGCCCTAGTACCGAGTTCATCTGATGAAGGTGGACCGTCGGCGGACCAGTACTACGTGTGCCTCCAGCCACGGTGCGACGCGGTACGGATCCCTGGGCCACGCCCGTTCCCTCTTTTGCCATTGGGTCTTCAAGAAGGCGGGTCGGACGCGTTCTCCCTGGTTGTTCGGACGCGGGGAGGAAAGGACTTGAGATTGCAACCAAGGACCAGCCCGTTCGAGATCCGGATGGTGGTATTCCCTCCGGCCGCCGGCATGGGCTTGGTCCGCGGAGAACGGGGAGCCGACGGCTTCCAGTTTCGCGATACGAAAGGCAGATCATTTGAATGGCTGGGCGAGATGCGCTCATCCGTCGCTCAACGGGTTGCCCAGCAGATGTCATCTCAATTCGGTCGTGTAGGGCTCGACGAATTCGAGTGGCTGCGGCTAAGCGCCGAAAGTTAGTAAGGCCGAATCCGGCCGAGTTATACAATCCAACTTGGTTGCGGGGCTCGGCGATCGACTGAGCTATGGTTTCAGCTAGGCTCAGGACCCATTGATGTCTTGCCCCGGCGCGGCGGTGTGTGATTCTGGCGAGGTCGGAGGTAGCCATGTCCGACCTGTTCCTGTTGTCGCTCACTCAGATGCGGCGTATCGAGCCGTTCTTCCCGCGGTCGCACGGCATCCCGCGCGTGGACGACCGGCGCGTGCTGAGCGGAATCGTCTACGTGATCCGCAACGGCCTGCAGTGGAAGGACGCGCCCAGCGGTTACGGGCCGCACAAAACGCTCTACAACCGTTTCGTGCGATGGAGCCGAATGGGTGTTTTCGAGCGCATCTTTGCAGCACTGGCGGCCGAACCCGACCCGCCCGAGCGGCTGATGATCGACAGCACCCACCTCAAAGCTCACCGGACTGCGTCCAGTTTGCTCAAAAAGGGGATGCTCCGCGCTGCATCGGCATGACGCGGGGCGGGATACTCCAAACTGCACGCCGTCTGCGACGGGCTGGGCCGTCCGATCATCCTGATGCTGACCGAGGGGCAGATGAGCGACCATAAGGGCGCCAGCCTGTTGCTGCCATCTCTGCCGCCCGCCAAAGAGCTGCTTGCCGACCGCGGCTATGACAGTGACGCCTTCCGCGCCGGCCTCATCGAGCGCGGGATTGCGCCGTGCATTCCACCCGTCAAATGCCGAAAGGTGGCGCTGCCCTATGACAAGGCGCTTTACGGACAGCGCCACCGCATCGAGAACGCCTTCGGCCGGATCAAAGACTGGAGGCGCATCGCCATGCGCTACGACCGCTGCGCTCACACTTTCTTCTCGGCCATCTGCATCGCCGCCACCGTTATCTTCTGGCTTGGACAATGAGTCCTGAGCCTAGCGTGCGCCATGGTAGAGCCGGCGCAGAAGAGGAAGAGTGCCGAAAGGTGGTGTCGGGTGCTTACCGAGATCGGCGGCAACGGTGCGGGTGCCTTCGCTCACTTGCGACTTTACGAGTCGCGGCGGGAGGATCCTTCGCTCCCATGATCTTGGATGGCCGCGGATAGCGGCACGGCCTCACACCGGCGATCACCGTGCGACTCGCCTAGACGGCGCTTGAGAAAGTCGATGGCCACGCGGACCTTTGACGGCAGATGTTCGCGCGACGGATAAATCAGCCACGCGGCAGTGGCAAAGTCTGTCGCGGCCACACGGAGATGCGGAAACAGATCTACGAGCGCGCCAGCGGAAATGGAACGCGCGGCAAGCCAGTTGGGCAGCAACGCCGGGCCGAGGCTCAGCAGCGCGGCATCTCGCAGCGCGAGCGCGTTCGAGATCACGATGTCTCCTCCTACCGGCACGATCTCCTCCATGCCCCCAGGTTGGCTTTGAAAGCGCCACCGGGTTCGATACTCAGGGAATGCGAAAAGCAAGCAGCGGCGGGTTTCCAAGTCGCTGGGAGCATTGGGTATGCCGTAACGAGCAAGATAGTCCGGCGTGGCGCAAACGCTGTAGCGCGTGTCCATCAGCTTCGTCGCCACCACGTCGCCATGCACGGCGGGCGCCAGACGGATTGCGAGATCGATCCGCTCGGCGACGAGGTCAAGATTTGCATCCGCCAGCAATAGCTCAACCGATATCCTCGGGAACTCGGCGCGGAATTCCGGCAGAAGCGGCACCAACTGCGTGGTGCCGAACGCGACGGACGCTGTCAGGCGAAGATGGCCGGCCGAACCCGCGGTCACGGCCATCCCGTTCTCTCTGGCACCCTCGAGCTGCTCCACTCCTGGCGTGACCCGCTGCAAATAGACCTCGCCGGCTTCCGTGAGCGAGGATTGCCGCGTCGTGCGGTGCAAGAGCCGGAAGCCGAGTTCGGTTTCCAACGCGCCGATTATGCGTGACACCGACGACGGCTCCATGCCCCGGTCGCGCGCGACCGCCGCGAAATTCCCGCGTCGCGCGACCTCGATGAAGAGCCTGATCGCCCCGATATCCATGCAGCGCCTATTCTCGTGATTTCCGCACGACACTAACGGGTCGATACCCCTGTTTCCACGAATTCGCGGCGGATACGACCAGCAGCATCATCGCTGGATCGGAGACCATCATGAAGCTCGAGAACGCCACCGCCCTCGTCACGGGCGCGAACCGAGGTATCGGTCGCGAGATCGTCGCAAGCCTGATCTCCGCGGGCATTCGTAAGGTCTATGCCGTGGCCCGCACCGCCGGGTCGCTCGACGCCATCGTTGCATCGGGCGGCGGCCGGGTCGTTGCGCTTGCGGGTGACGTGACCGACGAGGCCGCCGTCGCAGCGCTCGCGCGCGCGGCCAGCGACGTGACGCTGCTCGTGAACAACGCCGGCGTTCTGGATTTCGGCGCGGTGCTAGAGGCGCCACGCACTGCGTTCGAACGCAACTTCGCAACGAACTTCTACGGCAAGCTGAACATGGCGCGCGCGTTCGCGCCAGTGATCGAGGCGAATGGCGGCGGTGCCATCGTCAATATGCTGACGCTCGTGGCACTCGCGTCGATGCCTGGGCTCGGGGTCTACAACGCGTCCAAGGCGGCGGCCTGGTCCATGACGCAGTCGCTGCGCGCCAACCTCGCCGGGAAAGGCATCACGGTGTTCGCCGTGTTTCCTGGCGCGGTCGACACCGACATGCTGGCCGGCGTCGACATGCCGAAAACCAGTCCCGGCGATGTCGCGCGCGCGATCGTCCATGGCGTCGTCGACGGAGCGGAGGACATTTTCCCCGACCCGATGTCCACTCAGCTCTACGGCGCGTGGCGCCAGGACCACAAGGCGGTGGAGCGGCAATTCGCCTCGATGTGAAAGACGATTTCTGTCGCTGGCGAAGGGGGAATTCGATGATCGACCTGTCCGGTAAGGTGGCGCTGGTCACAGGCGCCAGCCGCGGGATCGGAGCGGCGATCGCGCTCCGGCTGGCAAAGGCCGGCGCCGCGATCGTGCTCTCGGCCCGTTCGGTGCACTCGCTGCACTTGCTGGTATCCGCGATCGAGGGCGCAGGCGCGCGAGCCATCGCCGTGCCCTGCGACGTCGTTGCCTATGCCGATGTCGAGCGGGCGGTCCGCACGGCCATCGAAGCCTATGGACGCCTTGATATCTTGGTGAACAACGCCGGCCTCATCGAGCCGATCGCGCGCCTGGCCGACTCCGACCCTGCGGACTGGGCGCAGGTGATCGATGTGAATGTGAAGGGCGTATACCATGGACTGCGCGCCGCCGTCCCGGTGATGGTGGCGCGGGGCGGCGGCGTCGTTGTCAACATCAGCTCTGGCGCGGCCACGAGCGCTCTGGAAGGCTGGAGCCAGTACTGTTCGAGCAAGGCGGCAGTGCTGATGCTGACCCGTTGCGCGGACAAGGAGTATCGGGACGCCGGGGTGCGCGTGGTCGGGCTGAGTCCGGGGACCGTGGCGACGGACATGCAGGTCGCGATCAAAGCGTCTGGCATCAACCCTGTCAGCCGGCTCGACGCCTCGGCGCATATCCCGGCGGAGTGGGCGGCCGAGGCGGTCGCCTGGCTGTGCACGGAGGCCGGAGCTGCCTTCGCCGGCGCCGACTTCTCTCTCAAGACCGAAGAGGGTCGCCGCCTCGTCGGTCTTGTGCAGACCGCGGCGGCTTGACCCCGCAACTGGGACCTTATCGATGTGCGTCGAGGCAAGCACCGCCCTGGTCACCGGGGCCAATCGCGGCGCAGGTCTTGAAATTGTTGGCACGCTGCTGCGGTCCGAAGCAGACGCCGTGCACGTCGGAGCCCGAGGTCCAAAGCGGCTCGCGCATGCGATCGCGCTCGATCCCGGCCATCATCAACCACAACATGGCGGTGAACTTCATCGGCACGCTGGCCATGGCGCGCGGGTTCGCGCCCGTGACCGCAGGCGACGGCAGAGGGGTTATCGTGACGATCCTGACGTTCCTGTGCTTCGTGGGCCCGCCGGATCGGCGCGGGGATGGAACATATCTACCCATGCAAGGCGGCGGCCGCGCTGGCCGCTTCGCGGGCTGACCAAAACGCGATCGAGCGGCAATTTGCGAAACTGGTATCTCGGCCGACGCGCGATCCCTGCCATCTCCCCCGGCAACAAGCAACAGAAGAGAAACAACGATGGAACCCGACTTCTCGATCAAGACAGGCGACGGTGAAAACGGGCGCACGCTCGATCGCCTAGCCATCGCGGACGCTACCTACCTATACGGAACGGCGGTGGACATTCTGGGCAATGCGCCGGCACCCCCAGCGGGACCGGACAGCGCGCTTGCCGAGGCCACCGCCACACTCGCTCGCTGCCTGGCGCCGAACTCGCAGCTGCGGCTGTTCCTTGCAGGCCCCGACGGTCCCTGGCAGCCCTTGGGCGAGGGCGGCCCGGCGGGTGCTGCCACCGCGATTCGAGCCTATTTCAAGGCTTACGGCTACGTCGGCACCCAACACTGCGTGGGCAACGTGCGTGTCGCGTTCACCGGCCAGGACGCAGCAATCTCGACCAGTCAGATTCCCTGCTACCACTGGCTCGCCGACGAACGCATGCTGCTTGCGCCAGTGCGCTACCGTGACGAGCTGGCGCGCGACGGCGGCGTTTGGCGGATCGTACGACGGGACATTTACGCGATGCGGTTCTGGGTCGTGGCGGGTTATGCGCCGAACCCGCTCGATGCGTCGCTGAAGGACCCGCGTTGAGCCTGGACATCGAACCCAGCCTCGGTGAGGCAGTACGACGCGCGAAAGGCGGCCGCGCGCGATCGGCGTCATTAACTACACGGTTCGGAACCTGCAGGATCTGCTGGATCCTCCCGTTCGCTCACGTCGTTGACATCGCGGTAGCCGGCGAATTGGTCGAGGACGTTCTGGTCCTCCACCGAGCTCGCCCTGGTGCCAATCACGGCCCCGAATTCGACGTCCCACGCGGTCTGTCGGAATAGGCAGGGTCGCCTCCGCGGCATGGTCGGCATAGTTCAGACTGACGAACACGAAGTTCAGCCGCCGCGTGGCGCACCCACCGAGTCGCGGCGTATTGGACACCAGTGGCAGCTTGCCAGGGTCGAGGGCACCTAGCAGGGACAAGCTTCGCGGCGAAAGCACTTGGCCGCCGATGTCTGAGGTCACTCGGGATCGGTCGCGAAATCGCAGGTGGTAATCAGGCGAAGCTGGATGCTCCGCACCTTCCGAGCCGTACTCCAGCAGCTTCGTGCCGCGGCGACATGGAGATGTTACTTAAGACTCGCCCTTGTTTATTTCTCGCTTTGTTGGTTAGGGTCGGGCCGGATGCGGAAGGGCCGCGGCTTCGGCCCTATCGGCTTCGGTAACAGACCGGACGTTGCGAGCGAACAGCACCGTTGCAGCTGAGAGGAGGCAGGGGATCGCGCCGAACGCCAAGGCGGCCGCCTGCCACGTGCTCCCGCCCCCCAGCATCTGGGTGGCGCCATAGCTTGCAATCAGTGATCCGACGGGACCGATCCCGACCACGATGGCAGCACCCGTGCCTCGCACGGTGGTGGGAAAACTCTCGCCCACGAAGAACAGCACGCAGGAATACGGCCCGATGAGAAAGAAATTGCCGATCGAATACAGCGTCACGACCGTGACGAAATCACTCGGGCCGAACAGCATCGCGATGTAGAAACAAGCTCCGATCAGCCACCCGCCGGCTATCACGTTGCGGCGTCCAAACCGGTCGCCCAAGAATCCATGCACAATGTAGCCGACGAACGCCACCGCGTTGGAGAGGAATAGAATGAACAGCGAGTTCTGAAACGAGATCCCATGCACGCTGGTGATCACCGAGGTTCCCAGCACGCCGAAGATCATCACCGGCATCCAGCCCAGGACATGGGTGAGCGTGAGGACCACCGTCGGCCGCAATGCCGCGCCCTTGAACGCGTCGCTATAGGTGGCGCCGCGGTGATCGAGCGCGATGTCGTGCGCCCGGGCGACCGCGTCCGCCTCGGCCGCGCTGCCATGCGCGCGAAGCTTGCGAATATGCTGAAGCACCTGGAAATGCGGACTTTCGCGCAACCTTGAGGCCATGATGGCGACGATTGCGGACGGCACCGCGGCGAACAGGAAAACGCCTCGCCACCCCAGGGCCGGCAGGAGCAGCGCGCTGAGCAACGCCGCCAACAGAGCGCCGACCGGCCAGCCGCCCTGCACGATGGCATAGATCAGGCCGCCGCGCTCGCGCGTCTCCTTGCTGTCGGCCGAGGCGTAGAGTTCGCTCAGATACGCGCCGTTGACGCCCTGCTCGGCATAGCCAAGGCCCGCGAACGAACGGATCAGGATGAGGGGCACCACGCCCACGAGGCCCGCGAGCGCCGTCAGCGCCGAAAAGACCGCGGCTCCGCCGACGGTGAACATCACCCCGGCGCGCCGCCCGAGGCGGTCGACGACGGGCCCGACTGTGAGAGCGACCAGGACAGTCCCCGCCGAAATCCAGGTGGCAATGCCGGCCTGTCTCGCGGGGTCCCAGCCGAATACGTCGCCGACTTTCGGCAACAGCGTGCCGAACAGGATAAAGTCGTATACAGCAAAGACCCAGGCAAGGAAGCACACCATCGTGGCATAGCGCACCTCGCTCCTGGTGACCTTGGGCACGTTCCAAGCAGGCGCGGTCACTTCAACATCCGCCTTCACGTCAGCCTCCTTGCTGTTCTTGTTCTTTATCAGGCTCGGTAGCCGAGCCGTCAGTGGCAGAAGCCGGCGAACGGCTTGAGCGGGATCACGCTCGTGACTTCCACGATCCCGGCCGCCACGAGAGGCAGTTCGCGTAGGCGGCCGCGCACCTCGTCTTCCGAGGCGGCCTCGACAAGGAGCACCCCGCCCGGTGTGTTGCCGGCACGGTGCCAGATCGTCCGCACGAACTGCTCGGCATAGAACGCCTTCACCTTCGCGACCTCGCCGCCCACCTTGGCCTTGAACTCTTCCTCAGAGACGCCCTCGGTCCGGCGTGTGTTGATCACCAAAAACTGCATGGTCGGCTCCGCTTTTCGTTGTTCAGATGCGGTAGAGGTTCGCCGCAGTGTCGCGCAGGATCGCGCGCCGGTCGGCCACAGGCAGGTCCGCGATCGAGGCGCGCACGACGCCCAGAAGGGTGGCGTAGTCAGTCCACAGCTTTTCGATCGGCAGGTTGCTACCGAATAGGCAACGGTTTGCGCCAAAAGCCTCGATGGTCGCTTGGACTACTGGCCGCCATGTATTCAGCCGACAACTACGTTCAAACGTGCCCAGGCCAGAGATTTTGACAAGGACGTTGTCTCGTCGGGCGATGTCCTGGATGCCTTGGCGCCAGCGTTCGAAACCCTCGGGCGAGTGGTCGGTCGGCATTCCGCAATGGAGCAGGACGAAGCGCGTATCCGGATGTCCATCGATCAGAACGCACGCCGTCTCGAACTGGCCGGGGAACACCTGTAGTTCAAAATGCAGCCCGCGCGCCGTCACCTCCCGAAGGCCCTTGCGCCACGCTGGCACAAGGAAGGAGTCGGTGGATCGGGCGAAGCGGTAGCTTGGCTCCTCGTGCCAGTGCAGCTGCTGCCGCACGCCCCGCAGCGGACCAGCCGCGAGCTGCCGATCCAGAACGTCGCCCACATCCGGCGACGCAAGGTCCGCGAACGAGACGATCGCCTGGCATAAGCCCCGTCGCGCTCCCTGTTCGGCAGCCCAGCCAACCTCCCAGACCTCGTCGCCCGGCGCCACGTTCACCTGCACGTAGACGGATTTCGAAACGCCAACAGCGACTGCCTCGTCGGCGAACTCGTCGATCCCGTAGTCGCGCTGCAGGGCAGAATACTTCCCAAAGATGCGGGGCTGCATCGGTCCCTGCAGCCACGGCACCCGGTCAATCCACCAGATATGGTGATGGGCGTCGATCACCGCGTCGTCCGCCTCCAACGCTGATCCTTCTTGCATCACGCCAGGGCCTCCACCCGCACCGTGCGACCGTCGCGCAACGCTGTGACGGCCGCCTCGAAGGCCGCAACCGTCTGAAGCATGTCGCGCGGCGTGACCGGAAACTCGCCGCCGCTCGCAACAGCTTCCGCGAACCGCTCTTGCAATTCACCGATCGCCAGGTCGGGCGAGTAGTGCTCGACGGTGACACCCTCGCCGGACAGATGAAGGTGAAACTCGCCGAAATGGCGAACCTCGGCCCAGCCTCGCGTGCCGAAGGCCGCCAGGCGGAAATAGTTGGGCACGCCACGCACGCAGCCGAGGGTGCCAGTTTGCCCGCCGCTGAACGAAAGCAGCAGCGCCAGCGCGTCCGTCGGCACGGCGTCGCCGAACGGGCGGATCAGGCGCCCGCTGACCTCGTCCACGGGCCCCGCCAAATGCAGCAGAAGATCGAGGACATGCAGGCCGGGGCCGGTCATGCCGGCACCCGGCGCCTCCTCCGGGGATTTGCGCCAGTCCCCGCTCAGCCCGCGGGTCATTGTGTCGTTCGAGTATTGCGCCTCTAGATGCAGGAGCTTGCCAAGTCCGCCATCGGCAACCAGGCGCTTCATTCGCGTGACGGCGGGCAACTCGCGGCGGTCGGTCCCCAGGCCGAGCACGATCCGGGCAGCGTCACAGGCGTCCACGGCCCGCCGTGCCTCCGCCAGGGTCAGGGCCAGCGGCTTCTCGCTGTAGACAGGTTTGCCGGCGCGGGCGCACGCGACGATCTGTTCAACATGCAATGAATGGGGAGTGGCCAGGATGACCCCGTCGATGCCAGGGTGACTCAGCACCTCCTCCAAGGACTTGAGAAGAACGAGTTGCCGGCTGTCGGCGAACGAACGGACGGCATCGAAATCCGCTTCACGGACGCAGGCGTGCGTAAATCTGAGATGGTCGCTGCGGCCCTGTACCGAGTCGACCATCAACTTGCCCCACCAGCCAAGCCCGACGACTGCCGCCGCAATCATGCCGGCGCTCCGGCGCTCGCCGCCGCGTGCAGAGTCGGCGCGAGGAACGCCAAACCGGCGAGCCTGCCGTCCGCGTAGAGAAGCGGAAACATATCGTCCCGAACGTGAACGCTCTCGACCCTGCCAAAGAGGACTGCGTGACCGGCGTGGTCGACGATCCTATCGGTGACGCACACGAGGCTCGCTTGCGCGTCCAGCAAACGCGGGATGCCGTGCTCCGCCTCACCCCACGCGCCGCGGGCAAAGCGCGCCTCGTCTTTCTCCGTGCCGCTGAAGCAGCCGACGAGGTCGCCGCTCTCGTGCCCTAGCAGATTGACGCAGAACCGCCCGGTCTCATGGAGCGGGCGGTGCAAACTCGCGGCCTCCGCCACGCTGATGAGCAGACTGGGGGGCGCGACACCAAGCGAGCACACGGCGGTCGCCACCATGCCGTAGCGGCGGTCTTCATGTCGTGTTGTTACTATTGTGATGGTAGAAGCGAGCCGCCGCATCGCTTGCTTGAAGCCATGCACCAGCGCCAAGTCCACCGCCTCGGTTAATCCAGCCTGCATCACGCCGCCGCCCTCAGCGCCGCGGGACGAAATGGCTTGCGCAGTCCAGCGCTCTCCAACTTCGGCAATACTTCGGCGTTGAAGCGCTGCATACCGTCGAGATAATCCACCCAGTGGAGTGCAACCCCGTCCAGCCCGATCTCCGACAGTGCCGCAAGCTTCTCCGCCACCTGTTCGGAGCTGCCAACGAGTCCGTAGCCGCCGTAGCCGGCCTTCAGATGGAGCTTGAAGGTCTGCCACGCCTCCGGAGACATGATCTGCGAGTTTAGCCCGAGATATTTTGCGGCATTCTCCGCCGCTTCCTCGTTGCCGTACTCGCCGGTAAAGCGGCTTAAATATGCGCGTGCCTCGGCTTCGGTCTCGCGTTGAACGACGTAGGCATGTGTCCAAACCTGAATGCGCCTCCCATACTTGCCTTCCGCAAGTTCCCGATATTGCTCGACCTGACGCCGCGCTTTCTGAAGATCGTTGTGATCGGTGAGGACGACGTAGCCGATGTCGCATTGCGATGCGATGAAGTTGCGCCCCTTTTCGGAACCTCCGGCATTGATGGCTGGAGGCAATGGCCGCTGGATTGGCTTGGGCATTGCGAACCCGCCCTTCATTTCGAAGTAGCGGCCTTTGAAGTCGAAGCTGCCCTCCTCGGTCCATAGCCGTCGCACAATCTCCCACCACTCGGCGGCGTAATCGTATCGCGCGTCGTGCTCCATGAAAGGCGCGCCGAACATCTCCAGTTCGGGGTGGAACCAGCCGCAGACGATGTTCAGACAGTAGCGGCCGTTGCTGATGTGATCGATCGTGGCGGCTTGCTTGGCCGCGAAGATCGGATGGGTCGTCTGAACGTGCGACGTGGTCGTGAGGGTGATGTGATTGGTCACACCGGCCAGGCCCGCTGCCCATACATAGGTTTCATAGTTGCGGCCGTTGAAGTTGTCCGCGCCGCCGAGGCCCTGCCAGCGCGCAACCGGCACGAGCGCCTCGTAGCCGGCTCGGTCGGCGGCGATCGCCACTGCTTTGGTCAATTCCCATGTGAGGTGATGACCCTCGGGCACGGTAGTCATGGCGCAACCACGGTCGCAGTTGATGCCAAACAGGCCGAGCTTGAGTTTGTTCGCGTTGAAGAGTGCGTTCGTCGCCTCACGCGGACGCCCTTCGGCGACAGTCACAGCATCCAACATGGTTGTTCTCCCTTGCTTGGCTGAGTCCAGTCAGGCTCGGCTCTTCTCCGTGTCTGTATCTCACTCGATGGCTCGATGCAATGGCCTGTATGCAGAAAGCGCGCTTGCGCTTCCTTTGTCTGACTTAAACGTCCCTGCCAAGGCATTCATCGTCGCTGCCTCCTGGCTTCTAAGAATTCTTCGTCCAGCGGAGACACGTGCCGAACTTTAAAGGCTGGATACAGAAATACCTGAGCGGCTAACCCGAGTCATAAGGTCCACGGCTTGCAGTGGGCGCTACTCAGGTCGCTCGGCGGCGCAGTTCGCGGATCACAGCGATACCGTCCAGATCCCCATCACCGGCCGTTATGCAGGCGCGCAAATGGCCGGCCTGCGCCTCAAGCAACGGAAGAGCACATCCGTGCCGTTCCGCCTCGGCCAGCATGATATCAACGTCCTTCAGGCTTTGAGCGAGCCGGCCCTCCGGGGCAAAGTCATCGGCAAGCAGCTTGGGCAGCTTGCCGTCCATCACCCGGGAGTAGGCAGCGGATGCCCGCAATATGTCTCCAAAACACGCCGCGTTGAGCCCGAGGCGTTGCGCGAAGAACATTCCTTCGGCCATCGCCGAACGATTGATTTCGAGAACCAGGTTGATGGCCAGCTTGGCGCGTGCGGCCGTCCCAACAGGGCCGATGTGGACGAACTCAGGCGTGAGAGCGCCCAGTAGATGGCGACTGGCGGCCACTACCGCCGCGTCGGCTCCGCATAGACCGAGCCCGACCCCTGCGACGATCTGGGCGCTGGTGCCGGACACCGGGAATTCAATGAAGGCGAACCCGCCGTGCTCGGCACGCGCCGCGATCGAGTTGACTTCCCCCGGGGCAAGCGTCGTCGAGCAGACCACCGCTGGCCGCCTCCCCGCCGGTTCTGTGACAGCGGCGAGTTCGTCGATGACTTGGTTGACTTGACCTCCCGAGTAGACCGTCAGGACCACATACTCACAAGAGCCGCTCAACTCGTCCGGCGAAGCGGCCACTGCTACGCCCGCCGCCCTCATGTCTGCGCGCCGGAGCGGATCGACGTCATAGGCGGACAGTGCGAACCCCGCCGCCTTCAGGCGAGACGCGAACGCGGCGCCGAGCAGGCCGAACCCAACGAGCCCGACACGTTCCTGCAGAGAGCCGGCAAGGTCTGTCATCCTGTAGCCCGGCCCGGTTCTCCTCCAACCGCCGGCGGATCGTCGAAGAGCCTTTGTCCGAGCTTGTCTCGCTTCGCTCCGAGATAGGCTAGGTTCTCGGAATTACGGGTCGTCAGCCGCTGGACGCTTTCAATGATCTCGAATCCGAAGTCACGGATACCGGAATGTTTGCCCAGGTTATTGGTCATGGGTGTCCATCCGCGAAGATGTTGAGTCGAATGAATCTCTCTTGATTTCATGGGCTCCGCGCCGGTTCGCAGGAGCGTTCGATGTGGAACAGAGGCGCTCGTCCACTCCGCCGATATCCAAGACCGCGACGGCGGCGTGCCGCTGATGGCGTCGCTGTCCGGATTGTTCCCGTTCCTGCTGAAGCGGTGTGCCGACAGTGGTGCTTCCTATGGCTCAGAAGTCCCGCATCAGCCTGCCAAAGCCGGGTATCGGCTCGTCCCATTCCGCGAGGCGCACGGCATGCCAGAACGACGCTTGATTGGATGTGATGCACGGAAGCCCGGTGGCGTCCTCGATGGCATCAATCACGTCCAACGCCTTGGTCGCCGTGCACGAGACGAAGACTGCTTGTGCGTCGCGGTGATCGGTCCTTCGGGCCTGCTCGAGATAGGCGTCGCGCGGTACCGACCCGATATCCATGTCCGTGTCGAAGCCGAAGCACGAGACCTGGACTGCTTCTAGGCCGGCGGCGCTTAACATGCCGACCACGTTGGACGTATTCGCGACCGTGTAAGGCGTGATCACCGAGATGCGCGTCGCTCCCAATGACCGCAACGCGGCAATGGCGGCGCTTCCCGGGTTGGTGACGTGAACGCCAGGCCGTACGGTGCGCACAAGTTGCGCCACCCGATCCTCGCCAATGTAGGAGGTGGCGGTGGTGCAGGCGAAGACAACCGCGTCGAGCCGCAGCAGCGGGCAAAGCAGCCGAACCGTGTCGGGAATGCGCTCGGCCATTTCGAGAAAGGTCCGCCTCGAGTTTGGTTGCTCAAGGAAGATGCGCGACGTCACCAGGGCGACGCGGTCATCTGGCAGCATCCGCGCGAAGTCGCGTTCGACCGCGAGATCGTCACAGAGCGCGACGAGTCCCAGCCTGATCCGCTCGCCGTAGTTGTCCTCCATGCGGCCGCCGGGCACGGGCACTTGGCGGATCTCCGCAAGCGTCTCGTTCATTGTCATCCCTCTGCCTTCCAGATGGCCTGTCGTCGGTTTGGCTGCGGTGATTCTGCTGTTGCGTCAGGCGAGGTAGCGCTCGGCAATCGTGCGGTAGACACGCACCGACGCTGCCAGTTTGTCGATTTCGCAATACTCGTCCGGCCGGCCGCTATGGCCGACTTCGCCCGGCCCGATGATGACCATGGGCAGATCGAGCACCGGGGCGATCGCCGCGCAGTCCGAGTAGTAGGGCACGCCCTCGGGGCCGCCCTGATATCCCGTCTCGTCCCGCAGCGCGGCGAGGCAGAGCTGGACGAACGGGTGGTCGTCAGGAGTGTCGACCGGCGGTTTCGAATCGAGGATGGCGAGTGAGATATCGCAGCCGGCGGCCGCCTCGAACGCCGCCAGCACCAGGTCCGGCGCAAGGCCCGGCACGAGGCGCACGTCGATGTCGCAGACCGCGCTGGGGGGCGTCAACGACGCCGACAATCCCCCCGAGATCAGACCCGGATTGATGGTCGGCGGCCTTAGGTGGCGGTGCGGCGGCGCGTGCAGGTCAAGGTCGTGGATGCGGTCGAGGAAGCGCGCCAGCCGCACGATCGCATTGCCGCGGTCGCCGCGCTCGCCATCGCGGAACGCAGAGTGGCCAGTGTCGCCGCGTGCGGTGGCGCGAATCCAGACTGTGCCCTTCTCGGCGACGAACAGGCGCATCGAGGACGGCTCGGAGTTCAGCAGGGCCCCGACGCCCCGCAGATGGCCGCCGCTCACCAGTGCCTTGGCACCAAGCAGGCTAGAATTCTCGGCTGCGGTGAAGTGCAGGACTAGGTCTCCGCGCAACTGCGTGCCGGCGCGCCTGATCGCGACGGCGGCCATCGTCATCGCCGCAAGGCCGCCCTTCATGTCGGTCGAACCGCGGCCGTAGACGCGGCCACCCTCGACCTCGCCCGCGAAGGCGTTGCGCGTCCAGGCCCTCGGGTCCACGCCGATCGTGTCGAAATGCGCCGACATCGACAGGGCGGGTCGGCCGCCCGCGCCCTTCAGCCGCGCGATCAGGTTCGTACGGCCCGGGGCGATCGTCTGAAATTCGGAGTCGATTCCCTCCGCTGCCAGAACACGGGCCACGATCCGGGCCGCGTTCTCCTCGTTCCCAGGCGGATCGACAGTGTCGATCGCCAGCAAGGAGCGGGTCAGCGTCAGGACGTCGCCACCATCGACCATCGTCAACCCTCTTCACTGGCGTGACGAACTAGAAAGGCGAGTTGCGCCCCCCGTTTCACTGCTTCACCCGGCCGTGACCAGGTCGCTTCGCGACACGAGGACCGTCTTGGCCGCGAGGCATGCATCCACCCGCTCGGCCCCCAATGTCCTTGCCGAAGCGGGACGTGCCGAGCCCGCCAAAGGGGAAGATTGGGTCGAGGAAGCCATGGCCGTTGACGGAGATGGTGCCGAAATCAATCACTCGCGTCGCCGCCAGCACGCGGCCTATGTCGAGCGCGGCGGGCACGTCCCATCGCGCAAAATCATCATCGACCAGGGTGTCCGGCATCGCGCTGTCCGTCGTCGTGCGTAATCAACGACACTGCCGGCGGACCGCGGTGACCAGAAGCAAATTCCTTGAACAGCTTTGAACAGAATCAATACATACCGCCGCCGCGACTCCGTGCGAAGAAACATTTATGGAGACCTTCGACTTCGTGGTGGCGGGAGCGGGATCGGCGGGCTGCGCGCTGGCCCACCGACTGAGCGCGGACCTGACCCACAAGGTCCTGCTGCTGGAGGCGGGACCGCGCGACTGGAACCCGCTCATCCGGCTGCCGGTGGGCGAGGCACTGACCATCGGTGGGCCGATCGACTGGCAGTTCCGCACCGAGCCCGAGCCGGGGCTCGACGGGCGGGTGGTCGACGCGCCGCGCGGCAAGGTGCTCGGCGGCTCCTCGGCGATAAACGGGCAGCTCTACGTGCGCGGCCATCGTGGCGACTTCGACGACTGGGAAAGCGCGGGCTGCCGGGGCTGGGGTTACGAGGACGTGCTGCCGTATTTCCGCCGGGCGGAGCATTGGGCGGGCGAGCCCGACCAGGCACGTGGCACGCTAGGCCCGCTGAAGACGATCCTCGGCCGCTACCGGACGCCGCTCTACCAGGCGTTCCTGGAGGCCGGAGCCGAGTGTGGCTACCGAGTGCTCGACGACTACAACCGCGGCGACACCGAGGGGTTCGCGTGGGCGCAGTTCACTCAGGAGCACGACCGGGCGCGCCGCTGCTCGTCGGCGCACGCCTATCTCGGTGCGGCAGCAGGGCGCGCCAACCTCATCGTGCGAACCGGATGCCAGGTCACCGGGCTGACCCTGTCGGGCAAGGCGTGCACCGGCCTCGTCTACGTCCAAGGCGGCCAGACGCGTGCGGTGTCGGCAGGCGAAGTCATCCTGTCGGCAGGTGCCTACCAGTCGCCGCAGCTGCTGATGCTGTCCGGGATCGGCGACGGCCCGGCGCTGACGCGGGTCGGCGTCGCACCCCGCCACGAGCTGCCGGGTGTCGGCCTTAACTTGCAGGACCATTGCGGCGGGCTGATACAGTCGCGCTGCCGGCTTCCGATGACCTATCACCGGTTCCGCAACCCCGTGCGGGCGTTGGGCGCGGCTTGGGAACTGTTCGTCCGGCAGCGGGGGCCGCTCTCCGTGTTCCCGATGAATGCCCTGGCGTTCGTGCGCAGCGCGCCGACGGAGCCCCGCCCCGACCTCGAATTCTTGTTCTTCCCAGTGGCGACCGACCTGCGCGGCGGCTCCGGCCGCTACGCCGCGTTCAACGGCTACGCCATCACCTGGGGGATCATGCGGCCACGGTCACGCGGAACGGTGACGCTCGCCTCGGCGGACCCGCTCGCCAAGCCGGTGATCCGGCACAACTACCTGACCGACCCGCACGACGTTGCGGTCAACAATGCCGGGCTGAGGATCGCGCGCGCGCTCAACGCATCAAGGGCCTTCGACCCGTTCCGCGGCACCGAGGTGGATCCCGGAGAGGAGTGCGTGTCCGACGAGGCGGTCTCGGCCTACAACCGCCGCACCATGGGCACCCACTACCACCCGTCGGGGAGCTGCCGGATGGGCGGCGACGCGCTGGCGGTGGTGGATTCCTCGCTGCGTGTGCACGGGCTTACGGGCCTGCGGGTGGCCGACGCATCGATCATGCCGTGGGTGACGTCGGGAAACACCAACGCCCCCTCCATCATGATCGGCGAGAAGGCCGCCGACCTTGTCCTGGCCGGCTAGGCCGCGGCTTGCGAATGGGGCCGTTGGTCGCGATCACCCCGGATATCCGGGTCGATGCCGGCTCGCCCACCGAGGCGACCTACGTCGTGCGAACGAACTATGCCGCGGCACTGGCCGAGGCCGGCGCGCTGCCGGTCGTCCTTCCCTATCTGCCCGACCGCGTGGCCGAGTTGGTCGCGGGCTTCGACGGCTTCGTCGTGTCGGGCAGTACGCCCGGGGTCGCGGACGTGCCGGGCCGCACCACGTTCGAGCAGGCGCTGGTCGCGGCGGCGATGGCGGCGGGCAGGCCCCTCCTGGGCATCTGCAACGGCATGCAGACGATTGGCCGGGTGCTGGGCGCCCGGCTGATTGAGCGCCTCGACCCGCCGGCGCTGGATGGTCCTGACCACTTGCCGCGGCCGGACCCGACCAACGTCGCCCACGCCGTGACTCTGACGCCCGGCAGCCGGCTTCGGGCGCTTGCCGGCGCGCCCTCGGTCGAAGTCAACAGCCTGCACCGCCAAGCCATCGATTCGCATGGCCGTTTTCGTGTCGCGGCGCTTGCCGCGGACGGAGTCGTCGAGGCGATCGAGGGACTTGGGCCGGGCTATGTGCTGGGGACGCAATGGCATCCCGAGTATCGGCTGACCGTCTTCGACCGGGCGCTGCTGGCCGAGTTCGTGGCCGCCGCGCGTCGGGCAGCCTGAGCCGGCGGCATGGCGAAGGTCGTGGTCGTCGGCGCGGGGGTGGTCGGCGCAGCCACCGCGTGGCGGCTGTGCAAGGCGGGGCACGAGGTGACGTTGGTCGATCGACACGACGGGCCGTGCGGCGGCGCCAGCCAGCGCAACGGCGCGCAGCTCAGCTACTCCTATTGCGACGCCCTGGCCTCGCCGGGACTGCTGGCCCGGATGCCCGCCATCCTGATGGGATGCGACCCGGCGTTCCGCGTCCGGCTCCAGGCCGATCCGGGGTTCCTGCTGTGGAGCCTGCGATTCGTGCTGAACGCGACGCCGGCCGCCTTTCGCCGCAACACGGCCGCGTTGCTGACACTGGCGGCGGTGACCGAGACTCTCATGCCAGAGCTGCTGGCCGAGTTCCCCGTGGCTTTCGACCACGTGGTGGCGGGCAAGCTCGTGCTGTGCCGCGATGCCGCCAGCCTGGAGAGCGCGCGTGCGGTGGTCGCCATGAAGCGGGCGCTGGGGATTGAGGTCGCGGTGATCGATCGTGCCGAGGCGGAGCGCGTCGAGCCGGCGCTGACTGGCTACGCCGACGCGTTTGTGGGGGCGATCCACAGCCCGCGCGACGCGGTGGGCAGTCCGCCCAAATTCTGCGCCGGGCTGATCGACGGCCTCATGGCCCGGCACGGCCTGCGGACCCGATACCGGGCCGAGGCGACACAGCTGATGCGGCGCGGCAGCAGGGTCACCGGCGTTGCGTTCCGCAGCGGCGAGACCGAAGCCTGCGACGGCATCGTCCTGGCCACCGGCCAAGACACCACGCTCAGCGGCGGCCTGCGGGCGCTTGGCGCGATCTGGCCGGTCCAGGGCTATTCGCTGACGGCTCGGGCGACGTCTGGTTCGATGCGGGTCTCAGTCACCGATCCATCGCGACGGCTGGTGTTCGCCCGGCTCGGCGGCGAGGTGCGGGTCGCCGGCATCGCCGACATCGGCCGGCGCGGGTTCTCGTTCGACCAGGCGCGCTACGAAAGCCTGAAGCGGACGGCGACGGCCGCCTTTCCCGACGGGTTCGACCTGACCGGTGCCGAGGGGTGGAGCGGCGCCCGGCCCTGCACGCCATCGTCTCGGCCGGTGATCGGTCGCGGCCGGGTGAGCGGCCTTTATCTCAATCTGGGTCATGGGACGCTGGGCTGGACGCTATGCCTCGGTGCGGCGGAGCGCCTGGCCGCCCTGGTCGCCAAGGATTTAGCATGAGAGGATATCACATAATTTAGCGGCAACGGCCCTCGACGCGGTGGGCAGGGGATCGCGCCGTGAAGCTTCCGCCGATGAACACACTGGCGACCTTCCGCATCGCGGCGCACCGGCTGAATTTCTCGCAGTCCGGCGAGGAGTTGCACGTCACCCACGCTGCGATCAGCAACCAGATGAAGCGTCTGGAGGACTGGTTCGGACGCAAGCTGTTCGAGCGGTCTGGCCGGGGTCTAAAGCTGACGCAGGCCGGAGAGGAGCTGCTGCGGACGGTAGATGCGTCGCTGCTGGCAATCTCGGCGACCAGCGAGAGGCTGCGCGTCTCGCGCGATCGCCGGCACCTCTCGGTGGCATGCCTGCCGTCCATCGCGACGCGGTGGCTTGTGCCGTCGCTTGGCGACTTCATGCAGCGGCAGCCCGGAGTGACGATCGAACTCTCCTACGCGGCGGCGTTCCAGCCCTTCGACCCAGAGCGGCACGACGTGCTGATCACGAACCTGAAACAACTGCCCGAACCTGCGCGCACGACGCAGGTCTTCACCCGGACGAGCAAACCGGTGGCCAGCGCCGCGCTGACCCAGCGCCGGGATGGATTGGAGGGCCGGCTGGAGGGCGCACGGCTGCTGCACGACGCGTCGATGCAGGACTGGGAGGACTGGTTCGTCCTGGCCGGCTTCCGCCCGTCGCGATTCAGCCACGGGCCCGTGTATCCTGACTTTAACCTGCTCTGCACGGCGGCGCTTGCGGGCCACGGCGTGGCGCTCTGTCCGGTTGAGGTGTTCGCCCAGGAGATCCGGCGTGGCGAGTTGGTCGTGCTGTCCGACGTCGCGACCCGCACGACAGAGGGCTATTACATCGTCACCTCGGAACGGCGGGTCCCGGTCGTCACCGCATTCTCCAAGTGGTTCCTGGAACGGGTCGCGGCACCGCAGTGACGCGCCGGGCCGTTACCTCTGCCCCGCCACGGGCACCGTCTCAACCCGCGCCGGTCCGACGAACCAGTTGCGCATCTCGACCTCCTCGAAGACGATCCAGACGTCGCTCGCCGCCAGCCCGGTCGCGGCACGGATCGCGTCCGACAGCGACCGAGCGATCGCGGCCTTCTTGGCCGCGGGATCGGCGGCGATCGCCTCCTTCAGAATCCGGATGGTGCAGAACGGCATGTGCGCCTCCGTCGATGTGAGTTATTATACGCCGTCGAGGGTTGGGCGCGTGGCGGCCGAGCCGTACCAGCCGCCGACCGCCGCTTCGTAGGCCAGCGCCGCCTGGAACACGCTGGGATCGTCCCATGTGCGGCCAACGATCTGCAGGCCGGTGGCTACCCCCGAGCCTGCATGGCCGGACGGTACGGACATCACCGGGCAGTTGTGCAGCATGTTGAATTGGTGGGTCATGACCCAGCCATAATCGGCGTCCGCCGGCTTGCCGTTCATGACGAAATGCGGGTCCCAGGGGTCGTGGTCGGCCTTCACGGCCGGAAGATTGGTCGTTGGGCACAGGAACACATCGTTTTGGGCCAGCACCGGTCCGAGCGTCTGATACATGCAGTGGGCGCGCGCCCAGGGTCTGTGGACGTCGTCGCGATCGGCCTGGCGGGACGCCGCCTCGGCGAATTTCAGCGTATAGTCGCACATCACGTCGGCATGGGTCCTGGCGAGCCAGACGACCTGCCGGCCGAACTCCATCATGGTGTACCAAAGCGACGCGTCGGTGTTGACTTCGGGCGTCCAGCCCAGCTCGACCTCCGTCGTCCGCGCCCCTAGGGCCCGGAAGACCTCCAGCGCCTGCAACGTGTTGCGTCGCACCTCCGGATCGACGTCGACATAGCCCAGGTCGAGCGACCAGGCGATGCGGAAGCCGTCTAGGCCGCCGGCTTGCAGCGGCAGCATGACGCGGGTGCGCAGCGAATCGTGATCGAGCGGGTGCGGACCGGAGGTGACGTTCTGCATCAGCGCCGCGTCGGCGACGCTGCGGGTCATCGGCCCGCAATGATTGAAGCGGTCGTAATTGGCGGGAGGGGCGTCGGGATTGCGTCCGTGCGGCGGCTTGTAGCCTACGATCCCGCATGCCGACGCGGGGTTGCGGATCGAGCCGCCAATGTCCGTCCCGGTGGCCAGTGTCGTGAGCCCCGCCGCGAGCGCGGCGCCCGAACCGCCTGACGAGCCGCCGCTGGTGAACGCCGGGTTCCACGGGTTGCGAGTGATGCCCCAGGCGCGCGAGTGGGTGACGTTGGACAGGCAGAACTCGGGCGTGGTGGTGCGGGCGAAAACGATGGCCCCCGCCGTTAGCAGCCGCTCGATCATCGGGTCGGACCGCTCGTCGATTGGGCTGGGGATCAGCGACCCGTGGGTCGTGCGCTTGCCGCCGACGTGCTGCGCGTCCTTGACGGCAAGCGGGATGCCGTCGAGCGGGAGCGTCGCGGCTCGGCTCATGTAGCGGGCCTCGGACACCTTCGCCCGCGCGAGGGCCTCGTCAAAGTAACAATCGGCGAAGCAGTTGATGAGCGGGTTCACTCGCTCGGCCCGCTGGATCATCGCGCGGAGAAGTTCCACGGGGCTCAGCTTGCGGGCCTCGAACAGCGTCAGCGCCGCGGTGGCGGAGAGAAAGCACACATCGTCATGGGTCATTGGGCGGCAATCACCGTCATGCGTACACAACGGGATCGGCGACGCAGATCAACTGGAACCATTTTAGGAAGCTGCTTACGGCGGTGTCGTGGGCATCCTCCCGGACCATGACATAGTGCTCGTCCACGAGGGTCGCGATGTCGGACAGCACGACCAGATCTCCGGTCTGGATTTCCCGGCGGAACACCTCGACCGGACAAAGCGCTACGCCGTGTCCGGCGATCACCACGCTGGCAAGCAGGTTGAAGTCCTGGAAGACCGGCCCGCGCATCGAGCGTTCGCGCTCCACGCCGGCCTCCCTGAACCAATCGGCCCACGCCTCCAGCGTCTCGTCGTGCAGGAGTTCGGCACGTCGCAGGCCGCCCGGCACGAGGATCTCGGGATGTTTCTCGATGTAGCGCGCCCCGGCGACCGGCTTGTTGCGGCGGGAAAACAGCCTGACCGACCTCACGCTCGCCGCCTGCGCCACGCCGAAGGTGATGAGGACTTGCGCCCGCTCGGGGTCGAACCGCTCGTTGGCTTGCGCGTACTGCACCCGAACATCAATGCTGGGATAGGAGCGGATGAAGTCCGGCAGGGCGGGGACGAGCCAGCGCGAGGCGATCGAAGGGATGCAGCCCACTGTCAGACTCTTGCGGTCCCGCTCCCGCTTCAACTTGCGGGCGGACGCCGAAATCACCGATAGGCCCGCCTCGACGGCGTGGCCGAATTCGACGCCCGCCTGCGTCAGCGTCACGCCGCGCCCGGCACGTTCAAACAGTCGCCGCCCGAGCCACGTTTCCAGTTGCTTCATCTGCTGGCTGATCGCCGCATGGGTGACGTTCAGTTCCTTCGCCGCGCCGGTGAGGCTTCCGAGCCTAGATGCCGCCTCGAAGGCTTTCATATAGCCGAGCGGCGGCAGATACATACATTAGACCTTCTTACATATCCGATAGAAATTATAGTTTGTCGGACCTGTGGCGGGGTCGCAAGGTAGGACGGACAGACCGCCACTCCGTGGGAGCGATGGCGCCGAGGGTGGGAACGGCACGTCCGCCATGACACGGGTCTTGTGGGAAGCACTTACAGGACTTGGAGGGTGGCCGGACCCATCGCAAAACGGAGCGGCCGCTACGCAGCTGAACCGCCACCGCCGCATCACCGAAAAGGACACGCACATGCTGAGGCGACATCTCGTCGCGGGTCTCGTTTCGATCTGGTCGCTCGCCGCCGTGTTCGGCACGGCCGCCGCCGCCACGATCGAGACCAAGGAGCCGATCAAAGTACTTATGATAAACAGTTCCGATGCCGACTTCATCGCCGCAATCTACGGCGAAGTTCTGAAGGAGGCCGGCTACCGCGTGAAATACGTCCAGGCGGACTACGTGGCGAGCTATGCGGCGGTGACGTCGGGCGACATCGACGTGTCGCTGGCGGCTTGGCAGACGACCGGCGGCGAGTTGACTCGAACGGCCCTCGCATCCGGCACGGTCACGGGCTTCGGGCCGACCGGCGTGAAGGTCACGGAAGGCTGGTGGTACTCCCGCGCCACCAAGGATGCCTGCCCCGGACTGCCGGATTGGAAAGCGCTGAAGGCACCCAGCTGCATGAAGGCCCTGGCAACCGCCGAGACGGCCCCGAAGGGACGGTATCTCGACGCGCCGGCCGATTGGCTGACATTCGCCGACAAGGTCATCCCCCAGCTTGGCCTGAACCTGGAGCGCATCAATTCAGGCTCGCCCGCGGTGCTTGTCGCGTCCGTGAAAGGCGCCATCGATCGCCAGGAGCCGATCCTGGCGTGGGGCTTCCTGCCGCATTGGCTTTTCAGCAAGGCTGGCGGAGACTTCGTCGAGTTGCCGGACTTCCATCGCGACAGGGACATTCTCAAGCTCGCCTACACGCCGACCGTCCAGAAGGCCAAGATCGCTGCTACGATCTTGAAGGCCTACACGGTCAGCTCCGACGACGTCGCGGTGGCGATGGACGAGATCGACAACGGCGGCAAGAAGCCTGAGGACGCCGCGCGGGAGTGGATGGTGTCCCACGAGGACACCTGGCGGTCCTGGCTCCCGAGATGAAGCCCCGCGCTTGAGCGACCATCACGCGATGTCCGACGCCAGCCCCCGGTGCATGGTGGAGGCCAAGGACGTCTGGAAGGTCTTCGGGCACCGCGCTGCATCCCTTCTGACGGGCGCGAAGGTTCCGGCCGACGGCGAAATCCTGTCGGCCGGCGGTGTCATCGCGCTGAAGGGCGCGACCTTCAGCGTCGCGCGCGGCGAAAACTTCATCATCATGGGGCTGTCGGGCTCGGGGAAGTCGACGCTGCTGCGGTGTTTGACCGGCCTCAACGAGGCGAGCCGGGGCGAAATCACGATCTGCGGCACGACCCTGACGGCGGCGTCGAAAGCGCAGACGATCCAGCTGCGTCGCCACAAGATCAGCATGGTGTTCCAAAACTTCGCGCTGCTGCCGCACCTAAACGCGCTCGACAACGCCGCCTTCCCGTTGCGTGTCCAGGGCGTGGCGCTAGACCAGCGGCGCGACGTCGCACGGCGCATGCTGGCGCTGGTCGGGCTCGACGGAAAGGAAGGACGCTTCCCTCACGAGCTGAGCGGCGGGCAGCAGCAGCGTGTCGGTATCGCGCGCAGCCTCGTTACCGACCCAGACGTCTGGTTCCTCGACGAACCGTTTTCGGCGCTGGACCCGCTGATCCGCAAGGAGATGCAGGAGGAGTTCCGCCGCTTGCAGTCGCAATTGCACAAGACGATCGTGTTCGTGACGCACGACCTTGAGGAGGCCGTGCGCCTGGGCGATCGGATCGCCATCATGGCCGGCGGCCAGATTTTACAAATTGGAACCGCCGAGGATTTGGTGCTGCGGCCAGTCGACGGCTACGTGCGCAACTTCGTCGCCGGGATCCCGCGTGAGCGGGTGATCCGGGTCGGCTCCGTGATGGCGCCCGCCGGCCCCAGCGTCGGCAGCGACCGGCCGGTCGGCAGGGCGGCGACGCTGTCGGACGTCATGCGGCAGGTGATTGCGTCCGACGATCCCGTCGCCGTCAGCGACGAGGGCGGCGGGATCGTGGGCCAGATCTCCCGCACGGACCTAGCCGCATGCCTCGGCTGATCGCCGGCCACCCGTCCGTCGGATCCCGGGCGCTGGGTCGCGGCAGCGCCCGCCTCGGGCCGGCCCTGGTCACGGTCGGGCTTCTGGTCCTGGTCGCGCTCCTGGCCTTGGCGACCATGTCCGGCAGGCTCGGGTGGTTCGACCGCTATCCCGCGTCATGGGTCATCGATCCGGCCCCTGCCATCGACGCCTTCCTCCGATACGTCTCGCGGGATCTCGCAGTCGGCACGCTGAAGGTCAGCGATATAACGCGCGCTATCAGTGCGGTGGTCGGTGCTCCGGTCGGCCTCCTGGTCTCCGGGCTCACGGACGGGCTGTATGTCACTTTGCCGGGCGGGGCCGAGGTCGCGATCCCGCCGGTGCCCTGGATCCTGCCGGCAGCCCTGATGGTCCTGGTCCCGTACCGTGTCGCGGGCATGGGCGCGTCCCTGCTCGCGCTGCTGACGGTGGCCTACGTTCTCGTCTCGGGCCTATGGGTCTCCACGCTGACGACGCTTGTCTCGGTCCTGCTGTCGGTGACCCTGGCCAGCACGCTCGGTGTGCTACTCGGAATCGCGTCCAGCTTCTCCCGACGCCTTTCGTTGGTGCTGGAGCCGGTCTACGACGCCACCCAGACGGTGCCGATCTTCTCGTATCTCGCCGTCATCCTCGTGTTCTTCGGCTTCGGCACGGTTGCCGCGTTGACCGCGACCGTCCTGTTCGCCATGGTGCCGATGGCGCGCGCTACCGAACTCGCGCTGCGGCAGACGCCGCAATCGATCCAGGATCTTGCGCGCATCAGCGGGTGCACGCCGCCGCAGCGGCTGTTCCTGGTGCTGCTCCCCACATCGCGGCAAGATCTGCTGCTGGGCCTCAACCAAGTGACGGTACTGTCGCTGGCCATGGTGATCGTCGCCTCCATCATCGGTGCCGGCGGCCTGGGCGCGGACGTGCTGCGTGCGTTGAAATCGTTGCGATTGGCTGAGGCTCTCCAGGCGGGGCTCGCGATCTCGCTAATCGCCATCAGCATCGACCGGACGCTGCGGGCGTGGGCGACGCGGAGCCGCCAGGTGGGCGCGCCAGGCGTGGCCCGTCGTGGGGTGCTGTTCTGGTGCCTACTGCTGCTTGGTGCCGCGACGTGTGCCGCCTGGTTCGACGCGCGCCTGCTGTATCACTGGGACCGCCCCCTGATCCAGTTCGGTACCTATTTTGGCCAAGGCGGAGGGCAACCTGGCGGTGCGGTGCTGAGCGGTTTGAAGGTCGCCCAGGGCTGGTTCGTCGGCTGGATCCTGCTGCCCTATCGCGACGCCGTGTCGGGGCTTCCTTGGGGGCCCGTCGCTGTGGCAGCGACTGTTTCCATCGGCGCCCTGGCCAATTGGCGCACCGCGCTGACTTGCGGCGCGCTGTTGGTGCTGCTGGCCGCGCTCGGCCTGTGGGACCGGGCGATGCTTTCACTCTACCTCGTCAGCCTCTCGCTGCTCGCGGCGTTCCTGATGGGGTTCCCGCTCGGCGTGCTGGTCGGGCTAAGCAACCGGGCCTATGCGGTGACCGGGGTCCTGACCGACATCGTCCAGACATTGCCGACGTTCGTCTACCTGATTCCGGTGGTCATGCTGTTCGGGGCTGGCGACTTCCCGGCCTTCGTCGCGATCGTCGTCTACCTGGTGGCGCCGATCGTCCGCTACACGGCGGCGGGCATCCAGTCGGTGCCGGCGGGCCTCCGCGAGGCCGCCGAGATGGCCGGATGCACGGTTTATCAGAAGATCACCTACTTGCTCTTGCCCGTCGCTGCACCGCAACTGATTTTGGGCGTGAACCAGGCCGTGATGCTCGGGTTCGGAATGCTTGTGATCACAGCGCTGGTGGGGTCGCGAGGTCTGGAGGAAGTGACGCTGGTCGCCATCTCCAAGGTCCAGCCGGGCTCAGGACTGGTTGCGGGTTTCGGGATCTCCGCGCTCGCTATCGTGGTCGATCGGCTGTTGCGTGGAGCGAGCGGAAGGCTCGCCAGGCGCACCCGTCTGGTAGCGCCATGACAACACCCGAGGCACGCCCGCCTGACTCCCGGGCGGAGTTTGTACGACGCGAATGTATGCCCCGAGATTTAGCTAACACCCCGTTGCGTAGACACGGATCACACTAGGTCGCGTGGACAAAGCGCATAAGGGGGATTTCCCCGACGCGGCGAAGCATGATTCGAAGCTGATCTTCATGCGGGAGATCAGCGGTGATCCGAGGCCTTCTGAGCGACGACGAGTGGGCGTTCTTCGAGCCGTTCGTGATCGAGCGCGGTCCCTTGCGGGGGCGTCCGCCTGCCGACCACCGTCGCACGCTGGACGCGGTGTTCTGGATTGCCCGAACTGGGGCGCCGTGGCGCGATCTGCCGGAAGAACTCGGCAACTGGAACTCGGTGCACCGGCAATACCGTCGCTGGACGGCCGGCGGGCTATGGGACCTGATGCTTGAAGCTCTTGCAGAGGGCGGCGGCAACGATGCCGTGCAGATGGTCGACAGCACAGTCATCCGGGCACACCACTGTGCCGCCGGCGCAAGGGGGGGACTCAAAACCAGGCTCTTGGCCGCTCGCGCGGTGGCTTTTCAACCAAAGTCCATGCCCGGACCAACGCTGAGGGTCTTGCGATCGCGCTCCTGCTGACGCCGGGCGAGGCCCACGACAGCACGGCCTTCACCGATCTCATGGCCGAGCACGATGCCGATCCTGAGGTCATGCTGGCCGACAAGGGATACGACAGTGACGCCATCCGCGAGGAGGTTCGCGCCCGGGGCGGCACACCCGAGATCCCCACTAAGAAGAACCGGCACGTCCAGCACACGGTCAACCGCGCCTTGTATGCGACGCGAAACAGGATCGAGCGCTTTTTCAACCGCCTCAAGAACAGCAGACGCGTGGCCACTCGATATGATCATACCGCAAGTAGCTTCCTCGGCTTCGCCAAGCTCGCTACGATCAAACAGTGGATTAACTTTGTCCACGCGACCTAATCGCCTCGTTGCGCGAGGCAACGATTTCTTGAAAGCCGATCCGGCCATGGACGAGAGCCTTCGTTTGGTCACCCACCTCCTGGAACAAGAGACAACCATTGAACACCTCGCATAGGTCGACGGCGCGCTTGTTGCCCCTTCGCTCGGCAGGCGGAATGAGCGGCCCGACCCGTGACCATTCATCATCCGTCTGCAATCCAGCTGCGCGCGCCAACTCGACGGCCGCTTCTGTATGATCCCGCCGCTGCAGCACGCTGCAGTTGACGCCACGCAATGGAAACACATGTCGGCCGAACGCGTCCCACCCGGTTGCCGGATCGGCCAGGCCGCGAAGCGTGAGACTGCCGTCAGCAGCGGAGATGCTACTCATGGTTCCGGTTTTCGTCGACCGAGATGGTGAAAGCGGTCTGCATCGCGTCGTTATTGTCGGACCAAACTTGGGGCAGCCGTAGCCCCTCCATGCGCTCGGAAGTGAGGCGCGCGCAGATTACGCCGCCGGAGCGGCGTGGCAGCCCCGGCTGCCATGATGAGGGCACCCTCCCTCTCCCATCCTTCATCATCGACCACCATACCCCGCGGCGGATTGCGTCTATCGCCTCCGGCACCAGTAAAATTTGCATCTTTGACGCTCCCCGGAGTGGCCGGACGTTCGCTCTCCGGGATACTTTAAGATCAATAACTACATACAGAGTTTTCCCCTGTAACAACTTGACGTATGTAGTTTTGAATCCTTTATGCATGATGACTCACATTTGGCAGCGTTCAGCTTTGGCGGATATACTAAGAATGTCGCACCACGCGGCCATGCGTCGGTCGCCAAGCGACCTCCCGTCGAGACTGGTCAGCTGCATATAGAACAGAGCTCGACTGTCCGTAGTCCGGAGTGACAATCGGTGGGATTGAGCGTATTGGCGAGTGGCCACGTTGCGCCGTGGCCTGGACTGGCGGGGATGATGCGACAGATTGCAGGACGGAGGGCGAATGGGAAACGCGATATTTGGCCAGCCATGCCGACGGCAATAGTCGGGCAGGCCGTGACTGCATCCGCTGAGGTCGACGCCAGCGAGGATGGGTCATCCAGTCTAGAGGTCGCATACGAACTGACCCGCCGAGCCATACTCCATGCCGACCTCAAGCCAGGCACCGTGATTTCGCAGGTGAAGCTGGCACAGCGGATCGGCGTCAGCCGAACTCCGCTGCGAGAGGCTCTCCGCCTCCTCCAACGGGAGGGGCTTGTGGAGGCCGAACACAATCGACGCGTCCGGATTGCCGCGATGTCAGTCGATGATCTTCAGGAACTTTACGCTCTCCGCATCACCATCGAGGCGATGGCGATCCGGGTGAGCATCCCTTTTATGACGAATGAAGATTTTGACACCCTAAGTAAGCATCTCGCCTGTATGCACGAGTTGCAGGACGCTACCGTGGACGAGTGGGAGATTCCGCATCGCGAGTTCCACCGTCGGTTGGTTCGGTATTCCGGCGAGCGTATCCAGCGTACAATCGAGGAACTCTCCGACCATGCCGAACGATATCGTCGAGCCTTCATCTCCCAGATGCGTGGACGCGGCTGGAACGCGAGTTCAGAGGAACACTCGCGCATCCTGGCCTGCTGCAAGGAACGCAACGTGGGCGACGCGTCGGCGGCCCTGGCGCGTCATCTTGCTCGAACACCGCTAACCGTGATGATGCACGAAGCGCCCGAGCATGAGCCTGCGCTCGTCCGCGCTGCCGTTCGAGCCGTTACCGAGTGTGGCGACGGCGTCGCATCGCACCAGCCGAGCTCGCTACCGCTTCGGCGGCCCGGTACCGACCAGCCACAACACGTCGCCGAATCGAAGTAAGCGCGTCCGCGACGGTCTCGTGGTGCCTGTGTCCTATTGTGGGCAAGAATATCCACGCCGAGCCCATTCTGGCGATTATTGCGCCACGGTATCGCGCCGCTGCGCCTGCTTCCACTCGTGCACGATAATTACCTAGAAGCGCTCCAAAGCTTCATCATAGACCACCATTCAGCGTCGTGTGGTCCGAACAGAACGATAATCCTGCCGTAGCGCGCTTCCTGTCCCTTGCGAATTAAAGTAACGGCACGACTTGCCGGGGCCAAGCACCTAGTCCCAGTCCGGCGCCCAAGGCACCAGATCGCGGCCCACAATGCGGAAATTGGTTTGGGCCAGATCACCAATCCTTTTCATGTCGATACTCGACAAGGTGAAATCCATGACGTCGAAGTTTGCCGCGATATTCGCCGGCTTGGTCGACATCGTGTTAATCGGCACGCCCATCTGCAGGATCCAGCGCAACACCACCTGCCCCGCCGACTTGCCGTAACGAGCGCCGATCTCCGCGAACAGCGGGTACTTGAACACCTCGCCCCGCGCCACCGAGCAATACGACGATAGGGGAATGTCGGTCGCGGCCGCCGCGTCGAGCAGAACCGATTGATCGAGCAGAGGATGAAACTCGACCTGATTGACGGCCAATGGCGTCCCGATAGTCGCCCTGGCCGTCCGCATCATCGCGGCGGTATAGTTGCTGACGCCGATATGCGATGCAAGACCGGCACGATGCGCCTCTTCCAGCAGCCGCAGCGATGGCGCGACGTCGCCGTTGACCGGCGGCCAATGAAGAAGCAGAACATCGACACGGTCCAGCCCAAGCGCACGCAGACTCGTCTCTACCGACGCAATGAACCGGTCGGCCGCGAAATTGTCGGGGTGGACCTTCGTCGTCACGCACAACTCGTCGCGCGGCAGGCCGAGACCGGACAGGACCGCGCCGACCTCAGCCTCATTTCCATACATCTGCGCAGTGTCGATCGCCCGGTAGCCGGCCGCCACTGCGGCGGACAGCGCGCTCGCCAGCTCGGGACCACGGAGCGGAAATGTCCCGAACGACCGCTGATAGGTCTTCTCGAAATAGATGCTTGTCATGCCTCCCCCCTTTGAGCCTGCGGAGCGCCGCCTCCGCCACCGGGCCGTCCCGACGCCGCGCCGGCCTGACGCTATTTAACCATCCAGATGTTTACAAGATAGCGGCCGCCGGCTTGGCTTCGTCACGTTCCCCGTTGCATGGCCATCCAGGCTCAGGTAGTAACTAAACGGTTCGTCCCGCTGGTCAAGAAAGGCGGGGCCGCGACAGGTGGCGCAAACGCCGCCGCCGCGAACGATGTCCAATGCCGGGGCCACCAGGGAGGAACGGGTGTCTTTCATCAAAAGCTTCATCGAGCATGAGAAACTGCGCCGCCGCGACGTGCTGATTGGCACCGCGCTCGGCCTGGGCGGCGGCGTCGTCAGCGACGTGATGGCGCCGCGCGCCGCTCACGCCGCCACCGCGGAGCCGACCTTGAGCTGGAGCTATCGCGACCGGACCAACCCTTATTGGAACTCGATCGTCTCTGGCGGCGAGGCGTTCGTCGAAAGCCTCGGCAAGCGGAAATCCGATCTGGTCAATCTCATCAACGACGGATCAAGCGAGAAGTCGCTGGCCGACATCAAGGCGCTGGTCTCCAAGACCCGTGGCGCGTGCGCAATCGCTTGCGATGCCAACGACTCGCCGAATTGCCGCCCGGTCGTAGAGGCGGTCAAGGCCGGCAGCGGCCATATCTTCACGATCTGGAACAAGACCGACGATCTGCACCCGTGGGATATCGGCGACAGTTGGGTTGGACACATGAGCTGGTCCGACCTGGAGCCGGCCGAGCAGACCGCGACGATCCTGTTCAAGGCGATGGGTGGCAAGGGCGCCATCGTGGGTATCGGCGGGATCGCCGCCAACATCCCGGCTATTGAGCGTCGACAGGGCATGGAGAACGCCCGCAAGAAATTCCCCGGGATCGAATTGCTCGACTACCAGGCCGGCGACTGGATCACGACGAAGGCCAATGAGATCATGACCAGCTACATCACCGCCCACGGCGACAAGATCGGCGGGGTGTTCTGCGCCAACGACACGATGGCGTTCGGAGTGATCGAAGCTCTGCGCGCGGAGGGATTGGCCGGGAAGATCCCGGTCGTCGCCTATGACGGCGCGTCCCAAGCTATCGACTACCTCATGACCGGCGAGTTGCTCGCGACCGTCTACACCAACCCGTACTGGGGGGGCGGTATCTCGCTGGCCCTGGCGTACTACGCCTCGATCGGGGCGTTCCAGCCATCCAAGGAGCCGAACGAACATCGCGAGTTCTACGGCCCGACCATCCTCATCACTCCGAAGGACGCCGCTGCCTTCAAAAAGAAGTATGTGCAGTCAACGCCGACCTACGATTGGAAGGACTTCTTCGGCCCGACCAACGGACAGATCAAATACGGCCGCTATTGAGGCAAACCTCCTGATCGGCGGGGTGCGCGCGCACCTCGACGGCCGGACGCTTCAAAGGAGAGGTCATGTCCCGGATCCTCGGCAAATCCTTCTTGCGTGACTGGGCCCCGTTGCTGGTGCTGTTCGCGCTTTGCGCCGCCTTCACCGCGATAAATCCGAACTTCTTCTCGCTGCGGAATTTCGGGCGCATCGGCATCATCGCGGCCCCCTCTCTGCTGATCGCCATCGGCGTCACCTTCGTCATTCTGATGGGATCCATCGACCTGTCGATGGAGGGGATCGTGGCGTTCTGCGCGGTCGTGTTCGCAACGCTCTTCGTCGCGCTGGGCGGACTGTCGTCATGGGGATGGGTCGCGATCCCGGCGACCATGCTGGTCGGGGTGATCGCTGGCGTCATTAACGGGATGGTCCACGTGAAGCTGCGAATCCCCTCGTTCATGGCGAGCCTGGGGATGGGCTTCATCGGCCTCGGCGCCACCTTCATCCTGACCGGCGGCTACCGCATCAATGTCCAGGACAAGCCGTTCCGCGCTCTGCTGACCCTGCGCGTGCTCGATATGCCCCTGATGGTCTATTTCGCGCTCGCCGGGCTGCTGCTCGCGATCTTCATCGAACGCTTCACCGTCACCGGCCGCAATATCTTGGCAATCGGTGGCGGGGAGGAACTGGCCCGCGCATCCGGGCTCGACGTGGCGCGCGTGCGCATCACCGGCTTCGCGCTTGCCGGTCTGTTCTACAGCCTCGGCGCACTGCTGGCGGTCGCCCGCGTCGGCATCGCCGACGGCAATTCAGGATCGAATCAGATGTTCACCGCGATCACCGCGGTCGTCGTCGGCGGCACGTCGCTGACCGGCGGCCAGGGCAGCGTCGTCAACACGCTGATCGGGGTCCTGATCGTCTCGGCCATCGGCAACGGCATGATCGTCATCGGCCTGCCGAGTTACCTCCAAAGCGGCGTCCTAGGCGTGATCGTGATCGTGTCGGTCGCGCTCTCGACCGACCGCGCGTCGATCCCGTTCATCAAATAGGCCGGCGATGCTCGAACTCAGAGGCGTCGACAAGAGCTTCCCTGGGGTCCGCGCTCTTCGGGGGATCGATTTCACGGTCGCGCGAGGCGAGATCGTGGGGCTGGTCGGCGAGAACGGTGCCGGCAAGTCCACGCTGATGAAGGTCATCAACGGCGCGGTCCAGCACGACAACGGGACGTTGCTGATCCATGGCCGAGAGATGCGGTTCAGCCACACGCGTCAGGCCATGGACATGGGCATCGGGATGGTGTTCCAGGAACAGTCGCTGATCGGCGGCCTGTCGGTCATGGAGAACATCTTCCTCGGCTTCGAGCGAAGCTTCACGCGGCGCGGCGTCATCAACTGGCGCGCAATGGCCGAAGCCGCGCGACACCAGCTCGCGAAAGTGAAGCTCGACATCGACCCTCGCGTCACCACCGCCAGCCTGTCCTTCGCCCAGCGGCAACTGGTCGAACTGGCCAAAGTCCTGAGCCTGGAAGAACGGGTGCATGGCGATCTCGTCATCCTGCTCGACGAGCCGACCTCGGTGCTGGCACCCGAGGAAGTCGAGCTGCTGTTCTCGCTGGTGCGCGAATTGCGCTCGCGCGCCTCGTTCATCTTCGTCTCGCACCGTCTGGACGAGATCATCGAACTGTCCGACCGGATCTACGTGATGAAGGATGGCGAGGTCGTCGACCTAGTCGATGCGCGTACTGCGATCGTCGAGGCGATCCAGCACAAGATGGTCGGTCGCGAGGTCAACGCAGAATACTACCGGGAAAACAAGCAGAGACCTTATGACTCGGAACGGATCCTGATCGACGCGGTGGGCATTGGACGCGCCGCCCACTACGAGGACGTCTCCCTGCGGCTGCACGCCGGCGAAGTCCTGGCCATCGTCGGCACCGACGGATCCGGCCGCGAGGAGATCATGCGCGCGATCTTTGGCCTGGAGGCTCCGGAACGGGGCCAGATCAGCGTCAAAGGTGTCGGACGCAAGACGTTCAGCGCTATCGACGGCGTCGCGCGCGGGATGGGCTATATCCCGCGTGAGCGCAAGGTCGAGGGCATCGTCGCCGGGCTGAATGTGCATGAGAATATGACGCTCTGCCAACTCGACAAATACAGCCGGGGAGGCGTGCTCAATGTCAGCCGCGAACGAGCGCTCGCAGTCAAGTGGATCCGTCGTCTGTCGATCAAGGCACCGTCGGAGCTGGCCGATTGCGGCACCCTGTCCGGCGGCAATCAGCAGAAAGTAGTACTTGCGAAATGGCGCAGTGCCGGCTCGGACATCATTCTACTCGATCATCCGACGCGTGGCCTGGATATCGGCGCGAAGGAAGATGTCTACGACATGGTCCGGGAAATGTGCGCCGACGGGTGCGGCGTTTTGCTGATCGCCGACACGCTGGAGGAAGCAATCGGCCTCGCCCACACCATCCTGGTCATCAAGGACGGCTGCATCCAGGTCACTTTCGACGGGACGCCGGGGCGCAAGCCGTCGCTGTTCGACCTCATCCATCACATGGTCTGATCGGCGCGCGCGGTGGCATTCGACAGGCTGAAATCCTATTTCCCGATCCTCACTCTCGTCGTGCTGACGGCCTTGGTGGGGGTGCTCGACAGCAGCTTTCTCCGGCCAACAAGCCTGCTACAGGTCGCCTCCGATGTCGCCGCGCTGTTCGTGATGGCGCTCGGCATCACGTGTCCGATCTATATCGGCGGCATCGACCTGTCCTCGCAATCGGTGGCCAGTATGACCACGGTCATCGTCACCGCGACGCTGCCCGCGCTCGGCTTCGCCGCCGTGCCGCTGGCGCTGGCGGTCGGCGCGACACTAGGTGCCGCGTCCGGCTTCGTCTCGATGCGGGCAAAGATCCCGACCTTCATCACCACGTTGGCGGTCGGCGGTGTCGCCTACTCGATCGGCCAATACGTCAGCGACGAGAAATCGCTTTCGATGATCGCAGGACAGCGCGAGAGGTTGCTCGGCTGGCTCTACGGTGACCTGGGTCCGGTGCCGAAGGAGCTGCTGGTTGCCGGCACCCTGTTCCTTCTGGCGCTGTTCGTCGAGCGCCGCACAGTCGCCGGCCGCGTGTTCAAGGCCATCGGCGCGGGTGAGCTCGCCGCGATCGTCTCGGGTCTGCGCGTGGAGCGCTACAAGATCGCCGCGTTCGCGATCTCGGGTGGACTGGCCGCGATGGCAGGGCTGATGCTGTCAGCGCGGCTGTCCGGCGGTTCGCCGACGGCGGCCAATCAATTCCTGCTGCCGGCCATCGTGGCGGTCCTGGTGGGCGGCACGCCGCTGACCGGCGGCGTGGGGGGCGTGCTGAACACGCTGATTGGCGCGCTGATCGTGGCGGTCGTGCGCACCAGCATGGTCTATCTCGAAATTCCGGCCGAGGCGCAGCAGATCTTTTTCGGTATCGTCCTGATCTCGGCGATCGCATTGACGATCGATCGCCGCAAGGTCATTACGGTAAAATAGCGGAACGAGAGCGTGGCATTCATGAAAGCGGCGGTCCTGGTCGCGCCGCGCCGCTTCGAGATCCGCGACGTCCCGGTCCCGGAGGTCGGCCCCGGCGACGCGCTGATCAAGGTAGATCGCTGCGGTATCTGCGGGACCGATGTGCACATCTTCAACGGACACTACGCCGCCGACCGCCTGCCGATGACTCCCGGCCATGAGTTCGCCGGCACGATCGCGGCACTTGGCCGCGATACGCTCGGCCTCGTGGTCGGTGGCCGAGCCGTCGCCGACATAAACATCGGCTGCGGCCGCTGCTACTACTGTCGGCGCAACGAGGTACTGAACTGCCCGCAGGCACGGCAGGTCGGCATCTCGCGGCAAGGCGCCTTCGCCGAATTCGTCTGCGTGCCCGGTCGCCTCGTGATCCCGGCACCTGGCGACATGTCGTTCGCCGTACTCGCACTCGCCGAACCGGTTGCCTGCGTGGTCCGCGCGGCGCGCAAGGCCCGAGTGACGTTCGGGCAATCAGTCGTCATCCTCGGGGGTGGCCCGATCGGCAATCTGCATGTCCAGATGATGCGTCTGATCGGTGCCGCCCCCATCATCGTGGCCGAGCCCATGGCGGCCCGGGCCGCCCTCGCCCGCGAGGCTGGCGCTGACGTCGTCGTCACTGATCCGGCGCAGGTGAAGCAGGCGGTCCGCGACCACACCGACGGGCGCGGCGCGGATCTGGCCATCGAGAGCGTGGGCCGCGCCGCTCTCTATGCCCTCGCGCTCGACCTGATCCGGCCGGGCGGGCATGTGACAGCGTTCGGCATAACGGGGCCGGACGACACGCTCGCACTGCCGCTCCTGGACACCGTGCTGCGGGAGATCTCGGTCAAGGGGTCGGTCGCCGGCATGGGCGAGGACATGCACGACGCGCTCACGCTGCTGCGCCATGGGCGTTTCCAGCTTGACGCCTTTACCGCCGCTACATTCCCGCTGGCCGACATCCAAGCTGCTTTCGACGGTCTGGCGGCCGATCCCGCCGTGCTCAAGGCGCAGATCGCGCTGTGACGAGCGCAGCCGCGCGCGGCTGGTCAGGATGGTGCCGGCGTCGCGGCCTCATCGAGCCGAATATAGCGCAGGATCGTATCGACGATGACCTGTCGGCGCTCCTCCAAGGCATCGCCGGCACTCAGGTCGATCGCGTAGATCACCGAGAGCGTGAAACGGTTCGTGAGGAAGTAGTAGCCCAGTGCCGCGATCGAGATGTAGACTTGCATGGCGCTGACGCCGGGGCGAAAGACACCGGCGCGCACGCCGCGGTCCAGCAGATCCTGGATCAGGGCGATAAAGCTGGAGTGCATTTCCGGAATCCGTTTGCTCCGTTTCAGATGCACGGCGCGGTGGATGTTCTCGGTGCTCAGGAGACGCAGAAATTCGGGGTGCTTCTGGTAATAGGTCCAGGTAAATCCGATGAGCTTGATGATCGCCGCGAGCGGATCGAGGTTTTCCAAATCGAGCCGGCGCTCCGCGGTCCGAATCGAGCTGTAGGCTTCCTCCAGCACCACCAGGAACAAGTCGTCCTTGCTCTTGAAGTAGTGGTAGATCATCCGCTTGTTGACCTTGGCGCGATTGGCGATTGCATCGACACGCGCCCCACCCAGTCCGTGGCGCGCAAACTCAGCCGTCGCCGCGGCCAGGATTCGCGTCTGGGTAGCCACCGGGTCGCGCGGCCGAGGCGCGTGGCTCTCGGGCGGCTCCGAATCGGCCGCGGTCGGCGTCGCACGGCGAGGCTTGGCGCGGCCAATCGCGCGGGGCATCAATTCGTCCTTTTGTTGCAATAAAGCCACCCATTCCGCGACTCCACGGCGGCGGCACGCCGGCCGTATCGAAGGGCGATCATGCACCACTCCCCGGCATCACTCTCCATCAACACCGCAACGCTCGGTTTCCAATGGTCGTTGACACGGATCATTCCCGCGATCGCCGCGGCCGGACTGGGTGGCGTCGCGCCGTGGCGACGCGACCTCGTGGATCTGTCTCCCGTCTCGGTTCGGGGGATGGCGGCGGGCGAAGGCCTGGAAGTCACCGGCCTGTGCCGAGGTGGCTATCTCGTGCACCGCGACCGCGCGGAACGGCGACAGATTTTTGACGACAACCTGCGAGCCATCGATGAAGCAGCGGCGCTGGGAGCACCGGTATTGTGCTTCGTGGTGGGCGGCTTGCCCCGGGGTTCGAAGGACCTTGACGCCGCACGTGCGCAGGTGGTCGACCTCCTGTGCGACTTGTCCGGACATGCGCTTGCGTCCGGCGTGTCCATCGCGGTCGAGCCGC
This sequence comes from Acetobacteraceae bacterium, assembly GCA_965246915.1. Taxonomy (GTDB): domain Bacteria; phylum Pseudomonadota; class Alphaproteobacteria; order Acetobacterales; family Acetobacteraceae; genus CAVRQM01. Next base: position 96,423 of record CBDFGB010000009.1, read on the forward strand.
TGCATCCGATGTATGCCGGCGACCGGTCCTGCATCAACACGGTGGCGACGGCACTCGACGTGTGCGACGCGGTTGGCGACGGATGCGGCATCATGGTGGATGCCTACCATGTGTGGTGGGACCCGCAACTTGTGGCCGGGCTAGCCCGCGCAGGTGCCGCGCGAATCCTCGGTTGGCAGATCAGCGACTGGCTGGTGCCGACCAAGGACTTTCTCAATGATCGTGGCATGATGGGCGATGGCGTGATCGACCTGCCGCAACTCGACGCGCTGGTTGCCGAGGCGGGTTGGCGAGGGATGACCGAGGTTGAGATCTTCTCCGAAACATGGTCGCGGACCGATCCGGCGGCCATCCTTCAAATCTGCGCCGAACGCTTTCGGGACATGCCCTACAGGCGCGGTATGGTGAACCCACCATCGACCCGCGCGGTCAGCCCGACGGTGTAGGGAAGGTCGCCCGAGGCCATCGTGGCCACCACGACGCCGACCTCTTGCGGCACGCCCCAGCGCGGCATCGGCGCGTTCCCGGCCGCAAAGAACGCATCATACTTCGCCGCCGAGGGTTCGGTCATTTCAGTACGTATGATGCCCGGCCGAACTTCGTAGACACCAATTCCTTCAGGCGCGAGTCGCACGGCGAACAACTGCGCGGCCATCGAGGCCGCGGCCTTGGAGATACAATACTCACCCCGCTCGATCGTCACGGCCTCGGCGTTGGAGGACGTGATGAACACCACGGAGCGATGTCCGGCCTGCGTATCGTTTTCGGCCAACAGCCGTCGCGCGAAGGCCTGGGTTAGGAAAAACGTGCCGCGGGTGTTGACGCCCACGCAGCGGTCGAAGCTGTCGGCGGCGACGTCAAGCAAGTCGCCGCGCGCCATCACCGAGACGCCAGCATTGTTGACCAGACAATCCAGTCGGCCGAACGCGGTCCAGGCGGCATCCAGCAACCGCCCGTGCCCGTCGATCGCGGCGATGTCCCCGACCACGCCGGCAGCGCGCGCAGACTGGGCGGATACCGCCTCGACGCTGGTGGACAGATCGACCTCCGGCCCACGCTCGTTAAGCACAAGGTCGAAACCGCGACGCGCCAGCGCCACCGCACAGGCGCGGCCGATGCCGCGTCCGGCGCCGGTGACCAGGGCGACGGGGCGACGGGTCATAACACCGCCTCCGCCTCGCGCAGCAGCTCGCGGGCGATGATGAGCCGCTGAATCTGTTGCGTACCCTCGTAGATCTGGCAGATCTTGGCGTCGCGGTACAGCCGTTCGACCTCGAAGCCGCGAATGTAGCCGCTGCCGCCGAACACCTGCACCGCGTCGGCGGTCCGGGCGACGGCGATGTCGCCGGCCATGCATTTGGCCATCGAGGCAGCCTTGGTCGCCGGCTCGCCGCGGTCGATGCGCGACGCGGCGTCCCAGGTCAGCAGGCGTGCCGCCTGAATATCGCGCGCCATGTCGGCCAGCAGGAATTGCAGTCCCTGGAACTCGGCAATCGTCTTGCCAAATTGGCGCCGCTGCCGTGCGTAGCCGACCGCCGCCTCCAGCCCCGCCTGGGCGATGCCCACGGCCAAGGCCGCGATACCGACACGGCCCTTTTCCAGCACGCTCATCATGATGTGGAAGCCGCGATTCTCCGGCCCCAGCAGCGCCTCGGGCGGCAGGTCGATCGCATCGAAGTGCAACGCTCCCACCTGCGACGCGCGTTGGCCCATCTTGTGCTCCTTGGGGCCGCGACTGAACCCGGGACGGTCGGCGTCGACCAGGAAGATGCTCATGCCGCGGCTGCCGGCTGCCTTGTCGGTGCGCGCGAGCACGGCAGCGAAATCGCAGACCGGGCCGTTGTGGATCCAAAGCTTGTTGCCATCCAGTCGCCAGCCTTCCTCGGTACGGGTCGCGGTGGTGCGCAGGCCCGACACGTCCGACCCCGCATCCGCCTCAGTGATGCCGTAGGCGCAACGAGTTTCCGCGCGCAGTAGCGGCCGCAGATACTGCTCGCGCTGCGCCTGAGTGCCGTATTGGGTGAGCAGCGTGCCGATCAACTCGACCAGGCCGCATTGGTCGGCGACCGAGGCGTAACCACGCGAAAGCTCCTCCATGACGACGGCGTAGGCCAGAGCGTCCATCCCGGCCCCGCCATATTCGGTGGGGACGGAAATGCCGAATAGGCCAAGCGCTCCCATCTGCGCGTAGATCTCGCTGGGGAAGCGTTCTTCCTCGTCGAGCGACGCGGCGATCGGGCGGATCACCTCATCGGCGAAGCGGCGCACCGTGTCGCGAACCTGCACATGCTCTTCGCTCAGCACCGATTTTCTCCCTCCGCCGCCGCTGTCGTGGCTTGCCAGCGCATCGCATTCTATGTAACTAGACGGTTAATATCTGCGCTTTGATGCAGGCTACGTCAAGCGCTTCGAGGGGAAACGTGCACGCGATGTCCGACCACATACGAGCTTCGGGCAAGGCGATCGGGCGCGATGTCGCGGCCGCCATGATCGCCGATGGTGCGACACTCGCGCTGAGCGGATCGGGCGGCGGCCTGATCGAGGCCGACGAAATCTATCAGGCGATCGAGGCGCGGTTCCTGGCCACCGGGCATCCACGCGATCTGACGCTGGTCCACGCGTTGGGCATTGGCGACGCGAAGCGGCGCGGGCTGAGTCGTTTCGCCCACCCGGGCATGGTGCGCCGCGTGATCGGCGGCCATTGGACATGGTCTCCGGCCATGCAGGCGCTGGCCGAGGGCGACGCGATCGAGGCGTGGACCTTGCCTGCGGGCGCGATCATGCTGCTGCTGCGCGAGATCGGCGCCGGCCGGCCGGGCCTGATCACCCATGTCGGCCTCGGCACGTTCGCCGATCCGCGGCACGGCGGCGGCGCATGCAACGCGCGCGCCAGGGCCGCCGAAATGCCGGTCGAACTGATCGAGATCGGCGGCCGCGTGCTGTTGCGCTACAAGCCGTTCCGCATCGACGTCGCGATCATCCGCGGCAGCTTGGCCGATGTTGCCGGCAATCTCAGCCTGGTTCACGAGGCGGCCGACCTGGACACGGTGGCGGCCGCCGCGGCGGCACATAGCAGTGGCGGCACGGTTTTCGCGCAGGTCGCTCGCCTCGTGCCACGGGGCCACATCCCGGCGCGGCAGGTGGCGGTGCCCGGCGTAAGCATAGGCTACCTGGTGATCGCCCCGGACCAGCACCAAACCTATCTCGCCCGCTTCGATGCCGCGATCAGCGGCGAGGAACCGCGCCCGGGCCATGACGCCATGGCCGGCACGCTGCCGAACGGCATACGTGGCGTCATTGCCCGCCGCGCGGCCGACGAAGTGCGCGAAGGCGCCTCGCTCAACTTCGGTTTTGGCATTCCGGGTGCCATTCCGGCGGTGCTGCGTGCGCGCGACATGATCGAACGCGTTTGGATCAGCGTAGAGCAGGGCATCCACAACGGCCAATTGCTTGACGGCGAAATGTTCGGCGCGGCGCGCTGGCCCGAGGCGATCGTCGCCTCGACCCGGCAATTCGACTTCTACAGTGGCGGCGGAATCGATATCGGCTTTCTCGGCATGGGCGAGATGGATGAGGCCGGAAATGTCAACGTCTCACGCCTTGGCCCGAAAGTGGTCGGACCCGGAGGTTTCGTCGACATCGCCCAGAACGCCAAAAAGGTCGTATTCTGCGGCAGCTTCGACGCCAAGGGGACCGAATGCGACGTGGCCGGCGGGCGGCTTGCCATCCGCCGCCACGGCGCGATCGGAAAGTTGGTGCCGCAGGTCCGCGAAATCACCTTCTCTGCCGCGTATGCGCAAGGTGTCGGACAGGACGTTCTGTATGTGACGGAGCGTGCGGTCTTTCGCCTGACGCCCGAAGGCGTTGCGCTGACCGAATTGGCGCCGGGGATCGATCTGCAAACGGACGTGCTCGATCGCATGGGCTTCGCGCCGATCTTGCGGGGCACGCCACGTCCGATGCCGATCGAGCATTTCCCGTGAGGCCGCAGATGCGCGAGTGCGACTACATCATCGTCGGCGCCGGCGCGGCAGGGTGCGCGCTCGCAGCCCGCCTCAGCGAGGCGGCAGACTGTAGTGTGCTGCTGCTGGAGGCCGGGCCGCCGGACCGCAACCCGTACATCCACATGCCAGCCGGCTTCGCCAAGATGACCGGCGGCCCGCTGACCTGGGGGTGGCGCACGGTGGCGCAGCGCCACGCCGCCAACCGCGAAATCTTGTTCGCGCAAGGACGAGTTCTGGGCGGCGGCAGTTCGATCAATGCGATGGTCTTCACCCGAGGGTGCCCCGAAGACTACGACCGCTGGGCCCATGACGAGGGCTGCCCCGGCTGGTCCGCGACGGAGGTGCAACCGTATTTTCTCCGAATGGAGGACAACGATCTTCTTTCCGGGTCCCGGCATGGGGTCGGAGGACCGCTGGGCGTGTCGAGCATCCCACCCAATCGGATGACCCGGGCCTTCGTCCAGGCATGTCAGCAATACGGCATTCCCCACACGCCAGATTTTAATGGCGCGTCGCAGGCCGGGTGCGGGGTCTATCAGACCACAACAAGGGATGGTCGGCGCTGCTCTTCGGCGGTCGCCTATCTCCGGGCCGCCATGGTGCGCCCCAATCTCAGCGTACTTACCAACTGTCTCAGCACGCGCTTGGTGATCGAGGACGGCCGAGCGGTCGGAGTCGAATATCGGCAGAGCGGGGGCCTGCGCGTCGCCCGTGCGGCGCGCGAGGTGATCGTCGCCGCCGGCGCTATCGGATCGCCTCGCTTGTTGCTTCTGTCAGGCATCGGTCCGGCCGATGAATTGCGCGCGCTGGGCATCGATGTGGTTCTGGATTTGCCGGCGGTCGGCCGTGATCTACAAGACCACTACGGGACAGACGTGGTCTACGAACTGGGCGGCCCGTACAGCCTCGACAAGTACAACAAGCCGCATTGGATGCTTTGGGCGGGCTTGGAATACAAGCTGTTCGGCAAGGGACCGGTTGCCTCCAACATCGTCGAAGGCGGGGCGTTCTGGTGGTCCGATCGCAATTCGCCCACACCCGATACACAGTTTCACTTCTTGTCCGGCGCAGGCGTCGAGGCCGGCATTCCCGCGCCGGAATCCGGGTCGGGCTGCACCATGAACACCTATTTTCTGCGCCCGCGCTCGCGTGGCAGCGTGACCTTACGCACGGGTGACCCCGCGGCGGCGCCGGCGATCGACCCGAACTACCTCGCGGACCCATACGATGTGCTGCAATCCGTCCGCGGCGTGAAGATGATGCGCGACATCATGCGTCAGACCGCCTTCGCCTCGACCGTCACCCGCGAGCATGTGCCCGGCGCAGCACTGCAAAGCGACGCCGAGATCGAGGAATATATTCGCCAGCGTGGGCGTACATCCTACCATCCGGTCGGCACATGTCGCATGGGCGGCGATGCCGCCTCCGTGGTCGATCCCGAATTGCGGGTCCGCGGCATTGAGCGCCTGCGCATCTGCGACAGCTCGATCATGCCGAGCCTCGTCAGCTCCAACACCAACGCGCCCAGCATCATGATCGGCGAAAAGGCGGCCGACCTGATCCGCGGCAATGCCGCGCGGGAAATACCCGTCTAAAGATTCGTATCACGTCGGAACGGGCGCATCCTGCCGGATCAAACCGGCCTGCTTGAGCTCCATCCAGAAGGCGACCGGAATGTCGGTACGAAAGATCGCGAGGTTCTCATTCATTTGCGCTACCGTGCGCGTTCCCGGTACATTGGTGGGAATAGCCGGGTGCGCCAGCACGAATTGCAGTGCCGCAGCCTTCAGCGGCACGCCGTGGCGGGCGCAGATCGCCTCGATTCGGCGTGTCTTCTCCAGGATCGGCTCGGGCGCCGGGCCGTAATTGTATTTGGCGCCGGGCACCGCGCCGGTGGCCAGAATGCCGCTGTTATAGCCGCCGCCGAGCACGACGGCCGCGCCCCGTTCCTCGCACAGCGGCAGGAATTCGGTCAGCGCGTCCTGCTCCAGCAGCGTGTACCGGCCGGCGAGCAGGAAACAATCGAAATCGCGTTCGCGCAGGGCGGCGAGGCAGACTTCCCATTCGTTGACGCCGACGCCGATCGCCTTGATCACGCCGGCGTCACGCAGCCTTTCCAGCGCCCGCCAGGCCCCATCCATCGCCTCGCGAAACCGCAGCGGCTGCTGCTCAGGGCCTTGGGTGAACACGTCGCAGTCATGGATGAAGACGATGTCGAACCGCTCCAGGCCGGTTCGTTGAAGACTGTCCTCGATTGATCGCATCGTCGCGTCATAGCCGTAGTCGAAATGCATCGTGAACGGCAGCCCGTCCACCCAGGGCGAGAAGTCGATGTCGGCCCGACGCGCCGCCGTCAGCAACCGCCCGACCTTGGTCGACAGCACGAACTCGTCCCGCGGGCGCCAGCGAAGCGCCTGGCCGATCCGAGCCTCGCTGAGGCCGTGACCATACATCGGGGCCGTATCGAAATAGCGCACGCCCGCATCCCAGGCGGCATCGATCATCGCCGCCGCCTCGGCTTCCGGGATCGGCCGGAAGATGTTGCCGATGGGTGCGGCGCCGTAGCCCATTAGCGTCACGTCCAACGCCACCCGGCCGAATTTGCGCTTCTTTGCGGGATCCATGGCATCCTCCCTTGTCTCGTGTGTCGTCGTACGCGACCGTACCGTCATCATTTGGTGGATAGACGCGCGAGCGCCTTTGCGGGGTCGGCGGGCACGCGGCCGATCAGACGACGCCGAACGTGGCCATCAAACGCGCCATGCGACGGCACGCCCGTTCTGGATCGGCGAACAGGCCGGCACGATCAGCCAGACGGAAGATGTCCGCATAGTGCCGCGCGCCCCGCGCGGACTGCATGCCACCGATCATGGTGAAATGGTCCTGATGGCCGTCGAGCCAGGCGAGGAACACCACGCCTGCCTTGTAGAACTGCGTCGGCGTTTCGAAGATCACGCGCGACAGCGGCACCGTCGGTTCAAGAATTGTTCTAAACGTGGCAACATCGTTCTTTGCGAGCGCCGCGAGCGCCGCCGCCGCCGGTCTGGCGATCGGATCGAAAATGCCCAGCAGGCCGTGGCTGACATGCTGGCCATCGCCCTCGATCAGCTCGGCATAGTTGAAGTCGTCACCGGTAAACATCAGGATGCCAGCAGGCAGGCGCCGTCGCAGATCGGCCTCGCGCGCCTTGTCCAGAAGCGAGATCTTGATGCCGTCGATCCGGTCCGCGTGATCCTCGATCAGCATCAGCACGGTGCCCGTGGCCTGGTCGAGATCGGCGTTGCCCCAATAGCCTGCGAGTGCAGGGTCGAACACGTCGCCGAGCCAGTGCAGGATCACCTTGTCCCTGGACTGTCGGATCAAATCGCCATACAGCCGCGCATAGTCGTCCGCCGAACGCGCCGCACCCACCAGCGCACGGCTGGCCATCAGGATCGCCCTGCCGCCCGCCGCCTCCACAGCCTCCATCTGCTCCTCGTAAGCGGCCCGCACGGCACCGAGCGTCACGTTCGGTCCCGGCACCAACTGATCGGTCCCAACGCCGCAGGCGAGGTCGGCGCCTGGCACGGTGCGCGCCTCGGCGAGCGAGCGACGTATCAGTTCGCGCGCGCTGGGCCAGTCGAGGCCCATGCCGCGCTGCGAGGTGTCCATCGCTTCCGCGACGCGGAATCCGAGGCCCCAGAGATGATGACGAAATCGCAGCGTGGCATCCCAGTCGATCGCCGCCTGGCGCCATGGATCGGGTGCGAAAGCGTCGGCCACCACATGGGCGGCGGCATAGACGACACGATTGAACGGCTGGGATGTGGCGGTCGGATGGGCGCAGGGCGGACCCACCTCGTAGGCCTCGATCTGGCTGCTTGATGTCGGCAGCAGAACTTGCGGCATGGCGCCCTTCTCGCGATAAGTAACCGTCTGGTTAACTACGTAGCCAGGGCCGGTCAAGGGGACGTGGCTGCACGAAATGGATTTGGGGGAAGATCGGACATGACGCTGGGACACGTGACATGCACTCTGGAGCCGCCGCTGGCCGTTGTGACGCTCGCGCGGCCGGAGAAGCTGAATTCGCTGACCGGCGCGATGCTGGCGAGCCTTGCCGAGCTCGCCGAGACACTCGATGCCGCGGCGGACGTGCGCGCGGTGCTCGTCACCGGGGCTGGCACGCGCGCGTTCTGCTGCGGCGCCGACATCGCTGAATGGGGCGGCCTCACCCCGGCCGCGTTCGGCGCGTCCTGGGTACGGGCCGGTCATCGGCTATTTGATCGCTGGACTCGCCTGCGCCCCCCGGTCCTGGCGGTGCTGAACGGATTGACGCTAGGCGGCGGTCTCGAATTCGCGGCGACCGCAGATCTGCGAATCGCCGAGGCGCATGTCCAGCTTGGCCTGCCGGAGGCGCAACTGGGCATCATTCCGGGCTGGTCGGGCACTCAGCGCCTGGTCCGCAGGGCCGGCGGCTCGGCGGTAAAGCGCCTGGCCCTTGTTGGTGAGCCCATCGGCGCGGACGAGGCGCTACGCCTCGGGCTCGTGGATTTCGTGTGCCCGTCGGGAGAGGGCATGGCGTTCGCCCGGGAACTCGGGGGTCGGATCGCACTACGAGCACCGGTGTCGGTGCAGCTCAGCAAACGGCTCATCAACGCGGCGGAGGGCGAGGACGTGGCCGCTACACTGGAAGCGCTTGCCGGCACCGTGGCGGCCGCCACCGAAGACGCCGCCACGGGCACCGCCGCGTTCCGGGCAAAACAGTCGGCCCGCTTTCAGGGCCGTTAGCCGAGCCTCCCGTCCCGTCGGCTCGTGGCGCGTTGATCGTGGCCGACGCAGTGACATAGGCAAGTAATCGCTCACAAACGGCCGTCGCAAGGCACGGCCCTCCTTGCTCGCGTCGTTCGGCACGCCAATGCACGCGCCGGCCGGGACTGCCGCGACCGAAGACTGTTTGGGCGACTACGATCCGATCGGCTGAACGCCCGTAGTCTTGGAGAATTTGAGCTCTCTTCGATCAAGCATGGCGTCGGCCGTCCGACGGCGGGACCACGTCAGCTCATGCTGTCTTGGCATCGGGGAAGAGCTGGTGGCGCTCGACCGCTGCCGGCACTTTGGTCAGCGAAAGGAAGCGACAGGCTCCAAGCGCGCAAGCACGCCTGCGCACTGGCAAGCGAGGTGAGAGGCCAACCCGCCACGAGCTCAATTAATGTTGTCGAACAAGCCGTGCCGAGGCGGAAGACGGAACGGCAGGGTGCGACGACGACCTAGGCGATCCCCCGCACGACCGAGATATCCAAATCGCGGATCTTCTTGCGTAATGTGTTCCGGTTAAGACCTAACATCGCCGCCGCCTTGATCTGGTTGCCGCGCGTCGCGGCCAGGGTCAGACGGATCAGTGGGCGCTCCACCTCGGCCAGGACTTGTCCGTAGATGTCGGACGCCCCCTCGCCGTCCCGCCAGGCCGCGAGCGTCTGGCGAACATGGCGCTCGACCGCGGCGGCCAGGACGCCCTCACCAAGCGCCGACGCTGCGGCATCGCCGGCTCCCACAAACGGGCGTATCGACGGCGCATCTGGTTCCGACTCGGTAAGCTCGGGCCGTACCGAACTCGCGGTGATGACCTCATCGGGGCAGAGCGCCGCGAGCCGCCGCATCACGTTCTCCAGCTCGCGCACGTTGCCCGGCCAGCGATAGCCGCGCAGTGCGTCAAGCGCCCCCTGATCCAGCGATTTCCCGGGAAGCCCATCCGCCTTCGCGCGATCGAGGAAATGCCGAGCAAGATCGGAGATGTCCTCGGAACGCTCGCGCAGCGGCGGCAGGCGGATCGGCACGACGTTCAGCCGGTAGAACAGATCTTCGCGAAATTGACCGCCGCGAATGGCCGCGCGCAGGTCGCGATGGGTGGCGGCGACGATGCGCACGTTGGCGCGGATCGGCTGGCGACCGCCGACCGTGGTGAACTCGCCCTCCTGGAGCACCCGCAGCAGGCGGGTCTGTGCCTCGGGCGGCATATCGCCGATCTCGTCGAGGAACAATGTACCTCCCGCAGCTTGTTCAAATCGTCCCTGGTTGCGATTGGTCGCGCCGGTGAATGCGCCGCGCTCATGGCCGAACAACTCGCTCTCGATGAGCTCCCGCGGGATGGCCGCCATGTTGATGGCCACGAACGCGCCGGCACGCCGCCGCCCATAGTCGTGCAACGCGCGCGCGACCAGTTCCTTGCCGGTGCCGCTCTCGCCGTTGATCATCACGGTCAGGTCGGCCGTCGTGAGACGCGCGATCGTGCGATAGATTTCCTGCATCGCCACGCTGCGGCCGATCAGCGGCAGCCGCTCCTCGGCGTCGCGGGGCACAACGGGACTGGCCACCGCCGTCGACGGCACGGCGAGCGCCCGGGCAACCACGGCGAGCAGTTCCTGCAAATCGAACGGCTTCGGTAGGTATTCGAACGCGCCGCGCTGGGTTGCCTTCACCGCGGTGATCAATGTCGATTGAGCGCTCATCACCACGATGCGCAGCTCGGGCCGGATGCGCTTGATGCGCGGGATCAGGTCCAGGCCGTTTTCGTCCGGCATGACAACGTCGGTGATGACCAGATCGCCCTCGCCGTCCTCGACCCACCGCCACAGAGTGGCCGCGTTGGACGTACTGCGCACCTGGTATCCGGAGCGGCCAAGAGCCTGAGTGAGAACGGTCCGGATCGAGCGATCGTCATCGGCGATCAGCACGGTCGGCGGGGTCATTCGGGGGAACTCATAAGGATTGTGGTCCCGGTTCAGGGCCGTAACGCGGCCCCTGAAGGATACGACTGCGATCTCAGGCCGGGTCGGCGTCGTCGATCACGATCGGCAGATGCAGGCGAAATTCCGTTCGGCCCGGACGGCTGTCCATTTCGACCAGCCCCCCGTGGTCGCTGACGATCTTTGCGACAAGTGCAAGACCGAGGCCAGAGCCGGTCGGCTTGCTGCTGACGAACGGATCGAACAAATGCGGCCTGATATCGTCGGTGATGCCTGGTCCATTGTCCCGGACGGTCACCACGAGCGGCAGATGCTGCCGTGTCTCGCCGGCGAAGGCCGCCAGCCGCATCCCATGCTGAAAAGCCGTCACCAAAACGATCTCCGGGGCGGCCTGCGACGAGCCGGCCATCGCCTCGGCCGCGTTCTTGACGAGATTCAAGACGACCTGCACCAGTTGGTCGCGATTGCCGAACACCGGCGGCAGCGACGGATCGTACAACTCCTGGAAACGCACGTGCGGTGCAAACCCGGTCTGCGCCAGCCGCCGTACATGCTCCAACACACGATGAATGTTGACCGGACCGCGCTCGGTCGGCTTGTCGCCGAACATTTCCATCCGGTCGACCAGGGCTCGGATGCGGTCGGCCTCGTCGCGGATCAGCACGGTCAGCTCGCGATCGGACTCGCCGACGCTGCCCTCAAGCAGTTGGGCGGCGCCCCGGATCCCCGAAAGCGGGTTTTTCACCTCATGCGCGAGGATGGCCGCCATCCCGGTCACGCTGCGGGCGGCGCTGCGCACGGTCAGCTGCCGATCCAGCGAGCGGGCGGCGGAATTATCCTGAAACGACAAGAGCACCGCGCCACGCTCTTCCGGTAACGGGGTGGCCTGGACGGAGACGGACTCCTTGCGCAGCCTTGGCCCGTCGAGCGTGAGGTCGTGGTCGGCGATCGTCACCTCGCCATCGCGAACCTGCGCCACCATGAGGCAGAGCGGGCTGTCCGCAGCGATTAGGTCCGAAAGGCGAAGCTGCGAAAGCTGCGCCATCGAGAAGCCCAGAAAATGCTCGGCCGCGGGGTTGGCAAAGCGGAAGCGGTCGTCCCGATCGAGCAGGACGAGAGGCATCGGCAGCGCCGAGACCATCGCCGCCATATCCGGCAATAGGGATTTCGGCGACTCCGGCACCCGGCGGGACAGAACGGCAAGCCTCATGCCGCTTCCGCCATGGCATGATCGGGTTGCCAGTCGCGCCGAGCGCCCCGCTCTATGAGTGGATCATAGAAGCTGTCGATCAGTGCGCCGACCGAGGCCGCGTCCGGCAGGCGGTTGACCGCCGCCCGGAATTCAGCCGAGCCCGGCAGTCCGCGCGAATACCAGGCGACGTGCTTGCGGGCCAGCCGAACGCCCTGCTCGGCCCCGGCCTGTTCCAGCATCGCGGCGTAGTGCTCCAAGAGGATGGCTTTCTGATGCGCCAGGGCCGGCTCAGGCACGCGCTGCCCCGTGCTCAGGAAATGGGCAATCGCCGCCGGGAGCCAGGGACGGCCGTAGCAGCCCCGGCCAATCATCACACCGTCCGCGCCCGATGTGTCGAGCGCGGTCGCGGCGTCATCCTCCGTCAGGATATCGCCGTTGACGATGACGGGGATTCCGACGGCCTGCTTGACGAGGGCGACGAAAGCCCAGTCGGCGATGCCGGTGTAGAATTGCTGCCGCGTGCGGCCATGCACCGTAATCATGCGGATGCCGCAGGCTTCGGCGATGCGGGCCAACGCCGGCGCGTTGAGGTTTGCGTGGTCCCAGCCCATGCGCATCTTCAGTGTCACCGGCACGTGCACCGCCTCAACGGTCGCGGTCAGGATTCGCGCCGCCGCGGCCTCGTCGCGCATGAGCGCCGAGCCTGCCGTCTGGCCTACCGCGACCTTGCGCACCGGGCAGCCGAAGTTGATGTCGATGATGTCGGCGCCACGATCCACGCTCATGCGGGCCGCCTCGGCCATCGCGGCCGGCTCGCAGCCCGCGAGTTGCAGGCTGGCCGGCGAGCCATCCAGCTCCGACATCCGGCGGGTCGTGCGGTTCTCTCGGATCATAGCCCAGGACGCAATCATCTCCGACACCACCAGCCCCGCGCCGAGCCTGCGAGCGAGCCGACGGAACGGCAAGTCGGTGACGCCGGACATCGGCGCGACGATGACGGGCGTGGCTATCACCACGCCGCCGCCCAGGTCGAGCGGACGTAGCCGTCCGCCGACCGTGAACGGCCCGTGACATGGTTCATTTGCAGCCGCAGCATTGCTCATGATTTGGGCAACCTAGTCGGATGCCGATTGACGCGCAATCCGGCTGCGGCGAGTTTGCGGCATGTCCTCTTCCAAGCGGCTGGCCGCGATTCTGGTGGCGGCCGGCAGCGGCAGCCGGTTTGGCACCGCGACGCCCAAGCAGTTTTTGGCCCTCGCCGGCCGGCCCGTGCTGCGCCACGCGGCCGAGGCTTTGATGCGCGACGCGGACGTGCTCTTGCCAGTTGGCGACGCGGCGGCGATCGCTTCGGTGTTGGCGGGCCTGACGCATGCGCCCGTGGTCGCCGGTGGCGCGACGCGGCAGGAGAGCGTTTTGTCCGGGCTACGCGCGCTGGCCTCCGACCCGCCCGAGATCGTGTTGATCCATGACGGCTGCCGTCCGCACGTGCCGCCCGGGACGGTGGCAGCCCTGGTCGCTGCCCTGGCCGACGGGCATGATGGTGCGATTCCGGCGGTCCCAGTCGCCGACACGCTGAAGCGCGCGACGAATGGGACGATTGCGGGCACCGTCGACCGCGCTGGGCTTTACCGAGCGCAAACGCCACAGGCCTTTCCGTTCGCGCCCCTGCTAGCACTGCACGAGGCGGCCGCGCCGGGGGCCACGGACGATGCAGGCCTCGTCGAGGCGGCGGGTGGCCGCGTCGCGATTGTCGCCGGCAGCGAGGACAACATCAAACTGACGTTTCCGGAGGACTCCGTGCGGCTGGAGCGCGTCCTGATGGCCACGATGCTGCCGCATGTCGGCACCGGGTTCGACGTCCATGCGATGGAGGCGGGCCGCCCGCTCGTGCTGTGCGGCGTGACCGTGCCGCATGACCACGGATTGGCGGGGCACTCGGATGCCGATGTCGGCATCCATGCGCTGTGCGACGCAATCTATGGCGCGCTGGCCGAGGGCGATATCGGCCGCCATTTCCCGCCCAGCGAACAGCTATGGAAGGATGCGGACAGCGCCCGGTTCCTGGTGCATGCCGGCGGCCGCATCGCGGCGCGCGGTGGCGTTCTCGCGCATGTCGACGTCACCTTGATTTGCGAGCAACCGAAAATCACGCCGCACGCGGCAGCTATGATCGCCCGGCTCGCGGCGCTGCTGGGCGTGCCAGCGGACCGGGTCTCGGTAAAAGCCACGACGACGGAGCGGCTGGGGTTCACCGGGCGCATGGAGGGCATCGCCGCCCAGGCGGTCGCGACGGTGCTTTTGCCGTGGTGACCGCGGGCCGCCTATGATCGGGGCGTTCGAGGGGAGTTTCCCGCCATGCGTGCCGCATTCGTGCTGCTTGCCGGATCGCTGCTGGTCGCCTCATGCGCAATCCCGCGCGGCGCGGCCTACAATCCCAATCCGCTGCCTCCCGCGCCGCGCGCCGAGGTCATCCCCAAACCGCCAGTCACCGAGGAGTTGCTGATCTGGCGGCCCGGCCACTGGAACTGGACCGGCACGGGCTACGAGTGGGAGCCGGGCAAATACGTCGCCCGCGAGGGCCATGGGTCGCTCTGGCTGGACGGGCATTGGGTGACGCAGGGGACGGGTTGGGCCTGGGTCCCGGGCGGTTGGGTGTGACGGGAAGCTCGATCTGGTAGCGCCCCTAGCGCCGCAAGATCGTCACCGCCCGACGACCGTAACTCGCCTCGCTCGCCTCCGCGAAACCGGCCTTCTCGGCGACCCGCAACGACGGCTCGTTATCGGGCGAGATCATGCAGAACGCGGCGCCGCTCCCGCGTTCGCGCTCCATCCACGCCAGCGCGGCCAGCACGGCCTCCGTGCCGAGGCCCCGTCCGTGCGCCGACGACGCGAGCAGCCAGCCGCATTCGGGAACAGGCGGCGGTGGTGGATCGAGCATTCGCTCGAACTCCATCAGTCCGGCCTCGCCGATCAGCGCGCCGCTCGCCCGGTCCTCGATCATCCAGAAGCCGAACCCCAGCGCATGCCAGTGCCCGATGTTGCGGAGCAGCCGCACCCAGCAGTCCTGACGCGACCGCGGCTCTCCGGAAATCCACGCCACGATGGTCGAATCGGCCCAAAGATCGACATAGGCCAAAAGGTCGTCCGGGCGCGGCCAGCGCAGCCGCAGCCGCGCCGTCTCCAGGATGGGCGGCGTCAGATGGCGAACCAGTCGGCGATCGGCTTCATGGCCTCCAGCGTCTTGTTGCCCCACGCGATCTCCGCGCGCGCCTTGCGCAGCGCCCGCAGCAACGCGGCGCCCTGAAGCTTGTCCGAGCGCAGCATCGCCTGCGCCTCGGCGACGATCCGGTCGATGCGCTGAAATTGCACGGAGCCGATGTCCGCGACACCGAGTTTCTCGACGCGAATGACCCGAAGCCGCCCGGGCTCGGCGTTCAGCAACCGATCGCGATAGGCGCTCCAGTCGCTCAGGTCGGACGAGAAGCGCCCGAGATATTCCTGCTCGACGATAAAGACGTGCGTGCGCGGCCCCCAGCTCATCACGTGGTCGGTCGCGGCCATCGCGCTCTCAATCGAATCGCCCGCCGTGGTGACCGGCACCACAACGCCCACCCGCTCACCACCTTCTGGAAAAATCGGCCGCGGCTCCTCGTCGAGGATGCGGCAGATTTCCGTGAACATGTTCGAGCCAAGGTCGACGACCAGGTTGCCGACGCCGATGTCATAGAGGAGATCGTCCCATGGCGTCGCGTTCGGATCGTAGGCCAGCTCGCGCGACGCGTCGAAAGCGGCAGCGTTGCGGGCGTCGCGGTGGACCACGTCGAGAAAGCCGTCCTCTTTGCGGAACACCGTCGACAGACGCGGGCTGCGCTCATATTCGCGCACCTCGATGCCGCGCATCAAAATGGGGTACCGCTGCAGCAGGCTCACCAATACGGCGTTGGCCGTGGTGGTCTTGCCACTCGACTTGTCATTCGCGAACATCAGTGTCCGCCGGGCCCGGGCGGGGCCGGCCGGACGCGGCTGGAACGTGGCACCCTGGGTCGTCTCGTTCATCTCGGTCGCGCACCCCGTCCGCTGCGGCAAATGTCAGGCCTGCTCACGCGGCTCTGATCACCGATGCTACCACGCTGCGCGTTGGATGCCAGCCGGCACAAACCGGCCGGGTTTGGGGGGCTACATGCTCGATCACATGGGATTCGCGGTCGTCGATTTCGCGACCAGCCGATCATTCTACCTCGCTTCTCTCGGGGCGATCGGCCTCGAGATCATGGGCGAAGGCGAGGACTGGGCGATGATGGGGTCGAACGGCCGCGTCGACGTCTGGTTTGGCCGCGACAAGCAAGCACCGCGCGGCACGACGGACGGGCCGATCCACCTCGCGTTTCAGGTTGCCGAACGTTGGCTGGTCGCCGAATTCCACGCGGCGGGCCTGACCGCGGGCGGGCGCGACAACGGCGGGCCGGGACTCCGGCCGCACTACCATGCCGACTACTACGCGGCTTTCCTGCTCGATCCTGACGGCAACAATATCGAAGCCGTGTGCCATCTGCCTCCCTAGCCGCCCGCCACGTTCGCCGATCCGCCCAGGGGTATCGCCGCGCTTTCCCGCCGAGGGAGTTGTTGCGGGCGGCCGCGGCATCTCAAGGCGGCCGCGAAGCAGCGGCGCACGCCGCCGGCCGCCGGGCCACGACACGAGGCTACGTTCCGGCGTACGTCAGCGGGATGCACGAGGTTGTGCCGTCCCCCCGTCATGCCGATACGTGGCATTGTTTCTTGGATCCCGAGCCTAAAGTCAGGCAACTCGACGAGAGGACAATCCGATGTATGTGCCGCCCGCGTTTCGCGAGGACCGACCCGAGATCCTGCGTGCCGCGATGCAGGCGGCAGGTCTGGCGGCACTCGTCACGGTGACGGCGGACGGGCCATTCGCGAGCCACCTTCCGTTGCTGCTCGACCCCGAGGATGGGCCGCACGGCGTGCTGCACGGCCATATCGCCAAGGCAAACCCGCAATGGCGCGCCACGCTGCCACATGTGCCGGCACTCGCGATCTTCGCGGGTCCCGACGCTTACATTTCGCCCTCGTGGTATCCGTCGAAGCAGGAGCACGGCCGGGTCGTGCCAACATGGAATTATGTCACCGTCCATGCCGTCGGGCCTGTGGAGTTCTTCGACGACGAAGAGCACCTGCATCAGCTGGTCAGCCGCCTGACGAGGCAACGCGAGGCGGCGCGGGCACAGCCGTGGTCGGTGGACGACGCGCCGGCCGACTTCGTTGCCGCACAGCTGCGCGGCATCGTCGGAGTCACGCTGCGCATCGACAGGTTGCTGGGCAAATGGAAGCTGAGTCAGAATCGCCCGGCCGCGGATCAGCTCGGCGTTGTGGCCGGTCTCGACGAGGCCAATCCCGTGCGCGCCGCGATGCTGCGGCGGCAGGAAGGATAGCCGGCCGTCACGCGGTCACGCGTCGCGACACCAAGGCGCGCTCGATCCGGAAGGGCTGCGACGCGGACGAGCCGGAAGGCCCGTCGTCCGCGCCCATCGCGGTCAGTTTCAGCCACAGCGTCACAAGGGTGCCGTCGCGTCGGCTGCTGGATATCGCGAACGCGCCGCCGGTCTGTTCGGCATACGCGCGGGCCATTGTCAGGCCCAGACCCCCGGCCCGGCCGCGCGCTGCCACGGCGGCCGGGTCACGCCCAACCATGGTCGCCTCCGTCGCCATGGCTGCCCCGGTGTCGGCCACGGCGACGCGCAGATATGCCCCGGCGCCCAGACCCGCCTCATGTTCGACGTTCCCGCGCACCGCCTCTAGGTGAACCGACAGCGTGAGCCGGCCGCCCCGCGGCATCGCGTCGCGACCCTGCACGGCCAAGCCTACCAGAACGGCCTCGAACTGAAGCGGATCGAGCGGCAGCCTGGGCAAGCCAGACTCGACGTCTGCGACCACCTGGATGTCCGCGCCGAGAGCATGCTCCAGCGTCGCGCGGGTTTCGCCGACCACGTCGGCCACGTCGACCATCTCGACATGGGATTGCGGGTCGGCGGCGAAGGCGCGCAGCCGCGCCGCCACCGCCGCGGCCGCCTCCGCCGTGCTGGTGATCGCCTGCGCGCGCGCGATCACCAGCGGGTCGGAGGCTTGCTCCCCAATGCCCCGGCTTTCCTGTTCGATCGCCTGGAGTGCTTCGGTGACGTCGAGCGCCACACCGCCGGCCAGTTGCCCCAGCGCGGTCAGCCGCTGAGAGACGCCCAATTGTGCCTCCAGTCCAGCGCGGGCGACAGCTTCGCCAGCCGAGCGGGTCTGAAGAGCGGAATGCGCGTCGGCGAGCGCGCCCACCTGATCCCGGATCGTTGTCTCGGTCGCGTTGCGACGACGCAACTCGCCAACCAACAGGCGTGTATTCACAAATAGCCCCGCCGCGAGAAGCAGAATCGCGGCTCCGACGCCGGCGATGCGCCGGAAGAGCGGCAGTTCGATGTCGGAGACGGCAACCCCGACCGTGAGGACGAGCGGATAGCCCGGCACCGCGGTCGGTACATAAAGTCTACGTACCCCATCGACCTGCGAGACGGCCACGATCTCACGGTCGACTGAGGCCGCCTGGAACGTGACATTGGCGGAAAAATCGGTTCCGATCACGCGCTCCGCCTCCGGTCGCCGCGCGAGCAGGGTGCCGTCGTCGCGAAAGAGTGAGACGGCATCGCGCGCGCCAAGTTGGATGCTGTCGAGCGTGCCCTGCAGATGCGCGAGCCGAACGCCCCCCATCACCGTGCCGCCAAACCGCCCGTCCTTGTCGGCGATGCGAAGACCGAGGCCGACAACGCGATCATCCGTCAGTTGCAGATCGTACGGGCGTCCGACGCGCAATCTGGTGCCAGGCTCGGCGCGCGTACGGAGGAACACCTCATTGCCGCTGAGATCGATGCGCGAGGAAACCGCCGAACGCGAATCGTATAGCAATCGCCCGTTCGCATCGAGAATGAATGGCCGGGTCAGAAAGCCCGGGATGGAACTGGGCCGGTCGAAGAGCAGGCGGCTCCGCAGATCAGGCGCAAGACCGGCGATCGCTGGGTCCTGAAGCGTCCGCGCGACGTTGAAAAGTGCGACCGCGTATTGGTCGAGCGCTCCGCGCAGATCATGCGCCAAGGCACCGCCCAGATTGTGCCCATAGCGCCGCGCCCCTGCCCATTTTTCCTGATAGTCGTTGACCGCCGCGAACAGGAAAACCGCGACCACGGTGGCCGAGAGAGCGGCGGCGATCCGACCGCCGTGGCGCACGACCCAGTTTGGACGGCGCGACGCGAAGGCGGCGCAGGCATTCACCCAAGGGGTCGAGAACGCGACGAGGGGCGGGACGATACGCTGCATGACGCAGTATCGTGACGCTCAAATCCAACAAAGACGTTAATGACAGATACAGCCAAGTGTTTGTTCTGGGGCACCGCGCCATTGACTCGGCATCGTGACCATCCCACGGTCCGCCGGGTGGAACGCGGGGAGGTCGCGCCGTGATAGTCGATGCGTCGTCTCGCCTGATGTGCGCGGCGTTTCGCGGCCCTGCCCTGTGCCTTCTCATTGCCGTGTCCGGATGCGCAAATCCGTATGCCCCTGGCCACGACCCATCGAACCGCGGTGCCGCCGCCAATCCGTTCGAGGCGCTGATCGGCCCTCTGCTTCCGAGCAATGTCGGCGACACGCCGCAAGCAGCGGCACGACCTCCACGCCCGCCGCCCACCGCTCGGCGCGTGCCACCACCGCGCAACGACGCACGCCAGCCGCAGAGCCCAGACGGTGCCCAGTCGGAAGCCGCGATGCGGGCGCGTCTGCTGCAGCAGGCCGGCGGCTTCGGTGGTCTCTTTCGACCCTCACTAAATCAATGGGCCAACGCGCCATCAAGCGGCGCGGGCGCCGCTGGCACCGACGACGAGTGCGACGGTCGCTACAACGAGTACGCCGCGCGGCAAGCGTGTCGGTCCGGCGACGGCTGGGCAGCCGACCGGCTGGAAAACCAGCAATCGGACGGATCGGAGCGCGATTGGTACAATCGGTAGAATACGAACGACCAAAGGCTTGGCGGCGCAGGCGGCCCCCGTGGTAGGACCCTGCCCTGCAAGAACCCTGGAGTGACGGCGTCGCGCCGCCCGTCCGTGCGTCCAATATTGTTCCTGTCCGCCGTGCTCCTGCTGCTTGTCGCCGCTTGGACGGCGGGCGTCCCAGAGCTTCTCAGCTGGAACTCGCTGGCCGCGCACCGTGAGTATTGGCAGGACTGGGCCGATCAATATCCCGTCGCGTCGGCGCTCATCTATGTCACCGCCTACACGACCGTCGTCGCCGCCTCGATCCCAGCGGGCGGGATTCTGACGCTGGCGGGGGGACTTCTTTTTGGAGCCGTGGCGGGGGCGGCGCTGGCGGTCATTGGCGCCAGTCTCGGTGCGATCGCGCTGTTCCTCCTGGCACGCGGCACACTCGGCGCGGTTTTCGCGAAGCGGGTCGAACCGTTGCTGGAAAAAGTTCGGCCCGCGTTGGAGCGGGATGGATTTTGGGGGCTGCTCGCGCTGCGGCTCATTCCGATCGTGCCATTCTGGCTTGGCAATCTGGCCCCTGCACTGCTCGGCATGCGGCTGCTGCCGTTCGCCGCGGCGACGGTGATTGGGATCGTCCCGGCGACTGCGGTATTGGCATGGCTCGGCGCTGGCGTGGGCGACGTGCTCGCCGCCGGCCGCCAACCGGACCTTTCACTCCTTACTTCGAGTTCGGTGCTCGGACCACTGCTCGGCATGGCCGCCCTGTCGCTGCTGCCGATCGCAATGCGCCGCTGGCGGAGCCGGCATGGCACGGCCTGACGCCGACATCGCTATCATCGGCGCGGGCTCCGGCGGCCTTTCGGTGGCTGCGGTCGCGGCCCGGCTCGGTCTTCGCACGGTGCTCATCGAGCGCGCGGCGATGGGCGGGGATTGCCTCAACACGGGCTGCGTTCCGAGCAAGGCGTTGCTCGCCGCCGCCCACGCCGCCGAACAGGCGCGCACGCTCGACCGCTTCGGTCTGTCCACCGGACGGGTCGCTGTCGATTGGGATGCGCTGCGGCGGCACGTCCATGGGGTCATCTCCGACATCGCACGGGCCGACAGCGTCGAGCGCTTCGAGAGTCTTGGCGCGCGAGTCCTGAAAGCTGAAGCGCGCTTTACCGGCCCCGACACACTGAGCGTAAATGGCGAGACGATCCGGGCGCGAAGAATCGTGGTCGCCGCCGGCAGCCGGGCAACCGTCGCGGACATCCCGGGGTTGGAGACCTGTCCGTACATCACGCACGAAAGACTCTTCGACCTGCCCGAGCGGCCGGCGCATCTGCTGATCCTCGGCGGCGGAGCAATCGGACTCGAAATGGCACAGGCGCATGCCGGTCTCGGCTGCGAGGTGACCATCGTCGAGCAATCGGCGCTCGCCAGCCGCGAGGATCCCGAACTTGTCGCCGTCCTGCGCAAGAAGCTGGCCGCCGGGGGCGTGCGCGTTCTGGAAGGCGCACAGGTCGCCGCCGCCGAACCCGGCCCGGCGCTGCGACTCGCCGATGGCCGACGGATCGCCGGCTCGCATCTGCTGGTCGCGGTGGGCCGCACGCCCAACCTGTCGGCGTTGGATCTGCCCGCGGGACGCGTGGCCGCGACGCCGCGCGGGATCGCCACGGATGCCGGGTTGCGCAGCACGACGAACCACCGCGTGTTCGCG
Source organism: Acetobacteraceae bacterium (assembly GCA_965246915.1). GTDB lineage: Bacteria > Pseudomonadota > Alphaproteobacteria > Acetobacterales > Acetobacteraceae > CAVRQM01. The sequence continues at coordinate 118,064 of CBDFGB010000009.1, forward strand.
GTCGGCGATATTGCCGACGTGGCGGGACTCGGCCCGCGCCACTTGACTCACTCCGCCAGCCATCACGCAGGGATCGTGGTCCGCCGCGCGCTTTTCCGGATGCCGGCGCGAATCCGCGCGACAATGCCTCGGGTCATCTACACCGACCCGGAACTCGCGCAGGTCGGGCTGACGGAGGCCGAGGCGCGCGCCGCCGGCCATGCGGTCGAGGTACTACGCTGGCCGTTCGCGGACAATGACCGCGCCCGCAGCGAGCGCCGGCCCGAAGGACTGGCCAAGCTCGTGGTCGGTCGGCGCGGGCGAATTCTGGGAGCGGGGATCGTCGCGCCGCACGCCGGAGAGATGATCGGAACTTGGACGCTGGCGATCGACCGGCATATCCCGCTCGCATCCATGGCCGACTTGATCGTGCCCTATCCGACGCGCGCGGAAGCCGGCAAGCGCGCCGCTAGCGCCTATTTCGAGCCGAGGCTCTTCGCGCCGCTAACAATGATGGTGACCGGGCTGTTAAAGCGGTTGCCGTAATCCTCACGTTCTATCACTCTCTAACGCGTGGAGAATTCCGCGCCCCGCCCGAAACTCGCGTCGAGCAGCCTGTCTCGGCGCTTGCTTTGGCTGACGTTTGCGGTGGTCCTGTTAATCCAGGTCCTCACGTTCTTCCCCGCCATCACCCGCGCCCGGCGCCATTGGCTGCAGGAGCGTATCACCCACGGGCAACTGGCACTCTTGTCGCTCGATGAGACGGATGCCGCCACGGAGGGCATTCGCACAGCTCCACCCGAGACGCCAGGATTTGCCCACGGCGAGACGGCCGCCCATCGCAATCTGCTTCGGCTGGCCGGGGTGGAATCGGCACGCCAGGACGAGCCGGGTCGCCCATCCTTGACGCTCGGCGCGGCCGGGCAGTTCGAGGCAAGCCGAGTGATTGACCTGCGCGCCGAAAGCAGCCTCGACGAGCTTCGCGCGACGCTGGCGGACCTGTTGGACGGGCGGGAGCGGATGATCCGGGTGGCGGCCAGCGGCCCGGTCCGGCCGGGGGCCACTGTCGCGGTGGTGTTCCACTCGACCGCACTGACCAGCCATCTGCGCGACTTCGGCCGTGAAATCGCGATCCTCGGCCTCGTCATCGCGGCGCTGACCGGGCTGTTTATCCATTTCACATTGCGGATGCTCCTGGTGCGGCCGATGCGGCGGCTGACTGACAGCATCGCAGCGTTCCGCTCCGACCCCGAGCGAACGCCGCCGCTAGAGACCGGCGGCCTCACCGCATCGCGGGGCGACGAAGTGGCGCTGGCCGGCCATGAACTGGCCGAAATGCAGCGCGAGTTGCGCGCGGCCCTATGGCGGCACGCCCGCCTCGCGGCCCTCGGCACGGCGGTCGCAAAGGTCAGCCACGATCTGCGGAGCATGCTATCCCCAGCGCTGCTTTCGGCCGAACGGCTGCAGAGCAATCCCGATCCGGCCGTGCGCCGCATCGGCGACACAGTCGTGCGGGCGGTTGAGCGGGCAACCGACCTCATGCGAAGCGGACTAGAGTTCGCCCGCGAAGGCCCGATCACCGTGGTGAAGCAACGCTTTTGCCTGCGCGAGGCCGTGGCCGACGCGGCCGAGCAGGCCCGCACCGCCTCGCCCCATTTGACGGTCGAGAACGCAATCCACCCCGAGGTGGAAATCAACGCCGACCGCGAGCAGATCGGCCGCGTGCTGTCCAATCTCATACGTAACGCTGGCGAGGCGGGCGCGTCACGAGTGACCATCGATACGGTGATCCGGCCACACATGCTCGAAATCTACGTGAGCGACAACGGACCCGGACTGCCGAAGCAGGTCGAAACCGCGCTGTTCAAGCCGTTCGTCACTGGCGGCCGGCGCGGCAGCACGGGGCTTGGGCTGGCGATCGCGCGCGATCTCATGCGCGCGCATCTGGGTGACGTCGAGCTTGCCTGCACCTGTCCACAGGGGACGCGATTTTGTCTCACGCTCCCGGCAACCCTGTCGCTGAAGCAGCCGTCGAGGCCGACCGCCGAGGCTGCGGAGTAGCCCGAAACGCCTCCGACAGGAGCGTCTCCAGCGCGGCGACAGCCGTATGGTCGTGGAAGACGCGGTGCTTGGCTCGGGCAACCTCGGCGCGAACCTCCGCCCGCAGCTGCCCATCTCGGCCAAGTCGGACCGCGAGTTCCACATACTCGTCGACACTGCCTGCGATGGTGCGCACCGCGCCGATTCGCCGAAGGATGGCAGCCGTGTGACGCCCGCGCATGAACCGGCCTGGCAGTGTCACGATCGCCGGGTCGACCGCCAGCATATCAAGCGTCGATTTGCCGCCTGACCATCCAATCGTGTCGAGCACAACGTCGGATGTGGCGGCCGCGGACAGAAACGCCTGCTGCGGCATTTGCGGCAACATCACGCAATGGTGGGCAGCGTCCAAGCCATGCCGCGCGAAGGCGCGTTCGAGGCGTCCGGAAAAGCGCTGGGTCATCTCACGGCCGTGCCCGAACGCGATGAACACGAACTGGCTGTCTTGAACTTCATGTGCGATGCGGGCGAATATGTCATCGTGATCGGGATGGTATTTCGGTAGATTCTGACCCGACCAATAAACGATCGCATCTGGCCTGAGGCCGAACACGGCACGGTCGAGGCGGGGCGGCGACGCAGTCGGCGTGCAGAAGACGCCAAGGTTCGGCAGGAGCGCCAGCTGCTCGGTATAATGTGCCGGTCCATCCGGCGGCTCCATCAACTCGCCGCTGAGATAGACATCGATGGTTGGCAGCCCTGTGGTCACCGGATGTCCCCAGGCGGCGCATTGCAGTGGCGCGAGGCGCTCAGCGGCCAGCCGTGCGGCCACCGGATCCATGCCGATTTCGGGATACAGAAGCACATGCGGCGCGTCGGCGGCGATGTTCGCTCGCCAGGCCGCCTGAGAATTGACGCCCTCTACGAATCGCTCGCAGGCGGCGGCGGCGGCCGCGGTCTGCGCGTCGCGTCCCGAACCGGTGTGGTAGCCGAACAAGGCAAAGTGGGTTCGGTCGAGTTGCGTAAGCCACCCGTGCAGAAACAATGTCCAGACCGTGTGCTCACGAAAGTGGCCGCTGACGATGCCGACGCGCAAACGCTCACCCGCCGCGGGAGGACGCACGAGCGTCGCAGATGACGCGAGACAATGGCGCAACGCGCCATAGGCTTGCTGCAGCGGCCTATCGTCACCTCCTTGATACGCAAGGAAGAAGGGTTGAAATGTCCCGCCGCCGGCAGCCAGTTTCGCCCGAATGGCGGGGTTAGCCGCCCGGTCGGTCAGGGCTGCGAGCGCGTCGGCGTAGGCCGCCCGGCTAGTTGCGACCTCTGCGGCATCTCGCGCCACGACGGGAAGATGCGACATCAGATGGCCGAAGGTGGCCGGCCCGTGATCGGGCATCACGTCTAGCACGCCCGCGAAACATGCGGCGGCCGCCTCGATGCGACCCATCGCTAAGCAGGCGGCGCCCAGGTTGCAAGCCACCGCGTCGTCCGTCGGCGCGAGCCGGAGCGCTTCGGCGAAGCAAGCGGCCGCCTCCTCGACCCGATCGGCGTCGCGCAGCAATACGCCCAGGTTGTTGTGGGCGGCCGCATGGCGCGGATCGACTCGAAGCACCGCGCGATAGCTTGTGGCCGCCGCCTCCGCCTGGCCGAGCGCCGCGAGCGCGCGGCCGAGATTGAAATGCGCGTCGGCGAAATGCGGCCGTAGGCGCAGACACTCGGCATAGACTGGCAGCGCCGCGCCCATCTCGCCCGCTCCGCAGAGCGCATTCGCGAGGTTGTAGTGGGCTTCAGCCAGATTAGGTCCGAGCGCCACGGCGGCGCGCAGGATGCGAACCGCCTCCGGCCAGAGTTCCAGGTCGGCCAACACACCGCCGTAGTTGGTGGCGATCTCGGCGGAATCCGTCCGGCACGCAAACGCGGTCGCGAGCGCCCCTGCCGCCTCCGACAAGCGGCCGGCCGCTCGGTGAGCGTTGCCGAGATTGTTGTGATAGGCGGCCGAAAGCGGGCAAAGGTCGATTGCTCGACCGATTAGCTCGATGGCGGCGGTATTGTCTCCACGCTGATAGGCGAGAAGTCCCAGCAGGTGCAGACTTTGGTGGTGGTCCGGTTCGTTGGCCAGCGTCTGCTGGTAGACAGCCGCGGCCTCATCCAGACGGCCCGCTTTATGCAGCTCTACAGCTTGCTCGACCGCGTTAAAGACCGCCGCTGACATCCGACCCCCGCGCCACCCAGGGGAGTCTGTGGCGCAAAGGTTAGGGTGGCGTCACCGTCGATCGCGTCGGCTCAGCCGACGGTTTCGTGCGCAACGCCCTTCTCGGCGAGCAGCGCCGAAAGCTCCCCGGACTGATACATCTCGGTCACGATGTCGCAGCCGCCGACGAACTCGCCTTTAACATAGAGCTGCGGCACGGTGGGCCAGTTGGAATACGCCTTGATGCCGTCACGCAGCCCCGGCTCCTCCAGCACATTCGCGGTCGCAAACGGCACGCCCAAGTGGTTCAAGATCTGGACGACGCGCGACGAGAAACCGCATTGGGGGAACATCGCGGTCCCTTTCATGTACAACATGACCGGATTGGCGGTGATGTCGGACTGGATACGCTCAGCCACGGAGCTGGCGGCGACGGAATTGGACATCGGTCTTCCTTATTCGGGGGCGGAGGTTTGTAAGGAGAGGGCATGGAGCTCGCCACCCATGCGGCCGCGCAAAGCGGCATAGACGATCTGATGCTGCTGGACACGCGATTTGCCGCGGAAGATGTCGCTCACCACTGCGGCGGCATAGTGATCGCCGTCGCCGGCCAAGTCTTCTATCGTCACGTGGGCGTCCGGCAAGGCCGCCTTGATAAGGGCTTCGATCTCGGCAGCGGCCATCGCCATGCAAAGCCCTCCGGCAGGTTAGGTGGGCGCGTCCATGAAGGCCGGGAAAAACGCCTCGTGCGCGCTTCGGAGCCTTTCGATGGATATGGTCACGCCGTCCGGCAGTGTCAAATCCGCCCCGCCCGTCCGGCCAAGACGCATCGCCGGCACGCCAGCGGCCGCCGCATCGGCCAGGATCGCACCTGTGTCGGCGACGGCCGCGACGTAGCGCGACTGATCCTCGCCGAACCAGAATGCCGGCTCACCGCCCACACCCAGCGTGATTCCGATGTCGCCCGCCAGCGCCATTTCCGCGAGGGCGACGAGCAGGCCCCCGTCCGAGACATCGTGGCAGGCAGCGATATCCGCGCGGTCGCGGACGAAATCGCCGTTTCGGCGCTCGGCGGCGAGGTCCACCGGCGGTGGCGGCCCCTCCTCGCGTCCCGCGATCTCGCGCAGCCACAGCGATTGACCGAGCCAGCCCTTGGTCGCGCCGATCAGCACCAGTTCCTGATCGGCCAGCGGCGCGATGCCGCGTGCACGAGAAACGTCGTCGAGCAGTCCGAGGCCGCCGATCGCGGGGGTCGGCAAGATTGCGACCCCATCCGTCTCGTTATACAGGCTGACATTTCCGCTTACGACGGGGAAGTCGAGCGCGCGACAGGCATCGGCCATGCCAGCGATGGCCGCCGCGAACTGACCCATGACCACGGGCTTTTCCGGGTTGCCGAAATTCAAGTTGTCGGTAATGGCCAGTGGCCGCGCGCCAACGGCGGTCAGGTTGCGCCAGGCCTCCGCCACCGCCTGCCGTCCACCGATCTCCGGGTCGGCCGCGCAGTAGCGGGGGGTGCAATCGGTGGTCAGGGCCAACGCGCGCGAGGTGCCGTCTAGCCGCACGACGGCGGCGTCGGCCACACCGGGGCGCTTGACCGTCTGGCCACCGACGGTGCTGTCGTACTGGTCCCAGACCCAGGCGCGCGAACACAGGTCCGGACAGCCGAGCAGCTTTTCCAGCGCCGGGAAGATGTCGACCGGATTTTCCACGCGCCCAAGCGGCGCGCGCGGTGGGGTCGGCTCGGTGGGTCGATGGTAGAGTGGAGCTTGTTCCGCCAGCGGGTCGAGCGGGATGTCCGCCTCGATGCGGCCATGGTGCATGACAGTGATCCGGCCGGTGGCGGTCAGGTGGCCGATCACCGCGAAGTCAAGCTCCCATTTCTCGAAGATGGCGCGGGCGACATGCTGCCGGTCGGGACGGAGCACCATGAGCATTCGCTCCTGGCTCTCCGACAGCATCATCTCGTAGGCCGTCATCGCCGCCTCGCGCTGCGGCACCGCATCCAGATCGAGGGCGATCCCGACGCCGCCGCGCCCCGCCATCTCGACGCTGCTGCTGGTCAGTCCGGCCGCCCCCATGTCCTGGATCGCCACGATGGCGTCCGTGAGCATAAGCTCCAGGCACGCCTCGATCAGCAGTTTTTCGGTGAACGGGTCGCCGACCTGCACGGTCGGACGCTTTTCCTCGCTGTCCGCGGCGAATTCGGCGCTGGCCATGGTCGCGCCATGGATGCCGTCGCGACCGGTCTTGCTGCCGACATAGACGACCGGATTGCCCACGCCGGCGGCGGCGGAGAGGAAGATTCGGTCGACGGGCGCGATGCCGACCGTCATTGCGTTGACCAGCGGGTTGCCGTTGTAGGCGGGGTGGAAATTGACCTCGCCGCCGACCGTCGGCACGCCGACGCAATTGCCGTACCCGCCGACGCCACGCACCACACCGTCGACGATCCGACGGGTGCCCGGATATCGTGGATCGCCGAAGCGCAGCGCGTTGAGGTTGGCGACCGGCCGTGCGCCCATGGTGAACACGTCGCGCAGGATGCCGCCCACGCCGGTCGCCGCCCCCTGATACGGCTCGATGAAGCTCGGGTGGTTGTGGCTCTCCATCTTGAAGACGGCGGCCAGCCCCTCGCCGATATCGACCACGCCGGCGTTCTCGCCGGGCCCGTGGATCACCCACGGTGCCTTGGTCGGCAGGCTCTTCAGCCAGACGCGAGAGGATTTGTAGGAGCAGTGCTCCGACCACATGACCGAGAAGATGCCGAGCTCGGTCAGCGACGGCGTGCGACCCATGATGGCAAGGACGCGCTCGTACTCCTCTCCGGACAGGCCGAACGAGCGGGCAAGCGCCGCATCGACGCTCACGCGGCAAGAGCTTCGGTTAGCGAGTCGAACAGGGGCTTGCCGTCGGTCCCGCCGAGCATCGGGTCCACCAAATCCTCGGGATGCGGCATCAAGCCGAGGGTTCTGCGGTTCTCCGACAGGATGCCGGCGATCGCCCGCGCGCTTCCGTTGCGGTTGGCTTGCGGAGTTGCCTCGCCGTTTGGGTCCACGTAGCGAAAGGCGACGCGACCCTCGCCTTCAAGGCGGTCGAGACTTGTCTCATCGGCGAAGAAATTGCCGTCACCATGGGCCATCGGCGCGCGGATCACTTGCCCACGCCGGTAGTGTGCGGTGAACGAAGTGTCGGCCTGTTCGACGCGCATATGACAGTCCATCGAAAGGAACCGCATGTTTGCGTTGCGCAGCAATGCGCCAGGCAGAAGCCCCGCCTCTGTCAGAATCTGAAAGCCGTTGCAGACGCCGAGCACAAGGCCGCCCGCCTCAGCATGCGCCCGCACGGCGGTCATGACCGGCGATCGCGCGGCCATCGCGCCGGCGCGAAGATAGTCGCCGTGAGAAAACCCGCCGGGCAGCACGATCAGGTCGAGGCCCGTCAGGTCCGTCTCGGTGTGCCAGACTAGGCGCGGCTTGCGGCCGGAGCTGCGTTCGAGCGCGATGGCCATGTCGCGTTCGCGGTTGACGCCGGGGAAGATCACGATGCCGGCGCGCATCAGACGATGTCCACACGGAAGGATTCGATCACCGCGTTGGCCAGAAGTTTCCGCGCCATCGCCTCGGCCGCCTCGCGCGCTTTGGCCGGATCGGTCTCGCTTAGATCGAGGGTGATGATCTTGCCGACGCGCACCTCGCCCACGCCATCGAACCCGAGATTGCCGAGCGCCTGCCCGATGGCGCGCCCCTGCGGGTCAAGCACGCCGGGTTTGAGGGTGACGGTGACGGTGGCTTTCATGTCCGTCCGCCGGCCCAGATCAACGGAACGCCAAACAGGGAGAAGGCCGGATCAGCAGTGATAATGGTCAAACCCTCAACTTGTGACTGAGCAATGAGCAGGCGATCGAACGGATCTCTATGCGGCTGGATCAGGGTGCCGGCCACCTGACCGTGAAGCGCTGTCACAGGCAACGACTGAAAGCCAGATCTCGCCATCAAGACGGGTAGGCTCGCCAACACTGTCCCCGCCTCCGGCCATTTTGACAGTCGATACCTTGTGGCGAACTCAAGGACGGAGACGGCGCTGATGAACACGTCGGTCGCAGAGAGAATCGCGGCCTGGGCGGGTGCCGCCAGTGTTACATTTCCAAGCCACCACCACGCGGCAGCGTGGGTGTCGAGCAGCAGTCGCACGCTATTCTGACCGCTCGCCACCCTCCCAAAGCCGGAGCTCCTCCTCCGGCAGCGGGTCGAAGAAGAAGCTGTCGGGGATGTCCAGACCCTTGAGCTGCCCGCCCTCTCGGACCTTCTTCTCGGCCACCGGAACCAGCCTCACGAGCGGCTTCCCCGCCCGAGCGATCACGATGTCCTCGCCGGCCATCGCACGCCCCACGAGTCGCGACAGGTGTGTTTTGGCATCGTATATGTTGACGGTGTCCATCAGCGGCCCTCCCACTCTTCAGGTTCGCGGTCGGACATCGGGTCCAGCATGTTGCCGGGCAGCGGGCCACCGCGGAGCTCGGCTGGCGGCTCGCGCTTGGTTCGAGTCATTGGAACGAGCCGCGCGAGCGGGAGGCCGTAGCGCGCAATGACGATGTCCTCTCCGCTCATCGCGCGCTCCACGAGCGCCGGCAGACGTGACGGCGCGTCATCGATGCCGAGTACCTCCCGCCGCTGTGGTCTGGTCGATGGCCCGTTCATCGTTCATGGCGCTTGACTAGATCATCTGACCAAACTGTTCAACGAGTGTCTCGCTGCACGCTTCCGAACGGACGTCAGCGAGACTGCCATAGCCCGTCGTCCCACGACGCTCGACGGGCACGACCACGCCCAGCGACTCATTCGTCACCGCCGCCTCGACCGGGCCGGCGCCGAAGAACAGCCAGCGGCAATATGCGCCGCGCATCGGTCCGAGTTTCGGTGCGATAGACGACGCCCAACCCCTTCAGCATACAGCGCACGATCCGGCCGCGTCACAGGGGGTGGGTGTAGAACACCAGTTCGTCCATCACCCGCTACCCCGGCGGCATCGGCTTGATGACGTAGATCCCCCACACCATGCGATGAAACTCGTCGTCGTCGGGCGTGTCGTTGGCTTTCGGCGGGAACACCACGAAGGCCGGCCCCAGATCGCCGATGCCCAGCGCCTGCCCGTCCATGCAGACCGCCAGCACCGGACGCAGCGCGGCGATATCGGCGGCCGGGAAGTCGACGTGATAGCCGTCGATGCCCTGGATCGTGATGCCGCCCTTGAGCCCCGCCGCCGACAACACCGCCTCGAGCGACGGGCCGGTGAAGACGTGCCGCTTGCCGTCGTAGGGCAGCACCATCGAAAGGTCGGACAGCACGAGCCCGCCCAGCTCGTCCGTCGTGAACGCGCGCGCCCGCTCGAACTTGTGATCCTGTTCGGTGATGAAGCGGTCGAGCGGCGTGTTGCCGGAGCGGTTGGCGTGGGTGACCTCGCCCGTCACGGTAACCACGACCGCCCGGCCCTGCGGCTGGCACGACGCCGCACCGGCCGCGCCGGGCGTCAGCAACGCGAGCCAAATCCCGGCCAGGCAGGCCATCGCCCAGGTCATGAAAGCCTCCAGCACGTAACGGCCCGGCATCCTACGGCGTCGGCGCGTCGGCGCGAAGCAGCCCCTCGTGCTTCAGCTCCGCCCACAGATCGGCGGGGATGTCGTGCCAAAAGCTCGCGACGTTGCGCGACACCTGCTCCGCCCCGATGGCGCCCGGGATGACCGAGGCCACCGCCGCGTGGCCGAACGGGAATTGCAGCGCGGCCGCCGCGAGCGGCACGCCATGCCGGCCGCACACCGCATCGATCCGGCGGACCTTCTCGGCGACTTCCGGCGGCACGTCCGCGTATTTGTATTTCGCGCCCGGCACGGCGCCGGTCGCCAGAACGCCGGAAGCGAACACCGCGCCGATCACCGCGCCGATCCCGTCGCGCAGCAGACGTGGAAACTCGGCGTCCAGAACATCCTGATCGACAAGAGTGTAGGGCAGCGCGACGAGGAAAAAGTCGATCGGCACGAGATCCAGGAAACGCGGCATCATGCCGAGCTCGTTGACCCCGGCGCCGATACCACGGATCACGCCGGCATCCTTCAACTCCGCCAGCGCGCGCCAGCCGCTCGTGTAAAGCTGCGCGAGATAGGCCTCGACCGCCGGCTTCGTCGCATGATGCCAGAGATCCAGATCGTGGATCAGCAACAAATCGATGTCCGCCATCCCGAGGCGCTGCTGGCTGTCCTCGAACGCTCGCATCACGCCGTCATAGCTGTAGTCAAACCGGTGCGGGAACGACAATCCACCCGACCAGAAGCCGCGATCGAACCGCCCTGCGTCGCGACTGGCCCGCAGCACGCGGCCCACTTTGGTCGACAGCACAAATTCATCGCGCCGCCTGCGATACAACGCGCGCCCGACCCGATGCTCGCTCTGGCCGCGCCCGTACCACGGCGCGGTGTCGAAGTATCGCACCCCCGCATCCCACGCGCTGTCCAGCGTCGCGGCCGCCACGTCGTCGGGCACGACGGAGAACAGGTCGCCGAGCGGCGCGGCACCGAAACCCAATCGGCTGAGCGCCACGCCGGTTCGTCCAAGGGTGCGGGTGGCAAACGGGTCCATGGGCGTCCTCAGGCCGGCAAAACCGGCGGTTCGGGACGCACGACGCGCCCCTCCTCGGCGGAGCGGTAAGCCGCCATGACCAGCGCGTAGGTGCGCAGATTGTCCTCGCCCGACGTCTCGGCCGGCACGCCCCGCATGAGGCACTCCGCGAAGTGACGCTGCGTGTTGAACACGCTGTCCTGAGCGACATGCCATTGCGGTGAAGTCCAGGCGCGCGGCGGCGAAGCAACGTCGCGCTCGCCGCGGACCCCGTCGCTGACCACGACCATGCGGAAATCCTGCTCGATGCGCAGGCTGCCCCGCGAGCCCTCCAGATGCACCAGGGTCTGCGGAAACGGGTCGGGCAGCAACTGGCTGGAATAGGAACAATCCACGACGCTCGTGCCGCCGCCGACATGGCGCAGCAGCATCGTCGCCATGTCCTCGCCGGCGATCCCCGACCGGATTTGCTGCGTCTGGCAATGCACCGTCTCGACCTCGCCCATGAACACGCGGGCCAGATCGAGTACGTGGACGCCGAGATCGAGCAGGATGAGCCGTTCCTCGCGAGCCAGATAGGGCTGGCCGGCGAACACATCGTAGTTTGTCCGGAACGAGACACGGCCGAAATGCACCGGCCCGATCGCTCCGGACGCGAGCACGTCGCGAGCGGCGAGGATGGGCGCCTGAAAACGGAAATTCTCATGCACCGCAAGCCATATGCCGGAGCGAGCGCAGGCGGCGACCATCTCGAGGCAATCCTGCCAGCTCGGCGCAAGCGGTTTCTGGACGACCACCGGTAGCCGATGACTGACCGCCAGTTCGACCAGCGACCGATGAGTTTGCATGGTGGTCGCGATGTCGACGAAATCGAGCCGCTCCTCACGCAGCATCAGCGCGGCGTCGGTGTAGGCGCGCGGGATCGCGAACTCGGTGCGCGCCGACTCTGCGCGCCCGGCATCCAGGTCGCAGCAGGCGACGAGAGCCACGCCGCTGATGTCCCGCCAGGCATGCAGATGATTTCGCGCGAAGAATCCGCAGCCGATGATGGCCCCGCGCAGCGCCAAGATTTTCTCCCCAAACCCGATAAAACGTTGCGACGCGCGGCCTTGCCTGTCAAATCGCCGCGGCGTGAGCGGCGATTACGCTGCGCGCGACGCACTCGGCCGTACGAATTCCGTCGACGCCCGCCGACAGAATCCCGCCTGCGTAACCGGCGCCCTCGCCCGCCGGAAAGAGTCCCCGCGTGTTCTCGCTGTGGCCGTCCGGGCGGCGGGAAATCCGCAACGGGGAGGATGTGCGGGTCTCGATCCCGGTCAGCACCGCGTCGTCCATCGCGAACCCGGCGATGTCGCGCCCGAACGCCGGCAGCGCCTCGCGGATCGCCGCGACCGCATAGTCCGGCAGGCACGCCGCGAGGTCGGCTGGGCGCACCGCGGGACGATAGGACGGCTCCACGTCGCCGAGCGCCACCGATGGCCTGGCGGCGAGAAAATCGCCAACGCGCTGGGCTGGCGCCGCATAGGTCGATCCGCCCTCGACGAAGGCGCGGTGCTCCCAGTGGCGCTGGAACGCGATCCCGGCGAGAGGCCCGCCAGGATAGTCCTGCGGCGTGATTCCGACCACGATACCAGCATTGGCGTTGCGTTCGTTGCGGGAGTACTGGCTCATGCCATTGGTCACCACGCCGCCCGCCTCCGACGCGGCGGCGACGACCGTGCCGCCGGGGCACATGCAAAAGCTGTAGACCGAACGCCCCGATGTCGCGTGGTGGACGAGTTTGTAGTCCGCCGCGCCAAGCATCTTGTGGCCGGCCTGCGTCCCGAAGCGCGCGCGATCGATCAGCGACTGCGGGTGCTCTATGCGTACGCCGATGGAGAAGGGCTTGGCGGCCATCGCCACGCCCCGCCGATCCAGCATGGCAAAGGTATCGCGCGCGCTGTGGCCGATCGCCAGCACCACGTGGTCGGCGGCAACATACTCGCCGCCGGCCAGGATCAGTCCGCGCACCGCGCGATGTCCGTCGGCATCCTCGAGAATATCGACGTCGTCTATCCGCGCTCCGAAGCGGTATTCGCCGCCCAGCGCCTCGATACTGGCACGCAGATGCTCGACCATGGTGACGAGCCGAAATGTGCCGATGTGCGGTTTCGCGACATACAGGATCTCGTCCGGGGCTCCGGCGCGCACGAACTCCTCAAGGACCTTGCGGCCGTAATGCTGACGGTCGCTGATCTGGCTGTACAGCTTGCCGTCGGAGAACGTACCAGCTCCTCCTTCGCCGAACTGCACGTTGGAAACCGGGTCGAGCACCGCGCGCCGCCAGAACCCCCAGGTATCGCGCGTCCGCTCCCTCACGACCCGGCCGCGCTCGAAGACGATCGGCCGGAACCCCATCTGCGCCAGCACGAGCGCGGCCAACAGCCCGCATGGCCCCGCCCCGACCACCACCGGCCGCGAGACGAGGTTGGGCGGCGCGCGGCCAATGAAGCGGTAGGTGGTATCGGGCGTCAGCCGGATCTTCGGATCGCGTGCCAACACCGCCTCGGGGTTCGCCACCTCGGCGTCCAGCGTGTACGTCAGCCGGATCGCGCCTTTGCGCCGCGCGTCATGCGCCCGCCGGGACACGCTGTAGCCGAGCAACGCGTCCGACCCGATTCCGAGCCGGGCGGCGATGGCCTCGGCCAGGGCAGCCTCGTCATGATCGAGCGGGAGCGTCACATCCGTCAGGCGAAGCATGGCCGCTTCGTATCGCGAAGCCGCTGGCGTGGCCACCTGAGGCATTTTGCCCATGTATGCTCTCGGGACAATACTGCGCGGAGAAATCGGGAGGCATGAATGTCACGACATGGCCGGATCGCCCTGGTCACCGGCGCGGGCAGCGGTATCGGCCGCGCCACGACGCTCGCCTTGCTGGCGGACGGCTACCGGGTCGTCCTCGCCGGGCGGACCGAGCCGAGCCTGGCCGAGACCGCGTCGCTCGCCGGGCAGGACGCGGCGCATGCGTCGGTCGTCCCGACCGACGTGGCGGACCCGGACTCCGTCGAGGCGTTGTTCACGACGATCGGTCATATGTCGGGACGGCTCGATCTGTTGTTCAACAACGCCGGGCTGAGCGCCCCGAGCACGAATTTCGGCGACGTGACGTGGGAGGACTGGCGACGTCTGATATCGGTTAACCTCGACGGTGCTTTCCTGATGGCGCGTGGGGCGTTCCGGATGATGCGCGACCAAACTCCGCGCGGCGGGAGGATCATCAACAACGGCTCGATCTCCGCGCATGTGCCGCGTCCGGGTTCTGCCGCCTACACGGCGAGCAAACACGCGATTACCGGCCTCACGCGCAGCATTTCGCTGGATGGACGTCCTTACGACATCGCGTGCGGCCAGATCGACATCGGCAACGCGGCAAGCCCCATGACGGCGCGGATGAGCAAGGGAGTGCCGCAGGCCAACGGCACGATGGCGGCCGAGCCGACCATGGACGTGGCCGGGGTCGGGCGGACGATCGTCCATATGGCCGCCCTGCCGCTCGACGCGAACGTGCAGTTCATCACGCTGATGGCCACGCAGATGCCGTTTATCGGCCGCGGGTAGCCTACGCTCAACGAAGCGTCGACGAAGCTCACGGTCGTTTCCGTCACACGCCCTCGCCTAGGCGGGTGGCGACACCACCACGACCGTCCGCTTTGGCGGCACGACAACCACCGGCGGACGCGCCGGAGTCACCACGACGGGGCGCGTACGGATCACCGGTGCCTTGCGCACGCTCACCGCGCCGTTCGAACCGACGCACCCGGCGCGATAGACGCCGTTGACACATCCGGCCGCCTCGGCCGGGCGCGACACGCCAAGCGAGGCGGGCAGCATGACGCAGGCCGCGAGACCGACGACGAGAACGTGGTTCGTGGCGCCTGGGATGATCGTGGAAGATATGGGAGATTGCCTCACGCGGTGTCGCGCAATTCGTCGCCCGTCGCCGTGGCGCGGCGATGGGCCAGCAGATTGCTCCGCATCCGGCGCAATGCCTGCATCACTTCGTCCAAGGTCGGCGCGTCGACTCCCTCGGTCAGCAGATCGCGGATCGCCACGCGCTGCACCTCCAGCTTGGCAAGAACCTCGATTGCGGCCGGCAGGAGATGCAGGCGCCAGATTCGGCGATCGTCCGGGTCGGGCCGACGCTCGACCACGCCGCGCGCTTCAAGCCGGTCCACGAGACGGCCCACGGTGATCGGCTCGACCTCGAGGAATTCGGCGAGTTGGCGTTGCGACAGGCCCGGCGCGTCATTCACGCGATGAAGGATGATCCATTGCGCCCGAGTCATACCGTGGATGCGCGCGCGGCGGTCCGCTTCAGTGCGCATCAGTCTCGCCACGTCGGCGAGCAGCAACAGCGTGTCTCGATCTGGATCCATGCTCACCGATAGCACGAAAAGCGATAGTCACAGCGGCCGATATCGAGTTGGGACTGCCTGAACACCGTTTACTTCTCGGCAAGGGTTCCCTCGCAGAGTGGCGCGACGTGGTCCGGGGAAGAGGCATGCAGCGGCTGCCGCGATTGTCGATCGTCACCTTGCCCGAGCATGCGCACTTCATCCCCGCCCTGGCGCGCGGCCTCGCGGCAAGCGGGATGGTCGAAATCCGCGTGTTCACGGTCCGCGGGCCGTCCGATCTGCCAGCAGCGCTGGTGTGGACCGACCAGCCGGAGCGTGACGCGATCTGGTTCGAGTTTTGCTGGCCGCCGTTTCCCGCGCTGATCGAAGCCACCAATTTCGGTGGCCGGCGGGTAATCGTCCGGGTGCATCGGATCGAAGCCTACGAAACCGATCACGTCGCCCGAGCGGCGTGGGGCAAGGTCGACGATCTGATCGTGGTGAGCGAGGACATGGCTCGCTGCGTGCGCGAGGTGAGGCCTGGAATCGACGAGCTGACCAAACTGCGGGTCATTCACAACGGCGTCGATGCCGACGCCTACCCGCCCCGCGAACAATTCGATCCATTCCGCGTCGGCTGGTGCGGCAACTTCATCCCCCGCAAGAACCCGACGCTCGCGTTGCAGATCCTCCACACTCTGCGGCGGGACGAGCCGCGCTACCGGCTGCATCTGGCGATCCATGCGGCCGATCGACTGACGATGGAGGCCTTCTGTCACCAGGCCGCGATCCTGCGGCTGGCAGATGCAATCGACTTCGCCGGCAGGCTGCCGGCCGCCTCGATGCCAGCCTGGCACATTGGCAATGGGGTGCTGTTGTCCACGAGCCTTCATGAAAGTTTCGGGTTTGCAATCGCCGAGGCCGCCGCCGCCGGCTGCGATCTTGCCGTCCTCGATCACCTCGGCGCCGCGGAGTTCTGGCCCGACGCGGTGCGGTTCGTGGGCATCGATGATGCCGCGCGCCTGATCCGTGCGGTGGCACCCGACCGCTGGCGCCGTTATGTCGCGCAATCATTCCCGCTGGAGCGGCAGGTCACGGCGGTGCTCGATCTGCTCGCGGCGCCACGTGTCGAGCGCCCGCCGGCCTGGGACAGTCGGGCAGCGCGTGACTGGGACCGGCGCTATTTGTCGGGCGGCGACTCGGGTGCTGGATCAGGAGGGCGGCTCGCGGCCTTCAAGGCCCAGCAGCTGAACCGGCTAGTCTCCGAATACGGCGTGCGCAGCGTCCTCGAACTGGGCTGTGGCGACGGACGGCAACTGGCGCTCGCGACCTACCCCTCCTATGTCGGGCTCGATGTCTCTTCCGCGGCGATCGCCCGGTGCCGGGCGCTGTTCGCGGATGATGCCGACAAGCGGTTCCTGCTCGCCGGAAAGGGCGAGCCGCCGGATGCCGATCTCGCGATCTCGCTCGACGTCGTCTTCCATCTGGTCGAGGACGACGCGTTCGAGGCGCATATGCGCTGCCTATTCGCCCGCGCTCTCCATCTGGTGGCGATCTACGCCAGCGATCGCGACGAAGCGACGGCCTCGCCCCATGTGCGCCATCGGGCGATCTCGGTTTGGGTCGAGCGGCACGCGCCGAACTGGGAGCGGATCGCCTACGTGCCCAACCCCTATCCGCATGATCCTGCGCGACCCGGTGATACGTCCTTTGCCGATCTTCACGTCTTCGGTCGACGTGACCGCGCCGTTCAGCAGTTGAATTCAGCCTCCACGGCCGAGGCGAGTTCGCGCATGTGAAAGGGCTTTCGCAAGAAGCGGTTCTGCACCGGCTGCGGTTGGAAATAACCCGAGATGATGATGATGCGCATGTCCGACCGCTCCCGCCGCACGTGATCGGCAAGCTCGAGCCCTGACATTCCCGGCATCCGCACGTCGGTTATGACCAGTCGCAGGTCCGGGCGCGCCGTCACGATTGACAGCGCCTCCTCGGCGCTGGCCGCGCACTCGACGCCATAGCCAAACTCCTGAAGCGTCTCAGCCAGAATTTCACGCACGTCGTCGTCGTCGTCGACGACCAGGATACCGCCCTTGCGGGTCATGAGATCCGCCTTGGCCAGGTTGCCCGAGACTGATGTCACGAAAATTCGCCTAAAGGCCAGGGGGAGGACGCGCACAATCCTGTCAATCCTGTGATGCGACGCTCCCACGGCTCGTCGCCGAATGATCACCCATGCGGGGTTGACCAGCATCGGCCAAGGCGGTCTAGACGTTTCCATGGACATGATTGAAGCCGTGGCGGTGGCGATCCTGCAGGGTGCCACTGAACTATTCCCCGTCAGCAGCCTGGGGCACGCGGTCGTCGTCCCGGCCTTGCTCAAGAGCGGACTGGATCAGTCGGCGCCTGAGTTTCTTCCATTCCTGGTCTTGCTTCATGTCGGCACGGCAGTGGCTCTTCTCGCGTTCTTCTGGCGCGACTGGCTCGCACTGTTTCGCGGCGTACTCGGAGTTGGCGGATCGAGCCGAGCCGGCGAGAGCCGCAGACTCCTGGTCAACATCGTGGTGGCGACCCTTCCGGCGGTCGTCGTCGGCGGGCTTTTGGAGCACCAGCTTCGCCGGCTGTTTGATTCGCCGTTGGTGGTCAGTGGGTTCTTGGTCGTAAACGGGCTGCTGCTGATCGGCTGCGAGCGGCTGCGAGGGCGGAGCACCGTGAGCACGCGTCCCCTCGCCACACTCGGCACGCGCGACGCACTGGTCATCGGCGTGTGGCAGTGTCTCGCGCTGATCCCTGGCCTGTCCCGATCGGGGGCGACCATCGTGGGGGGGCTTCTTCGGGGCTTCGACCACGCGGCAGCGGCGCATTTCTCATTCCTGATCGCGACCCCGATCATCATCGGCGCGACCGTGCTGGAGGTGCCGAAGCTGCTGCGGGCCTCCGTGCCGGCGGGCGTGTTCGCGACGGCGAGCATCGCCGCCGTGGTCGCCGGCATCACCGCGCTGGCCAGCACCTGGATTCTGATGCGGCTGTTCCGCCGGCACGATTCCTGGTCGCTCGCGCCGTTCGGCGTCTATTGCATCGTATTTGGCGCCTTCGGGCTTGCGCTCTTCAGCCTACGCGGATGATCGGCCGCCGCGTACTGCTCGGGGCGGCCGCGGGGGCGTGGTCGCCGCTGGCCCGGGCCGCCCGCCCGCCCCTGGCCGCCACACCGTTGTCGCGGGCTGACCTGCCGTGGTGGCGCGCGCGGCACGAAGCCAAACTGCGCGAGAAACGCGAACGCGGACGCATCGACCTCGTCTTTCTCGGTGATTCGATCACTCAGCAGTACGAGCATGCCGGGCCGCCCGAATTTCTCGACTATCGTCCCGTCTGGGAGCGCTTCTACGGCCATCGCCACGCGCTCAATCTCGGCTTTATCGGCGATGCCACTAGCCATCTGCTGTGGCGGATCGACAACGGCGAGGTCGCCGACATCACGCCGCGCGCCGCCGTCGTCCTGATCGGCGCCAACAATTTCGGCCGCCTGCACTGGCCGGCCTCCGAGACTGTGCAAGGTGTTGAAGCTGTCGTCGCGGCCGCGCGCGCGCGCATGCCCGACACCCACCTCATCGTCGCCTCCATCCTGCCGAGCGATCGCGGTGCCTGGGTCGCGGAAAACACCGTGGCGGCCAACCGGGCGCTTGCCACACGACTTGCAGGGGCCGAGCGGATGCGGTTTGTCGATTTGACGGGCGTGTTCACAACGGATGGGCGGATCGACCTTGCCGCCTTTGCCGATCCGAAACTGCCGGCACCCAGGCCGGCCCTTCATCCGGATGCCGCAGGTCAGGCGCGAATGGCGGCCGCCTTGGAGCCAGCGCTGGCGCCGTTGCTTGGCGGCGTCAGGCCCGCATGAACTCCAGCGAGTCCGGCGTGCGCGCCGGCCAGCGCGCATTCGCGGCGGCCGCACCGCCGAGCCGAAGGCGATAACCGCCGCCCTCGCTGACCAGCAGTCGCTCGCTGTCGGGATTTGGCTCGATCTTCCGACGGAGGCGATAGATGTGGGTCTCGACAGTGTGGGTCGAGGCGGACGCGCTGTAGCCCCAGACCTCGTGCAGCAGGACGTCACGGCTGACCGATGCACCCTCCGAGCGATAGAGATATTTGAGGACCGCCGCCTCCTTTTCCGTCAGCTTAATTGGCCGGACGCGGCCGGGACCTTGCAGCGTTTTATTGCCGGGACGGAAGATGTAGCAGCCGATCGCGATCTCGGCGTGCTCGCTCGTCTCGAACGCGCGAAGCTGGGCGCGCAGCCGGGCCAGCAATTCGGCTAGGCGAAACGGTTTGACCACGTAGTCGTTGGCGCCGGAGTCGAGGCCACGGACCACGTCGGCTTCCCGCCCGGCACCAGTCAGCATCACGATCGGGACCCGGACGCCGAGGGCGCGTAAACGCACACACATGTCGCGACCGTCACCGTCGGGAAGCAGCACGTCCAGGATGACCGCGTCGCACCGGGGCCCCTTCGTGGCGATGGAAAGACCGTCGGCCATGGTGCTGACCTGGGTCACGGTGCAATCGAGGCTGTCGGTCAATTGCTCGGCCAAGGCCATCCGAAGCGTTTCGTCATCGTCGACAAGCAGGAAGTGCCGTCGGGGCGCCATGACCTGTCCTCCACGTGGATCGTGCAGCGATACTGGTGGGGTCAGCATGCGGATGCAGTGATCAAATTCACATTAAGGGCAGACGATAAGATCGGGGATTGATTTTTTGGCATGACGCCAGAAGCCCGATTTCGATTTCTTGCCGGGACGACACCCTGGCATGGCGTGGTGCTGTTGGAGAGGATTGAACTCTCGACCTCTCCCTTACCAAGGGAGTGCTCTACCACTGAGCTACAACAGCGCCGGGGACGAACGCCAATGCGACGGCCGCCTAATAAGCCGCGGCGCGGGGTTGACGCAAGCCGTTCCAGCCGCCACGCAGCCGCGATGGACGACCCGCCGCCCGACTCCTCGCCGCCGACCCGGCCAAGCCTGACACCGGCCGCGGAGGCAGCGTTGCGCGAACGGCGCGAGCGCGAGGCAGCCGCGCTGCGCGACAATTTACATCGCCGCAAGGAACAGACCCGCCGCCGCGACGCGGGTGGCGTCCCATGCCGGTAATGCCGGATTCCTGGATTCGCCGGATGGCCGCAGAGCACGCGATGATCGAGCCGTTCGAGGAGACGCAGCGCGCGGCCGGCAAGATCAGCTACGGCCTGTCGAGCTACGGCTACGACGCGCGGGTGGCCGACGAGTTCAAGGTGTTCACCAATGTCGACTCCGCCATCGTGGACCCCAAGGCGTTCGCGCCGGAAAGCTTTGTCGACCGTCGCGGGCCGGTTTGCATCATCCCGCCCAACAGTTTCGCGCTTGCGCACACGGTCGAATACTTCCGAATTCCTCGCGACATCCTAGTAATCTGCCTCGGCAAAAGCACCTACGCCCGGTGCGGCATCATCGTGAACGTCACACCGCTCGAGCCGGAGTGGCAAGGCCAGGTGACGATCGAAATCAGCAACACCACACCGCTGCCGGCGAAGATCCACGCCTTCGAAGGGATTTGCCAGTTTCTGTTCCTGCAAGGCGCGGGTCCGTGCGAGGTCAGCTACGCAGATCGGGCGGGCAAGTACATGCACCAGCGCGGGGTGGCCCTTCCCCGGCTCGCGTAGCCCCGTGTAAAGCTGAGCGATGGACAAGATACGCATTCGCGGCGGCCGGCCGCTCTCCGGCGAAATCAGCATCGGCGGGGCCAAGAACGCGGCGCTCCCGCTCATGACCGCCGGGCTGCTGACGGATCAACGCCTGGTCCTGACGAACGTACCGCAGCTGGCCGACATACGCACGATGTCCGACCTCATCGCGCAGCATGGCATCGCGATCGAGCCGCTCACCAATGACGGCCGCACGCTGTCGATCGGCGGCGCAATCACCAACACCGAGGCGCCGTATGACATCGTGCGCAAGATGCGCGCGTCGGTGCTCGTGCTGGGGCCGCTGCTGGCCCGCGTTCGCGAGGCGCGGGTCTCGCTGCCCGGCGGCTGCGCCATTGGCACGCGCCCAGTCGACCTGCATCTGCGCGGGCTGGAACAGCTGGGCGCGGTGATCGATCTCGACGGCGGTTACATAGACGCGACCGCGCCGGGCGGACTGCGGGGTGCCACCATCATCATGCCGATGCCGAGCGTGGGCGCGACCGAGAACCTGCTGATGGCGGCAACCCTCGCCAAAGGCCGCACGGTAATCGCCAACGCTGCCCGCGAGCCGGAAATCGCCGACCTCGCCACCTGTCTGGTGGCGATGGGCGCCCGGATCGACGGAATCGGGAGCGATCGGCTCACGATCGACGGCGTGGGTTCCCTGCATGGCGCGCGGCACGCGATCATGCCCGACCGGATCGAGACCGCGACCTACGCCTGCGCGGCCGCCATCACCGGCGGCAGCGTCACGCTAAAAGGTGCGCGAGCGGAGCATCTGGGCGCGGTCGTGCGCATCCTGGCCGAGGCGGGCGTGGACGTGACCGAGGCCGATGACGGCGTGGTGGTGCGTCGGTTGAACGGGCTGCATGGCACCGATGTCGTCACCGAACCGTATCCCGGTTTCCCCACCGACATGCAGGCGCAGTTCATGGCGCTGATGACGGTCGCGGAGGGCGCGGCCATGGTCACCGAGACGATCTTCGAGAACCGCTTCATGCACGTGCCGGAATTGAACCGCATGGGCGCGCGGATCAATTTCCATGGGGCGTCCGCGATCGTGCGTGGCGTCTCGCATCTGTCGGGCGCGCCGGTCATGGCCACTGACCTTCGAGCCTCGGTGTCGCTGGTGCTGGCCGGGCTGGCGGCGCGCGGCGAGACGATGGTCAGTCGCGTCTACCATCTGGATCGAGGCTACGAGGCGGTGGAGCAAAAACTTGCGGCCTGCGGAGCCGAGATCGAGCGCGTGGGCGGCTAAAGCCTCCCTCGTGACGATCAGCACGGCTATCGTCGCATTGATGTTCAGCACACTGGCAACGGCGACCCTACTTCACGCTGATGCGCCTTTACGCTGCCCGGCCATGCGGGACCGCAGGATGACCAGGCGCGCCGCCCCGTGGGTCCGCTCGGCCAAAATTTCAGCGTCGAGATCCGGAAGGCTTTCCGCACGGGCGCACTCGGCCACGATCAAGGCTCCCGGCGCCACGCGACCCGCGGCGCGTGCGCTGGCCAGGCCGCGCGAGACGAGGTCCCGGCCGTAGGGCGGATCGAAGAAGGCCAGAGTACAGGGCGGTCCTTGCGGCAGGGCGGTCGCGTCGGCGACGATCACCTCGGCCTGCGCGGCCCGACAGGCGGCGATGTTGGCCCGCAGGGCGGCCAGCGCGACCCGGTCGCGCTCCACGAATGTCGCATGGGCGGCACCACGCGACAGCGCCTCCAGCCCCAGCGCGCCGGTGCCCGCGAACACGTCGAGCACGCGCGCGCCGACCACTGCGTCCGGACTGGCCCAAGGCGCGTGCATCAGCATGTCGAACAGCGCCTGGCGGGCCCGCTCGGATGTCGGCCGAGTCGTCTCACCCGGCGGCGCGACCAACGTCCGACCGCGCCACCCGCCGCCGACGATCCTCATGCTCTTTCGGGCGCGGGAAGCTGTTCGCGCAGTACTTTTGCCGGCACCTCCTCCACCGCGCCGCGGGCCAGCAGACCGAGCTGAAACGGGCCATAGGCGACCCGGATCAGCCGCGTCACCGACAGGCCGAGATGGGCCATGACCCGGCGCACCTCGCGATTGCGTCCCTCGCGCAGGCTTACGGTCAGCCAGCAATTGTCACCCTTGCGGCTGTCCAATCCCGCCTCGATCGGGCCGTATCGCGTGCCATCGACCGTCACGCCCTTGGCCAGCGACGTGAGCAGGGCGGGCGTTGGCGCGCCGAACACCCTGACGCGGTAGCGACGCAGCCAGCCGTTGGACGGCAGCTCCAGCCGGCGCGCGAGGCCGCCATCATTGGTCAACAGCAACAATCCCTCGCTGTTGAGGTCGAGCCGCCCGACGCTGACCACGCGCGGGAGGGTTTTGGGCAGATGATCGAACACCGTGGCGCGGCCCTGAGGGTCGCGGTGGGTGGTCACCAGCCCCTCGGGCTTGTGGTAGCGCCAGAGCCGCGTGCGCTCCGGCGGATCCACCAGCTTGCCGGCGACCGTCACCAGGTCCCCCGCGGCGACGAAGGTGGCGGGCTGCAGTACGGTCTGGTTGTTCAGCCGGACCTTTCCGTCGGCGATCAGCTTCTCCGCATCGCGCCGGCTGGCCACGCCCGCGCGGGCGAGATACTTCGCGATGCGCTCGCCGCCGCCGGCCGGGTCCGTCTCGCTCACGGCGCGGCCGCCGCGACGAGCGCGTCGAAGATCGCCCGGTCGCCGGCCGTCACCAGGAACTCCGGATGCCACTGCACGCCCAGGCAGAATTTTTCGCCCGGCAATTCGATGCCCTCGATCACGCCGTCGGGCGCGGTCGCGTCCACGACGGCGCGGCCGGGATCACGCACCGCCTGATGGTGCGAGGAATTCACCGCCATCCGCGCGGCGCCGACGATACGCGCGAGCATCGTGCCGGCGGTGATGGCCACCTCGTGCGACGGCGCGTCGTGCGGTATCGATTGCTCGTGCGGCAGCGCGTCGGCAACCGCGTCTGGAATATGCTGGATCAACGCGCCGCCCAGCGCCACGGCCAGCAGTTGCTGGCCGCCGCAGATGCCCAGCACCGGCATGCCTCTCGCGAGCGCGCCGCCGAGCAACGCGAGTTCCGCGCTGGTGCGGCGCTGTTTCAGCGTCACGGTCGCATGCCGGTCGGTCTCGCCGTAGATCGCCGGGTCCACGTCGAACGCGCCGCCAGTGACCACCAGCGCGTCGAGCCGGTCCAGATATGCTTGCGCCAGACCTTCCTCGTACGGCAGCGCGACCGGCAGGCCGCCGGCTCCGGCGATGGCGGAGAAATAGTTTTGCCGCAGGGCGTGCCAGGGATAGCGCGACCAGCCGCCCGCCTCCTCGGCATCGAGGGTCAGTCCGATCAGGGGATGCATCGCCCCTGCTAGGCGCGCAGGCACGGCTGGGGCAAGAGCGGACGATGGAAGCGATGGGGATGGCGCTGGAGCAGGCCCGGCTGGCGGCCTCGCGGGGCGAGGTCCCGGTGGGGGCGGTCGTGCTGGCGCGGGACGGAAGCGTACTTGCCGCCGACGGCAACCGCGTCGATCATCGTCGCGATGCAACCGCGCACGCGGAAATCCTGGTTCTGCGCGCCGCCGCGGCGCGCATCGGTTCGCCGCGGCTCGTCGGCTGCGACCTTGTCGCGACGTTGGAGCCCTGCGCCATGTGCGCCGCCGCCGCGAGCCTGTTCCGGGTGCGGCGGGTGGTATTCGGCGCCTATGACCCGAAGGGCGGTGGGGTGGAGCATGGGGCCAGGGTCTTGGACGCCGCAACGTGCCTGCACCGCCCCGAGATAATCGGCGGCATACGCGAGGCGGAATGCGGAGAGCTTCTTCGGGCGTTTTTTCGGGAAAGGCGATAGTGTCGCCGACCACAAGACGAGCGTGCGCGGACCGCGCCGCGTGCGTTGGCCGAGCAATCGTCTACTCCCACTCTCTGCCCGGCTCGCCCGCGATCTCGTCGCGCCACTCCGCCACGTCGAGCACGCCCGCGGGATTGCGCCCGAGCAACTCGCGCTTGATGAACGGAAACCCTTCCCGCAGCAGCTCTCGCCAAAGATGCGCGGTTGGATTGAGCACCCCGCCGCGCGTCAGGATTCGGCGCGAGACCTCTCGCTGCCGCGCATGCGCCTCGGACCCGGGCATCGCGTCGGCCAACCGGGCAACCAGCGTCTCGCACGGGAACAGCGCCCGCCCGCGCAGCCCGGCGGCCAGAAGGCGTTGCGACAGGCCGATCTCGTAGCGGCGGATGACCCACTCCTTGGACTGCGCCGGGCGCACGTCGGCCCAGAAGGCCGTCCATTCCGGGTGCGTCAGCACCGTGCGGCCGACCGCGAGGAAGAACGACTGGAGATGATAGCCGCGCTGCGGACTGTCGGTCGCACCCCACACATCGGCGTCCGCGAAGTCGATACGATCGAGCAGCGGGCGCAGCGGCGCGAACGGACCGATCACGCTGTCGTTGACCAGCAGGATGCTGTTCGTCGCAGCGTGCGGCAGGCCCCAATACGCCAACGCGTCACGCATCGCGCCAAAATCATAGCCGACGTTGCGGCGCAGGATGTAGGCGTCGCACAGGCCGCGCAACACCCTTTCGTCCGGGCCGAGCAGCCTGCCCGCGTTGCTCGCGACCACCACGGACAGGCCGGCCTCGCGCAATGCCTGCAAGTAGCGCCGCACGCGCGGCCGTATCCGGCCTGCAGGATCGAAATGGACAAACACGGCGACGTCGGGACCCAGCGGGGGCACCCGGGCCGGCCAGGCCTGGACGATCTGACAGGGGTCGCGACCGCGCGCGCGCCATCCCGAGATGACGGCGGGCCATTCGACGAGCACGGTGCCGCGTCCCCGCAAAAGCGCGCGCCAGGGCGGCCCCAGGACGGGTCGCAGCCAACGGCGCAGCGCATTTCGCGACTCGGCCCTCACCCCGCGATCGTAACGGCAGGATGACGGTGCCGCGAACCCCATCCGCTACGCGTGGACGAGCAACTCCGGGACCCGCGCCAGCAGCGTTCGGTGCAACTCCGCCCGCCGTGTCCACAGCGAGCGGTACCAGGCGGCGCGCCGGGCGCTCTGATACGCGAGCATCCGTTCGCCCGCGACATAACTCCGTGCCGCCTCGCCCATCGCGCGCCCCATCTCCGGCGCGATCACCAGCCGCAATAGCCGCTGCTGCAAGTCGAGCGCGTCGCGAAACAGCAGGCCGGTGCGACCGTCCTCGATCGTCGCGCCGTAGACCACGTGACTCGCGAGCGCCGTGACCCGATGCGCCGCCGCTTCCAGGAATTTCAGGTCGGACTTGCAGCGATTGAACGGCGTATCGGCCAGCGGCATGAACGATATCTCGCATCCCGCCAGCAGCGTCCGATACGTCTCGTAGTCGCACAGTGGATAGAACTCCTTGTGCGGCGTCTGCAGCGCGTCGAACAGCGCCCGGTCGGCGACGATCCGAAACCGCAGCCGCTCGCCGGCGCGCGCGGCGGCGGCGTTCAGCCCCGGCAGCAGCGCCGGCCAATCCTCGCTCCGATTGATGCCCCCGAAGAACAACGTCTGACGCGCCGGGTCGGCGTGGTTGACCGGCTCCGGCAGCAGCGCGACGCCATTTGGAAACACCGCCACCTCCGGGTTATGGCCGCGCAGCACCGCGGCCAGCGGTTCGGTCGAGGTCTGCACCGCATGCGCCGCCCGGAAATTGTGCACGTCCGGACGCTGCAGGATTGGAATGTATCCGGGATGGTCGTCGAACTCGCAGACGATGACCCAGCCTTGGGCGATGAGGCCGCGCACCACGTCCAGGCCCGCCTCGCCGACCAGGGCCGGCCGATGCATGACCAGGATGCGCGGCATGTCGTCGGGGGCCGTGGGAAGCTCGCCGGGACCAGCGACGCGCGCGACCATGCCCGGCTCGCTCAGCAGCGCCCGCATCGGCTCGGTCACCCGCACCTCGCTCACCCCGCCCACCGGCTCGAGCATCGTCGAGGCGACGAAGACCGGCGGCGACATCCGCCGCTGTGCCCGCCAGACATGCTGCAGCGGGCCGCAGCGCGCGGCATAGCCGGCCGGATCGACGCCCAGCCGTTGCAGCATGGGCGCCATGGTCCGCGCGAAACTCTCGGCGGCGGCGACGTCGAACCGTCGCGGCATGACATCGACCGGTTGCAGCCCGGCGGCGATCAGCGCCGTCCGCATCGTATCGCCGCTGAACCAGCGCAGATGCGTGCGGTCGAACAGCCCCGCCTCGTCATAGCCCCACGCGCCGCGCAGCAGCCGCTCGACGAAACTCCAATGCTCGACATTGGGAATGCACACGAGCACGACGCCATCCGAGGACAGGGCGCCGGCCTGTTCGCGCAGCACCGTCCACGGGTCGCGCAGATGCTCGAGCACATCGCCATAGACGATGCAGTCATACCCGCCGGGCGGCAGGTCGGGCGCGAACGCCATTGGATCGAGATCGAGATCGGCGACGAACAGCCGATCGAGGCGGGTCCTGGCGATTGCGGCCGCCTCCGGATCGCCCTCGATCCCGGTCATGTGGGCGCGCGGATTGCGTCGGCG
This sequence comes from Acetobacteraceae bacterium, assembly GCA_965246915.1. Lineage (GTDB taxonomy): Bacteria > Pseudomonadota > Alphaproteobacteria > Acetobacterales > Acetobacteraceae > CAVRQM01. The sequence continues at coordinate 145,510 of CBDFGB010000009.1, forward strand.
ATAATCGCGCGCGAGGGCCGCCGTGCCACAGCCGATATCCAGCACGTGCCGGGCCGACAGCGGCACGCGATCCAGCACGTCCGGGTTGGCAACATCCGGATAGCGCGCCATCGGGGCCCCTTTCGCGCCAGCCGCGGTCACGACTCCGCGCGACCAACCCCGTGATAGGCAAAGCCGGAAGCGCGCATCGCCACAGGATCGTAGACGTTGCGCAGGTCGACGATGATTGAACCGCGCATGGCCTCGCGCAGCCGCTGCGGCGCCAGGGCCCTGAACTCGTTCCATTCGGTGACCAGAACCAGCATGTCGGCACCGGTCGCCGCCTCGATCGCGCTGCGGCGGAACTCCACCGTCTTCGGCAGCATCGGCCGCGCCTGCTCCATACCTTCTGGGTCGAACACCGCGACCTCGGCCCCGTCCTCGATCAGGTGCATAACGATCGGCACCGACGGGGCGTCGCGCATATCGTCCGTCTCCGGCTTGAACGTGAGGCCGAGCACCGCGATCCTCATGCCGCGCACGGTCCCGCCGGCGGCCTGCACGATCCGGTTGCCCATGCTGGCCTTGCGCGCGTCGTTGACCGCGACCACCGCCTCGACCAGCCGGCTCGGCGCGCCGGCATCTTGGGCGATGCGCACCAGCGCCAGCGTGTCCTTGGGAAAGCAGCTGCCGCCGAAACCCGGCCCGGGATGGAGGAATTTCCGGCCGATACGCCCGTCGAGCCCTATGCCGCGGGCCACGTCGTGCACATCGGCACCCACTTTCTCGCACAGATCGGCCATCTCGTTGATGAAGGTGACCTTCATCGCGAGGAACGAGTTGGCAGCGTATTTCACCAATTCGGACGTTTCGATCGCCGTGAAGACGATCGGCGCCTCGATCAGATACAGCGGCCGGTAAAGCCGCCGCATCACCTCACGCGCGCGGTCGCTCTCGGCACCGATCACCACGCGGTCGGGCCGCATGAAGTCGCCGATGGCACTTCCCCTCGCGAAGGAATTCCGGATTGGAGGCGACGTCGAACGCGAGATCCGGTCGCGCCTGCCGCACGATGCGCTCGATCTTGCGGCCGGTGCCGACCGGCACCGTGCTTTTCGTCACGATTACGGCATAGTCGGTCAAACACGCCGCGACCTGCTCGGCGGCGGCGAACACATAAGACAGATCCGCGTGGCCATCGCCCCGACGGCTCGGCGTGCCCACCGCGATGAACACCGCCTCCGCACCGGCGACCGCCGCGCTGAGATCCCGGCCGAAGCTCAGGCGTCCGGCCGCGACATTCTCGCTCACCAACGATCCAGACCGGGCTCGTAGATCGGCATGCGACCCTCGCGCAGCGCGGCGAACTTCGCCTCGTCCGCTTCGACCACGGCGACGTCGACGCCGAATTCCGCGAAGCACGCGCCGGAGACGAGCCCGACATAGCCGCCACCGATCAT
>CBDFGB010000010.1:0-254622 GCA_965246915.1 Acetobacteraceae bacterium
ACGTCCTCGGCCTTCTGACGGGTACGCGATGCGATGGCCGCGACCGGAAAGCCCGCCTCCGCATAGGCCGCGAGCTGCACGTCGGCCATGATGAACCCCGCACCGACACAGCCGATGCGATACCTCCGGCACCGGACCTGCGGATCCGGCGCGAATTCGCGCTCCATGCGTCCCTCCCCGCCGCTCTGTGGCGGCCGATGAAGCCTAACCCGCGTCAGCCGAGGATGACCACCTTGCTCAGATGCCGCGGGGCCGCCGTGTCGAGACCCTTCGCCTGCGCCATGTGCTCGCCGAGCGACTGGATGACCGGCAGGCACACCAGGCCGCGCGCTCCAGGATTGCCACCGGGGCTCAGGCTCACGTCGCCCGGCCCCCCCAGCCCGAGCACGCGGCCGCCCTTGTCGCGAATGTCGGCGACGATCCGCAATTCCTCCGGCCGCGCGTCGTCGTCGAACAGGGCCACGGCCAGGGTGCGCTCGTCGACAAGCGAGATCGGGCCGTGCCGGTATTCGAGCGGGTGATAGGCCTGCGCGAAGGACAGGCTCATCTCCTGCAATTTGATCGCGCCCTCCTGCGCGACGCCGTGCAGCGCGCCGGCGCCGATGAAGACCAGATGCGAGCGGCCCCCAACCAGCGCCGGCAGCTGCGGCGCGGCCTCGGACAGCAGCGCTTCGGCGGCGGCGATCGTCGACTCGCCGATCGACACGCCCGACAGGCGCAGCCCGGCCAAGAGCATGAGGCTTGCCGACGCTGTCATCACGATGCCCTCGTCCGGGTGCGTGGCCATCACGATCGCGCCCGGCAGGCGCGCCATCGGACTGTCGCCGTCGCAGACCAGCGTGGCAACCGCGTGGCCGGCCGCTAGGCTCGCCTCGACGGCCTGCAGCGTTTCGGTCGTCGCGCCACTGCGCGACAGCGCCAGGACGTGGAACGGCTTGCCGTCCACGACATAGGCGTCGCGGCGACGGGTCCATTCGCCGGCCGGCACCGCGATGGCGCGACGGCCATGACGGCAGAAGGACGCGGCGATGGCCTGCGACAGATGAAACGAGGTGCCGCAGCCGAGCACGACCACCAGCGAGCCGCCGGGATCGAGGACCGGCAGGGCGGGTGCCTGCCGCCAGTGGGTGAATTGCTCGAAAATGCCCCGCTCGGTCGCGTTCATTGGCTCTCCAGTCGCTGAGACATCTCGGCGCGCAGCCGGCCGATCCATGCGGGATCGGGCGCCCATCCGGCATCGATCGCCGCCCGCCACGCGGCGCCGCCGACCGGTGGCAGCAACGGCGCGGCGGGACCCGAGGCGAGCCGATCGGTCAAGAGCCGCCGCATCATCGCGCTGCGCGACACGCCGCCGACGAAACACCACTGCCCGGCCGCGGGCAGATCGAGTTTTTGCCGGGCGGTCGTGACATGCAGCGCGAGCGCCTCGGCGGCAGCCGTGAGGATCGCCTCGGCGGCAATATCGCCCTGGCTCGCCAGCCGGTCCACGCTGCGGGCGATGGCCGCGACAGCGGGCCTGCGGTGCGGGTTCTCATAAAACCAGCGCAACAATCCATCCGGGATCGCGTCCCTGGGGACGCCGGTCGCCCCCAGGATCGCGTCGCGGAACGCCGGACCCTCCGCCCGGCCGTCCAGGATTTGCGCGGTGCGCGACAACGCGGCGTGGCCGATCCAATGCGCGCTGCCCTCGTCGCCGAACCCGTCGCCCCACCCCCCGACCCGGACGTGGCGTCCCGTGGCATCGGCCGCCCAGCACATCGATCCGGTCCCCGCGAGCAGCAGCACGCCAGCGCCTCCGGCGAACGCACCCTCGTGCGCGGTGTGCACGTCATTGCGGATCGATGCCGACCACGACGCGCCGCCCACAAGGCTGTCCACGAGACCGCGTTGCTCGAGCGAGAGGGCCTGGACCTCGCCGTGTACGGGCAGCCCGAACGCCGCGCCGACCAGCAAATCGGGAGGCACGCCGGTCAGCGCCGACCTCACGACCCCCGCGAGATGGTCCCGCCAGCGTGGCTGATCGAGCGGATTGGTGCCCGATCCGGCGGCGAGCGCCACCAACGCTCCGTCACGCCCGACCACCGCGCCCAAGGTCTTGGTGCCCCCGCCATCGACCCCAAGAACGAGCACCCAGCCTCCTTCGCATTGCCACCGCGCCGATAGCGTGGTTGGGGCGTTACGGCCAGAGCACCATGAGGACACCGCTATGCCCCGCCTGAGATCACGACTGCTGCCCGCCGTCATCCTGATGATGGCGATGCGCACGGCTCTCGCCGCCGCGCCCTCGCCCGTCGGCACGTGGCGAACCTTCAACGATGCCGGCGTCGAGACGGGCGCGGTGACGATCCAAGACGACGGAGGCGTGCTGTCCGGGCGGGTCTCGGCGATCCGCGATCCGGCGAAAGCGAAGGGGCTGTGCCAAAACTGCCCAGGCGACCGGAAGGATCAGCCCGCGCTTGGTCTGCAAATCATCCGCGGCGTCACGCCGGACGGCCCGCAATGGGGCGGCGGCGAAATCCTCGATCCGGAGACCGGACGCGTCTACCGAGTGAAAATGCGCGTCGAGGACGGCGGCACGAAACTCGTCCTGCGGGGCTTCATTGGCATCTCGCTGTTCGGCCGCAGCCAGACCTGGGTCCGTGCGCCATCGTGAGCGCGTGTAGGCCATACCCAATCACGCTACACGTTACTTAGATGACGTTTTAGTTGTAACACTTGCTTTGCCGACATTGGCCCGGCACTACTTGGCGGCGGTCGCGGGCTGAACTCCGCGACGCACTACATCACGGGGACACCGTCAACTGGACTGGTCGTGACGATCGCCGCCAGGCGTCTTCGCCGGCCCAGCCGATTCTGGCGTCGAATGTAATCATAGCGGCCGGCATAGGGAGAAACCCATGTTCGACAGCATCATGACGATGCGCGGCCTCAATCCTTTCGCGCTTCTCGCGGCTTTCCTCGTCGCCTGCCTCGCCGCGGGCTTCGCCGAACCGGCGCGGGCACAGGACGCGACGAGCTGCGACGGCTCCGTCAAGACCAAGATCGTCGGCGCGCTGGCCGACGCCGCCAAACTTACCGAGACGGAGCAACTCGCGCTTCAGGCCAGCCTCTATCAGCAATACGCCGCCTGCGGCGTCAACGACGCGAAGGCGCTGCCGACGACGGACCCCTTCTTCGCCGCGGTCAAGCAGTGCGGTGCGTCCGCGACCAAGCGCGGAAGTCTCTTCTACGAAGAAATGTCGTGCTGCGGTTACGACCCGCAACGCCGGACCTTCGCCTGCCCGATCAAAGTCAAACAGCGCTTCGGCTTCGGCGCCGCGCCGCTGCCGGGCAGCCGCGAATACGTCTACAACTGCGTCAAGGACGCGAGCGGTAATTTCGTTCCGGTCGGCTATGACAGCGTCCACCTTTCCGACAGTATCGACTCGCCGACGTGGCAATTCGCGGTGGTCGCCAACGCCACCCAGAACCTCAACGCGGTACAGCCGCAAAGCGGCGCGACCCGCACAGCCCGATCGATCCTGTCGTGGAACTTCCGTCCGACCGGCTGCTATTATCAGCCGATCTGGGGTGTCGCCATCGACTACCGCATCCGTCTCGACCAGTAGCGGCGCCCGCGCCCAGGCCTGCCCCAGCTGGCATACGACCTGGGCGCGATCATCTGGCGGTCGCCGGGCCGATCGCGCTACGCTTGCGTGATCGGCCGAGGGACAGCGCATGGACGACATCACCGCCCATCCGGCACGGACGCGGCTCGGCCCCGCCACGCATTGGCGCAACTGGGTCGGCAATCAATCCTGCATGCCGCGCCACACCGCCCGCCCGCGCGGCGAGGAGGAGCTGGCCGCCAACGTGGCCGAGGCGACGGCTCGGGGTCTCGCGGTCCGCGCGGCCGGCTCCGGCCATTCCTTCACGCCCGTGGTCGCCACGAGCGGTCTGCTGATCGACACCAGCGCCCTCGCCGGCGTGCTCGATGTCGATCGCGCGAATCGGCGGGTGACCGTGGCGGCCGGGACGAAGATCGGCGACGTGGGACGGGCGCTCAAACCCCTCGGCCTCTCGCTCATCAACCAAGGCGACATCGACAGCCAGGCGCTGGCCGGCGCGCTGTCGACCGGCACGCACGGCACCGGCATCACGTTGGGCAACATGTCCTCGCAGATCGCGGCAATGCGGCTGGTGCAGTCGAACGGGGACGTGCTGACGGTAGGCCATGGCGGCGACCACGAACTGCTGCCGGCCGCGCAAGTCTCGCTCGGCCTGCTGGGTGTGGTCTCCGCTATCACGTTGAACGTGACCGAAGCCTACAATCTGCGAGAGGTCTTGTGGCGCGACGATTTCGAGGCCTGCATGGAAGCGCACGACGACCTCGCGCGCGCGCATCGCGGCTTTCAATTCTTCTGGTGCAAGGTCCCGGAAGCGCGGCACCTGTATTGCCTTCCGGACACCGCATCGGTGTCGCGCACGTCGCGCACCGCGGATGTGTGCGAAATGAAGACCATGGACATCACGGACGCGCCGCCACGCGACGGGGCCTTCGAGAAGATCGCCTACAGCTCGGAGATATATCCGATCGAGTACGTCGCGAATTTCCACGAGCTCGAATACGCGGTCCCGGTCGCGCAGGGTAAGGACGCGCTGCGCGAGGTACGCGACCTCATGCTCCGCCATCACGCCAATTGCATCTACCCGGTCGAGTACCGTTTCACGGCCGGGGATCCGGCATGGCTCAGCCCCTTCCATCGCCAGGACAGCGTCACGATCTCGGTCTCCGGCGGTCCGGGGATCGACTATTGGGCATATCTGCGCGACGTGGATGCGATCTTGCGCCGGTACGGCTCGCGCCCGCACTGGGGCAAGCTGCATTTCCTGACGCGCGACGACATGCCGGACCTGTATCCGATGTTCGAGCCGTTCCTGGCGCTACGACGCCGGCTGGATCCGGACGGGGTCTTCCTCAACGATCATCTTCGTCCCTTGTTCGCCTAAGGCGGCGCGGGGCAGTCGACCCGGGTCCAGCCGCTCAAGGCCCCGCACTGCACCTCTATGGCGAAATTCCGCGTGGCGAAGTCGCCGCCGAGTTCATCGAACCATTGATGATACAAGGTCTTGGCCGCGCCCGACTGCTCGAGGTCGAGCAGCGCCGTGTTGACGTGGTCCAAAAGCCCGTTCTCCTCGTTCCTTATCCCGACCGCGATACTCTCGTCTGTCACCGAGTCGGCAAGGACTTTGAGTGACGCGCGGTCGGCGGCCCCACGCAGCAGCCCCGCCAGGACGACCCCATCCTGAAGGACGCCTGCGATCTTGCCATCCCTGAGGGCCTGCAACGCCTGGCGCGCGTCGTCGAACAGGATGATCTCGGCGGACCGAAAGTCGGCGGCGAGATAGTCCTCCTGCGTGGAGCCCCGGTCCGCGCCGATCCGCGCGCGGCCGTAATCCTCGACCCGGTCGGAGTCCTCACGCCGGACCAGCAGACGCAGACCGCTCCGGAAATACGGCAGCGAGAAGTCGATCTGGGCGGCGCGCTTCGGAGTGACACTCAGTTGCGCGAGCACCACATCGACCGCGCCGGACCGGAGCACGTCGAGCCGCTTGGCCAACAATGTCGGAACGAACGACGCTCGAACACCGATATGGGCGGCGATCGCCCGCGCGACATCGATCTCGTAGCCGACTTCCTGTCGGGTCGTCGGGTCGACAAAGCTCAACGGCGGCTCATCGGCGAGAACCGCCACGCGCAACATGCCGGTCTTGCGAATGACATCGAGCTGATCGGCTCGGCCAGACTGACCGAGCCCGGCGACGATTAGGATCGCCAGCCACGATGGCAGACAGCGCGTCAAGTCTCCGCCGTCACTTCACCGCGACGATGAAAACCTCCGGCCGCCACAATGCGCCGGCCTCCGCCAGGCGGATCAAATGCTTGCGCGCCTTGTGGTCGATCCGCCCCAGCACTGCCTCCGCCGCGATCAGCGCGCGCAGATAGAGAGACGAGACCATCGGCCTGTCGAGTTTGCCATTGAATTTCGCGCGGATACGGCGCGGCACGACATAGGTGGCCTTGACCTCGCGGAACCCACTTTCACGGGCAATCGTCGACAGCTCTTCGTAGGTGTATTCTTTCAAGTGGAAGCAATCCGAGCGTACCATCCCAAAAATCTCGGAGATATCCTTCGGACCAGAGAAGCGGTGCGGCGTGTTGAAAACGTAGGCCCCGCCCGGCTTGAGGATCGTGCGGGCATGCGCGAAATGCTCATGCACGTCCTCGGGATGCAGATGCTCGATGACCTGGGACGAAATCACCGAGTCGAAGTGACTCGCGGGCTCGTAGTTGGCGAGACGAATGCCGTCCGACACGTGCCAGACCAAGCCGCCCTTGCCGTCGTTCGCCCGCGCCTGCCGCTCGATGGAGATATCGGTCGCGATGCAATTGAAGCCGTGCTTGGTGAGGAACGTGGCCAGCCGCCCGCTGCCGGACCCGACCTCGTAGACCTCGCGTCCACGACCCTTCAACAGATGCAGGAACGGCGCGAAGCTCAGATACTCCTCTTGCTCGTTTTCGTCGCGGTGCCACGCGTCGAGCCAGAAGCATTCCGTGTAGAAAGCCGTGTAAGCCCGCTCCGCGGCAAGCCCGCGCTCCTCGCGACGCGCGGCGAGGATACTCTGCGCAAGGCGGCGTTCCGTGTAGAAATGCGTGCGAACCATGTCCGTGGTGACAGGGTTGGATGCGTCCAGCCCGTGCTTTCGGACATATCGCCGAATGATGTCATCGGTGCGCGACGTCAGCGCCTGTTCGACAGTCTCGTCGCGTGTGTCAACCGCCAGCATCGTTCGCGCCTCCCCGTGCCAGGTTCCGCAGAACGCCCATAATCTCGGGGAGCAATCTCCCGAAGGAGAACACCCGCCACTCAGGGCGCCACGGCCCGCAGGTTAACAAAACAGTATCTGGCCGCCGATGGGAAGGCTTCATTGGCAGCTTCCGTAAAGTTTTATGAAGCGACTTCCCGCTTGGCGAGGGGAACGGAGAACTGCGGCTCGGTATCCCAAGGAAACAAGATCCAGGTGTCCTGGCTCACCTCGGTCACGAACGTGTCAATCAGATCGCGGCCGGCCGGCTTGGCGTAGATACAGGCCATGTGGGCGCGCGGCAGCAGGGCGCGGACCACCCGCGCGGTGCTCCCGGTGTCGACCAGGTCGTCGATGACAAGAAACCCTTCGCCGTCGCCAGCCGCGAGCGGCTGCTTGGTCACCAGCGGCTCGCCGCGCTCTTCCTCGTCGTAGGTGATGACGCAGACGCTTTCGATCAGCCGCACCTCCAGCTCGCGCGCGACGATGGCCGCGGGAATCAACCCGCCGCGCGTGACGGCGACAATGCCGCGGAGCGGCCGCAGCGCCATCAACCGCCATGCCAGCGCCCGGGCGTCGCGATGGAGTTGGTCCCAGGTAACCGTGTAGTATCGAGTTGCCGTCAAAACAGCCGGCCACCGTTCGGGACCTGATGGTCGGGTGCCAGCAGGACGACCGCGCCGTCGAGGTCAGGCACGCCGAGGGTCAGCACCTCGCTCTCGAACGGGCCGATGCGGCGGGGTGGGAAATTCACGACGGCCAGGACCTGCCGGCCGACCAGCGCCGGCGGTTCGTAATGGACCGTGATCTGAGCCGATGACCGCTTGACCCCAATCTCGGCGCCGAAATCGATCGTCAGGCGAAAGGCGGGCTTGCGGGCCTGAGGGAAAGGCTCGGCGGCAGTGATCGTGCCGACCCGAATGTCCAGGCGGTCGAAATCCTCGATCGTCGCCACGCCGCCTCCCCCCCTGTGACAGCGGCGTTTAGCCGGGGCCGTAGAGCCATGCAAGGAAGCGCCGAATTGCCGATCGCGTTGATCGGCGCGACGATAGCCGTCACTCAGGAGACGTGATGCGCGATTTCCACCATCCCGGCCGCAGCCCGGTCCTCGCCGCCAACGGCATGGCCGCGACCTCGATGCCGATCGCCAGCCTGACGGCGATCGATGTCCTTCGATCCGGCGGCAACGCACTCGACGCGGCCATCGCGGCGGTGGCCGTGCTCGGCGTCGTGGAGCCGCAATCGACCGGCATCGGCGGGGATTGCTTCTGCCTCTATGCGCCTGCCGGGCAACGGCGCGTCGTGGCGCTGAACGGCTCTGGACGCGCGCCGGCCGCCGCCACGATCGACCATTTCGAACGCGCCGGCGTGACCTCGCTCGACGCGCATTCGCCGCACGCCGTGACGATCCCCGGCGCGGTGGCCGCGTGGGAAACCCTGCTCGCCGCCCACGGCACGCGCGGCCTTGACGAATTGCTGCGCCCGGCGACCCGGTTGGCCGAGGAAGGGTTCCCGGTCAGCCCCCGTGTTGCGCTCGACTGGGCAGACGCAGCGGACGGGCTACGATCGACCGGCGCCGCGACCGCCTTTCTACCCGGCGGCCGATCCCCGCGGACCGGCGAGCGGTTCGCCCAGCCAGCGCTCGCCCGCACCTTGCGCGCGATCGCGAGCGGCGGGGCGCGGGCATTCTACGAGGGCGAGATCGCTGCCGACATGGTCGCGACGGTGCGCGCTCGGGGTGGTCTGCACACGCTCGACGATTTCGCGGCCGGCCGCGACGCGGCGCAGTTTGTCGAACCGATCAGCCGCCCCTGGCGCGGCATGGAGGTCGTGCAATGCCCGCCGAACGGGTCGGGCCTGCTCGTGTTGATGCTGCTCGGGCTCCTCGAAGGTTTCTCTCCGGTCGCCGGGCCGCTTGATCCGCTGCGGCTGCATCGGCATCTGGAGGCCGCGCGACTGGTCTATCGCGACCGAAATGCGTTCTTGGCGGACCCGACCCAGGCCGATGTGCCGATCGCCGAATTGCTGAGTGCCGACTATCTCGGGGGACTGCGATCGCTGATCCGCGACGACGGACTGCTCGCGAACCTGCCTCCGCCAGGAGCGCTGCCGGATCATCGCGACACGGTCACCCTCAGCGTCGTGGACCGCGACGGCAACGCCTGCAGCCTCATCAACTCACTGTTCCACAGTTTTGGCAGCTGCATCCTGGCCGAACGGTCAGGCGTGATGCTCCACAATCGCGGCCTAGGGTTCCGGCTGGAACGCGGCCACCCGAACTGCATCGCGCCAAACAAGCGACCGATGCACACGATCATTCCCGGCATGGTCATGCGCGACGGTGAGGCGATCATGCCGTATGGCGTCATGGGTGGGCATTTTCAGCCGATGGGCCAGTCCTGGTTCCTGTCCAACCACTTCGAGTACGGTCTGGATCTGCAGCAGTCGATCGATCTTCCGCGGGTGTTCGCCTTCGACGGACTGGCCGAGCTGGAGCCGGGCGTGCCGGCCGAAGCGATCGCCCGCCTCGCGGCCCTCGGCCATGACGTTGTGACCACCGCAAAGCCGCATGGCGGAGGTCAGGCGGTGCTCGTCGACCGCGCCCGCGGCGTGCTCATCGGTGCGTCCGACCCTCGCAAAGACGGGTGCGCGCTTGGCTACTGAACCCTGCGAACTTTCGGCGGTCCGCGCCCGCGCGCTGATCGGCGCGAAGGCTCTTTCGCCGGTCGAACTGGTCGAGAGCTGCATCGCGCGCATCGAGGCCGTCGATCCCGTCGTCAACGCGATGGTCGCGCGTGACTTCGGTCGCGCGCGAGACCAGGCGGGACGCGCGGAGACCGCGGTTGCGCGAGGTGAAAGGCTGGGTCCGCTGCACGGGCTGCCGCTCGCGATCAAGGATCTGGAGAACACGGCGGGGCTGCGCACCACCTACGGCAGCGCGCGGTTCGCCGAGCATGTGCCGACCGAGGACGATGGCATGGTCGCGCGACTGCGCGCGGCCGGCGGGATCGTCCTGGGCAAGACCAACACGCCGGAGTTCGGCGCGGGGGCGAACACCGTCAACGCTGTCTATGGCGCGACCGGCAATCCGTTCGATCCGCGCCTGTCCTGCGCCGGCTCCTCCGGCGGCTCGGCGGTGGCGTTGGCGACGGGGATGGTGCCCCTCGCGACCGGAAGCGACATAGGCGGCAGCCTGCGCAATCCAGCCGCGTTCTGCGGCGTGGTCGGGTTCCGGCCGAGCCCCGGCTTCGTGCCCGACGAGACCCGCGGCGCGGCGTGGTCGCCGCTGCCGGTGCTCGGCCCGATGGCACGCGATGTCCCCGATCTTTGTCTGCTGCTCGCACCGATGGCCGCGCATGACGCGCGCGATCCGCTGTCCTGGCTGGGCGAACGTCCCGGACCGGCGCGCGTCGATCTGGCTTGCCTGCGCCTGGCGGTTTCGGAAGATCTCGGTTTCGCGCCGGTCGAGCAAGCGATCCGTCGCGTCTTTCGCGACCGCGCGCCGCGTCTGTCGCGGTTCTTTGCCGGGGTCGACGAGGCGACCCCCGACTGCGCCGGCAGCGACATGGTTTTCTCGGTTCTGCGCGCCGTCTCGTTCCTCGGCGCTCACGAGGCCGCGGTCCGAGCCGGCGCGGCGGTCGGCGAAAACATCCGCGCCAATGTCGAGGAAGGTCTGGGATTCTCCGCGCTCGACGTGGCGCGCGCGCTGAGCGAGCAGGAGCGGCTGATCGGTGTGTGGGATGCCTTTTTTCGGCACTGGGACGTGCTGGTGACCCCTGCGATCACCATCAGCCCGCGACCTTGGACGGAGAATTTCCCCGCCACGATCGATGGCGTGGGCACGCGCAGCTACTATCACTGGCTCGCGCTCGCCTACGCGGTGACGGTCGTCGGGCTGCCCGCCGTCTGTCTGCCCTGCGGACGCGACGAGGCGGGCCTGCCGTTTGGCATTCAGATCATCGGACGGCGGGGTGGCGACGGCTTCGTGCTGGGCGTCGCCGCGGCGCTGGAAGCGATGATGGCGACCGACGCCGTGCTGCGGCGTCCGATTCCCGACGTGACCGCGCTGCCGCGTGACACTTCGGCATTTCCGCGCCTGGAACGGACCGCCCCTGCATCCGTCGGAGGCGCGGGCACGTAACCCCCGTGCGACGCGCACAACGTGCGTCGGTCTCGGTCCCAATCACGGAGGAAACCCAATGCCGTTCCCCTCACGCCGGCCCTCGGCCGCACGGCGAGTCCTGCTCGCGTCGGCCGCGTTGGCGGGCCTGCACGCCGCCCCGGCGCTGGCGTCTAGCCACCGCGAGGCACCGCTGATCGCCGGTGAGCCGCGCCTCGACAGCACCGACACCTACATGTTCCGCAGCTACGAGCCGGGCCGACAGAACTATACCACGCTGATCGCCAACTACGTGCCGCTGCAGGACCCGACGGGTGGTCCGAACTACTTCGCGCTCGACGACAAGGCGGTCTACGACATCAACATCGACAATGTCGGCGACGGGCAGGAACACATTACCTTCCGCTTCCGCATCCGCACGACTTACGGTTACAAGACGCTGAACATCGGCGGCAAGAACATCGGGGTGCCGCTCGAGATCGTCGGTCCGATCGGCCTGGGCAATCTCGGCAACCTCAACTTCCAGCAAGTCTACGAGCCGTCGATCATCCGTCGCGGTCCCGGCGGCACGACCGAGCAGCCGATCACCTGGGCCGGCAGCGGCGGTCGCTCGTTCGGCATTCCGATCGACAACATCGGCAACAAGACGATCCCCGACTACGCCGCCTATGCCGGCAAATACGTGGCCACCGCGACCATCCCCGGGTGCGGCAACGCGCGCCTGTTTGTCGGACAGCGGAAGGATTCGTTCGTCATCGGCCTCGGACAGGTGTTCGACCTTATCAACGTCAAAAACCCGATCGGCGAGCAGTTCGCCAACGCCGGGCATGACGACCTGGCCGCCAAGAACGTGACGACATTCGCGATGGAAGTGCCGACCTCCTGCCTCGTGGCCAGCGATCCGGTCATCGGCATGTGGACCAGCGCCTCCAAGATCGAGCCGACCGGGGTCGGCAACGCGACGAGGCTCGTGCAGCACTCCCGGCTCGGCATGCCGCTCACCAACGAGTTGCTCATCTCGATCGCCGACAAGGACAAGTGGAACGCCGCACGGCCGATCCAATACGACGGCGGCATCTTCAAGGGCTACGTCACCAATCCCGCCTTCCCGGCCCTCGTCGAGGCATTGTTCGGGGCCGCCGGCGTGCGCGCGCCGACGGCCTTCCCGCGCCTCGATTTGCAGGCGGTGTTCCTCACCGGCATCGCCGGCGTGAACAAGCCGGCCGGCAGCCCGGCGCTGACCGACCAGCTACGGCTCAACACCTCCCTGCCGATCACCGCCGCCGCCGCGCAGAATCGGCTCGGCGTCATCGGTGGCGACAACGCGGGCTTCCCGAACGGTCGCCGGCCGGGCGACGACGTCGTCGACGTGGCGCTGCGCGTCGCGATGGGCCGCCTCTATACGCTCGGCTTGTTCGGCAAGCCGGCCGACGCACCGTCGGGCGCGCTTGACTTCACCGATGGCGCGCTGGTGAACGCGAGCTTCTTCGACACGAAGTTCCCGTATCTACGCACGCCGATCGCCGGCTCGCCCGGCCCCTTGCCGAACTGATTCGTCCTCGTCACCGAGCGCGGAGGTCTGTCATGTTTCCGATGTCCGGGCTGCGCGGTCGGTGGCTCCTGTGCTGCGTCCTGAGCCCGCTTCTGTTCCCCGCCGCGAGGGCCGAGCCGTTCGTCCCCGCCGACGACGCCGTGGTGCTGGAGCGGCTCCCCGCCGCGAAGGATCCACGGATCGCGGAGTTGCGGCGACTGCACGCGGGTCTTTCGCGGCAGCCCGACAACCTCAATCTGGCCGTCGCGGTCGCCCGCCGCGATGTGGCCGCGGCCCGGGCGCAATTCGATCCGCGCTTCAACGGCTATGGGGAGGCTGCGCTTGCCCCGTGGTGGGATCTGCCCGACCCGCCAGCACCGGTCCGGCTGCTGCGCGCGACCATCCGTCAGAGCAACCATGATTTCACGGCAGCGCTGGCCGACCTGGACGCGCTGATCGACGCCCACCCCCACGATGCCCAGGCTCTGCTGACACGCGCCGTGGTGCGCCAGGTCCAGGGCGACCTGACGGCCGCCGCCCGCGATTGCGCGGCCGTGGTCGACGCGGGCTCCCCCCTTGCGGGCACGATCTGCGCCCTTGGCGCGCGGGCCCTCGGATCCGACGCGGCCGACGCGCGACGCGACCTCGCCGATCTCGACCATACGGCGGGGGCCACGATGCAGCCGGGGCTGCGGGTGTGGTCGCTGACCATCCTGGCGGAGATGGCCGCCCGCGCTGGCGATGGCCCGGAGGCCGACCGGCGCTTCAGGGCGGCGCTCGAGGTCGATCCCCAAGACGGCTACTTGCTGGGGGCCTACGCCGATTTCCTGCTCGACCAGGATCGCCCGCGCGAGGTCGTCACGCTGCTCGCGGACTCCGCGCGGATCGACCCGCTGCTGCTGCGCCTCGCGCTCGCCGAGCGCCGCCTGGGTCTGTCGCAGACCGACGCGCATGTCGCCGACCTCGCCGAGCGGTTCGCCGCCAGCACGGCGCGCGGTGAGACAGTGCATCGCCGCGAGCAGGCGCGGTTCACGCTCGATCTGCTGGACCAACCGCAAGCCGCCTTGGGCTTGGCCATCGCGAACTGGAGCGTGCAGCGCGAGCCGGCCGACGCCCGCCTTCTCCTCGAGTGCGCGATCGCCGCGAAGCAGCCGCAGTCCGCCGCAGCCGTGCGCGCCTGGCTCGCGGCGACAGGGATCGCCGATGCCCGTTTGCGACGGCTGGCCGGCGGGGGAGCGACGTGATGCGCGGGCTAGTCCGTCTCCTCGTGGCCGCGGCGATCGTCCTCGCGGCCCCGTCTTCCCTCCACGCGCACGGCGCAAGCAGCAGCTACCTCACCGTCGCTGTCGATGGCGCCACTCTGCCGGTCCAATGGTCGATCGCGCTGCGGGATCTCGACTACGCGATCGGGCTGGACGCTGACGCCGACGGAGCGGTGACCTGGGGCGAGTTGCGCGCCCAGCGGAAGGCGGTGGAGGCGTACGCCCTGGCGCGCCTGACCCTGCGGGCCGACGGCGCGATTTGCGTGCCCGGCGAGGTGCGAAATTTGGCCGACCAGCGCGGCGACGGCGGCTATGCGGTGCTGCGCTTCGAGGCGCGATGCCCGGCCACGGTGCGCCGGCTGGACGTCGAATACCGGCTGTTGTTCGACCTCGATCCCATGCATCGCGGATTGCTGAACGTCGTGGCGGGCGGCGTGTCCCATCCCGCGGTGCTCTCGCCCAACGCGCCGACCGCCAGCATCGAGGCGGCGGGGGATCTGGCGGCCACGTTCGGGGAGTTCTTCCGCCTCGGGATCGGGCATATCTTCAGCGGCCTCGACCACATGCTGTTCATGGCGATGCTGCTGCTGCCGGCGATGTTCCGCCGCGGCGACGACGGCTGGCGGCCGGTGGCGCGGTTCCGGCCAGCCTTCATCGAATCCGTTCGCATCCTCTCCGCCTTCACCCTGGCGCATGCGGTGACGGTGACCGGGGCATCGCTGGGGGTGATCGAGCTGCCCGCCAAACTGATCGAGGGGGCGATCGCGCTGACCATCGTGGTCACCGCCGTCGACAACATCGTCTCGATCCTGCCGCGCCGGCGCTGGCAGATCGCGTTCGGCTTCGGCCTCATCCACGGCTTCGGCTTCGCCTCGACGCTGGGTCCGCTGTCGCTGCCGCCGCTGGCGACCGCGACCGCTCTGGTCTCGTTCAACCTCGGCGTCGAGGCGGCGCAAGTGCTGGTCGCCTGCCTCGTGCTGCCGCTCGGCTTTGCGTTGCGCGACCTCCGCGTCTACTCGGCGCGGCTGCTGCCCGGCGCCTCGGCGATCGCGGCGGCGGTGGCGCTGGTGTGGTTCGCCGACCGGGCGTTCGGCTGGAAGATCGGACCGTTCTAATGCGGAGTTTGGGATGGCTGCTCGGCATGGCGCTGGCGATGCCAAGCGTGGCGCTGCCTGTCGCGGCGTGGGCGCATGACGTCTCGTATGAGCTGCGCGGCGCGGGTCACGTGCGCGTCGGGTTCCGCTATCAGGACGGCACGCCGATGGCCGGGGCCGCCGCGTCCATTTTTGCGCCCGGCTCGGACACGCTGCCCGACGTCACCGGGGTCACCGACGCGGCCGGAGAAGTTCGCGTGACCGCCGGCCGGGACGGCGTCTGGCGCATCGACGTGCGCGACGCGGAGGGCCATTCGAGCCGGGCGCGCGTGGCGGTCAAGAATGGCGTCCCGGCGATACGCGGCGAGGCGTTTCCGGAGTGGGTCGCGTGGTCGAGCCTTTCGGCGAACGTCGTGCTGGTGAGTCTTTGGGCATTCAGCCGGCGCCGCCCGCCGGCCGCGCGCGCTCAGCCCGCTCCGGCAAACGCGTTGAACGTGATCAGCGTGTAGGTGTCCTTGACGCCCGCCACGGTCTGCAGCGTTTCGGTGACGAATCGCCCCGTATCCTGATCGGGCTCCAGGTAGAACTTCCCCAGCAGATCATATTGGCCGGATGTGGAGTACATCTCCGACAACTCGGCCACAGTGTCTGTCACCACCTGCGCCACGCGGTAGGCGTGCCCCATCTCGCACTTGATCATCACGAAAATCGCCCGCACCGCCTATGCCTCCCTCACCCGACCTTGGTGATCGCCCACTTCACGTGCTGCGCCCCGTCCTGATAGCCGGTTAGCACCACCTGCTCGGCGCGACGCGACTCCGGCCCGCCGAGATACAGGCTCTCCTCCAGCGAGATCTTCGCGCCATCGGCCCGCAGCCGCCAGCCGCTGCCGGACGGCAAGCGCAGCAGCACCGCTTCCTGATCGTGCTGGAGGCTGGCACTTACGTCGGGATGGAGGTGGAAACGTACCGTGTAGGGCTGCGCGCCCGCTTCGGCATGCGCCGGCTCGACCGCGTCCTCGCCGCGAATATCCTCGCCGCTTTCGGCCACGTAGAGGCGGCGGCGATGCAGCGCGCCAAAACTCCGGCGCCAGCCGTCATGGCTGATTTCCAACCAATGGGCGCCATTCGCCTCCTGTCGCATCACCTCGACACGCTCCGGTTTGCGGCCCAAGCCCTCGGGGCGCAGCTCGCTGCTGCTGGTGTCCGCGACGATCAGGGTCGAATGGGCGGCCGTGGCGCGAAGCACATCCCGCCATGGCTCGCCCGCCAACGGCACCGCGCCGAGATTGACGATCATCCGCTCGCGCCCGACCGACAGCTCGAACGCGAGGGTCCCGGCATGCGCCACGCGGTCCAGTTTGACCGCCGCAGGCGCGCCGCAATCGACAATCACCACGGTCCGTCCAGCCTGTAGCCGCTCGAACCCGCCATCGGGCAGCGACATCGGCGGCCGCCCGCCCCGCCCGGCCTGGTTCAGCACCAACTCGATCAGCGCCGCATCCCCCTCCTTGCCGCCGTTGAACAGCGCGAGCCCGCCATCCCCGTGCCTCAAGGTCCGCAGCGCCGCCGCCATTCGCTCAATGGCCGTGCCGAGCGCCGCCGGGGCGGCCGCCTGCGTCGCCTGCAGCAACGCCCGGATCTCCACCAGGTCCTGCAACGCCGACAGCAGCATGGCGGGACTGCGCTCGGCGTGGCTGCCGTCCGGCAGCACCTGCCGCGCCAGTTCCTGCGGCAGCAGGCGCAGCGCCCGCGTGAGGTGGGCCGCGTGCTCCGGCATCGCGACCGAGGCGGCGATCACCCCCTTGATCGCGGTGATCGCCCGCGCATCCAACTCCTCGGCGGGCAGCGCGGCGGCAAGCGTCCGCGCCTCGAACACGAGGCGGGCCATCAGACGTTGGCGGAACCCGTCATCGGCGCTGGATGCGAAGAAGTCATAGTGGCCCAGCCAGGCGGCGATCCGCCCGCCGGCCACGTCCGGACGGAGCGCGATGCCATTGGGGGGCGGCTCGTCGATCCAGTCCTGCACCAGGTTTCTCGCACGCATCCGCGCCGCGTCGGTGCCAAGGGCGCGCAAATCGCGCAGCCAGGCGAAACCGTGGGTGTGGGCGCGCATCGCGGGTGTCGCGGCGGCCGGATCGAACTCGCCTTGTCGCAGCGTCCACGCGCTGCCGGACAGGGTCACCTCGCCCCGCAGCAGAGCCGCGCCCCGGGCTGGATCGCCCGGCCAGGGGTCGCGCACCGGGTGGGCGGGCGCGTCCGGGATTCGGGCCATCCGCAGGCTCGGCAGCCGCGCCATATGCCGCCGCGCCCCACGCAACCAGCCAGCGGGTCCATCGGCCATCAGAACGGTCGCGTCGACCGCACGGCCCGAAGCCGGCCACAGCACTGAGACGTCATGCGGCGTTCTAGACATGCGGGGGCATGGGGCACAAGGAACCGCGACGTGAGAGACCGATGCTAACCGCTTCTTCGGAAACGGGCGATGAAGAACCCGTCGAGCCCGCCCCGCTCCGGCCACATCGACGGCAGCGTCCGCGCATATCCCGACGACGTGACCGCCGCCTCCAGCCCCGGCAGGTCCTCCGGCCGCACCGGATCGGCGACCAACAAGCCGCGCCGCAGCGCCGCCTCGGCACGCGCAAAACCCTCCTCGGCGAGCAGCGAGCACACCGCGTACACGAGCCGCCCCCCCGGCCGCAGCATGTTCGCGGCCGACTCCAGCAGCCGGTCCTGCTCGACCGCCAGGGCGGCGGCGTCGCGGGCGCGTTTCAGATGCGGGATGTCGGGATGGCGCCGGATCGTCCCGGTCGAGGTGCACGGCGCATCCAGCAGCACCGCGTCGAGCGGTGCCGCCGGCCGCCAGCTCGCCGCATCGGCCACGATCGCGGTGACGTTCAGTCGGAGGCGAGAAAGATTCCCGCGCAGCCGGTCGAGCCGGACGGGATCGCGGTCGAGCGCGATCACCTCTGCTCCAGCATCGGCCAACTGTGCCGTCTTTCCCCCAGGCGCCGCGCATAGGTCGGCGACCGCCTCGCCGGGGCGGACCGCGAGCAGTCTCGCCGGCAGCGCGGCGGCCGCGTCCTGGACCCAGAACGCTCCGTCGTCGAAGCCGGGCAGGTCGGCCGGTCTGGTTCCCGCCGGCATCCGGATCGAGCCGGTCGGCAGCGCCTCGCCGGCGACGACCGCGCCGGTGCGCGGCGACAGATCGAGCGGCGCCTCGACCTGGTGCGCCTCGGCGATCGCCCGCGCGTCGCGGCCCCAGGCCGTCCAGAGCCATGGCGGGGTGTCGAGCCGCGGCCCGTCGAGGTCGTCCAGGGCTGCCGGGCCGGCCTCCGACACGCGGCGCAGAACGGCGTTGACGAGTCCGGCAAACGGGGCCAACCCCTGCGAGCGGGTCAGCGCCACGGCCGTGGCGACCGCCGCGTGCGCGGGCGTGTCGAGGAGCAGCAGCCCGGCCGCGCCCAGCCGAAGGATGTGATGCACGCCGACGGGTGGCGCGCGGCGCAGGAACGGCTCTAGCAGCGCATCCAAGCTGCCGAGCCGGCGCAGCACCGCGGCGGCTAGGCGGTGCCCCGCCGCCCGGTCGCGCGCGTCGAGCAGCGGCAAGGCGTCGAGCGCATCGTCAAGCGGGCGCTGGCGGTCGAGCACGGCGGAGAGCAACGAGAATGCGGCGTCGCGGGTGGGATCTGACAAGCGGTGTCCGCGTGTGTTGGGGCAGCCGGCGGCGGTGGTGGAGCTGAGCGGGATCGAACCGCTGACCTCCTCATTGCGAACGAGGCGCTCTCCCAACTGAGCTACAGCCCCGCCGTCCGGGGCCGGAACATGATGAAGCGGGCGTGCGGCGTCAAGGCGGCGCTCCCGCACCTTCGATCGTTCAACTTTTGGGTTGACTATTGAGAGGACTCATCTACATTCAACTTTATGGTTGAACTAACGACGCCCCAGCTGGACACGGTTTTTCACGCGCTGGGCGACGCAACGCGTCGGCGGATGCTCCGTGACCTCACGGGCGGAGAGCGCACGGTCAGCCAACTCGCGCAGCCCTTCGCAATGTCGCTCGCGGCGGCGTCCAAGCACATCAAGGCGCTTGAGAACGCCGGCCTGATCCGGCGCGAGGTGCGCGGCCGCACCCATCTGTGCCGTCTGGACCCCGGCCCACTCGCCGGCGCGCAACAATGGCTGCGTTTCTACGAGGGCTTCTGGACTGAGCGTCTGGACGGCCTCGAACGCCTCCTCCGCGAGGAGGACGCCCGGCAAACCACCAACCCGAAAGAAGGAGACGATCCATGACCGAACTCGCGACCCTGGACGCCTATGGCGTGCTGACCGAGCCTGCGACCCTGCGGATCCAACGGCTTCTACCCGGACCGATCGAACGCATCTGGGCCTATCTCACGCAGAGCGAACTGCGGCGGCAGTGGCTGGCGGCAGGTGAGATGGAGACAAAGGTCGGCGCGGCTTTCGAGTTCGTCTGGCGCAATGCCGAGCTCAGCGACCCACCCGGCCAGCGGCCGCCCGGATTTCCCGAGGAACATCGGATGCAGAGCCGGGTGGTCGAGTGCGACCCGCCCCGGAAGCTCGCCATCACCTGGGGAAGCGCCGGGGGCGTATCATTCGAGTTGGAGTCCAGAGGCGAAGACGTGCTGCTCACCCTCATCCATAGTCGGGTGCCCGATCGCGCGACATTGCTGAACGTCAGCGCGGGTTGGCACGTGCACCTGGACACTCTGGTTGCCCGCGCGACCGGCGCGAAACCCGCGCCATTCTGGGATGGTTGGAGCCGCCTGAAGACGCAATACGAGGAACGTTTGCCGGCCTAGACGAACCGGCGGGTCGGTGCGACGCGCCGACCCGTTGCCCAGGTCGATCCGGTCCGCAGCCTAGCGGTCAACCCTCCGCCGTGTTGGACGATCTCTCGCCGCAGACCTCCTCGAGGTGACCGGAATCCCGGTTGGATCGATCTCGATTGCACCAGTCACCTCACGCCGCGTCGCCATCCGTGAACCGCAAGTCGGCCAGGATCGCCTCGGCATGACGCAGTGCAGCGCCGGTCGCGATGCACAGGCCGGGCAGCAGCATCCATTCCAACGTCCAGGCCGCACCCGAGCGCTCGTTCTCGTGCACCAGCGCCTGCGCCAAGGTTCCGGCCTGCCCCGCGGCGAACCGCGCCAGCGCCACCAGCGCCTCGGCGGCCACCGGATTGGATTTGTGCGCCATCGCCGACGAGCGACCGCCTCCCGATAGCCGCACCGCGCCGATCTCGTTCTGCGACAGCAGAGCGATATCCTGTCCGATCTTGCCCAGCGATCCGGCCACCAGCGCCAGCCAGAACCCGAATTCCGCGATGCCGTCGCGCGCGGTGTGCCAGCACGGCGCGGGATGCAGGCCGAGGCGCGTCGCAAGCCCGTCGGCAACGGCATCGCCCTGCCCATCCAGCCCGCCGCGCGTGCCGACCGGGCCGCCGAGCTGCACCACCAACAGGCGCGGGGTGAGTTCGACCAAGCGTCGCGCATGCCGCTCGAGCGGGGCGCGCCACGCATCGACCTTGTCGGCGGCCGTGATCGGCAGCGCCCGCTGCATCCTGGTGTGCCCCATCAGGATCACCCGGCCGTGCACCCGGCGCAGTTCCTCAAGCCAAGCGATCACCCGCTCCAGTCGAGCCCCGAGATCGCCGACGACGGCGGCGAGCCGCAGCACCAGACTTGTGTCGACCGCGTCCTGACTGGTGGCCTGGAAATGCACCCACGCGCGGTGCGGTGGATCGACGCGCTCGCGCAGCGCGGCGACGAAGGCCGGGCCGAGCACGCCGTCGGCCGCCATCCCGACGCGCAAAGCGTTGTGGTCCACCTCGAACCCGTCGCAAGCCTCGGCGATCGCGGCGGCGGCCGTCACGGGGATGAGGCCGCACGCCGCCTGCGCCGCCGCGAGCGCCGCCTCGAAGCGCAGCATCGCGGCGATGTCGGCCTCGTCGCTGAACCAGG
Organism: Acetobacteraceae bacterium; assembly: GCA_965246915.1. Classification (GTDB taxonomy): domain Bacteria; phylum Pseudomonadota; class Alphaproteobacteria; order Acetobacterales; family Acetobacteraceae; genus CAVRQM01. The sequence continues at coordinate 20,837 of CBDFGB010000010.1, forward strand.
GCGCGATCGCCGCGTCGCCGATCAGCGCATCGAGCATACGCCCCACGCTCAGATATCCAGGAACACGGTCTCGTCCGGTCCCTGCAGACGGATGTCGAACACGTAACGGCCCGCCTCGTCGCGACGGGCCAGCAACGTGCGGCGACGGTTCGGGTCGGGAATGCGCGCGAGCAGCGGATCGCTCGCGTTGAGCGCGGCCTCGTCCTCGAAATAAAGGCGGGTGTGCAGCCCGGTGTTGATGCCGCGCGCGACAATCCAAACCGAGATATGTGGCGCCATCACGCGCCCGTCGGGGCAGGTCACGCATCCGGGCTTGATCGTCTCGAAGCGGAACAGCCCGCTCGTCATGTCGGTCGGCTGCCGCCCCCAGCCCGGGAAGCCCGGGTCCCGGTTGTAGCCACCGTCCGCGTCGGCCTGCCAGACTTCGAGCAGCGCGTCGGTCAGCGCCGCGCCGCCACCATCGAACACTCTACCCGTCACGACGATACGCTCGCCACGCGTTGCCGGCGACACCATCGCCTGGCCGAGATCGCGCTCCCACACGCCCGCGATCCCCGCGAAATTCGGGTTGCAGCCGATATGGATATAAGGACCGGCGGTCTGCGACGGCGATTCCCGTAACGTCATGACGCGGCCTCGAAGAACGTCGCGCGGCGGCCGCGCAGCACGATGTCCCAGCGATAGGCCAGCGCATCCATCGGCACCGTGTTGCGGCGGTCGAGCGTCGCGATCAGCCGCTCGACCGCCGCGCGTTCCGGGATCGTCGCCACGATCGGGCAATTCCAGATCATCTTGTCACCCTCGAAATACATCTGGGTCACCAGCCGCTGCGCGAAGGCATGCCCGAACAGCGAGAAATGAATATGCGCCGGTCGCCAGTCGTTCGGCCCATTCGGCCACGGATAGGCGCCCGGCCGGATCGTGCGGAACGAATACCAGCCGTCCGTGTCGGTGATCGTCCGGCCGCAACCGCCGAAATTCGGATCGAGTGCGGCCTGGTAGCCCTCCCGCGCGTGGCGATAGCGGCCGCTGGCATTGGCCTGCCAGCATTCGACCAGCGAGCCGCCGACGGGACGCTCGTTCTCGTCCAGGACACGGCCGAACACGACAATGCGCTGACCGATCGCCTCGCCCGCCTTTGCGTAATTGCGCAGCAGATCGTGGTCGAGCGGGCCGATCAGGTCGTGGCCGAACACCGGGCCGGTGAGCTCGGACTCGCTTGCGGGCATCGACAGCAAGGCATGACGTGGCGACCGCAGCACCGAGCTTTTGTAGGCGGCGCTCAGCGCGTGCGGATGCCACGCGCGATCGCGGGGATAGAACGGTCCGTCATGCCGCACCGGGATCACTCCTCGGCCAGCACCGACTTGGCGAGTCGGAAGGCGCGGTTGGCCGCCGGAAGGCCGGCATAGATCGCGACATGCATCAGCGTGCCGCGAATATCGGACAGAGTCGTCCCGGTATTGCGTGTCGCCCGAAGATGCATGGAAAGTTCCTCGTCGTGGCCGAGTGCAGCCAGTAACGCGAGCGTCACGATCGACCGTTCGCGCAACGTGAGGTCCGGGCCGGACCACACCGCGCCCCAGGCGAACTCCGTGATGAACGACTGGAAGTGAGAATCCAGTTCGGTCGTGGCGGCCGTCGCGCGATCGACGTGCGCATCACCCAGGACGCGCCGACGAATCTCAGACATGTCCCACCCCCGCCAGGTGCCGGCGGATCAGCGCCGCGAGCGCGTCCGGCTGATCGATACACGGCAAGTGGCCCGCATTCTCGATGATCTCAAACGTCGCGCCGGGGATCATCGCGGCCGTCTCGCGCACCAGATCGGGCGGCGTGGATCCGTCCTCGTCGCCGACCACGCATAGACAGGGCGCGCCGATCGCACCAGCGTCGGGGCCGAGGTCGGTGTCGCGGATCGCCTCGCAGGTCGCGACATAGCCGCGCGCCGGCGTGCGGGTCAGCATGTTGCGCCAGCCGGCAAGGGCGTCCTGTCGTTCAACGCGAAACCGCTTGCTGAACCAGCGCTCGAGCACCGCCTCCGCGATGGCGTCGAGCCCATCTTGTTCCACCGCCGCGATGCGGGCCGTCCATGTCTCGCGCGTGCCGATCCGCACCGCGGTGTCGCACAACACTATCGCGCGCAGCCGGGCAGGATGCCGCACGGCGAAACCCTGCGCGATCATGCCCCCGACGCTGAGCCCGACCACCGCGCAGGATTCGATCCTGAGATGGTCGAGCAGACCCACGAGATCCTCGACATGGTCATCCATATCGAATGGTCCAACCGCCACGTCGGACAGGCCGTGACCCCGCAGATCGTAGCGCACGACGCGATGTCCAGGCAGCAGCGCCGCAACCTCGTCCCATATACGAAAATCGCTGCCGAGCGAGTTGCAGAACGCGACGGCCGGGGCATCGGCCGGCCCGGAGTCCCGCCAGTGCAGCACCCCGCCGTTGATGCGCGAAAACCTCACGCCGCAAACCCCATAACATCGGCGTTGATCGAAGCCTCCAGGCCTCCGTCGGCCGGAAGATTGACACCATTGATCCAGCGCGCGCCGTCGGAGCAGAGGAACGCGATCGCCGGGGCCACATCGCCGGCGGTCCCCGCGCGGCCGACGCGGCCGATATCGCTGTCGACCCGCGCGTCGCCCAGCACGGCGCGAAACTGCGCGAGGATCGGCGTCTCGACCGGACCCGGGCTGACCGCGTTCACCCGGATCCCGCGGCTCTTGAACAGGGGCTGATGCGCCGCGCGAAACGTCCAAAGCAGCAGCAGCTCCTTCGACAGCGGATAGCCGATGTCGTCGCCGGCACCATGCGCCGCCGCCAGCGCCGCGACATCGTCCGGAAAGCCCGCGACATCCACCATCGCCTTCGCCCGCGCCAGGTTCGCCCGCCAGCCGAACCCCGCGATGGACGCGACGTTGACGACGGCACCCCCGTCACGCAGTCGCGGCGCCACGGCTTCGGTCAACGCGCGCAAGCCGTAGAAATTGATCGCCAGCGTGGTCGCGAGTCCCGGCGCGCCGGACACCCCGGCGACGTTGCACAACGCGTCGATCCGCGACGGCAGACGCGCCACGAGGTCCAAGATCGCGGACGGCGAGCCGAGATCGGCGGCGATGAACGTGCCCAACGCTCGCGCGGGCGGCTGCACATCGACGCCGATCACGTCGGCCCCGAGACGTGCGACAAGGTCCGCCGTGCTGGCGCCGATCCCGGACGCGACACCGGTGACGACAATGAGTTTGCCGAACAGCATCGCCTGTTCTCCTACGGATTGGGACGGACGCGATAGCCGACGAACAGCAGCCGCAATCCGGTGCGGTCCTCCAGAAAGCCCCAGACGCCGCGCGGCAGAAACAATGAGAACAGCAGCGCGGACATCCCGAGGCCGACCAAATACCAGACCCCGGACGCGCCGAACCACGCCTCGATCGCGAAGAAGGCCACCGCGCCGATGATCGGCCCCTCGAACGTGCCGAGTCCGCCCACCAGGACCATGAAAATCATATAGGCGGTCCACTGCACGCTGAAGTACGTCCGTGGCTGGAAGGTGATGGCGGTCGCAAGCCAAAGCGCGCCCGCCAGCGCGACGCCGAACGCGGCCAGACTGAAAACCAGCCGCTTCGTCGCCAGCACGCGCACGCCGAGCGAGGCGGCCGCACCCTCATGGTCGCGGATCGACCGGATCGCTGCCCCGGTGCGGCTCCGCAACAGCACGAACAGGGCCGACAGCAGTGCCGCCATCGCCCCAAGCGCGCACCAGTAATTGGCGGCGTGGCGGGTGTCCGCCGCATAGGCATTGAGCGCGATCAGCGACGTTCCCGTCTCGCCCTGCACCAAGCCGTCGAGGTTGACCAGAAGATGCGCGAGCTCCGCCACGACCCACATCCCGACCGCGAACTCGCCCCCTCTCAGCCGCAGCATTACGAAGGAGATCGGCCAAGACAACACGCCCACGAAGACGGCGCCCATCAGGAGCGACGGGTAGACGCCGACGCCGGCATCGGCGAGCCGCACCGTCGCGTAGGCGCCCAGGCCGAAGAACGCCTGTTGTCCGATCGAGACGAGCCCGCCATAGCCGGCCAACGCGTTCCACATCGCACCCAAAATGACGTAGATGAACAGCGTCGTCAGTTTGTCCACCGCGTTGGCGTCGAGGACCAGCGGGCCGGACGCCAGCGCCAGCACGACGAGCCCGGCCGCCGCGACGGCGACGCGCGACGCGGGCGTCCACCGCTCGATGCTCGCGCTCATGCGGCACGCCGGACAGAACGACGGAAGCCGCCCCGATACAGACGCCCCAGCAGGATCGCCAGGAATACCGCATGGCCGCCCAGCAGAAACCCTTGCGGGGTCACTTGCGCGCCAACGCTCTGCGCCACGCCGAGCACCATGCCGCCCAGCAGCGTGCCCCACAGCGAGCCCGCGCCGCCGATCACCGCCGCCTCGAACGCGAAGATCAGCTGCGGCGTGCCGGCATACGGATCGAACGTGGCGCGCATCGCCAGGCAACCGCCGGCGATGCCGACCGCCACCATGGCGATGGCCGTTGCGACGGCGCCGACCCGGCGCGCGTCGATACCGATCAGGCCGACGGTGTCCGAATCCTCCGCGACCGCGCGGATGGCGCGACCGAGCGGCGCGTGACGCAGGAAGACCTGCAGGCCGCCGAGCAACACCACCGCGACAACGAAGGTGCCGGCCGCCAGGACGCCGATCGAGACATCGTCGCTCAGAATCCAAGACTCATACGACACCGAGCCGATATACGGCGCGAGCGACTGCGTGTCCGCGCCGAATGCCTGAAACAACAAATTGTCGATGACGATCGAAAGCCCGAATGTCGACAGGATCGGCAGGAGCACTCCGCCGCGCAGGCTGCGGTCGAGAACGGCGCGATGCAAAGTCCAGCCGATCGCCGCCATCGCCGGCAGCACGATCAGCAGTCCGACGAACGGCGAGATCTCGTAACGGTCCGCCAGCACGAACAGCGCGTAGGCCGCAAGGATCGCCAGGCTTCCGTGCGCGAGGTTGATGATGCGCATCACGCCATACATGAAAGACAATCCGCAGGCGATCAGCGCGTAGTAGCCTCCCAGCAACACGCCCTGGATCAATTGATTGATCCAGATCACGCCGCCACTCCATGCCGGTTGGCCGCGTGCAGGCCGAAATACGCCTCCGTGATCTCGGCCCTGCTCAGCTCCGCCGTGTGTCCCTGCAGCACGACGCGCCCTTCCAGCATGCAGACGACGCGATCGGCGACCCGCAAAACCCGGGAGAGATCCTGCTCGACGAGCACAATCGTGGTCCCCCCGGATATCAGCGCGCCGAGCGAGGCATACACCCGGTCCACCGCGAGTGGCGAAAGACCAAGCGACACCTCGTCGAGCAGCAGCAGATCAGGATTGGTCATCAACGCCCGGCCGATCGCGGTGGCCTGCTGCTCGCCGCCCGACAGGGTCGCCGCGCGCGCATGGCGCCGCTTCTCCAGGTTCGGAAAAGCCGCGATGACCGATGCGACATTCCATGCGCCGCGCCGTCCGGCCGCGCGCGCGAGCAGCAAATTCTCCTCGACCGTCATTTGCCCGAACAGCCGCCGCCCCTCCGGCACAAGCGCCACGCCGTCCGCCACCCGCCGGTGCGCGGGCACGTTCGTCACGTCGCGGCCGCGGAACAACACCCGCCCGCCCGATGGCGCGTGCGCGCCGGCGATCGCTCGCAGAAGCGTGGTCTTGCCCGCCCCGTTGGCTCCGACCAACGCAAGCGTTTCGCCCCGCGCCACATCTAGGCTCACGCCGCGGACCGCCTGCAGCAGCCCATGGCGCACATCGAGGTCCTCGACCGCCAGGAGGGCCGTCATGCCGGCGTGCCGCCGAGATAGGCGTCGATCACCTGCGGGTTGGCCATCACCGCGCGCGGCTCGCCGTCGGCGATGATGCGGCCGGACTCCATGCAAATCAGTCGCCGCGCCACGAGCAGCAGAATGTGGACGATGTGCTCGATCCAGATCAGCGCGATGCCCCGCGCGCTCAGCTCGCGGATGGTAGCAACCAACTCGCCCGCCTCACCGTCGGTAAGCCCCCCGCCGATCTCGTCGAGCAGCAGGAGTTTCGGGTTGGTCGCCAGCGCCCGCGCCAGCTCGAGCCGCTTGCGGTCCAGCAGGCCAAGCGTCTCGGCACGGTGATTGGCGACCGTCAGCATGTCGCACAGCCGCAGCGAGTCGAGACTCCGTTCGTATGCCTCGTCGCCGCGGAACGCCCCGCCCTGCGAGGCCGCCACCATGACGTTCTCGAACACGGTCATGGCCGCGAACGGGCACGGGACTTGATGCGTCCGCACCAGCCCTCGACGGCATCGCTCCGACGCCGGCAGATCACCCAGATCCTCGCCACGGAATGTGACCGTGCCGGCACCGGCCGGAAACGCGCCTGCGAGCACCGCGAGGAACGTCGTCTTGCCCGCGCCGTTGGGCCCGACGATGCCCACCGCCTCGTCCGCGCGCATCTCGAAATCCACACCGTCCAGCACGACCAGCGCGCCGAACCGCTTGCCGATGCCCGAAGCGACAAGGATCGGCTCCACCCCGCGCCCGCTCAGCCGTTGTATGGCAGCAGCTTGGCGCCGACCGGCACGTTCGGATCCGTTGCGTTTTCGGTCACCACGTAGTCGAGCTTGAAGCGGCTGCCGGCGGGTGCCTTGACCCATTGCGTGCCGATGATCGGGCCGGCGGAGACATTGGCCACCGGGCCGCCGCCGAAATCGATCTTCCCCGCGATGGTCGAGGCTTTCAGCGTGCTCAAGGCTTTGGCGACCGCCGCTTTGTCGCGCGCGTCGCCGCTCGCCTGCAACGCCGCAAATCCCGCGTCGAGCAGCGACAGGCTGGCACCGAGCTGTTGCGTCCATTGCTTGCCCGATTCGCGCTCGTAGCCGTCGGCAAGCTCCGTCCCGCTCACGCCGGTGAGCGAGGATTTGTAGGGAAACGCCTTGTGCCAGTATGCGGCGCTGGCGATATTGTGGCCGATCGGCCCGAGCGCCACGATGCCGTCGGGAAACAGCCCGGTCTTCGCGACCTGACAGATTTTCACCTGGCGTGCATACCCCTGTTGCGTCGCTTGCCGCCAGAACGCCGCGAAGTCCGGTGGGATCGGGAACGAGTTGAAGATCTCGCAGCGTTCCTTCTTGAACAGCGCGATCTGCGCGGAATAGTCGGTCGTGCCGTCCTCGTACGGACCAGGATCGATGATCGTAAAGCCGTCCTTGGTCAGCAGGGGCGCGAGGTTGGCGCGGATCGCGTTGCCATCTGCATCGTTTGGATACAGCACGCCGACCCGCTTGTTGGTCGGCAGCAGGTTCCATTGCGACACATACGTCTTGTGGAACTCGCCCACGCCGAACCCGAAATGGTATGTCCACTTGAACGGCGACAGCTGGCCCGGCTTCGCGCCGCGCCCGAAATACCATGCCTCCCACGGCATGACGGTCGACAGGCATGGCACGCCCGCCGCCTCGCACGCATCGGCGACCGGATTGATCGTCTCCGGGGTGGAGACCGCGAGCATCAAATCGATCTTGTCGCTGTTGATCAGCGTCTTGGCGAGCTGACTGGCGCGTGACGGATCGGATTGCGTGTCCCGATCGACAATCGTCACGTCATACGTTGTAACGCCGGCGGCGAAGCCTTTCGCGAGGGCCTTGCGCGCGAGGTCCAGCACGTAGCCGTCGGTCTGGCCGAAACCCGCCAGCGCTCCCGTGCGCGGGCTGATGAAGCCAATTTTCAGGACGTTCTCCGATGCGGCGCGCGCGCGAGTCCCGCCGAGCAGGGTGAGCATACCCGCGGCTCCGATAATGGCGCGGCGCGACAGTCCGTCGGGTTGTGCCGGAACCGTTCTCATCGGCGTCATCTCCCTTTGTTTCTTATGCCTGCAGGCACGTCTATATCGAACGCAACCTACAGAGCCCAATCCTCACCTCGGTCGGCGAAGGCCGACCATCCATGCCGTTGGTGCGGCAGCAGGGCAAGACATTGGTCCTCGGCCTTCGCCGAGAAATGTCTCCGCGCCGCCAGAGGTGCGAGGTGCGCCAAACCGCTTGGCTCAAATCGGGAAATGGCCGGGGCCGGTCGCGATAGTGATCCAGCGCAGTTCGGTGAACTCGTGGATCGCCGCCCGACCCCCGAACCGGCCATACCCGGAGTCCTTGACGCCGCCGAAGGGCATTTGCGCCTCATCCTGCACCGTCGGGCCGTTGATGTGGCAAATCCCCGTCTCGATCCGCCGCGCGACCTGGATGGCCCGCGCCACATCACGGCCAAACACTGCCGAGGCCAAGCCGTATTGCGTGTCGTTAGCGACCCGCACCGCCTCTTCCACGCCGCCTACCCGGACCATGGAGACGACCGGACCGAACGTTTCTTCCCCGTAAATTCGCATCGCCGACGTGACATGGTCTATCACCGTCGCGTCCATCAGCGTCCCCCGCGCGTGGCCGCCGGCCAGGATGCGGCCGCCACGCGACACCGCGTCCTTGACCAAGGCATCGATCCGCTCGATCGCGTCGAGGCCGATCACCGATCCGAGCGGCGTCGCGGCCAACCTCGGATCGCCAGCGACCAAGGTCGCTGCCTTGCGCGCGAGTTTTTCGGCGAACGCATCGGCGACCTTGGCGTCGACCACGATGCGCTCGGTCGACATGCAGATCTGGCCCTGGTTCATGAACGCCCCGAACGCCGCGGCGGCGACCGCCTCATCCAGATCGGCGTCGTCCAACACCACGAACGGCGCCTTGCCGCCCAGCTCCAGCAGCGCGGGTTTCAGATGGCGGGCGGCGACCTCTGCCACCGTGCGCCCCACACGGGTCGAGCCGGTGAAATTGACGCGGCGCACCACGGGATGGGCGATCAGCGCCTCGACGATCCTGGCCGCATCGGCCGGCGCGTTGCTGATGACGTTGACCACGCCGCCATCGAGCCCCGCCTCGCGCAGCGCCTCGCCGATCAGCCCGTGCGTCGCGGGGCAGATCTCCGAGGCCTTCAGGATCACCGTGTTGCCGCAGGCGAGCGGCATCGCGACGGCACGTACGCCGAGGATGACCGGCGCATTCCACGGCGCGATGCCGAGCACCACCCCGACCGGCTGCCGCACCGCCATCGCCATCAGACCGGGCTTGTCCGAGGCAATCACCTCGCCCGCGATCTGCGTGGTGCTCGCGCCGGCCTCGCGCAGCATGTTGGCGGCAAGCGCAACGTTGAAGCGCGCCCAGCCCTCGGTCGCCCCGGTCTCCTCGGCCATCGCGGTGACGAAATCCCCGGCCCGCGCCTCGAGGCAGTCCGCCGCCCGCATCAGCTTGGCGCGACGTGCCGAGGGGCCCATCGCGGCCCATGCCGGGAAGGCGGCCGCGGCGGCCGAGGCGGCGGCGGCGGCATCACCAAGGCTCGCGGCGGGCGCGCGGCTGGCGACATCGCCGGTCAGGGGATTGCGCCGCTCGAAGATGCCTGCGTCCGAGGCACCCCGGCGGTCGCCGCCGATCAGGAGTGTGGTGTCCAACATGGCCGTCCCCTCGGACCGGCGCTTGGGCCGGCATCGGGACAGTAGTGCCCACTCGACGATCATCCGTAATGCACTATCCTTGCTCAGAATTGCACTATCTGAGCGTTAAACGATGATCGCGATGCCGCTGACCGCGAACCGCGTCGAGGCCGCCCTGTCCGATCGGACGTGGACGATCGACGGCCTGGCGCGATGCCATTTGTTCCTCCTGCTCTCCGGCCGCGCGCGTCTGACCCACGCGACGCAGATCGAGGTCGAGATCGCCGCACCCTCGCTGGTGTGGTGGCCGCAAGCCGGCATCGGCGCGTTGCGGATCATGGCCGGCGGCGAAGGCTTCGCGGCCTCCGTCGGCCGGGAACTGGTGCAGGCGTCTATCGGCGATCCCGCACTGACCCTGCATCTGCGGCCGTTGCTCGATCGCGTCGTCCTGGCGGGGCCGGACATGGTCGCGCCGCACCGGCATGCACTCGCCAGCTCTTTCGCTGATCTGGCCGACGAGTCACAGGAGAGGCGCCCGGCGGCGGCGGCGATGACGCGGCTGCATCTGGCGACGCTGCTGCTGCGGCTGTGGCGCTGCGTCGGCGTGAATCCGCGGACGCCACGGAGCGGCTCGAGCGCCAGCACGGTGGTCCGGTTTCGCCAGCTCATCGAGCTGCACTACCGCGAGGCGCTGCGGATCGACGATTTCGCCGCGCGACTGGGAGTGACCCGGGCGCATCTGCACGCCGCCTGCCTGCGCGCTGCCGGACGAACGCCGCTCGCGCTGCTGCACGACCGCCTGCTGGCCGAGGCGCGAAGCCGCCTCGAGCAGACCGACCTGTCGGTCGAGCAGGTGGGCTACGGACTGGGCTTCCGCGATCCCGGCTACTTCAACCGCTTCTTCAAGCGCCTTGCGGGTCAGTCTCCGGGGGCATATCGGCGCAATTCGGCGATGGTGCGGCCGGCAGAGGTTCCGTCGTTCGCGGCCTGGCCCTGAAGGCAGTCGGCGAAAACCCCGTCTCGCGCTGAAAGAAGCGCGAAAAATAGGCGGCATCGTCGAAGCCGACGAGGCCCGCGATTTCCTTCACTTCGCGCGCGCTGAACACAAGCTGGCGCTTGGCTTCCAACACGACGCGCGCGTTCAGCACCGCCAGCGGCGTGGCCCCCAGATGCGCGCGACACAGCCGGCGCAGATGCGTGGGCGTCATGCCGAGCCGCCTTGCGTAGTCCTCGATCGACCGACCGGTCTGGAAATCGCGCTCGACCATCTCGCGAAACCGCGCGACGCCTGCCAGCCCCTGCGACGGCGGACGCAGGCCGTTCGCCGCCGGCGCGTGCCGCGCACGCAGCGCCGCGACACAAAGGATCGCGAGATGCGCCTCGAGCATTGCGAGCCGCCCGATCGCGCCGCCGGCAAACTCGACGGCGAGCGCGGCGATCGCGGCAGCCGGCTCGGACGGCCGGGCGAGCGGGACCACCCGCGCCCCGGTCAGTCCTCGCGCGGCCTCGGGGCTGGCCCGCAGGATGGTCTCCACGCGCCGCTGGAAGGCGGTCACGACCCAGCCGTCGACGAGGTTCGAAAAGCGATAGCCATGCACGACCATCGCGGGGACGAACACCACGGACGGCGGCCTCAGGACCGTCGCCGTCCCCTCGATCTCGACCTCCGCCTCGCCGCTCGAAAGCAAGAGGATTTGGAACAACTGCTCGTGCCGGTGTGGTTCGATCCTGAAGTGATGCAGGCGGCTGCGTTCCGGGATCGTCTCGCAATGCAGGAAATCCGGCTCCAGTCGGAGCCGCTCCTCGCCGTAAAGAGCATATGTCGGCGCCCGAAGCATGCGCTCACCCTTCGACGCAAAGGTTCGGAATGTCCATGACTTCGGCCCTTCCGTCCATTGGAGGCGCGGCCGGGACACGGCACGTTCGATCTTGCAGGACGGAGGGGAAGCCATGCGGACCCAGGTCGCGATCATCGGCGCGGGACCGGCCGGGCTCATGCTGGGCCGGCTGCTGGAGCGGGCCGGGCTCGACGCGGTGATCCTCGAACGCCGGTCGCGCGGGCACGTCTTGGGCCGCATCCGCGCCGGCGTGCTCGAGTCCGGCACGGTGGCGCTTATGGACCAGGCGGGTCTCGGCGGCCGGATGCACGCCGAGGGACTGGTGCACGAGGGCTGCAGTCTCGGCTTCGACGGGGATCTGTGTCGGATCGATTTCCGGGCGCTGGTCGGCCACTCGGTGATGGTCTACGGCCAGACCGAGGTGACCGCCGATCTCGTGGCCGCGCGCGAGTCCTCTGGCGGGCGCGCGATCTATGACGCCGAGGACGTGACGCCGCTCGACTTCGATCGCACAAATCCAACCGTGCGATATCGCAAGGACGGCGTCACGCATCAGATCGAATGCGATTTCGTCGTCGGCTGCGACGGGTTTCGCGGCGTCTCCCGCGCCAGCATCCCGAGCGACGCGATGCAGACGTTCGAGCGCACGTATCCGTTCGGCTGGCTTGGAGTCCTCGTGGACCAGCCGCCCGTCGACCACGAGCTGATCTACGCGAACCACGAGCGCGGCTTCGCGCTGTGCTCGATGCGCTCGCCGGCCCGCAGCCGCTACTATCTCCAGGTGCCTGCGGGCGAGGCGGCGAGCGGCTGGTCCGACACCGCGTTCTGGGACGAGCTGCGCCGCCGCCTGCCGGCTCACCTTGCGGAGTCGCTTCGCACCGGCCCATCGATCGAGAAATCGGTCGCGCAGCTGCGCAGTTTTGTGGCCGAACCCCTGCGATTCGGCCGCCTGTTTCTGGCCGGCGACGCGGCGCACATCGTGCCGCCGACCGGGGCGAAGGGGCTCAATCTGGCGATGGCCGACATCGCCCTGCTCGCCGCCGCAATGGTGGAGTTCTACGCCGAACGCTCGACCGCCGCGCTCGATACATATTCCGCACGGGCGCTGCGTCGCGTCTGGAAGGCCGAGCGGTTCTCCTGGTGGATGACTTCGTTACTGCATCGGTTTCCCGGCACCGACGCCTTCGGGCGTCGCCTCCAGCGCGCCGAATTCGATGCCCTGGCGTCCTCGACCGCGGCGGCCACCGTTTTGGCCGAGAACTACACGGGCTCGTGCCACCATCTGCCGTCGTGAGGACGGGTCGATCCGGACCCGCTATCCAGCCACGCCCATCGCCTGATGGATCTGCGCCACCGCGGCCGGCTGCAGACCGAGCGCCTGCGCGAGGCCGGCCATGTACATCTGCTCGGCCGGCGTATCGACCTCGATGGCCAGCAGCGAAGCGGCATAGACCTGTGCGGCCAGTTCCGGGCTGCCGGCCTCGGCCGCCAGCCCCGCGACATCGGCCGGCCCGCTCATCTCCCGCAGCACGAATTGCTGCGCCTCGGGATCGGATCCGGCCTCGCGCAGGCGGGTCATGATCTTGTCCATCTCTCGCGTGTCGATCTGGCCATCCGCCTTGGCCGCGCTGATCATCGCGCGCAGCAGCAGGCGGGCATTGTCCTGCGCCTGCTCCGGTGTCGCGGGCACCGCCGCCGCCGCCCCGACCGCCGCGCCCTGACCGGCGTTCTGCAGCGCGCTGACCGCTAGGCTGCCGAGCACGGCCATCAGACCGCCGCCAACCGCGCCCCGCCCGCCGCCGAGGATCGCGCCGGCCAGCGCGCCCAGGCCGCCCAGCGCGACCGGATTGTTGGCGCGGACTTCGGTCGAGGCCGTGCCGACCGCGCGCTGCGCTGTCCCGGTCAACTGGCCCAGCAGATCGCTCAGCCCACCGCCACCCGTGCCGCCACCACCGAGCCCACCAAGCAGCGAGCCGAGCGAGCCGAACGGTCCACCCTGCGACGCGCCTTGCTGGACCGCCGTCTCCAGCCGACCCGTGGCGGATGGCGCGGCGCGGTTTCCGACGAACTCGCCCAGCAGTTTCGTGGCGTCGAACATGGGTTTCTCCCGACCTTTGATGGTTCCGCGTAGAACGAGGGTGGGACGGCCGCAATTGACCGTCCCGTGAACATGCCGTCGCGGCGCCCATCAAGGACGCCGCGATTCTCCGGACCCAGACTTTTCAGGTGCTGGGGAAAGGGAAAGCCACGGCATCGGCGTGCGCGACCAGCACTTCGGACCCGACCTTCAGGCCGAGCAGGTTCGCGCTGGTGATGAAGATGTGCAGGCCGTTCACGACGGTCTTGCCACCATTGGTCGGCACGATCTGCTCGTTGACGATGACCCGTCCCAGCAAGGGCAGGGTGATAGTGGTGTTCGGCGCGACGTTGATCGGCAACGTCAGGCCGAGCACCTTGAGGCTCGCGAAGGTCGTCCCGGCCGTCGATCGGGTCCGCACCCGGCCGGTGATCGTCTCGGTGGCGACCGAGGTGATCGCACTCGCCCCGATCAGGCCACCAAGCAGCCGGATGCCCGCCACCTGTGCCGTGGTCTGCGCGACGCGGCTGCCGCTCTGGTCGCCGCCGAACGCCGTGGTGGTCGACGCGCCGAGGCTCAGCACGCTGGTCAGCGTGGTGTCGTTGACGTTGTTCGTCACGATCTTGCCGTCGGTGCCGAGGCAGGGGACCGTCACCAGCGCCACCTGGCCGAGCTGGCCCTGCAGCGTCGAGCCGATCGCCGCGTTGGCCGACGCGCCCCAAGCCTGGCCACCAGTCACCGCGAACGGTTGGGTGCGCTGGAACGTCGCCTCCGCGTGCCCGACATTGAGCGTGGCGCCGACCGGCAGGCCGAAACCGTTGGCCGTGTCGACCTTGATCGAAATCAGGTCGAGCCGGCTCAGCGCGCGTGTCGCGGTCTTGCTGAACACCGTCTTGCGCAACGTGACGCTGCCGAGTCCGGCAAGGCTGATCGTCGTGTTCTGCGCGACGTCGAGGTCGATCGGCTGCCCGGCGACCTTGAGATTGACGAAGGTCGAGCCGGCCGTCGTGGTGGTCAGCGCCGTGTCGGTGGCCGAGACGTTGGCGACCGCCGTCAGCGCGTCGGCGGTGATCATCCCGCCCAAAAGGCTGACGCCGGCGATCTCCGAGGAATCGGTGATCGTCGCCGTCGTGGCCGTCTTGCTCGTCAGAATCGTGCTGGTGGCGGCGCCGATCGTGAGGGCCGAACCCACCGCAAGGCCAGAGATCGAGTTGGTAAACGGCGTCCCGCCCGTTCCTTGGCAGGGACACGGGATATAGGCCGATCTGCCGAGACCGACCGCGAGCGGGCCAGCCGCCACGTCGGCAAACGTCGCGTAGGCATTGCCGGCGAACGAGCCGATGAGCCCGGCGGCCTGCGCAGGACCGCTCGCGACGCCGACCGCGACGCCCATCGCCGCCAGAAGGCCGAGCCACCGGCCGGATGGGTTCTTGATGCTGGACAGATTCATTTTGCTCTCCCCGTAGCGAGCGCCACGGCCAATCATTTTGATTGGTTGCGACGGTGCTCGTTCCGGCTACGGGGGCATCCCAATCGCGGATGCGGCAATTCTGGTGACTTTCTCGAAAAAGAGTGTTTTTGACGATCATTTACCGAAGGCTGAGATTGGTCTCCTGTCTTGTCACCGGCAAGGCTGGCGCTACGGCAATGTCGCGAGCCGACCGCGCAACAGACCGAAAAATCCTTCCGTATCGAGATCAAGCAGCAGCCGGACGTTGGGGCGGGCCTCGGTGCGCGCCCACCGATCGACGATCGTGCGCCCCCGCCCCGGTCCCGAGAGATCGACGCCGACATGGACATCGACATGGGTGAACAGGCACGGGGCGATCAGCCACGCGATCGCGCAAGCGTCGTGTTGCTCGTGGCCCCGCCCTCCGGACCGGCGAGACGGTGCCACACCCGACCAAATCGATCCGGTCGCGGTCAGGCACGCGCCCTCGCCGGCCGCGCGGAGCGCCGCGATATGCCGGGGCTCGCACAGCGCCTGGTTGGTCAGGTCGAGCGTGGCGAGCGTCACCGGGCGGCCGAGCCCCAACAGGATCGCGAGGGCTTCCGGGTCGCAATACGCATTGAACTCCGCCGACGGCGTGATGTTGCCCTCGGCGATCGCACCGGACATCAGCACGATCTCCGCCACCCGGCCCAGCAACGCCGGCTCGGCCACGAGCGCCAGCGCGAGATTGGTCGCCGGTCCGATGCCGACCAACGTCACGCTGCCCGGCTCGGCGGCGCGCAGCAGCGCACGGATCGCGTCGCAGGCCAGGCCCGGGGCGGCCGGGCGGCCCTCCGGCAACGCCACGCCCGCCAGCCCGTCCGCGCCGTGAACGTCGGCCGCGTCGACGAACGGGCCGAGCAGTGCCCGGTCGGAGCCATCCACCACCGGCACGTCCCGCCCCGCCAGCGCGACGATCGCCCGCGCGTTGCGCGAGGTGGCGGCCAGCCCGACATTGCCGCCGACCACGGTCACCAACCCCACGTCGAGCTCCGGCGAGGCCAGCGCCAGCCAGATCGCGATCGCATCGTCGGTGCCCGGATCGGTATCTATGATGATCGTGCGCGCCATCAGCGTGTCCTGTGCCGCTCCAGCCATCCCATCGAGGCGTCAGGCACCGAATCCGTGCTGGGCAGATAAGGTTTTATGTCCAGCAGCGGGGTGCGGTCGATGCAGTCCAGCCAGCGCACCCGCAGCACGCCCGGCCCGGCAAACCCGTCGAACGCCACGACCGACAGCCCGATCGGATTGGGCCGGGCCGGCACGCGGCTGGCGAACAGCCCCCGCGGCGCGTCGTCGAACGGCGGCGTGAACACCATCGCCGCCCCCTCGATCTCATGTAGCCAGTACAGCACGATCAGGTGCGAGAAGCCGTCCAAGTCCTGCGTGCCCAAAAGAAACTCGGGGTCGAGTTCGGCCGTGCAGACCGGCGCGGGATCGAGCTGACGGCCGTTGCGCGGACACTGCGCGCGTTCGACGAACGGCGTGCGCAGGATGCCGATCGGCCGTAGGGTCATGGTCATGGAGTTGACGATCCGCTTGGCCACGCCTGCCGACGCGCAGGCCATCTGGGACATCCTGCGGCCGATCATCGCGGCCGGCGAGACCTTCGCGCTGCCGCGCGATATGGATAGGGATGCCGGCCTCGCCTCGTGGTGGGCGCCGGAGCGCGAGGTATTCGTGGCCGAGTTGCCCGGCGCCATTGCGGGGACTTGCGCGGTGGGGGCGAACCGGCCCGGTGGCGGCGCGCACGTCGCCAACGCGTCCTTTGCGACCAGCGCGGACTTCGGCGGGCGCGGCGTTGCCCGGGCGCTGTGCGCCCACGCGCTCGACCACGCGCGGGCAAAGGGGTTTCGCGCCATGCAATTCAACTTCGTGGTGTCGACGAATATCCGCGCCGTGGCGCTGTGGCGGTCGATGGGATTCGCAACGGTGGGTCGGGTGCCGGGCGCGTTTACCCATCCCGCCTTGGGCGACGTCGACGCGCTCATCATGCATCGGGTGCTATAGACGGACGGCGACAGGGAGACAGGCGATGCCTTTGGACAGCAGCGGCGGCGGCGGCCGGGCCTCCCGCAATGTGCTCGGCGGGAGCTTGGAGCCGTGTTCGCTGGCACCGGTCACGGGCTTCTTTCGCGACGGCTGCTGTGCCTCCGGGCCCGACGATGTCGGCAGCCATACCGTCTGCGCCGTGATGACCGCCGAGTTCCTCGCATTCAGCCGTGCCCGCGGCAATGATCTTTCCACCCCGATGCCGGCCTACGGCTTCCCCGGCCTGCGACCCGGTGACCGCTGGTGTCTCTGCGCGCCTCGCTGGCAGGAGGCATTTCTGGCCGGCGCCGCGCCACGGGTCGTCCTGCGCGCCACCGAGACGAGCGCGCTCGACCATTGCGAGTTGGCCGATCTCAGGACGTTCGCCGCCGAAATTTGAGTCCTACGCCGCCACCGCCCGCCGACCGATACCTTTGATGAACCGCAGCAGATATCCGTCCGGGTCCGCCACCACGAACTGCCTTTGCCCGAGCTCCATGTCGTCGTGCCGATACCAGCGCTCCTCCATCGGAATGCGCACATCCAAGCCAGATGAGGCGACTGCGGCGTAGAGGGCGTCGAGGTCCGCAACCTCGATCTGGAAATTTACCCCTCGCCCGAAGGGACGCTCCATCGGCGCGGTGTCGAACCGGCGTCCCGGACCATCCGCCTGCTCCAGCATCAGATGCACGTCGTCGCGGATCAAATAGGCGAACGCCTCCTCCGGTCGCCGGACATGGCAGCGAAATCCGAACACGCCCAGGTAAGTCTCCAGCGATCGTTCCAGATCGGACACGTCGAGCTCGGGCACCAGCGCGGGCGGCGCGAAGTCCATCCGACCTACCCCAACGTCGCGAGCCGCCGCTCCTGCCGCTCGATCAGCCATGCGACGTCCGCGACATCGCGCGGCGACAGCGCCGCGAACGGCCGTCGCAGTGCGGCGCTCGGGATGGCTCCCCGTTGCGCCAGAACATGCTTGCGCACCGCGAGCCCGATGACCGGCTGCTGCTCGTACCGGGCATACGGAAGATAGGCGTCGAACACGTCCGACGCCCGCGCCGCGTCGCCCGCCGCGTGGGCGGCGACCACGTCGCGCATCATCTCCGGATAGGCGAAGCCGGTCATCGCTCCGTCCGCGCCGCGCCGCATCTCCTCCGGCAGGAACAGCCCGCCATTCCCGGTCAGGATCGACACCCGCCGCAACCCCGCCGCCTCGCGCAGCGCCGTAATCTTGCCCAGGCCTGGCCAATCCTCCGCCTTGAGCATGACGCAACTCGGCAGGGTCTCGATGACTCGCCGGATCAGCCCCACGCTCATCTGCACCGCCGAGGCGAGCGGATAGTCCTGCAGCACCAGCGGCGCGTCGCCCACCGCTTCGACGCTCTGCTGCATGTAGGCAAAAAGCTGATCGTCGGTGCGCAATGTGGCGGGGGGCGCGACCATCACGCCGGCCGCTCCTTCATCCATGCTCGACGCAGCCAACTCGCCCATCGCGGCAAACCCGGGGCTGGAGACCCCGACCACCACCGGAACCCGCCCGGCCACCCGCGCCAGCACGTGCTTGACGAAGGCCGCGGATTCCGCGCCCGACAGTTTCGGTGCCTCGCCCATGATGCCGAGGATGGTCAGGCCCGTGGCTCCGCGCTCCAGATAGAACTCCACCATCCCGTCCACGGCGGGCAGATCGAGGCCGCCGTCGGGCGTGAATGGGGTCACGGCGATCACGAAGACGCCGGATGCGGTTTCGTCCAGGCGAGCGGTCATGTGGTCGCTTTCACGTTTGGCCGTTGAGCCGGGCGGCCAGCGCGGGATCGAGACCGATGGTCTCGCGGCTGTCCGGCGCTGCGTAGCGCCCGGCGCGCACGTTCGGCAAGCGCAGCCGGACCAGCGCCTCGGCCAGCGCGACGGCGCACGAGACGCCCTCCAGCACCGGGACGGGCGCGTCGATGTTCGCGGCGATGCCAGCCATCACCGCGCCGATCAGCACGATCACCTCCGCGTCCAGCCCTCGCGCGATCTCGGCGATCCTGTCCGCGACGACGCCGGGGTTGGCCAGAACGTCCTGCGGCGTGGCATCTGCGGCACGCATCGCGAGACATCGTGAGGCAAGGCCATACGTCGTCATCTGGTCGCGAAGCATGGCGTTGCTGCGCCGCGACAGGGTGATGGTCGCGAACGTCCCGCCGATGAGGCACGCCGTATGCAATGCCGCCTCGGTCAGTCCGACGACGGGAACCGGCAGCATTTCGCGCGCCGCTCGCACGCCGCTGTCGGTCGAAGCGGCGACCACCACCGCGTCGCAGCCGCCCGCCTCGCGTGCCATGAGGTCGAGGGCCGCGTGTTCCGCGACGGCCAATTCGGCCCGGGTGCCGATCACCCGCGCGCCAAATCGCGCCGTCACGGCGATGATGTCCGTGCCAGGAGCCGCGACGTCGCGGGCCCGCGCGGCCACGAGGTCGGTGACCGCCTGCGTGGTGTTCGGATTGGCAAGGAGGAGGCGCATGGAGCAGAACGATATAGCATCGCTCCGTGACGGTGGTCACGGCCGCGACCCGCGTGCCGCTGGGCAACACGATTTCGGGTCGCGAGCGGCAGGACCGGACCACCGGGCGGGAATGAAGATTCTGGCCGGCGCGCCGCCGCGTCTATAGGCTCGGGCCATGACCTTCGATCC
This sequence comes from Acetobacteraceae bacterium, assembly GCA_965246915.1. Taxonomy (GTDB): domain Bacteria; phylum Pseudomonadota; class Alphaproteobacteria; order Acetobacterales; family Acetobacteraceae; genus CAVRQM01. The sequence goes on from CBDFGB010000010.1 coordinate 40,488, forward strand.
TCTCGCCTACGTCTCGGCCGTCGCCCCGGCGGTCGGCTTCGATCTCTCCCCGGACCGCCTGCGCGAGGTGGCGGAGGCCTTCGCCGTCGTGCTGCGCGTCGCCGCTCCGGCGCTCGCGATGGAGGTGCCGGCCGAGGTCGAACCCGCGCCCGTCTTTCGCGCGTGACCGAAACGCCGACCGCCGCGGCCATCGCGGCGCAGGTGCGCGCGGGCGACATCAGCGCCGAGTCGGTGGTCCGGGGCAGCCTGGCGCGGATCGCGGCCCGCGATGGCGAGGTGGGCGCATTCACTGCCACCACGCCGGATCGCGCCATCGCGCGCGCGAAAGCCATCGACGCGATGGTGACGCGGGGCGAAGATCCGGGGCCGCTGGCGGGCGTGCCGTTCGCGGCGAAGAACCTGTTCGACGTCGCCGGACAGGTCACCGTCGCCGGCAGCATCATCGAACGCCGCCGGGTGCCCGCCGAACGCGACGCGCACGCGGTGGCGGCGCTGGAGGCGGCGGGCGCGGTATGCGTCGGCTGCCTGAACATGGACGAATACGCCTACGGCTTCACGACCGAGAACACCCATTACGGTCCCAGTCGCAACCCGCACGATCTCCGCCGCAGCGCCGGCGGGTCCTCGGGCGGGTCGAGTGCCGCCGTCGCGGCGGGGTTCGTGCCGATCTCGCTCGGCTCGGACACCAACGGGTCGATCAGGGTGCCGTCGTCGCTGTGCGGGCTGTGGGGGCTGAAACCGACTTACGGACGGCTGTCCCGCGCCGGTGCGTTCCCGTTCGTGCCGAGCCTTGATCACGTCGGCCCGTTCGCGCGAAGCGTGAGCGACCTCGCATCGGCCTATGACGCGTTGCAGGGGGCCGACCCCGAGGATCCCGCGCAGACGCAGCACACGGTCGACCCGGTCGGCGGCGTCCAGCCCCGCGCGCTGCGCGTGGCGCGCCTTGGCGGCCATTTCGGCAAGCACGGCACGGCCGCCGTCCAGGCGGCGGCCGACCGGGTCGCCGCGGCCCTCGGTGCGACGAAAACCGTGGAACTGGCGGACGCCGCGGCGGCACGTGCGGCAGCCTTCCTGGTCACCGCGGCCGAAGGGGCACGGCAGCATCTGCCGGACCTGGTCGCGCGCGCGGCGGATTTCGAGCCGCTCAGCCGCGATCGGCTGATCGCCGGGGCGTTGCTGCCGGCGCAATGGATACTGCACGCCCAGAAGATCCGCACGGTTTTCCGCGCGCAAGCAGCGGCGCTATTGGCCGACTGGGATGTTCTCGTCGCGCCGGCCACGCCGACGCACGCCATGCCGCTCGGTCTGGACATTTTGGACATCGACGGAGTCAGCATGCCGTTGCGGCCCTCCTTCGGCGTCTACACGCAGCCGATCAGCTTCATCGGCCTACCGGTCATCGCGGCCCCGGTGGCGGGCCCGGGGCTGCCGATCGGCGTGCAGCTCATCGCGGCCCCCTGGCGCGAGGAGGCGCTGTTCGCCGCCGCCCTCGCACTGGAACGGTCGGGCGTGTGCGCGAGCGTCGTGGCGCCGGGGTTCGCGTGATGGAGATCGATCGTCCGGACGTGGTGGCCGAGGTGCGGGCCGCATTCGAGCGCTACGAGACGGCGCTGGGGGAAAACGACACCGCGACGCTTGACGCGCTGTTCTGGGACGATGCCCGGACGATCCGATTCGGATTGTCGGAGAATTTGTATGGGATCGACCAGATCCGGGCGTTCCGCGCGGCGCGATCCCCGGCCGGCCTGACGCGGCGGTTGGGCGGCACCGTCATCACCTCCTTCGGCGGCGACTTCGCGACCGCGAGCACCCTAACGCAGCGCATCGACAGCGGCCGCACCGGACGGCAGATGCAAACCTGGGTGCGCGTGGGCGATGGCTGGAAGGTCGTCGCGGCGCATGTCTCGTGGCTGGACTTCGAGTTTCCGGCATGATGGGCGTCGCATGATCGGCGTCGACTGGGGCACCAGCAGTTTTCGCGCATTTCGCATGGACGGCGGCGGCCGCGTGCTCGACCGCGTCGAGGTGCCGCGCGGCGTCATGACGGTGCTGGAGGGCGCATTCCCGGACACGCTGCGCGAGCTGATCGGGCCGTGGCTGGCCGATGGCGAAACATCGGTGCTGATGGCCGGCATGGTCGGCAGCCGGCAGGGTTGGGTCGAGGCGCCCTACGTCCCCTGCCCGGCTGGGCCCGAGGCGCTTGCCGCCGCTCTGGTCGCCGCGCCGTTCGAGGGTGCTGCGGTATGGATCGTGCCCGGCCTGTCGGATCGCGACGCGGACGGGGTGCCGGAAGTGATGCGCGGCGAGGAGACGCAGCTGGCCGGCATCGCGGCGGCGGACGGGGTTGCCCAGGACGGCTTGGCGTGCCTGCCCGGCAGTCATGCGAAATGGGCGCGGATGCAGGGCGGCCTTGTCGCGAGCTTTACGACCTATCTCGGCGGCGAGACGTTTTCCGCGTTGCGCGCCGGCACGATCCTGGGGCGCACCATGCCCGAGGCGGCGCATGACGACGCCGCGTTCGCGCGCGGCGTGGCGCGGTCCGGCGCGGCCGGCCATCTGCTGCATCATCTGTTCGGCGTCCGCACGCAGATCCTGTTCGGCACGCTCGTCGACACTTCCGCCGCCTCGTATTTCTCAGGGCTGCTGATCGGTCACGAAGTCCGCGCCGCCATGCCGGCGGGCGCCGCCGTGCGGCTGATCGGCGCGGCCGCCTTGTGCGCACTGTATGCACAGGCCATCGGGATGTGCGGCGGCACGGCGGTCGTCGCGGACGAGGACGCGGCGGCGCGCGGCCTGTTCACGATCGGCAGGCTTGCATGACGCTGCGCGAATGGCTCGGGCGCTGCCCGCTGGTGGCGATCCTGCGCGGGGTGAAGCCGGACGAGGTTGTCTCGATCGGCGACGCGCTGCAGGCGGCCGGCATCGCCATCATCGAGGTGCCGCTGAACTCGCCGCAGCCGGTCGACAGCATCCGCCGGCTGGTGGCCCGGTTCGGCGATCGGCTGCTGATCGGTGCGGGCACGGTCATGACGCCCGACCAGGTGGACGAGCTGGCGGCATTCGGCGCGCGGCTGATCGTGACGCCGCATGCCGCGGTCGACGTGGTGCGGCGGGCAAAGCATCACGGCATGATCGCCTGTCCAGGGTTCGCCACTCCCACCGAGGCCTTCGCGCTGATCGCGGCCGGCGCGGACGGTATCAAGCTGTTTCCAGCCGAGGCCTTCAGCCCGGCGGTGCTGCGGGGCATCCGCGCGGTGCTGCCGCCGGAGGTGCCGGTGCTGCCGGTGGGCGGGATCGACGCGGACAACATGCGGCCATGGCTGCAGGCCGGGGCGGCAGGGTTCGGCATCGGCGGTTCGATCTTCCGCCCCGGCGACAGCGCCGAGATCGTGACGGCCAAGGCGGCGGCCTTGCTCGCGGGCCTGCGAACGCCGGCCCACGGCGAGCCTCGTCTTGACGTTTCGTAGCTGTCCAAGCACACCGCCTCACTGCTATCCCGAACTGGACAGGTCTCGTGGCCGTCAACGCGCAATACAACGTGGCGAAGCCTGATTCGCTGCCGGTCCGGATCGCCGCGTATCAGCGCCGCCGGATGTTCGAGGCGTTCATGCGATGGACGGATGTCTCGGCCGCCGACACGCTGCTCGACGTGGGCGCGACCAGCGACCGGTCCTACGCCCATTCGAATTATTTCGAGGCTTGGTTCCCGGACAAAAGCCGCATCACCGCTGTCGGAATCGACGACGCGCATTTCCTCGAGGCGCAGTATCCAGGCCTGCGCTATGTCCAAGCCGACGCGCGCGACCTGCCGTTTCCCGACGCCTCGTTCGATCACGTGCATTCGAGCGCGGTGCTCGAGCATGTCGGCAGCCGCGACCGCCAGGCGACATTTTTGGCGCAGCTCTGGCGGGTGACGCGCAAAAGCCTGTTCGTAACGACGCCGAATCGCTGGTTCCCGGTCGAGTTTCACACGGTATTGCCGGTGCTGCACTGGCTGCCGCCGCCGATGTTTCGCCGCACCCTCCGCGTGTTCGGCAAGGACTTCTTCGCCGACGAGGACAACCTCAATTTGCTGACCCGCGCGGAATTGCTTGCCCTGGCGGGGCGGGTGGGCATCGAAGGGGCCGCGGTGCGCAGCGTCGCGCTCGGCGGTTGGCCGACCAACCTTCTGCTGGTCGCGACACGATCGGGCGCGGAGGCCTAGATGACGATCGTAACAGCGGAAACCCTTTCCCCACCGACGGCGTCGGCGCGGACCGGCGAGGACTGCGAACTGACGATCCTGATGCCCTGCCTGAACGAGGCGGAGACCCTCGCCATCTGCATCGACAAGGCGATGGCGTATCTGCGGCGGTCGAAAATTGCCGGCGAGGTGGTGATCGCCGACAACGGGAGCACCGATGGCTCCCAGGCAATCGCCACGGCGCATGGCGCGCGGGTCGTGCCGATCGAGACGCGCGGCTATGGCGCGGCCCTGATCGGCGGCATCGCGGCCGCCCGGGGTCGCTACGTGATCATGGGCGACAGCGACGACAGCTACGATTTCTCGGCGCTCGACGCCTTCGTCGACCGCCTGCGACAGGGCTTCGATCTGGTGATGGGCAACCGCTTCCAGGGCGGCATCAGGCCGGGCGCGATGCCGAAGCTCCATCGTTACTTGGGCAATCCGGTTCTGACCACGATCGGCCGGCTGTTCTTCCACAGCCCCTGCGGCGACTTTCATTGCGGGCTGCGCGGCTTCGACCGTGCGGCGATCCTCGGCCTTGGGCTGCGCGCGACCGGCATGGAATTCGCGAGCGAAATGGTCGTGAAAGCCACGGTGCACGAGCTTCGGGTGACCGAGGTGCCGACGATCCTTTGGCCGGACGGACGCTCGCGCGCGCCGCACCTGCGCAGCTGGCGCGACGGCTGGCGGCATCTGCGGTTCCTGCTGCTGTTCTGCCCGCGCGGATTGTTCCTGTATCCCGGGATCTCGATGTTCGCCGCGGGCCTGCTGATCGCGATCTGGCTGCTGCCGGGACCCGGCCGATTCGCCGGCGTGACGTTCGACATCCACACGCTGTTGTATGGGGCGGTGCTCATGCTTGCGGGAACCCAGTCGATCGCGTTCTGGGTGTTCGCCAAGATTTATGGGGCACGCGAGGGCATCGTGCCGCCCGATCCCACCTTCGCGCGCGTGTTGCGCCGATGCTCGCTCGAGATGCTGCTGATCCTCTCCGGCCTGCTGCTGCTCGGTGGCGTCGCGCTCGGCGTCGTCGCGTTCGGATCCTGGCAGTCCGAGGCGTTCGGCGCGATGGATCCGGACCGCACGATGCGGCTCGCGCTGCCGTCGGCGACACTGATCCTGCTCGCCTTCCAGCTTGCCTACAGTGGTTTCTTCGCGGCCCTGCTGGACGTGACCGGAACGCCGATCAAGGTGGGCGGGAACGGACCGGGATGAGCAGCGTGAGGCCGACAGACCTCGTGGCGCTCGCCCTGTTCACGAGCATGCTGGCGATGGGCCAGGGACTGTTCAAGCGGGCGGGCCTGGCGATACGCGGCCATGACGCGGCCGGCGCGGCGGCGGCGCTGCTGACCCTGCCGACATTCTACGCGGCTCTGGCGCTCTATGGCGGGGCCACGATCCTCTGGATCTGGATCCTCTCGAGGGTGCCGCTGTCGCAGGCCTATCCCTGGGTCGCGGTCGGCACGGTCATCGTGCCGCTGATCGGGGTGGTCGCCTTCGGCGAACGCGTCTCGCCAGTGTTTTGGCTGGGCACCGCGCTGATCGTCGGCGGCATCTGGCTCACCCAGCTCGGCGTGGTCGCACCCGCCGACGATCCGCGAATCGCCGAGGCCCCATAGGAATGTCGTCCGCCGGCGCCCTTTTGATCCGACTTCGTGACACCATTGAGCGACCGCCCCGGCGTGACCGGCGACGGGGACCGGCGGTCACCACGGTCGGAAGGCTTCAAATGCGCGCGCTTTTCGCACTCAGCATCCTGGCGTTCGGGCTCGCCGGTCCCGTCCTCGCGCAGGACGACGGCAGCCGGGCCAAGGTCCTGGCCGCCCTTGCGGAACTGGAGCGGCTGGCGCGCGAGCAGGTCGAGACGGGCGGCGTGCCGGGCCTGTCCATCGCGGTCGTGCATCGCGACGAGGTCGTCTATGCCAAGGGCTTCGGCGTCCGCGAGGTCGGCAAGTCAGAGGCGGTCGACGCCGACACGGTCTTTCAACTCGCGTCCTGCTCGAAGCCGATCGCTTCGACGGTGGTGGCAGCGCTGGTGGGCGACGGCAAACTCGCCTGGGACTCCCGGATCGCCGAGATCGATCCGTCGTTCCAGCTGCACGACCCCTATCCCAGCGCGGACGTGACCGTCGCCGACCTGTTCGCCCACCGCAGCGGCCTCCCGGGGGCCGCCGGCAACGAGCTCGAGCAAATCGGCTACGACCGGGCGGAGATCCTGCGGCGCTTGCGCCTCGTGCCGCCCTCGAGCAGCTTTCGCGCCGGCTATTCCTACAGCAATTTCGGCCTGACCGCCGGCGCGGTCGCCGCCGCGCACGCAGCCGGGTCGACCTGGGACGACGTCGCCGAGGAACGCCTGTTCAAGCCGCTGCGGATGGGTGCGACCAGCGCGCGGTATGCTGACTTCATCGCCCGCACCGATCGCGCCGCGCTGCATGTCCGCGTCGACGGGCACTGGGCAGCCGCGGCTCGGCGGAATGCCGACGCCCAATCGCCGGCCGGCGGGGTCAGCTCGTCGGCACGCGACATGGCGCAATGGCTGCGGCTGCAACTAAGCGGCGGGATGCTCGGTCCCGACCGCATCGTGCAGGCGGCCGCCCTCGCGCGAACGCACGAGCCGGTGTTCGCGCGCGGCGACAATCCGGTCAGCGGCGCGCCCAGTTTCTACGGGCTCGGATGGGCCGTCGACTACGGCGCGGGCGGGGTCGTCTGGAGCCATGCCGGCGCCTTCAGCCAGGGGGCGCGCACCATGGTCGCCCTCTCGCCCGGCGATCGGCTCGGCATCGTGATCCTAAGCAATGCGTTTCCCACCGGCGTGCCGGACGCCCTGGCCGGGCTGTTCCTCGATCTCGCGCACGGCGAGCACCCGCCGGCGGCCGAACGCATCGCGCAGTGGAACCTTTTGTACGAGGGCCTGTTCGCTCCCGCCGTCGCGGCCGCCCAGGCCACGTTCGGCACGCCTCGCCCGGACGCCGCGGCGGCGCTTCCGGCCTCGGCCTATCTCGGCGCGTATGCCAACGCGTATATCGGCACGGCGAGGATCGTCGAGGCTGACGGCGTGCTGCGGTTGCGCCTCGGCCCCGGACGCGGGGTCGACGTCCCGCTGCGTCATCACGAACGTGACGTCTTCAGCGTCGCCATGTCGCCGGAAATTCCCGAGGCGCGAAGTGCCGTGAGTTTCCGGATCGGCGCCGACGGCCGGGCCGAGGCCGTTACCATCGAGGCGGTGGACGACGTCGGGCTGGGGACGCTTCGCCGCACCGACTGATCCGGCGATCGCGTTCACGTTCATAAAACGTTGAATTGCGCGCGGATTGCCGGCTCGACTAATGCTCTGCTCACGGTTGCGTGACGGCAAAGCCTCTCGCCGCGCGGATAGTGGCCGTTCGATGGGAATTGTCGAAAAAGACGTTGAGTGGGCTTTGCAGGACAGGGTGAACGCGCGCGATGTCGACGCAATACAGGATCTCGGCCGGTCAGACGCTGAGCGGCGTCACTCTTCAAGGCGGCGACACCGTGCAGGTCTTCGCCGGCGGCCGGACGAGCGCGGTGACCGTCGGCAGCTCCGGGACGGAAGTCATCTCCTCGGGCGGCGTGATGAGCGCCGGAGGCGTCAACAGCGGCGGCGTCGCAGTGGTGACGGGCGGCGGCAAGGCGGTTGGCGTGACGGTGCGGCGCGGCGGCAGCTTCATCCTGTCGCGGGGCGCGGTGGCGACCGCCACGGTCCTGTCCGGATCGTACATCAAAGTCGTCTCCGGCGCGGCGACGTTCATGACGAACATCGGCAGCGGCGGGCTGGAGATCGTCTCGTCGGGCGGCGTCGACTCGGGCGCCGTGGTCAGCAGCGGCGGCGCCGTCCTCGTGCTGCCGGGTGGCGTCGCGAGCGGGTCCACGGTGCTCGCGGGCGGCCTCGTCGTTTCGGGCGGCGTGTCGATGTTCCGCGTCTCGTCCGGGCTACGCTACGACGGTGCCGCGACGACCGGCACCGTGGTGGGCGGCGGCGCCACGCAGTATGTCCTGTCCGGCGGGCGTGCCGTGTCCGGAACGCTAAGCGGCGGCGGGCGGCAGAAGGTCTACTCCGGGGGCGTGGTCAGCGCGGTCTCGGTCGGCAGCGCCGGGCGCCAGGACGTGTTCTCCGGCGGCGTCGCGAGCGGCACTGTTCTGTCGCAAGGCCAAGTGCTCGTCTCCTCCGGCGGCGTGGCGTCAGGACTGCGCGCGAGCTCCGGCGAAGCGGATGTGATGTCCGGCGGCCTCGCGGTGGCCACGGTTTTGAGCGATGCGGGCGTGCAGGTCGTCTCCGCTGGAGGGGTGAGCAGCCTGACGATCGTCAACGCCGGAGACGAATCCGTGCTGTCCGGTGGCGTGGCGATCGCGACGAGGGTCAATGGCGGGGCGCAGGACGTCAGTATTGGCGGCGTCACGATCGGCACCGTGGTGAGCACCGACGCCTACGAGGCGGTCTCCGGCGGCGCGGCGAGCGGCACGATCCTGCGCGGCGGTTCGCTTTCTGTCATCAACGGAGGCGCCGCGTATGCGTCCGTCATCTCGGCGGGCGGGGTGGAATATGTCTATTCGGCGCTCGACCAGGGCGCGGTCATCAGCAGCGGCGGGATGTCGTTCATTCAGAAGGGCGCCACGGTCAGCGGCTGCGTCGTCTCGGCCGGCGGCTTCCTGATGGTCGGCGCGACGGCCAAGGTGGCCGGCGGCCTGACGCTCGCCGGCGGCGCGGCGACGGTCCTCGGCGCGGTGTCCGCCGGACAGGTGGTGAGTTTCGCGGGCTCCGGCGGAAGCCTGACCCTGTCCGACCCGGGCGGCTTTGCCGCGGTGATCGCCGAGTTCGGCCGAGGCGACGTGATTGACCTCGACGCGTTCGGTTACGGCACCGGCACCTCCCGCTCCTTCACGCCGGCCGCCAGCCACACCAGCGGCACCCTCAGCGTCAACAACGGCAGCCACCATGCGAGCTTCACGCTGCTGGGCAGCTACGTGACCAGCAATTTTACCTTGGCTTCGGACGGCGCGGGCGGGGCATTGGTCAGGTTCGCCTAAGCCGCCAGGCCAGGAACCGGGTGGCGTCGGCCTCGCATCGTTCGGGCGGCCGGCTACCCCGTCCGCCCCGCGCCTGACGCAAGATACGCCAGGATCACGCCGACGATCAGCGCATGATCCTCGGCCGAGGGCAGGCCGGAGCAGGTGATCGCGCCGATCACCCCGGTTCCGCGTACCCGGACCGGGAAGCTGCCGCCGTGGGCGGCGTGCTCCATCTCGTCCAGCCCGAGCGCCGCCCCGATGGTCTTGCCCTTCAGGCGAAAGGATTCGCCAACCCGCAGCGACGATTGGTGGAAGCGCAGGACGACGTTGCTCTTGCGCCGCGCCCAGTCGTCATTGTGCGGCGACGACCCTGGCAGCGCCGCGTGAAAGAGCACTCGGTCGGGCGTTCGGATGTTGATCACGACCGGCGCCGACTGGACCCGCGCCGCCTCGCACAACGCGAGCCCGATGGCCAACGCCGTACGCTCGTCGAAGGCCGGGAAGACGCATTCGTCCTCCTGTCGCGCCAGGGTTTCCTGAAGGTCGCCGTCCGGAGTGGCAGGATCCATCGCTCAGGCCGCCTCCGGCGCCGAACCCGTCTCGAGCAGCGCCAGCGCCGCAGCGTCGAGCGTGATGTGTGTTGCCGCCACCAGATCGTCGAGTTGCGCAAGGCTTGTCGCGCTGGCGATCGCGGCCGTCAGGCTCGGCCGCGACAAAAGCCAGGCGAGCGCAATTCGCGCCGGCGTCGCGTCGTGGCGCTCGGCGACCGCATCGAGCGCCGCGAGGATGCGCAACCCTCTTGGATTGAGAAGCGATGCCATTCCGGCTCCCCGCGCGGCACTCTTGCCGAGATCGGCGGCCGATCGATACTTCCCTGTCAGGAAGCCGCTCGCGAGCGAGAAATAGCTCATCACGCCGATGCCATGCTCGAGGCAGATCGGCTCGATATCCTGCTCATAGCCTGCCCGATCGTAGAGGTTGTAGTGCGTCTGTAGCCCGACATAGCCGTCCTCACCGCAGCTTTTGCCCGCTTCCAAGGCTGCCCTCAGACGCGCGGGCTCGTAATTCGACGCGGCGATCGCGCGCAGCTTGCCCTGCTTCACCAGCGCCTGCAGGGCGGCCAGCGTCTCCTCGGGAGGGGTCACCCGATCATCGTAATGAACGTAATAGAGATCGATATAATCGGTCGCCAGGCGGCGAAGCGATCCCTCGACCGCCTTGGTCAGATAGTCGGCGGTCAGGCGCGCGTTGCTGAACTCGCCCGGCGCGCCGGGAGCGCCGCCCTTCGTATGGATGATGACATCGTCGCGCCGCCCCCGCCGGGTCAGCCATCGTCCGATGATGGCCTCGGACTCGCCACCGTGATTGCCGGACGCCCAATACGAATAGATGTCGGCCGTGTCGATGCAATTCAGCCCTTGTCCGACGGCGGCGTCGAGCAACGTGCCCGAGGTCGACTCGTCGACGCCCCAGCCGAACACGTTGCCCCCCAGAATGATCGGCGGGACCTTGGCGGCGCTGCCGCCGATCGTTCGTTGTTCCATGTCGATCCGGTGTCCTTGCGGCCTCTTGCGCGGGCGAGCCTTGCCCGGCCGCGCATTTCAGGCCAGCCCGAACGGCGCGGATCTGCCGTGAACGGGCGGCCTGTCCCGACCCGCTTCTACTGACTTTGCCGGAACACGGTACCGATGCTCTTTGCGCCACCGCGCTCGGTGACGCCGTATACCGACATGCCGCCCGATGCGTCCGGCGCGGCGACGAGTTCCGCCGAGGGGACGTCGCCGTCAGCCCCCGCGAAGCTGTGCAGCACTTTCATCGTCCATGGCCCTGGCTTGCCCTCGCCGCCGTGCGACGTCAGCATGAACACCGTGCCGCACGTTGATGTGCAGGCCAGCCGACCCAGCCCCGCCGTCGTGCCCAGCAGCCGCCCATCGCTTCGTTCGATCAGTCCGCCGATCGGAAACCGGCCATCCGTGCCGCCCTTGAAGCGATAGAGCACGGATTGCGTCCAGGTCGACGAGCCGACGGCCGGGGCGGTCAGCCGGAACACCACGCCACCCGACAGTCCGGTGTCGGGCGAGACCGTTCCACCACCCGATGCCGTCCCGAACAAGGTCATCGAACGGTCGGCAATCACGCCGCCCAAAGGCGAAGCACCGTCCGCGCCGCCGGCAAACGAATACAGGATCGTGTGCGTCCACGCGGTTGTCGCATCGGGCGGGCTGGCGAGAGAAAATACCGTGCCCCATCCCGACGCGCCGCCGTACACCGTCGTGCCGAACAGCGTCCAGACCCCGCCGACGGTCCGAGCGATCAGGTTGCCGCGCGGCGCGCTGCCATCCAGGCCCGCGAAGCTGTGCAACACCGTCTCGGTCCACGTCCCGCCCGCAACGGGCGGGGGCGACAGCCTATAGACGACGCCCTGTTCGTCGGCGCCGCCCTCCATGGTCGCTCCGTATAACGCGCCCGATCGGTCGAGCACGAGCCCGGCGATCGGGCGGCTGCCATCCCGCCCGCCGGTAAAGTTGTAGAGCACGGTCTCCTGCCACTCGGTTTGGCCGGCGGCGGGTGGCGTCAGGCGGAACACGGTCCCCTGATTGCGGCTGCCGCCCACATAGGTGGTGCCATACAGCGCGCCCTGACGGTCCGCGATGAGGCGGGAGTGCGGGGAAGAGCCATCGCCGCCGCCCAGGCCGAAGCGATGCAGGATGGTCCACGTCCAGCCGCCGGCGAGCGTCGGCGCCACCCGAAACGCGACACCGCCCTTCGACAGGTCCCTGGACGTGGTGCCGCCGCCGAGCGCGGTGCCAAAAAAACTGCCATCGGGCGCGGCCAGAAGACCGGCATTCGGAAATGCGCCGTCGGGGCCGTTGAGACTTTGCAATCTGGCGAAGACCGGGTCGGCCATTGCCGACGACGCCGATAAGCAGACCATGAACGAAAAAGCAACACCGTACAAAAACGAGGAATTTTTCATCAGTTTTTCTACAGCTCCCAAAAATCACACGATCGTGATCCGGCGATGACCGTAAGCATATCGGTCCAATCCCGGCAATTCTTTTGTTGGGATTGTCTCAAAGGCTCGCGGGCCGCCCGCCTGTGTCAATTGACGAATCATGGCGTGCCGTCAGGATTGTTTGCCAACAGGAGCGACATGCCCTCACCATTGTTTGACCTGACCGGACGCCTCGCCCTCATCACGGGCTCGAGCCAAGGGATCGGCTTCGCCTTGGCCCGCGGCCTCGCGGATGCCGGCGCGAAGGTGATCCTGAACGGCCGCGACGGCGCGACCTTGACGCGGGCGGCGGAAGCGATCCCCGGTGCCGCCGCCGTCGCGTTCGACGTCACTGATCCGAAGGCCGTCGTCGCGGGCGTGGCGGCGATCGAGTCGGACATCGGCCCTATCGACATTTTGGTGAACAACGCCGGCATCCAGCGCCGCGCGCCGCTGGAGGAATTTCCGATCGAGACATGGCATGACGTGATGCGCGCCAACCTCGACAGCGTGTTTTACGTCGGCCAGGCGGTCGCTCGAAAAATGATCCCTCGTGGGCGCGGCAAGATCATCAACATCGCGAGCCTGCAGAGCGAAGCGGCGCGGCCAGGCATCGCGCCGTACACGGCCAGCAAGGGCGCGGTGAAGAATCTGACCAAGGGCATGTGCGGCGATTGGGCGCGTCATGGCTTGCAGGTGAACGCGATCGGGCCTGGCTACTTCGCGACACCGCTCAATCGGGCCCTGATCGCGGATCCGGAATTCGACGCGTGGCTGAAGCGACGCACCCCCGCCGGGCGTTGGGGACGAGTCGAGGAATTGCAGGGCGCGGCCGTCTTCCTTGCCTCGGAGGCTTCAAGTTTCGTGAACGGACAAATCATCTACGTCGATGGCGGCGTGTTGGCGGTGCTCTGATGGACAAACCCGACCTTTTGCAGCTCACGCCGGTCCAGCCGTCGCTCGCCGACGAACTCGACGCACGCTTCACCGTCCACCGGCTGTACGAACAGCCGGATCGCGCCGCGTGGCTCGCCGCCCATGGCGGGCAGATGCGCGCCGTGCTCACCGGCGGCCATCTCGGCATCGATGCCGCGACGCTGATGGCGCTGCCGGGCGTCGGAATCATCGCCATCCACGGTGTCGGTTTCGATCGCGTGGACCTGGAGGATGCGAAGTCGCGTGGGGTGCGCGTGACCAACACGCCGGACGTATTGACCGACGACGTGGCGGATCTGGCGATCGGCCTGTTGATCGCCGTGCTGCGCCGCATTCCGCAGGGCGATACCCATGTCCGCGCCGGGTTGTGGCCGAGCGGGCAGCGTCCCCTCGCGCGCAAGATGAGCGGGCGGCGTTTCGGCATCCTGGGCCTCGGCCGGATTGGCGGCGCGGTCGCCGGCCGGCTGGCTGGGTTCGGCGGCACGATTGCCTATACCGACCGCGCGCCCCTCGACGTCCCGTTCGCGTTCCATCCCGACACCGTCTCTCTGGCTGCCGCCTGCGACACGCTGATCGTGACGGCGGCGGCCAGCGAGTCCACGCGCGGCCTCGTCAATCGCGCGGTCCTCGACGCGCTCGGCCCGGACGGCGTTCTCGTGAACGTGGCGCGTGGCTCGATCGTCGACGAGACGGCCCTGATCGCCGCCTTGCAGAAAGGTGGGATCGCCGGCGCGGCGCTCGACGTCTTCGCCGACGAGCCGAACGTGCCGGAGGCGTTGCGGGCGCTGGACTGCGTCGTCCTCACGCCGCACATCGCGAGTGCCACCGCCGAGACCCGCGAGGCCATGGGCCGATTGGTGCTGGACAACCTCGATGCATTCTTCGCCGGGCGGGAGCCGCCGACCGCTCTCGTCTGATGGGACGGTGCCATCTCGCGCGGCACGTCTCGCGACGACGACTCGCGTTCGCGATCAACGATTGACATCTTTTGCGGTTTGCGTTATGTAGCCGATCGTGAATATGTATTTCAACTACGTCCCCCGCCCGGTGCCCGAGCCGACCAATCTGTCGGAGCGTCTGGCCACCGTGCTGGGCGGGCTGCGCGACATCGCTGCCCTGCACGCCGGGCGGAATTGGGCGCTGATCCCGGTGACGCTACTGTTCTCCGCCTACCTCGGCAGCGTGATCCGCCGCTTCACCGCGCTGGCCGCACGGCTCGCCGCCGGCCCGCTCCGCACCCGACCGCCCCGGTCCACGCCGCCCGATCGAACGCGCGAGCGAGCGCCCCCGAAATCTCGGCTGCCGGCCCGGTTTGCCTGGGTGGTCGACTGGCTCGGCTACCACGCCGCCGGCCGGGGATCGCAGCTTCGCTATCTGCTGACCGAGGATGCGGAGATGGCGGCACTGCTGGCGGCCTCGCCGCAGGGCGGGCGGATCCTCCGGCCGCTCTGCCGGATGATGGGCATCGCTCCCGCCCCGGACCTGCCGCCGTCGCTGTTTCCGCCACCGGCGGCAAAGCTGGAGGCCCCCGAACCGACGCGGCTCGACCCGCCGGAAATCTCGTCGCCGCCCACACCGTCATCGCAGGCCCTGAGCCTGCGATCTCGGGCCGAGGACCTTCGCGACAACGGTGCCGCCACATCGGCCTCGCTTCCAAATCTGGCCTGACACCGGGTTGGAAGAGCGCGACCTATTCGTTGCTTCTTCGTATCGTTCTTGGATGCCATCAAGATGTCTCGCACGCTCGACGCTACAGATGTGCTTTCGCGAGCATCATGTGCACACCCTTGTTGCCGTCCACCGTCTGCGTCACGTGCAAATCGCCGATGAGCGAGCACAGCATATAGGCCTGGTTGCGCGACAGGTTCGTCCGCCGGCAGACATGCGCCACCATCTCCCGCACTGCCTGCTTCGCCGCATCATCGAGGTCCTCGTCCAGGCCGATGGACATCAGATGCGTCGCGGTCTCGGCAAACGGCCGCTCGACCGGGAAATCCCGACGCACCGTCAGACGGAACGCGCCCGTGAGGCCGGTCTCCAGCGCGGTGATGCACACCTCGCCGTCGCCCTGAACCCCGTGCCCGTCGCCGGCATAGAACAGCGCGCCCTCGGCGAACACCGGCAGGTAAAGCGTCGTGCCGGGCTTCAGCTCCTTGTTGTCCATGTTGCCGCCGAAACTGCGTGGGATGTTGGTCGAGCAGACGCCCCACTCGGGCGGCGGGGCCACGCCGATGACCCCGAAGAACGGGTCGAGCGGCAGCTCGGTCCCCCATGGCAGCAGGCAGACATTGCGCGCGCGATCGATCGTCGGATGGATCGTCTCGTATTCGGTGAACTCGTCGGGCAGCGTGCCGAGCAGCGGCATGATCGAGACGAAGCCCCAATCCATGCGCGGCGTCGCCTCTAGGATGTCGACCTGCAGCGTGTCGCCCCGTCGCGCGCCGTCGACGAAAACCGGGCCGGTGACGAAATGAGCGCCCGGTCCCTGGGTCAGCGTATCGAGTGCCGCCTGATAGTCGGCCGGCACGCGGCCACGATCGGCGGGCAGCGCCGCCACCCCGCCGGCCGGAAACGAATGCAGCCGCACGGTGTCGCCCGACTCGACCGTGAGCACCGGCGGGATCGCGGCACTCAGAGTGCCCCAGGTCATGTTCTCCGGCGTCGCCGGAATCTCGTGCGTGGCCATCAGTACTGCACTCCCCGCGTCAGCGCCCCATCCACCACCAGGTTCGTCCCCGTGATGAAGCTCGCCGCCGGACTGGCAAGGAACACGACGGCGCGCGCCACCTCCTCGGGCTTGCCCATGCGCCCGGTCGGGTTCAGCGCGAGCGCTTCGGCAAACAGTTTCGGATTGCCCTGCTCGATCTTCTCCCAAACGCCACCGGCAAAATACGTATTGCCCGGCGAGACGCTGTTGGCGCGGATGGTCTTCGACGCGAGCTGATACGCAAGGCCCTGCGCATAGTGGATCAGCGCCGCCTTGAACGCGCCGTATGGACCCGCGGCGAAATCGATCTCCCGTCCGGATACGCTGGAGATGACCACGATGCTGCCGGCGTCCGATTGTTCCAGATACGGCAGGGCGGCGTTGACCATGGCGACGCTGCCCATGATGTCGACCGCGAACCCGGCGCGCCAGGACTCCTCGTCCGCGCCGACGGACAGCGCGCTCACGTTCGGGATCACGATATCGATCCCGCCGAGATCGGCGGCTGCGCCCGCGACCCAGGCGGCCAGTGCGGCACCGTCGGCCACGTCCAGCGCCCGGCCGAACGCCCGCACGCCCTTCGCTTTGGTCGCCGCCACGGCGGCGGCGACCTCATCGGAATTGCGCGCGCAGAACGCGACATCGGCCCCCTCGTCGGCCAGCAGGTCGACGATTGATCGGCCTATCCCCTTTGTCCCACCGCTGACCAGCGCCCGCCGCCCTCGAAGACCCAGATCCATCGCCCCACTCCACCGCAGACTGGAGCGGACGGTAGCAAGGCGCGGACCAGGGTCGAAAGGGCGCGGGGAAAACTCAGATCGCGTAGTCGGGGGCGGGCAGCATCTGGTCCATCGTGAAGGCCGGAAGCCCGGTCAACCGCGCGCCCACAGGCTTGGCCGGCACGCCGACGACCGTCGTGTAGGGCTGGACGTCCTCCAGGACGATGCTGCCGGCACCGACCTTGGCGCCCTGCCCGACCTGGATGTTGCCCAGCACCTTCGACCCGGCGCCCAGCAGCACGCCGCGGCGGATTTTCGGATGCCGGTCGCCGCACTCCTTGCCGGTGCCGCCCAGCGTGACCCCCTGCAGGATGGAGACGTCGTCCTCGACCACCGCCGTCTCGCCGATCACCACACCGGTGCCATGGTCGATCATGATGCCGCAACCGAGACGGGCGGCGGGATGGATGTCCATCGCAAAGACCTCCGACACCCGCGATTGCATGTGCCGCGCCAGATGCTGCCGTCCGCGCCGCCACAGCGCGTGCGTCACCCGCGCCGCCTGCAGCGCGATGAATCCCTTGAAATAGAGGAACGGGGTCAGCAGGTCGGGGCTTGCCGGATCGCGGTCGCGGACCGCCATGAGGTCGAACGCGGCCGCCTGCAGCACGCCGGGATTGAGCGCGAGAACCTCGCCGATCAATCCGGACAGCACCGCGGCCGAGAGATCGTCGTCGGCAAGCTTGCGGGCCAGCCGCTCCGCCAGCGCCTCGCCCAGCCCGGCATGGCGAAGCAACGCATGGGCGATCGGCTGGGCCATAAGGCTGTCGTGCTCGGCCGCCTCGATCCCCTCGCGGCGCAAGGTGTCCCAGAGGTCGTCGAGCGCCGTCGGATGCGGGTCGCGGTCGCACAGGGCAAAATCCCGCGCGGCTGACGCGTTCATGAACCTTCCTCCATCGCCGACGCCTGAGATAGGAAGCCGCCGCGCCTTGCGCCACTCCCCGCCTCGCGGTCGCACGTCCGTCATGTGACCGGGCGGCCCGCGCGGTCCAGATTGTCGGCCGCACGACAGGCAGGAGACCGCATGCGCTACAACCAACTCGGCCGGACCGGCCTCTTCGTCAGCGAGCTGTGCCTCGGCACGATGACCTTCGGCGGGGTCGGCGGCAACTGGGTGCATATCGGCAATCTGCAGCAGACCGAGGTGGACGCGATCCTGCGGGTCTCGCTCGACGCCGGGATCAACTTCATCGACACGGCCGACGTCTACAGCTACGGCCTGTCCGAGAGCCTGCTCGGCCAGGGCCTCAAGAACCTCGGCGTGGCGCGCGAGGACGTGGTCATCGCCACGAAAGTCTACGGCAAGATGGGCGACGGGCCGAACGCCCGCGGCGCCAGCCGGGCGCACATCATGGACAGCGTGCGGACGAGCCTGCAGCGGCTCGGCACCGATCATATCGATCTCTACCAGATCCACGCGGTCGACCCGGTCACGCCGCTCGAGGAGACGCTTCGGGCGCTCGACGATCTCGTGCGTCAGGGACTGGTCCGCTACGTCGGCGTCTCGAACTGGACCGCCTGGCGGATCGCCAAGGCGCTGGGGATCTCGGAGCGGCTCGGCCTGGCCCGGATCGACAGCCTGCAGGCCTACTACACGATCGCCGGACGCGACATCGAGCGCGAGATCACGCCGCTGCTGCGCGAGGAGGGCGTTGGCCTGATGGTCTGGAGCCCCCTGGCGGGCGGCCTGCTGTCGGGGAAATTCGGGCCCGGGAGCAACGGGCCGGAGGGGACCAGGCGCGCGACCTTCGATTTCCCGCCGGTCGACCGGGATCGCGCCTGGACGTGCGTGGCCGAGATGCGCGAGGTGGCGGCAGCGCATGAGGGGGCCTCGGTGGCACGCGTGGCGTTGGCCTGGTTGCTCGCCAAATCATGGGTCAGCAGCGTCATCATCGGCGCCAAGACGCAGGAGCAGCTGGCCGACAATCTGGCCGCGACGACACTGACACTCACGACGGCGGAGATCGCCCGGCTCGACGCGGTCAGCGCCCTGCCGCCGGAATATCCCGGCTGGATGCTCGAGCGGCAGAGCGCCGACCGGCGGCCGAAGCCGAAAGAGACCGGGCCGGCCGGATCAGGCGCGGCCCGATAAGCCGCGCGCGTCCTCCAGTGGTCGCACGCGTTCCGCGCGGTCGGAGATCGGGAACCGGCTACAGCATCGTGACGCCCAGCCGCAGCCCCCGGGTCACCGCCTCGGCCCGGCTGCCGACGTCGAGCTTCGCATAGATAGCCTCGAGATGGTACTTCACCGTATGGGCGGAGATGCCGAGCCGGCGGGCGATCGCCTTGTTGCTCAGCCCATTTCCCACCGCCGCCAGCACCTCGACCTCGCGCGGCGTCAGCAGTTTTTTGCCGGCCGGCTCGGGGGTGGCAAAGCCCGGCTGCTCGCCCAGCGCCGGGGTGCGCACCACCAGGCCTTCAGCAATCGCCGCCGCCGCGGCCGCGACCTGGCGCTCGGTCGCGCCCGACGGCAGGACGCCGGGCAACGCCATGTCCGCCGCCACGGCAGGGTCGTCCGACAACACGAGCAGTCCCCCCTCGAAGCGGCGCGCCTCCTCCGGCAAAACCTCGCCGGGCCGCAGATCGACCACCATCACCTCGGCCGAAGCGGCAACCGCGACGGTCAGCAACCGCCCGAGACGCCGCGCCCGGAACGGGTCGGCGAGCCGCAGCGCCACACGGGGAGCGGCGGCGGCCGGCTCGAGGGCGGTGAGCTGCGCGCTCATCGTCCTGGCCTCGCGGCGACTGTCACCGAGACCTCGGTCATCGTCCCACCTCGCACCACCGCGACGATCACCGCTCGGCCCACCGTCTCCGGCCCGAGCAGGGCGGCCACGGCGCGCACCTGCGTCACCCTTGCACCGTCGATCGCGGTGAGTATGTCGCCGGGCAGCAGCGCCCCGGCGGCCGGCGCCTCGTCGGCGAGGCTGACCACCATCAACCCGGCGGTTGCCGCGACCCGGTCGGCTAGGTCGCGTGGCAATTCGACCTCATGCAGCCCGACGCCGAGCCAGCCTCGCGCCATGCCGCCCTTCGACATGGCCTGATCCACGGCGCGGCTGATCGTGGCGGTCGGAATGACCATGACGCCGCGGCGCGGACCGAACGTCGACATGCCCAGGACGGCCCCCCGCGCATCGACGACCGGGCCGCCCTCGGCGGCCGACGGCAGCCGCACGCCGAGCCGGATGAGCCGGTCGATCCTGCCGCCGCGCTGGCTCTCCCATGCCGGACCCAGCACCTCGATGCCGCCCAGACGCGCGGTCGCCCCGCCCTCTCCATCGCTGCCGATCGCCAGCACCAATCCTCCAAGCGCCCCGGGTTGGCCGGCCGTGACGACCGGCGATGCGGCCTCGAGCCGCAACACCGCGACGTTGGTCGCCGGATCGCGCCCGGCAAGGGTCGCCGGCACGCGCGCGCCGCCCGGCAGGACCGCCTCGTAGGCATCGGCTTGGCCGAGGCTTTGTTCGGAGGTGACGAGCACGCCCGGGCGCAGCAGCACGGCGCTGATCTGGCCGTGACGCGCCCAGGTCACGGCCGCCACGTGGGGCGCGGCACCGGCGATGGTGGCCTCGATCGAATCGGACAGCGCCGAGAAGGTGTCGGACATGGCGGAGGCTCCGTGTTCCATGTCCCGAACCTGCGCATTCCGCTCGCCCGGCGGTATCGGCTGGATGGCCGGGACCCTGGCGGCGGCCGATCGCCTCAGCAGAAACGGTTGACCAGATTCTCCAGATACTCCTGCCGCCCGGACCGAGGCTGCGGCGGGGGCGTCGCCTGCGCCCGGTCCGCCAACTCGGCCAGCGAAAGCCGACCCGCCAGGATGTCCGCGCCCAGGCCGCTGCCCCATCCCGCGTAACGTTCCTCGACGAACGCCTCGAACCGGCCATCCACCAGCAGCCGCTCCACGTTCAGCAAGGCCCGCGCGCAAAGGTCCATCGCGCCGACATGGGCGTGGAACAGATCCACCGCATCGACCGACTGCCGCCGCAGCTTCGCATCGAAATTGTAGCCGCCGGTCCCGAGGCCGCCATTCTTGACGATGAAATAGGTGGCCAGCACCCAGTCGGCGAGCGAGTTGGGGAACTGGTCGGTGTCCCAGCCATTCTGCGCGTCGCCGCGATTGACGTCGATGCTGCCCAGCAGGCCCTGCGACACCGCGAACGCCAGCTCGTGCTCGAACGTATGGCCGGCCAGGGTCGCATGGTTGACCTCGAGGTTCAGCTTCACCTCGCGCTCCAGGCCATACTTGCGCAGGAACCCGGTGACCGTCGCCGCGTCGTAGTCGTATTGATGCTTGGTCGGCTCGCAGGGTTTCGGCTCGATCAGGATCGTGCCCGCAAAACCGATCTTGTGCTTGTGCTCGACCACCATCGACAGGAACCGCCCGAGTTGGTCGAGCTCCTGGCCGATGCGGGTGTTCAGCAGCGTGTCATAGCCCTCCCGGCCGCCCCACAAGACGTAGTTGTCGCCACCCAGCGCGTGCGTGACTTCCAGAACCTTGCGCACCTGACCGGCAGCGTATGCAAACACCGTCGGATCCGGATTGGTCGCGGCGCCCGCCATGTAGCGAGGATGGCTAAACAGGTTCGCCGTCCCCCACAGCAGGCGTATGCCGGTCTCCTGCTGCCGTCGCGCCAGGACCTCGGCGATGTGGTCCATGTTGCGCGAGCCTTCGGCCAGCGTCTCGCCGAGCGGCACGACATCGACGTCATGGAAACAATAATGCGTGGCCCCGAGCCGGCGGGTGAAATCGAGCAGCAGTGCGGCCTTGATCTCGGCATTCTCGATCGTGTCGGCGGCCTGCCACGGGCGGCGGAACGTGCCGGGACCGAACATGTCGCTGCCCGGCCAGACCATCGTGTGCCACGCGGCCACGGCGAAGCGGAAAAACTCGGCCATGGTCTTGCCGAACACCACGCGGCCCGCGTCGTAGTAGCGGAAGGCCAGCGGGTTTGTGCTGTCCGAACCCTCGAAGCGGATGGGTTCAATGCCGGCAAAGAAATCGGTCATGCGTATTCCCTACAGATCCGTCCAAGCCGCATCCGCTCGGCTCGATGCCACGGCGGCGGTGACGAAGCGCATCCCGCGCACGCCGGCCTCGATCCCCGGCACGAGCAACGACGCGGGATCAGGCTCACGGCCTGCCAAGTGCGCAGAAATCTGTTCGGCAGCGTCGCGATAAAGTTGCGCGAACGCCTCCAGATAGCCTTCCGGATGGCCCGCCGGCACCCGGCTTGCGTGACCGGCCACGGCACTCGCGCCAGCCGCGGCACGGTTGATGGTGCGCGGCGGCTCGCCGTACGGGGTGACACGCATCGTATTCGGATTTTCCTGCGACCAGTCCAATCCGGCACGCTCACCATACAGCCGCAGCCGCAAGCCATTCTCGTTGCCCGGCGCCACCTGACTGCACCACAGCGCGCCGCGTGCCCCGCCGGACAGGCGCAGCAGCATCTGCGCGTTGTCGTCCAACCTGCGGCCAAACACGAAGCTCGACAGATCGGCGGCCACTCGTTCGACCGACACGCCGCTCACGAACTCCGCAAGATTGAACGCATGCGTGCCGATGTCGCCGACGCTGCCGGCGGCCCCGCTGCGCGCCGGATCGGTGCGCCATGCGGCCTGCTTCTGCCCGCTCTCCTCCAACGCGGTGGTGAGCCAATCCTGCGCATACTCGACCTGCACGAGGCGCATCCGCCCCAGCTCGCCGCCCGCCACCATCTCCCGCGCCTGACGCACCAACGGATAGCCGGTGTAATTGTGCGTCAGCGCAAACACCGCGTTCGACGAGCGCGCCACCGCCTCCAATTCGAGCGCGTCGGCCAGCGTGCTGGTCAGCGGCTTGTCGCAGATGACGCTGATGCCTGCAGCAAGGAACGCCTTCGCGGGCGCCGCGTGAAGATGATTTGGCGTGACGATCGCGACCACGTCGATCCCGTCCGGCCGCGCCGATTCCGCGCGCGCCATGTCGGCGAAGTCGGCGTAGCTGCGCGACGGATCGATGTGCAGTTCCGCCGCCGAGGCATGCGCGCGGGCGGCGTCGGACGACAAGGCACCGGCCACCAGCTCGTATCGGTCATCGATGCGGGCGGCGATGCGGTGCACCGCGCCGATGAACGCGCCCTGGCCGCCGCCGACCATCCCGAGGCGCAGCCGCCTGCCGTCGATCGCCATGATTAAAGACCCAGGATGCGCTTGTTGGTGGCGACATCCATTCCGCTGGCCGCGAAATCGTCGAAGGCGCGTTTCGCGACCTCGATGATGTGCGCCTCGATGAACGGCGCCCCCTCGGCCGCGCCCTGCTCGGCGTCCTTGATGCAGCACTCCCATTCCAGGACCGCCCAACCGTCGTAGCCGTACTGCGACAGCTTGCTGAAGATGGCCGAGAAGTCGATCTCGCCGTCGCCAAGGCTGCGAAACCGGCCGGCGCGGTTCACCCAGGACTGGAACCCGCCGTACACGCCCTGTTTCGCCGTCGCGTTGAACTCGGCGTCCTTCACATGAAACATGCGGATGCGCTCGTGATATTCATCAATGTAGCCGAGATAGTCGAGTTGCTGCAGCACGAAATGGCTCGGGTCATACAGCAGGTTGGCGCGCGGGTGGTTGTCGACACGCTCCAGGAACATCTCGTATGTGACGCCGTCGTGCAGATCCTCGCCGGGATGGATCTCGTAGCAGACATCCACGCCCGCCGCGTCGAACGCGTCCAGGATCGGCCGCCAGCGCCGCGCAAGTTCATCGAACGCGGTCTCGATCAGGCCCGCCGGACGCTGCGGCCACGGATAGATGTAGGGCCAGGCGAGCGCCCCTGAGAACGTTGCGTGCGCGGTCAGCCCGAGGTTCTTCGACGCCTTCGCGGCCAGCATGAGTTGTTGCGTCGCCCACTCGGTCCGCCCTGCCGGATTGCCGCGCACCGCCTGTGCCGCGAACCCGTCGAACGGAATGTCGTAGGCCGGATGCACGGCAACCAGCTGGCCTTGCAGATGGGTCGACAATTCCGTCAGTTCCACGTCCGCATCGGCCAGGATGCCGCGCACCTCGTCGCAATACGCGGTGCTTTCGGCGGCGCGGGCGAGGTCGAACAGGCGGGCGTCCCAGGACGGGATCTGCACGCCTTTGTAGCCGAGGTCGGCGGCCCAGCGGGCGATCCCGGACAGCGAATTGTAGGGCGCGACGTCCCCGGCGAACTGGGCGAGGAAGATCGCCGGTCCCTTGATCGTCTTCATGCCGTCCCCGCCCCGGTCGTCGTTTGGCGGCATCCTTCTGACCCGTTCCGCGGCCTGTCAAGCGGGTGCCCGCCTCGGAACCTTCACGCAACTGCCATCCCGTTGTAACGCGCCACCGCTAAGCGTCCCGCGAACGATAAGATTCAGGGGATGCACGCATGTCATTCGATCGTCGCTCCGTGCTTCGTGCCGGACTGGGGTTCGCCGGCGCCGGTCTGTTGGGCGGGACCACGTTCCCGGGCCGTGCGGACGCGGCGGTCGCCGAGGCAGTGCTGCCGCCGGATCTGATCGAGGCGGCTCGGAAAGAAGGCAAGCTGAACCTCATCACCCTGCCGCGCGATTGGGCCAATTACGGCGAACTCATGGACAATTTCGCCGCGCGCTTCGGCATCAAGATCACCGATTCCAACCCCGACGGCACATCGGCCGAGGAGCTGCAGGCGATCCGCAGCCTGAAGGGTCAGTCGCGCGCGCCGGACGCGGTCGATGTCGGCCCTGGGTTCGCCGTCACCGGCGCGGCCGAAGGACTGTTCCAGCCCTACAAGGTCGCGACCTGGGGCGACATCGCCGACGACCTGAAGGACGCGACCGGCCTGTGGTACGGCGACTATTTCGGCGTCACGTCGTTCGCGGTGAACAAGAGCGTCGTGCCGAACACCCCGCGCACCTGGTCCGATCTTTTGAAGCCGGAATACAAGGGCATGGTGGCGATCGGTGGCAGCCCGCTGAAGGCCGGCGAGGCGTTCGGCTCGGTCTTCGCGGCCTCGCTGGCCAATGGCGGCTCGTTCGACGACATCAAGCCGGGCATCGAGTTCTTCGGCAAGCTGAACGCCAGCGGCAATTTCAATCCGGTCAAGTGCAACACGGGCACGGTGATCAGCGGCCAGACGCCGATCGCGATCAAGTGGGACTACCTCAATCTCGCGATCCGCGACGGTGCCAAGGGCAAGGCCGAGATCGAGGTGCTGCTGCCGGACCAGGCCCCACCGTTCGGCAATTTCTACGCCCAGGCGATCAGCGCTTTCGCGCCGAACCCGAATGCCGCGAAATTGTGGATGGAATACCTGTATAGCGACGAGGGGCAGCTTGGCTTCCTCAAGGGTTATGCGCATCCGATCCGCTTCAACGCACTGTTCGCCGCGGGCAAGGTGCCCGAGGAGATGTTGGCCCGCCTGCCGTCCCCGGAGGCATACAAGCTCGTGAAGTTCGCGAGCGTGGCGCAATCCGACGCGGCCAAGACGGTGCTGGCCGACATGTGGCCCAAGGTCGTCAAGCTCGGCTGATGCCGGACACCGCCGCTTCGGTGCTGCCGGGCTCGTCCCGGCAACACGCGCAGGCCGAGCGAAAGGAGGGTGGGCTCGGCGGGCTGATCCTGCCCTATGCCTTCATCGCAATGTTCATCGGGCTCTCCGCGCTGTTCATGGTGGCGCCGACGGTGATGCTGGCCATCCAGTCGGTGACCGGCAGCGACGGGCTGACCGCGCAATACCTGGTGGCGCTTGGCGGCGGAAACTTCGTCAATGCCTTCCGCAATTCGATCGTCCTGTCCGTGCTGTCGGCGGCGGTCGGCGTCGTGGCCGGCGCGCTGATCGCTTACTTCGTATTGAAGCCCGGAACGCCAGAGACGGTGCGCTCGACGGTGACGAGCTTCAGCGCCGTCGCGGCGAATTTCGCCGGCGTACCGCTGGCCTTCGCGTTCGTCTCGACGATCGGCACGCTGGGCATGCTCACCCAGGCGCTCAAGGGGATCGGCATCAACATCTATGCGATGGGCTTCAGCCTGTTCTCGATGACCGGCCTGACGATCGTGTATTCATATTTCCAGATTCCGCTGATGGTCATCATCATCACCCCGGCGCTGCTGGCACTGCGCGGCGAGTGGCGGGAATCGGCTGAGAATTTGGGCGCCACGCAAGGGCAGTTCTGGCGGCTGATCGGTATTCCGGTGCTGACGCCGTCGCTGATTTCGTCGTTTATCCTGCTGTTCGGCTCGGCCTTCTCCGCATATGCGACGGCATACGCATTGACGTCGGGCAACATCGCGTTGCTGACCACGGAAATCGCCAACGTCCTGTCTGGCGACGTGAGCAGCAGCCCGCAGACGGGCGCGGCGTTGTCGGTAGGCATGATCGTGGTGATGGTCGCCGTGTTGGCGATCAGTGCGGCCTTCTCCCGCCGCGCCGGCCGCTGGCAGAAGTAAGGCCGCCCACATGAAGCGCATGGGATTTGGCGGGTGGACGGTGCTGACGGCGGCCGGGATCTACTTCGTCGTGCCGCTGATCATGACGATCGCCTTCAGCATGTGGGAAGGACCGGGCGTGTACGGCTTCGATTCGTATCGCAGCCTGCTCGCGCGGCCGACGCTCGTTCCGGCGCTCGTCGTCTCGCTGGAACTGGCGCTGGCGACCTGTGCCACGATCGTGTTCCTGCTGGCGCCGGCGATGATCTTCATGAACCTGTACGCGCCAAGATTGCGGCCGCTATTCGAGTTCATCGCGGCACTGCCGTTCGTCGTGCCGGCCATCGCCCTCGTGGCCGGCTTGTCCGCTCTGTTCACCGGGCCGGAGTGGCTGATCGGCACGCCGTTCTATCTGACGATCCCGTATTTCTTCCTCGCCCTGCCCTACGCCTATCGGGCGATCGACGTCGGCATCCGCTCCATGGACCTCACGACGCTCACCGAGGCGGGACAGAGTCTAGGGGCAAGCCTGGGTCAGATCATTCGCATGGTGGTGCTGCCGAACCTTCGACCGGCGCTGATCGGCAGCATGCTGCTCACGTTTGCCGTTGTGATGGGCGAGTTCACCTTCGCCAATGTCCTGCTGTTCCACACCTTCGCCGTGCTCATCAACGAGGTCGGGCAGAACGCGCCGACCGAGGCGGCCGCCTTGTCGACGCTCAGCTTCCTCATCACCTGGGGTGCCATGCTCGGCGTGCTGGTGGTCGGCCGCGGCAACGCACAACTCGGGGGAGCACGGTAGCCATGGCCACAGTCGAGGCGCGCGGCGTCAGCAAGAGCTATTCCGGCAAGACGGTGCTGGCCAGCCTCGACCTCGACATGGGCGAGTCGGAGCTGATCTGCCTGCTGGGTCCCAGCGGCTGCGGCAAGACCACACTGTTGCGCATCATCGCGGGTTTCATCACGCCGGACACCGGCACCGTTCATGTGGCGGGGCGCGACGTGACCGCCCTGCCGCCGTCGGCGCGGCGGATGGGCATGGTCTTTCAGGCCTACAGCCTGTTTCCCAACATGACGGCGCTGGACAATGTCCGGTTCGGACCCCGTGTGGCCGGCCAGGGGCGCGACGAGCAGGTCAAGCGCGCCACCGAATTGCTCGACCTCGTGGGCCTCGCGCAGCATCGCCAGAAATATCCGCATCAGATGTCGGGCGGGCAGCAGCAGCGCGTGGCACTGGCCCGCGCGCTGGCGGTCCGGCCCGAAGTGCTGCTGCTGGATGAGCCGCTCTCGGCGCTGGATGCCAAGGTCCGCACGCAGCTGCGCGAGGAGATCCGCCGCATTCAGCGGGAGACGCGGGTGACGACCGTGCTGGTGACGCATGACCAGGAGGAGGCCCTGTCGATCTCCGATCGCGTCGCGGTGATGAACGGCGGCCGCCTGCTGCAGGTCGATGCGCCCGCGAAAATCTATCGCGACCCGGCCGACGCCTTCGTGGCCCGCTTCATCGGCGCGGCGGCCGTGATGCCCGGCATCGCCGGAGACGGGCGGGTGCGGGTCGGGGCGTTGGATATTCCCGCCCGCGCGGCGGCACATCTGCCCGCGGGCAGCGGGGTGGAGGTGTTCCTGCGACCGGAGCACGTGCGCGTCGCCATGATGAACGGCCACATCCCGCCC
This sequence comes from Acetobacteraceae bacterium, assembly GCA_965246915.1. Lineage (GTDB taxonomy): Bacteria > Pseudomonadota > Alphaproteobacteria > Acetobacterales > Acetobacteraceae > CAVRQM01. Next base: position 68,243 of record CBDFGB010000010.1, read on the forward strand.
GACACGGTCGCCGCCGAGGTGCTGGAGGCGACGTTCCTCGGCTCGCTGACCCGGCTGCGGCTGCGCTTCCTGGACGGCCCGCCCGATGTCTCGGCGGTGTGGGCGGACATGGCCAGCGAGGACGCGGAGGCGTTCGGCGTGGGCGCGCGGGTGCTGGCGAGCTGGCACGAATCCTCGCCCCGGGTGTTGCCGGCCGGCTGATCGCCGCCACCAGGAGTGCCTCGACACGCCATCGTAGGGCGATTACCGTCAGCGTATTGATTGTCATCCACGATGCCGCGCGGCTGCGTGATTCAGGAGAAATGCGCATGCCGACTGTCAGCGGCCGAGTGCTAAGTCAGTCAGACGGCGACGGTGTCGGGGGGCTGCAAGTCCATTTCGCAGACGCGACCACTGACGCGGCACGAACGCCCGCCGCGATCACCGGACCGGATGGCGCGTTTCGCATCGAAGTGCCACACGGGGACGAGAGCCATGGCGTTCTGAGCGTGGTGGCGGCCCCGATGCAGGTGCTGACCCGCCAGGTGATCGCAACGTCGCAGGTCGATCCGCATATCCTGTCGGTGGGCTCGGCGCCGCGGGCCGTGACGAGCATCGCCGGGCGCTTCCACCCGCCGCTCGCAGGCCTTGCGTTGCAGCGCGTGCTGGGCTTCGTGGCCCCGATGCTAGGCGACGCACCGCTGTTGGGGTGCCCCGGCGCGCCGGCGCTGCCGGTCCAGTACCAGAGCGTCATCGTCCCGCCCGGCAAGCGCATCGTCGGCATCGACATCCAGCCCGGCGCGAAGCAGGTCGTGCCGCTGGGCACCGACCGCCCGCTGCCGCGCCAGGCCACACAGCCGGACGTCCCGCAGCAGAGGCTGACCGGTCTTCCGGCCCGGGAGGACCATCCCCTCACGCCCCTTGACGCCCGCCTCCTGCGGGGCGCTTCCGTCTATCCGGCGGCCCAGGTGCAGCAGGGCCAGTTGACCCGCCTCGGCGAGCTGACGCAGGTGGAGCTGCGGATCAATGCGGTGCGTTACGACAGTGCCGCCAATGCTTATGAATACACGCCGGACCTTGCCTTCACGGTCCAGCTCGGCGACGACGTCGCGGTTCGCGCGGTGCGGCCGCTGACCCCGTCGCGCGCGGCGCTGCTCAGCAACATTGCCGCATCCGACAAGCTGACCATGATCGGCGGGTATTCGTTCCCGATCGAGCGGGCGATCCATGTCCGCGGCCCCGTCGTGCAGCACGTCATCATCACCGACGACGTCTTCTGGAACGCGATGCAGCCGAGTCCCCGGGTCGTCGCGCGCCCCGCCGTCCCTGGCAAACCGCTCGAGCTCGATGCGGCCAATCATCCGCCGAGCTTTCATTTCGAGCGCCTTGCCTACTGGAAGCGCGCGCGCGGCCTGGGCTCGCAGGTAATCCGCGTAAGCGACATCATGGCCGGCAAGTTCGGCGACATGACGAATAACAAGCAAGCGCTCGACCTGGCGGAGATCGTGCGCAACTTCATCGCTTTTGCGCATGCGCATTGGCGGACCGAATACGTATTGATTGGCGGCAGCATCGACGTGGTGCCGATGCGTTACCTGATCGGGCACGTCTGCGCCGGCGGCGATCTGAATGGCGGATGGGATTGTGGCGAATTCCCTCTCCCGTCGCCCGCCAATCCGACGACATGGCCGTTGCGCCGCTGTGTAACCAATATCACGACCGGGACTGCGCGGCTGCGCCTCGACCCGGCGTTCGGCTCGAAATTCCCGGAGCCTTCAACCGTGCTGTGTCGGGAGTCCGATGGTCTTGCGATCCCGCATCATGCGCCGGGGCCCAGTCGCGCCGCTGCATCGCCCAATTGGCAGTTTGTCACCGCCACGAGTTTCTACGCGGGTAGCGAGCCGTATGACGCAATCGCCACGCCGGATGATGACGCGACCGTTGCACGCGACGTGGCCACGGGCGCCAAGATCGATCCGGCCATCTACGTCGTCGTGCACAACCTGCCGAACCCGACGGCGGACTCGCGTTTCTATTGCGTGGCGCCCAGTCGCGCGGTGCCCACGGATTTCTATTACGGGGTCTTGACGACCCCGGCCGGCGGGCACGGATTCGATACAACCGGCAACGGCGTGTACGGCCAATACCGCTGGAACGCGGCCACGCAGTCCGAGGAGCCGGTCGACGGTTTCGACTTGGTGCCGGATGTCTGGGTCGGCCGCGCGCCGGTGCGCACGGCGTACGAGGCCGCGTCGTTCGTCGACAAGGTCATCGCCTACGAGCGGATGGATCCGGCAACCAGCTGGACCGGCTATCTGGAGCGCGTCCTGCTGATCGCCGATCGCTGGCAGCACGAGGAGGAGACTGGCCAGTATGCCGGCGCGGATCAGGCCGCGGCGGCACCGGCGCCCGGCACGTTCTCCCGCCCGGGTGGCGGGGGCACCATCCGGATCCATTTCCAGGACAACGGTTACGGCGCGGCGCTGACCAAGGCGCAGCCGAAGTCGTTTTCGACGACAGCGGACGCCGCAACCTGTCCAGCCCGGCTGTTCGCCCGCTTCCGCAGCCCGGGCGAGCGCAATCAGCCGGTCCAGCCAGACGCCGGTGCGGTCTGGCCGGATCAGGACGTGCTGATCCCCTACGCCGGCGTCAGCGGATTCGGCGGGGTGTCATGGCATTTCGCGGACGAGAACTACGCGGCGCTGCCGGCCGGCGCGGCGTGCGGCACGCGGCAGATCGTGGTCGATGGCCTCGGCAGCCTGCCGTCGCCGGCATGGTTCTTCTGGGATTGGGCCGGAATCGATTCGGCCGACGCGCAGAAGGACGCGCTGCGGCTCAAGATGCAGGCGGCGTTCCCTGGTTTCGGCGCAGTGCAGCGCGTCTATCGCGACCGCTACGCCTACCCGGCGGCGGCAAGCCCGACCATGACGCGCCTGGGCGCCCGCAGCGCGCACCGGGCTATCGGCGACGGCCCGCATTTTCTCAGCCTGACCGGGCACGGGGCGCCGTCCGGGTGCTGCTGGCTGGATGCGCAGGGCGACGCCGATTTTCCGAAAGTCAATCGCGGCGCGATCACCTTCGTCAACTCCTGCTCGACCTCGGTGCCCGACATGCCGATCGACCCGCTGACCAACCACCGGCCCAGGAGCATGGGAGAATGGATGGTCTGCATGCCCGGCGCGGGCGCCGTCGCCTATGTCGGCAACACCCAGATCGGCTTCACCGGCGTCGAGGACGCCGGCTACGAGGAGGCGTTCTGGACAATGCTGGCGGCTTGCGGCCGGGTCGGCCCCGCCGCGCTGTATGGGCAGGGCACTTACGGTTCGTATATGTGGCGGCGTTACGTGCAGAATCTTTATGGCGATCCGGAGATGCCAGTGTGGCTGGCCCCGCCGGGGCACTACGTCGTCATCGGCTCGGACACCGCCGCACGCGGCGGCAAGTTCGAGGTGTTCGTGACGGATGCCGAGGCGCCGCTGGCGCAGCAGAGCGTCACGCTCCTCGCCGGCGATGTTGGCGGCACGGCATCGCCGGAGTTCTGGCAAACGATCCGGACAGATCCGCAGGGGCGGGCGCTGTTCTCGATCCCCCCCGCCCTCAAGGCCAGCGAGATCAGCCTGGTCGTCAGCGCCGGGCCGGAGGAGCGGGCAAGCCGCGTGCCCTATGTCGGGGTCGTCAAGGTCGCTTGACCGCTCGCTGCGCCGCGTCGTCGCCGAGCATCCTTGGCGGGAGATCGGCCTCGAGCGTCGTTAGCAATCGACTCGCGGCCTGGGTCGATCGACGTGAAATGTCGTCGCGCTGCGGCCCGGACCCTTGCGAAATCCCCGAACGGGATTACGCTTCCGTGAGCGTTGCGGCGGTGGCCCGGTGCGGCACCGCCGCATCTTGGGGACGGAAACAAACAGGCAAGGAGTGAGCCATATGACTCGCTGGAGTAAGGCTGTCGGGCTGGCTGGCGTCGCCGCGCTAGCGATCTCGGCGTCCGCGGGCGCGCAGGAGATCCGCAATTCCACGAAGTTCGGCGACATGAACCTGGTGACGCAGGATCTGCTGAATCGGGCGGCCGGGGATGGCAACAACTTCCTGCACACCAACGGCGATTACGCGCAGACCCGATTCTATCCGAACAAGCAAATCAATGTCGACAATGTCGGCCGCTTGCATCCGGCCTGGATCTTCCAGACCGACGTGAAAGACTCGCTCGAGACGTCGCCGATCGTCGTCAACGGCGTGATGTACGTGACGACGTCGTTCAACCACCTGTACGCGCTCGATGCCCGCACCGGCCGCGAACTTTGGCACTACAAGCAGAAGCTTGGGCCCGTCACGACCGTCTGCTGCGGCAACAACAATCGCGGCGTCGCGGTCTATGGCGACAAGGTCTACATGGCCACGCTTGACAGCAAGCTGGTGGCGCTCGACGCCAAGACCGGCAAGGTGGCCTGGACGACCGAGATCGCCGATCCGGAGCTGGGCTACAGCGAGACGATGGCGCCGACCGCGGTGAACGGGAAGATCCTGCTGGGCACCAATGGCGGCGAATACGGCATTCGCGGCTTCGTCAAGGCGTTCGACGCGGCATCCGGCAAGCTGCTGTGGACCTTCGACACGATCCCGGAGAACAGCGCCGGCGTCTGGGCGACCCATGACGCCACCGGACGCGACATGCACCGCGACATCGCCGCCGAGAAGGCGGCCTACGCCGCCAACGGCGATCCGTACAAGACGTTGGGCGGCGGCGTGTGGCAGAACCCCGCGGTCGACCTCAAGCGCAACCGCATCTACTTCGTGGTCGGCAACCCCTCCCCAGACCTCGACGGCGCGATCCGCCCGGGCGACAATCTCTACACGGACAGCCTCGTCTCGCTCGATCTGGAAACCGGCAAGTATGTCTGTCACTTCCAGTATGTCGCGCACGACGTATGGGACCTGGACGCCGTCAGCCCGCCGATTCTGACCAAGGTCGCCGACAAGGGCGGGACAATGGTCGACGGCGTGCTGCATGGCGGCAAGACCGGCCATATCTATGTTCACAACGCCGACGATTGCAGCCTGATCCGCCACTCCGAGGCGATGGTGCCGCAAGAAAACATGTGGGTCCTGCCGACCAAGGATGGCGCGCGCATGCTGCCGGGTGCCAATGGCGGCGTGGAATGGTCGCCGATAGCCACCACCCCGGCCGACCACACGGCTTATGCAATCAACCTGCATCAGCCGATGAACTACTTCGTCGAGAACGCAGCCTATCCGTCCGGCAAGCTCTGGCTCGGCGGCGCGTTCAAGACGATCCCGACCGAGGAGCAGTGGGGCAACATCACCGCGGTCGACTACAACACCGGGTCGATCAAGTGGCAGGTCAAGACCGCCGAGCCGATGATCGGCGGCATCCTGGCCACGGCCGGGGGCCTGCTGTTCACCGGCGAGGGCAACGGCGCGTTCAGGGCGCTCGACGCGCAGACCGGCTCGACGCTCTGGACGTTCCAGGCGGGCGCGGGTGTCAATGCGCCGCCGTCTTCCTACACCGTCGAGGGCAAGCAGTATGTCGTCGTCGGCGCGGGCGGCAACCAGCAGCTCGACTACAAGCGCGGCAACAACATCATCGCCTTCACCCTGGATTGAGACCGGCTTGACGCTCGTGACCACCGCGGGGCCGTGATCCGGCCCCGCTTTCTTTTGGAACGCCCCTACGACGGACATGCCGATGACGAAATTTCTATTCGCGCTCCTGCTCTGGTCGCTTCCCGGCTGGGCGATCGCGCAGGGCATCGAACAGAAAGCCGCCCTCTGCGCCGGGTGCCACGGCGCAAAAGGCGTGCCGGTGAACAAGGCGTTCCCGGTCATCGCGGGCCAGAAGGAAGGCTACCTCTACGTCCAATTGCGCGACTACAAACTGGGCAACCGCAAGAACGCGATGATGCAAGCCGTCGCCGCCAAGCTCGAAAAACAGGACATGCGCGATCTCGCGGCGTATTTTGCCGCACAAGCCTGGCCCAATCTGCGCGAGCCCGGTCCGTCGCCCGAGGAGAAGCAGCGCGCCGAGTCGGCGGCCAGCGCGGCCGTGTGCACCAGCTGTCATCTGGAAGGCTATGTCGGCGACAGCGCGGTGCCCCGCATGGCCGGCCAGGGATCGGACTATCTGCGCGCGACGATGGCGGCGTTCCGCAGCGGTGGGCGGGCCAACAATCCGTGGATGGTGGCGCTGCTGAAGACCTACGGCGACCAGGATATCGACGCGCTCGCGAAGTATCTCGCGGGGCTGTAGGGCGTCTCGCAACCCGGACACCGAACTGACTTCGGCCGAGATGCAGCGCTGTCGCGCTGGTCGACATCTCCGTCCAGCCGCCTGACGATCCCGCGCTAAACGGGTGACATGCCCGAGTTCAGTGCCGGTTCCTCGGCGGCGAGGCGAACCCGTGCCGTCATCATGAACGGACGATCATCGACCTGTTCGAACAGGCACATATCGTGGACATCGCGTCGCGTCGAGAGCGGTGTGGCGAACCATGCCTCCGCGGCCGGCCGCACGGACCGCGTCTCGTCGGCACGCAGCCGGCGGGTCAACGTCATGTGGAAGAACCATGTGGCGAACACGTCCGGGTAGCCCCAGCGCCGCAAATTGGCGTCCCTCACGGGCGACAATCCGGCCGCGCGACGCCGCGCGAACTCCGCCTCGGTCGGCACCGCGCGGAGGTGATCCAGACCGGCCACGGCGGCATCGCACAAGGCCTGCAGCGCGGGGCTGGCCGCCGTCTCGCGCAGGCACAGAAACCCGTGAAAATCGGTGACGGCCAGCCGCGGCAGCGCAAAGGCCGGGACGGTCGCGGCGATCGCCGTCATCGCGTCGAGCACATCCGACCGCGAGACCCCCTCGCGCAGCCGCATCGGCGGCTTCAGCGTCGCATGGAAGCCGTAGCCGCGCGGGTCGCCTGTCAGCTCGGCGATCCCGGCTGGACCGGGGCCGACCGCACCGCCGCCCGGATCACGGCCCAGCCAGTTGCAACCGGCGCGCCAGAGCGAATCGTCCTCGGCCGGCGCGTAATAGACGGCATAGCGGGTGGTCACGCGATGCGCTCGCCCCCGCGCCAAGCGGCACGCACGATCGGCAGCCCGCCATGCAGGGTCACCCGCACCAGATCGGCCCGCAGCCCGGGGGCGAGGCGGCCTCGGTCCGACAGGCCCGCCATCGCCGCGGGCGTCGATGTGATAAGCGCGATGGCTTGCGGCAGGGTCAGGACGCCCATCCGCGCGGCCAGGAACGCCGCCTCGATCAGCGCCGCCGGCACGTAGTCCGAGGCGAAAGCGTCGACCAGTCCGGCGCGCACCAGGTCGGCGGCGGCGACGTTTCCGGAATGGCTGCCGCCGCGCACGATGTTCGGGGCGCCCGCGATCACCTGCATTCCGGCGGCCCGCGCGGCGATCGCGGCGGCCATGCTGACCGGAAACTCGCTGATGCGGATGCCGTCGGCGGCGTTGTCGGCGATCTCCGCCTCGGTCCGATCGTCGTGGCTGGCGATCGCCACGCCGCGATGCGACATCCGCGCGAGCAGGGCGCGACGGTTCGGGCCGCGCAACCGGTCGCGCTGCTCGGCGATCTCGGCGATCCGGCGGTCGACCTCCGCCTCGTCGAGGCCGTCCTTGCGCCGCAGGGCACGATAGCGATCGAGGTCGGCATACTGGCCGACACCCGGCGAATGGTCCATCAGACTGACCATGCGCACCAGGGGATGATCCGCGACCGGATCCAGCATCGCCAGCATGTCGGCGGCCGGCAGTTCGCAGCGCAGATGCAGGAAATGGTCGCATCGCAGCAGGCCGGTTCCCGACAGCGCATCGAGATCCGCGACGCCCTCGCGAAACGTCTGCATCCGCTCGGTATCGAACCCGAGATCGCCCAGGCACAGCGCGTCCAGAACGGTGGTCACGCCGGCGACCGCGCACTGCGCGTCGTGCGCCACCATCGCCGACCGTGACGGCCACCTCGCGTTGACGCGTGGCTGCACCTGCCGCTCCAGGTTGTCGGTATGGACATCGATTACGCCGGCGATGATGTGGTCGCCCTCGACGTCGACGCCCACGCCGATCAGTCCCGGCACGATGTCGGCGATCGCGCCGCCGCGCAGGACGATGCCGCCCCGGAGGACCTCGTCCCCGAGGACCATGGTCGCGTTGGACAGGACCATCTCGTTCACGACGGTCTATGTACCACCCGCGGGTCGGGGCGGTCGACTCATGCGAACGCCTTCGATTGCCGGGCTTGGCCGACGCCGGACCATCGGGATGGCCGACCCTCGAGGCCGCCCGGACGACGTGCCAGATGGAGCCACGCCGCCGGCCGGCAAACACACATGACGACGGGCATTTCGATCCGCGATAAGCTCGGCCGGGTCGAATGCGTGAAGGAGTATGAATGCCCAGCCGCCCGCCCCTGCTTGCCGTCCTTCTCGGCGCCACCGGTGTCGTCCCGTTCCTGGCCTGCGCGCTTGGCGTGGTCGCCAGCACGGACGCCGCGGAATCGTCGCGCTTTCTGCTCGCGTTGGTGGGCTACGGCGCGGTCATCCTGGCGTTCCTGGGGGGCGTGCATTGGGGATTCGTGCTGTCGCCGGTTCCGGGCGATGCCGAGGTCGCGGCCGGGCGGACGCGCTATCGCTTGCTCCTGGGCGTGACGCCGTCACTGGTCGGTTGGGTGGCCTTGCTGCTCATGATGATCGGCTTGCCGGACCTGGCGCTCGCGCTGATCCTCGCGGGCTTCGTGGCGGTCACCGCCGCCGAGGTCGAATTGAATCGACGCGGCCTGCTGCCGCCCGGCTACATGCTGCTTCGCTGGATCCTGAGCATCGTGGTGGCGCTGCTCCTGGCCACCGTTCTGGTTCTGCGGCTCGTCGGCGGCCGTATCATTTTTTAACTTTCGTCTCGATTTTTGAAGCTTGACCTGTTACCCTCCGGTTAACAGCACAGACGCGAGGCGACGATGGACGACGGCACGGCAACACTATCCGGCGGCTTGGTGATCCCCTTCCCGCTGCGCCGTGCCGATCGCGGGCAAGAACGGCTCGACCGGGCGCTCGCCGCCCTGTTGCGCGCCACGCAGGAACAAGCGGCCGCGGTGGCGACCTGGCGCATCGCGTTGTCCGAACTCGATCACGCGATGGACGGTCTAGCCGGTTCGGTTCGCCGCTATCAGGATGTCCTGGCGGCGACCGCCGGGCATGTCGGGGCGCTGGGCGAGGCGACGCGCCGGCTGGAGGCGACGGTCGGCGGCTGATACTCACGCCTCGCAATCAGGGGCGGTGCATGGCGATGGATGAGATGATGCGGCGGCTGCGCGCCGCCCGGGTGATCCCGGTGGTGCGCATGCGTGACCGGGCACATGCCGCGACCGGGATCGGCTGGCTTCGCGAGGCGGGACTCTCGGTGTTCGAGATCACCATGACCATTCCCGGCGCGGTCGAGTTGATCCGCGAGCTGGCGGCCGATCCGGCGCTGCTGGTCGGCGCCGGCACGGTGCCGGACGCGGCGACGGCCCAGGCCTGCCTCGATGCCGGCGCGCGCTTCCTGGTCTCGCCTTGGGTCGACCCGACCCTCGCGGCACCGTGTCGCGACGCTGGGGCACTGCTGATGGCGGGCACGATGACGCCCACCGAGGTCCGGGCGGCGCTCGCGGCCGGCGCTGACGTCATCAAGGTTTTTCCAGCCGCGTCGGCGGGCGGCCCGTCGCATGTCAAGGCGCTGGTCAGCGTCTTTCCCGGCGTCGTGTTCTGCCCGACCGGCGGCGTGGAGCCGGGCAATGTCGAGGCCTATCTCGCGGCCGGTGCCGCCTTCGTCGGCATGGGCGGCAATCTGGTCGATGAGAAGCGCATCGCCGCCGGCGACCGCGACGCGATCCTGGCCGCCGCACGCGCGGTCTTGCCGGGTTGAAGCCCGCCGCGTGATGGTGCCGCCGAATACCGGAGGGACTCCATCGATGCCGACCCCCACCATCCGTGCCGTCCGCGCCTTCGTGGTGCGCGGCGGCGGCGGCGACTACCACGATCAGGCGGGCGGCCATTGGATCGACGACCACGTCGCCACCCCGATGTCGCGCTATGAGAAGTATCGCGACAGCCGGCAGAGTTTCGGCCTGAACGTGCTTGGCACGCTGGTCGTCGAGGTCGAGGCCAGCGACGGCACGATCGGCTTCGGGGTCACCACCGGCGGAGATCCGGCCGCCTGGATCGTCGAGCACCATCTGTCGCGCTTCGTGGAAGGCGCGCGGGCGACCGACATCGAGTTGATCTGGGACCAGATGTTCTTCGGTTCACTGTTCTACGGCCGCAAGGGATTGGTGGTGAACGCCATCAGCGGCGTCGACCTCGCGCTGTGGGATCTGCTCGGGAAGCTGCGCGGCGAGCCGGTCTATCACCTGCTCGGCGGGGCGGTGCGCGACGAGCTGGTCTTCTACGCGACGGGCGCTCGGCCCGATCTGGCCAAGCAGATGGGTTTCATCGGTGGCAAGATGCCGCTGCGGCACGGCCCCGCCGAGGGCGAGGAAGGACTGCACAAGACGCTGGCCAGGCTCGCCGACATGCGCGGCCGCGTCGGCGACGATTTCTGGCTCATGCTCGATTGCTGGATGAGCCTCGATCTGAACCACGCGACGCGACTGGCGCACGGCGCCTGGGCGCATGGCCTGAAATGGATCGAGGAGGCTCTGCCGCCCGACGATTATTGGGGCTATGCCGCACTGAAAAAAGCCGTGCCCCCCGGAATGATGGTGACCACCGGCGAGCACGAGAGCACGCGCTGGGGGTTTCGCATGCTGCTCGAGATGGAATGCTGCGACCTGCTGCAACCGGATGTCGGCTGGTGCGGCGGTATGACGGAGCTGCTCAAGATCGGCGCGCTGGCGGACGCGCGCGGCGTGCTGGTCGTGCCGCACGCCAGCAGCGTCTATAGTTTCCACTACGTCATCACCCGGCACAACAGCCCGTTTACGGAATTCCTGATGATGGCGCCGGGGGCGGACGAGATCGTTCCGATGATGCACCCCCTGCTGCTGGACGAGCCGGTGCCGGAACGGGGTCGTATGCGGCTGCCGGAAACGCCGGGGTTCGGCGTGCGGCTCAATCCGGACTGCAAGCTGCAGCGGCCCTATAAGCGGTAACCACTTCGCCCGCCTTTCAATCCTCTTCCGCTTGCTGGAAAGGGAGGGGCCCGGCCGAAGGCCGCAGGAACTTGAACGCGGCAAGCCGCCGGCCCCAAAGCATCGCCCGCATGACGCGTTCCGAGTCCGTGCTGTCGCGCCCGAGACGCCGCACCTGTATTGTTGGCGTGAACCTCACCCTGGCCCTCTCCCGCAAGCGGGAGATGGTATCGTCAGAGCGACTGTTGAGCAAACGTCCTCGTCTGCGTGGCCATCGTAGAAATCCGACAATTGCCACTTGCCCGACGCTCGCCGTCGCGTGATGCTTCGGTATCGCAACCCGCCATGAAGGCGGGACCATCACGGGGAGAGGTCCATGCTCGCATCCGCCTGCCGCGCGGTCGCCCTGACCGCCGCACTCGCCTTGCTGGCCGGCACGGCCCTGGCCGCCGGCCCGAAGGTCGTCTCCGGCCCCGGGTTCGACCCGGCCTGTTTCAAGCCGTGGAGCGAGAAGACCAAGTTCTTCCAGTGGCCGGCCAAGAAGCCGCCGTACAAGATCGCGCTGGCCAACGGCTACGTGGGGAACACTTGGCGAATCCAGATGATCAAGACCGCCAAGGCATACGCCGAGTCGCCCGAGGTCAAGCCGGACATCAAGGATTTTAAGGTCGTCTCGGTCGGCGTCGACGCCGCCGCCCAGATCGGTTCGATCGAAGACTTCATCAACCAGGGCTACGACGCGATCATCGTGAACGCCGTCAGCACGACCGGGTTCGACAACGTCATCCGCAAGGCCAACGCCAAGGGCGTGGTGCTGGTGCCGTTCGACAATCAGCTCGACACCGAGACCGTGATGCAGGTCAACGAGGACAATCACGCCATGGGCGTGCTGGCCGCCGAATGGCTGCTGAAATACGTCCCCGGCAAGAAGGGCAATCTGCTCGAGGTGCGCGGCGTCCCTGGAAACTCCGTGGATCGCGACCGCCATGATGGCTTCCGTTCGACGCTGAAAAGCGGCGGCGGCAATTTCGAGATCACCGAGGTCATCGGCAACTGGGCGACCGGCGACAGCCAGAAGGTGACCGCCGACGCGCTCGCGGTGCACAGCCATTTCGATGGCGTGTTCACCCAGGGCGGCTCGGACGGCACGGTACAGGCGTTTATCGACGCCAAGCATCCGTTCGTGCCGGTGGCCGGCGAAGGCGAGAACATCTTCCGCCAGCAGATCGCGACGCACGCCAATGACGGGTTGAAGGGCATGTCCTACGGCCAGTCGCCAGCCCTGGTGGCGATCAGCATCAAGGCGGCGATCTCGGCGCTGAAAGGCAACGTGATGCCGCAACTGATCTCGGTGCCCATCCCGGTCGCCGACTACACCGACCTCAAGGCCGGCGAGAACTACTTCCCCGAGCTTAAGGAGCAGTTCTTCGCCGACAATGCGTTCGCACCGTGCGGCGTGAACTTCACCGCGCCACAGATCATGGCGCAGAGCCAGGAGAACACGAAGTAGGTTTGTGTAGTTGCCCAAGAGCACTATTCGCGTCATGGCCGGGCTTGACCCGGCCATCTCGTACCGATCGCTCGTTCGGTCGGACTCGAGATGCCCGGATCAAGTCCGGGCATGACGGTGATCGGGGCTGGGACGGGGGACAATCCCCCCCTGCTTACCCTCACCGGGGTAAGCAAGCGCTACGGCGGGGTTCGGGCGCTGCAGAACGTCGATTTCGCGTGCCATCGCGGCTCGATCCATGCCGTGCTCGGCGAGAACGGGGCGGGCAAATCCACCCTCATCAAGATCATCTCGGGCGTCGTGCAGCCCGACGAGGGCCGCATCACGCTGGACGGCCGCGAGGTCGACCTCGGCAATCCACAAACCGCGAACGCCGCAGGCGTGGTCTGCATCTTCCAGGAATTGTCGCTGATGCCCGACCTGTCGGTGGCCGACAATATCGGCATCGCCGACCCGCCGCGCCGCTGGGGCATGATCGACCACCGCGCGCAGCGCCGCCGCGCGGAAGACCTGCTCGCCCGCGTCGGTTGCGAGGACATCAACCCGCTGGCGCAGATCCGCAGCCTTCCGCTCTCGCGCCGGCAGATGGTCGAGATCGCCAAGGCTCTTGGCCGAAACCCGCGCCTGCTGATCCTCGACGAAGCGACCAGCGCGCTGACGGCGGCCGACGTGGAGAAGGTCTACGCGATCCTGCTCGGCCTGCGCGACGAGGGATTGGCCCAACTGTACATCTCGCACCGCATGCACGAGATCGAGGCGCTGGCCGACACCTGCAGCGTGTTTCGCAACGGCAGCCATATCGACACTTTCGCCAAGGGCGAGCGCACCGACGAGCAGATCGTGCACATGATGATCGGTCGCGACATCCACACGGTCTATCCGCCGAAACCCGTCCGCCCGGCCACCAATGCGCCACCGCTGCTGGAGGCGCGCGGCATGTCCTGGGACGACCGGCTGCACGGTATCGACCTCGCGGTCGACAGCGGCGAGATCCTGGGCCTCGGCGGATTGGACGGCCAGGGCCAGCGCGAGCTGCTGCTGGCGATGTTCGGCGTGCTTCGCGGCGTGTCGGGCCGGATCACGATCGACGGCAAGCACCATGTGATCGACAGCCCGGCGCGAGCAAAATCGCCATCGCTCGGCATGGCGCTGATCCCCGAGGACCGCAAGACCGAGGGGCTCATGCTGCCGATGTCGGTGGCCGACAACATTTCGATGGCCGCCCTCGGGGCCATGACTCGCGGCGTGGTGATCGACCGCGCGCTCGAGGCTCGGAAGATCGAGGAGATGGTCGGCAAGCTCAAGATCAAGGTCGGCGATTCGGCCAATCCCGTCGCCACCTTGTCGGGCGGGAACCAGCAAAAAGTGGTGATCGCGAAGTGGCTGCTGACCGGCGCGCGCATCGTGCTGCTGAACGATCCGACGCGCGGCATCGATGTCGGTACGAAACAGGAGATCTATCAGCTGCTGCGCGACCTGGCCGCAGCGGGCACGGCGATCGTGCTGTACTCGACCGACTATGACGAGCTGATCGGCTGTTGCGACCGCGTCTTGATCCTCTACGACGGCCGAGTCGTGCGCACGCTGCAGGGGGCGGACATCACCGAAGCCAACATCATCGCGAGCTCTCTGAATCTCACGACCGCGGCGGCGGCATGAACGATCTCCGGCTGCGCCTCGCGCAAAGCGCCGGCCTGTGGCTGGCCGTCGGCCTGTTCGCCATCCTTTATGTCTTCTACAGCTCGTTGCATGTAAAAGGCTTTTCGGTCGACCTGTTCGTCGAGAACAGCAACGAAAGCCTTGCGCTGATTTTCGTGGCGATGGCGCAGACCGTCCCCGTTCTGACCGGCGGCCTCGATCTGGCGGCGGGCGCGGAGATGACCTTGGTCAACTGCCTCGCCTCGAGCCTGCTCGACGGCGCGGGCTGGCAGATCGCGCTCGGGATGGTCGCCTGCCTGCTGGCCGGCATGGCCTGCGGGCTGGTCAACGGGCTCATCGTGGTGTTTGGCCGCATCCAGCCGATCATCGCGACCCTGGCCACCGGCGCGGTCTATATCGGCATCAGCCTGATCCTGCGGCCCACCCCGGGCGGCAAGGTCGACGGTGACCTGAGCTGGGTCGCCGGCAACGCGATGTCGGAAATGGCTGCGACCTATGGCTGGTTCCCCGACGGCGCGCCGGCGTGGTTCGAGCATGGCGTCGGTCTGATCCCGGTGCCGCTCATCATCCTGCTGGCCGTGCTCCTGCTGGTATGGGTGCCGTTCAAGAACACCGTCACCGGACGCGGCTGCTACGCGATCGGCTCGTCGGAGGGGGCGGCCTATATGTCCGGCCTGAAAGTCTGGCGCAGCAAGCTCGCGGCCTACGTGATGGGCGGCTTCTTCGCCGGATGCGCGGGGCTGTATCTCGCGCTGCAGACCGGGACGGGCAACGCCGCGATTCCGCAAGCCGGCGTCTACACGCTGAACTCGATCGCCGCCGTGGTGATCGGCGGCACGTCGCTGTTCGGCGGCACCGGAGGGGCGATCGGCTCGGTGTTCGGGGCGCTGGTATTGCGGGCGATCACGTTCTGCTTTCGGGTGTTCGATCCGGACGGCCCGGTCGGCTTCCTGTCCAACCCGCTGCTGCAACCGATCTTCGAGGGGCTGATCCTCCTGCTTGCCGTCTCGGTCGGCGCCGCGCGAGTGTTCAAGGTCAAGAACCGCCTGAGCCTGTTCACATGAGCCCGTTGACCTGATGCGCTCGCTCGACCGCGCGACCCTAATCCCGCTGGCCTGCATCGTGGCGATCCTGGTGATCGGCACCGCATACACGCTGTCGACGCAGGGCACTGCCTCGTTCATCGCGCCGGCCTATCTGCTCCAGCAGCTCAAGACCGCGGCGTTTCTGGGCACCGTCTCGGCCGGCATGATGGTCGTCATCCTGCTGGGCCATATCGACCTGTCCGTGCCGTGGACGATTGCCGCGAGTGCCATGCTGGCGACCGCCGTCGGCGGCCCGTGGGCAATCCCGGTCGGCCTCGGCGTCGGTCTCGCGGTCGGCCTGATCAACGGTCTGGGTGTGGCGTTCCTGCGCGTGCCGTCGATGATTTTCACGCTCGGCATCAACACCGTGCTGCGCGGCCTGATGGTCATGCTGACCGGCGGGTTCGCGCCGCAATCGTCCGCCACGCCGTTGATGGTCTGGCTGTCGAATCGGCAGTTGCTCAGCGTGCCGACCGGCGACGGGCGTGAGTTCGGGATCGCCAACGCGGTCCTCGTCTGGGGACTGCTGTCCGCGGCGCTGATCTTCATGCTGACCCGCACACCGCTCGGCCGCTACATCTACGCGACCGGCAACAAGGAAGCGGCGACCTATCTGTCGGGCGTGAACACGCGGGCCGTATTGGTCGCGAGTTTCGTCATCTGCAGCCTGTGCTCGTCGGTCGCGGGCCTGCTGATCGCCGGCTACGCGAGCAAGGCGTTCCAGGCGATGGGCGACGTCTATCTTCTTCCCTCGATCGCCGCCGTGGTCGTGGGCGGGACCAACATCCTCGGCGGCCAGGGACGGTTTTCGGGGACGGTCATCGGAACGGCGCTGATCGTGCTGCTGCAGAGCGTACTGTCGGTCATGCAGATGCCGGAATCGGGGAGGCAAATCATCTACGGCGTGGTCATCATCGTGATGTTGCTGGCCTATGGGCGCGGCAAGGCGATGCGGGGATAGGCTTAAGGGTGAGGTGGGACCAGCCGCGACACCAGCGCCAGGATTGCGGTCGGCGCAGCGACCGAACCCATGACGATGCCGCCGAGCCGGATGGTCAGGTCTCGGCGCAGTATCTCTATGCTCAACCTGGTCTCCTGCCGCAGCGCCTCGATCTGCTGGGTCGTCTCCTTGCGCAAGACTTCGATGTCCTTGCGTCCGGCCTCGATCGCCAGCCGAACTTCCTGGACGTCCGCCTTGGTCGCCAGACGCTCGTCGATGAGCCGCGCCTGTTCTTCGGCCATGGCCTCGGCCTGCTGGCGGGTGAACCCCGCCTGCTCCATGCGACGCGCATAGTTGAGAGTGTCGACGGCCAAGTCGGCCATGCGTCCTCATAACATGCGCCGAGACCGAGCCTGAAAGCGTTCTTCGATCCGGTTCAGCTGGCCCATGCCCCGGACTTCTTCCTGGTACGCGGACAGGTACGCCCGAACTTTGAGGTCCCCGCGCGCGCCACGGCATTGCTCGACGGATGTGGGCTGGCAGGCATTTCGGTGGAGCAACCGGACCCGCCCGACCTCGACGCCGCGATCCTGCATGTCCACGCGGCGGACTATTGCGCTTTTCTCGGCGAGGCTCCGACGCGATGGGCGTCGCTCGCCGATGCCGGGCCTGAGTTGGTCGCCAACATCCACCCAACGCCGGAAATGTTTTCCGACGGCGGTCAGCGCCCGGAAGGCGTGACCGGCGCGCTCGGCTGGTACACGGCCGACACCGCCTGCCCGATCACGGCAGCCACCTGGCCAGCCGCCCGTGCCGCCGCTGCCTGCGCGGTCGCCGCGGCCGACGAGGCGGCCTTGGGTCGGCACGCCTATGCGCTCTGCCGCCCGCCCGGCCACCACGCCTACACCGCACGGGCAGGTGGGCATTGCTATCTGAACAACGCGGCGATCGCCGCGGAGCGGCTGCGGGCGAGAGGAGCGACGCGGGTCGGCGTACTGGACATCGACGCGCATCATGGGAACGGCACGCAGCACATCTTCTGGCACCGTGAAGATGTGGTCACGGTTTCCTTGCACGGCGATCCGGACCATTATTACCCATGGTTCGTCGGCCGTGCCGGGGAGCAAGGCGCCGGCCCTGGCGCGGGATTCAACCTCAATCTGCCGCTGCCTCGAAGCACACCGGATGAGTCTTGGCTCGCTGCATTGAACGATGGGCTGGCCTTTCTAGAGCGCTCAAGGGTGGATGCTCTCGTGGTCAGCCTCGGCTTCGACGCCTCGATCGACGAGCCGCTAAATTTCCTCGCCGTGACCGTGGATGGGTTCCGTCGCGGAGGTGCGGCAATCGCCGCGTCGGGTTGGCCGGTCGCGTTGGTGCAGGAGGGGGGCTACGCGGTGGGCAGCCTGGGCGGGCTGTTGGCGGCATTTCTGGGGAGTTTTGATCGCGGCTGAAGACCACCTCACGGATTGCTGGCGGACGGCGGTTGTTTCGCATAAATTGCACAAATGCACCAGTCCTCACCCGCCTAGCCCATGCCCCTCGCCCGCGTCCGCAGCTTCGCCTTCTCCGGCATCGAGGCGGTGCCCGTCGAGGTCCAGGTCCAGATCTCCTCGGGCCTGCCCGCCTTCCTCGTCGTGGGCCTGCCCGACAAAGCCGTCGGCGAGGCACGCGAGCGGGTCCGCGCGGCGCTGACCGCCATGGGTCTCTCGCTGCCGCCGCGCCGGGTTCTCATCAACCTGGCACCAGCCGACCTGCTCAAGGAAGGCAGCCATTTCGACCTGCCCATCGCCATCGCCGTGCTGGCGGCCATGGAGGTGCTCGCCACCGAGGACATCGCGGAATACGCGGCCCTCGGCGAACTCTCGCTCGACGGCGGCCTGAACGCGGTGGCGGGCGTGCTGCCGGCGGCCCTGGCCGCGTCGCAGATGGACCTCGGCCTCATCTGCCCGGCGGTGCAGGGCGGCGAGGCGGCGTGGGCCGGGCGCATCGACATCCTGGCGCCCCCCGACCTGCTTGCCCTGATCAACCATTTTCGCGGCACCCAGGTCTTGACCGCCCCGGCGCCGGGCGGCGTGGCGCAGGGGCCGGCGTCACCGGACATGATCGAGGTGCGCGGGATGGAGACGGCGAAGCGGGCGCTGGAAATCGCCGCCGCGGGGGGGCACAATCTGCTGATGATCGGCCCCCCGGGTTCCGGCAAGTCCATGCTGGCCGCCAGATTGCCGGCGCTCCTGCCCGATCTGCTGCCGCAGGAAGCGCTCGAGGTCAGCATGATCCATAGCGTCGCGGGCATGCTCGACGGCGGCAGGCTCGTGCAGCGTCCTCCTTTCCGCGAACCGCATCACAGTGCGTCGCAGGCGGCATTGACCGGCGGCGGGCAGCGCGCGCGGCCGGGCGAGGTCTCGCTGGCCCATCGTGGCGTGCTGTTTTTGGACGAGTTGCCGGAGTTTCCCCGCGTCGCTCTGGAGGCGCTGCGCCAGCCCTTGGAAAGCGGTCGCACCACGGTTGCCCGCGCGATGGCGCATGTCACCTATCCGGCCCGCTTTCAGTTGATCGCCGCGATGAATCCCTGTCGGTGCGGCCATCTCGGCGACGCCTCGCGCGAATGCGGCCGCGCCCCGCGCTGCGGCGAGGACTACCAGGGCCGCATCAGCGGCCCGCTGCTCGACCGCATCGACCTGACCGTCGCCGTCCAGCCGGTGGCCCCGGCCGAGTTGTCCCGCGCCCCCACCGGCGAGACCAGCCAGACCGTCGCCGGCCGGGTCGCCGACGCCCGCTCCCGGCAGCGGGCCCGCATCGGCGAATGCAACAATGCGGAGGCGGATGTCGGCGGCTTCGACCTCGCCCCGGAGGCGCGCGCGCTGGCCGAACAGGCGGCCGATAAGCTTCGCCTGTCGCCGCGCGGCTACGCACGGACCTTGCGGGTGGCGCGAAGCGTCGCCGACCTCGCCGCCGCGCCGACGATCCGGCGACAGGATGTGGCGGAGGCACTGGCCTTCCGCCATCGCGGCTTGGGTCGCGCTTGACCGCGCCGCCGCCGTCGCCGCGACTGAACCTGCTGACCGACATCGTCGGTCTCACGGTCGGGCACGCGACGGATCCGGCATTGGGGTCGGGCGTCACCGCCATCCTGTTCGACACGCCGTCGGTCGTCGGCGTGTCGATCCTCGGCGGCGCGCCGGGCGGGCGCGACATCGCCATGCTCGACCCGTCGATGACCATCGAACGGATCGACGCGGTCGTCCTCTCGGGCGGCTCCATCTTCGGCCTGGACGCGGCCGGAGGCGTACAGGCGGCCTTGCGGGCGTCGGGTCGCGGCGTCGTGTTCGCGGGCTATCCCGTGCCGCTGGTCAGCGCCGCGATCCTGTTCGATCTGGCCAACGGCGGCGACAAGGCGTGGGGCCGGTTCTCGCCCTATCGCGACCTGGGGTGGGAGGCCGCACAGGCGGCCGCGCACGGCGCGTTCGACCTCGGCAGCGTCGGCGCCGGCACGGGGGCCACGACAGCCTCCGTCAAGGGCGGGTTGGGCTCGGCGAGCACCACCACATCGGCCGGACATTCGATCGCCGCGATCGTCGCCTGCAACGCGGTCGGCACGCCGCTGATCGGCGATGGGCCGCACTTCTGGGCCGCTCCGTTTGAACATGAAGGTGAGTTCGGCGGCCTCGGTATGCCGGCTGTCGTGGCCGCGTCCGACCTGACGCCGCGCCTCAAGCGTCGTCGCGCGCCGGCCACCACGATCGGTCTGGTCGCCACGGACGCGGTCCTGACCAGACCGCAATCGACACGGCTGGCGATCATGGCGCATGACGGGCTGGCCCGTGCCGTCGTGCCGGCGCACGCGCCCATGGACGGCGACACGATGTTCGCCGCGGCGACCGCGAAACGGGCGCTGGCAGACCCGGTCGGCGAGCTGACGGAGCTAGGACACGCGGCCGCGCTCGTGGTCGCCCGCGCCATCGGCCGCGCCATCTTCGCCGCGACCGCGCTGCCCCAACCGGACACCCAGCCGACATGGCGGGACCGCTTCGGCCGGTCGCGCACAATCTCTCCTGACCGGGCTCAGTCGCCCGAGGGCTCGCCATAGAGCTGTTGCGTCAGCTCGATCAGCCGCCGCTCCGCCACCTCCAGCCGGTCGATAAGCTTCAGTGTCGTGTCCGGCGGAAACGCGACCAGATAGCGCTCGACGAACGAGCGGGCGCCGGTATCGCCGTCCGTCAGGATGTCGACGTTCCCCCAAACCCGCGACGCCCAAGCCGCCGCCCGCCGCATACCGGCCAGATCGAGCGGGGCCCGATTGGCGCGCTCGAGGTAGGCGTTGATAAGCGAGAGGAACCTCATATGTTCCTGTAGCGCATCAGCGCGCTTTCGACAACTGCTTTTCGGTCGCACGCGGTGCTCGCCGGCCCAGGGGACGGACGGCCCTCTGCAAGCGTCCCGGCGGCCGACACGGATACAAAATAGCTCAAATTCGTGTGCGATATCGATAGTGAGTTTCTTTCCAACCGTGAATGCCTTAGCAACCGTATTGCTAATTCATTCAAGTCAACGTTTGGAAAAAAAACATGTATCGACACATCGCGACCATTGTCGCGGCATTGTGCTTGGGGCCGCTGACGGCACACGCGGAGGCGATGCCGCCTGACCCCGTCCCGGCGATGGTCCGGCTTCCGAACGGACCATATTTCGTCGAAACCGTATCGAACTTGCGCTACGGACCATACCCGAAGAACACCGTGGACATCTGTCGCCCGGCGCCCACGGCCGATCAGTGGACAGGGCCGTTTCCGGCCATGGTGATCGTCCACGGCGGTGCCTGGAGTGGTGGCGACAAGGGCTATCACGCGCCCGACTGCGTGTTCTGGGCGAGCTACGGATTCGTCGGCGTCAACATCAACTACCGGCTGCAGCGCAGCGACGATCCGTCGTCGTGGTGGCCCACCCAACTGGTCGACGCGCAGGCGGCGGTCCGTTGGGTCCGCGCCAGCGCGGCAACCCTTGGCGTGGCGGCCAGTCATGTCTACGCGATGGGCGATTCCGCCGGGGGCCAGATTGCGGAATATCTCGGATTCCAGTCCGCGAACGTGCCAGGCGATTTGGCCACGCTGTATCCCCGTCTCAGTCCGCACGTGCAGTTCGTGATCGCCGAATGGGCCCCGTCGCATTGGGGGCCTTCGCTCTGGCGTGCTGATGCGCCGACCCGCCGCACCTACGATCTCGTGCCAGCCAACTATCTGCGGACGGCGCGAACGCTTCTGGTGCAGGGCACCGACGATACGATCGTTCTGCCCACGCAGTCGATCGACCTCTACAACGAATTGCGGACGTTCGGCCGGCCGGTGCAATACTTGGAGTTCAAAGGCGGCCATGGCTTCGTCGGAACGACATCCTCGATCATCACGGCAGTACGGATCCGGGAAATCAATGCATCCATGGCGCAAGCCAAGTATTTCAAGGTGATGCCCGATTCGGTCAAGGGTCCGGTCGAACCGTAGCCCTGCGTCATCCCGTCGTCGCCGCATGGCACGCAACCCTGCGGTCGCCGACTTCGCGCAGTGCCGGCATCACGTGCCGGCATTCTGCCTGCTCGCGTGGACAGACGCCCGCGTGCGGACATCCCGCGGAGGGCGGTGCTTCCGACACAGCCTCTCGTGGCGCCGGCGCACTGCCTCCGGCCGCCGCCACGAGCGTGGACGTGTAGGGATGCAGCGGTGTCGCAAACACCGCACTTACCTGCCCGCTCTCGACGACGTGGCCGCGCAGCAAGACCGCGACCTCGTCGCACACGCTGCGCACCACGGCGAGGTCGTGGCTGATGAACAGCCAGCCTATCCCGGCCTGCCGCTGCTGCGCGATCAGCTCGAGGATTTGCGCTTGTATCGAAACGTCGAGCGCCGAGACCGGCTCGTCGGCCACGATCAACGCGGGCCGCGTGACGATCGCCCGGGCGATTGCGATGCGCTGCCGCTGGCCGCCGGAGAATTCGTGAGGATGGCGCTGCATCGCCACGCTCGGCAGACCGACGCGCGCGAGCGCCTCGGCAACCCGTTCGCGCCGACCCGCGCGGCTCACCTCGGGCTCCAATGCGGCGATCGGCTCGGCAACGATCCGCCCGACGCGCATGCGCGGGTCGAGCGAACCGTTTGGATCCTGGAATACCGCCTGCATCCGCCGGCGCATGCGGCGAAGCTCGGTCGGCCGCAGCGTGAACAGGTCCGCGCCCTCCAGACGAACCGTTCCGCCTTGCGGCCTTTCCAGCGCGAGCACGGTTCGCGCCAGCGTCGACTTCCCGCTGCCGCTCTCGCCCACCAGCCCCAGCGCGCCGCCATCGGGAATGTTCAGGCTGACGCCGTGCAGGACCCGCGTGGCGGGCACGCCACGGTTCCGCCAGCCACGGCTCGGATGCGATCGGACGAGTTGCTCGACCTCGAGCAGCATCAGAACGGATGCCAACAGGCGACGGCATGTTCCGGCCCGCCGTGCAACGCCGGAGGTTCCGCGCAACGCGGGTCGGCACGTGGACAACGCGGCGCGAACACGCATCCCGGCGGCAAGCGGTGCGGATCGGGCGGGCTTCCGGGAATCGTCCTCGGCCGTCCCGAGGCGGCATGCGGCGAGGCGTCGAGCAGGGCGCGCGTGTACGGATGCGCCAGGCGCGAGAAAACCGCGACGGCGGTTCCGCTCTCCATGACACGGCCCCCATACAGGACCACGACCCGGTGGGCCCGCCGCTCCACCAGGCGCAGGTCGTGGCTGATGAGCAGCATCGCCATCCCCCGTGCGGCGGTGATCCCCGCCAGCAGATCGAGCGTGCGCGCCTGATGCACCGCGTCCAGCGCGGTCGTCGGCTCATCGGCCAGCAACAGGTCCGGACCGCAGGCGATCGCCGCGGCGATCAGCGCCCGCTGACGCTGTCCACCCGACAGCCGGTGGGCAACGCTGCCCGGCGGGATGCGCGGCGGCGCGAGGCCGACCGAGGCCAGCAGGTCCGCCGCCCGCGCCCGGGCCGCACGTCGCGACAGACCCCGGTGCGCGCGCAACGCCTCGCCCACCGCGTCATCGATCCGCTGGCGCGGGTCGAGCGCCGTCATCGGCTCCTGAAACACCATCCCGATCCGGTCGCCGCGAAGGCGGGCCAGCAGCGCCTCGTCCAGCCGCGCGCCGCCGAACCGGATCGCGCCGCCGACCGTCGCACCCTCCGGCAGCAGCCCTAGGATCGCGAGCGCGGTCAGCGACTTGCCGCTGCCGCTCTCGCCCACCATGCCGACCGTCTCGGCGGCCGCGACGGAAAACGACACGTCGTGCAGCACGGCGGCCCCGCCGATCGTGACCGTCAGCCCCGCGACGTCCAGCAGGCTCATCGCCGCGCGCGCGGGTCGAGCACGGTCTGCAGCCCGTCGCCCAGCAGGTTCAACCCGAGCACCGCCAGCGTGATCGCGGCCCCCGGCAGCACGGCCAAGGAAGGCGCGCGGAATATGTAGGTCTGCGCGTCGTTCAGCATCCGGCCCCAGCTCGGCCAGGGCGGCTGGGTGCCGAGACCCAGATAGGCCAGGCCCGCATCGGCCACGATCGCCACCCCGAATTGGATCGTCGCCAGCACGACCAGCGCCGGGGCGATGTTCGGCAGGACGTGCAGCACGGCGATCGCCGCCCCGCCCCGCCCCGCCACCCGCGCCGCCCGCACGAAATCGCGCCGCCAGACGCCGAGTGCCGCGGCCCGCGCCACGCGGGCGAACACCGGGATGTTGAACAGCCCGATCGCCACCGCCGCGTTGGCGGCACCTGGCCCGGCCAACGCGGTGATCATCACCGCCGTCAGCAGCGCCGGGAACGCGAAGGCGAGGTCGGCCGCGCGCATGATCGCCTGATCGAGCAGGCCGCCCCGCGCCGCCGCCAGCATCCCGGCCGGCACGCCGACGACCGCGCCCAGCAGGACCGCGACGACGCTGACCGCCAGCGTCTGCGCCGAGCCGGCCATCAGCATCGAGGCGACGTCCCGGCCGAACGCGTCCGAGCCGAGCCAGTGCGCGGACGCTGGCGGCGCCAGGCGGTGGGCGATGTCGATGGACGCCGGATCGTGCGGAGTCCACACCAACGAGACCGCCGCGACCAGGACCAGCGCCGCGGTGATCGCCGCGCCGACGACCAGCGCCTTCATCCGCGCAGCCTCGGGTCCAGCGCCGCCTGCGCCAGATCGACCGCGAAATTGACCACGATCACCGAAGCCGACAGCAGCACCACCAGATCGCGCACGACGATCAGATCGCGCTGGGCGATCGCCTGAAACAACAGACGCCCAAGCCCCGGCAGGCTGAAGACGTTCTCGATCAGCACGGCGCCGGACAGCAGGAAGCCGAACTGCAGGCCGAGGACGGTCAGGATCGGCCCCGCCGCGTTGGGCACGGCATGCGCCCACAACGCGCCGCGCCGCGACCGGCCCCGCGCCCGGGCGGCGCGGACATAGTCCTCCGCCAACGTCTCGATGACCGCCGAGCGGGTCACCCGCGCCAGGATCGCCGCCTGCGGCAGCGCGAGCGCCAGCGTCGGCAGCAGCAGCGCCCGCGCGGCCGGCCAAGCGCCCGCCTGCCAGCCCGGAAAACCCCCGGCCGGCAGCAGCGGCCAGGCGATCGCGAAGGCGAGCACGAGCAGCAGCCCGAGCCAGAAATTTGGCACCGCCACGCCCAGCTGGGCGACGGCCATCGCCGCCGCTTCCGCGGCACGTCCCCGCCGTGACGCCGCCCACACGCCGAGCGGCACCGCGATCGCCGTCGAGACCACGATCGCCGAGGCGGCCAGCGGCACGCTGATCGCCGCCCGCTGCGCGATCAGGTCGGCGACCGGCACGTGATACGTGACGCTGCGCCCGAACTCGCCGATGAGCATGCCTCCCAGCCAAGCGACGTATCGCGTGGCGACAGGCTGATCGAGGCCCATCTCATGCCGCAACGCGGCAAGGGTGTCCGGCCGCGCGCCGGTGCCGAGGATGATCGCCGCCGGGTCGCCCGGCAGCACGTCCATCGCCACGAACACCACCAGCGACGCGGCGAGCAGCGTTGCCAGCAGCACCGCCGTGCTGCCGGCGAGGCGACGCGCGAGCGTCAGTCGGCGGCCCAGCTCACCCGGCTCAGATCGTTCGCGGGCACCGGATCATTCTCCCACAGGCCGCGTAGCTTGGCGTTCCACACGCCGATCTTCGGCAGCGCGAACAGATAGACGGCCGGCGCGTCCTCGGCGAGCTTGCGTTGCAAGGCCTCGAGCGCCTCGATCTGCTTGGCCGGCTCGATCGCCGCCAGATAGGCGTCATACAGCGTCTTGTACTCCGGACTCTTGTAGGCGAAGTAGTATGTGTCGCGGGCGTAGATATCGAGGTCGCGCGCCTCGGTGTGGGAGATCACCGTCGCGTCGAAGTCGCCCTTGAGGAAGACCTGGTCGATCCACTGCGCCCACTCGATCGGCACGAGCTTCGCCTTGATGCCAACCTGCTGCAGCATCGCCGCGATCACCTCGCCGCCCTTTCGGGCATATGGCGGCGGCGGCAGCGCGATGGTGATCGTCGCACCCGGCTTCACTCCCGCCGCGGCCAGCAGCGCCTTTGCCGCCGCCACGTCGAACGGATAGGTCTGCGTCAAGTCGACATAGCCGGGATCGCCCGGCACGTAATGCGAGCCGATCGGCGCGCCGAATCCGCTCTGCACCGCCTCGATCAGCGCGTGGCGGTCGATCGCGTGGGTCAGCGCGCGCCGCACCCGCACATCGTCGAACGGCTTCCTCGCGTTGTTCAGCGCCAGGATCGTCTTGCCCTCGGTGGTGCCGACCTTGACCACCAGCCGCGCGTCGGCCTTGAGCGTGTCGAGCGTCTCCGGCGCGGGGAAATTGCTGAACGCGTCGAGATCGCCGGACAGCATCGCCGCCGTGGCCGCCGCGGGATCGGCGATGAAGCGGAACGTCACCTCCGACAGTTTCGGCTGCGATCCCCAATACTCGGCGTTGCGCGCCAGCGTGACATGGTCGCCCTGCACCCATTCCTTGAACTTGAACGCGCCGGTGCCGACCGGGTGGGTCGCGTTGTTCGCGACGCTGTCCGGATGCACCATCACCGCGTCGCCCCAGCCCATGTTGAACAGGAACTGCGCGCTCGGGGCCTTCAGGGTCACGACGGCGGTGTTCGGATCCGGGCATTCGATCTTGGCGATCGGCGCGAACAGGCCCTTCTGCGCGTTGACGCTGTCCGGCGCCATCGCCCGCTCGTAGGAGAACTTCACGACGGCGCAGTCGAACGGCTTGCCGTCATGGAATTTCACGCCGGGGATGAGGCGGAACGTGTAGGTCAGGGCGTCCTTCGACACGCTCCAGCTTTCGGCGAGGTCGGGCTGCACCTCGCCCTTGGCGTCGATCCGCGTCAGGCCCTCGAAGATGTTCTGGTAGGTGACTTCGCGGATCGCCGAGGCCGCGCCCGCCGTGGGGTCGAGGTTCGGCGGCTCCAGCACCATGCCGAGCGACAACGTGTCCTTGGCCTGTGCGCCCGTGGACGCGCAGGCCGCGACGAGAGCGGCGGCGATCAGGCGCTTCATCGATGGCTCCCCCAGGAACGCGGCCGGAGTGCAACAGCGGGGCGGGTTGCGGTCAAGCGGCAACCCGATCCCGGAGTCCCCTTCCCCCGGCCCCTCGATACGGGAGGGCCGGGGTGGGGGTGACGCCCAGCCTCAATGATGCACGAATAAAATCTGCTCCACCGACGGCCGATAGGCCCAAACCCCGGGCGTGCCCGGCGGCGCCTCCGGCACGAATCCGGCGGCCGCGACCGGCGTCGGCCGCGCCTCCTCCGCGGGGAAGTCCGGCGCGGGCGCGGGCGCGGAGGGCGACGCGAGGAACGACGCCGGTGCCAGTCGCAGCGCGCCCGCGACCAGCTTGATCGTGTGCTGATCGGCCTGGACCGCGAAGTGGTTGCCCGACAGCGCGCCGGCCACTTGATACGTCGTCGTCCCCGCCGAGCCGACCACGGTCAAGGTCGTGCCGCTGACCACGGCGGAGTTGACCGTCTCGTTCTTGAAATTGATGGCGTCGCCCAGCGCCAGCCCGCCGACCGCGCCGGTAAAACTCGTCTGCGCGTCGAGTTGCAGCGTGCCGACGGCGCCCGTGGCGAAGGTCACGCCTCGCGACGTGGCCCCGCCGAGTTCGAGCGTGGAGGCATTCTCGATCCGCAAGCCGCCGGCTCCGGAAACGCTGCTGGCGAGTTTCAACACTCCGCCTTTCGCGTCGATCACGCCATTGTCGACGATGGAGGCGCTCATTGTGCCAAACCCCTGGACCAGTCCGGTCGCGCCCACCGTGGTCGAGGCGGAATACGTCTGGCCGTCGAGTTGCAGCACCCCGTTAGCCGTGATGGTTCCGACCGACGTGCTTGCCGCGAGTTCCAGCGTGCTGCCGGCATCGACCAACAGCGTGCCGGTCCCGGACGCCCCGGCATTCAGTTTCAGCAGGCCGGCGCTGGATTCGATCGTGCCCGTGCTGGCGATGGCGTTGGTGAAGGTGCCCGACCCGATGATGCGCCCGGTGGAGGCCACCGTGATCGACGCCGCGGTGATCGTGCCGCCCGCGACCGTCAGGACTCCGCCGTCGGTGATGGCCTTGGTGGTGACGTAACCGCGTCCGCCGAGCACGGACAACGTTCCGGTCGCGGCGATGCCGGTCAGCGTGGACTCAAGCGCGGTGAAGGTCGTCGTGCCGAACTGGATTTTTGATCCGACCGCGTTCAGCGTGACATTTCCGGTGACGCTGGTCAGCGGTGTCTGATTGAGTTGCAGCACCGAGTTGGCGTCCGCCCGAAGGCCGGCCGCGCTCCCGACCGTGCCGAGCAGCGCGAGCGTCCCGCCGCCGACCGCGTTCAACAATCCCGTCGCGCCCACGGCTGGCTTGACGACGCCGTAGCCGAGGATGGTGGTGGTCGAGGCGACGTCCAGCCTCGACGCATCGAACGTGCCGCCGCCGAGTTGCAGCACGCCCCGTCCTCAGACACGCGCTTGGTCCGGCGCGGACCTCTGTGTCTCTTGACACCGTTTGCGGTATGTGTTCAGTATGCGTTCGTGTATAACATCCACGCCCTGTTTCCGCCCGAGCCCATAGGACCTCCCGACCTCGCGGAGCGGCTGGGGCCGATCCTGCTGCATCTGCGCCGGGCGGCGGCCGACCGGGCGGTGAGATACTGGGCCTATGTTCCGCTGGGTCTGCTGTTCGCGGCCTATCTCAGCAGCGTCATGCGACGGGTCGAATCCCTCGTCGCCCGCCACCGCGCCGGCCGGCTCCGGGTCCGCGCTCGGCCACACCGCGCCCGAACCGTCCAACCGCGGGAGGAACGGGAGAACGCCGTCCCAAAACGCCGGCTGCCGGCGCGGTCCGGCTGGGTGGTCGAATGGCTCGGCCATCACGCCGCCGGCTGCGCCGCTCAGCTCCGGCACATGCTGACCCACGACCCCGACCTGGTTGCCCTGCTGGACGCCGGGCCGCAGGCCGGTCGGGTCCTCAGACCACTCTGCCGGATGCTGGGGATGGAGCCCGGGCCGGACCTGCCCCCCTCGCTGTTTCCGCTTCGCGCGGCTGGGTCGCCTGGGCCCGCGACACCCGCACCTCCCGAAGTCGGCTCCGTGGGCGCCGCGCTCACCGCGACGCCGGAGCGGACGCCCCGTCCCGGTCCACCGAACACGCGGCAGGCGGCGGAGCCTCCGCCTTCCGCTTCGTTGGCCGGACCAGGGTGGAGGACGTTTTCAAACTCCGCCCGATAATCCCCGGAGAAAGTGCGTCCATTTTGTTACGTTATTGCAACATTCAGGGTGGGCCGAGTGGGTCCAAGGGCGGGAGTGCTCGCTGCGGCGACGGCCGGCCGCGATTGCGCTAAAGCCCTCCGATGATCGACCCTTCGCAGAACCCGCCACGCCGCTTCGATATCCTGCCGCTCGTTCTGCTGGTCGCGATGGCGGCCCTGTTTGTCGCGGCGTGGTGGCTGTTTCCGCTGCTACAGCACTACGTCTACTGGCAGGACTGCGCCGCCTCCGGACGGACCAATTGCTGAGCCGTCCTACCCCCGCGCCCGCAACAGCCTCGCCTTGTCTCGCTGCCAGTCCCTCGCCGCCACGGCGGCACGCTTGTCGGCGTGTTTGCGGCCCTCGGCGACGCCCAGCAGCACCTTCGCGCGGCCCTTGTCGTTGAAGTGAATATCGAGCGGCACCAGCGTGGATCCCTGCCGGGCCACCGCACCCAGCAGCGCATTGATCTGCTTGTGCTTGAGCAACAATTTTCGCGGCGCGCGCGGCTCGAACCGGCTCAGGACGCCGCCCTGGTATTCCGGAATATAGCAATTGAAGAGGAACAGCTCACCGTCCCGCTCGCCCGCCCACGCCTCGGTCAGCGCCGCGCGCCCGTGCCGCAGGCTTTTCACCTCCGGGCCTTTCAGCACGAGGCCCGCCTCCACCGTCTCCTTGATGGTGTAGTCGTAACGTGCCTTGCGGTTCTGGGCGGCGATGCCGTGCGAGATCAGGCCGCCCTTGGATTTCTTCTCCGCCATGCCCAAAAATCAGTTCAGCAATCCGGCCTCGACCATGGCCGCGCGCACTCGCGCTTTTGTCGCCTCGGCCAGCGGCGCGAGCGGCAGACGGGTCGTCTCGGTGCCATGCCCCAGCAGACTCGCGGCATATTTCACCGGCGCCGGACTGGTCTCGGCGAACATCGCATCATGCAGCGGAACCAGGCGCGCCTGGGTCGCCATCGCGTCGGCCACGCGCCCATCCTGCCACGCGCCATGCATTGCGCTGCACAAACGAGGTGCCACGTTGCAGGTGACGCTGATGCAGCCGTCGCCGCCGGCCGCGAGGAACGCCAGCGCGGTATGATCCTCGCCGGA
Source organism: Acetobacteraceae bacterium (assembly GCA_965246915.1). Lineage (GTDB taxonomy): Bacteria > Pseudomonadota > Alphaproteobacteria > Acetobacterales > Acetobacteraceae > CAVRQM01. The sequence goes on from CBDFGB010000010.1 coordinate 98,429, forward strand.
CAGCTGGACGAATGCCTCGCCGCACGCCCGCGTGGTGTGCAGCGGCCGTGCGAGATTCGTGGTGGAATCCTTCACGCCGACGATGTTCGGGTGTTTCGACAGCCGGGCCATCGTCTCGACGCTCATGTCCACCACGCTGCGCGGCGGAATGTTGTAGATGATGACCGGCAAGTCCGCGGCGTCGGCGACGGCGGTGAAATGCAGGAACAGCCCTTCCTGCGTCGGCTTGTTGTAATAGGGTGTCACCACCAGCACCCCGTCCGCGCCCGCCGCCTTCGCGTGGCGCGCGAGGCTGACCGCCTCGGCGGTGCTGTTCGATCCGGCGCCGGCGATCACCGGCACGCGCCCGGCGGCGACCGCGATGGTCACCTCGACGACCCGGCGATGCTCCTCGTGGGTGAGCGTGGGGGACTCGCCGGTGGTGCCGACCGGCACCAGACCCTGGGTGCCCTCGGCGATCTGCCAGTCGACGAATGTCTCGAGTGCGGCCTCGTCCACCGACCCGTCCTCGCGCATCGGCGTGATGAGCGCGACCAGGGAACCCTTCAGCATGTCGGCCTCTCCATCCAGGGCGGGAAACTAGGCTCGCGGGGGATGCGCCGCAAGGCGCGCACGGTGTAAGCGGAGCCATGCGCCGCGCCATCGTCCTCGCAACGGTTCTGCTGACCGCCCAACTCGCCGGCACGCCGGCGCGGGCGCAGGATGTCATGGCGGCGGTGCGCGCCCGGTCCTGGCCGCAGGCCGACGCAGCGGCCGCCGCCTACGCCGATCCGGTGGCACGAAAACTCGTGCTGTTCTACCGGCTCCTGACGCCGCAGGCGGCCTCGCTCGCCGAGCTGGATACGTTCATCGCGAGCAGCCCCGACTGGCCGATGCAGGCCGGGCTTGCCCGCCGCCGCGACGAGGCTCTCGCCGCCGAACCCGACGATGCCGCGGCCCTCGCCGCCTGCGGCCATCCGCCGGCGCTCGCCATCGCCCTGGCCAGGTGCGCCCAGGCCTCGCTCCGGCAGAACCGGGCAGGCGCCGAAAAGTTCGCCCGGGCCGCCTGGATCGCCGCCGACCCCGATCCGGCATGGGAGGCCAATTTCCTGCAGGGCTTCGGCCCGGAGATCGGCCCCGAGCCGAACTGGCGGCGGTTCGAGCGGCTGGCCTGGGCGAGCCCGGCCGATGCCGCTCGCGTGACGTCACGGCTGGACGGCGGCGACCGCCAGACGGCCGAGGCCATCCTCGCGTTGCGCCGCGACGACCCGCGCGCCGCCGATCTTGTCTCGGCCGTCCCCGCGGCAAGGCGGCAAGACCCGCTGCTGGTCCTGGAGCGGCTGCGCTGGCTGCGCCGGGCGGGACGCGATGCCGAGGCGCTCACGCTGTGGGCCACCGACGGCCTCGCCGCCGAGCGCGAGGCGGTGGACCACCGCGCGCCGTTCTGGGACGAGCGCAACATTCTGGCGCGCCGACGGCTGCGCGACGGCGACGTTTCCGGCGCCTACGCGCTCACCTCCAACACGGCGCAGAACGCGCCGGAGCAGGTCGCCGACGCGGCGTTCCTGTCGGGGTTCATAGCTCTGCGCAAGCTCGCCGACCCGGCGCGCGCGCGCCGCCACTTCGCGGCCCTCGCGGATGTCTCGAAAGCCGCCCTGACGCAGTCGCGCGCGCAATACTGGCTCGCCCGCGCCGCCCAGGCGCAGGGCGACGAGGCCGAAGCGGGCCGCGCGCTTGCCGCCGCCGCCGACTGGCCCGGCACGTTCTATGGCCAACTCGCCGCCGGCGAGGAGGCTGCCGCGACCCGGATCGCCGCCGCCCGCGACCCGGTATGGGACCGTGAACAGGCGCTGGCCTTCGCCGGCCGCGAACTGGCGCGGGCGGCGGCGTGGCTGGTCGCCTGGGGCGACCCGAGGCGGGCCAGCACGTTCCTGCTGCGCCTGCCGGAGATCGCGCGCGATCCGGTCGACCTGTCGCTGGCGGCCCACCTCGCGGCCGGATTCGGCATGACCGACACGGCGGTGACGCTGGCGCGACGGGCCGGACGCAGCGGCGTGGTGCTGCTGCAGGCCGGCTGGCCGGTCGCCGCCGCGATCCCCTCCGACTTGCCCGCCGCCCCGCCCGTCGACGCGGCCCTGACGCTTGGCGTGATCCGTCAGGAGAGCAGTTTTGACGCCTCGACCGTGAGCCCGGCCGGCGCGCGCGGCCTCATGCAATTGATGCCGGCTACCGCCGCGCAGGTGGGTCGACAGCTCGGCGTGGACGCTCCGCTTGCCGCGCTGGTTGGTGACCCCGCGCTGAATATCAGACTGGGAGCCACGTACCTGGCGGGAGTCCTGCAAAAGTTCGATGGCGCGGTCCCGCTGGCCGTGGCCGCCTACAATGCCGGGCCGTCGCGGGTGACGGACTGGCTCGGCGCATACGGCGACCCGCGCACCGGCGCGCCGGAGATGATCGATTGGATCGAGCTGATCCCGTTCACGGAGACCCGGAACTACGTCCAGCGGGTGATCGAGAACACGGTCGTCTATCGCGTGCGGCTCGGCGAGGCACCAACCAGCCCGTTGGGACGATGGCCGCGCTCGCCCGCGTGATCGCAAGCGTCGGCGGCGTGGGACATGTCGGGGTCGCCCCCGGCACCGCCGGCTCGCTCGTGGCGCTCGCGGCGGGGGCTGCGCTGCTCGCCGGACATCCGGCCACGCTGTGGGCCGCCGCGCTGATCGCCACGTTCGGCGGCCTCTGGGCGATCTCGGCCGCGCACGTCGATGGGGACCCGGGATGGGTGGTCGTCGACGAGGTGGCCGGACAGTGGATCGCCCTCCTGCCGCTGCCGCGCCCCACCTGGCCCGCCGTGCTGGCCGCGTTCGCGCTGTTTCGCCTGTTCGACATCGCCAAGCCCGGCCCGGTCGGCTGGGCGGACCGCCAGCCCGGCGCGTTCGGGATCATGGCCGACGATGTTTTCGCGGGCGTCCTCGCGGCCCTCGCACTGCTGGCGGCGCAGTGGGCGACGGGGCTGTTCTGGTGACCGAGCCATTGCCGGGTGCTGCGGAGCGGCGCGCGATGGGCCACGAACTGCGCCGCGCGGTGCCGCGCAGCGCGCACGCGACTTGGTCGACGCCGCACGAGCGCGCGCATCCCGTCGCCACCCTCCTGGCTGCCGAGGAGGGGCGCCTGCCCGCCCTGCTGCCGCTCCGCCATCGCCGCATGGCGACTGATTCCAGCACGTTCCTGCGTGGCGCCACTGCGCTGATGGCCGCCGACCTCGCCGGTCTGCCGAGATCGGGCCTGCGCGTCGTGGCCTGCGGCGACGCCCATCTCGGCAATTTCGGCGCGGTCGCGGCTCCCGAGGGCGCGGCCGTCTTCGACATCAACGATTTCGACGAGGCCGCCTCGGCGCCGTTCGAGTGGGACCTGAAACGTCTCGCGACCAGCCTCGTGCTCGCCGGCCGAACCCGCGACCTGCCGCCCCGCGCCACCCGTGCCTTGAGCCGTCGCGCCGCGCATGCCTATCGCCGACAGATGGACGCGTTGGCCGACTTGCCCCCGCTCGATGCCTGGCGCGTCCGCCTCGATCTGGAGCGGCTGGTCGAGGACATCGCCGACCGCGACACCCGCAAGCGCGAGCGCCAGCGGCTCGCCGAGATGGTGCACGAGAGCCGTCATACCTATGCGAACCTGGTCTCCAAGTCTGGCACGCTGCGCCTGCCCGAACGGCCGCCCACGGTCTTCCGAATCGGCCCGGAGGAGGGCTTCGCCCACGTCGCCTTCGACGCCTACCTCGACGCGGTGCGTCCCGAGCAGAGGGCGCTGCTGGACCGCTATCGGCTGCGCGACGTCGCGTTCAAGGCGGCCGGTATCGGCAGCGTCGGCATGTTCTGCGCGATCGGCCTCTTCGCGAGCGGCGACGGCGACGTGCTCTTGCTGCAGTTGAAGGAAGCACGAACCTCGGTGCTGGAGGCGCATGCCGGCCCCAGCCCCTATGCCCCCGGTGAGCGGGTCGTGTCCGCGCAGCGCACGATGCAGGCCGCACCCGACCCCCTGCTGGGCTGGACGCGCGCACCGATCGACGGCCGATCGTTCTACGTGCGCACCCTGGCCGACCCCCGCCTGTCCGCCGCCTGGGGCCGGATCGAGGCTGATGCGCTGCGCTTCTACGCGCTGCTGTGCGGACGGACGCTGGCGCGGGCGCACGCGCGGTCCGGCGATGCGGCGATGATCGCGGGATATCTGGGAGAGGGCGAGGCGTTCGACATCGCGATCTCCGAGTTCGCCATGACCTATGCCGACCAGGTCGAGCGCGACCACGCGACCTGGGGCGCGGCGATCAAGGCCGGCGACGTCGAGGTGGCCCCGTGATCGGCGCGACAACACTGGCTCTGTCCGAGGCCCTGCTGGCGGCGGCCCGCGCGCGGCGGCTTCGGATCGCCACGGCCGAAAGCTGCACCGGAGGCCTGATCGCCGCGACACTGACGGCGATCGCCGGCAGCAGCGACATGGTCGACCGCGGGTTCGTCACCTACTCGAACGAAGCGAAGACCGAAATGCTCGGCGTGCCGGCTGCATTGATCGCCCAAGACGGCGCGGTCAGCGAGGCGGTCGCGCGGGCCATGGCCGCGGGCGCGCTCGCGCGGTCGGCGGCGAATCTCGCTGTCGCGGTCACCGGCGTCGCCGGCCCGGGCGGCGGCAGTGCCGAGAAGCCGGTGGGGCTCGTCTGGTTCGGCCTTGCACGCGACGACGACGTCCGGACGTGGCGCGTGGTGTTTCCGGGCGACCGGGGCGCGGTGCGCGAGGCTACGGTGGTGGAGGCGTTGCGGGCGCTCGCGGGGACGTTGCGTGGTCCAGAATGAACCGACGGGCGGCGACCAGGTCGACGTCGTCTGGCAAGATCACGTTCGCGTCGCGTGGCACGGCGATGTCGGGCTTCACGTCGTCCGTGGCGTGCATCCGCATAGAGCCAACGCGACAGCCACGGCGAGCCGCCAGAATCGGATCACGCCGCCAACCATCCGCCATCGACGACCAAATTCGACCCCGTCATGAACGTCGCGCGGTCGCTGGCCAGGAACACCGCCGCGTTCGCGACGTCCTGAGGCGTGCCGAGGCGTGGCCACGGGGTCCGCCGACGGGCGTTCTCCAGCAACGCGGGATCCATCGGCAGACCCGGCTTGCCGGTCACCACCTTGCCGGGAGAAATCGAGTTGCAAACGATCAGCTCGGCGGCGTAGTCCACCGCGATCTGCCGCGTGATGTAGATCGCGCCCGCCTTGCTCACGCCATACGCAATGTCGCGCGGCGAGGTCACGATCCCCTGCTGCGAGCCGAGGTTGATGATGCGGCCGCGCGCCTCGGCCACTGGCTCCTGTTGGATCATCCGGGCGACAGCCGCCTTGCAGCCATGGAACATGCCGGTCATGTTGACAGCCATCACCCGCTCCCACTGCTCCGCGGTGGTCTCCAGAAGCGCGGTGCCGGAGAAGATCGCGGCGTTGTTGACCATGATGTCGAGCCGAGCGAATCTCGCCACCGCACCGGCCACCAACGCGTCGACCGCCTCCCACGACGCGACATCCGTCGACTGGAAATATCCCGCGTCGCCGATCAGTTCGCGTGTCGGCGGCCCACCCTCAAGCGGCTCTTCCGTCACGTCGGCCAGCACCACACGGGCACCCTCCGCCGCGAAACTCACCGCGATGGCACGCCCGATGCCGGAACTGGCGCCGGTGACGATGGCGATTTTTCCGTCGAGCAGACCCATGAGCACACCCGCCTGATGTCAGCCCCGTATCGCATGGCGGCACGCCGCGAAGCAGCCCCGGATTTGGACTTGGCCGCTTCCCTGTTCGACGAATTGGCGCGGCGCACTCGCCTCGGCGCGGGTATCTGTCGCGACAGCTTTGGCCCGGGCGAGCAGGCGGCGCACGACATCGTCCGGGACGTGGCGTCCTGCATGGAATTGGAGATCGCGGTGGACGCCATCGGCAACCTGTCGATGACCCTGCCGGGCCGCGACCGTACCGCGCCACGCTTGCTCGTCGGGTCGCATCTCGACAGTGTCCCGCAGGGCGGCAATTTTGACGGGGCGGCTGGTGTCGTCGCGGGGCTCGCGGTCCTCGCCGGTCTCCGCGGCTGCGGTATCGTCCCGGCGTGCGACGTGACCGTGATGGCGATCCGCGCCGAGGAATCCGCGTGGTTCAACGTGGCCTATGTCGGCAGCGCCGGCGCATTCGGACATCTCGATCCCGCGTGCCTGGGCATCCGGCGAAGCGATGGCGGCCATTCGCTCGAGGACGCCATACGCGCGAGCGGCTTCGATCCGGAGGCGATCCGCGCACGCCGCCGCTTGCTCGACCCGCGCGCCATCCGCGCTTATTTGGAATTGCACATCGAGCAAGGCCCGGTGCTCGTCGAACGCGGGATCGCGGCCTGCGCCGTGACCGGCATTCGCGGCTGCGTTCGGTTCCGCGACGCCGCCTGCATCGGCGCGTACGGACACTCCGGCGCACTGCCCCGCGCATACCGCAGCGACGCGGTGGCCGCCACGGTCGCGCTGCTGCACGACATGGAAGCGCAATGGCTGCGGCGCGAGGCGGCGGGCGATGACCTCGTCGTCACCAGCGGCGAATTCTTCACCGACCCCGCCGCGCATGGACCAAGCAAGGTCGCGGGCCTGACACGCTTCGTCTTGGACATGCGGAGCCTTTCGGGTGCGACGATGCGCGACATGGCGGACCATGCCCGCAGCGCCGCTGCGCGGATCGGCTCGGCATACCGGGTGCGGTTCGATCTGGGGGAGACCAGCGATTCGCCGCCGGCGCTGATGGATCCCCGCTTGCGCGGCATGCTGCGCAAGACGCTCGGCGAGTTCGAGATGGCGAGCGGAGCGGGACACGACGCGGCGATGTTCGCCGCCGAGGGCATCCCCACCGCCATGATTTTCATTCGCAATGCCAACGGCAGCCACAATCCGGACGAAGCCATGGCCATGGAGGACTTCGCGGTCGGCGCAGGAGCGTTGTCGTCGCTGCTGTTGGACGAGTGCGCATGACACTCCTGGTGACGGGGGCGACCGGCTTCGTCATGAGCGTCATGGCCCGACGCTGGCTCGACGCCGATCCCGACGCGCGCGTCGTGGCGCTGGATGCGGCGCCGCTCGACGCGGCGGCGCAAAGGTATTTTGCGCCGGTGGCCGACCGGCTCACGGTGGTCACCGCCGACGTGACGCGGCCGGATGCTTGGGCGAGCACACTGACCGCTCACGGAATCACCCGCGTGGTGCATGGGGCCACCGTGACGCCGCTGTCGCGGGGGACGGCAGCCGAGGCGCGCCGGGAACCCGAGTCGGAGGACCCCGCCCGCATCATGGACGTGAACCTGATGGGCACCGTCGCGATACTGGACTGGGCGCGGGCGCAGCCAGCGATTGGCCGCGTGATCTATGTCAGCTCCGGCGCCGTCTACCGGCATCACGGGCCGGACCGCCCCGGCGAGCCATTGCCGGAGGACGGTTATGTCGCGCCACGCCGACTCTATGGGATCTCGAAACTTGCCTCTGAACTGGTCGCGGAACGGTACGGCGAGTTGTTCGGCCTGTCGGTCGCGTCGGTGCGGCTGTCATCGGTCTATGGAACGATGGACCGGGCTACCGCCAGCCGCAACTTCCGGCACGTCCCCAACCGCATTGCCCATATGGCGCTCGACAGGGTTATGCGCATCCGCGTCAACACGCTCGACGCGATCGGCGATTACGTGCACGCCGAGGACGTCGCGGACGGCATCTGCGCACTGCTGCGAGCGCCGAGACTGGCTCACGCAGTCTACAACATCGCCGCCGGCGTCACGACGACGACCGGCGAGTTGATAGACTGGGCCGCCGAGAAGTGTCCCGGTCTGCGCGCGGACCTCGCAACCCCCGACGAGGCCGACATCCTACAGAACGCGACGCTGACCGGAGGCATGTGGGGCGCTTACGAGATCTCCCGCATCGTCGCCGAGACGGGCTGGCGACCGCGCCCGGTGAGGACCGCGTTCCATGCGTATATGGATTGGATCGTCGAGCAGCGCACGGCCGTCGCGTGACGCGCGTCGGGTTCTATCTGGTCCCTGAGTTTCCCATGATCGCGCTGGCCTGTGCGATGGACCCCCTGCGGATCGCCAACCGGCTGTCGGGTCGCATGCTGTATGAGTGGCGAGTGATCTCCCGCGACGGCGGGGCGGTGCGGGCCAGCAACGGCGTTTCACTGTCCGCGGAGTGCGGCATCGCGGACGCCACGGACTGCGCCATGGTCTTGGCCTGCGCCGGGTTGCACGCGGAAAGGTTCCGCGATCGGGCAGTGTTCACATGGCTGCGGCGGCTGCACCGGCGGGCTTGCCGGCTCGGCGCGATCAGCACGGGGACTTATCTGCTCGCCCGCAGTGGCTTGCTGGATGGCCGACGCTGCACGACCCACTGGGAGAACGTCGCCTCGCTCGCCGAGGAGTTTCCACGCATCATTGTGAGCGACGACATCGTGGTCGAGGACGGGCCGTTCCTCACCTGCTCCGGCGGGACCGGGACGCTCGACATGATGCTGCACCTGATCGCCCAGCAGCATGGCGCGGGATTGGCCACGGCGATTTCCGATCAGATCATGCATCCGCGTATCCGCGACAAGCAGGATCATCAGCGCGATGCATTGGAGAGACGACTTTCGGTCGCTCACCCGAAGCTCGGCGGCGTGGTCCGCGAAATGCAGCGAACCCTGGAGGAGCCTCTCGACATCGCGCGGCTCGCCCGTGCGGCCGGATTGTCGCCGCGCCATCTGGAACGGCTCAGCGCACGGACGCTGGGCAAGACTCCGCGTGACGTCTACAGGGAACTGCGACTTCAGCGTGGACGGGCACTGCTGCAGCAAACCGGGCTATCGGTACTGGAAGTGGCGCTCGCCTGCGGGTTCGTCTCCGCCACGCATTTCAGCCGTTGCTATCGCGGCTGGTCAGGACGCAGCCCGACCGAGGAACGACGCGCGGCGATGCATTGAGAAATGGCGACCCGGGGCGCCACCTGGACCCGACGCCCCACACCCCATGGACGTCAAAGGTGAGCATTTGAGGGGATCGAACGGGCGAAGCCATAACCTTCAGTTCACCGCAACGCTCTCCGCCACACGCGCCCGACCCATTTCCGAAAGCGCCAGATGGCACCTTATGGAATGTCCATCCTCGTCGCGGGCCATCAGCCGCGGCTCGTCGTCCTCGCAGATCCGGCCGATCTTTCGCGGACAGCGCGTATGGAACACGCAGCCTTTCGGTGGACGCACGGCGCTCGGGATCTCGCCGCTCAGCGGAATCCGCGCGGTGCGGCCGTCGGCATCCGGCACGGCCGACAGCAGCGCCTCCGTATAGGGGTGATGCGGCCCCTCGAACACGCGCTCGGCCGGACCACACTCCATCACGCGCCCGAGATACAGAACAAGGATCCGGTCGGACAGATACCGGACCACGCCGAGATCGTGCGAAACGAACAGGTAGCTGACCTGCCGTTCGGCCTGCAGATCGGCCAGCAGGTTCAAGATCGCCGCCTGCACCGACACATCGAGCGCGGACGTCGGCTCGTCGCACACGACCAACCGGGGGGTCCCCGCGAAAGCGCGCGCGATGGCCACACGCTGCTTCAGGCCGCCCGACAATTGCCGCGGCTTGGCGGCCAGGAAGCGGTCCGCCAGACGCACGGACCGCGTCAGCTCGAGCAATCGGGCGCGCCCCGCGGCCCCATGCAGGCCGCCGAGCTTTGCCAGCGCGCGGCCGATGATGCGCCGCACGCTGTGCGCCCGGTTCAGCGCCGAATCCGGATTCTGAAAGACGATCTGCAGTGCCCGGATCTGCTCCTGGTCACGCGCGCTCGAGAGCTCGGGCAAGGGCCTGCCGTCGATCTGAATGATGCTCTGGTCGTCGGGCGGCGTCAGACCCAGCAGAACCCGCGCGAGAGTGGTCTTGCCGCTGCCGGATTCGCCGACCAGCCCGAGCGTCTCGCCGGCCCACAAATTGAATTCGACGTCGCGCAGCGCGGCGACCCGATACGGGCCGGCGGAATAGGTCTTCGACAGGTTTTCCACACGCAGGACGGGAACCATGTGCGTGGCCGCGGCCGCGGCGTCGGGCATCGCGTCCGGCGTGACGCGCGGCAGGCTCGGGGCCTGTTCGTGGAAATGACAACGGCTCGCGCGCTCGCCGAACGCGGCGAGTGGCGGCGCCACGTCGTGGCAGACGCCTTCGGCCAACCCGCATCGCTCGCTGAACACGCAGCCGCGGATCAAACCGGGCGAGGCCGGCAGGAAGCCGGGAATGGTGTCCAGCCTGCCACTATACTTGTTGCGCCCGCGCTTGGGCAGGCAGCGCAGCAGGCCGACCGTGTAGGGATGGCGGGGATCGGCGAACACGTCGGCGGTCGGACCCTCCTCGACTTTCGTGCCCGCGTAGAGCACGCCGACGCGGGCGCACATCCGAGCGATGACCGCAAGGTTGTGGCCGATGAACAGAACGGCTGTGTCGAACTCGGCGCGCAGCGCCTCGATCAGGTCGAGCACCTCCGCCTCGACGGTGGCGTCCAGGCCGGTCGTCGGCTCGTCAAGAATCAGCAACCTGCGATCCACCGCAAGCGCCATCGCGATCACCACCCGTTGCAGCATGCCCCCGGACAGCTGATGCGGATAGCGGTCCATGACGCGCGCCGGGTCGGAAATCTGCACCCGCCGCAGCATGTCGAGAGCGCGGTCAGCGGCCTCGCTCGCGGCATGGCCGGCCAGCGCGTATACTTCAACGAGCTGAGCCCCGGCAGTGATCGACGGGTTCAGGGCGCGGCCAGGGTCTTGGTAGACCATCGCGACGCTGCGGGCCCGCAACTGCCGCAAGGCGGGCGGGCGCAGTTCCAGAACATTCTGTCCGTCGAGCAGAATTCTCCCGCGGCGCACGCGCCCGCCGCGCGGCAAGTAGCGTACGACCGCCAAAGCCGCCGTCGACTTGCCGCATCCCGATTCTCCGACCAGCCCATAGGTCTCGCCACGTCCGATGCGCAGCGACAGATCCCGAAGAACCGCCCGGTCGCGGCCGCGCACGCGATAGGCGACATCGAGATCTTCGATGACCAGCGCGTCGTCGTTCATGAGTCGAGCGCGCCCTGCAGCCCGTCGGCGACGAGGTTGACCCCCACCACCAGGGACGCGATGGCCACCGCGTCGAACAACACGGTCCACCAATAGCCGCCGCCGATGAAGCCGTAATTCTCCGAAATCGCGAGGCCCCAGTCCGGCGACGGCGGCTGCAACCCGACCCCGAGGAAACTGAGCGTCGCGACGGTGAAGATCGCGTAGCCGATGCGCACCGTCAGCTCGACGAATATCGGACCCAGGATGTTGGGAAGAATCTCCATGAACATGATGTGCGTGGCCGCCTCGCCGCGCAGTCGCGCCGCCGCGACATAATCGAGGCTGCGTTCCGTCAGGACGGCGGAGCGCACGGTGCGCGCCACGATCGGCGTGAAGCTGAGACCAATCGCGATGATGACCGTGCCGTTCGACGGGCCGAGAGCGACCAGCGCCATGAGCGCTACGATCAGCAGCGGCAACGCCAGTACAGCGTCCACGAGACGGCTGACGATGTTGTCGACGATACCCCCGAAATAGCCAGTGATCAGGCCGATCGCGGTACCGAGCGCGACGCCCAGCAACGTCGCTAGTGGCGCCACCGTCAGGATGTCGCGGGCGCCGACGATGACCCGGCCGAACATGTCTCGCCCGAGATGGTCGGTGCCGAACCAATGCTCGACCGATGGCGGGTCCAGCGCGGTCAGAAGATCGTCGGCGTAGGGATCGATCGGCACGACCTGCTCGCCGAACAATGAGCACAGGACCCAAAACAGTACGATCGAGACGCCAGAGAGGAACGTCGGCGAGCGCAACAGCGCACGCGCCGTCTCCCAACGCGGTGCGGACGGGACAATTACCGCGCCGCTCATTCGCGGCCGCCGAAGCGCAGTCGCGGATTGAGACGCACCGAAAGTAGATCGGCGCAAAGCGTGGCGACGACGTAGATCACGCCGACCGTCAGCACACCGGCCTCCAGCATCGGGAAATCGCGCGCCTTCGACGCGGCATAGATCAGTCCGCCGATGCCCTGGTAGTGAAACAACGTCTCGACCACGACCAGCCCGCCGATGAGGTAGCCGGCTTGGGTCGCGACAACGGTGATCGTCGGCAGCAGCGCGTTGCGCAGCACGTGCCGCCAAATCACCGTGCGGCGCGGCAACCCCTTCAGGATCGCGGTCCGCGTGTAGTCCGCCTCGAGCGCCGTGACCGTGCCCGCGCGGGCCATGCGGGCGATGTAGCCGAACAACACGAGCACAAGCGGAACCGACGGCAGCAGCAGGTAGTAGATTTGGGTGAGCGGCCCGGACTCCGGCGGCCAGGTCGCGGTGATCGGAAAGAGATCGAGCCACACGCCGAAGATCAAGATCAGCACGATGCCCGAGACGAACTCCGGAACCACTGTCGCGGACAGGCCGCTCAGCGTGATGACACGATCAAGCCATCGGCCGACATTCAATGCCGCGATCACGCCGCCGAGAATGGCCAACGGGACCACGATCACGAACGCGACGGCCCCGAGTTTGAGCGAATTGAGCAAAGCGTCGCCGACGAAGGGCGCAACCGGCGAGCGGTAGATATAGGACAAGCCCATATCGCCGACCACGAAATGGCTGATCCAGTCCCAGTATTGCACGAGCAGCGGACGGTCGACGCCGAGTTGGTGGTTCAGCACGGCGACCGCCCGCGCATCCGCGAGCGGTCCCAGGATCGCCCGCCCCACGTCCCCCGGTAGCAACTGCCCACCCGCGAAGACCAGAGCACTGAGCAGGAACAGTGTCACCACGGACAGCAGCAACCGGGGGATCAGGGCGCGGACGATTGGCGAAGCTCCTCGCGTTCGCTTGGCCGCTACGCGAAGCTGGCTTGGCTGAGAAACAGCCGGTTGGCGATCGGCGGGATCCCGGTCAGACCCTTCTTCACCGGAACGAGATAGTCGTAGAAGTAGCCGAATATGATCGGCGTCTCGTCAAGCAGCAGCTCCTGGATCTCTTTCGCGAGCGCGCGCTGCGTTCCGAGATCGGCGCTGCGGCCATATTTGTCGACCAACCCGTCATAGGTCTTGTTCTTGAAGTGCGCCGCGTTCCATGGCCCGTCGCTCAGCAGCGGCGCGCGCAGGAAGACGTTCGGCACGCCACGGTTGCCGTAATCGGTGATGCCGAGCGTGCTGTCGAGCCAATCGGACTCGCCGAACGCTGCCTTGCCGTAATAGGCATCCTGACTTTCGATCGCGAGCGTGATGTCGATTCCAATCTCCTTGCCGAAATTCTTGATCAGTACGGCGTAGTCGGGGATCTCGATATAGCGCTCGGTGGTCAGCGTGACCTTGAAGCCTTTCGGCACGCCGGCCGCTGCCATCAATTCCTTCGCTTCACGGATGTTCTGTTCACGCTGCGGCACCGACCGGTCGGTCGTCGGGTAGGCCGGCGCGAACGGGCTGTCATTGCCAACGACCGCAAGGTTGCGGAACAGACCGGCGACCAGTTTCTTGCGGTTCAGGCTGAGTGCGAGCGCGCGGCGCACCCGCTTGTCGGTGAACGGCCCGGTATCACAGCGCATGTGCACCTGCTGATGCCCGGTGCCATTCTCACGAATGATGGTGAAACGCGGGTCGTTCAACAGCGCCTGCCCGCCGGAGACGGCGATCTGTTCGATCAGGTCGACCTGGCCGCCCTGCAACGCCAGAATTTGCGGCTGCAGGTCGGTGTAGAACGTGAACTCGGTGCGGTCCGGCAGCGACTTCGGACCCCAGTAGTCGGGGTTTCGTACGAACGAGGCGCCGACCTTCGCGGTGTATTTCTCGAGCTTGAACGGCCCGGTGCCGTCCCAGTTGTGCTCGTAGTCGCCCTTGTAGCTGGCGGGGAGGATGACGCAGTTGTAGTTGTCCGACGAGATCACGTACGGGAACGCGCCGTAAGGCGCGTCGAGGTGGAACTCAACCGTCAGATCGTCGATCTTCTTCGCGTTGCCGGGCGAGAGGATTCCCTTGAACGCCGACAACGCGTTCGAGGCATTTTTCGGGTCGCACAGCCGATCGATGCTGGCGATCACGTCTTCGGCGACCATTGTCCCGCCGCTGTGGTACTTCACGCCGGAGCGGAGCTTGAACGTCCACACCGACCCGTCGTCGTTGTGCGTCCAGCTTTCCGCCAGCACCGGCTTCAGCGTCAGGTCTGGTTGCAGCACGCACAGGAATTCCGCGGCTTGCAGCAGAATCTCGAGGCCGCCGTTGTCGGCGATCGTCACGGGGTCGATCGCGGCGGCCGGCACGGTCAGCGCGACGCGGATCGTCCCGCCCGGCTTACCCGCGGCACGTGCTAGCGACGGCAGCGCGGCCGCGCCGAATGTGGTTGCGATCCCCGACAACAGCGGCAGCGACAGGCCCAGCAGGCTGCCGTGCCGCAGGAAGCCGCGCCGATCGACGCGACCGGCGATCAGTTCGTCGATCAGGTCGTTGTCGAGCGCGCCCAAGGTGCGGCGCAGCGCGTCGATCGTCTTGCGATTGTCGCTCATGGTGGTCCTTCTGAGAGAAACGATGGGTGGCAAGGCGCGTGCGATCCTGCGACGATCGCTGCATTATATGCAGGAAGCGCGCCATGCCGACGAACGAGCCCTATCCGCGCGATCTGATCGGCTATGGCGCCAGCCCGCCCGATCCGCGCTGGCCAGGCGGCGCCCGCATCGCGGTCTCGGTCGTGTTGAACTTCGAGGAAGGCGGCGAATACAACGTCCTGCATGGCGACTCGCATTCGGAGACGGTGCTGACGGACATGGACCGACCCGACAAGCAGTTCGGGCTGCGGAACCTGAACATCGAATCCGTCTTCGAGTATGGCAGCCGCGTCGGGTTTTGGGAAATCATGCGCCTGCTGCAAGGGCGCGGCGTCGATGCCACGATCTATGCGGTCGGCATGGCTCTGGAACGTCACCCGGAGGCGGCTGCTGCGATCGCGGCGAGCGGGTTCGAGGTCGCATGTCACGGCCAGCGCTGGATCGACTACCAGTTCGTCTCCGAGGAGGCGGAGCGGGCCGACATGCGCCGGAACATCGAGCTCGTCACACGTCTGATCGGGCGGCGACCTCTCGGCTGGTACACCGGGCGGCAAAGCCTCAACACGCGGCGTCTGGTGGTCGAGGAGGGCGGGTTCCTATACGACAGCGACGCCTATAACGACGATCTGCCCTATTGGACGAACGTCGGCGGGCGGGGTCACCTGGTCGTGCCGTACAGTCTCGACAACAACGACAGCCGAATGACGCGCGGCCAAGGGTTCGACCTCGGCGAGGACTTTTTCACCTACATCCGCGACGCCTTCGACTGGCTATATCGCCGTGGCCAGGAGGGGCAAGCGCGCATGATGTCGATCGGCCTGCACAGCCGGCTGATCGGCCGGCCGGGACGCATCGGCGCGCTGGCCCGCGTGCTCGACCACATCCAGCGGCACGATGCCGTCTGGCTGTGCAATCGCACCGCCATCGCGCAGCACTGGATCGCCACTCATCCGGCTGGCGTGAGCTGAGCTGCCCCCCGCGCAAGATGGGCCTCCATCGCCGCGCAATACCACTCGATGAACTTGACGATCCCCGCCTCCAGGCTCGGCGAATAGGGGCCGGGACGATACCCGATCGAGTTCACTCCAGCCTGGTTGCGTTCGACCAGTGCCTTGTCCTCGTCGTTCGTAACGCTCCAAACCCTAATCAACCGGTCGATATCATAATCCACACCCTCGACGGCATCCGTCGCCACGAGGAATTTCGTGGTGACGAGCGTCTCCTGCGGGCCGAGCGGCAGCATGCGGACGAGGACTGCATAGTCGCCGAGCGCATGGTTGAATGTCGACGGGTAGTGGACCCAGCGCAGCGACCCGAAGCTGTCGGCCGGCCCATGGCCAAGCGGCTTGCGCACCGCAAGCTCGCCGTCCAGCGTCATCGAGCGGGCGCCGTTGGTCAGCGGGAGGCGCGCGGCCCGGAAATCCGGCCCCTCGGCAACGCCCGACGGCAGCCCGGCGCGGTCCCAGGACTCCCAATACGCGCCGATTGCCTCGGCATTCTCGGGGTTGGCGAAGTCGTAAAGATCCAAGAAGGTGCGCATCAGATCGCGATGGCCGGTGGCGCAATGATAGCACTCGCGCGAATTCTCCATCACGAGCTTCCAGTTGCCGTGCTCGATCAGATCGACCTCGAATGCGACTTTTGCGTCGGCCAAACCATGTGGCGCAAGTTGCCGCGAGACCGCCGCCGCGTAGGGCGCGAAATCGGGCGCTTCCTCGGCGAGGCACACGTAGACAGTCCCCGCGACCTCGCGAGAATGCACGGACCGCAACGGAAAATCGGCACGAGAAAAATCGTCCGGCATGTGACGGGTATGGGCGAGCTCTCCGGACAGTTTGTAGGTCCAGCGGTGATACGGGCAGACCAGACTGCGCACCGTGCCGTGCTTCTCGTCGACGATGCGGGCACCGCGATGGCGGCAGGTGTTGAAATGCGCCCGGACGTCGCCGTGCTGGTCGCGCAACACGATGATCGGGCTGCTGCCTATCGTCAGCGTCACGAACGAGCCCGGCCCCGGCAGCTCGCAGCTGGCCGCCGCGAACAGCCAGTGGCGATAAAAGATCGCGTGAAGATCCGCCTCGAAAATCGCGGGATCGTTGTAGAATGCTTGCGGCAACGTCATCCCGGCGCGACGCGCGCGAAGCAGTTCGGCCAATGTCGCGCCTGCGTTCATCAACGTTCCTCGACATGTCTGGTAAGTCTGGGGAGCGGGGCAAGCGACCCGGATGTGGAGACGACATGCTTGCGACCGGGCCGCCCATGATCCTTCGGTTCCCCGACGCCACGGCGGTAATGGCGGCGCTCCTGGACCCACGGGCGGCTGCGCTCGTGCCGGGGCTGGAGGTGGACGTCGCGGCCCCGGACGCCGCGGCGTTGGCCGCGCGCGCACGAGACGCCGACGGATTGCTGCTGCTGCGCACCCGGATCGATGCCGCGACGCTGGCCACCCTGCCCCGGCTGCGCGTCATCTCCTACCTGAGCACCGGGGTCGCAAGCTGGGTCGATCTCGATGCGGCGGCGGCGCGCGGCGTGGTGGTATGCCGCGTGCTCGGCTACGGCGACCGCGCGGTCGCCGAACATGCGCTGGCGCTGATATTCTCTGCTCTGCGAGGTGTGGCGAGAGCCGACCGCGCGATGCGCGCCGGTTGCTGGCCTGAAGATGGCGGCATCGAACTTGCCGAGAAGCGGCTCGCGGTCATCGGCCTCGGCGGCACCGGCCGAGCGCTTGCTGGGATCGGCGTCTCGCTGGGCTGCGACGTCGTCGGCTGGAACCGCACGCCAAACGACGCCGCGACGCAGCTGCCGCTCGATACGTGTCTCGCCACTGCGGATATCGTCTCGCTTCACCTCGCGCTCACGCCTGCAACACGAGGGTTGATCGACCGGCGGCGCATTGGATTGCTGCGGCCCGGCGCGGTCCTCGTGAACACTGCCCGCGGCGGCCTGATTGACGAGGCGGCGCTGCTGGATCGTCTCCGCTTGGGTGACATCTTCGCAGGTCTCGATGTGTTCGCCGAGGAGCCGCTGCCGCCGCGACATCCACTGCTGGACTTGGACAACGTGACACTTACGCCGCACGTCGCATGGAACACCGATGCGGCACGGCGGCGGTTGTTGCGCGCCGGCTTGGCGGCATTGCGGGAGGAAATGGCACGGCTCGGCTATTCGTTCGGTACTTCGTAGACCTTGCCGTGATACGGTGCCTTGTCGATCTGATCGAGCGCCATGACGTAGATCACCTTCTCGCCCGGCCCGAACGCCAAATTCGGCATCGAGACGGATGGCACGGCGATCATGCGCAACAGCTTCGCCTGGCCGTCGACGACGATGATCTTGCCCGGCGCGTCGAGCGATCGCGGGCTCTGGCCGATATACAGCTCACCCTTCGCATCGACCTTGACGCCGTCCGGCCAGATATGCGGCTGACCTGGGAACATGTCGTCGAGGCGCAGGAATACACGTCGGTTGGATAGCGTCGCGTCGGGCGCGATGTCGAATGCCAGCAGTCGGTTGTCCTCGGTCTCGATGAGATACAGGGTCTTGCCGTCGTTCGACACGGCCAGACCGTTGGCATTGTGCAAATTGGCTGCGGCTTGGCTCACCTTGCCGTCCTTCGCGATGTAGAACACGGCGGCGTCGATGACCGGGCCTTCATGGCCGGAACCGGTGAAATACACGCCGCCCTGCTTGTCCGGCGCGAGATCGTTGGGACCAACAAATCCCACGCCATCCTTGTCCTTCGTGTAAGGCGGCAAGGTCTTGCCATCGCGCGAGATGCGGCCGATCGTACCAGAGTCGTAGCAGGTCACCAGGAAATTGCCGCGTGCGTCCGGCGCCACGGCCGACGGTCCGCAGCCATCCTGTTTCCAAAAGACCTCGTTTTTGGCGCCGTCCCAGGTCATGACCGTGTTCCGGCCGTATTCCACGTAATACAACTTGTCATGATACCAGATCGGCCCCTCGGCGAACCAAGCATCCTCGTTGATGATTTTCGGGTCGGCCGCGACGGCTGTCCCGGAGAACAGAGTTGCTGCGATCAGCGTCAGGGCAAGGCGCTTCATATCACGCTCCGTTTGAGTTCACGCCGCCAACCCGACCCATCCCTGGCGCTCGGCCCAATCAGCCGCCAGATGATCGAACCGCGACAGCCGCAAGGTCGACAGATCGGCGAAGCTGCAGGTGCCGTCGACGACCAGATCGCGAACCGCGTGGCCACTGGCCGGCGACAGACCGAACCCGATGCTCGACATCGTGGCGATGACCACATTGTCGGGGGCCGACAGGCGATCGATGACGGGACGCCCATCCGGCGTGTTCTCGATCAGTCCGGCCCAGCTTCGCAGCACACGCGCGTGACTCGCCTTCGGGAACAGTCCTGCGAGGCGCGCGGCGATGGGGCCCATCAGCGGCGTGGAGCTGCGCGGCGGCGCGTGCATTCCCTCGCCCCACGAAATCCATTCATGTGGTCCGCCGCCATAAGCGAGGTTGCCCCGCAAAGTCTGGCGGCCATACAGCCCATTTCCGTCGACCCCGCCGAGCGGCATCAGCGGCAGCGGCTCGGTGACGATCATCTCGGCGCGGGCGGCCGCCATCGGCACATGAACGTCGAGCAACGCCGCCAGCCGCCCGGTCTGCGGTCCTGCCGCGATGACCAGAGCGTCACAGCCGATCGTCTCGTCCTCCGTGCGCACCGCGACCACCCGGCCACCATGCGTGTCGAGGCCGGTGACGGTCACATGCTGCCGCACCCGCCCGCCGAGATCCTGCATCGCCCAGGCATAGGCCTGCGACGTGCGGTGCGGGTTGGCATGGCCGCCGAAACGGTAGTGGTAGGCGGCATGGACACCGTCACCGACCAATGGCGCGAGTTCGCGGGTCTGCGCCGCGTCGAGAACGTCGGTGGCAAACCCGTGATGCGCGCCGGCACGGGCCAAGCGTCCATACAGTCCGAACTGGCGCTCGTCGAAGGCGACGCGGATCCGGCCGGGGCGGAATTCGGTCGGATAGCCCAGCATCTCGTCCATCGTCGGCCACAGACGCTGCTCCTCCAGAAACAGCGGGCTGACCCCGTGCGTGCAACCGCCGCCGTTGCGGCCGGACGCCTCCCAGCCGACGATACCCTTGTCCAGAACGAGGACATCCACGCCGGACCTCGCGAGCCACCATCCGGCGGACAGGCCGGTGACCCCGCCGCCCACGATGACGACCGCCGCGCCCTCAGCCATCCGACGCGATCTCCCAGTAGGGCACGGCCTGCGAGGCGATGCCGAACCAGGTGTCCCAATGCGCGCCCATCGCCGCCTCCTCCGGCATCGCGGCGAGCGCGGACAGCGGTAGGGGCCGGACCGGGGCGCGATGGGACGCGAGCGGAATATCCGCGAGGGGCACGCCCGCGCCGAGGGCGAGAAGGCAGGCGACCTGCTCGCGGCAGCGACGACCCTGGCACACACCCATGCCGGCGCGGGTCAGGCGCTTCACCTGATCCGGACTGGGTGCCCCTTGCCCCAGCAACGAAGCAAGGCTGCGATCGTTGCGCGCGTCACGCGGCGAGTCCAGGTAGCGCGGCGGCCGGACCTCCAGAATCTCCCGCGCGGTGACCTCCTCGCAGCGGCAGACCACGGTGTCCGCCCGCACCGCGTCACGCACCCATGCGAGACGATAGGCGGCGAGGTCTGGAGCATCGGCCCCCCGCGCTCCTGGTTCGAGCCGGGCGGCGCGCACCCCTTCGTCCTCGGCTATTCTCCTATCGCGGGTTTTCGCGGCCCACACGCCCGCGCAATCGCCGACCGCCTGGATGGTGGCGATGGAGGTACGATAGGCATCATCCAGGACCGGCACGAACCCGCCGCGCGCGCCATCGAAAGCGGTGCGGCACCCGGCTGCGTCCAGGAGTTCGATGACTGGAACCGCGGCGACGCCCAGCACGACCGTATCGCACTCGATGTGGATCTCGATACCCGTTGGATCGGACAGAACGATTGCTGTCACCCGCTCCCGGCCTTCCGCCCGACGCGGAGTTTGGCGCGTCAACACGGGGAAATCGGGGTCGGCGCAGATCGCCGAGTCGGCCCGCTCGACCAAGGCCACGATCTCCACCCCTGCCGCGCGCAGTGCGTGGGCGGCGGCAAACGCTTCGGCCGTGCTGCCGAGCACGACGGCCCGCCGCGCCTCGATCGCCTGATAGCGGGCCGCCAGCCTAACCGCCGCGGCGGCGCCGATCACTCCGGGAAGATCCCAGCCGGGAAACGCAAGGCCCATGTCGCGATGCCCGGTCGCCACGATCGCGCGATCGAACCCGATGAGCCGTGCGCCGTCAGGCGAAGCGACGCCGGCGACCATCCCGGGCAGCCAGCCGACCGTCGGCCCGTTCGCGTAGAGGCCCCAGACCGAATGCCCGAGCCGGACATCGACTCCGGCGTCGAAGGCCTCGGCCAGTCGCGGTTCCGTGGCGATCAGCGTCTCGGTCATGGCGGCGATGTTTCGGACGGCCCCGCTCATCGCCTGGCCGAACAGCAACGGAATGTCCTCGCCCATTGTCGTGGCGGGTATCGGATTCTCGTCGAGCAACAGGACGGACAGGCCAAGCCGCGCGGCCTCGATCGCCGCCGCGAGGCCGGCGGGTCCGGCGCCGATCACAAGAACCTGCGCTCGCTCAGAGATGGCGAGCGATTTTCCGGTGATGGAGCACGGATCGATCACCACCAAATTTTGCCGGCCCGGAGTGCGTCGCGCTTGGTCCCGAGCCGACAAAAAAGCGTCGGCATACGACAGGCGCGCAGTCACAACGACAGAAACAGTCCCCTCAAGCGAATAGGCGGTCACGCTATTTCAAGCTGCCTCGGCCCTGATCGCCTGGCCCACCGTCTCCACCATCCGCGCCAGATGCGGCTCCTCGACGATCAGCGGCGGGGACAGCGCGATGATGTCTCCCGTGACGCGCGTAAGCACGCCCGCATCGAAGCAGCGATGGAACACCCGCATCGCCCGATCGCCCGGCTTTCCCGCGCGCGGCTGCAGCTCGATGCCGCCGACCAAGCCCATGTTGCGAATATCGATGACGTTCGGCGCGCCGTGCAGCGAATGAACCGCGTCCTCGAACTTGCCCTCCATCGCCCGCGCCCGGGCCGGCAGATCCTCCGACCGATGAAGGTCGCACGACGCGACCGCCGCTGCCGAGGCCAGCGGATGGCCCGAATAGGTATAGCCGTGGAACAGCTCGATGCCGGCCGGTGCGCCGTCGACGATGGCGCGATAGATCCGCTCGTCCACCGCGACCGCCC
The DNA here is from genome assembly GCA_965246915.1 of Acetobacteraceae bacterium. Taxonomy (GTDB): domain Bacteria; phylum Pseudomonadota; class Alphaproteobacteria; order Acetobacterales; family Acetobacteraceae; genus CAVRQM01. Next base: position 120,357 of record CBDFGB010000010.1, read on the forward strand.
CCATCGGCACCGCCGCGTTGGTCAGACCTTTCGCCATGGTAAGAATATCCGGAGTGACGCCCAGCCGCTCCGACCCGAAAGGCGCGCCGATGCGGCCGAACCCGGTTATGACCTCGTCGAAGATCAACAGGATGCCGTGTTTGGTGCAAATCGCCCGCAGCCTCTCCAAGTAACCTTTGGGCGGGATCAGCACGCCGGTCGAGCCGGCCAGCGGCTCCACGATCACCGCGGCGATCGTGTCCGCGCCGTGCAAAGTAACCAACCCCTCGAGCGCGTCGGCCAGATGCGCGCCCCACGCCGGTTGGCCCTTGGCGAACGCGTTGTGCTCAAGCGAGTGGGTGTGCGGCAGGTGGTCGACATAGGGCAGCATCGCCCCGAACTGCTTGCGGTTCGGCCCTATGCCGCCCACCGACATGCCGCCGAAGCCGACGCCGTGATAGCCGCGCTCCCGCCCGATCAGCCGGTTGCGCGTCCCCTCGCCGCGCGCCCGGTGATACGCGAGCGAGATCTTCAGCGCGGTGTCCGCGCTCTCGCTGCCGGAGTTCGTGAAGAAGATCCGGTCGAGGCCCGCCGGCGTCATCTCGGCGACTTTGGCGGCCGCCTGGAAAGCGATCGGGTGGCCCAGCTGGAACGTCGGCGCGAAGTCCATCGTTGCGGCTTGGCGCTGGATCGCTTCGGTGATCTCGCGACGCCCGTGGCCCGCATTGACGCACCAGAGCCCCGCCGTGCCGTCCAGAATTTCGCGCCCCTCGGGAGTGAAATACGACATGCCCTCGGCGCGCGCGAGAAGGCGCGGCGTCGCCTTGAAACCGCGGTTGTTGCTGTAGGGCATCCAGAAGGAGTCGAGGTCGTTGGGAAGATTGGTTTGGTAGACGGGCGGCGTGATCTCGTTCATGGCTGGACCCCTGATCAGAGAATGCAGGGTCGCGCGACGCGGGCGCGCGAGCAAGGGAGGACGCGATGAACACCCTGACTATCGGCACAAAGCGGTATTCATCCTGGAGCCTGCGCGGCTGGCTTGCGGTGCACCTGGCGGGGCTGGAGGTGCGCGAGGTGGTCATTCCGCTGGCGGGCGGGGTGACGGCGGCGGTCAAGACGGCGACCGACGGGGCGACGGTGCCGCATTTGGTGCATGACGGGGTGACCGTCTGGGAGAGCCTGGCGATCTGCGAGTATTGCGCGGAACGGCACCTGGAATTGTGGCCGCTCGACCGGGCGGCGCGCAGCCGCGCACGTGCGCTGGCCGCGGAGATGCATGCAGGGTTCGCGGCATTGCGCCGCGACATGCCGATGAGCCTGTTTCGCGACGCGATTGGCGCGGGTCGCACGCAAGGCGCCCTGGCCGACATCGCGCGGATCGAGACGTTGTGGGATGGCGCGCGAGCGGCATTCGGCACCGGCGGCCCGTTCCTGTTCGGCGCGACCTTCGGCGCAGTTGACGCGATGTTCGCGCCGGTGGCGGCGCGGTTCCTCACCTACCGACCCGAGATCTCCGCGGCGACATGGTCCTACGTCGAGGCCGTGCGGGCGCACCCGCTGGTCGACCGCTGGTATGCGGAGGCGGCTTCCGAGCCAAAGGCATGGATGATCCCGAACATGGAGGCGCCGTTCCCCCCGCTGTAAAACCGCGGACGCCACCTCCCGTAACGGTCCGGACGTGACACAACTTTGTTAATCCGGGCGATCGCTGGGCCTGCTAACGGAGTGTCTACAAAACGAAGGAAACGCCCGTGAACAAGTCCGTGGTCCGGCATGCCCTGCCGATCCTTCTGGGACTAATTGCCTCAACCGGCGCGACGACGGTCGGCTTCGCGGGCTGGGGCAACACGACGACGCTCGGCGCGACACAGCTCGTTTCTGATCCGGCATGCGCGTCGGACGCGCCCGGCAAGGCAGTCTGCGCGGCGCTTGGTCCCGCCAGCACGCTCTACGTCAACCGCTTCAACGGCACCTCATGGAGTGGCTGGAGCAGCCGGGGCATCGTCGGACTCGAAACCCCGACCTGCAGCGGCATCGGGACCGGCAAGGCGATTTGCGGCGTACGGACGGCGTCGCTGCAACTCACGGCGATACAGTGGAACGGCACGAGCTGGAGCAGCCCCGTGACAGTTGGCAGCCCGCTCGAATCAGGACCGAGCTGCGCGCTGCTGACCACCGGCAAAGCAATCTGCGCCGGCCGCGCCACCGCGGGCGGCATCGCATCATCGCTCTACAGCGGCGCATCGTGGTCGACGGCGGCCTGGAGCACGCTCGCCGTGCTGACCGATGCGACCTATACCGCGCCAGACTGCACCTCAGACGCCGCCGGGCGCGCGATCTGCGCCTATCTCATCGGCGCAAGCAACGTCACAGTACGCGAGTTCGATGGCACGAAATGGATCGGCCCGATCAACCTGGGTGGCCGCGCCACCGTGCCGCCCCGCTGCACAGAGGCGGGGGCCGCGGGCAAGGTCGGCTGCTTCGCGGTTGGAACCGAGGCCGCACTCTACCAAAACCTGTTCGCCGGCGGTGCATTCAGCCTGTCGGGCTGGAGCGGCTTCGGCTCGCTCGGCGGCCTGGTTCACGGGTTCGACTGCAGCCAGACAGGACAAAAGGCGGGACAGGTCCGCTATTCCTGCGCCGCGACGGCGTTGGTCGACAATGCGCTCTACACCAACGATTACAACGGCGCGTCATGGGGCGGCTGGACATCGCGCGGCGGCAAATACGAGGGCGCGCCGGCGTGCTTCCCGCTCGATCGAACCACCACGCCGGGGAAGGTGATGTGCGTCGTGCGGACCCAGGGCAATACCGCGTCGAGCATCCGCGGTCCGTAGTCGCACGCCCGATGGCCCGCGAATGGGCGAGCGTGTAAGCCGGTGTCATGTCCTCGCGCGTTCCGCTCGCCGTCATCGGCGGCCTTGTCGGCTTCATCGCCTATGTCGCCGTCGCCGTCGTGGTGGCGGACCGGATCGAGGGCGGCCACTGGGCCATCCAGGCGATCTACTACCTTGTGGCCGGCTCCCTCTGGGTCATTCCCGCGCGGTGGCTGATGTATTGGGGCGCGGGGCTGCGCTGAACCTGCGGGTGCCGCGCGCTTGCCGACTCCGTACCGTGTCGACCACCATCCTCCAACGGGGGACTTGGACATGACGGTCACGGGCGCCAGAACATCCCTACCGGTCGACATGACCGGCAGGCGGGTCGCGGTCACCGCGGGGGCAAACGGGATCGGCAGAGTCATCGCCGACAGCTTCGTCGAGCGAGGTGCCCGCGTATTCGTCTCGGACATCGATGAGGCCGCGCTGGAGGTGTGTGGTCACTCGGGAATGCGCGCCGATGCGGCCAGTGCGGCGCAAATGGAGGACTTCATCGATACCGCCGTGGCGCGTCTCGGCGGCCTGGACATCCTGGTCAACAACGCGGGCATCGCCGGGCCGACCGCACGGATCGAGGACATCGCGCCCGCCGATCTGAACGCCACCCTGCAGATCGACCTCGCCGCGATGTTCCATTGCACGCGGCGCGCGATCCCGGCCATGCGCAAGGCGGGAGGCGGGTCGATCGTGAACATGAGCAGCAGCGCCGGCCGCCTCGGGTTTGCTCGCCGCACCCCCTACGCGGCCGCCAAATGGGGTGTCGTGGGACTGACCAAATCCCTATCGATCGAACTCGGGCCGGACGCGATCCGGGTCAATGCCATCCTCCCCGGCCTGGTCGAGGGCCCCCGCATCCGCGCGGTGTTCGACGCGAAGGCGGCGGCGCGCAACGTCAGCCTGGCCGAACAGACCGAACGGGCTTTGGCGTCGGCAAGCCTGCGGTGCTTCGTCACCCAGCACGACATCGCCAACATGATCCTTTATCTGTGCAGCCCGTTCGGGGCGACGATCAGCGGCCAAGCGCTGGCTATCGACGGCGATATGCAGGTCCTCACCTGATCCGAGGGATTTTGCTGGTGGCGGCGCTTCTGCCGGGTCTCGGTCCGCAGGAGGCGCGGCGGCCGGTCGACGCCACCGCCTGGCCGTGGTCCGCGGTCGTCCTGATCCAGATCCCCGGCGTCTCGCGCTGCACCGGATTCCGCATCGGCCCGTCTGCGATTCTGACTGCCGCGCACTGCCTGTATTCCAGACGCCTCCAGCATATGGTCCGGCCGTCTTCGGTGCATGTGCTGGCTGGCGTTCAGGGCGACGCCTATTCATCCCACAAGGTGGCTCTCAGATATCGCGTCGCCGAGGGCTGGGAGGTCCACGGCCCCGCCGGCCTCGATGCCGCGCTACTTACGCTCGCCGAGCCGATCCTGGGGCGCAGTCTGACTCTCTTCGCCGCCCGATCGGGACAGCCGGCGATGCTGGGCGGTTATGAGCAGGACCGCGGACAGAGGCTGGTCGCCGACGCGGCTTGTCATGTCATGGGAACGGCATTGGACGACCATGGGCACGATTTGCGACGCCACGACTGCGCCGGGACGTCCGGGAGCAGCGGCGCACCGTTGCTGGTCCGCGACGGCTCGGGCGAGTGGGCGGCGGCGGGGCTTCAGGTCGCGGCGCGCGATGGCGCGGCCGGGGGCGTCGCGGTTGCGGACACCACGCTTGCCGCGCTGATCGGTTCGAAATAGCCCCGACGATCGGCCTCAGCGAGGAGCGCGCGGGCGAAAGCGCCGAGCGTGGCCGAGCCGTCTTCGATCAGCGCGACGATACGCTGCGTCTCCCGCCCATGCGTGACCTCCGGCCGTCGCCACGTGCCGCCCCCGCTGCGGAAATTCTGCAGCAGTGGCTGCAGCCGATCGATCGCCCTCGCGAAGCGGGCGTCCAGGGTGACGCGCTCCTCAAACTCTTCCCACAGCGCGTGCAAGTCGTCCCCCTGATCGGGCGGCAGCAGACCGAAGATCCGTGCCGCCGCGAGAGCCTCTCGCTCGGCCTGCCCCACCATCCCGACGGCGTCGAAGAAGAAGACATCGCCAGCGTCGATCTCGACGATGTCGTGGATCAGCAGCATTTTGGCGACCCGCGCGGGGTCGGCGCCGGGGGCGTGTTCTGCAAGCAGCAACGCCATCATAGCGAGATGCCAGGAATGCTCCGCATCGTTCTCCCGCCGCGAGGCGTCCATCAGCGTGGTCTGTCGTATGATCGACTTCAGCGCATCGATCTCGGCCACGAAGCGCAATTGCGCCGCCAATCGCTTTTGATCGGCCAACAGGAAGTCCCAACCCTCGACAGGCGTCGGTGCGTCGTTCATCGTTTTTGCTCTACCAAGCGGCCATTGCCGTGTCGATCCGGAGGGAATTGTGGATCCAAAGCTGTATGCGGCCTTCGTGGTGACCACGGTGTTACTGGCGCTGTTTCCGGGGCCGAACATGGCGCTGATCGTCGCCAACAGCGTGCGGCGGGGCACCCGGTATGGGTTCCTGACCCTGGCCGGCACGACGTCGGCACTGGTGGTCCAGCTGGTGATGGTGGCGATCGGCATGACGACCTTGCTGGCGGCCGCCGGTCATTGGTTCACTGCCCTGCGACTGATCGGTGCGGTCTATCTGATCTGGCTGGGCATCCAGTCCTGGCACGCACCGCCGCCGAGCCTCGAGGCCGACGCCACGCCGGTCTCGGCACGCGCGACCGTCCTGCGCGGGCTTCTGGTGTCGCTGACCAACCCGAAGGTTCTGCTGTTCTTCGGCGCGTTCTTCCCGCAGTTCATCTCCCCCGCCGGCGATCTCGGCCTGCAGCTCGCGGTCATGTCCGTCAGTTTCGTGGTGATCGTGGCGGCGCTCGATTCGGTCTGGGCGGTGCTGGCCGGCCGGGCCCGCTTCTGGATCGTGCGGCAGGGGCGGCTGGTGGGAAAGGTATCGGGGGGACTGCTGATCGGCGCCGGCGTGGGGTTGGCGCTCAGCCGGGCGAAGTGAGGAGCCAGTCGAGCGCGCGCGCGAGTTCCGTGGTCCCGTCCCTCTCGAACCAGTCGCCGTGCGAGAAGATCACCCGAACTGGCGCCCAGGCGAGCAGTCGTTTGGCCGCCTCCCGGGCCGGCTCGCCTGCCCTTCGCACGATGAGGCGCAGATAGACCGGCGGGCGTCCGTCATGCGCGGCGGCCCCGATCAAGCGGCCGAGTGGGCGTAGCACGACCGGCAACGTGGTTCGTGGAAGATTCTGCACGAGGTCGACCAGGATCAGCGTTCGGCTGCCGACGTGGAACAGGGCAATTTCCTGATAGCCGGCGATGCCCGGGATGAGCGTTTGCTCGATCTCGCCGCGCCACGCCGCCGGCGGCTCGGCCGTGAGATCGCGATCGACGCGCATAGCCGATTTCTGCACCTGCCGTCGCTTGCGCAGGTTCGGCACGGCCCAGGTGATCGCACCGGGGAAAGCGCGCTGCCAGCCAGAGACCATGGTCCAGTGGGCGACGCTCGGGGCCACCAGGTGCCGGATTTCGCCGAGATTTTGGACGGCTTCGGCCAGTGCCCGCGTGTGGGTGACGGGCGAGTGCAGAAGCAGCCCATCAGGCATCGCGATGATGGTCATTCGCACAGGAAGTTTCAGGCCGGCGAGCGAGATCGGCGCGCCATCGACGATCCATATGTTGGGCGCGACGGGCTTCGGAAGCATGCGAATTCAACGTCCAGGCGTCGACGCTCGCGCGAAGGCTAACCGCCGGTGACGCTCATATGCCGCCCGAGCGCCGGCCGTTCGTGCCTGCGGTCGATCATGAAATCGTGCCCTTTGGGCTTGCGGGCGATCGCCGCCCGTATCGCCGCGTCAAGCGCGGCGTCGTCCGCCCCCCCGCGCAACACCGCGCGCAAATCAGCGGCGTCCTCTTGTCCGAGGCACATGAAAAGCGTGCCGGTGCAGGTCAGACGGACCCGATTGCAGCTCTCGCAAAAATTATGGGTCATCGGGGTGATGAAACCGATCCGACCGCCGGTCTCCTCGACGGTATAGTATCGAGCAGGCCCGCCCGTCCGGTACGGCGTATCCGAAAGCGTCCAGCGGCGGCGAAGACGGGCACGAACCACGGACAGCGGCAGATACTGGTCGAGCCTGCCGCCCTCCACCTCGCCCAGCGGCATCGTCTCGATCAGGCATAAATCGAGACCGTGTTCGCCGCACCAGGCAAGCATGTCGTCGAACTCGTCCTCGTTGACGCCCTTCAACGCCACAGCGTTGATCTTCACTGCCAGCCCGACATCGCGAGCCGCGAAAATCCCCTCCAGTGTCCGCTCGATCCGCCCCCAGCGGGTGATTGCCGAGAACCGGTCGGCCCGCAGCGTGTCGAGACTCACGTTGACCCGCCGCACGCCGGCCGCGAACAGCGTTCCCGCATCGCGCGCCAGATGCGTTCCGTTGGTCGTGAGCGTGATCTCGCGCAGCCCTCCTTGGCCGAGACGCCGGCCAAGCGCCGCGAAGAGCGAGAGAACATTTCGCCGCACCAGCGGCTCGCCCCCGGTGATGCGAAGTTTCGTCGTGCCAAGACGGATGAACGCGGCGCATAGCCGCTCGATTTCCTCAAGGCTGAGCACCTCGGGCTTCGGCAGGAAGGTCATCTCCTCGGACATGCAATAAACGCAGCGAAGGTCGCAGCGATCGGTGACCGACACGCGGAGGTAGTTGATCGTCCGGCCGAATGGATCGACCAACGGTGCGGCGCGCGTGGCGGCGTCGATCAAGATTGCGAGTCCTCTAGCGTCAGGTCGACGTGGTGGGCGTTGACCAAGATTTTTCCTGCATTCTCGAAATTGATCGTGATACGCTCGCGTATGGCCGATTGCACCTGCCCTAGCCCCCATTCCATATGACCCGGATGGCGCACCCATTGCCCCGGTTCATACGCCGGCGTGCCACTGCCCGATCCCCTCGTCATGCGCATGCTCCTACCACACCGATAGATATGGCACGCGAGTGCACGCATGCCATCGGCCGCGGGCCATGAGCGCCGCTGCGCTCGCGGAGGCCATGACCGAACGGTTCTGCCATGACATCGCCGGGCCAGCAGGCACGATCGCAGCGCTGCTCGACCTCGCGGCCGACGAACCGGGGCAGTCTGGCGAATCCCTGACCCTGGCGCGCGAGGCAGCAATGCAGATGCTGCGCCGGATCCGGGTGACCCGCGCCGCCTGGGGTGGGCTCGATCCGTGGCCGGAATCAGAACTGTCCGGTTTGCTCGCGCAGATCGCCTCGCGGCACCTGCAAATCGCGCTGTCGCCCGCGACGGCGGCGTTTCGGCGGACGATCGGCGTGGATAGGCTGCTGCTCAACGTCGCCCTGCTGGGCGCCGAGGCGCTGCGCGGGCACGGCCTGATCGCCTTCGAGGCGGGCGTGTCCGAGGTCACCGTGACGCTGAGCGGCGCCGGGCCGGCCGCCCTCGCCCAATGGCCACCATTCGAGACGGAGGCAACCCAGGCGCGGCTGGTGCAGTCCACCTGGACCGCATGCGCGGCGAGCGCCTGCGGGGCTCGATTGCGGCCGAACGGCGCGACGCTGCGGATCCTGTCACTCGCTTAACGCTTCATTCGCAGCGCGCGAGCCACACTCGGCACCGACAGTCGGGAGAGGGTGATGGACGATCTGCTGACGGAGTTCCTGACCGAGACCGCCGAGAGCCTCGCCGAACTCGACGTGGCGCTGCTGCAGCTCGAGCGGGTGCCCGGACATCAGCCGACGATCACCATGATCTTCAGGCTGGTCCACACCATCAAGGGCACCTGTGGCTTCCTCGGCCTCGGCCGGCTGGAGAAGGTCGCCCACGCGGCCGAAAACGTGTTGGGGCGGCTGCGCGACAACGAAATGGTGGCTACCCCGGCACTGGTCACGGTGATTTTGTCCGCGCTCGACGGCATCAAGTCGATCCTCGCCGGCATCGCGAACACCGGCGCAGAGCCGGCCGGCGACGATTCGGCTCTCATCGCGCGCCTTGAACAGGCCGAGCGCGGAGACGCGGCACAGACGGAGGCGGGCTCGGCGGCCGAACCGGCTCCCGACGTCAAAGCTCCGGTCAGGGCGGTGGCCAAGGGATCCAAGGCTCAGCTCAAGCCGGCCGCCACGGCTGCGTCGGCGCCGTCGCCAGTGGTCGAACCGCCCGCCGCAGGGCCCGCGCCCGCCGAGCCCGCCGAGGCCGCAACGGGCGGGCCGCATACGATCCGCGTCACTGTCGACGTCCTGGAAAGCCTGATGACCCTAGTCAGCGAGTTGGTATTGACCCGCAATCAGCTGCTGCAAATCGCCCGGGTCCAGGGCCAGCAGGAGGGCGAGGAGGCAACGGCGGTCTTCCTGACGCCGCTGCAGCGGCTGTCGCAGATCACCTCGGATCTGCAGGAGGGCGTCATGAAAACCCGCATGCAGCCGGTCGGCAACGCGTGGAACAAGCTTCCACGCCTTGTGCGGGACCTCGCGAACGACCTGGGCAAGCGGATCGAGCTGGTTACCACCGGGGCGGAGACTGAGCTCGACCGGCAGGTGCTAGAGCTGATCCGCGATCCGCTCACCCACATGGTGCGCAACAGCGCGGATCACGGAATCGAACGCCCGGACGACCGCCGTGCCGCCGGCAAGCCGGAGACGGGTCAGATCAAGCTTAGCGCCTTCCATGAAGGTGGGCATATCGTGATCGGCTTGGCCGATGACGGGCGCGGCCTCGACGTGGCGCGGATCCGCGCGAAGGCGGCCTCCCGCGGCCTCGGGACCGAGGCCGAGCTGGCCGCGATGCCGGATTCCGAAGTGCAGCGCTTCATCTTCCATCCCGGTTTCTCGACGGCGGAGGCGATCACCTCGGTCAGCGGGCGCGGCGTCGGGATGGACGTCGTGATGACCAATATCGAGCGGATTGGCGGTGCGATCGATCTTCGCTCGCGCTTCGGCGAAGGCACCAGCTTCACGATCAAGATCCCGCTGACCTTGGCGATCGTCTCGGCGCTGATCGTCGAGGCCGCGGGCGAGCGTTTCGCGATCCCGCAACTGACGGTCGCAGAACTGGTCAGCCCGAAACAAGAGAGTGACGGGCCGACGGCGGAGGGCGACACGGTCATCGCCCGACTGAACGGCACGCCGGTGCTGCGTCTGCGCGACCGGCTGCTGCCTCTGGTCAGCCTGAGCGAACTGCTGCGTCTCGATCCGCCCGCCGCCTCGGTGGAAGCGACGGCCGCGCATACTCGCCACGTGATCGTGGCGCAGGCGAGCGGCGGTCAGCTCGGCATCGTGGTCGATCGTGTGTTCGACACGGAGGAGATCGTGGTCAAGCCGGTGACCCCGATCCTGCGTCACCTGACGGTGTTCGGCGGCACGACGATCCTGGGTGACGGCTCGGTGATCATGATTCTCGATCCGGGCGGCATCGCCCGCGCGGCCGGCACGGCCGGCGACGGGCGCGCGGACGAGCGCGCCGACGGCCGACAAGACGAGCGGCAGGTGGGCGCTTCGGGCGGCTCCGGCATCAACAATCTCTCCCACAGCGACGACCGCACGGCGATCCTGCTGTTCCGCGCCGGCGGCGCGCTGATGGCCGTGCCGCTCGGCCTTGTCGCGCGGCTCGAGGAGATCCCGCGCGACCGCATCGAGTTCGCCGATGTCGCCGAGGGCGGTGGCGTCGCGGTGACCCAATATCGCGGTCAGCTGATGCCCCTGGTCCCCATCGCCGGAACGTTCGACCGCGAGCGAGACATCCAGCGCGTCCTCGTGTTCAGCGAGCATGGCGAGGCCGGCGGTTCGGAACGTTCAATGGGCCTCGTGGTCGACGAGATTGTCGACGTGGTCGATGAGCGGCTGCAGATCGCCATGTCCTCCACCCGCGCGGGCCTCCTCGGCACCGCGGTAATCGACGGCCGGGCGGCCGGAGTGCTCGACACACGGTATTGGCTGACCCGGCAGGCTCAGGACTGGTTCAGAGCACGCCAGCCAACGGCCAGATCACGGCAATCCCGCTTGCTGATCGTGGAGGACAGCGACTTCTTCCGGCAGCTGTTGATCCCGACCCTTTCGGCCGCGGGCTTCGTGGTGACCGCCGCTTCCGGGGCTGCGCAGGCTTTGAAGCTGCGTGACAGCGGGGTGATGTTCGACGCCATCGTCTCCGACATCGAAATGCCGGAGCTTGACGGACTGGCCTTCGCCCGTCGTGTGCGGGCCGGGGGCGCGTGGCTCGAACTGCCGATGATCGCACTGTCGGGACGGGCGCGGCCCAAGGACATCGCCGCCGCGCGTGAGGCGGGCTTCACCGATTTTGTCGAGAAGTTCGAGCCTGAGCCATTGCTCGACTGCATTCAGCGGTGCCTTGCCAATGCCGGCGCCCAAGCGTTGCAGGAGGCCGCGTGATGCAGCTCGCAGCGGAACGCCCGCGCGGGGCCGGAATCGGCTCGTTTGCGTCCACCGGGATCGGAGGAGCTGCCGCCGGAACCCTAGTCGAGGTCTGGGTCGCCGGTCAGGCTTGTGGCATTCCGGTCCTGGCCGTGCGCGATGTATTGGACGCGCAGGCAGTGACCCGCGTGCCGCTCGCAATGCCCGAAATCGCCGGCAGCCTCAATCTACGTGGCCGGGTGGTCACCGTGGTCGATTTGCGCCGCCGCCTTGGCCTGCCAGCGGAGGCCGGGGGATCCGGGAAGTATGTCGTCGTCGAGTTGGGCGGCGAGTTGTTCGCGCTCGCCGTCGATCAGGTGAGCGAGGTCGCGAGTCTGCCGAGCGAGCTCTACGAACGCACGCCGCCGCACGTGCCCGCGTCATGGGCCGCCTTCTCCGAGGGCGTGTTCAGGCTGCCGGACCGTTTGCTGATTGTGCTGTCGGTCGCAAAACTCCTCGATATCGGCGGTGGCTGACCTGGCGCCGGCGGGTATGGCGCAAGCTGTCGGGGTGCGGCCGGGCGGGTCGGGAGCCGGCACGGTCGCCCGCGTCATGATCGTCGACGATTCCGCGGTGATCCGTGGCGCGATGGCGCGAATGCTGGCCGACGATCCGGCGATCCGCGTCGTCGCGCGGGCGGCGGACGGTACAACCGCTTTGGCCGCGGTGGCCGAGCAGGCGGTCGACGTCGTTATCCTCGATGTGGAAATGCCGGGCATGGACGGGATGGAGGCGCTGCCTCTGCTGTTGCGTGCCCGGCCCGGTCTGCGGGTCGTCATGGCCAGCGTCCTGACCACGCGCGGCGGTGCTACGACCTTGCGCGCGTTGCGGCTCGGGGCGGCCGACTACATCGCCAAGCCGGGGGCGGGCGATTTGGCGCAGGCCGCGTTCCGCCAGGAACTTCTCGCGAAGATCAAGGGGCTGGCACCCACCCTCGACGGTGCCGCCGGCAGGACCGCGCGTGCGCCTCCGCGTTTGGCCGCGCGCCCGACCCGGCCCGCCTCCCTGCTCGCGGTCGGCAGTTCGACGGGCGGCCCGCAGGCGTTGTTCGCACTGTTTCAGGCACTCGGGGCACAGGTCCCGGTACCGGTCGTGATCACCCAACACATGCCCGCGACCTTCATCCCGATCCTGGCGGAGCAGCTGCATCGCCTCGGCGCGATGCCCTGCCACGTCGCCGAGGCCGGCGGGCGGCTATTATCTGGCCACGCGTATATCGCGCCTGGCGATCGGCATTTGATCGTCAACCGGGCGGCCGATGGGTTCGTGGCCGAACTGCTGGACGCGCCCCCGGAACATCATTGCCGGCCGGCAGTCGATCCGATGCTGCGCAGCGCGGCAATCGCCTCACAGGGGCGGATGCTGGTCGTCATGCTGACTGGAATGGGCTCCGACGGATTGGCCGGCACCACCTCGGTCATCGCGGCGGGCGGCGCGGCGATGGCGCAGGACGAGGCCAGCAGCGTTGTGTGGGGCATGCCAGGCGCCGTGGCGCAGGCGGGCCTCTGCTTCGAGGTGGCGGCGATACCGGACCTTGCGCGCACCGCGCTTGGCCTATTGGCGGCGCGCCTGCCGCAGGTGCGGAGCTTGGGGGGACGATGAAGGCGGAGTCATTCGACAGGCTGGCCGCTGTGCTGATGCGGCGGTCCGGCCACGTGCTCGGCCCGGACAAGCTCTATCTGGTCCAGGCAAGGTTGCGCCCGATCCTGGCCAGTGCCGGGTTCGCCGACCTCGACCGCCTGGTGGAACGGGTCTGGGCCGAGCCCAACGGCCGCTTGAGCGACGAGGTGGTCGAAGCGATGACCACGAACGAGACGCTGTTCTTCCGTGACGGCCACCCGTTCGTGGACCTGGCCGAACAGGTGCTGCCCCGGCTGGTGGCTGGCCGGCCAAAGGGCGCGACGTTGCGGCTCTGGTCCGCCGCCGCAAGCTTCGGCCAGGAGGCCTACACTCTTGCCATGGTCGCGACCGAGCTTCGCTGGATGCTGGGCGAGCGCCGTGTCGAGATCATCGGGACCGATATCGCGGAATCAGCGCTGAAGCGGGCGCGGCTGGCCACGTATACGGAATTCGAAGTTCAACGCGGCCTTTCGCCACAACGATGCGCCACGCATTTCCACCGCGTCGGCCAGGACTGGCGAGTGAATGACAATCTGCGCGCGATGGCCGATTTCCGGCAATTCAATCTACTGGGCGATCTGCGAGGCCTCGGCCGGTTCGACGTCATCTTCTGTCGCAACGTCCTGATCTATTTTGATCAGGAGACAAAGGCGCGGGTGCTCCGGGCCATGGCGGGCCAGTTGGCGGCGGACGGCGTGCTCTATCTCGGCGGCTCGGAGACGCTGCTGGGCCTCGACGTGCCGCTCCGCAAGCTGGAGCGCGGCCGCACCGGCTTCGCGCTGGACCCAGACCACGCGCGGAGCAGGCAGGCCGCCTGAGCGGCGTCCGCGCGGACGCGCCGGCGCGTCCGCGCGGACAAGACCCCGGAACGGACCCCCTTCATTCATCAAGTTGAGAACGAGACGGCGGCAGTGTAACGACGAGGCATGGAGCCGCCCGTCGACCCAGCCGCCGACCCGCCCCCTGTTGGGGGGGCGCAATCACCGCCCGCCCTCCTTCTCGCCACCGCTCGGTCGTCGTTCAACGCGGCGCTTTGGCAGAACCACGTGCCGGTCCTGATCGAGGTCGTTTTCGTCAGCCTGCTCCTCGAGACTCTGGACGAAGTGACAATCGCGTTCGACGCCGAGCCAGCCGTCATGCGCCCGCGTCTGTGGCGCCTGCAAAACGTTCGGTCGGGCCAGAGACACGCCTTGCCCAATCTCGACGTGGACATGGACGGCGCGTTCCTCTCCAGCCTGACCGAAAGCGTGCGCGGCCGGGTGCGGCTCGTCGCCCACGCCGGGGAGCGCCTGCTCGCCGAATGGCATCAGGACATTCGTGTCCTGGCGTATAACGAATGGGGCGGCACAGAGGGTATTCAGTCCGCCGCCCTCGTTCGTCGCGGACGGTCAGCGCATCCGCGCGCCGCGGCAGATCGTCGACCAGCAGCTGGCGACGTGCCTCGACCTGACCGTCCTGTTCTGCGCCTGTCTGGAATTCGCCGGCCTGCGCCCGCTCGTTGTGCTCACCGACCGGCACGCGTTCGCGGGCGTCTGGCTTGGCGAGCCAGATTTCGGCGCCTCCAGGGTGGACGATGCCGCCGGCCTGCGCACCCGCCTGCAGCTCGATGATCTGCTGCTCTTCGAGACGACACGCGCCGCCGTCACGCCTCGGGCCTAGTTCCGACAGGCCGGCGATCAGGGCGCGCATCATCTCGCCCCGGAAAGCGACGCTGGCTTCCGGGGGGTGATCGACATTCATCGCGCCCGCCAGCGCAAGATCCTGCCGCTCGCCGCGATGGCCGGCGAAGCCTCCGCTCACGTGCTGGCGGAACTCGCCGCGCGGCCGCCGCTGCCGAGCCTGGAGGATGCCCCGCCGTTTCGGCAGGACACCTCGGTCGGCGAGGACGCGCCGGTCGCGACGCAGGACGACCGGCTGACGCGGTGGCGAAAACGCCTGCTCGACCTGTCGGGCCGCAACCGCCTGCTGAACCTGCCGACGTCAGGGGCGACGGTGCTGCCCATCGACTGCCCCGACGCAGGGGTCCTCGAGGACGTGCTGGCCGGCATGCGGAGCCAGCCGCGCGCCGCGCCACTGCGTTTCCGGCCATGGCCCGACCTGATGGATGGCTTACGCCCTGCCTCATGATGAGCCCACTCTCGGTCGCCCAGTATCTGCCGACCGATGCGGCAGCGTTCGATCTCGTGATCTTCGACGAAGCCTCGCAAATCGCTACCTGGGACGCGATTGGAGCGATCGGCCGCGGTCAGCAGGTCGTGGTCGTGGGCGATCCCCGCCAGCTGCCGCCGACGAGTTTCTTCGCGCGCCGCCCGGATGAGGCGGACGACGATCGGGTCGAGACCCAGGACCTGGAATCGATCCTCGACGAGTGCCTAGGCGTCGGGATGCCCTCGATCGAACTCACCTGGCACTATCGCAGCCGCCATGAGAGCCTGATCGCCTTCTCCAACCGGAAATACTACGGCGGCCGGCTGGTCACCTTCCCGTCGCCGGTGACCAACGACCGCGCGGTGTCGTTCCGGCACGTCGCGAACGGCGTCTACGGCCGGGGCGAAAGCCGCACCAACGAGATCGAGGCCCGGGCGGTGGTCGCCGAGGCGCTGGCGATCCTGCGGGCGGAACCACCCCGCTCGCTCGGCATCGTGACGTTCAACGCCGAACAGCAATCGCTGGTCGAGGATCTCATGGACCGTGCGCGCGCCGAGGATCCGGCGCTCGAGCACTGGTTCGCCGAGGATGCCGCCGAGCCGGTCATGATCAAGAACCTCGAAGGCGTACAGGGCGAAGAACGCGACGTGATGCTGTTCTCGCTGACCTATGGCCCGGACGCGACCGGCCGGTCGTCGGTTAATTTCGGCCCGCTGAACCAGGCCGGTGGCGAACGCCGGCTGAACGTGGCCGTCACCCGCGCGCGCGAGGCGCTGATCGTGTTCGGCAGCCTGCGGCCGGAACAGATCGACCTTTCGCGCACCCAGGCCGCTGGTGTTGCGGACCTAAAACTGTTCCTCGAGTTCGCCGACCGGGGCATCGGGGCGTTCGCGGCGGCGGCGAGCCGCCCGCTTGGCGATCACGAGAGCCCGTTCGAGATGCAGGTCGCGGCCTGGCTGCGTCGCAAGGCGTGGGTCACGCACCCGCAAATCGGCGTATCCGGCTTTCGCATCGACCTCGGTGTCGTCGACCCAGACGCGCCAGGCCGTTTCCTGGCCGGCGTGGAGTGCGACGGGGCGACCTACCATAGCGGAGCCACGGCCCGCGATCGTGACCGGCTGCGGCAGGCGGTCTTGAAGGGGCTTGGCTGGACGATCCTTCGCGTGTGGTCCACCGACTGGTGGACGAACGCCGCGCGGGAGTCGGAACGTCTGCATCTGGCGCTGACGGCTGCCCTGCGGCAAGCGCGCGCCGAGCGTGACAGCGCGGACGCCGTCGTGGTGGCTCCCGATGTGCGGGCGCTCGACGCGCCCACGGACCCGTCCGCCACGCCGCCGGCGCCCGACGCGGGCGAGGTGCTCGCCGCCGACGGCGCCCGGTTCCACGATCCCGAGTATCGCGAGCACCTTGAGCGGATCGTCACCGATGCGCTCGCACGCATGGCCCCCGTGTTGGCGGATCGGCTGGCGCAACATGTGGCGCGGCTGCACGGTTTCGCCCGTACCGGACGGGACATCCGCGAAAAGGTGCTGGCCGTGTTGCCGGTCGACAGCGCACGCAGTGTCGAGACGGTCGGGACATTCATCTGGCCACCGGGCGTCTCGCCGGCAGCGTGGGACAGGTTTCGCGGCCCTGCATCCGGGGAGACGGGCGATCCGGGAGACATTCCGATAGAGGAACTGACCGTACTGGCGCGCGCAGCCCGACGCCTTCACCCAGAGCGCGAACGCGCGGTGCTGGCGATGCGCGACGCGTGCGGATTGAAGCGATTGAGCGAGCCCGCACGCATCCGATGCCTGGAGGCGATCGCCGCGGCCGTTGACTAAAGGCTCGGCGGCGCTTCGGTCAGTTCCGCGTGATCGTCAATCGCCTAGAGGGCGCATTCAGCGGACGTTCACCGGTTCGCTCGAAACTGAGACTCCTTCTCAGGGGAGTCAAAATTCATGTCAAATCTCTACCGCCCTCACTCCGTCGTCGCGTGCGTTGCGGCCGCCATTGCGCTCATGGCGAGCCCTTTTGCCGCGTCCGCAGGCCAGGTCGGCACACCCGGGCCATATACCGTGACGGTGATGAAGGCCCGGAAATTCGCCACGCCTGCCGCCGACACCATGATTGAGTGCAAGCCGACCGCGACACCGGGGCATTTCGCGGGACCGCTGCCAGCGATGATGCTGATCCATGGCGGTGCCTGGAGCGGCGGCTCGAATGCCATCGGGCCGGGCTACACGGGCTCCGTGGCGGCTTGGTGCGAGCTCTGGGCGTCCTGGGGGTTCGACGCCTTCGCGGTCGGCTACCGGCTGACCAAGGTGGCGCCCTGGCCCGCGCAGATCGTCGACGTGCAGGCGGCGATCCGCTGGGTGCGCGCGAACGCCTCGAGCCTCAACGTCAACCCGAAGATGGTCGTCGCAAACGGCGATTCGGCGGGGGGGCAGCTCGCGATGGTGGCGGGATACAGTTACGCCACCATTCCGGGCGATCTTGCGAGCGACAATCTCAACGCCAACCCACAGCCGGATCTGGTCATCAGTCAGTTTGGCCCGTGGACTTTCGGTCCCTACCGTCCGGACGGAGCGCCTCCAGTGCGCGCACTGGACTACGCGCAAAGCCTGTTGCTAGCGGGCGCCGACGGACGCACCAAGGTGTCGACGCCCCCCACGCTCTTCGTGCAAGGAACTCGCGACACGACGGTCAATCAATGCAGCCAAAGCATTCCGGCGCACAAATTCTTCCAGGCGAACCGCCGCCCGTCATACTACCTATCGTTCGCCGCGGGACATGAGTTCACAGGTCTAAACGGCCCGACCTGGAACCCGCTCGTCAGCTCGGTGCAGATGCGCACGATAAGTTTTGCCTACGACGCGGCGCATGCGGCGGGGGTGCTTCCCGAGAGCGAGGTGGGGCCGGTGCTGGACTACGCGGACGACGCGCTGCCGGTCGGATGTCCCTAATCGCTAACGGTGTTCGGACGCACGCGACGTCACCCCGCCATCTTCTCGTGTGAGAGGGCGGGGTGAGCGCATTGCGTGGGCCGACCTAAGCCTCCTCCAGCGCCTCGGCGACCTCGAGCCATTCCGCTTCCGCCGCCTCAGTCTCGCGGCCGATCGCGGCGATCCTGGTCTGCGCGGCGGTGACCTCCGCCACTCTCGCAGCGACATACAATGCGGGGTCGGCGAGCAACGCTTCGAGCCGTCCCCGTTCCGCCGCCAGCTTTGCCAGCTTCGCCTCGGCATCCTTCACACGCCTTCGAAGCGGTGCGGTCGATACCCGCGCCTCCGCCCGCTCCCGCCGCTCATCGCGCCGGCCTACCACCTCGCGCGAGGTGGCGGGACGCGCCCGCTCCACCAGCAGCGCGCGGTAGTCGTCCAGATCGCCCTCGAACGGTTTGACCGTCCCGTCGGCCACCAGCCACAGGCGGTCCGCGACCAATTCGACCAGATGCGGATCGTGGGTGATCAGGAGCACCGCGCCGGAGAACTCCGACAGCGCGCGGACCAACGCCTCGCGAGCATCGATATCGAGATGGTTTGTCGGCTCGTCCAGGATCAGCAAATGCGGCGCGTCACGGGTGGCCAGCGCCAGCAACAGCCGCGCCTTCTCGCCGCCGGACAGGCTCGCGACCGGCGTATCTGCGCGCGCCGCATCCAGCCCGAACCGAGCGAGTTGCGCCCGCACCTGCGGCGGCACGGCACGCGGCATGGCGCGGCCCATGTGCGCGACCGGCGACTCGCCCGGCGTCAGCTCGTCGGTCTGGTGCTGCGCGAAATAGCCAACGCGCAGCTTAGGCCCGCGAACCATCCTGCCGGACAACGGCTCCAGCCGTCCGGCCAGCAACTTCGCCAAAGTCGACTTGCCGTTGCCGTTGGCACCCAGCAGCGCGATCCGGTCATCCATGTCGACGCGCAACGACAGCCCGCGCAAGACGACGCGTCCGTCATAGCCGATATCGACTCGTTCCAGTGTCAGCACGGGCGGCGAGATCGGCACCGGCTCGGGGAACGAGAATTTCGTGGGCGTGTCCTCGACCACCGCTTCGATCACCGGGAGGCGCGCAATCGCCTTGAGCCGGGCCTGCGCCTGACGCGCTTTCGTGGCCTTCGCGCGAAATCGGTCGACGAAAGCTTGTAGGTGCGCGCGCTGCTCGGCCACCTTCTCGGCCGCGCGCGTCTGCTGCATCGCCCGCTCGGTGCGGATGCGCACGAAGGCGTCGAAGCCCCCGGGCGTGAGCGACAGCTTGCCGCCGTCCAGATGCGCGATGGCCTCGACCGCGCGGTCGAGCAAGCCGCGATCATGGGAGACGATGATTGCGCCGCCCGGGAAACGGGACAGCCAACCCTCCAGCCACATCGTCGCCTCCAGATCGAGGTGGTTGGTCGGCTCGTCCAGCAGGAGCAGGTCCGGCTGCGCGAACAGCGCCGCGGCCAGCGCCACGCGCATCCGCCAGCCGCCCGAGAAACTGCCGACCGGCCGCGCCTGCGCGATGGCGTCGAACCCGAGCCCGGCCAAGATGGCGGCCGCTCGCGCCGGCGCGCTGTCCGCGTCGATCGCGACCAGCCGCTCATGTACCTCGGCCAGCCGTGCGGGCTCGTGGCTTGACTCCGCTTCGGCCAGCAACGCCACCCGCTCGACATCGGCCGCCAAAACGATGTCGACCAATGACGACTCGCCCTCCGGCGCCTCCTGCCGCACCTGTCCCAGTCGCGCGCGGGTCGCCAACCGGATGTCGCCACCATCCACCGCGAGGTCGCCGGCAATGGCCTTCAGCAGCGTCGACTTCCCCGCGCCGTTGCGGCCGACCAGGCCGATCCTGCGTCCGGGCTCGACCGTCAGGCTCGCCCGGTCAAGCAGTGTCCGGCCGGCGACCCGGATCGTGATGTCGCGAAGCGTGAGCAGGCTCATGAGGGAGCGGAGAATACTCCGTCCGCCGCGCCCTGCACCAGTTCATGGATGAACTGCAGTTTGTCCACCACCGCCGGTGAGACGACGAACGGATACAGGTCGGTGTTGCCCATGCTGCGGTTGAGGCTGTTGACCGCGTAGGTCACCGGCAGCCAATCGTCGATCAAGCGCTGCGCGTCCGGCGCGCGATACGGGTCGAAGCCGATCTCGCTGGTCAACGCCAAATTCCCCCGCGCGGCCTCGGGCGCGACCTTCATGCCGAACGCGGCGGCGGTCTCCAGCGTATCGACGATGTGCAGGTAGTGTGCCCAGGTCTCCGCAAAATCCTCCCACGGATGCATCGTGGCATAGGCGCTGATGAAGCTTTGCTGCCAGTCGGACGGGGCACCGTCGCGGTAATGCCGGGTCAGCGCGTCCTCGTAACTCGCGGTGTCGTCACCGAACACCGCGCGACAGGCATCGAGCCGGCCGCCGTCGCGGACCAGGCGATCCCAATAATAGTGCCCGACCTCGTGGCGAAAATGGCCGAGCAATGTGCGATATGGCTCTTGCATCTGTTCACGCAGGGCGGTGCGTTCGGCCTCGTCGCCTTCCTTGAGCGCCAGCGTGATCAGTCCGTTCTCATGGCCCGTCATGACCTTCGGGCCCCTGGAGTTCGGCATGTCGGCGAGGAAGTCGAACAGCAGGGGCTCGTCGGCCTCGCCCTCGGCCGGCGTCGGCAGGCGCCATTTCAGTAGCGCGTAGAACAGCCGGTGCTTGGCAAGTTCGATCTGCCGCCAGCGTCGCAGGTTCTCGGCCACCGACACGTCGGGAATGGTTTGGTTGTGCTTGCAGGCGAGGCACAGCGGCGGCCCATCCGCATCGACCAGCCAGTTGCAGGCGGCATGCTCCGCATTGGCGCAGAATCGCACCGTAACGCTTGGCGCGGACAGCGTGGTGAAGGCGTCGCCGTCCGCCTCCAGCGCGGTCAGCGTCTCGCGCTCCGGCAGATAGCCGAGGCGATGGCCGCACGACTCGCAGACGGTGTTCTCGAAATAGAGCAAATTGCCGCAGGCTTGGCACGCGAAGAGCTTCATGTCGTCCCCGATGGTATGTCGCCGCGGTGCAACCGTGCGCCCGCCGGAAGGTTCCGCACGCCGCGGCTGGTCAGTCCGTCCGCCGCTGCCTATAAGCCCGGCACGTTTAGCAGACTTCAGGGGTTTCCATGGCGATCGAGCGTACCCTGTCCATCCTCAAGCCCGACGCCACGCGGCGCAACCTGACCGGCCAGATCAATGCCCGCTTCGAGGAGGCGGGCTTGCGCATCATCGCCCAGAAGCGGGTGCAACTCACCACGGCACAGGCCGAAGCGTTCTATGGCGTGCACAGCGAGCGCGGGTTTTTTCGCGACCTGGTGACGTTCATGACGTCGGGTCCGGTGGTGCCACAGGTGCTTGAGGGCGAAGGCGCGGTCGCTAGGAACCGTGAGATCATGGGCGCCACGGATCCCGCCAAGGCGGCGGAGGGCACAATCCGCGCGAGCTTCGCGGAAAGCATCGAGGCCAATTCGGTCCATGGCTCGGACAGCGCCGAGAACGCGGCGACGGAGATCGCCTTTTTCTTCGCCCAGACGGAGATCGTGGGTTAGGCGAGGCCCTTTCCCGAGCTAGCGGGCGAGGGCCGGAGACAAGCTTGGCGCGACTACAGCAGAAAAAACGCCATCAGAAGCAACAGGACGACGAGGCCGATCAGCGCGGTCGTGACGAGGCCGGTGAAGAACGACCAGAACTTCTTGCGGTCGTCGAGGAACACCTCCTCGGTGACCGGGGCCATGCCCGCAACCGCGGCGCCGTCCGCACGAATATCGGCCATGATCGCTCCTCGCTGCCCGCTGGCACCGCGTTTTAGGCGGCGGCCGACCGCAGGGGCAAGGGGTTCGACAACGCGGCCGTGGGATCCGGCGCAACGCCCGTCGTCCCGGAAGCGAATGCGGCCAGGGCGGCCGGATACAGCGCGTGCTCGGCGACCAACACGCGCGAAGCAAGAGTTTCGGGATCGTCGCCTGCCAAGACGGGCACCGCCGCCTGCGCAAGGATCGGCCCCTCATCCATGACATCGGTGACCAGATGCACGGTACAGCCGTGCAGTTTCACGCCGGCCGCCAGCGCGCGGGCGTGGGTGTGGAGGCCCGGGAACGCCGGCAGGAGACTGGGATGGATATTTAACATCCGCCCCGCGTACCGCCCGACCAGGAATGGTGTCAGCATCCGCATATAGCCGGCCAAGCACACGATTTCCGCTCCGGCCGCGTCGAGCGTGTCCGCGACCAAGGCTTCATGCGCCGCTCGATTGCGACCGAATGGCCTGTGCTCGACCGCGACGGTCGCGACGCCGCGCGCGTTTGCTCGACGGAGGCCGGCGGCATCGGCGCGGTTGGACAGCACCAGTACGAACTCGACGGGAAAATCGGCACCGGACGCGGCATCCAGCAAAGCGAGCATGTTGGACCCGCGGCCGCTGATGAGGATCGCCGCCCGCCGCCTCACCATCCGTCGACCACGACCTCCACGACCGCCCGCCGGTCGTCGTCTACGTCACGCGGCTCCAGTCGGCCGATCGGCGCGACGCTCTCGCCATGCCGGGCCAGCAGGGCGACCGCCGCCGCCGCGTCGTCCGGCCGCACCACGACGACCATGCCGATCCCGCAGTTGAACACCCGGAGCATTTCAGCGGGCTTCACATCGCCCGCGCGCGCAAGCCATTGGAAGACCGGCGGCGGGGCGGGCAGCCGAATGACCGCCCGCAGACTCGGCGGCAGCACGCGCGGAACGTTGCCCGGCAGCCCGCCGCCGGTGACGTGAGCGGCTGCCCGCAAAAGCCCGGCGCGATGCCCTGCCAGCAGCGCCCGGACGTAGATTCGGGTGGGACGCAGCAGCACCTCCCCCAGACTCGTTCCTGGCTCGAACGGGGCCGGTGCGTCCCAACCGAGCCCGCTGGCCGCGACGATGCGACGGACCAGGGAAAAGCCGTTGGAATGCACGCCGCTGGCGGCGATGCCAAGCACGACGTCGCCCGCCGCCACGGCCGCGGGCAGCAGCGCGCCGCGCTCGGCGGCCCCGACTGCGAACCCCGCGAGGTCGTAGTCGCCGGCTGCGTACATCCCTGGCATCTCCGCCGTCTCCCCGCCGACCAGCGCGCAACCAGCCTGCCGACAGCCCTCCGCGATGCCCGCCACAACGGCCGCCGCCGCCGCAACGTCGAGCTGGCCCGTCGCGAAGTAGTCCAAGAAGAACAGCGGCTCGGCACCCTGCACAATCAGGTCGTTGACGCACATAGCCACCAAATCGATGCCGATCGTGTCGTGTCGCCCCGCCTCAATCGCCACTCGCAACTTCGTGCCGACCCCGTCGGTCGCGGCCACCAGGACCGGATCGACAAAGCCGGCGGCACGGGGGTCAAACAACGCGCCGAAGCCACCCAGTCCGCCCATCACGCCCGCTCGGTCGGTCGATCTGGCGAGTGGCTTGATCCGCTCGACCAGCGCGTCTCCCGCGTCGATGTCGACGCCCGCTCCGCGATAGGTCATGCTCGGCATCAGCGGCTCCCAACAACGGCCATCCGGCGCAGGGCCGCGGGACGGGGCCTGAGCCCATTTAACCAACATGGTTCCGACGTCCAGGCAAGGAGCAGGCGTGCCCGAAGACGGATCCCTCCCACCGCGACCGGTGCGCCCGATCCGCGAGACCACACGCGCGGAACGACTGGCGCTGCTGGGCGGGCTACTCGTCGTGTTGTGGTTTGCCCTCAGCCTGTTCGAGTCGGTCCTGCTGCCCTTCGTGGCGGCCACCGGCATCGCTTATTTTCTCGATCCCGTGGCGACGAGGTTCTGCCGCGCCGGCATGCCGCGCGGTGCCGCCGCCCTGCTGCTGGTCATCGCCCTTGTCGCCGCCGGATTGCTGTTCGCGCTGCTGCTGTATCCGTTGATCCTCGCGCAGTTCGGCCTGCTGCTCGGCCGGGTGCCCGCGTATGTCGAGGCGGTTCGGCAGTTCGCGCTGAGCACGGTCGACGACTTGCAGCAGCGGCTTGGGCCAGATTTCATCGATCAAAGGCTGCGCGACCTGGTGGCCGGACAGGCCGGCGCGATGCTGTCCTTCGTTGCCGGCGCCCTGCCCCGCCTGATCGGCAGCGGGTTCGCGCTGTTCAACGTGCTGACCCTGCTGGTCGTCACCCCGGTCGTCGCCTTCTACCTGCTGCGCGACTGGCCGGGCGTGATCGGGCGCATAGATTCCTGGCTGCCCGGCCGCTATGCCACCGTCTTGCGCGCGCAGGCCCGTGAGGTCGACCGCATCCTGTCAGCCTGGCTGCGCGGGCAGGCGATCTGCTGCCTCGCGCTCGCCTTGTTCTACGCGCTCGGACTCTCCGCCGTCGGCCTCGATCTGGCGCTCATCGTCGGGCTGTCGGCCGGCGTGCTGTCGTTCATCCCCTATGTCGGCACCATCACCGGGGCGGTGAGCTCGATCGGTCTCGCATTCGCCCAGTTTCCGACCTGGACCGGCGTCGCCCAGGTCGCCGGGGTGTTCGTGCTCGGCCAAATCCTCGAAGGCTACGTGATCTATCCACGCTTCCTCGGCGACCGCGTCGAACTGCACGCGGTCTGGGTGATCTTTGCGCTGTTCGCCGGCGGTGCCGCATTCGGCTTTCTCGGCGTGCTGCTCGCCGTGCCGGTCGCCGCAGTCATCGGCGTGCTTTGCCGGTTCTGGCTGCACCGCTATCTTGCCAGCCCGCTCTACCTGGAGAACGCCTCCGGACCTTCCGGGGGCGCGATCACGTGACCCGGAGCGCGCAACTCGCGCTGCCGTTCGGGCACGTTCCGGGCTACGCTCCGCAAGAATTCTTCCGCTCGCCCGGGAACGAAGCGGCACTGGCCTGGCTCGCCCGGTCGACGGACTGGCCGGACGGGCGGTTGGTCATCTGGGGGGCCGTGGGAAGCGGCAAGACGCATCTGTTGCATGTCTGGGCGGCCGAGAGCCGCGCGGTGCTGTCGTGCGGAGCCGACCTCGATTGGACAGAAGCCCTGCAGGGCAGCGGGCCGATCGCTATCGACGACGCCGACGCCGCTCCCGAGACGCCGCTGCTGCATCTCGTCAATGCGGCAGCCGAATGGGAGCGCCCCTTGGTGCTGACATCGCGCCGCCATCCCAGCCGATGGCCGATGAAGCTTGCCGATCTGTCGAGCCGGCTGCGCGCCGCGGCCGAGGTGGAGCTGCGCGGTCCGGAGGACGATTTGCTGTCCCCGCTATTTTCGCGGCTGCTGGCCGAGCGCCAGCTTGCTGTGCCGCATCATGTGCAAGCCTGGCTGCTGCGCCGATTGCCACGCAGCCCGGCGGCGCTGGAGGCGGCGGCCGCCCGGTTGGACCATGCCTTGCTCGAATCGCCCGGGCGCGTGACCCGAGCTCTTGCCACCGCGATCGTCGAGAGCCTCGCATGAAGTTTTCGCGTCGGTCGGGATTGCCGCCTGCCGTGGCGGGGCCGCATCGATCTAAACTATCGGCCAGTCAGCGGAGACTAAAAATGAGTGCGATGCCCCTGCCCGATGTGCATGTCGAGCCGGCGCTGGTGCCCGATGCGGAGCGACCTGACGTCGCAACAGCGGGACGGATCGAATCCGATTCACCCGAACGTTTCATCAATCGGGAACTCTCCTGGCTCGACTTCAACGGTCGCGTGTTGGAGGAGGCGATGAACGAGCGCCACCCGCTGCTGGAGCGGCTGCGCTTTGTCTCCATCAGTGCCGCCAACCTCGACGAATTCTACTCCGTCCGCGTCGCCGGGCTGATTGGCCAGGCCAAGGCGGGTGTCACCAGCCGCTCACCGGACGGGCTGAACCCGGCACAGCAGCTTGCGGTCGTGGAGGCGCGAGCACGAGAGTTGATCGGCGCGCAGCAGCGCGTGTGGCGCGGCTTGGCGGCCGAGCTCGCGCAGGCCCGGATCCTTCTCGTCGACCCCACAACCTTGCACGGCGCGGACCGTGCCTGGCTCTCGGCTTGGTTCATGGAACGTGTCTTCCCGGTCGTGACGCCACTGGCGATCGATCCGGCGCACCCGTTTCCGTTCATCCCGAACATGGGCCTCGTCATGGCCCTTCGCCTGTTGCGGGATTCCGACGGGCACGGAATGGCCGCCCTCATCCCTCTCCCGGCGCAGATCTCCCGCTTTATCCGCCTCCCCGCCGGGGACGCCGGCAAGGAAGCGCCGATCCGCTTCGTGCAACTCGAACACCTCGTCCGCCTGTTCCTCGATCAGCTGTTTCCAGGCTTCCGCGTGCTCGGCCACGGCGTGTTCCGGCTCGTGCGCGACACCGACGTGGAGTTCGAGGAAGAGGCCGAGGATCTGGTCCGCTCGTACGAGACCGCGCTCAAACGCCGTCGCAGAGGGGTGGCGATCCATCTCGCCGTCAACATCGGAATGTCCGACGAACTGCGCGAGATCGTGGCCGACGAGTTGGACGCCGAGGCGCAGGAAATCCATTCGGTCGACGGACTGCTCGGCCTGGTCGACATCAAGCAGTTGATCGTCGACGACCGCCCCGATCTGCTGTTCCCGCCCTACACACCGCGCTTCCCGGAGCGAATCCGCGATTTCGCGGGCGATTGCTTCGCGGCGATACGGGCCAAGGACATCATCGTGCATCATCCGTTCGAGAGCTTCGACGTGGTGGTCCAGTTTCTTCGGCAGGCGGCGGGTGATCCGAACGTCGTCGCGGTCAAGCAGACCCTGTACCGCACGAGCCGGGATAGCCCGATCGTCGGCGCGCTGATCGAGGCGGCGGAGGCCGGCAAGTCGGTCACCGCACTGGTGGAACTGCGCGCCCGTTTCGACGAAGAAGCCAACATCCGCCTCGCCCGCGCCCTGGAAGCGGCCGGGGTGCAAGTGGTATTCGGGTTCACCGAATTGAAGACGCATGCGAAACTGTCTCTGGTTGTCCGTCGCGAAGGCGGCTCGCTTCGGTCCTACGCGCATTTCGGTACGGGCAACTACCACCCGATCACCGCGCGCATCTACACCGACCTGTCGTTCTTCACCTGCGACCCGGACCTGACCCGGGATTCCTCGAGACTGTTCAACTTCATGACCGGCTACGCGCAGCCTGAGAAGATGGACGCGATCGCCTTCAGCCCGCTGACCACTCGGACAACGTTGGTCGCCTTGATCGAGGCGGAGATCGCGCACGCCCGCGCCGGCCGGCCGGCGTCCATCTGGCTGAAGATGAACAGCCTGGTCGACGAGGACATGATCGACGCGCTGTATCGCGCCTCTCAGGCTGGGGTGCATGTCGACGCGGTGATCCGCGGCATCTGCTGCCTGCGCGCCGGCGTTCCGGGCCTGTCGGAGAACATTCGGGTCAAGTCGATCGTCGGCCGGTTCCTGGAGCATGCCCGTATCTGTTGTTTCGGCAACGGCCACAAGCTGCCGGGCCGGCACGCAAAGGTCTTCATAAGCTCCGCCGACTGGATGGCTCGCAATCTCGACTGGCGCGTCGAGACCTTGGTGCCGATCACTAACCCGACGGTCCATGCTCAGGTGTTGGACCAGATCATGGTGATCAATTTCCGCGACACGATGCAGTCCTGGGAGATGCGGCCCAACGGCACGTGGATGCGGCTGGAAGCCGGCGCGGACGGCGAGGCGTTCTCGGCGCACGAGTATTTCATGACGAACCCGTCGCTGTCCGGACGCGGCTCGGCGCTGCACGGCTCGCTGCAAGCGGCCCCGCACGCCCGGCGACAGGACCGGGTGCTCGAGGACTGATCTTGCCATTCAATCCGCGGCCAGAGCTGCCGCGCTGCGCCGTCGTCGATTTGGGGTCAAATTCGGTCCGGCTCGTCGTATTCGAGGGGACCGGACGGACGCCCATTGCGATTTTCAATGAGAAGGCGGTGCTCCGCCTTGGGCGCGGGTTGCAGGCGACCGGCTTGCTTCATGCCGAGGGGATGGAACAGGCGCTGACCGTCATGACTCGGTACGCCGCGATCGCACGCGCCATGGGAGCCTGGCCATTCGAGGTTCTCGCGACCGCCGCGGTGCGCGACGCGAGCAACGGCGCCACATTTGTAGGCCGGCTCGAAGCGCTGCTGGACGGCGTGCGGATCCGGATCCTGTCGGGCGAGCAGGAGGCGGCGCTGTCGGCGGAGGGGCTGCTATGCGGCATTCCCGACGCCGATGGGGTGCTCGCCGACATCGGCGGCGGCTCGCTGGAATTGGTTCGGATACGGCATGGCCGTCCGGGCGGCGGCCAGACATTGCGGCTGGGCGTCATCAGGCTGGCCGAACGGGCGAATGGCGACATGGCGCGGGCGCGGGCCTTGGCGGAAGCTGATCTCGCCGAAGTGCGGTGGCTATCGGAGGGACTGGGCAGCGACCTGTATCTCGTCGGCGGGGCGTGGCGCGGGCTCGCCCGCATGCACATCGCGGCCACCAGCTATCCGCTCAATATCGTCCATCACTACAGCATCGAGCACGAGGCGGCGCGCGAGCTGACCGCCACGGTGGCCGGCGCGTCGCGACGGCTGCTGGAGCGGATGCCGGGGGTGCCTCGTCGTCGTGTCGACGACCTGCCATTCGCGGCCGTGGTGTTGCGGCGGCTGCTGCGGGCGACCGGCGCGCGGCGCGTGGTGTTCAGCGCCAACGGCCTGCGCGAGGGTTGGTACGTGCAGCGTATTCCCTCGGAGTTGCGGGCGCAGGACGGGCTGCTGGCGGCCGGCCGGGACTATGCGGCGCAACTGGGCCGAGATCCGGCACTCCCGCCGGCGCTGCTGGCCTGGACCGACCCGCTTTTTCCGCACGAGAGCGCCGAGCAGCACAGGCTGCGCGAGGCAGCCTGCTGGCTCTCCGACATCGGCAGCCACGACCACCCGGAGTATCGCGCCGAGCAGGCGTTCTTGCGCATCCTGCGCCAGCCCGGCGTGGGGATGGACCACCCCGCCCGTGCGTTCCTCGCGCTGGCGGTGGCGGTCCGCTACGAGGCCGAGCCGGACAGTTCGTTCCTGTTGCCCGTGCTGAGCCTGCTGCCGTCCGAGGCGATCGGCCGGGCGACCATTCTCGGCTGCGCGTTGCGTCTCGCGTACACATTGTCGGCCGGCACGCCGGATCTGCTGGCCGCGACACGGCTGCTGGTCAACGGCACGCTGGCGCTGCACCTCGCGCGGGGTAGCGGCGTCTTCGCGGGGGAGAGCGTCACGCGCCGGCTGGAGCGGCTTGCGGTCGCGGTGGGGATGCCGTCGGAGACGGCGATGGCGGCTTAGCCCCTGTTGTCGCGAAGCTCCGCCGTAAGGATCTCCATGATGAGATCATCATGTCGCTGTCCCGAAACGAGCGCGGCGTTGCGCTCGTGTCCCTCAATGACGAACCCGCAAGCAAGATAGCAACGTATCGCGCGAGTGTTGTAGGCAATGTACTCAACAATCGACGCGCGAGGCTGTGCTGCGAGGCCAGCGAGCCACCGCATCACTTCGGCAGGCTTCAGCGGCGGCAGGGTCTGCGCGTCCGAGCCAAACATTCTGACGATGTCCGGGTCCTGGCCAAGCGCCAGTCGTTGCGCGATGTCATTTTGTCGAGGCTTGCGAAGCCGGATCGGCAAAGTCATCCCAAAGCCGACGCTGCGGCGGCGGTAGGATGTTCAGACGCGGGAATGGACAAGTCGTCATGGACCTCTAAGGCCGGCCAACGCCTGCGACATACATATTCACGAACTCCCCGCCGCAAGCCCTGCCCCGCGTGGATCGGTCCGCCAAGCGCAGGACGCCTCGGCCCCCGGGAGGTAACGCGCGCAACCGATCAGCGTGGAGCGGCCCGGCTCGGGCGACGGCTCCGGCCGCAGCTCCCGCAGCTCCTGCTGCAGCGCGAGGGCCGCAGCCATCGGAGCGGCCTCCTGTCCAGACCCCCCGGCCTCGGCGCGGAAGGCACGGATGTTGACGTTGTAGGCAATCCCCATCGCCAGCAGCGGCGGCGGGAAGCCGGCGGGGGAGGCGGCGAGCAGAATGCCAGTTCCTGGCGCGATCCGCCCCGTGCCGAACAGATTGTTCATGGAAAGCGCACAGACGACCGCATTTCCGGCACGATCAAGTGTCGCGAACGTCGTCGAGGCCGGCAGCAATGGCAGCGGCGCGGCGGCAGGAACCGCACGGGTCAAAAGCTCGGGATCGGCGCCGCCGGCGCGAGCGGCGGCGGCGACCGCGAGGCCGCGAGCCTGGGCCCCGCCCACGTCGTTCGCCAACAGCGCCTGCAAAGCGGCCGCAGTGGCCAGGCCGCCAGCGTCGGGCGGCACCGCAACACGGTCGCGGCCGACCTCGATCGTCACCGGCGGTATGACTTTCGGCAGCGCGGCGCGCAGATCGGACTGGCCGATCGGCCCGCCCGCGACCGCGCTGCTCTCCGCCAGGCGACGCGACAACGCGCCTTGATAGAGATCGCCGACACCGGCGGTCCGCAGTTGACCCAGCGTCCCCGCAAGATCCGGCTGCCGCAGGATCGCCCCATTGGCGAGCGGAACTCCATTCGGAACAAAGATCGCGGCAGTGACGGGATCGCCGGTCAGCCCGACGGAGACCGCGTCAAGATCGCGACTCAGCGCGCGCGACACCGGCACGCCGAATCGGGCCGCCTGCTCGGCCCGGGCGATCAATTCCTCGATCGGCCGCTTGCCGTAACGGGCCTGCAATGCGAACAGGCCGCGCGCCAGCATGGGGACGGCCGCCGGCCGATCCCCGCCGGATGCCGCACTGGCGGGGGGCGCGAACATCACCGCCTCCGGCACCCCGCGTCCGGGACCTTTGGCACCGGGGCTGTATGCAAGGCAGGCCCCGCCGCCCCCGAGCCCAGCGCGCGACGGCAGGGTCACCGCGAGCATGAAACCCGCCGCCGCCGCCGCATCGGCGGCGGAGCCCCCGGCCGAGAGGACGTCGCGCGCAGCCAGTGCCGCGTTCGGCTCGTCGGCGACCGCCGCCCCAAGAAAGCCTTGGACGAAGCCAGGCGTGCCGGCGGCCGGCCCGCTGCTGCCCGAGCCGAACAGGTTCGCGCGGAGGGTGTCGCAACCGCCAACCGCCAGCAGCATCGCGGATGCCGCCAGCCGGGACAGCCTGGCTCTGCCGGCGACTCGTGGGCGCGTCATCTTCGTCCTGTCATGATGCGGGAGCCCGCCATAGACGGGACCCGCCCGCCGGGCAACCGGCCCCACATCTTGCGAAGACCCCGCCAGGGGACTACCGCAACCACAGCGTTGGGAGGACAGGGCCATGCGGACAGTCCGGCTATTTGCAGCGTCCCTGATGGCGCTGTTGGCGATCGGCTACGCGCACGCGCAGTCGACGGTGCCCACGGCCTTCACGGCCGAGCAGCGGGCGGAGATTGTCGGCATTCTGCGCACCGCGCTCAAGACGGACCCAAGCATACTGCGCGACGCGATCGTCGCGTTGCAGCAGGACGAAAAGAACAGCCAGCAAGTCGCCGCGCGAGTCGCCATCGGCCGGGCGGGTGCCGCGCTGTCCCGCGGCAACGGCGACCCGACCGCCGGGGCCGCCGACGGCGACGTGACGCTGGTCGAGTTCTACGATCTGCGCTGCCCTTATTGCCGCAAGATGCTGCCGGTGGTCGCCGATCTCCTGAAGACGGACCCGAAGCTGCGCATCGTCTACAAGGACATTCCGATCCTCGGTGCGCCCAGTGCGTTGGGCGCGCGCGCCGTGCTGGCGGCCGACCGGCAGGGCGGCTATCTGCGGCTGCACGACGCGATCATGACCGGCCCTGCACAAATCACCGAGGAAACCGTGAAGGCAGCCGCCCAGAAGGTGGGGCTTGACTGGGACAAGCTGCGGCGCGACATGGCCGATCCGACGATCCAGGCGCGGCTCGATGCCAATATCGAACTGGCGCATCAGCTCGGCATCGATGGCACCCCGGCCTATATCGTCGGCAAGAAACTGCTGCCTGGCGCGGTCAGCCTGGGCGAGCTGCAGGAAGCGGTGGCGGCGGCACGGGCGGGCTGAGCCGCCGCAGCGCCGTACCGTCCGGCGCGAAATTGCCCGGATCGAGCCAGGCCGCGATCGCGTCGCGGCGGGTCGGCCACTCATCCGCGAGGATGCTGAAATAGGCGGTGTCGCGCAGCCTTCCTTTGACCACCAAGTGCGACCGCAGCACGCCCTCGTAGACGAATCCCAGACGCTCGCCGGCACGCCGGCTCGGGGCGTTCAGCGCGTTGCACTTCCACACCAGCCGGCGATAGCCGAGTTCGTCGGCCGCGAGCCGCAGCAGCAGGAACATCGCCTCCGTTGCCGCTCGCGTGCGCTGCATGACGGGCGCGAACCAGATATTGCCGATTTCGATCGCGGCGTTGGCGGGCTGAACATCCATGAGCGTCAGCCACCCGGAAGCGACGCCGGTCGCGATAGGACGCACCGCCCATGCGATGGGATCGAGCGTCGCCGCGAATGTCCCCACATGCGCGCGCAGCGCCGCCTCCGTCGCGAATGGGCCATAGCCAAGATAATCCCAACTCGCATCGCCCTCGGCCGTGCCCGACGCAGCCGCCCGCCAGAGATCCGGAACGTGGCGGATATGCAACGGCTCCAGCTCGGCATACCGACCGCTGATCCGCGAGCGCGACGGCACCGGTCGGGGCGTCTGGTCGACTTCCAGACCAAGCGGACGCATCATTCCGCCGCGATCGCGGGTCGCGCGTGCAGCAGACGCAACGAACGGTCGATCCACTGCGCCGTCAGCTTCTCCTGCACGCCATTCTGCCGCAGCCGTTCATTCAGCGCCGGAAAGTCGACCCGGTCGAGCGCTTGATCCTGGTTGAAGCAACTGAACACGACGGTCCTCTCGCCGGTGACCGGATCGATCTGCGGCTGAAGGCATTGGGCACAGACCTCCTTCATCATGCACTGCATCGGACTGTTGATGGACCCGATGGCCGTGTGATCGGCTCGCAGATAAGGGGCGAGAACGCCATGCCGCGCCGCGCTCACCGCCTGCATCATGCGGTCCGAGCCGATCACCACGATGTGCTCGACGTCTAAGAGCCGCACCGTCTCCTCGCCGAGCCTGCCGGAGCCATACGCCTCGATTGCCTGGACGATATTGCCGACGAAGGTCCGGTCCTGCGGCCGCGACGGGGCGAAGCCTGGGGCCTCGTCGCTGCACCAGACGATCACGTCAGCGGCGCGCTCGATATCCGCCACTTTGTATCGATCCCGCAAGGCCTTGTAGCCAGCGAAATACAGCACCCGCGTGCCGGCCGCACGCAGCGCGGCACCGATGCTGAACAGCACCGCGTTGCCCAACCCGCCGCCCACCAAGGCCACGGTCGTATGCTCGTGAATTTCGGTGGGCGTCCCGGTCGGGCCCATCAGCACGACAGGCTCGCCTGGCCGCAGCAGCGCGCACAGATCCGAGCTTCCACCCATCTCCAGCGCGATGACGGACACCAGGCCGGCGCCCGGATCGGTCCAGGCTCCGGTCATCGCGAGCCCTTCCATAGCGAGCAGCGTGGTCCCGAGGTTCGCCTCGGTCACGCGCGGCGCCAGCATCTCGTAGTTCTGCAGGCGATAGAACTGCCCGGGGCGGAAGGCGCGGGCCGCGGCGGGCGCACGAAGCACCACCTCGATGATGGTCGGGGTCAGGCGGTTCACGGCATGCACCGTCGCCGTCAGGGCGTCGCGGGCGCGGGCGATGACGCTCGGCCCATCGGCCGTGGGCGTGACGGCGGACAGCGCGGCGCTGACCACCGGGTAGCCGCGCTTTGCGCTGCCCATCGCCTTCACCACGTTCCCAAAGAAACTCGGGTGCAGGTCGCCGAAGAAGCTGATGCAGCGGCCGGAGGCGTCGCGGTGCATCAGAACCTGCGCATGCTCGGGCTTGGACAGGCCTCGCGTCGGCGTCACGGGATGACCGGCTTCGTCAATCGCTTGGAAGTATTTTCCGTCCACCCGGATGCGATCGTCCTCGCGCGCCAGCACGGTGTTCGGCTGGGTTCCCGCCGCGACCAGAACGGCCCGGGCCGGCAACAGGACCTCGCTGCCATCGGCGCGGCTGCAGCGCAGGCCTGCCGCGTGGCCAAATCGATCGACGTCGACGCCGATGGGCGCAAGGCTCTCCGCGAAGCGCACGCCCTCCTCCAGCGCCTTGGCCACTTCCTCGTGGTTTAGCGTGTAGCTGGGCGCATCGGTCAGCTTGCGGCGATAGACGACGGTCGCTCCGCCCCACGCATCGAGCAGTTTCGCGAGCGCCGGATCGCGGCCTTGCTGGCGGGCAGCGTCCCGTTCGGCACGGATGGTGGCCGCATGCGCGAGGAAATCCTCGGCGACCAGCGCTTCCTCCTCGGTCCACCGCGCGCGCACGGCAGTTTCGCCACGCTCGACGACCAGAGTGCGATACCGAGCGGCAAATTTTTCGACCTGCCGAACGTAGTAGGCGAGACTTTCAGTCGCCGTATCGACCGCCGTCAGTCCGCCGCCGATGACGACGACCGGCAGGCGCAGTTGGAGATTGGCGATGCTGGCCGTCTTGGCGGCGCCGGAAAGCTGCAGCGCCATGAGAAAGTCACTGGCCTGGCGCACCCCGCGCGCGAGCCCGTTCGGCATATCGATGACGGTCGGCCGCCCCGCCCCCATACAGAGCGCCACATGATCAAATCCCAAGGTCCAGGCGTCGTCGATGCCGATCGTGGCACCGCCGCCGAACCGCACGCCGCCGAACATCGCGAACTCGGCCCGCCGCTCCAGCAGGACGCGGATCAACTTCAGGTAGTTCTTGTTCCAGCGCACCGTGATGCCGTACTCGGCCACGCCGCCGAAGCCAGCCATGACGCGATCATCGAGATCCTCGAACAGCATGTCGACGTCGCGCACCGGCGCCGCTGCGTCCAAGCCCAGCGGCTCGATCTTCAGCCCGTCCACCGCGACGACGGTGTGACCTTCATTCATCAAATGGTGCGCGAGCGTGAAGCCGGCCGGCCCGAGGCCGACGATCAGCACGCTGCGCCCGCTGTCGGGACGCGGCAGCGGGCGGCGAATGTCGAGCGGATTCCAGCGGGTCAGCAGCGCGTAGATCTCGAAACCCCATGGAAGCGCAAGGATTTCACGCAGGATGGACGTCTCCGCCTGCGGAATGTCGACCGGCTCCTGCTTCTGGTAGATGCAGGCCTTCATGCAATCGTTACAGATTCGGTGCCCGGTCGCCGCCATCATGGGATTGTCGATGGCGATCGTGGCAAACGCGGCGAGCGGAAAACCCTGCGCGCGCAATTGATGCATCTCGCTGATGCGTTCTTCTAGCGGACAGCCGGCCAGCGTCACGCCGAACGCGCTCTTGCGAAACGCGCCGCTCTTGGGATCACGAAGGCCTTTGCTGCAGGAATCTTTGCCCTGCGCGTGGCACCAGATGCAATAATTCATCTGGTCGAGCGCATGTTGCGTGTCCATGCCCGCATCGGTCAGGGCGAACCCCTCGCGATGCCGCCGGTCCTGCTCGGGGAGGCGCCGCATCGTGACACCGTCGAGCTCGATCGTCTCGAGCGCAATCAGGTGCGCAGGATCGATCTTGTGCGGTATGTGAAACAGCGTGCCCGCCCCATGCCGCTCCTGCCCCGCCGGCGCAAGCGTGGCCCATGCGGCGTAGCGGGCGGCGACGTCGAGCAGTTCGGTGTGCTCGGTCTTCTCCGTCGCCATGACGTGCCGGGCGAACGCCAGTTCCGTCAGCGGCGCGGCCATGGCGCCCTCAAGGATCGCGCGCAGGCCGTCGGCATCGAAGCCGGAGGGGTCGGGATGGGCGCGGACCGCTTGGCGCTGCACGAACAGGCGCTTGCAGGCGTGGATTGGGTCGAGCGCCGCGGTCGCTTCTCGGATCGCCGAGACCTGCACGGTGATCCCGAATAGATCGGCCACAAAGCCGTCCAGCACCGGACCGAGATCGACGAGGAGACTCGCCTCCTCCTTCGCCGAGAGCGTTTCGGGTGCCGCGCGAGCCGCCATCAGTCGCGCGTGCAGCGAAGCGTCCGATTGTTCAAGAGCGGCGGCGAATTTTCGGTCGAGCCGCATCAACCCGTCGCGGGTCGCGAGATCGGAGAAGCGGGCGTCAAAGCCGAGCACGGCGGCGTCCATCGTGTCCCTCTGGGCGATACCGCCTAAAGGGTCACGACGTCGCGTCTCGTCAAGTCGGGTGCGGCCCGGTCAGGGCGGCGACAGGTGCATGACCCGGACCAGGAACGGCAGGCAGATCGCGCCCACCGCCATGAACTCGCCGACCAACCCGGCCTGGAGGTCGCACACATCGCCTCTCCAGCTCCGACAGCGTCGCGCGCACGCCAGGCATGTCGTCTTCAAGACGGGTGACGCGACGCCCATGACCGGATCGTCGGCCGGGCGTCGCCGCTTTCAACGCCCGGCTGCTCCACTGTCCCGCCTCCTTCCCGGCGGCAAGTGATTGGGCTTCGACAACTTCCGTCCAAGCGATCCGGTTCAGTGCGACGCCGCCCCCTCCGCGCCGATCCCGGTTTGCGAGCGCACGTATTGGTCGTCGAACCGCGCCGCCTCGGCCCGCGCCCGCGCGCCACGGTCCAACAACGACACCGCCCAACATCCGAAGAACGCGAGCGGCATCGAGAAGAGAGCAGGATTGCTGTACGGCATAGGTGGATTGGCAAGATGCAAAACGTCGACCCAGACCGCCTTGCTGCCCACCGTCAGCGCCACGGCCGTCACGAGGCCGAGGAAGCCGCCGGCCACCGCGCCCCACGTGGTCAGACCGCGCCAATACATCGACAGCAGCAACACAGGAAAGTTCGCGCTGGCCGCCACCGCGAAGGCGAGGCCGACCATGAACGCCACGTTGACCGACTGGAACGCGATTCCGAGCCCGATCGCCACCACGCCCAGCACGACGGTGGCGACCTTGCCGACCCGCATCTCATCGCGCTGGTTGACCCGTCCACGCGCGAACACGCTGGCATACAAATCGTGACTGATCGCCGAGGCCCCGGCCAAGGTCAGGCCGGACACGACGGCCAGGATCGTCGCGAACGCGACCGCCGAGATGAATCCGAGCAGGATGTCGCCGCCCGTCGCGTGCGCGAGCCACACCGCCGGCATGTTGGGACCGCCCAACGTCAGCCCCTTCTCATCCAGATACTGCGGATTGGTGCGCACCAGCGTGATCGCGCCGAAGCCGATGATGAACGTCAATATATAGAAATAGCCGATGAAGCTGGTCGCGTAGAACACGCTCTTTCGAGCCTCCTTCTGGTCGGCGACCGTAAAGAAACGCATCAGGATGTGCGGCAGACCCGCCGTGCCGAACATCAGCGCGATGCCGAGCGAGATGGTCGAAATCGGATCGGCCACGAATCCGCCCGGCGTCATGATCGCCGCGTGCTTGGGATGGACTTCTACGGCCTTCGCGAACAGCGCGCTCGGGTCCCACCCGAAGGTGGCGAGCACCAGTGCCGCCATCAGCGTGGCGCCGCCAAGCAACATGCAGGCCTTGATGATCTGCACCCAAGTGGTCGCCAACATGCCGCCAAACGTCACGTAGACGATCATCAGCCCGCCGACGATGACCTCGGCGTAGATGTATTGGAGGCCGAACAGTGCCTTGATGAGCTGTCCGGCGCCGACCATCTGCGCCACCAGATAGAACGCGACGGTGACCAACGTGCCGCAGGCGGCCATGGTGCGCAGCGGCGTCTGCTCCAGCCGGTAGCTGACGACGTCGGCGAAAGTGTAGCGGCCAAGATTTCGCAGGCGTTCGGCCATCAGGGTGATGATGACCGGCCATCCGACCAGGAAGCCGATCGAGTAGATCAGCCCGTCATAGCCGCTGTTGTAGACCAAAGCCGAGATGCCGAGGAACGACGCGGCGCTCATGTAGTCGCCGGCGATCGCCAGGCCATTCTGAAAGCCGGTGATGCCGCCTCCCGCGGTGTAGAAATCCGACGCCGAACGGGTGCGTGTCGCCGCCCACCAAGTGATGCCGAGCGTCAGTGCCACGAAGGCGAGAAACATGCCGATCGCATGCCAATTCGTCGCCTGCATGTTCATCTGGCCGATGCCCTCGTCGGCCATGGCCGGACTCGCGAGCAGCGCGAGGGCGGCCACCAGCGGCGCACGGCGCATCAACGAGTCTCCCGCAAAATTTTCGCGGTCAGCCGGTCGTATTCGCCGTTGGCCCGCAGGACGTAGATCCCGGTGATGGCAATGGCCGCGGCGATGACGGCGAGCCCGAGGGGAAACGCGAGGGTGATGCCGCCGCCGATCGGCATCGCGGTGATATTCGGTCCGAACGCGACCAGCAGGATGAAGCCGAAATAGATCACCAGAATCGCCGCGCACAGAGCGCGGCTGAATCCGCCGCGCGCGCGTTCGAGGGCGATGAAGTCGGCGTTGGCGCGGATACGGCCCGCGAGATCGGACGGCATGGCAGTTCCCTCTGTCGACGGGGCAGGAAACCCCGATGCGTCCGGCTTGAATGGCGGACTTCGACCGATACTCTGCGGAGGATCACCGCCGGCTGGCAAGGCCGCGCGCTTTTGGAGGGGGCGGCAATGATGCGCAGATGGGGCAGCCTGGACCGTGGCCTGTTCGCGACGCTGCGGCGAGACGCCGGCTCGCTGTGGACCGATTTCGTCGAGCACGAATTCGTCCGCGCCATCGGCCGTGGTACGCTGCCCCACGCCGCTTTCGCCCGCTATTTGACACAGGACTACCTGTTTTTGATCCAGTTCGCGAGAGCCTATGCCTTGGCCGGCTACAAGAGCCGCGACATCGACGATCTGCGCGCCGCCGCCAGTGGCTTTGACGCAATTCTTCGCGAGTTGCCGCTGCACGTGTCGTTTTCCGCAGGGTGGGGCATCACCGAATCCGACATGCAGGCCGAGCCGGAAGCGCTGGAGACCATTGCCTACACACGCTTCGTGCTGGATCGCGGCGCGGCGGGCGACCTGCTCGACCTGCAGGTCGTCCTCGCCCCCTGCATCCTTGGCTACGCGGAGATCGGCCGGTCGCTTGCGGCCTCCGGCGCGCCCGACAATCCGTACGCGGCATGGATCGCCACCTACGCCAGCGACGACTACGCCCGCGCGGCCAGCAGCGCCATCGACACGCTGGATCGTCTGGCCGAGCGATCCGGCGCCACGGCACGTCTTGCCGACTTGCAGGATCAGTTCAACGCCGCCGTCCGGCTGGAGACGGCGTTTTGGGAGATGGGCTGGCGCGCTCGCGAACCGGACGCCGCGACCCGGGCTTGAACGAGAAGGAGTCGGTCCAGCGCTAGCAACAGACGGATCGGATGCTATAACCGGCCTCGTATCTATCCGAGGTCAGAATGTCAGCGCCTGCGGGGCCAGCCGATCCCGTCTTCGAGACGAAGGCCACTTCCTGGACCACGCTCCTGGCATTGTGTCGCGTCCCTTACGGCGTCGTGGCGCTCGTCGGCGCCGGCCTGCTGGCCCCTCCGCAGCTTCAGGATATGCTCGCCGCGATCGAGACAGGACCGCAGGTCGCCACACTGGCGATCACAATGGGGCTGTTCGCGTTCCTGAGCTGGTTCTGGGCGCGGACGGCGGTGGCCGCTTATTTCAAGCTCGACACCAAAATCCCCTGGCCTGAAGCCTGCGACCGTGCCGGGCTGCCCCGCTCGGCGCAAACGCCGTTGCAGTGGGTCGCCTACGGCCCACTGTTCGTCTGCGGCCTTGTCTACGGCATACTCGCCCTCCGGAGCGACCTGATCCGGGTCTGGATGGCGTCCGTCTGGGGCGTGGCCCCGGTCGCCGTGTTCGTCGGGTTGCGGCGACAATACTCGCCTGGCGTCTACCTCGTGTTTCCCGCCTTCGCCTTGACCGCGATAGCTGTTCATTACGGGATGCCGATCGTCTCGCCTTATCGCGCCCTGACCGACAGCGGCCCGACCGACGGCCCTATATTGCTGCAAATCATCGTTCCGCTGACCGTGTTTCTATGCCTGCCCTTCGTGCTCAGCCGCCAACAAGGCCGCTCGATCGCCTTGTGGGTCGTAGGCTTGCTGGTTCTGGTGGCTGCAGCCTCCTACGCCAGCATCGGCTTTGTGATCGCCGCCGTTTCGATCGGGCTGGCCGTCATTCCGGCCCTGTGGGCGATCGCGGCCGCGCTGATCCGCTGGGTCATGCGCAATCCGACTATGCTCTCGACCGGCGTAACGGAAATCGCCCGGCGCCTGGAGAAAGTTCCCTTTTCCGGCAACTCGCCGATGACCCTGCGCGCCCTGGTCCGGCGGGGAACCTGGGTGGCGCTCCGGACATTGGCGCTCGCGCTGCTTTTGGTCCCGGGCCTCTCGCTGATTGCCCAGGAGATCTGGCACGGCGACCCGGCCGAGCATTCGCGCGCCATCCTCTTTGCCGCGCTGATCGCACTGCCTCTGTTGGTCCCCGTCGTCATTCGGCTGAAGGGTGCAGCTCGGGACCTGGTCCACGTATGGCTGGAGGACGGTGGTTGGGCGCGCGTGGAAAAATGGCGGCCCGTCGGTGATCGAGAACGGATCGGCAAGGACCTCATGGGGGCTGTTTCTGCTCTGACGTCCATCGCCTTCTGGTTGGCCGCGACGATCACGGCCATTTTCCTCATCGCGAGCACCAAGGGACAACCTTGGGAGCTCGCCGTGCTCGCCGCCGTGA
Source organism: Acetobacteraceae bacterium (assembly GCA_965246915.1). Taxonomy (GTDB): domain Bacteria; phylum Pseudomonadota; class Alphaproteobacteria; order Acetobacterales; family Acetobacteraceae; genus CAVRQM01. The sequence continues at coordinate 160,980 of CBDFGB010000010.1, forward strand.
TTGCGGCCATTCCCATTTTCACGGCCGAGACGCGCGATCGCTCGATGACCCTCGCTCGCTTTGCTGGATCGGCGCCGATCGGCGGCGCCTATGCCTGGATACTTCTGGTCTTTGGCGTTGCGGTCGTCGCCACCTCCGGCATCGTCGCGCTGAGCGCGACAAGCGTCAGGTTCGATCTCGTCAAGACCTTCTACCCGTACCTGTTGAACGTCTCGCCCGTGCTGCTTGGCGCGGCGCTGACCATCGGGCCGCTGACCGCGCTCTCGTTCCTGGCCGAGGGCTATCGATGGGGTCTGAACGTCCCATGGGTCGGACAGGTGACGAGCGCACCGATCCCGCCGCCCATACTCGTTCTTCTGACCTATTGGACGCTCGCGGCGCCATATTGGTTCGAGCTGCATCCGGTCCGCGTTCTCCCCGGCGACGTCGCGGCCCGTCCGACGCTCACGCAGCATTGGTCCGCGTGGCAGGCGCGATGCGGCGAGCGCCGGCCGATCATCGTCGCGATCTCCGGCGGCGCGTCGCGCGCTGGCCTCGCCGGGGCCGCGGCGCTCGATCGGGTCGACGCGATCGCGCGTGCGACCGGCGGCGGCGCGATCTACGCGATCAGCAGCGTGTCGGGCGGCTCGCTCGGCGCGGCCGCCTACCTGGCGCGCTTCGCAGATGCGTCCACCGACTGCACTCTCTCCGCAGACGCGAGGTTCGAAGAGTTCGCGAAGGCGTTGGGGGAGGCCGACGCGATCGGGCCGCTGCTCGCCGGATCGATGTTTGCCGACATCCCGCGCGCGCTGTTCGGATTCTCGGCGCTATTTTCCCCGCCAAGCGACGGCGACCGTGCAGCGGCGCTGGAGCAGGCGTTCGAAGCAAACGCGGCAAAGGCCGGGGAAGAATTGCCCCTGGGCCGCTTAAAGCAGAAGGGCGGTTTGCCGTTCGACGCCTCGCTGCTAGATCCGGCGCTGGCCGGGGCGCCGCTGTGGATCGCGAACGGGACCGAGCGCGACACGGGCGCGCGCATGATCACCACGCAAGTGCGGCCGGAGAGGGGTGGGTGGCCGTTCGCCGGTGCGAGCGACGCACTCGGCCAGCTGTGTTCCCCGGTGCGGATTTCAACCGCGATCAACAACACGGCGCGCTTCCCGTTCCTGGAGCCGGGCGGCGTGGTGCGGCGCGGAACGTGCGCGAAGGCGGCTGATCTGAAGGCCACACCGGTCTCGATCATCGACGGGGGCTACTTCGACAACTCGGGCCTTGAGAGCGCGACCGAGTTGGCAGCGTGGATCCGGGAGCATGGCGGCGACCCAATCATCGTGGCCGTGTCCGGAGACGGCGATTCGACCTTGCCGGCACACCAGATTGTCCGTTGCGGCCCGCCTGCGTTCGACCCGGCGTCGGGCCGCCCGCAAAAGCACGTTTGGGAGCCGCTTGGCCCGGTGTTCGGGTTGTATAACGTACGCGCGGGCCACGTCGATCTGCTGCTGAGGCGCACCAAGGCAAGCGCGTGCGTCCGGGCGGGATCGCCATTCTTTCACCTCTATCTTCCAGCACTCGGACGGCAGGCGGTGCCGTTGAATTGGGTTCTCTCCAAATGCACAGGCGAACGTATCTGGAGCGCCATGGCAGGCGACCCGACGGATGGCTACTGGTGTGCGTCCACCGCCCTGGAGGCAGAGGAGCGGCAGTCCTACGAAGCTTATTTGGACGGAAATAAGGACGAAATCCGCCGCCTGCGAAGGCTGCTCACGCCGATGGCCGCTCGCTGTTCCGACCGGCGATGAGCCCGTCGCCTACGGCACGATCATCGTCCCGTCGCCGCCCTCGATGAACAGTTCCAGCAGGCTCGCATGCGGCCGGCGACCGTCCAGGATGACCGCGCCGCGAACCCCGGCGCGGACCGCGGCGACACAGGTCTCGACCTTGGGGATCATGCCGCCGGTAATCACGCCACTCGCTATGGCCGCCTGGACGGCGGCGATCGACAGCTCGGGAATGAGCTGCTTGTTTTCGTCCAGCACGCCCGGCACGTCGGTCAGCATGAGCAGGCGCGCCGCTCCGAGCGCCCCGGCGATCGCGCCCGCCACGGTGTCGGCGTTGATGTTATACGTCTGGCCGTCCGCCCCGGCCCCGACCGGCGCAATCACCGGAATCAGCCCCGCGCCTGTCAGTGCGTGGATGACCCGCACGTCGATATGTTCCACCTCGCCAACGAACCCAAGATCCAGCGCCTGCTCGATCAGGCTGCCAGGATCCTTCTGCAAGCGGGCCAGCTTGCGGGCGCGGATCATGCCGCCGTCCTTGCCGCAGACCCCCACGGCGAGCGCCCCGGCACGGTTGATCAGACCCGCGACATGCTTGTTGACGGTCCCCGCGAGGACCATTTCGACCACCTCGACCATGGCGGCATCGGTGACCCGCAGGCCGTCGACGAACCTGCTCTTGATGGCCAGCCGGGTCAGCATCTCGTTGATCTGTGGCCCGCCGCCGTGCACCACGACCGGGTTCACCCCGACCTGCTTCAGCAGCGCCACGTCCCGGCCGAACATCTCCGACAGCCGACGGTCGCCCATCGCGTGGCCGCCGTATTTGATGACGACCGTCTCGCCCGCGTAGCGACGCATGAACGGCAGCGCGTGGACCAAAATCCGCGCCTGCTCCTCGGCCGTCTCCTGGATCGGCTGGTCGAACGGGTCGATCGTGTCGGTCACTTTTGGCCTCGGCACGGTGGGCCGACGCATGTTACGGGCAGCAACCGACGGCGGTCTACCCGTGACAGCGCCGGCATCCGGCGGCCGGTTAGGCTGCGTGCACGTACATGTAGGAGCTGCTACTCGCGGAATCGAAGCCGTAGATGACCGAAAGCTGGCCGTTGGTGAGCGCAGCCTTGGTGAAGCCGACCAGCGTCAACGAGGCCGTCGGCACCCCGGCCCTGGTGAAATGCGCGGTCAGGCCGGTATAGCCGCCCGCGCCCTGATTATCCTGCCAGTCGAGAGCGAAGGTCGACGACGTGACGCCCCAGACCGTTGCGGAGTCACCGCCGCCGAAGCTGTTGACGGTGCTCCAGATATCCGACGCCGGACCGCGGTCGTCCACGAAGTAGGTGTCCTCCCCGCTGCCGCCAGTCAGGAAGTTCGATCCCGTGCCGCCGTCCAGCACATTTCGCCCGCCCGAGACCGCGATGGCATCCGTGCCGGCGCCGGTGTGGATGAACCAGTTGCTGGACGTGACCGACACATTAAGGCTGTCGGGGGTGATGTTAACGTACTCGCTCTGAATGTTCTGGACCGGCCCGGCGTAGGCCGTTCCGACAGAATCGACAGTCTGCCCGGTGGTTGTATCCTGAACGGTGAGACCGGCGCCGGGCGCGCCGCCGCCGTCCGGGATTGCGCTGTCTTGCTGGACCCACGACGCGATGGTGTCGAACGCGTCATTCGTGATCTGGGTGAAATAGCCGTTCGAACTGCTCTCGCTGGATACGACGCCAATCACGTAGGGCGCGCCGTTCGCGCCGTACCGCCAGACCGGGCCACCGCTTGAGCCCGCGCCGATCGACAGTCCGCTGTACAGGTCATACCCGGGATACTTCGCGATGTATTCGTTCAAGCTCGTCTGACTGCTGCCCGCCGAGGCGGGATAGCCGGTGACGTTGGCGTAACCGCTCCCTTGGTTCGAGCTGATGCCCATTGTCCCAAGGCTGGTGAATGGATTGGACAGGTGGATGACGGCGTAGTCATACTGCGAATCATAAAGCGAGATCTGGTCTCCTGGGTCGCTGATCGTATTGTAATGCACGACGGTTCCCGTCGCCGATCCATACGGAGCATATCCATCGTTGTAGGCCGGTGTGACGACGATGTTGCTCGCGACGCCATAGTTTGAATCGTAGACCACATGCGACGCCGTCAGGACCTCGTCGTTCCCGATCAGCACGCCGGAACCTCGGAATGCTTGCCCGCCTATGACCACGCTGACGAAGACGACGGTATCGTAAGGGTATTGTGTTGTGTCATAGGACAAGTCGGCCTCCTGTCGCCTGTTGTCGTTGCCACTCGTCGGCCGGCCTAGCATCCGCGGACGCCTCGCGCGGACATAGACGACAAGTCGTTATGAGCCAAGTTGCGGGGTCAACACGTACCCGTGGGTTCGCCTCTCTTTTTCCATAAAACCTCCGCCGCACGCCCTGCCGCGGATGGCTTGCGCTTCGTACGCAGTCTTGCGCGACGGCCGGGCCGCGTGCGACGAAGCGCCGTCGTACGTGTATGGATATGGGGCAACATGACGGTCGCCTGCGCGTGTATGTGATATCTGTGTCGTCCTGGCCCGCATGAACCGGGCCGCGTGGCTCCTCGGCGGTGCCCGCCCATCCGACAAGATCGTCGAGATCGGGCCGAGCTACAGCCCTATCGCACCAAAGTCCTCGGGCTGGGCGGTTCACGTGGTCGACCATGCCACGCAGCCGGACCTCAGGACCAAGTACGTGCCCATGGGCGTGGACGTCTCGGCAATCGAGGCGGTCGACTCCGTCTGGACGGGCGGGGCGTTGCACGAGGCGATCCCAGCCGAATTGCACGGTGGTTTCGACCTGCTGATCGCCAGCCACGTCATCGAACACCTACCGAATTTCGTCGCCTTCTTCAGTTCCGCATCGACACTGCTCAAACCCACCGGCGAGATCGCGCTCGCGGTCCCCGACCTGCGCTACTGCTTCGACTTCTTCCGGCCGCTGTCCACCACCGGCAACGTGCTGGAGGCGCACCGCACCAATCGCTCGCGTCATGGTCGTCGGGATATCTGGGATCAGGCCGCCTATGGCGTATTGCGGGACCGGGCCGGCGTGTGGGACGACAATGCTGGGCCTGACTTCGATTTCGCTGGGCCGTTCGAGGCCGCGGTCGAAGCCTATCGCGGCTATGACGACGACGGCGAAATGCCCTATCGCGACTGCCACGCATGGCAATTCACGCCGACGCGGTTCAGGCTGGTCATGCTCGAACTTGCGCAGCTTGGACTGGTCGATTGGCGCATCGCCGACCTGGACGGCAGCGGTGCGGAGTTCCTCTGCCGCTTGCGACGCGGCGCCGGCGCGTTCGACGCGGCGACGTTGCAGCGAATGCGTATGGATCTGCTCATGCAGGAGCTCGCGGAGACGCAGACCCAGATCGGGCTCGCGCTGGGCAGACGCGCACGGATCAGCGCGGAACGCGGCTGGGGCGCGCTTCCTCTGCTGCAGAACCCGGTGAAAACGTGACCACATCGCGGCCGGCTCGCGCCGTTTTGGGCGCGTTGGGTGCCGCGCGGCAGACCGGCCTGGTCCTGTTGCGCGCGGCGAAGACGTTGACGGATCAGGTCCTGGTGCTGCCAGCGCTGCTGTCGCGAAACGAACACTTCGTGCTTACGACGCTGCCCGGGCATCGATCGCTGGAGGGCGCGGCCGATGTCGCAGTCTTCGTCCACTTCGACCGCGGTGGCGAGGTGCACGACTACGTCCTCTTCTATCTTCGCGCCATCCGCGACGCCGGGTTCGAGATTCTGTTCGTGTCGAATGGACCGTTGCTGCCGGCCCGCAGTCTCGCGAAGCTCGAGCCGCTCTGTGCCCGCATCGTATGCCGACGCAATGTCGGATATGATTTCGGGGCCTATCGCGACGGTCTTCGGGCCCTCGGCGACTTGGCACAATTCAATCGGGTCCTGTTGGCCAACGACAGCGTCTACGGCCCGCTGTTCGACCTCTCGGCCGTTCTGTCGCGATGCGGCGACCAGGCCGCAGTGTGGGGCATGACCGATAGCTGGAGCATTCGCTATCATCTTCAGAGTTTCTTCCTGCTGATTGGGCGTGAGGCGCTGACCTCTCCGCACTTCACCAGCTTCTGGGCGGGCGTCCTGCCGCTGCAGTCCAAAGGCCTCGTCATCCGCCGCTACGAGGTCGGATTCACGCAGGCGATGCTCCGCGCGGGACTGCATTGCGAGGCGTTGTTTCCATACCGGGTCGCCGCGCAGGATCTGGTGCGGGCGTCACATGAGGGTCGCTTTTCCGAAGACGCGATCGGCCCGGTCATGCTGGACTTCTTCGCGATGCTGCTCCGTCGCGTCGAAAGTGGCCGGCCGCTCAATCCGCTTCATCATTTCTGGGACCACATGATCAGCGGCCATCATTGTCCGTTCATCAAGCGCGAGCTGCTGGCCCGCAATCCGGCGCGCATCCCGCACGCCCATCTGTGGGAGCGTCTGATCCGCACGGTCAGCACGTACGATACGAAACTGATCGCCCGTCACCTGCAGGCAACGGCCCGCGACCGCGCGCCATGAGCTCGTTCACCCGACGCGAAGCCGATGCTCGATCGCGTGCCGCCAGAACACTGCCTGCGCCGGGGCGCGCGACAACGGCCCGCCCGCGAACGGAATCCCGAGGCCCGCGAACATGCGCCAGCGATCATCGCCCTCGGCGATCGCGGCGCCCAACAGCCGCCCCGCCATGGTGGTCAGCGCCAGCCCATGTCCGCCAAAGCCGGTTGCGACCCAAAACCCCGGTGCCGTTTCGGCCACCACCGGCATCTTGTGGCGCAGAAATGGCATGAGGCCGCTCCAGGCGACAGAGACCGGCACGCCGCGCAAGCCGGGATAAATCGCCTCCATATCGCGACGCAGCGCCGCCTCGATCCAGCGCTTGCCGGGCTGCCAGCCGAGCACCCTGCCGCCCCAAAGCAGCGAGCCATTCGGCAGTTTGCGGTAGTAGTTCGTCGCAAGTTTCAGGTCGTAGATAGCGAACGGCACGGCGATGGCGGCATCCAGCAGCTCGCCCAACGGTGGGGTTGCCATGACGAAGGTCGCGGCGGGCACCGTGGCCGCCCAGGCGCGTGGAAATTGTGGCCCGACATACCCACCGCATGCGATCACGACCTGCTCGCACCGCACCTCGCCGCCGCTCGCCAGCACCCGCATCGCGCCAGCCCGTCCAACCACTCGCCGCACGCGCGCCTGCTCGAAGACACGCGCCCCGAGACGTTCGGCGGCGGCGGCGAAACCGCGGGTCATCGCCAGCGGGTCGACGGCGAACCCCTCCTTGGTCACCAGCGCGTCGGCGTATCGCTCGGTGGCCAAAGCCTCGCGCACCCGCGCCGCGGGCCAGTACGTCCAGGCAGCCCCGTAGTCCCGCGCCATACGGTCCCGCCACGCCTCCAGCCCCGCCTTCTGCCCGTGGAACGCGACCCTCATCACACCCGGCGGGCGCGGCCCACAAGCGATATCGTGCCGATCCAGCCGCTGCTTCATGAGGTCGATCGCCCCCCTCGTAAGATCGTGCATCTCTCGCGCCTGGTGCGGTCCCACGAGCCCCTCCAGTTCACCGACCTCGCGCTGGAACCCGTCGGAGACGAAGCCGCCGTTGCGACCCGAAGCGCCCCAGCCGATTTGCCTTTGCTCCAGTAGGACCACCGACTGGCCGCGCTCGGTGAGATCGAGCGCGGTGGCGACACCGGCCAAGCCTCCGCCGATGACGCAGATCCGCGCCTCGACCACGCCGTCGAGCGGTGCCCGGCGTGGCACGGCACCGAGCGTGCGGACATAATGCGTGTCGGGATAGCCGATGCTGCTCATGAAATCGTCTCCAGAAGAAGCCATGGCACCGCGCCGACGCGGAAAACGCTAGGGGCAAAGCCGACGGTGATTTTTGGCCCAGCGCTTGCTGACACTTGCTGACGGATCGGGACGGGGTGATGCTGCAGCTCAGCCATGCGTGAACGGAGAGACATGCGGACCCCCTCGACGGCATGAACGCCCATCCGATCGCGGACGCGCACGAACTTTGCCGCCTCGGAGCAGCCGCGTTGACCGACCGCTATCGCGACGGCTCGCTGTCCCCCGTCGAGGCGACAAGGGCATGCCTCGACCGCGCCGAGGCCGTGCAGGGTCGGTGCAATGCGTTCACCCAGATCGATCACGACGGAGCGCTGGCCGCGGCGCATCAGTCGGAGACCCGCTGGCGCCGGGGTTCGCCACGCAGTCCCATCGACGGGGTCCCCACCACGCTGAAGGATCTGGTCCTTATCGCCGGAACGCCGGTCGGCTACGGCACGAACGCTCAGAAGCCGGTGGTGGCCGAGGTCGATAGCCCGGCAGTGGCGCTTCTTCGCGCGGCCGGCGCGGTGTTCCTCGGCCAGACGACGACGCCCGAGTTCGGCTGGAAGGCGGTCACCGACAGCGCGCGGTCGGGCGTCACGCGCAATCCTTGGGACACGGACCTGACGTGCGGCGGCTCGTCGGGCGGGGCGGCGGTTGCGGCGGCAGCCGGCGCGGGTGTGCTCCATCTGGGCACAGATGGCGGCGGATCGATCCGCATTCCTGCCGCTTTTTGCGGCATCGTTGGCCACAAGCCGAGCTTTTCGCGTGTCCCGGCAGCCCCCGCCAGCCCGTTCGGCACAGTCGCCCATCTCGGGCCGATGACCCGGAGTGTCGACGATGCCGCATTGATGCTCGATGTGCTGAGCGGCCGCGACGCTCGCGACTGGTTTCAGAACCCGTTGTGCTTCCCTTCCGCCGCGACCGGCGATGCAACATTGCGCGGCAAACGCGTGGGGGTGTGGCGCCAGCCGCCGACCGGTCGCACCGCCCCTGAAGTCCTCACCACTTTCGACGCGTGCGTCAATCGGCTGGCGGACGCCGGTGCAGCGGTGCAGGACATTTCCGTGCCGTTCGAAGACGAGTTGTTTGGTCTGTTTCGTACTCATTGGTACGCCGGCGCGAGCCAGCGGTTGCGCGGGCTTGATACGACGTCTGTCGACCCCGGATTACGCCAGGTCGCCGAGGAGGGAAGCGCGATCCCGCTCGCCGACTATCTTGCCGCGATGACCCGCCGGGCGGTGTTCGGTGCCGCGATGGACGGGCTGATGGAGACGCTCGATCTCATCGTCTCGCCGGCCGTCGCGATCGTCCCGTTCGCGGTAGGGCGCGAGACTCCCGAGAATTCGGGCATGACGCGCTGGGTCGAGTGGACGGGATTCAGCTACCCTATCAACCTATGGCAAGCCCCAGCCTGCGTGACGCCCTGCGCGCGCACGGCGCCTGGCGCCGTGATCGGGCTTCAGTTCATAGCCCCGCGAGGGCGGGACGAGGTGGCGTTGGCCGCCGCGCGTGCCTGGGAAACCCTGTTGGAGGCAGCACCATGAATGCGAGTATCCCGCTCCCGAGTGCCGAGGCGGCGATGGCCGCCGCCGTGATGTCGTCGCCGAAGACGTCGTCACGGGGACCGATCATCGCCGTCCAAGGGGTTTGCAAGAATTTCGGCGGCGCGGTGCCGGCGTTGTCGGACATCCATATGGAAATCGCCGACAACGAGTTCTTCACGCTGCTCGGCCCGTCTGGCTGTGGCAAAACCACGCTGCTGCGGATCCTCGCAGGTTTCGAGCATCCGACGACCGGCCAGGTGTTGCTCGACGGCACCGACATCGCCGTCCTGCCGCCGTATAAGCGGCCGGTCAACACGATGTTCCAGAGCTACGCGCTGTTTCCGCACCTGACGGTGGCGGCCAACGTCGCTTTCGGACTGGAGATGCTGCGCTGGAAGCGCGCCGACATCGACGCGCGCGTGAAGCGGATGCTGGAGCTGGTTCGGCTGCCGCATCTCGCGGCCCGCAGACCTGCCGAGTTGTCTGGCGGCCAGCAGCAGCGCGTGGCGTTGGCCCGGGCGCTCGCGCCGAAGCCGCGCGTCCTGCTGCTGGACGAGCCGCTCTCGGCGCTCGATCTTAAGTTGCGCAAAGAGATGCAGTTCGAGCTCAAACGCCTGCAGCGCGAGACGGCGATCACGTTCGTCCTGGTCACCCACGACCAGGAGGAGGCGCTCGCGATGTCGGATCGCATCGCCGTCATGGATCACGGGCGTGTGCAGCAGCTCGGGCGACCGCGCGACATCTACGACGCGCCCGCCAATCGCTTCGTTGCCGACTTCATCGGCGAGGCCAACGTTATTCCCGCCGAACTGCTGCATCGCGACGACGCCCGCTGGATCGCCGTTCGCCCCGAGCGAATGTCGCTCTGCACCGATGGCAAATTGCCCGGAACGCTGGTCGCGTCCACCTATCTCGGTGCCGATACGCTGCACGAGATCGATATCGGAACGGAGCGCCATATGCGTGTCCGCAGCCGCGGTGACGCGGCCCCTCGCGAGGCGGGCTGCCTGGTCGGCCTCGACTGGCCGGTCGATGCAGAGCGGGCGCTGCTCGGATGATTTCGGCGCTGCGCACGCGGCTGCTTCTGGCGCCATCGGTGCTCATCATCGGCGTCTTCATGGCGATTCCGATGATGATCGCCGTCGTCTATTCCTTCATGACGTCGGATACCTATGGCGGCGTTCGTCTGCCATTCTCGTTCGACGCCTATGTGCAGATGCTGTACGATCGAGACTTCGACGACACACTACTGTTCACGAATGCCTATATCTCGATCATGCTGCGATCGATCTGGCTCGCCGTGGCCACATCAGCGCTTTCCCTGGCCTTTGGCCTGCCGCTCGCTTGGTATATCGTCTGCCGCTCGCCCTCCGTCCGCAATTGGCTGGTCTTCCTGGTCACCCTACCGTTTTGGATCAACACGCTGATCCGGACCTATTGCTGGGTGCTCATCTTGCGCGACCAAGGTCTGGCCAATGCGGGGCTGGAGGCGATCGGTCTGCCCCGGATGTCGCTGTTGTATAACGATTGGGCGATCTTGCTCGGCTTGGTCTACACATTCTTGCCGTTCATGGTGTTGCCGATTTATTCGACTCTGGAACGGGTCGACAAGCAGGTGATCGAGGCCGCGCACGATCTGTATGCGACCCGCATCAAGGTGTTCCACCGTATCATCTGGCCCCTCGCGCGGCCGGGTGCGATTGCCGGCTTCCTGCTGGTGTTTGCCCCCGCACTCGGCAGCTTTCTGGCCCCTGATCTGCTGGGCGGTGGACGCAACTTGCTGATCGGAAGTCTCATACAGATGGAGTTCACCTCGGGGCGCAACTGGGCGTTCGGCTCGGCGCTTTCGACACTCGTGACCGTCCTCGTGCTGGTGGCGCTTTGGCTGCAGACGCGGCGCAAAGCCACCGCAGGTCAGCCGACCGCCGCGGCCGCCGCCATTCCGGCCGTGGCGTAATGGCGCGGCGTTTCGACTGGCGGCACACGCCGGGCCTTGGCCCCTATGCGTGGTTCATGTTTTTCTTCCTCTACGCGCCGCTGGTGATCCTCGTGATCTACGCGTTCAACGCGAACCGGCTCGCGACCGTCTGGACCGAGTTCTCGTTCGACTGGTTCGGCGTCGTACTGCGCAACGCCAACATCCAAAGGGCGACCAAGAACAGCGTCATCATCGCCCTGGTCGCGACCATCGCGAGCACCATCGTCGCCGTGGCCGGCGCGATCGCGCTGGAACGCGGCCGCCGCATCGCGGGCCAAGGTGCCGCGCTCAGTCTCATCATGCTGCCGCTTGTGGTGCCGGAAATCGTGACCGCCATCACGACGCTGGTGTTCTTCTCGACGATCGGCCTACGCATCGGGCTGGGCAACCTCATCATCGCCCACACGGTCTTCTGCATTCCGTTCGCGCTGCTGCCGATCCAGGCGCGACTGCGCGACATCGGCTCGGCGGTCGAGGACGCGGCACGCGATCTGTACGCCGACGAGTGGCGGGTGTTCCGCCGCGTCACCCTGCCGCTGCTCATGCCGGCCGTGGTATCGGGCGCGCTGCTGGCCTTCGTCGTCTCGCTCGACGACTTCCTCATCAGCCTGATGGTCAGCGAGGCCGGCACCACCACCCTGCCCGTCTATATCTATGGCATGATGCGGGTGGGTGTGAGCCCGGAGATCAACGCGGTGTCCGCCCTGCTGCTCGCCGCCTCGCTCGCGCTGGTCGCACCGGCGATGCTGGTCACCAGCGACCGCCGCGCCCGACACTGAAACCGCCAAGGGGGACTCGCCATGCGTTCGCTCTCCGCGTTGACGCTCGCCGCCTGCCTGCTCGCAGCAGGCACCGCGCGCGCCGACAAGCAACTGCTGTTCTACAACTGGACGAACTATACCTCGCCGGAACTCATCAAGAAGTTCGAGGCGGAGACCGGGATCAAGGTCACGCTCGACACGTACGACAGCAACGAGACGTTGCTCGCGAAGCTGCGGGCCGGCGGTGCCGGGTATGATCTCGCGGTGTCGTCATCGGATTTCGTGCCGATCCTGATCGAACAGGACCTGCTCCGCCGCGTCGATGCGGCCGCCATGCCCGACTACAAGAATATCTCGGCACGCTGGCGCGAGGCACCCTGGGACAAGGGCAACGCCTATTCGATCCCCTGGAACTGGGGGTTCACCTCAGCGGCGGTCGACACCGCCATCTACAAGGGGTCCACCGACACGCTAAAGGTCCTGTTCGAGCCGCCGCCGGAACTGGCCGGCCATGTCGGGATGTTCGGCAGCCCGTCCGAGGTGGCCAGCCTCGGGATGGTCTACCTCGGCCATGCCCCTTGCACCGCCGAGCCCGCGGCGCTGAAGGAACTCGACGCGCTCCTGCAAAAGCAGAAACCAGCGGTGAAACTTTACAACAGCGACGGCGGCATCGAGCGGATGTCCTCGGGCGAGACGCCGCTCGCGCAAATGTGGAGCGGCGCCGCTCTACGGGCGCGCCTGGCCAAGCCGAGCATTCACTACATCTTCCCGCGCGAGGGCCTGATCGTGTGGATGGATAATCTGGTGGTGCCGAAGAACGGCCCGAATCCGGAGAGCGCGAAGGCCTGGATCGACTTCATGATGAAGCCGGAGAACGCCGCTCTGCAGAGCAATTTCACCGGCTACCAAAACGGCATCGACGGCAGCGAGAAGTTCATGAACCCGGAATATGCCAACGCGCCCGAGTTCAACGCGCCGGCGGACATCAAGGTGTTCTTCTCGCTGGTCTGCCCGGAGGCGGCGACCCGCGCCTACGACCGCATTTGGACGCGGCTGCGTCAGTGACCGCGCCATTCTCCGAACAAGGAACGACCCGATGATCCGATCACGAGTTCTGCTGGCCACGCTTTTGGCAGCGCCGCTGTTCGCCTCCGGCGCCGCGCGCGCCGGCGGCAAGGAATTGCTGCTCTACAACTGGACTGACTACACCTCGCCCGAGATGATCAAGAAGTTCGAGGCCGAGAGCGGAATCAAGGTCACGCTCGATACCTATGACAGCAACGAGACCTTGCTCGCGAAGCTGAAGTCGGGAGGCACCGGCTACGACATCATCGTGCCGTCCAGCGACTTCGTGCCCGTCCTGATCAAGGAAGGGCTGCTGGAGAAGGTCAACGCCTCGAAGCTGCCGGGCTACGAGAACGTCGGCCCGCGCTGGCGGGAGGAGCCGTGGGATCCGGGCAACGTCTACACCATCCCCTGGCAGTGGGGCCTCACGAGCGCGATCGTCGACACCGCCGTCTACAAGGGACCGACCGACAGCCTGAAGGTGTTGTTTGACCCCCCGTCGGAACTGAAGGGCAAGATCGGCATGTTCGGCAGCCCCAGCGAGGTGGTGTCTCTCGCGCTCACGTACATGGGAAAGCCGATCTGCGACGCCGATCCTGCCGACATGAAGGCGCTGTCAGCCCTTCTGGAGAAGCAGAAGCCGTCGGTCAAACTCTACAACAGCGACGGGATCCGCGATCGGATGGTCGCCGGCGAGACCGCGCTGCACCAGAGCTGGAGCGGGGATTCGATGCGCGCGCGGCTCGACAAGTCGAGCCTCAAATTCATCTACGGCAAGGAGGGCGCGGTCCTTTGGGTGGACAACCTCGCCATCCCCAAGGGCGCCAAGAACCCGGAGAGCGCTCGAAAGTTCTTCGAGTTCATGATGAAGCCGGAGAATGCCGCGATGGAGACGAATTTCGCCGGCTACCAGACGGGGATCGAGGCCAGCCTAAAATTCGTCCGGCCCGACTATGCGAGCGCGCCAGAGTTTAATATGCCCGCAGGCTACCCCGCGAAGTTCGCGAAGGTCTGCCCCGAGGCAGCAACCAAAATCTACGACCGAATCTGGACGAAGCTGCGGCAGTAGACGGCTGACGGCTGGGGAGGGTTTGGCGCCTCCCCGCACGCCTCGGCGGAACTGCGTCCCTACATCGCCATCGACGTCATTTCGTTGATATTGGTCCGTGCCTCGACGTCGGCGGCGTCGATGATCGCCAGGGCCTGGATGCCGAAACCGATGGTGCGAGGGTCCTGGCCATCGGTATGGTCCGCCAGAGTGTAGGGATCGGCGGTGAACGTGATCAGCACATCGCCGCTGCTTCCGACGATTTCGTTGTAGGCAAGCCGCAGCCATTGCCGTTCGTGGGGTGCCAGACTGATCGGCCGCGGCCGGGCGCCGCCCGCCTCGACCTCGACGGTTTGCGAGGCAGGCCCGCCGCGGAGCAGCACGTAGACGATGTACGTGGGATCCGATCCCCGGGACGCCGGCACCAGGCTCGTGCCGGCGTCCGGCTCGATCGCGCGCTTCTCGGCCGCCAGCGAGAACAGCAGTTGCGCCTGCCGGGAACGCGACCAGCAGCCCCACTCCTCCGGCAGCCACCAGCCGGTGCCGAAGCGCGACAATGCACCGGACAGCAGCGGCCGGCCGTTGCGTGCGAGCGGCACACGCGTCGCTTCGTTGCGCCGGGCGCAGGAATAGATCGCGCCGGTCTCCAGCGGGATCCCCGCGGCGAGGGGCCGAGTACGGGCCGGCGACTGCGCCACGGTCGCGACGATCTGCTCCATCACCGCGGACCACGACCGTGGGCGAAAGCGCGCCCTTATGCGACGCTCAAGCCCACCCCGCAGCGCCGGGTCGAGCAACCGCGTCGCCTCGGCCAGAAAGCTCTCCTGCGTGCCGGGCTGGAAATAGACGGCGAACTGCCCGCCCGCCTCGGGCAGCGACGAATGATGCGGCACCAGTGGCACGCGGCCATGGCAAAGGCTCTCGGTGACCGGCAGTCCCCAGCCTTCGTAATGGGAGTTGTAGACGCAGAATTCGGCGGTGGCATACAGCGCGGCGAGGTCGTCGTCGCTGACCGTGCCGAGCAGCCGCACCTTGCCGGCGAGCCCCGGCGCGACCTTCAGCCAGTTCAGGGTAAACTCGACCAGCCAGCCCGGCTTGCCGACGCACAGCAGATCCGGGACCGTGTCGGCGCCATACCGGGCAATCAACTCCTGCCAGCACCGAAACAGAAATATGTGATCCTTGCGTGCCTCGATCGTCGCCACGCACAGGACGAAACGGCGACGGATCCCAAGTCTGGCATGCGTCAGGCGCGCCTCGTGCCGTGCCTCCGGCATGTGCGCCACGCCGGCATGGGCATCGAGGCGCACGACGTGCGGACTCGGGACCGGCAACCCAGCATTGCGGGCGCAGGCGACGATGTCGCGCGCCGTGCAGGCGGAATTCGCCAGGGCAAGGTCGGCGGTGTGCATGGCGGCGGCAAACCAGTCGCGGAACTCGGCGACCAGCCCGGCGGCACACGTTTCGGGCACCAGGACAGGGATACAGTCATGGACGAACGGGGCGTAGAGCACGCCGCGCTGCTGCAGGTGGCGGACGAAGATGAGATAGTCCTGGATCCACCACGACGCGCCCACGGTGACCAGGACGTCATGCCGGCGGAACGGAACCGGCGGCGCGATCGCGATGGCAAGCCGCAGCGCGGCCACCGCGTCGGGCCAGCTCGCCTCGTCGAGCAGCGCGTCGCCCTCCCCGCCATGCGGGTCCGCGCCGATGTCGCAGAGCGGGTCGAATTCGCCGCGTGGCAGGACCACCCAGCAGCGTCGGTCGGGGTCGAACACGCAGGCGCCTGCCGCCGGGCCGCCGGTATCGTGGACCCTTCGCCGCGCCGCCCGATACAGCTCGATCTCGACCCGCTGGATGCCGGTTGGTGTGCGATTGTGCTCGAAATAATGCGCGAGGTCGGTGTGATCGAACCAGACCGTCGTGGTTTTCCGCGCGGCGATCGGGGCGGCGGTCTCGGCCGCGCCCGGCCAGGACACGCCCGCCTCGGCCAGGCCGTCGGCGGCAGGCGGCGCGGCGCTCATTGGAAAATCGGCGGCCTGCCGCCGTTGCGGGCGTGATTGCAACGCGCGCGCCGCCATCGTTGCGACCCCATGGCCGGCTGATGGGTCCGGTCGCGGCTGGGCCACGATGTCACGGCGACGCGGCTTGCGGTGTTCCGTCATGAAGCGGTCTCCCGCCGGCCCCGAGCAGCCGGCACTGCGCGGAATGATTACCTGAAAATTTCTAACGTCAAGACACAATAGATCGTTATACATTCCCTACTCGTATCAGGCTACAATGTCGCGGGCGTTGGGGGCTGGCTCGCCTCCGACCGTCGCGATCGCGGATCGAGCCGAGTGTGCGCGCTGCCCGTGGCGCGTAGGATTGGTCGGACACGCTCTGCCGGAATGTGTCGCGGACCACGAAGCTGAACAAGGCGCGAAGAGGAACGGCTACCGATGGCCACTGAAATAGATGCGGAGATGTTGACCAATCGTGGTGAACGTATGATTGTTGGTGACATGTGGGGATACTGGGCCCATCTGTCGATCTACAGATTTGCCCTACCGTTTATACTTGGTGGTCGCGTGCTAGATGCCGGGTCCGGCGCCGGTTACGGGGCTGCGTATCTTGCTCGGCACGGAGGCAAAGTTTTGGCACTCGACGCCAGCGATATCGCGATCACGCATTCCCGGCAGCGTTACGCGGGCGATCCCGTAACCTTCGAACGCGCGGATCTGAACGCGCCGCTATCGCTGGGCGACGCACAGTTCGACGTGGTGTTCAGTTCCAACGTTTTCGAGCACGTGGGCAACGTGGATGGCCTGGCCGCTGAATGCGCCCGCGTCCTCGTCCCGACCGGCATCCTCGTGGTCGCCGTGCCACCGATCTGTTCCGCCGGTTCGATGGCCTCGGACATGACCAATCATTTCCACGTTCATCACATTCCACCCACGGCGTGGGAAGCCAAGTTGCGGCGCTTTTTCGAGGATGTCCGTTGTCACGCCCATTATGGGAGCGGCAGTCCAACCAGTCCCGATGCCAGTACATTCGGCGCAGGGCCGGCTGGCGAGACCGCCATCACAGAGGTCGACTTCGAATTTCCGGTGACCACGGCCCGGGAAATGCAGACCGCCGGCGATACCATCACGGCCGTATTCGTCTGTCGGCGGCCTCGCGCCGACCCGTTGCCGGAGACCCTCGCCGAACGTTCGCCCAGTTCGTGGCGGGAGGGCGAGGCGGCCGCCCGCCTGATCGGCCGCACGTCCCCCGCGACCGTCGCGGCCGTGCCGCCGCCTGATTTGGCGTCCGCGCTGGCGGAAATGACCGATCGGGCAAGGCGGGCCGAAGCGCTGGCGGAACAGGCACAGGCACAGATCGCCGCGTTGAAGGCGTCCAGCAGCTGGCGCGCGATGGCGCCTTTTCGCGCGGCGATCGATGCGGTCCGGAAGTCCTAGCGGTGCGAACCTGACGCCCGCCACCCAGGCGTCAGGTGATTCGTCGCACCCGATGAAAAGGGAATGGATGAAGCTGAGGGCGCTTTCCGTCAGCGTCCATCCACCAGCGCTGTTCCGATCCGCCTCCACGAATCGTCGACGATGATCGGGCAGGGCTTGGGTTTTTCCCTAGGACCAGGCGAGGCCCGCCGTGACACCGAGTGCGACCACCGCAATGGGCGGCACGCGCCAGACCGCCAGCAGCACGAACCCGCTCAAAGCCACCGCGACGTCACCCGGGCCGCGCACCGCCCCCGTCCAGACCGGATCGTACAAGGCGGCGCCCAGCAGCCCGACCACTCCGGCATTGGCGCCGCGCAGCGCGGCGAAGGCCATTGGCTTGCGATGGAGCCTCGACCAGAACGGCAAAGCGCCGGCGACCAGCAGCAAGCCTGGAAGAAAGATCGAGATTAGCGCGACGACGGCGCCCGCCCAGCCCGCGATGATGGTGCCGAGATAGGCGGCGAAGGCGAACAACGGGCCGGGCACGGCTTGCGTCGCGCCATAGCCGGCCACGAACGCGCCCTCCTGGACCCACCCCGGCCGCACGAGCGCCTCGTGCAGCAACGGAAGTACCACGTGCCCGCCGCCGAACACCAATGCGCCGGCGCGATAGAACGACGCGGCCAGGCCGTCCGGGAATGCCATCGAAAGCCCAAGCAGCACGGCGAAGGCCAGCAGGCATCCGCCCCCGAACCGGTCCGCTACCGCAAATCCCGATATCTCCCCGCCCGCCGGTCGGTTGCCGCGACAGAGGGCGAGGCCGGCCACGCCGGACAGCGCGATTGCTGCGATCTGGCTCCAGGACGCCGGAGCCAGCAGGGCGAGCCCGCATGCGGCCGCGGCGATCGTGGCGGTCGGGCGGTCCGGACACAGCGAGCGGCTCATGCTCCACACCGCCTGCGCCACGACGGCGGCCGCGACCAGCGCGAGCCCATGCGCCGCGCCGGCGACCGGGAGCAGGTTCGCACCGAACCCGAACGCCACGAGCAGAAGCGCCGAGGGCCCGGTGAACGCGGCCCACGCGGCCAGTCCACCGCGCCAGCTCGCGCGGCGCAGCCCAAGCGCGAAGCCGACCTGGCTGGAGGTCGGGCCTGGCAGGAACTGGCACAACGCGACGAGGTCGGCGTATCCCGCCTCGTCGACCCAGCCGCGCCGCTCGACCAGTTCGACCCTGAAATAGCCGGTGTGGGCGACCGGCCCGCCGAACGAGGTGCAGCCGAGCTTTGCGAAGACGCGAAAGACCTCGCCCGGCGTGCCGGCGTGGCGAACGGTCAGCTTTCCAGCTCGCTGTCCCAATAGAGGTAGTCGCGCCAGCTCTCGTGCAGGTAGTTGGGTGGAAAGGCTCTCCCGTTCTCCTGCAGTTCCCACGTCGACGGCTGCCGCGGCTCCTGGCGCGGGTGCATGTGACACTCGCGCGGCAGGCGGCTGCCCTTGCGCAGGTTGCACGCGCCGCACGCGGTCACGACGTTCTCCCACGTCGTGCGTCCGCCCCGGCAGCGCGGGATCACGTGATCGAACGTAAGATCGGGAGCCGGCTGCCGCTCGTTGCAATACTGGCAGGCGAAGGCGTCGCGCAGGAACACGTTGAACCGCGTGAACGCCGGCTTGCGTGCGGCCGGGATGTAGTCCTTCAGCGCGATGACGCTCGGCAGGCGCATCGTCACCGACGGCGATCGCACTTCCTCGTCGTATTCGTTGAGCACGCTGACGCGATCGAGGAACACGGCCTTGACCGCGTCCTGCCAGGACCACACCGACAGCGGGAAATACGAAAGGGGCCGGAAATCCGCGTTGAGGACCAAGGCAGGATAGTGTTGGGCACTGTCCAGCAAGACATGCTCCTCAACCGTCAGCCACGAAGTCTAGGGCGCTGTGACCAACGACCCGCAGCATATGGTGCGACGCGGAAACCACCGGGTTTATGACACCCGCCCGATAGCGCCGCAAGCAGCCGCCCTGAGGTTTCATCCCGCCGTCATGAGACCGTCGATCAGCCGCCTGCGAACGCCCGCTGCAGAAAAATGCCGGCGCGCGACAGGCCGGCCGCGTCGATCCCGTGGCCCAGACCGGGGGTGAAGTCGGCCTCGATCGCCACACCGAGCGCGCGCAGACTCGCCTCGGCGACGCGAGAGGCCTCGACCGGAACGATCTGGTCCGCCTCGCCATGCACCAGAAGCACCGGCGGCGTCGCTCCCGCGGGGATCGAATCGGGGTCGATTAGGATGCCGCTGAAGGCCACTATGGCGCGTGGCGGCGGCCGGCGACGCAGCCCGGCATACAGCGCCATCATCGCCCCTTGGCTGAACCCGACCAAGGCATAGGCCTCGGGCGGCAAAGCCAGCCGGGTCAGTTCGGCGTCGATGAAGCGGCCGAGACTCGGGGCCGCGGCCGCCGCTCCCCTGGTGCGTGACGCCGTCGTGCGCTCGCCGAGGCTGAACCATTGGCGGCCGACAGGTGCCGCGTCATAGGCGTCCGGCGCGTCGGGGCTGGCGAACGCGGCGTGCGGAAGGGCCTTCGCCCAGGTCGGCGCGAGGTCGATCAGATCGTGCCCGTCGGCTCCCACGCCGTGCAGCAGCACGACCAGTTGCGCCGGGCCGCCGCCGGCGGCGGGACCGAAGCGGGGGCCGTCGAGTTCGGGCATGCGCGTATACTCTCTCGATGGTTCAGCGATAGGGTTGGGCATGGCGCATCACCTGGCCCAGATCAACATCGCGAGCCCCCGATGACCGATCCGGCCAATGCGGAGTTCGTCTGGCGAAAGCGCGCGCATCCTGACATCTTGCAACGGCGGCGAAAATAGTTCGGACCGGGTCTGGCTGCGTTCGCATGCACCCGGGCGTTTGGGCCGCCCGGCGACGCCGCGTCCGCGCCGATCCTCGATGAGCGCGCACGACGGACGCGCCGCGCACGTCACCCGCTTCGCGCCCTCGCCGACCGGCCGGCTCCATCTCGGTCATGCCCATGCGGCGCTGTTCGCATGGCGGCATGCGTGCGCCACGGGCGGGCATTTTCTCCTGCGCATCGAGGACATCGATACCGGCCGGTGCCGCCCCGCGTTCGTCGCCCTCATCGTGGAAGACCTGGCGTGGCTGGGATTGGACTGGCACGGCGAAATCCGAGTCCAGTCGCGGCACTTTTCCGAGTATGCGGCGGCCTTGGACAAGCTCGGCAGCCGGGGGTTGCTGTATCCCTGCTTCTGCAGCCGCGCGGCCATCGCGGCACTTGCCGCGCCGCACGGTCCGGACGGGCCGG
This sequence comes from Acetobacteraceae bacterium, assembly GCA_965246915.1. Taxonomy (GTDB): domain Bacteria; phylum Pseudomonadota; class Alphaproteobacteria; order Acetobacterales; family Acetobacteraceae; genus CAVRQM01. The sequence goes on from CBDFGB010000010.1 coordinate 181,724, forward strand.
TCTACCCTGGCACGTGTCGCGCGCTGACCGAGGGCGAACGGGCCGACCGCATCGGTCGCGGCGAGACCTACGCGGTCCGGCTCGACATGCCCGCCGCCTTGGCCGAAGCCGGACGATCGCTCCCTTTCCATGAAGCGGAAAGGGGCTGGCTCGTCGCTGACCCAGCGGCTTTCGGCGATGTGGTGCTGGCCCGCCGTGACGCCCCCTGCAGCTATCATCTGTGTGTGACCCATGACGACGCGGCGCAGGGCGTCACGCTGGTCACGCGCGGCATCGACCTGCTGCCGGCCACCTCAATCCACGTTCTGCTGCAGGCGGTCCTCGGCTGGCACACGCCTGCCTACGCGCATCATCGTCTTCTGCTGGGACCGGACGGACGGCGGTGGGCCAAGCGCGACGCGGCCGCGACGCTTGCGGATTTGCGCGCGGCCGGCCGCAGCCCCGCCGAGGTCCGCGCGTTGGCCGGATGGCCGGATTGAGCGGCGGCCGGTTGTCCGGGCGGGACGCGGGTTCTAGGTTGCCGACGCGTGACACATTTCGACACACATCGGACACTCCGAGGATTGCGATGCAACTGACCGCCGATCGGCTGGACCGGATCAGCCCGAGCCAGACCATCGCCATCTCGACCAAGGCGCGGGCGCTCAAGGCGGCCGGGCGCGACATCATCAGCCTGTCCGCGGGCGAGCCCGACTTCGACACGCCGCAGAACGTGAAGGACGCCGCGATCCGCGCCATCCAGGCGGGCGAGACCAAATATACCGACGTTGCCGGCACGTTGGCACTGCGTCAGGCCGTCGCCGCGAAATTCAAGCGCGACAGCGGCCTCGACTATGCGCCCGACGAAATCATCGTCTCGACCGGCGGCAAGCAGGTCATCTTCAACGCGATGCTCGCGACGATCGGCCCCGGCGACGAGGTCGTCATTCCGACCCCGGCATGGGTTAGCTATCCCGATATCGTCAAACTTGCCGAGGGCGAGCCGGTCTTGGTGCCCTGCGGCCAGAACAACGGCTTCAAGCTGCGCGCCGAGGATCTGGAGGCCGCCATCACCCCGCGCACGCGATGGTTCATGATCAACAACCCCTGCAATCCGACCGGTGCCGCCTATTCGGCGGGCGAACTGCGCGGCATCTGCGACGTGCTGCTGCGCCATCCGGACGTGTGGATTTTCACCGACGATATCTACGAGAAGCTCGCCTATGACGGATTCCGCCCGGCCACCATCGTCGAGGTCGAACCGCGCCTGCGCGACCGGACGCTGACGATGAACGGCTGCAGCAAGGCGTACGCGATGACCGGCTGGCGCATCGGTTTCGCCGGCGGCCCGAAAGCCCTCATTAAGGCCATGGACAAGCTGCAAAGCCAGTCGACCAGCAATACCAGCAGCGTGAGCCAGGCGGCGGCGGTCGAGGCGCTGAACGGACCGCAGGATTCTATCGACCGCATGATCGTCGCTTACAAGGAACGACGCGACCTCGTCGTCGACATGCTCAACGCCGCCGATGGGCTGCACTGCCACAAGCCGGAGGGCGCGTTCTACGTCTTCCCCAGTGTGCATGGCTGCATCGGCAAAGTCGCCGCCTCGGGCGCCAGGATCGAGAACGACGAGGATTTCGTGGTGGCGCTGCTGGATGAGCAAGGCGTGGCGGCGGTGCATGGCTCGGCGTTCCTCTATCCGGGTCACTTCCGCATCAGCTACGCGACCGACACAGACAGCCTGCGTGAGGCGTGCCGCCGCATCCAGGTGTTCTGCGCCGGGCTGCGCGGCTCGTGAGCCATATCGGTGCCGCGGCCACGCCGCCTTTCGCGCGCCGGCTGGCCCGTGCCCAGGTCGCCGCCGCCGTCACGATGACCGCCCGGGCACGCGCGCTGCGGGCGCAAGGCCACGACGTGCTGACACTGACCATCGGCGAGCCGGATTTTCCGAGCCCGCCGCATGTGATCGAAGCGGCGCATGCCGCCGCCATGCGGGGCGAGACGAAATATCCTCCGCAGGATGGGACGACCACCCTGAAGGACGCGGTCGCGCGAAAATTCGCGCGCGAGGATGGACTGCACTTCACGCCCGACCAGATCGTCGTCGGCAATGGCGGCAAGCAGGTGATCTTCGATGCCCTGCTGGCCACCGTCGAGGAGGGCGACGAGGTTGTCATCCCGACACCCCACTGGTCCGCCTATGAGCTCATGACCCGGGTCGTCGGCGGCACGCCGGTCTTCGTGGTCTGCCATCAAAACAATGGCTTTCGCCCGCTTCCCGAGGATCTGGACGCGGCGATCACTGCGGCGACGCGGTGGCTCTTCCTCAATTCGCCGAACAATCCGACGGGCGCCGTGCTGACCCGCGCGGATCTGGAGGCGATCGCCATCGTGGCGCGTCGGCATCCGCGGACGTGGATCCTCTGCGACGACATCTACTCGCGGCTGCGCTTCGACGACACCCCGTCCGAGACCTTGGCGTCGGTCGCGCCGGATCTCGCCGATCGCGTGCTGACCGTCTCGGGAGTGTCGAAGACCTACGCGATGACCGGCTGGCGTATCGGTTTCGGTGGCGGTCCAGCCGCGCTCATCGCCGCCATGGCCAACATGCAGGGACAGGCGACGGCCGGCGTCTCGTCGGTCGGCCAGGCGGCGGCGGCGGCGGCGCTGGATGGCGATCAGGGATGCGTGACCGAAATGGTCGCGGCATATCGACGGCGACGCGACCTGGTGATCGCCGCCTTGGACGCGATCCCGGGCCTATCCTGCGCGCGGCCGGACGGCGCGTTCTACGTGTTCCCGTCGATCGCCGGCATCCTGGGGCGGGTGACGCCGGCTGGACGCCGGATGGATACCGATGCGGATTTCGCGGCCGCCTTGCTCGAAGAGGCGCATGTCGCCGTGGTGGCGGGCGCGGCGTTTGGCATGAGCCCGCATGTGCGGATCAGCACCGCGGCGGACGAGGCGACGCTGCTGCACGCCTGCGAGCGGCTCGGCAGTTTCGTCGGACAACTCAGGTGATCGCGATGCGGCCGATACCCAAGGTCGTGCCGCCGCCGCGGCGAACGCGGGAGATCGGATGATGGCGGACTTGACCGCCGAGGTCCCGAACGCGACCACGGACGCCGAGCTGTTGTCGCTTCAGGAACGGATCGACGAATTGGAGGCGGTGAACGGCCGGCTGCTGCGTCGCATCGCCTCGCTGGGTGAGGAGCAGGCGCGATCGAGCGAACGCGCCCGCCTCTATGCCGCCGATGCCCGTGCGCATCAGGCGAATGCGAAAGCCCATGAGGCCAACGCGCGGGTCCACGAGGCCAATGCGCGCACGCAGGCCGCCGAGGCGAGACGGCAGGCGGCCGACGCCGCGACCTTGCGCATTCAACTGGCCGATGCACAGGCGCATGTCCAGGCGATCGTCGCCTCGACCTCGTGGCGTCTCACCCAGCCGATCCGGACCATCGTCGATCCGCTGCGCCGGATCGTGCGCGGACGGCCGCCTCGGCAGGCGTTCATTCCACCATTGCCCGGCCCCGCGCCGCAGCCGCGGTGGCTGCAGCCGACGGCGCCGCCACAACCGGAATTGCAGCCGCTCGCGGAGGCGGTGGCGGGCCCGGAAACGCCCCGCCGACGGGCCTGGCCGCCGCTCGGATTTCCGTTGCCGGACGAACTCGCCGCCCATCCCGCGCTGCTGGCCGAACCGCCGCCACCGCTCACCGAGCGCGTATCCGTCATCATTCCAACCTGGAACGCCGGGCATGAATTGCCGTGGCTGATCCGCAAGCTACAGGCGCAGCGGGGACTTGGCGGCCTCGAGATCATCACGGTGGACTCCGGCTCGACCGACGGCACGCCGGACATCGCCGCCTCGCTCGGCTGCCGCGTTGTGCCGATCGATCAGGCGAGCTTCTCGCATAGCGTCGCACGCAATCTCGGCGCGTCGAAGGCCACCGGCGACCTGCTGCTGTTCATGGTGCAAGACGCCTATCCGGTCGGCGATGACTGGCTGCTTGGGCTGGCGCGCTGCCTCCTGCATCCGGGACGCGAGGAGGATCGGGTGTCGGCGCTGTCCTGCGCCGAATACTGCCGCACCGATTCCGAACTGATCTACGATTTCATGGCGCGCACGCATTACGAATTCCTCGGCTGCGGCACGGCTGATCGGGTCGGCCGGCTCACCACGCTCGACCACGAGGGACTGCGCCGGCAAGGTCAGCTGTCGGACGTGGCTTGCCTCATTCCGCGGGACCTGTTCGAGAAGTTCGAGTTCGAGGGGCGCTATGCGGAGGATCTGACCCTCGGCATCCGGCTGATCGAGGCCGGCTATCAACTCGGGATGCTATCCTCCATCCGAGTCGTGCACGCGCACAACCGGTCGGCGGGATACTATGTCCGACGTTGCTTCGTCGATCTGGTGTTCCTGGCCCAGAGCTTTCCCGACTTCACGCTTCCCGCCGGCCACGAGCCGGTGGGCGCGGTCGCGGCGGCGGCCAGCCTGGCGCGCCTCGTCCCTCGCTTTGCCGCCGACCTCCGCACCGGCGTTCCGGCCAAGATGCTCGAACGCGTGATCGACGCATGGCGCGAGGAGGCGATGCCGAAGACGGTCAGCGCCTCCGACGACGGTTCGTTCGGCTTCGCTCCACTTCAGGATTGGATCGCCCGACTCCACGCCGACCGCAAATTGCACGGACGGACATTGTCGCCGACCGAACGGCGCGGGGCGGAGGCGCTGCGCGACATGGTCGTGGCGCGGCTCGTGGCGCTGCACCACTACATCGCCGAGGCGTGGCCGATGGCCGACGAGTCGGCGGTGGCGGAACTCGGCGCGGCGGTGATGAAGACCATCGCCATGAGCCTCGGCGCGCATCTGGCGTGCTGCCACCTGACGGACGCGGCGCATGGTCAGCGCGACCCGCTGCTGGCCGAGCTGAAGCCGCTGCTGCTGGCCGGCATCTGAAATGCGCGTCCTGTTCGTCGTGCATCAGTTCATGCCGGAATTCGCCTCGGGCACCGAGCGGGTCACTCTGGCCTTGGCCAAGGCGGCGCAAAGGAGCGGCCATCGCGCCACCGTCCTGACCTGTTCGATGGACCCCGATGCCGCGTGGGGCGACACCACCCCCGAGGGCTTCCGCCGAACCGCGGTGCAGGGGCTGGAAGTCGCGGGAATCCCGCTCGCCATGCTGCCCGAGGGGCCGCAAGGGTTCGCCGACGTGGACGAACTCGGCCAGCGCGTGCCGACACCTGCGCTGACGCGGCTGAACCAGGCCGTGGACGCTTTCATCTCGCGTGGCAGTTTCGACCTGGTGCACGTCACCCACGCCATGCGCATGATGGACGTGGTGGCCCGTGTTCGCGCCGCCGAATTGCCGTACGTGCTGACCCTGACTGACTTCTTTCTGATGTGCTACCGGATCAATCTGGTGCGCCGCAGCGGTGCGCTTTGCACCGGTCCCGAGGAGGGCCGGGCTTGCGCCACGCATTGCAAGCGCGAGGATCTGAACGTCCTGATGCTGGAGCAGCGACAGGCGGCGGTGGCCTCGGTCCTTCGTGGGGCAGCGTTTCGCGTCGCGTGCTCGCCGTTCGTCGCCGACGCCTTTCGCGGCGAATATCCCGATCTGCAGATCGCGGTCATCGGCCACGGCATCGAACTGTTGCGCATGGTGCCGCGTGCGCCGCGCACCGACGACCGCATCGTGCTGGGCTATGTTGGAACCATATCGCAGGCAAAGGGCGCCGACGTGATCCTGCGCGCGGTGGTCGCCACGCCGGACGCCCGCCTTTGTCTCGACATGGTGGGGCCGCTGTCCGGCGACACGCTGTTCGCCGAGGAGATGCAGGCCATCGCCGCCTCGGACCCGAGGGTCCGGCTGCGCGGCGCGGTGCCGGCATCGCAGGTCCCGGCGGTGATGTCCGGCTTCGATCTGCTGTGCCTGCCGTCCCGGATGCCCGAGACCTTCTCGCTGGCGATGCACGAGGGGTTCGCCGCCGGCCTGCCGGCGCTGGTCGGCGATCTGGGCTATCCGGCGCGCGTGGTATCCGAGGCCGGGTGCGGCGCGGTGCTGCCGGACGGTGACGAGATCGCTTGGGCCGACGCGATCGGCAGGATCGCCGACGACCCGTCGGTGCTGGACGACTGGCGGTCGCGCTTGCCGCTGCCGGCCAGGGTCGAGGAAGAAACGTTTCTGTATGGCCAGTTGTACAAGGCTTGCATCGCCTGATCCGGACGGAGGAGTGTCGGCGATGGGCGGGCTGCTGATGGACTGGCTGGAACTTCTGGTGCGCTGGACGCATGTCGTGGCCGGCATCGCCTGGATCGGGTCGTCGTTCTATTTCATCGCGCTGGACGCGAGCCTCACGCCGAATCCCCGCCTCGATCCGCGCGTGAAGGGCGAGGCGTGGCAGGTTCATGGCGGTGGCTTCTACCAGATGCAGAAATATCTGGTCGCCCCAGACTTCATGCCCAAGCACCTGACCTGGTTCATGTGGGAAGCGTATTCGACATGGATTTTCGGCTTCCTGCTGCTCGTGCTCGTCTATTACCTGCACCCGACACTCTATCTGATCGATCCGCAGGTGATGCGGCTGTCGGTCTCCGACGCGATCGCCGGGGGGGCCGCGTCGCTGGCCGTCGGATGGTTCGCCTATGACGCGCTGTGCCGCTCGCCGATCGGCCGGGACGCGGCGCAATTGGCGGTGGTGGGATTCTCACTGCTGGTGCTGGCGACCTTCGCCTACATGCAGGTCTTCTCCGCGCGGGGCGCGTTTATCCATGTCGGGGCGTTGGTTGGCTCGATCATGGTCGGCAACGTGTTTTTCATAATCATCCCGAACCAACGGCGCGTGGTCGCCGACCTGCTGGCCGGCCGCGCGCCCGACCCCGCCCTCGGCGCGCAGGCCAAACAACGCAGCCTGCACAACAACTACCTGACGCTGCCGGTCGTGTTCATCATGATCTCGAACCACTACGCATTCGTCTACGCCGGGCGCTGGGGCTGGCTGGTGCTGACCGGCGTGTTCATCGCGAGCTTTCTTGTCCGGCACTGGTTCAACGTCGGCCACACTGGCGCGAAGCCGGACTGGTGGCTGTGGCCGGTCGCCGCCGTCCCGATCGCGGCGGCCGCGCTGGTCACGCTCGCCGCCCAGCATCGGGGGGCGACGTCGCCGGCGGGCGCCGCCGCGAGCTTCGCGGAGGTTCAGCGGATCGTCGCCACCCGCTGCCAGCCCTGCCACGCGGCCCGGCCTTCGTTCGAGGGCATTTCGGAGGCACCGAAAGGGATCATGCTCGACACCCCTTCCCGCATCGCCGTCTTGGCCGCGCAGATCAGGGCGCAGGCGGTCGTCTCGCGGGCGATGCCGATGGGCAACGTGACCGGCATCACCGAGGCCGAGCGCCAGGCCTTGGCGAGTTGGATCGACGCCGGCGCGGCGCGATGAGCGGCCGCATCACCACGCATGTGCTCGACACCGCGACCGGCCGGCCGGCGGCGGGCATGCGGGTGCGGCTGGAGCGGTTGCCCGGACCCGAGACGCTTGGAGAGTGGCGGACAAATCCGGACGGCCGTTGCGACGCGCCGCTGCTGGAGGGGCCGGCGCTGACCGAGGGCGAATACGAGTTGATCTTCGACGTGGCGGGCTGGCGATCCGGACCAGGCTTTTACGACACGATACCCATCCGATTCCGTATCACCGATCCCGACGCGCACCACCATGTGCCGCTCACGCTGTCGCCATTCGGATATTCAACCTATCGCGGGACCTGACGGGCCGGTCTCGCGCCGCCCCGCCTCGATTCCCAGCGCCAAGGCACCGAGCAGGGACTCCAGGGTGAACGGCTTGGCCAGATGGCCGTCCATCCCAGCCGCGCGACATTGCTCCGCCTGCTCGCTCGATACCGCGGCGGTCAACGCGACGATCGGAACGCGCTGGCCGGCCGGCTCCAGCGCGCGGATCCGGCGCGCCGCCTCGAACCCGTCAATGCCTGGCATCCGAAGGTCCATGGTGACCACATCGAAAGCGTTCTTGACCACGGCCTGAACGGCCATCATGCCGTTTTCGGCGCAGTCGACCTCATGGCCGGCGGAATGAATGAAGGCCGCGGCGATATCGCGATTCATCGCGACATCATCGACCACGAGCACGCGCAAGAAACGTGGTGGGGCGGGGATGGCATAGGGCGGCAACGCGTCACGTTCGCTCGCCGATCGGGGTGAAGGCAACATACGCGCTCTCCCTTGTCTCGACGACAGCGGCGAGGCCGGCGCCGTCATGTGGTGGCCCATAGGTCTGACCGAGTCTCGTAAAGGTCGCCTTTACGTGGCCGGCCTCCGCCCCCTCGTCGCGGCGCGCCGGTTCGCCACCGTCATCACGTTAGCGCCCGCTTCACCCGTGCCGGCCAATCGTGCGCTTTGGACCGCGGCGTCCGATCGTCCGATGGGTTCCTCAGGCTGACATGAGGGCGATGTGGCATGTTGAATCGCTTGGCGACGTGGCTTGTCGATCCGGCGGGGCTGCCGCCGCATGGCTTCTGTTTGCTGTGGGACCCGGGACTGATCTGGACCCAGGTCGCCGCCGACATCGCGGTGGGCGTCGCCTATTTCGCGATGTCCCTCGCGTTGACCATCTATGCCCGCCGGCGTCGCGACGTGGCCTTTCGGCCGCTCGTCTGGATGTTCGCGGCATTCATCGTGCTCTGTGGCGCATCCCATTGGATCGATGCGCTGACCGTCTTCGTGCCGGCGTACGCCGTGCAAAGCCTCGTGAAAATCGCCACCGCCCTGGTCTCGGCGTGCACCGCCGCCGCGCTCTGGTTGCTGCTGCCGAGAGCCATCGCCCGCCCCTCGGCATCACAGTTCGAAGCGATGAGCCGGGCGCTCGGCAAAAGCGAGTCCTTCCTCGACCGGATCGGTCGCTTGGCCGGCGTCGGCGGCTGGGAACTCGATCTCGCGACGAACGCCATCTACTGGTCTCCCGAAACCTACCGGATCCATGGCGTCCCCGCCGGCTACACGCCGGTGCTTGGGGAAGCGATCAATTTCTATGCGCCCGAGGCTCGGCCCATCATCCACACGGTCATCGCCCGTGCGACGGAGGGCGGTGAGGGATGGGATCTGGAGCTGCCATTCATTCGCGGTGACGGCCGGCGGATCTGGGTGCGCACGGTCGGCACGGTCGAGTTCGTGGACGGCAAGGCCGCGCGGGCGATGGGGGCTTTTCAGGATGTGACCGAGCGCGTGGCCCAGCGCCTCGCGGTCCAGGACGCCAACGAGCGCGCCACGCTCGCGACCGAAAGCGCCGGTATCGGCGTGTGGGAACGCAATCTCCACACGGGTGCCATGATCTGGGACGCCTACATGCACCGGATCTATGGAACCGCGCGCGATGTCGATGTGCCCACCTACGAATCCTGGCGGCGCCATGTTCATCCGGACGACCTCATCGAGGTGGAACTCGCCATCCGCGCCAGCATCGACGCCCTGGCCCCCTATGCCGCGGAATTCCGCATCAAGCGAAGCGACGGATCCGTTCGCCACATCCGCGCGTTGGGCCGCATCGTCTGCGATCCTGCTGGGGATCCGGCCAAGATCGTGGGCGTCAACCTCGACATCACCGAATCGCATCGGCTCGCGGCCCAACTCGACAAGCAAGCCCTCCGGCTCGCGGAAAGCGAGGCGAAATTCAGGCTTCTCGCCGAAAATGCCAACGACATGATCGTCCTGGCCGGGCCGGACGGGACACGACGCTACATTTCGCCCGCGGCAAGCCGCATTTTTGGCGTGCCGCCGCAGGCACTCCTCGACGGCAACCCGTACGATCTGATCCACCCCGACGATGCCGCCTCCGTCTGGGCGCTACGCACCAAGCTTCTCGCCGGTCCGAGTACGACGGCCACGCTTGTCTTTCGCGTATTGAATCCGGCGCGCGGCGAGGTCTGGGTCGAGTCAAGCGGCCGCACACTGTACGAGCGGGAGGGGCTGCAACCGGCGGGCTACGTCGCGATCCTGCGCGACGTCACCGACCGGGTGCATGCAGAACAAGAGCTGCGCACCTCCAACGCGGAATTGACACGCCTCGCGCGGCACTTCGCGAAGGCGCGCATGGTCGCCGAACAGGCGAACCGCGCGAAGACCCGTTTCCTGGCCAGCATGAGTCACGAACTGCGCACGCCGCTCAACGGCATCCTGGGGTATGCGCAGTTGTTGCGCATGGATGGCGCGCTCACGGAAACGCAGGTGACGCGCATCGACGCCATGCTGGCCGCCGGCACGCATCTGCTGGAAATGATCCATTGCGTTCTGGATCTAAGCCAGATCGAGACGGAAGGAACGGAGTTTCACCCGTGCGCCGTCGACCTGCGCAACATCGCCGAAGCGTGCCTCGGCCTGGTACGGCCCACCGCCGAGGCCAAACCCTTGGCGCTTCGACTGCTGATTGATGACGGCGTGCCGCGATGCGCCGTGACCGATGCGACGCGGCTGCGGCAGGTGTTGCTGAACCTGCTCGGCAATGCCGTGAAGTTCACGGCCCGCGGCTCGGTCGTCTTGCGGGTGCGGACCGCGCAGGACGAAACGAAACTGCGCTTCGAAGTGGCGGACACCGGGCCGGGCATCGCGGCCAGTCAGCGACATCGCCTGTTCGAGGCGTTCGAGCGGATGGAGACGGACAAGGGTGCCGGACCGGAGGGGGCCGGTCTGGGCCTGTCCCTCTCGGCGCAATTCGCCAAGCTGATCGGCGGTCGGTTGGGACATGAGGACAATCCGGGCGGCGGCAGCGTGTTTTGGCTCGAATTGCCGCTGGTGCAGGACAGCACCGAGGCGGACTCGCACCAATCGGTGAGCGCGGATCAGACGGCCGTCGCGCACGCGGCTCCGATCGGCGACATGATGCGGCTTTTGGTCGTGGACGACGTTGCGATGAATCGCGACATCGCCGCGGCATTCATCCGCTCCGCGGGCCACGAGGCGGTGTGCGTCGAGGGGGGAGCGGAGGCCGTCGCGGCGGTGCAAGGCGGCAATTTCGCGGCCGTGCTGATGGATGTACGGATGCCCGAGGTGGACGGCTTGGAAGCGACCCGGCGAATCCGTGCCTTGGCCGGCGAACGCGGGTCGGTCCCCATCGTGGCGCTGACAGCGCAGGTGTTCACCGAGCAGATCGACGCTTGCCGCGAGGCTGGCATGGACACGCATTTGGCCAAGCCGTTCACCCGGGAAACCCTGCTGGCCACGATCGAGCGATGCGTGGCCGCGTCGCCCGCACGCCGCGCCGTCTCTCCATCAACGGTCCCGGCCCGCAACCCGGTTGCCGCGTTGCCCGACGGCTCCGTGTCGCATGAGCCCCGTCCGGGTTCGCACCTGCCAATCGTCAACCAAGCGACGCTCGATCAGACGGTCGCCATGCTGCCGTCCGCCGCGACGGGCGGCTACTTTCTGACCCTGGCCGAAAAGATCGAAACGCTCACCCGGGCGCTGGCCGGACCGGACCGGCTGTCGGACGATGGCGCTTCCCTGGTGGAACTGACACACGCATTGGCGGGAAGTGCCGGCATGTTCGGGTTTGAGCGCCTCGTCTTCGCGGCGACGGAGTTCGAAAAGATGACCACGATCGACCTGGCGACAGCGCTTGCGGAAGCCGACGGCCTTCACGCCACTTTGCAGGCATCGCTCGCCGAGCTGCGGCGAATGACGCGGCCTACGGCGCTGGTGTCGTGAGGTTGGGAGGCGGCGGCAGTGTCTCCGGCGGGGGTGGTGAATCCTCGATCGGCGTGCCGCCGATCGGCGCGCCGGGACCGTTATAGATCACAGTCGGCGAACCGGTGGGCAGCCCATCGGCCCCCGTTCGGTATTTCGCGGAACAGCCGGCCAAAACTCCGCAGCCAATGACCACCGCTATCGCCCGGCGGAGTGCGACAACTCTCCGCTTGCCCGTGCGGCCGTTCAGATATGGCGCGACCACCACACCGCCGCGCCCCCGAGGACGACGGCCAGGACCAGCGGTGCGAATGCCACGTAGACTTCGATCAGGCTCATCGGTCCAATCCTCGCAAGATCAGATGGCCACAGTAATGTAGCACGAGTGCCGCCACGATCCAGAGCGGCGTGTACCCAAGCAGATGCGCACCGGCCAGTCCGCCCGCCGCGCCGATCGCCGGGACCACGACCGTGGAGACGAGGACCGCCACCGCCAGATTGTTCAATGCCGTAGCCGCGAGCTTGAGCCGCTCGATCCGAGCCAGGCTCACACTTGCGCGACCCGAAGCGCGTTGGTCGTGCCGGCGCGGCCAAACGGTACGCCGGCGATCACCACGACATGCTGCCCGCCTTGCGCGAACCCCTCGGTCATCGCAAGCCTCGTGGCCCGCGCCACGGTCTCGGTCATCGAATGAGTGTGCGGCGTGACGACCGCATGGACCCCCCAGACCACGGCCAGCCGCCGCGCGATGGCCTCGCTCACGGTCAGCCCGATCACCGGCGCCTCCGGCCGCTCGCGCGCCGCCCGCAAGGCCGTGCCGCCGCTCTCGGTGAACGCACAGATGGCGGCCGCACCGATCGTGCCGGCGACCTGCCGTGCCGCGGCGGCGATCGCGTCGGCGATATTGTGCTCCGGCGCGGCTCGCGAAGCATCGATGGTCTGCCGCCAACCTGGATCCTGCTCCACCCTGGCCACGATGCGGTCCATGATGTTGACGGCCTCGAACGGGAACTGCCCGGCCGCCGTCTCGGCGCTCAGCATCACCGCATCCGCCCCGTCGAACACCGCGGTCGCCACGTCCGACGCCTCGGCCCGTGTCGGCGCCGGGGCGGAAATCATGCTTTCCAGCATCTGCGTCGCCACGACGACCGGCTTGCCCAGCGCGCGAGCGGCCCGGACGATGCGTTTCTGCGCGAGCGGCACTTCCTCGGGCGGCAGTTCCACGCCGAGGTCGCCGCGCGCCACCATGACGGCGTCCGACAGCGCCAGGATCGACTCGAGATTGTCGAGCGCCTGCGGTTTCTCGAGTTTGCTCATGATCCAGGCGCGGCCGGCCGCGATCTCGCGCGCCTCGGCGACATCTTCCGCCCGCTGCACGAACGACAGGCCAATATAGTCGCAGCCGTGCTCGAGCGCGAACGCCATGTCCTCGCGGTCCTTGGTCGTCAGCGCCGGGATCGGCAGCACGGTGTCGGGCACGTTCACGCCCTTGCGGTCCGACAGCGGCCCGCCGACCGCCACCTCGCATTCCAGCGCGTCCTCGCGTACCCGCACCACGCGCAGCCGCAGCTTGCCGTCGTCGAGCAGCAGGGACGTGCCGATCGCCGCCGTGCCGATGATTTCAGGGTGCGGCAACTGAACGCGCCGCACGTCGCCTGGCGTGGCCGACAGATCGAGTTGGAAGACCGCGCCGGTCTGAAGCTGCACCCGCCCGGCCTGGAACCGGCCGACCCGCAGCTTTGGCCCCTGGACGTCGGCCAGAATGCCGATCGGATGGCCGACGTGTTTCTCCAGATCGCGGATGATCGCGATGCGGCCGGCGTGATCCTCGTGCGTGCCGTGGCTGAAATTGAGGCGGAAGACGTCCGCGCCGGCCATCAGCAGCCGCAGCAGGACCTCCTTGGTGGAACTGGCCGGACCGATCGTGGCGATGATCTTGGTGCGACGCCGGCGGCGCAGCTTCACTCGGGAGGACATGGCGGCTCCGGTCTTGGCGGCCGCACTATGGCGCGCAGACCCCGGCCGCGCCATGTAGCGGGCCATAGGGGAGCCATGCTCATGACCGACACCGACATCGACGCCACAACCCGCACAGAGCTTGAGGCTGCCGCGTTCCGCAGCCTCGTCGCGCATCTTCGCGAGCGTGCCGACGTACAGAATATCGACCTGATGAACCTGGCCGGGTTTTGCCGGAATTGCCTCAGCCGTTGGTATCGCGAAGCCGCCGAGGCTCGAGACATCGCGCTCAGTGATCCGGCGGCGCGCGAGATCGTCTATGGCATGCCGTACAAGCAGTGGCAGGCGATGAATCAGAAGCCGGCCACCGCCGAACAACAGGCGGGGTTCGCTGCCGGCGGCCATTGACCCGCCTCCGCCCGGCCCTTAAGCCCGCCCGCCTGATCGAAAGGGATGGGCATGGCACTTGACGCGACGGGTAGTGACCAACCGGCCGAGAACGCGCAGTGGGGCAACATCGCGGCCGATCGGCTGCGCAGCCTGATCGAACGGATCGAACGGCTGGAGGAGGAGCGCAAGGCCCTCTCCGGCGACATCAAGGACATCTACAGCGAGGCCAAAAGCGCCGGGTTCGACGTGAAGGTGATCCGCCAGCTGATCCGCATCCGCAAGCAGGAGCCGGCCGAGGTAGAGGAGCAGGAAACGCTGCTCGACGTCTATCGGCGGGCTCTGGGAATGTAGACAACGCATACTGATCTCAAATCAATGGCTCTAGGGTTTTAATTGTTGCTGCCGATACGCAAGTAACGTCGAAAGCGTGATCTTGCGCCGACCGCTGTGAGCTTGCGTCGACGCCCCTCGCTACGGTATCCGTTTCGGAACGGTCAGAGCTCGGGGGGCGATGATGACGACATTTAGCTGGAAGACCTCGGCAAGCGGCCAGTGGAGTTCGGCCGCATCCTGGTCCCCGTCGGGCCCGCCCAACGCGACATCCGCCGACGCGGTGATCGCAGTCGGCGGGGCGTATTCCGCGACGCTCGACTATGGCGGCACGTTCGCTGTCAACACGCTGCGTCTGGCGTCATCGGGCGCCACACTGTTGCTGAACGGAACGCTTAACTTCTCCGGCGCGCGGGCGCTCACCATCAGTGCGGGCACGCTGCGGTTGGCGGGCACGGTTCGCGGCGCGATCGTGAGCATGACCGGCGGCACCATCCAGTATGCGGGCGGCACGCTGGACGCTGTCACCTATCGCGGCACGCTGGATCTTTCAACGGCCGCATCGACCCTCTACGTCCGCAATGGATTGACGTTGCAGGGCTCGACCGGCAGCGGCGCGGGCGCCGTGAAGATCGGGTCTGCCACCGTAAACAGCACTCTCTACGTGCTCAGCAGCAGCACGCTGAACAATGCGACGGTCACGCTGAGCAGCGGGTCACTGTATAACTACGACACGACCGGCACGGGTCAGACTCTGACGCTCGGCAGCAGCCTCGTGCTGCAGCACGGCGACGGCTACGGCAATGTCTATGCGGGCAGTTCCGCCGGCGACACGCTGGTCAACCAGGGCCGGATCGCCGCCTCGTCCAGCAGCGGAAAATATCTGCAGATCTACGGTGCCCGCTTCATCAACCAGGGCACCATCAGCGTCAGCAACGGCGATACGCTGCTGGAGAGTGCGACCACGTTCAGCAACACCGGGACCGTGCTGGTCAACGCCGGCACGCTCCAACTCGGCGGCAGTTTGTCAAGCCTGTCGGGGATAAGCTCCTCCAACGGCGGCGTCGTGCGGCTGACCGGTCTGTTGAACAATGCCGGGCACTCGGTTTCGATCGGGACCGGCACCGCGCTCGGCAAGCTCACCCTATCAGGGACGATCACCGGCGGGCTGATTGCCGATGCCGGTCAGGGCCTTATCGCCGCCTACGGCACGCTGGACGGGGTGACGTTGCGCGGCACGCTGGATCTGTCCACCGCCTCGTCGGTGCTTTTCGTTCGCAACGGCTTGACCTTGCAGGGGTCGACCGGCAGCGGCGCGGGCGCCGTGAAGATCGGGTCTGCCACCGTAAACAGCACTCTCTACGTGCTCAGCAGCAGCACGCTGAACAACGCGACGGTCACGCTGAGCAGCGGGTCCCTGTACAACAACGACACGCCCGGCACGGGCCAAACCCTGACACTGGGCAGCAGCCTCGTGCTGCAGCACGGCACCGGCTACGCCAATGTCTACGCCGGAGCCTATGCGGGCGACCGGCTCATCAATTCAGGCCGGATTTCGGCGTCGGTCGCCGGCGGCACCTATTTGCAGATCTACGGCAACAGCTTCACCAACCAGGGCACGATCAGCATCAGCAACGGCGACACGTTGCTGGAAAATGCCGCGACCTTCAGCAATACCGGCAAGATCTACGTGAGCGCGGCGACGCTGCAACTCGGCGGCACGCTGACCAGCCTGTCGGGCATCAGCGTCTCCAATGCCGGCACCGTGCGGCTGACCGGCTTGCTGAACAATGCCGGGCACTCGATCGCCATCGGCACCGGCACATCGATCGCCACGCTGACCCTGCAGGGCACGATCTCCGGCGGCGTCGTCAACGATTCCGGCCGCGGCCTGGTGGGCACCAGCGGGACCCTGGACGGCGTCACCTATCGCGGCACGCTCGATCTCGGGGCGGTCTCCTCGACTCTCTACGTGCGCAACGGCCTGGCGCTGCAAGGCGCGGGCGGCACTGGCGCCGGCGCGATCAAAATCGGCTCCAGCATCGCGAACAGCACCGTCTACGTACTCAGCAGCACCACGCTCAACAATGCGACGATCACCGCCACCAGTGGCCAGCTCTACAACTATGACACGACCGGCACGGGACAGACGCTGACGCTCGGCAGCAGCCTCGTGGCTCAGCACGGGGCCGGCTACGCCAACATCTACGCCGGTGGCTACGCGGCCGACACGTTGGTCAACGCGGGGCGGATCGTCGCGTCATCGAGCGGCGGGACCTACCTGCAGGTCTACGGCAACCGATTCTCCAACACGGGCACGATCAGCGTCAGCAACGGCGACACGTTGCTCGAGAACGCGGCGACCTTCAGCAATACCGGCAAGATCTACGTGAGCGCGGCGACGCTGCAACTCGGCGGCACGCTGACCAGCCTGTCGGGCATCAGCGTCTCCAATGCCGGCACCGTGCGGCTGACCGGCTTGCTCAACAATGCCGGGCACTCGATCGCCATCGGCACCGGCACATCGATCGCCACGCTGACCCTGCAGGGCACGATCTCCGGCGGCGTCGTCAACGATTCCGGCCGCGGCCTGGTGGGGACCAGCGGGACCCTGGACGGCGTCACCTATCGCGGCACGCTCGATCTCGGGGCGGTCTCCTCGACTCTCTACGTGCGCAACGGCCTGGCGCTGCAAGGCGCGGGCGGCACCGGTGCCGGCGCGATCAAGATCGGCTCCAGCATCGCGAACAGCACCGTCTACGTACTCAGCAGCACCACGCTCAACAATGCGACGATCACCGCCACCAGTGGCCAGCTCTACAACTATGACACGACCGGCACGGGACAGACGCTGACGCTCGGCAGCAGCCTCGTGGCTCAGCACGGCACAGGCTACGCCAACATCTACGCCGGTGGCTATGCGGGCGACCGGCTGATCAACTCGGGGCGGATCGTCGCGTCATCGAGCGGCGGAACCTACCTGCAGATCTACGGCAGCAGTTTCTCGAACTACGGCACGATCAGCGTCAGCAACGGCGACACGCTGTTGCTGAATCCGACCATCTTCACCAACCTGTCCGGCACGACCCTGACCGGCGGCAGCTACGAAGTGGGCGCCAGCACCACGCTGCAGCTGAAGGACAACGCGACGGTCGGCACGCTGGCGGCCAACATCACCCTGACCGGCGGGGGCTCCGCCATCCAGTCCCGCAACAGCATGACCGGCACGCAGGTGCGGCTCGAAAGCATGCTCTCTACCATCTCGTCGAGCGGCGCGCTCCGTCTGCTCGGCAATCGCGGCTACACGACCAGCAAGACGGTCACCGACAACGGGGGCCTGGTCCTGAACGGCGGCACGTTCGCCTCGGCGGGCACGCTTACGGTCGGCAGTACCGGCACGCTGCTGGGGTTCGGGACGGTCAAGCCGCCTGTGGCCAATGCCGGCCGCGTCGAGGCCAACGGCGGCACTCTGGTCCTGGCCGGATCCGTCACCGGCACCGGCGCGCTGCAGGCGGACGCGACCTCCACGCTCCTTCTGAAGGCGACGGCGCCGTCCTCGATCACCGGGCGGGTGACCCTCAACGGCGCGGGATCGCAAATCCGGTTCGGGACCACGTCGTCGTCGCAGGGGCTGGAGACGAGCGTCACGTCGGTCGGCAGCACGGGGACGCTCTCCGTCCTCGGCGGCCGAGGCTATTCGAGCACCAAGGCCCTCGCGGTCAGCGGCCGGCTCGTCGTCGCGGGCGGCACGGTCAGCCTCGGCTCGCTCTCGGTGGCGGCCGGCGGACGGATCACCGGCTACGGCGTTCTGACCAACACCTTCGTCAACAGCGGCACGGTCGACGCGAGCGGCGGGCTGCTGCGCCTGGCCGGCACGGTGTCCGGCAGCGGCACGCTGCAGATCGAGAACGCCGCCACGCTAGAACTGGCCGCCGGCGCGCAGGCGGTCACCTTCGCGACCGGTGCGACCGCCACCCTGAAACTCGATACCGCATCGAAATTCACCGGCGCGATCCGGGGCATCACGACCGGCGATGCGATCACCTTTGGCAACGAGACCGTCAGCTCGGCGGTGGTCAGCGGCACCACCCTGACGGTGGTCGGCAGCGCGGGGACGACGAAATATCAAGTGGCGGGCTCGCTGTCCGGCAATCATTTCGCGGTCCAGTCCGACGCCCACACGATCAAACTCGTGGCCGGCGCGGCGCTGCAACTGGCCTCGCCCACGTTCATGGCCACGACGCGCGCGGGCGCGTCCGAAGCGGCGCCCGCGCCATGGGCCGATGGAGGCAGCCAGCGGCCGCCGGCTGCCATCGGCATCGGTTCGGGTGCCGTGTTACCGCCGACGCTGTCGCCGTCGGGCGGCGTGTTCGCACTTGCGACCGTGCAGCCGGAACCGTGGCTCGTGCTGTCGCACCATTAGATCAGTCCCGCCCGTAATTCGGCCACAGCCGCGGGGTCGCCAACTCGATCGAGTGCCCGTCGGGATCGCGGAAATAGAGCGCCGTGCTCCCACTCGCCCAGTCCAGGCGGCTCTCGACGGCGACGCCGGCGTCGCGCAATGCCACCAGCCACGGATCGACCTGATCCGCTTCGATCGCATAGGCCATGTGCAGCACACCGTGGCCGTCATGCGAGGGAATGAGGCCGAAAGGTGTGCGCGACGGCTCGGCCGACGCGCCGCGCTGGAACAGCAGCAGGACCTGTTGCCCCGGGACGCCGAGCGCGGCCATCCGCGCATCGCGCAGGAACAGCTCAAACCCGAACAGGGCCTCGTAGAATTGCTGCGAGATATCGAGGTCGGATACGTACAACGCCGTTTCTAAAATATGCGTCACGTTCGGCACGGCATGCTCCCTCCGCGCGCGTCAGCGTTTGCGAGCGCCTGCATATAGCAATCGGCGAGGCCGACGCCCACCGCGCTTGCCCGATGCTTCGAAAGCCTTGCCGGACGCCGCCGACCGCCAGTAACCTCGCCCAGAGGCGTGCGAGGGGCCGGTGGCGAATATCAGCGGGCGACAGGCCGGCATGGCGACGGTCGGGGGATCGCTCGCCTGAACCGGCTCTGGTCTTCGCCGGCTCGCAATCTCGTCGGCGGGATCATCTTCGTCCTCTGCGTCGGCGGACTCGCGGTCGTCGGCTATCTGCATGCCGGCTGGGGCCTGGGCGACGCCGTCTACATGACGGTGCTGACCATCTTCACCGTCGGCTACGGCGAAGTGCGGCCGCTCGACACCTCGGCGCTGCGCGACATCACGATCAGCCTCATGGTGTTCGGCTGCACCGGCATGATCTTCGTGACCGGCGCGCTGGTGCAGTTCATCACGGTGACGCAAATTCAGAACGTCCTCGGGATGCGGCGGATGAACACCGACATCGATCGCCTGAAGAACCATGTGATCGTCTGCGGCTTCGGCCGGCTCGGGCTGTTCCTGGCGCGCGACCTTCGCGTCGGCGGCGTCGATTTCGTCATCATCGAGCGCCGCGAGAACCGCTTCGAGGAGGCACGCGGCATGGGATTCCTCTGCCTCTGCGCGGACGCCACGGAGGAGGAGACATTGCTGCGCGCCGGCATCGCCCGGGCCCGGGCGCTGGCGACCGTGCTGCCGGACGACGCGGCCAACGTGTTCATCACGCTGAGCGCGCGCAGCCTCAACCGGGGCATGTCGATCATCGCCCGCGGCGAGTCGCCGTCCACCGAGAAGAAACTGCGCCACGCGGGCGCGAACGAGGTGGTGCTACCGGCGCATATCGGGGCCGAACGGGTGGCCGAGCTGCTGCTGTATTCCGGTGCGATGAGTGCCGCGCGACAATCGACGCACATGCAGCAGACCGAGGCGGATTTGCGCCGCATGGGTCTCGACCTGGAACTCGTGGTGGCCCGGATCGGCGGGTTCGCGGAGCTGTCGGTGGCCGAGATCGAGCGGCGCGGCCGGCACGCCTTCATGGTGGTGGCCATCGAGCGCCAAGGCAGGCAGGATACCGACCGCCCCCGGGCCGACACCCGCGTCGAGATCGGGGATGGCGTGCTGATCCTCGGCCGCGGCGGCCGGGTGGGCATGCTGGAGGCGTTCGCCGTGGAGGATCTTTCGTGACCGAGAAGCCGTTCCGGGCACACCATGACTTGGGCGGCGCATCGCGTTTCATGTCCGAGACGATCGATCGCGCGCCGCATGACCTCACCCCATTCGACCGCGAGGTCGATGCGGTCCGCGGCCTGCTGGGCGCGAAACGGATCATGTCGGTCGACGAATTGCGGCGCGGCATCGAGGCGATCCCCGAGGCCGACTATCACCGCCTCTCGTACTATCAGCGATGGCTGCGCTCCATGGTCGGCAACCTGTTGGACAAGGGCGTCGTCACGGAGGCGGAATTTCTCGCCGCTCTGGACCGCGCGTGATGTTCGCGCCCGGCGCGCGGGTGCGGGTTCGCGACGACTGGCCCGAGCGGCGCGGCCCCTGCCATATCCGCACGCCGCATTACGCGCGGGGCCTCGACGGCACGATCCTGCGTCATCTCGGCGACTTTCCCGACCCGGAGGCCCTGGCCTTCGCACGTCCGGCGGCGGCGCGCGCGCTCTATCATGTGCGGTTCGATCAGCCGACGCCGTGGGACGAGGGGCGGCAGGGCGACGAGATCGTGATGGAAGTGTTCGAGCATTGGCTGGAGCCGGGCTGACCGCGCCGCCACTCAGCGCGGGGTCATGACATAGGCGACGAGAGCTCCCATCGCGGCGATCGCGGCGGCGGCGCGCACATGGTTCCACGCCGTCCACGTCGCGACGTAGTCCTCCCAAGAGGCGACGTCTCCTCCCGCGCCCAGCGCCGCGAGCGCATCGTTCCTCGGGACGTTGAACACCAGCGTCACGCCGATGACGCCGGCCAGATACAGAACGCCGCCGGCCAGCAGCCACGGGCTTGCGGCCGCCTGCCACCGAAGGATGGCCAGCGCGGCCACCAGGGCGCACACCAGCGCCGTTCCCATGAACGCCGGCATGAATGCGGAACGCAGGATCACCGCGTTGATCGACTGCATCGCGGCGATCCCCTGCGCCGCCGGCAGACGCGACAGCGCGGGCATCACGAAAGTGGAGAACGCGAAAAACGTTCCGCCCACGACGCCGCAGCCGAGCGACGCGGCCAGGGCGAAGATTCCGATGAGACGATCGCTCACGCTGCGTGCCTCGCTGCAGTGCCGGTAGCGCCCGCGACCAGCCTCAGGCCGCCCTTCGTTATGCCAGCCATCGTGCCCTCCTGAATATGATGAATGCTCACGTTCGACAAACGCGATATTCCCTCACATTCTGTCTGTCAACCGCCGGTGACGAAGGAGGCCTCATGGCGGCGACGCAGCCGCGCCGCGCGCCGACCCAGCGACGCAGTCGCGAACGCCTTGAACGCATCCTCGCCGTCGCCCGCGAGCTGATCAGCGAGCAGGGCAGCGACGCGATGCGCATGGGCGAGCTCGCGGCCCGCGCCGGCATCTCGATCGGCTCGCTCTATCAATACTTTCCTGACAAGACGGCGGTGATCCGGGGCCTTGCCGAACGGATCAACGCACGCGGCCGCGTCTGCATAGAGGCCGAGCTGGCGGCGGCGCGCGACCCTGCCGGGATGGCGAGCGCGTTCGCCCGGCTGGTCGACATCTACTACGCGCTGTTCCTTGCCGAGCCGGTGATGCGCGACATCTGGGCGGCGACCCAGGCCGACCGCGGCCTTCAGGCGTTCGAGCTGGAAGAGAGCCGGGCCAACGGCGCGATCCTGGCCGCGGCGATGGTCCGGCTGCGGCCGGACGAGGATCCCGCGGCCCTCGCGACCGCCGGATTCCTCATCATGCAGCTGGGCGAAGCCACGATGCGCATCGCCCTCGCGGTCGGGCGCGACGAGGGAAGCCGGCTGGTCGAAATCTACAAGCGCCTCGCGCTGAAGGAAATCGCGCCGCCGTAGGAAGAGCCTACACAGATACGTTGCTGGTCGCGAAAGTTCCACCTACGATAGGGTGCGTCCGACGCGCGCCACTGGCGACGACCAAGAAACCACGGGAGGGCATCACGTCATGTCCGCAGGCACGGCCGCAGACCCGATCGCCACGCCGCCCGGCGTCGGCAGCACACTGAATCGCCTGCTGGCCGAACAGCCTCTCCCCGCCGCCCTCGCGCGCATCGGCGCCACGCTCGGGGCGACGCTGAACCGGCCGATCCGCCTCGGCGCGCGGGTCGTCGTCCTGCGGCACGAGCACGTCCGCGAAGCCCTCGCCCGCGATCTCGATTTCCGCATCGCGCCGATAAACGAGGCCCGGATCGACGCGGTCAACGGGCCATTCGTGCTCGGCATGGACCGCGGCGCGACCCTCGCGCAGGAGCGGAGCGCGCTATACGCAGCGCTTGCCAAGGTCGACGTCGCGGACCTGCGCACCGGCGCGGCCCGCGATGCCGAGCGGCTGGCCGTCGCGTCCGGCGGCGCGATCGACGTCGTCGGCGGATACGCCCGTCCGGTGGCGGCCGCCACGGCGCGTCGTCTGTTCGGGCCGCGCGGGGGCGACGAGACGGCGTTCCGCGACGCCGCGCGGGCGATCTTCGCGCATGTGTTCCTCAATATCGGTGGCGACAAAGCGATCGAGGCGCGGGCGCTGCGGGCGGCTCGATTGATGCGCCAATGGCTCGACGAGGAGATCGTCGCGCGTCGCGCGGCCGCCGATCCGGGATCTGACATGATGGGCCACCTCCTGCGCGACGGGCGGCTCGACGACGACGGTGTCCGGCGTACGCTGGGAGGGATGCTGGTGGGCGCGATCGACACCACCGCCAGCGCGGTCGCCAAGATCGTCGCCGTGATCGGCGCCGACCCGGCTTTCGCCCGCAACGTCGCGGCTGACCGCGAGGATCCGGCGCTGCTGGCCGGATGGTGCCGCGAGGCGCTGCGCCGCTGGCCGCACAACCCGATCCTGCTGCGCCAGGCGTATGCCGACACCACTCTAGCCGGGACGGCGATCCGGGCGGGCGATCAGATCGTGCTCTGGACACAGGCCGCGATGCACGACGCCGCCGCCTTCCCCCGACCCGGCGCGTGGCGGCCCGATCGTCCCGCCGCCGCCTATTTGCATTTCGGCGGCGGCCTGCATCCCTGCGCCGGACGGGTCGTCAACGAGTTCCAGATTCCGCTGCTGGTCGGCTGCCTGCTGCGTCGTGGCATCGCCTCGGTCGGCCGCGTCAGGTGGGCCGGCCCCTTCCCCGACCATCTGCCGCTGCAGTTCATCCAGCCGCAACCCACACGGTGATCCGATGACCCAAGCGCTCGTGACCATCGTCAGCCCGCTCGCCACCGACCGCATCGCCGAGGCCGACCGCCTGATCGACACGTTCGGCAATCCTGCCCGGGCCGATATCGCAACGACACTCGCGGCGACCGGCCTGCATTTCGCAAGCCTGCACGCCGTCCGCTCGCGTGACGGCCTGCGCTACTATCTCGTGCTGGAGATATCGGCCGACGGGGCGGAGTCCGAAGCCGTCCGCCGCCTCGCGGCTGCCATCGGCGAGACGCTCCGGCCGGTCTTCGCGCTCGCTCGCGACTGGACGCCGAGCCGCGACTTGGCCGACTACCTGCTCGCCAACCGCCTGAAGGTCGGGGGCGGATGGCTCGACAATCCGGGCGCTCTGTTCGCCGGCACGCCCGGCATGACCGTCGAGCGCATCCGCGGCGAAGCGGCGCTCGCCTCGGAGATCACCGGGCTGCTGGGCCGGCAGCCGCCCGGCCTGCCGGCGCTGGAGCGGCTCGCGCGGGTGCGCGCGGCGGTGGCGGACGACCCGAAACTGGCACCCTGCCTGGAGCCGGCGCCCCCCGCCCCGCCCTACCGGGCCCCCTCGACACTCGGCCTGTACGCGCAGCTCGTGGGATCGTTCGCCGCCACGTATCTTTGGCCCCTGGGCGTCGCGTGGCTCGTCTGGGCGCTGGTCGCGGGCTTCACCGCGCCGCACTTCGTCTCCGGCGCGTTGTGGGGCGTGTGGCACGGGTTCTGGGTCGCGCTGGTCGTCGTCCTGATCGTGGCGGCTCTCGGCTATGTGCTGCTCCGCCGTGCCGAGGCCAGCGACTGGCTGGAGGAGCGGACGGCAGACCATGCGACGCTGGCCGGGATGTTCGCGCGCGAGAACCGCGCGACGCAGAACCACATGATTTCTGTCACGCAACGCAAGCCGGGCTTGGTGCGCGCCTTCACCTTGCGGCTGCTGTTCTGGGCCGTGGCGCAACTGGCTGCGCGGCTGTATCGCCCAGGGTTCCTCAGCGACATCGGCAGTATTCATTTCGCCCGCTGGGTCACGCCGAACGGCTCGCCGGACCTGCTGTTCTTCTCCAACTTCGACGGCAGCTGGGAGAGTTATCTGGAGGACTTCATCACGCTGGCGCATGCCGGGCTGACGGGAATCTGGTCGAACTGCATCGGTTTTCCGCGCGCCAGCAACCTGATCCAGGACGGCGCCACCGACGGCGAGCGGTTCAAGCGCTACGCCCGGCAGAGCATGCAGCCGACCCGCTTCTGGTACAGCGCGTATCCGCGGTTGACCACCGCGCAGATCCGCGCGAACGCGGAGATGCGGCGCGGCCTGTCAGGCGCGATGACCGAGGACGAGGCGACGCGGTTCCTCGCGTTGTTCGGCTCGGCCGAACGTCCGGCGTCGAAGCTCGTCAGCAGCGAAATCCAGAGCCTGATGTTCGGCGGCCTGGGGTTCAAGCCGTTCGGTGCGTGCCTGCTGCTCACGCTGCCGGCGACACCGGACGCCCGGCAATGGCTGCGCGAGATCCTTCCGCTCATCGCATTCAACGACGGGCGCCGTCGGTTCGAGGAGGCGACGATCACGCTGGCGCTCGGCGCCCCGGGCCTGGCCAAGCTCGGACTCCCCGACGACGGACTGCGGACGTTCCCCTATGCGTTCCTCGAGGGGATGGTGACGGAACCGCGCGCGCGCATCCTGGGCGATCTCGACGAGAACGCGCCGGAGCATTGGTGGTGGGGACGCGCGCAGCCGGACGTCGCGCTGCTGGCGTATGGACCGACGCCGGACGACGTCGAAACCCTTGTCCGCAAGCTGGACGCCATCGCCGATGCGCACCACGTCACGACCACGGAACGGATCCCGCTGAAGAAGGCGGTCCCCGGCAAGGCCGAGCCGTTCGGTTTCGCGGACGGCATCTCGCAGCCGGTGATTCGCGGCACCTATAAGGGGCAACGCAACGCCGATCCGATCCATCTGGTCGAAGCGGGGGAATTCATCCTCGGCTATCCCGACAATCGCGGCAATCGGCCACCGGGACCGACGTTGCCGGCCACCGCCGATCCGGCGAACCGGCTGCCGCTGGCCAGCCCGCCGGCGGGCTTCGACCGCAGCGTGGTGGAGACGCCGCGGGATTTGGGCTTCAATGGCAGTTTTCTGGTCATTCGCCAGCTGGAACAGGATACCGAGGGATTCGAGGCGTTTTGCGCGGCCGAGGCGGCACGGCTGCACGGGCGCTTGCCGCGGCCGTATGACGTGACGCCCGAGTTCATTGGCGCGAAAATGATCGGACGGTGGAAGGACGGATCATCGCTGGTGCGCCACCCGTATCAGTCGCGCACCGACGAGGCGCGCAAGACGAAGGAGACGACGCGCGCCACGACGCATCCGGATGACGGCAAAAAGATCGAGCGTCCGGTCGAGGCGGCGAATCGCCCCGGAGACAACGATTTTCTTTTCGGGACCGAGGATCCGGAGGCGCTGCGCTGTCCGTTCGGCGCGCATGTGCGGCGAGCGAACCCGCGGGAGAGTTTCACGCCCGGATCGGACGAGCAGATCGCGATCAGCAACCGTCACCGCATCATGCGAGTCGGGCGGCAATACGAGCCGAAACCGGGGCAGAAGCCCGGGCTACTGTTCATGTGCCTGAACGGCGACATCGAGCGGCAGTTCGAGTTTGTCCAGCAAAGCTGGCTGATGAGCCCATCGTTCCACGGCCTGTCTTGCGAGAAGGATCCGCTGATGGGCGACGCGGAGGCCGGCCAGTGCGGTTTCACCATCCCCAGCCGCGAGGGACCGGTGCGGCTGCGCCCGGTGCCGCGATTCGTCACCACCCGCGGCGGCGGATATTTCTTCCTGCCCGGCAAGCGCCTGATCGCGTTTCTCTGCGGCGACTGACCGGGTGACGGCCGGCAATCGACGCGGTCATGCCCTCGGCCCAGCCCTGGGATCACGACCGATGCAGCTTTGCGTTTGACACCGTTTGCATTATGTGTTCAGTATGCGTTCGTGTATAACATCCACGCCCTGTTTCCGCCCGAGCCCATAGGACCTCCCGACCTCGCGGAGCGGCTGGGGCCGATCCTGCTGCATCTGCGCCGGGCGGCGGCCGACCGGGCGGTGAAATACTGGGCCTATGTTCCGCTCGGTCTGCTGTTCGCGGCCTATCTCAGCAGCGTCATGCGACGGGTCGAATCCCTCGTCGCCCGCCATCGCGCCGGCCGGCTCCGCGCTCGTCCACACCGCGCCCGAACCGTCCAACCGCGGGAGGAACGGGAGAACGCCGCGCCAAAACGCCGGCTGCCGGCACGGTTCGGCTGGGTGGTCGAATGGCTCGGCCATCACGCCGCCGGCTGCGCCGCCCAGCTCCGGCACATGCTGACCCATGACCCCGACCTGGTGGCCCTGCTGGACGCCGGGCCGCAGGCCGGCCGGGTCCTGCGGCCGCTCTGCCGGATGCTGGGGATGGAGCCCGGGCCGGACCTGCCGCCCTCGCTGTTCCCGCCCCGGCGCGCAAGGCCCACCCAAGACCGTCGCGAAGCCGCTGCCGCCCAAGACAAACGCGTCGATCCCCAGGTCAAGCTCGGGGACTGGCAGGACGTTGCGCACGCCGAACTGATCGACGACGGCGACACCGCCCCTCCGGCCGCTCGTCCAAAACCGGACTGACGCTCACGACGACGCACGACCTTTTTGTTACGATATCAATACGTTCTTGCCGCGAACCCAGCACTCCACGGCCATATCACGCCACGGCGGCATAGACCGGCTTGTAGGCGAGCGCCCTGATATGCGCCTCGATATCGGCCGGCCGCGCGACCCGCGCGAGATTGTGATCGAAGATGTATTCGGCGATCCGCGCCGCGGTGTGCAACGACGCGTCAAGGATGTTGCTCGTGGGCGGGTAGATCAGACCGATGTCCAGGCTCGCCTGCGAAACCTGCTCCGCCACCGCGCGCGCCGCGATGATGAACATCTCTTCAGTGACGCGGGTCGCCTCGGTGGCGAGCACCGCCATTCCCATCGCCGGGAAAATGTAGACGTTGTTGCCCTGCCCAGGCACCAACGTCTTGCCGTCGATCTCGACCGGCTTGAACGGACTGCCGCTCGCGAACACGGCTCTGCCGCCCGACCATTTATACGCCTCCTCGGCGGAGCACTCGGAGCGCGACGTCGGATTCGAATACGGAAAAATGATCGGCCGCTCGTTGATGCGGGCCATCGCCTCGATCACCGCCTGATTGAACAGCTTCGGCACCGTGCTCACGCCTATGATCGCGGTCGGGCGGATCGCCTCGACGGCCTCGACGAATGTCGAGACCGGCGCATGGTCGTGCACGAACGGCCGCTGGAAGTCCGCGACGTCGGTCCGCGAGCTGACCATCAGCCCGTTGACGTCGAACAGCCAGTTATGCGCCTGCGCCTCGGCGAGTGGCATGCCCTCCAGCGCCATCGCCTCGCTCAGCAATTGCGCGATCCCGGTCCCGGCCGAGCCGCCGCCGAGGAACAGGAATGTCTGGTCCGCGAGCTTCTGGCCGGTGATCCGCAGCGCGCCCATGACGCCCGCGAGCGCGACGGCCGCGGTGCCCTGAATGTCGTCGTTGTAGGTGCAGATTTTCTCGCGATAGCGGGCCAGGATCGGGACCGCGTTGATGTTGGCGAAATCCTCCCATTGCAGGCAGCATTTCGGAAACAGCTCCTGCACGGCCTCGACGAACTCCTCGATGAAAGCATCATATTCCGGCCCGCGCACCCGGTTCTGCCGCAGTCCGAGATACAGCGGATCCTCCAGCAACTCGTGATTGTTGGTGCCGACATCGAGCGTGATCGGCAGCGTCATCTGCGGCGGCACACCGGCGCAGGCGGTGTAGAGCGCGAGCTTGCCGACCGGAATGCCCATCCCGCCGACGCCGAGATCGCCGAGACCAAGGATGCGCTCGCCGTCGGTTGCCACGATGAAGCGGACGTCCGGCAGCGGCCAGTTGCCCAGCAGCTCGCGCAGCCGCCCCTTCGCGGTGATCGGCAGATACATGCCGCGCGAGGCGCGAAAGATGTGGTCGAATTTCTGGCACGCCTCGCCCACCGTCGGCGTGTAGACGAGCGGCATGAACGCCGCCGGGTCGGACATGACGACCGCGTAGAACAGCACCTCGTTGCGCGACAGCAGATCGCTGAGGAAGATGTATTTCTGTAAATCGGAGTCCAGGACATCGAGTTCGCCATGCACCCGGGCGATCTGCAGCTCCAGCGTATCGGTCACCGGAGGCAAAAGCCCCTCGATACCGAGGCCCCGCCGCTCCTCCTGCGTGAAGGCGGTGCCCTTGTTCAGATGCGCGTTGCGCATCGCGGCGACGCCGGAGAGATGTGTGTCCGCCATTTACATTGCCCTCTTGTGAGGCGGCAACGCGAAGCGCATTCCGCCATCTTTCATCGTGGACGAACGCAACGCGGCGCGGCTTTCCGCCCTACGACGTCGCGACATACGGCCCGACCATTTTCCTCGGGTCGACGACGCGATCGAAATCCTCCTCCGTCACGAACCCAAGCTGCAGCGCCGCCGCCTTGAGAGTGATGTCGTGGTCCGCCGCGTGGTGCGCGATCCTCGATGCCTTGTCGTACCCGATCAGCGGCGCGAGGGCGGTCACCAGCATCAGCGACCGGTCGACATACTTGGCGATCCGCGGGAGGTTCGGCTCCGTCCCCTCGACGAGGAATTTGCGGAAATTCGCGCAGCCGTCGGCGAGCAGGATGATCGAGTGCATCACGTTATGGATGATCAGCGGCTTGTAGACGTTCATTTCCAAATAGCCACTGGCGCCGCCGATGCCGACCGCGACGTCATTGCCCATCACCTGGGCGGCGATCATCGTCAGCGCCTCGGCCTGCGTCGGATTGACTTTTCCGGGCATGATCGACGAGCCGGGTTCGTTCGCCGGGATCACCAGTTCGGCAAAGCCGGCGCGAGGCCCGCAAGCCAGCAGCCGGATGTCGTTGGCGATCTTGTAGAGCGAGACGGCGAGCGTCCGCAGCGCGCCGGACAGATGCACCAGCGCGTCGTGCGCGCCCTGCACCGCGAACTTGTTCGGCGCGCTGACGAACGGCAGACCGGTCAGATGGGCGATCCGTGCCGTCGCCGCCTCGGCGAAGCCCGGGGCGGCGTTGATGCCGGTGCCGACCGCCGTGCCGCCGAGCGCCAGCCGATAGACCCCGCCGAGCGCGTCATCGATCCGTTCCAGATCGTCCTCGAGCATCCCGGCATAGCCGGACCACTCCTGGCCCAGCGTGATCGGCGTCGCGTCCTGCATGTGCGTACGGCCGATCTTGACGATGTCGCGCCACGTGTCCGCCTTGGCGGCGACCGCGTCGTGCAGGCCGAGCACCGCCGGCAGCAGACGCCGCGCGACACCCGTCGCGGCCGCGATGTGCATCGCCGACGGGAATGTGTCGTTCGAGGACTGCGACATGTTGACGTGGTCGTTGGGATGCACCGGCGCCTTGCTGGCCAGCGGGGTGCCGGCGATCTGGCAGGCACGATTCGAGATCACCTCGTTGACGTTCATGTTGAACTGGGTGCCGCTGCCGGTCATCCAGACGTGCAGCGGAAACATGTCGTCGTGCTGGCCGGCGAGGATCTCGTCGGCGATCTGCGCGATCAGGTGAAGCGCCGTCGCATCCAGCCGGCCGCCGGCGTGGTTCGCGTGGGCGGCCGCCTTCTTCAGCACCGCATAGGCGGCGATCATTTCGCGCGGCATGAGGTCGCGACCGATGCTGAAATGCTCCAGCGATCGCTGGGTCTGCGCGCCCCAGAGCCGGTCGGCCGGGACCTGGACTTGGCCCAGGCTATCGGTCTCGGTGCGGAACCCGGCCATATTTTCGTCCCTGGCGCCTATTCGCGGAACCGGCAATATCAGCGTTCACGGCGCGGCGGAAGCGGCGCGCCACGCCGGGGGAATGGAGCATGGCCAGCAGCACAGTCGCCGACCAGATGGTCGAAACCCTCGCCGCCGCCGGGGTCTCGCGCATCTATGGCCTGGTCGGCGACAGCCTCAACGGCTTCACCGATTCATTGCGTCGGCACGGCGGCATCACCTGGCTTCATGTGCGTCACGAGGAGGTCGCCGCCTTCGCCGCCGGAGCCGACGCGCATCTGACCGGCGGACTTGCGGTCTGCGCCGGCTCCTGCGGGCCCGGCAATCTGCACCTCATCAACGGCCTGTTCGACTGCCACCGCTCCCGCGTCCCGGTCGTCGCCATCGCCGCCCATATCCCCTCGCCCGAGATCGGCGCCGGCTATTTCCAGGAGACGCATCCGGAAAACCTGTTCCGCGAATGCAGCTCGTACTGCGAACTGGTCTCCCACCCGGAGCAGATGCCGCGGGTGCTCGAAATCGCGATCCGGCACGCGCTGGTCAACCGCGCGGTCGCCGTGGTGGTCATCCCCGGCGACATCGCCCTGTTGCCGGCCGCCGACGCCCCCGCGCCAAAGGCCCAAGGCCTGCTTCCCGCACGCCCCGTGACCCGGCCGTCGGCGGAGGCGGTGGCGGATCTGGCCACTCTGCTGAACGCGGCGAGCCGCGTGACCCTGCTGTGCGGCTCCGGCTGCGCGGGATCGCATTCGCAATTGCTGGCGCTGGCCGAGGCGGTGAAGGCCCCGATCGTGCACGCGCTGCGCGGCAAGGAGCATGTCGAGTGGGACAATCCCTACGATGTCGGCATGACCGGCCTGATCGGCTTCTCGTCCGGCTACGCCGCGATGGAAGGCTGCGACGCGCTGCTGATGCTGGGTACTGATTTTCCCTATCGGCAGTTCTACCCGACGAAGGCGAAGATCGCGCAGGTCGAGCTGCGCGGCGAGAATATCGGCCGCCGTGTCCCGGTCGATCTGGGCGTCATCGGCGACGTGGCCGCGACCATCGACGCGCTGCTGCCGCTTCTCACCCCGAAGGCCGATCGCGACCACCTGGATGATGCGCTCGCGAACTACCGGGAGGCGCGGCGTGGGCTGGACGAGCTCGCGACCGGCCGCCCCGGCGGGACGCTGCACCCGCAGCACATCGCCCGCGTACTGAGCGAGCGCGCGTCCGACGATGCCGTGTTCACTTGCGACGTCGGCCTGCCAACCGTTTGGGCCGCGCGCTACCTGGCGATGAACGGCCGCCGCCGGCTTATCGGGTCGTTCTGGCACGGCTCCATGGCCAACGCGATGGCGCAGGCGATCGGCGCGCAGGCGGCCTGCCCGGGCCGGCAAGTCATTTCCCTGTCCGGCGACGGCGGCTTCACCATGCTGATGGGCGACCTGCTCACCCTGAAACAGCTCGGCCTGCCGGCAAAGATCGTGGTTTTCAACAACGGGGCACTCGGCTTCATCGAACTGGAACAGAAATCCTCCGGCTTCCTGAACACCGGGACCGGGCTCGAGAACCCAAACTTCGCGATGATGGCCGAGGCGGTGGGCATCAAGGGCGTGCGCATCGAGGATCCGGCCGAGGTGGAGGCCAAGATCGCCGAGGCTCTGGCGCATCCGGGCCCGGTGGTGATCGACGCGGTGGTCAGCCGTATGGAGCTCGCGATGCCGCCGAAGGTCACCGCGCAGATGGCGAAGGGCTTCACGCTCTACATGATGCGCGCGGTGCTGAACGGCCGGCTGGACGAAATCGTCGATCTGGCCAAGACCAATCTGCGCCGTTAGGCCAGCCGCCGTGTCGCGCGCCAGACGATCCAGGCGCCCAGCAGTGCCGAGGCGATCGAGCCGACAAACACCGCGAGCTTGAGCTCGAGCACCCGCTCGCCGTCCGGGAAAGCCAGCAAGCCGATGAACAGGCTCATCGTGAAGCCGATGCCGCACAGCGAGGCGGCACCCAGGATCAGCCGCCAACCGAGGCCGGCCGGCAGAGTAATGAGTCCCATCCGGTGCGCGAGGTGCGTGGCCCCGTAGACGCCGCTCGGCTTGCCGAGGAATAGCCCGAGCGCGATGGCCGGCACGACCGGATCGAACACGGTCTTCACGCCCATCTCGCCGAACGACAGCCCGGCGTTGAACAGCGCGAACAGCGGCAGCACGATGAAGGCGACCCAGCCGCGCAAGCCATGCTCCAGCCGACGCCCGACGCTGGCCATCGGCACGGCGAGCGCGGTGGC
Source organism: Acetobacteraceae bacterium (assembly GCA_965246915.1). Taxonomy (GTDB): domain Bacteria; phylum Pseudomonadota; class Alphaproteobacteria; order Acetobacterales; family Acetobacteraceae; genus CAVRQM01. Next base: position 214,464 of record CBDFGB010000010.1, read on the forward strand.
CACCCCGGCGAGCGTCGCATGCACACCGGACTGCACCAGGAACACCCACAGCAGCGCGAAGCCGGCGAGATAGAACGGGACCCGGCGCAAGCCCAGCCGGGCGGCGGCGGCCATGGCCGCCCAGACACAGGCCGCGGCCGCCAGCATCGCGAGGTCGACATCCTCGGTGAAGAAGAACGCGATGATCAGGATCGCGCCGAGATCGTCGATGATCGCGAGCGCGGTCAGGAAGATGCGCAGTCCCGCCGGCACGCGCGGCCCAAGCAGCCGCAGCACGGCCAGCGAGAAGGCGATGTCGGTCGCGGTCGGGATCGCCCAGCCGCGCAGCGCGGTCGCGTCGTGGAAGGTAAACGCGAGGTAGATCAGCGCCGGCACCACCATCCCGCCCACCGCCGCGACGACCGGTGCCGCCGCGCGCTGCACGGAGGCCAGTTCGCCCGCCGTCGCCTCGTGGCGAATTTCCAGTCCGACCAGCAGGAAGAAGACCGCCATCAGCGCGTCGTTGACGACGAAATGCAGATCGGTCCGCGCCTTGATCTCGCCCAGCGTCAGGCCGACCGGAAGGTGGAGCAGATGCGCATAGCCGGGCGCGAGGGGCGAGTTGGCCCAGATGACGGCGACCGCGGCACTTAGCATGAGAAGCAGGCCGCCCGCCGTTTCGCTGCGCAAGAACGCCAGAACTCTCGATGTCATTGCGGCCTCCGACGCTGGCCCGTCCCGGTGACAGACAAGGGCTGCGGCGGCAAGCCGGATCGCTCGGACGCCGCGACGCATGTTGCGTTCGGAGTGTCAACTGTTGAAGCTGGGCGCGTGCACACCTGCGGATGGCTCCTCCTCCTCCTCGTCGCTCTTCCCGCCCAGGCGGCGGAGCTGAAACTCGCCACGTGGAATCTCGGCTGGCTGACCCAGCGTCCCGCCGGCGACCCCGCGTTGCCCGACAATGTGCGCCGCAAGAGCGAGGCGGATCTCGCTCTGCTCGCGGGCTACGCCGCGCGACTGGACGCCGATGTGGTCGCGTTGCAGGGCGTCGACGACGAGGCCGTGGCGCGCCTCGTCTTTCCCGCATCGCGCTACACGCTGATGCTGGCCGGAGATGCGGTGACGCAGCATACCGGCTTCGCGGTCCGGTTGGGGCTCGCGGCGACCCGCAATCCCGATCTTGACCAGCTCGACCCCTATCCGGGCGCGAAATTCCATTTGCGAGCCGGGACCGACATCACGCTTTCCATCGGCCCTCGCCGGTTGCGGCTGCTGTCGGTGCATCTCAAAAGCGGGTGCCGCGACATGCGGCTCGACGGCCCGGCCAAACCCGACCGGCCGGCCTGCGCCGCGCTGATGCGTCAGGCGGACGTGCTGCGCGGCTGGCTGCTGGCCCGCGCCGCCGAGTCCGCGGAGGCCCCGGTCGTGATCCCGATCGTGATGATGGGCGATTTCGGCCGCGTGATGGAGGGGGCCGACGAGTTCGTCTCGCGGATCGGCGGGCAGGCAAGGCTGACGCGGGCGACCGCCGGACACGCCTCGCCGTGCTGGGGCAACGGCTCGTTCGTCGACGACCTGTTGATCGTGGGGCCGGCGGCAGGGTGGGTGCAACCCGGCAGCTTGCGGGTTATGGTCTATCGCGAGACCGGGGCGGAGTGGCGGGGACGGCTCTCCGGGCACTGCCCGGTCTCCATACGGATGACGCTGCCGGACTGATCCGGCCGCCGTTTCCGCATGCCGACACCTCATCACCTCCAAGCAACCGCAAGGATAGCGCCATGCCCTCGTTCACCGCGCACGCCACCACGACCGGCGGCCGCAATGGCCATGTCGAAAGCTCCGACGGGCTCATCAAGGCCGATCTTTCGGTCCCCAAGGACATCGGCGGCCCCGGCAAGGCCGGAGCGACCAACCCGGAGGAATTCTTCGCGGCCGGCTATTCCGCCTGTTTCGGGGGCGCGGTCGACTACGCGGCGTCGCTCGAGAAGATCAAGGTGGGCGAGGTCACGGTGACCGCCGATGTGACCCTCAACGCCGGCGCGTCGGGTTTCGACTTGTCGGTCGTCCTGAAAACCAAGGTCGAGGGCGTCGACCGCGCGACCGCCGAGCGGCTGGTGCACAAGGCGCACAACGAGATCTGCCCGTACTCCAAGGCCACGCGCGGCAACATCGACGTCACGCTCGAGGTCCTGTGAAAGGTCTCGCCGTCGTCACCGGCGCCTCGGCCGGGTTCGGAACCGCCATCGCGCGCCGCCTCGCGCGCGATGGATTCCGCGTGGTCGCCGCCGCGCGGCGGCTCGACCGGCTCCAGGCGCTGGCCGACGAACTCGGTCCCTCGGTGCTGCCGTTCGCGCTGGACGTGACGGACGCGGCGGCCGTGGCAGCCCTGCCTGCGGCACTGCCGGACGGCTGGCGCGACGTGGACGTGCTGGTCAACAACGCGGGGCTGGCGCTCGGCCTCGGCCCTGCGGCCGAGGCGGATCTGGCGGCTTGGGACACGATGGTGGCGACCAATGTCACCGGGCTGATCCACATGACCCGCGCGCTGCTGCCCGGCATGGTCGCCCGCGACCGCGGCCATCTGGTCAACCTGGGCAGCGTCGCGGGCACCTACCCCTATCCAGGCGGGCACGTCTACGGGGCGAGCAAGGCGTTCGTCGCACAGTTCTCGCTCAATCTGCGCGCCGACCTGATCGGCGGCGGCGTCAGGGTGACCGACATCGAGCCGGGACTGGTCGGCGGGTCGGAGTTCAGCGTGGTCCGCTTCGGCGGCGATGCCGAGCGTGCCGCGAAAATGTATCAGGGAACGCAGCCGCTGACGCCGGAGGACGTGGCCGAGGCGGTGGCCTGGGTCCTGGCCCTGCCGCCCCACGTCAATATCAACCGCATCGAGATGATGCCGACCTGCCAGGCGAGCGCGGCGCTGGCGGTCAAACGGCAGGCGTGACGCGGTTGCGCTGCGGCGAGTGTTACCGCCAGATGTCAGTGAGACGGGACGGAGCGGCCAATGGCGGACAAGGACGAGACGGGCGGACAGGTTCTGCTTGGCTACAGGGAGATCAGCAAGATCCTCGACCGCTACCGGGTCACCGAAGGTCACAGATTTCGGCTGAAGGATTTTGATCCGCACGACGCGCCGGACGAGCTGCGCAAAGACGACGGCCCGGCCCTCCTGCAGCGCGGCGTGGACAACCTCAGCGAGTTGCAGGAACTCCTTTACGCCAACAGCACGTGGTCATTGTTGATCGTGCTGCAGGCGATGGACGCGGCCGGCAAGGACGGCACGATCAAGCACGTCATGTCGGGCGTGAACCCGCAGGGCGTCGCCGTCACATCGTTCAAGCAGCCTGGACCGGAGGATCTGGCCCACGACTTCCTCTGGCGCATCAACCGCGCGCTGCCCGGCGCCGGCATGATCGGCATCTTCAACCGCAGCCACTACGAGGAGGTACTGGTCGCCCGGGTTCATCCGGAGATCTTGAAGCGGCAGCACATGCCCGGCGATCTGGTCGACCACAAGAAATTCTGGGATCACCGTCTGCAAGACATCGCCGCCTTCGAGCGGCATCTCGCGCGCAACGGCACGATCGTGCTGAAATTCTTCCTCAACATGAGCCGCGGCGAGCAGAAGAAGCGGTTTCTGACGCGGCTCGACGAGGCCGACAAGAACTGGAAGTTCTCCGCCGCCGACCTCGCAGAGCGGGCGCACTGGAACGACTACATGGACGCGTATCAGGAGGCGATCGCCGGGACGGCGACTGATCACGCGCCGTGGTTCGTCGTCCCGGCCGACCGCAAGTGGTACGCTCGCCTGGTTGTGGTGGCCGCGATCAACGAGGCGCTTCGCAATCTCGATCTACAGCCGGTGGAACTGTCTTTCGATGAGAAGGCGCGGCTCGCGCAGGCGCGGCGCGCATTGGAGGCGGAGGATTAGGCGGGCTTATTTCCCGGCGCGAGCCGCCGCTTTCGCCAAGGCCCGCTGCACCCGAGGGCCGATGAAGTAGGCGAGCGGGAACGCGACCAGCCACGCGACGGTGAAATTGCGCAGCCAGCGCGCCGGAAAGCCAGCGTCGAAGCCGGTATTGACCAACGTCAGGACGAGCGCCACCGACGCAGTCACCAGCAGCGACATGGCCAAAGGCACGAACAGGGGAACCGTGCGCGGCGACAGGATATGGGTCGGGCGCGTAACCATCGACAAGGCAGACATTGAGCAGGACTCCAGACACGCGGGCAGGGCGGCCGATCCGCCCGAAGCCCTTACGGTGCTATCTGGACGCCGGATGCGGCCTGTGAGATGCCCAGGCCGCGACTGACGCTTATGCGCCGAGTGCGGGTAGACGCCCTCAGTCGTGCGTTACCAGCACGTATACCCACCGTCCGCCAGGACGATGCTGCCGGTCAGCAGGCTCGCGGCGTCGCTGGCCAGGAAGAGCACGACGCTCGCGATCTCCTCGGGCAGGCCAAGGCGGGCCATCGGCGTCATCTCGATCCAGACCGGCCCCATGACCGGGTCCTCGGAGCCGAACTTCGTCAGCGGCGTATCGATATAGGTCGGCGCGACGGCGTTGACCCGCACGCCGCGCGCGCCCCATTCAGCCGCCAGGGATCTGGTCAAATGATGCACGGCGGCCTTGCTGGCGTTGTAGAAAGCCTGCGGCTGCGGCTTGTTGACGATGAATCCGCTCATGGATCCAATGTTGACGATGCTGCCGGACCCGTTCGCCAGCATGCGCTTGCCGAAACTGCGGCAGCACCAGAAAAGGCCGTCAAGATTGACCGCGATATGCTTTTGCCAGTGGGCGTCCGAGGTGTCTTCCGCGCGCACGTTGCTGTCGGCGATCCCCGCGTTGTTGACCAAGATCGACGCCTCGGGGAATTTCTCGGCGAGCGCCTCGACCGCGGCGCTGTCGGTCACGTTCAGCGTGGCACCCTCGGCGGCATAGCCCCGGGCGCGCAAATCGGCGACTGCCTTCTCCACCCGGTCGGGCAGCAATTCGGCGACGACCACTTTCGCGCCCGCCTCGGCCAGCGCCTCCGCGCAGGCGAAGCCGATGCCCTGACCGCCGCCGGTCACCACGGCGGTCCGGCCCTTGAGATCGTATTTTTGCAGATACATCGGGTGTCCCTTACTTCACGGCGCCGAACGTCAGGCCGCGCACCAGTTGCTTCTGGCTGATCCAGCCGAAGATGAGAATCGGCGCGATCGCCAGCACCGATGCCGCCGACAGTTTCGCGTAGAACAGCCCCTGCGGTGCCGAGAAGCTCGCGATGAACGCGGTCAGCGGGGCGGCATTGTAGGCGGTCAGGTTCAGGCTCCAGAACGCCTCGTTCCAGGACAGGATCACGTTCAGCAGCCCGGTCGAGGCGATCCCCGGCATGACCAGCGGCAGCAGCACGGCGAAGATCAACTGCGGCACCGTGGCCCCGTCGATGCGGCTTGCCTCGATGATGTCCTTCGGCGTGTCGCGGAAGAACGTGAACAACATCCAGACCACGATCGGAAGATTGGACAGGGTATAGATGATGACCAGCGCCAGCCTCGTGTCGAGCAGACCGGTGTCACGGCACATCAGGTAAATCGGCATCAGAACGCCGACCGCGGGCAGCATCTTGGTCGACAACATCCACAGCAGCGTGCCGCGCGTCCTGGCCGTTGGATACAGCGCCATCGCGAACGCAGCAGGCACCGCGATGATCAGCGCGATGATCGTGGAACCGAACGACACGACGATGCTGTTCCAAGCGAACGACAGATAGTCCGCCTGCTGGAAGATCTCCCGATAGCCGTCGAGCGTCGGCTGAAAAACGAACAGGGGTGGCGTTTGTACCGCCTCCACCTCGGTCTTGAAGCTCGTGACGAACATCCAGAAGATCGGGAAGAACATCAGCAGCGCGATGATCCAGGCCAAGGGGCCGACGATGGGCGAGACGCTCTTCGGACCCTGGTTCCGCTTCTTCTTGGCCTTCGTGGCCGCCGCGGGCGGGTGCGCGCTCATACGTCGAGCCTTTTCGCAACCGTTCGGACCAGGAACGCCGCGATGATGTTGGCCACGATGATGGCCAGCACTCCGGCGGCCGACGCGCCGCCCACGTTGAAGTCCTTGAGCGCCTTCTGATAAATCAGGAACGCGAGGTTGCTGGTGCTCGTGCCGCCTCCGGTGGTCACGAAGATTTCCGCGAACACGCTCAGCAGGAAGATCATCTCCATCATGACGACGACGCTGATCGCGCGCGCCATGTGGGGCACCTGGATGGAGAAGAACACGGACAGCACGCCGGCACCTTCCAGCCATGCCGCCTCCAACTGCTCCTCGTCCAGCGACTGCAACGCGGTGAGCAGGATCAGGAAGGCGAACGGCAGCCATTGCCAAGCGACAATGATGATGATCGAAACCAATGGGAACTGGCCGAACCAGTCGATCGCCTGCAGGCCGATGCCGCGCAGACCCGACGCGAACAGCCCGTTCACCGGATGCATCAGCAGATTTTTCCAGATCAGTGCGGCAACCGTCGGCATGACGAAGAACGGCGAGATCATCAGCACCCGAGCGATGCCCTGACCAAGGAAATCCTTGCTGAACAGGGCCGCGAGCACTGCGCCGAGGCAGACGGTGATCACCAGCACCGAGCCCACGAGCAGGACGGTCACCTCCAGCGCCGAGTACAGCGCCGGGTCCTGCAGCAGATAGAGGTAATTGTTGATCCCCGCCCATCCCGTCCGCTCCGGATACAGCAGGAAGAACCGGCGGAACGAGAAATAGAGCGTGACCAACAGCGGAATGATCGACCAGATCAGCAGCAGAGATACCGACGGCATCACCAGCGGCAGCGTGTTCACTCTCCCACCCAGACCCTTGCTCTTGGATCGAGTGGCCGGCGGCGCCATTGTCGCAGCGCTCATTGGACGATCTCCCGCGGGCTCGCGGGCAGGGAGAAGCGGACGCCGCCGCCTCGACCCTGCCCGCTACGTGTCGGCTTTACTGGCCGTATCCGGCCTGTTGCATGGTCGAGGCGACCGCGTCCTGCGACTTCTTTAGCGCCTCGTCGACGCTGGTCTGGCCCGTCAGCGCGCCCGCGATGAACTGCCCGACGCTCGTGCCCATGCCTTGGAACTCCGGGATGGCCACGTACTGGATGCCGGTATACGGCACGGGCTGTGCCGTCGGCTTGGTGATGTCGGCGGTCTGGATCGCCGTCTTCACCGTCTGAGCGAACGGCGCGGCTTCCTGATACTGGGTCAGCTCGTAGGTCGACTTGCGCGTGCCGGGCGGCAGCACCGTCCAGTTCACCTGCGCGCCGACCAGCTTGATATAGTCCTTCGAGGTCGACCAGGCGAGAAACGACTTTGCCGCATCGACCTGCTTGGACGATTTCGGAATCCCGAGCGCCCAGGCCCAGAACCAGTGATAGCCGGTGGGCGACACGCCCTGCGGCGCGGGCGCGAAAGCGGTCTTTTCGGCGACTTGGCTCGTTGTCTTGTCGAAGATGAACCCGGCCCCGGACGTCGCGTCGATCCACATCGCGCACTTGCCGGTCGAGAACAGAGCCTGGTTCTCGTTGAACCCGTTGGAGCTGGCGCCCGGTGGTCCATAGTCGTTCAGCATATGGACATAGAACGTGACCGCGTCGTGCCACGGCTTGGTGTTGAGCTGCGCCTTCCAGTTCTCGTCGAACCAGCGGCCACCGAAGGTGTTCACCAGCGGCCCGATGAACGCCATGTTCTCGCCCCAACCAGCCTTGCCGCGAAGGCAGATACCGTACTGGCCCTTCGCCTTGTCGGTCAGCTTGGCGGCGAACTGCTCGATGTCGGTATATTTCGGCTGCTCCGGCATCTTCAGGCCGGCGGCATCGAACAGGTCCTTGCGATAGTAGGTGAACGAACTTTCCGCATAGAACGGCAGCGCAAACAGATGTCCGCCCTGGGAAAGTCCATCCTTCACCGAGCCGAAGAGATCGCCCATGTCATAGCTCGCGGGCATGTCGTCGACGGCGTTCAGCCAACCCTGCTTGCCCCAGATCGGCGTCTCGTAGCTGCCGATCGTGATGATATCGAACTGCCCGCCGCTGGTGGCGATGTCGGTCGTGACGCGCTGGCGCAACACGTTCTCTTCCAGCACGACCCAATTGATCTTGTTGCCGCTTTTCTTTTCCCACTCCGGAGAAAGTTTCTGCATTGTGACCATCTGTGAATTGTTCACAGTGGCGATCGTGATCGTCGCCGCGTTGGCGACGCCCGCCATTCCGGCAAGCATCGTCGCAGCCGCAAGCGCCTTGCGCATTGTGGTCCCTCCCCACGGGTTTTTCGCGCGGGCCCGGTTCGCACAGGCCCCCATCGGCGCGGACAGCAACAAAGTCCGGGCCTGCTGTCAAGCGCCTTCGAGCAAACTCTTAGCGGTCAATTGATCGGTGATGAGGCAATTGACCAGGCCACCCCGCAATGCCGCGCCGATCGCCGCGCGTTTGCGCGGGCCCCCGCCCACGCCGATCGTACTCCGCCCCACGGCCGCCGAGGCGGCCTCGCGGTCCGGCGACAATCCGCCGATCGAGAGGCCGTTGATACGGTCGTGAAGGGATGTCACGACCGGCCGTCCGGCGGCGTCGAACGCCCAGCCGGCGATTTCGCCGACACCGCCGGCCTCGATAATTTCGGTCAGTTCCCGGTCGGTTATGAAGCCGTCGGCATGGAGCGGACAGCGCCAGCCGATCTGCCCGAATCCCACCATGACGCAACGCGCCTCGCCAAGCAGGGCGGCCAGCGTCCGCCAAGGCCGTTGCGAGCGGAGTAAACGGCATTCCTCCGCGCTCGCGGCAATGACAGGCGCAGGCATCGGATAGCACTGCGCCCCGGTGCGTTCGGCGATCCGGATCACCGGCTCCAGCAATCCGGCGCGGCCATCCACCGCGCTCGTGCCGCAGAGCGAGAGGACTTTGTGCTGCGGCGCCTCCATCGGCGGCAGTTCCGCGGCGACCGCACGCAGGGTCCGGCCGGTGCCGAGCGCCAGAACCTGCGGCGCCCGCTGGCCGAGCCAGCGCTCCAAATTGGTCGAGGCGGCGACAGACAGGCTGTGCAGGGAGTCCGCATCCCGGCCGTCGTCCGGCACCACGTCGCAGGAGACGAGGCCAAAGCGGGCGGCCAGTGCCTCGGCCAGTTCGACACAAGCCGCGATCGGATGGTCGAGGCGAAACTTTATGAGCTTTTCCGACACGGCGAGCGCCACCAACCGCTGCACCGCCTGGCGCGAGACGCCGAGTCTCGCCGCGATCTCGTCCTGCGTCCGTCCGCCAATGTAATAGAGCCACGCGGCGCGCGCCGCGTGATCCAGCCGGGCAGCAGGTGTGTCGCGACGAGGCGACGAGGTGTCAGCGTCGACGGCCATGGCGGACATTCGCTCAGGCGGAGGGCAAATGCTATAGAGCTTTGGAGCGCAGCCGCCCTTTTCACGCCCTTCGGGAGACGGGCGCGGGCGCGGGCGCGGTCATGCCATCAGATCGCGATACGACTTCTGATCCTCGTACATCCGCCGGAACACGGCGTACTTCGCGGCATGATAGCGGGCCGTCTCGCCGCCCTGCGGGCGCACCGCGATCCTTGCGCGCGTCATCGCCGCCATGGCGCCCGCAACATCCGGGTGCGCGCCGCCCGCGACCGCCCCGAGCACCGCGGCCCCCAGCAATACCGCGTCCGGCTCCTCCGGCAGCGCCAACGCGCAGCCGGTCGCATCGGCGTGCTCGCGCAAGAAGACAGCGTTCTTGGTCAGGCCGCCGCACGCCAGGATCGTCTCGATGGCATAGCCGCCCTGGTTCAGCGTCTCCAGGATATGCCGCGTGCCGTAGGCGATCGCCTGAATCGTCGCGAGATAGGTTACGGCCAGTTCCTCGACCCCGCGATCGAGCGTCAGGCCGTCGATCATCCCGCGCAACGTCGCGTCGGCGCGTGGCGAGCGATTGCCATGGAAATACGGCAAGACGTGAAGTCCTCGGGTGATCGACGCCGGTACGCCCTCGCCCATGCCGGCGAGGACCGCGTTCAGGGCCTCGTATGGATTGCCGACGGATCGCAGCCGCGCGCCCTCGGCGTGGCCATCGATCACCCGGTCGATGAGTGCTCCGGTCGCGGACTGGCCGCCCTCGTTGAGCCAGAGCCCCGGGACCATGGCGGAGAAATAGGGACCCCAGACGCCCGGCACGAAGCGCGGTTCGGCGGAGACCGCCATGTGGCAGTTCGACGTGCCGCAGACCAGCGCAAGCCGGCGCGACAGGTCGGTCGTCTCGCCGCCGATCGTGGCGCCGATGGTGCCGATCCCGCCGGCATGCGCGTCGATCGCGGACGCGCCGACCGGCGTGCCCGCGGACAATCCTAATTCGGCCGCCGCCCGCGCGGAAAGCCCCGGCCCGATCGCCGCGCCCATCGGCAGGATGGCCCGGCCCAGCCGGCCGAATTCCTCGCGCGCGAGGTCCCCGAGGCCGATCGCCTCGAAGAACCCTCCGTCCCAGCGATTCTCATGGCCGAGATAGGTCCATTTGCAGACGGTCGAGCACAGCGACCGCGAATGATCCCCGGTGGCGCGCCAGGTCAGCCAATCCGACAGGTCGGTGAAACTCGACGCGGCGGCGTAGCGGGTTGGCAGATGTCGCTTCAGCCAAAGCAGCTTCGGAACCTGCATCTCGAGCGAAATACGTCCGCCGACATAGCGAAGCACGTCGTGCGCGCCGGCGTTGATCTCATCCGCCTCGGCCCGCGCGCGATGGTCCATCCAGACGAGGATGTCCTGCGTGGCCGCACCGTCCGGATCGACGGAAACCGGAGTTCCGTCCGGGCCCGAGACGACCATCGAGCAGGTGGCGTCGAAGCCCAGGCCGCGAATGACGATGCGCAGGCCCGCCTCGGCGAGCGCCTCGCGGACGGACGCCACGACGGCGGACCAGATATCGCCGGAGGATTGCTGTGCGTAGCCCGGGCGCGGGCGCCATATCGCGATCTCTCGAGAGGCCGCGCCGAGCCTGCGGCCCGAAAGATCGAACACGCCGGCGCGGGCGCTGCCGGTGCCAACATCCACTCCAACGACCGCTTCCATACGCGGCACCAAGCACGGCCATCGACCGCCCGCAATGCTCGCGTTGTTGCCGGCGAACGCGCGTCCGTGTCACATGACGCGATGCACAGGAATGGGCGCGTGATGTCGTGAGGTTCTCGGCTGACCTTCATCCGGGCACCAAGAGTCGGCCACTGTACCGCACGCCGGCACCGGATCCGTCGGCAACTCGCCACCTCATCGTTTCGCAGGCGCCGGTGCCGCTGCCGCGTTCGTTCGACGGGCATGTCGTCGTCTTTCGCACCGGTGCCGACCTCGCCGCCGAACTTTCGGTGGCCGTGACGGGACTGCGCCTCTATGTCTTCGGGGGCGAGGCGTTTGTCTGGGACATGTTCCGCGTGGCGCTGCAGTCCGGCCTCGACGCGGACGAGATCTTCCTGCACCCGGATGTCGGCAGGCGGCGGGTCCAATGCATCCACTGCAAGACGGTTGCCGAGGAGGTCGCGGCGCCGGAACTGGATTGCCCTGGCTGCGGCTTGCGGCTCCTGGTCCGCGACCATTTCTCTCGCCGCCTCGCGGCGTTCCAGGGTGTGGCAATGCGCGGCGCCACGCGCGGCGAGGCCACGCGATGATCGCGGCGCGCATCCGCGAGGCCGAGAGGCTGTCGCCCACCTTGCGGCGGTTCGTCCTGGAGCCCGCAGACGGCGGCAGGTTCGCGCCGATCGAAGCAGGGGCGCATGCGCTGCTGTCGTTGCGGACCGGCGGACGGCTGCGGCGCAACGCCTATTCGCTCACTCGCCTGCCCGAGGACGGCCGCAGCCTGGAGATCATCGTGCGGCGTATCGCGGGGTCGCGCGGCGGCTCGGCATTCCTGCACGAGGCGACGCGGCCGGGCGATGTGCTGGGGGTCGGCGCGCCGCAGAACCTGTTTCCCATTGCGAAGCACGCGCGCCGCCACCTGCTGTTTTCCGCGGGTATCGGCATCACCCCGTTTCTGGCCTATCTCGAAACCCTTCGTCGCGAGGATGTGCCAGCCAGGCTGCACCAGTTCTGTCGCGCGGACGAAGCGGACGTTTTCGCCCGGCTGCTCGCGGATCACGCGCCCAGTGCCTCGCTGCATGCACCCGCAGAAAGGCCGGCGCTGGCCACGCTGCTGCAAGGCCAGCCGATCGGCACGCACGTCTCCGTCTGCGGCCCGGAAGCGTTCATGCGCGATGTCGAGACGGCCGCGCTCGCCGCCGGCTTTCCGCCAAGCAAAATCCACCGGGAAAGCTTCGGTGGCGCGGCGCCTGGCGCGGCCTTCGTCGCGGTGCTGGCCCGCAGCGCCCGGCGCGTGGCGGTAGAGTCCGACATGTCGTTGCTGGAGGCGCTGGAGCGGGATGGGCTTGAGCCGCCGAGCCTCTGTCGCGGCGGCGTGTGCGGCCAGTGCCGCATGGCCGTGCTGTCCGGCGTGCCGGATCATCGGGACCACGTGCTCTCACCGGCAGAGCGCGATCGGGGCGATGCCATCATGACCTGCATGTCGCGCGCCACGACCGCCGAACTGGTGCTGGATTTCTGATGGACGAAGTGACAATCTTCCGCGAGCCGTTCACGTTTCGCAATAGCGACGCGGCGGTCCTGCGGTTCCCCTTCCCCTTCCGCGAAGACCGCTACGGCTACTACGTCAATCTCGAACCGCATGTGCGCGGCGGCCCTACGGCGGCGTTCGACGCGGTGTTCGATGTCGATGAGCACTATGCGGCCGAATGCGCCGAACGGGCGCACATCCTCGCCGCCGACCCGAAGCGCTGCCAGGTGCTGCCGCACATGCGCGCGGCCGAGTGGGACACTCTCGAACTGCTGATGGAGAGTCTGGCCGGCGACTATCCGGAGCATTTCGCGCTGGCGCGCGACGGGACCGATTGGCGCTGGACCAACCGACTCCTGGGTATCGAGCAGCGCTTCGTGTTCGGCGACGCGGCGAGCCTGCCCTGCCCGCCCTTCGAATATATCACCCGGCAGGCGCAGGGCGACTTCACGCTCCAGGACCAGCGCGACGGCACGCTGTGGCTCGACGGCGGTATCCTGACCACGCCGTCCGGCTGGTCGCTCGATTTCAACCTGGGGATGAATTTCCACGAACTGCATGGGCCGGTGCCGGTCGCGCACGAGACGGGCGTCTTCGACGGCGCGCTGCGTTATCTGCTGGCACTGCCCCATGGCAGCCCGGCGCGGCGGGTGAACTGGGCCATCACGGTCAATCCGCGTCTCGATTGCTCGGCCGAGACCTCACATCTCTGGGGCGACGACGACGCCCACGTCACGGCCGAGAATGTCGGCCGGATCGTCTGCCTGCGGGTCGAGTTGCAGACGCTGTTCCGGCTGCCGCGCAGCAACGCGATCCTGTTCGGAATCCGCTGCTACCTGATCCGGCTGGAGGAGCTGGTGCGAGTGGGCAAATGGGCGCGGCGGCTGCATCGCGTCATTGCGAACATCGACCCGCGGGTCGCCGAGTATAAGGGCATCACCCGGACTGGGCCGCTCATCTCCGGCTATCTCGCAACGTTCGACGACGGCGCGCCGACCGGGCCAGGCAGCGGGCCCGACCAGGATTTTCTTTGAACGCGCCCGATGGTAGCGCTTAGGCGATGTGCGGCATCGTCGGCCTTTTTCTCAAGGACCCTTCGCTGGAGCCGGCGCTGGGCGCGATGCTCGCCGGCATGCTGGGGGTGTTGACCGATCGAGGGCCGGACAGCGCCGGATTTGCCGTCTATGGACCGCTTACCGTCGGCCAGCTTCGGCTGACGTTGCGATTGCCTCCGGACGAGGATGCGACGACGCTGTCGGCTCGTCTCGATGTCGATGGGTCGGCGACCATCCGAGCCGATCATGCGATCTTGAGCATTCCCGAAGATGCCGAGATGGCGGTGCGGTCCCGCCTGCCTGCCGTCTCCGCGGCACGGATCGTCTCCGTCGGGCGCCGTATGGAGATGTACAAGCGCGTCGGCCTGCCCGAGGCCGTCGGGCGCGACCTTGGGCTGCCCACGATGTCCGGCTCGCACGCAATCGGTCACACGCGGATGGCGACCGAGAGTGCCGTCACCACTGACGGGGCGCATCCGTTCTCGACCGGACGCGACCAATGCCTCGTGCACAACGGCAGCCTGTCAAACCACAACGATCTGCGCCGGCGGCTGCGGCGGCGGGGTATGCTTTTCGTTACGGAGAACGATACCGAGGTGGCCGCGCAATACCTGTCGGCGCGTCTGGCGGACGGCGAGAGCCTGCAGGACGCGCTGAGCGCGGCGCTGGAGGATTTGGACGGATTCTACACGTTCGTCGTCGGCACGGAGGACGGGTTCGGCGTGGTGCGCGACCCGATCGCCTGCAAGCCGGCGGTCATTGCCGAGACCGACCGCTACGTGGCGTTCGGCAGCGAGTATCGCGCGCTGGTCGACCTTCCGGACATCGAGCGCGCCCGCGTGTTCGAGCCGGAGCCAGCGCGGGTCTACGCCTGGAGCCGCGCGTGACGGAGGTTCGCGATCTGGCGCAGACCAGGCTGCGCGACCTGCACGCGACGCTTCATGCGTTGCCGAGCGATACCAACCGCACCGAATGGGTGATCCGCAATCCGCGCGGCGCGCACGCGGTCGGCGTGGGCGTGACCGCGCCGATCGACATCCGGATCGACGGTCATTGTGGCTACTATGCCGCCGGCATGAATGACGGCGCACGCGTGCGTATCGAAGGCAACGCGGGGCCGGGCGTCGCCGAGAACATGATGGCCGGGGAGGTTCGCGTCGCGGGCAATGCGAGCCAGTCGGCGGGAGCGACCGCGCGTGGCGGGCTTCTGGTGATCGACGGCAACGCCGGCGCTCGCTGCGGCATCTCGATGAAGGGCGTCGACATCGTCGTGCGAGGCGATGTCGGACACTTGTCAGCGTTCATGGCGCAGGCCGGCAACCTGGTGGTCTGCGGCGACGCCGGCGAAGCGCTGGGCGACAGCCTGTACGAGGCGCGCATCTTCGTCGCGGGGTCGGTCGCAAGTCTCGGAGCCGATTGCGAAGAGAAGGCATTTTCTGACGAGACGCGCACATCGTTGCGGGCGTTGCTGGATCGCGCCGGCTTCCGCGATGTCGATGCGGCGGCATTCCGGCAATACGGCTCTGCGCGGCGGCTGTACCATTTCAACGTCGCTCATGCGGGGGCGTATTGACGTGACCCCCCCACGATTCTCCGCCACTTTCGACCCGCACACGCAGGCCGAAATCCGTCGTGCGGCGGCGACCGGAATCTACGACATCCGCGGCGGCGGGGCGAAACGCAAACTTCCGCATTTCGACGACCTGCTGTTCCTCGGCGCGTCGATCTCCCGCTATCCGCTCGAGGGCTATCGCGAACGCTGCGGCACCGACGTAACTTTAGGTGCCCGCCACGGCGAGAATCCTTTGCGGCTGAAAATTCCAGTGATGATCGCCGGCATGAGTTTCGGCGCGCTGTCGGGACAGGCCAAGGAGGCCCTCGGGCGCGGCGCCACGCTCGCCGGCACCAGCACCACGACCGGCGACGGCGGCATGACGGAGGAGGAGCGCGGGCACTCGGCGACGCTGGTCTATCAGTATCTGCCGTCACGCTACGGCATGAATCCGCGCGATCTGCGCCGGGCCGACGCGATCGAGATCGTGGTCGGCCAGGGCGCCAAACCCGGCGGCGGCGGGATGCTGCTGGGCCAGAAGATCTCGCCGCGCGTGGCCGCGATGCGCACATTGCCGGAGGGTATCGACCAGCGGAGCGCGTGCCGCCATCCCGACTGGACCGGCCCCGACGACCTTCAGATCAAGATTCTGGAGTTGCGCGAGATCACCGCGTGGAAGACGCCGATCTTCGTGAAAGTGGGTGCGAGCCGGCCATACTACGACACCGCGCTCGCGGTGAAGGCCGGGGCCGACGCGGTGATCCTGGACGGGATGCAGGGCGGCACGGCGGCGACGCAGGAGGTGTTCATCGAGCATGTCGGCCTGCCGATCTTGGCGGCAATCCGTCCGGCGGTGCAGGCGCTGATGGATCTGGACGTGCACCGCGAGGTTCAACTCGTCGTCTCCGGCGGCATTCGCGGCGGTGCCGATATGGCGAAAGCCTTGGCTCTCGGCGCGGACGCGGTGGCGATTGGCACCGCCGCGCTGATCGCGCTCGGCGACAACGATCCGGCGCTGGAAGCCGAGTATGCGGCGCTCGGCACGACGGCGGGCGCGTACGACGACTGGCACGAGGGTCGCGATCCCGCCGGCATCACCACGCAGGACCCGGCGCTGGCGGCGCGCCTGGATCCGGTGCTGGGCGGCCGGCGGCTGGCGAATTTCCTGTCGGTCATGACGATGGAGGCTCAGGCGGTGGCCCGGGCGTGCGGCAAGAGCCATCTGCGCAATCTGGAGCCGGAGGACCTCGTGGCGCTGACGATCGAGGCGGCGGCGATGGCGCGGGTGCCGTTGGCGGGGACCGATTGGATTCCAGGGCAGACGCAATTCTGAGGTACGCCCGAGCCCCCATATCGTCTTATTATCGTCATGATCGGGGCTTGACGAGATCGGAACGGTTGGGTGGCGGGCTGTGGAGATGACGATGAACACCGACCTGTCCGCCATCGCCGCCGAGCGCGGCATCAAATACTTTCTGATCAGCTACACGGACCTGTTCGGCGCGCAGCGGGCGAAACTCGTGCCGGCGTCGGCGATCGGAGGGATGCAGCGAACCGGCGCGGGCTTCGCGGGGTTCGCCACCTGGCTCGACATGACGCCGGCCGATCCGGACCTGTTCGCCGTGCCCGACCCCGCAACGCTCATCCAACTCCCCTGGAAGCGCGAGATCGGCTGGCTGGCGTCGGATCTCGTGATGAACGCACAATCAGTGCAGCAGGGTCCGCGGGACACGCTCAAGCGTGTAATGGCGGCCGCGGCCGCCCAAGGTCTTTCGATGAAGACCGGCGTCGAGGCCGAATTCTTCCTCGTCGCGCCAGACGGGAAGGCGATTTCCGACGACGCAGATACGGCGACGAAACCCTGTTACGACCAGGGCGCGCTGCTGCGGCGATATGACGTCATCGCCGAGATCTGCGACGCGATGCTGGAGCTTGGGTGGGAGCCCTACCAGAACGACCACGAGGACGGCAACGGCCAGTTCGAGATGAACTGGCACTATGCCGACGCCCTGGTCACCGCCGACCGGCACGCGTTCTTCAAGTTTCTCGTCAAAAGCGTCGCGGAAAAGCACGGCCTGCGCGCGACGTTCATGCCCAAGCCGTTCGCGAACCTGACCGGCTCCGGCTGCCACGCGCATGTCTCGCTCTGGCGCGGCGAGACGAATGTATTCGAGGATCCGGCCGGCGAACTCGGCGTGTCGGCGCACGGCTATCACTTCCTCGGCGGCGTGATCGCGCATGCGGAAGCGCTCTGCGCACTGCTGAACCCGACCGTGAACAGCTACAAGCGCATCAACGCTCCGCGTACTGTGTCCGGCGCCACATGGTCGCCAAACACTGTGACCTACAGCGGCAACAACCGCACGCACATGATCCGCATCCCGGAAGGCGGACGGTTCGAGTTGCGGCTCGCTGACGGCGCCGCCAACCCCTACCTGCTGCAGGCGGGCATCTTGGCGGCGGGTCTGGACGGGATCGCGAACAAGGCGGACCCCGGGGCACGACTCGACATCAACATGTACACCGACGGGCATACCGTGGATGCCAGACGCTTGCCGCTCAACCTGCTTGACGCGATGCGTGCGCTACGGTCGTCCGAGGCGCTGCGCTCCGCGCTCGGGGCGAGCTTCGTTGACTCGTTCTGCAAGCTGAAGCAGACCGAGTGGGACGATTACGCCCGCCACCTCACGCAATGGGAGCGCGACACGACGCTCGACTGCTGAGTTGCCTCAGCGGGTAATGCGGCCGCGAGCCACGTCGGGGATGTCGCCCCGGCTGAGGCCGAGATCGGCCAACTGCCGGTTGCTGTATGTGTTCAGCTCGCGGGTCACGCGGGCGATCGTCTGACGCCGCCTGTTCCAAGCCTTGATCTGGTCAAGCATGGTGACGTTGATCTGCCGATCGCCAGTGGCGAATGCGGTCTGGTCATGGGTAATCGTGCTCATCGGGGTATTTCCTGTCGCTCAGTGGCGACGCCCCTCCCTGTCTCGAAAATCGATTTACGCTGCGCCGCACAATTCTCAACCCCCCGATGGTGCAATGCAGCATCACGAAACCGTGGGAGTATCAGGCGAGCGGCAGCCGGCGGTAGGAACCCACTGACTGCGCGTCGAAGTATTTGTCCATCGGGCCACTTCGACGGAACAGCCCATGGTAATGCGCCAGGCGCTCGGGCGAGAGGGTGACGCCGAGACCCGGCCCGTCCGGCACTGCGACGACGTTGCCGCGCGGGCGGAACGGGCCTTCCTCGATCACGTCCGCCGGCTGCATGCGCAGTAGGCTCTGATTGGGCTCGCGGAGGTGGGACAGCGCGGCGCAGAGATGCAGATAGCATGCGGTGCCGATCCCGCTATCGCCGCTGTAGCACCAGACATCCACGCCCAGCGCCTCGCACGCGCCGACGAAGCGTACGAAGCGCCCGATACCGCCCAGGAGCGTCGGGTTTGTGACGATGGCGTCAGGCGTCCCAAGCGTCACGGCTCGCGCGAGGTCGAAATTGTGGCTGCTGAACGGGATCGCCGTGTGGCGGCGCAGTTCGGCCATCTCCTCGAAGGTGCGGACAGGTTCCTCCCAGTTGCGGATCCCGATCTCCTCCAGCGGCCGGACCAGCGTCCGCGCGGTGGCCAGCGAGTAGGCCATGTTGCTGTCGATCCGCAGCATCGCGCCGTCGCCCAGCCGGCGGCGCAGCGCCCGCAGCAGTGCGACCGACTCCGCCGGGTCGGCGGTGGAGAACTTTCCCTCGAAGAATGTCGTGCCGTGCTCCGCCTGTTGGCGCGCGCAATAGTCGACGACCTCGTCGATGGTCCGCTCGCCGCGCACCGCGCCGTCCGTACGGAAACTAAAATAATCGGTGAACGCGATGTCGCGCCGCACCGCCCCGCCAAGGAGCTGGAAGAGCGGTTGCCCCCACGCCTTCCCGCGCAAATCCCAAAGCGCCATCTCGACCGCGCCAAACGCCGCGATGAGCGCGAAATCGTTGGTGCTCTGCACGCCCGTCCACCACGGAAGGCACGCGCGCTCGCAGCCTGCGATGTCGACGGCGTCGCGGCCGATCAGCCGTTCCGCAAGCCGCTCGCCGATAATCCGGGCGGCGGTGGCACCCACCGTCTCGCCGAGACCGATCAGGCCCTGATCGGTCTCGACCTCCACGACGGTGACGGTAAATCCGGGCAGTTCGCCGAACACCCAGACGTAAGGCGCCTCGAGCGGCAGATTGACCGGGGTCGCGCGGATCGCCGTGATCTTCACGCGGGCGCGGCGGCCTCGGCGATATCGGGCGACACCTCGGGCGAGGAGAGACCGGGACGCTGCGGATGGACCGCCTGATCATGCGCGCTGAACAAGAATTTGCGCGCCACGTCGCAATACCCCGCATAGACCAGCCCGCCATTCTTGGCGATCAGCCGCGCCCGCTCCCGCCGATAGAACCCCGGCAGGCGATACCACGCCACCGCCGGCCTCTCGTGATGCGCCACATGCAGGTTGTTGAACAGGTATAGCAGCCCCAGTACCGGCGCGTGCTCGACGATTGCCGTGCGGTGGTCTTGATCAGGCGCGGCTCGATGCTCGGCCAGCGAGCGCAGCATCAGCAACGACATCCCGGGGATGACAAAAAGAGCGACGTAGGCCACCAGGTTGAAGCGGCAGACCACGACCAGCCAGAACAGCACGACGGCCAGTCCCGGCAGATGCGCGCCCCAGGCAGCCCGTACGCCCGGCGCATCGTCGATCAACCGACGCATGTCGCGATACAGAAAGCGACCAATGGCCCAGACCGGCCCGATCACCGCCCTGCCCGCCAATCGCGCGCAGACCCGCGATATGCCACGTCCAATCGCCCCGAGCCGAAGCCAGGAAGGAGCGGTGAAGTATTGTGTCTCAGGATCCTCGATAGGATCGGTCAAGAAGTGGTCCCGATGATGCGACAGATGCAATGCCCGATACCGGTCGAACGGCAGCCACAGCGACAGCGGTAGCAATCCGAAGCGGCGGTTGACGCCCTGCCACCGCGTCGGGTGGCCGTGAATTAGCTCATGCTGGAACGAATTGTGCCAGGCGCAAAGCCATCCGCCGGTCGCCAGCAGTGCCCACCACGGTAGGCTTTCGTTAAATAGCGTCACCAGCGCCCAGGATAGATAGATACAGGCTCCAAGAGCGACAGTCGGCCATTCGATGGCGCGCGAGAGACGGCGGGCGGGAATTTGCGTCTGCATGGAACCATTGTAGGACGACGCCGAACGTGTCGGTATGTGCGAGATGGCGCACTTACGCTGCAACTGTAGGCTTTCCAAACAGGTCTATGATGGTCTCATCCGTACCCGATCGGCGCGACGCGGCCCGCGATTTCCGTGACCGCTTGGCCGGTTTGATCACCGCGCGTGGCCTGTCGCAATCGGCCTTCGCGCGGTCGACGGGCATCGACCGCTCCACGCTGGCGCAGCTGCTCAGCGAGGACACGCCACGTCTGCCGCGGGCCGAGACGTTGGCGGCCATCGCCACCGCGTGCGGCGTGTCGACGGACTGGCTGCTTGGCCTGTCGCAACGCGAACAGCCGGACGGGCCCAGCTTCGGCGAGGTGCTACGGATCGAGCCGCAGGATCCGATGCCGATCGACGACCGGATGTTCCGCTGGATGACCGAGGCGGCAGGCGCGAAGATCCGCACCGTTCCGGTCAGTTTCCCCGACGTGCTGAAGACGCGCGCCGTGCTCCGCCATGAATATGAACACGCCGCCGGCGACGCGCCGCCGCACAGCTGGGACGCTATCGAGAGCCGGATCCTCTACCTCCAACGGCCAGAGACGGAGATCGAGGCCTGCACCTCGCTCCAGATCATCGAGGAACTGGCAGCCGGGCGGAATAACTTCGCCGGGCTGTCGGCGGACGATCGGCGAGAGCAGATCTCGCGCATCCGCGGCCTGTGCCAGGATCTCTATCCAAGCTTTCGACTGTTCTTGTATGACCGACGGCGCTGCTTTTCCGTCCCGTTCACGGTGTTCGGCACGGCGCGCGCGGCGATCTTTGTGGGCGGCATCTATTTCGTGTTCACCTGGACCGAGCATATTCGCGCACTCGTGCGCCGCTTCGACGTCCTGGTGCGCGAATCCGTCGTGCAGCCGACGGAGATTGCCGCCTTGCTTGACCGGCTGAGGATACAGCCGTGATGAGCGTCGCCTCCCTCGGCATGTATGATTTCCCGTGGCTACGCAACGAGACGGATCGTCTCTGGGCCCATCTGCGCGCGCATCTGGGACCGGACGCGCCAGAGACGCTCGACCGCCCGCGTGACCTCCGCGCGATCTGGCGTGATCCCGATCTTCTGCTCGCCCAGACCTGCGGCTATCCGTTGATGACCGAATTGCAGGGCGTGGTGCGGGTGGTGGCGACGCCCGTCTATGATCTTCCGGGGTGCGACGGCGGGAAGCATTGCAGCTTCGTCGTCGTACGCGAGACCAGCAAGGCGCGCACGCTCGCGGACGCGCGGGGCTGGCGGGTCGCGATCAACGGGTTCGACAGCAATAGCGGCATGAATCTTCTCCGCGCCGCCGTGGCACCGTTGGCCCATGTCGGTCGCTTTTTCGGGAGTGTGACAGTGACCGGCGCGCATTTGGAAAGCCTCGCGGCGGTGCGCGACGGCCGGGCGGACATCGCCGCGATCGATTGCGTCACGCACGGTCTGGCCGTACTTCACCAGCCTGATCTAGTCCGGGGAACCCGGGTGCTGGATCACACGCGGGCCACGCCCGCCCTGCCTTTCGTCACCAGCGGTGCCGCGACCGACGCTCAGGTCGCGGCGTTACGGGCCGCCTTGGACGCCGTCCTGCCGTGGCAGCCGCTCCGCCTGGCCGGCGTGACCGGCCCACTGGACTACGCCCCGGTCATGGCGCTGGAGCGCGAGGCCGCCGCGAATAACTATCCGACGCTGGCCTGATCGGCCCAAAACCCGGCATGATGGAACTCTTACGAGGGAGGGTTGGCATGCGGACGGTCTGGGTGGCGGCGGCGATCGCCTGTGCGGCGGGATCGGCGATGGCGCAGAAGGTGGGGCCTGGCGAGGGCCAACTCGATATCGTCGCCTGGCCCGGCTACATCGAGCGTGGAGACAGCGACAAGGCGTACGACTGGGTCACTGCCTTCGAAAAGGAGACCGGCTGCAAGGTCAACGTCAAGACCGCCGGTAGCTCCGACGAGATGGTCACCCTGATGAACCAGGGGGGCTTCGACCTGGTCACCGCCTCCGGCGACGCGAGCCTCCGGCTGGTCGCCGGAAAGAAGGTCCAGGCGATCGACACCGCGAAAATCCCGAGCTGGAGCACGGTCGACCAGCGCCTGCAGAATGCGCCCTGGCACACGGTCGGCGGCAAGCATTATGGCGTGCCGTATCAATGGGGGACCAATGTCCTCATGTACAACACAGCGGTATTCAAGGAGCCGCCAAAGAGCTGGGGCGTGGTGTTTTCGGAACAAACGCTGCCGGACGGCAAGTCCAACAAGGGCCGCGTGCAGGCGTTCGACGGTCCCATCTACATCGCGGACGCGGCGCTGTTTCTGATGGCGCACGAGCCGTCGCTCGGGATCAAGGATCCGTACGAGCTGAACGAAAAGCAATATGAAGCGGCGCTGAAACTGCTGCGGGCGCAGCACGGGCTGGTTCAGCGGTACTGGCACGACGCGAGCGCTCAGGTGGAGGATTTCAAGAGCGAAGGCGTGGTCGCGGCGACGTCGTGGCCTTATCAGGTCAACACGCTGCAGGCCGACAAGAAGCCGATCGCCAGCGTCGTGCCCGCCGAGGGTGCCACCGGCTGGGCCGACACCACCATGATGCACGCGAACGCGAAACATCCGAACTGCGCCTATCTGTGGCTGGAGCATTCGTTGCAGCCCAAGTTGCAGGGCGATGTGGCGGCGTGGTTCGGCTCGGTCCCCGCGGTGCCCGCCGGCTGCAAGGGCAGCGAACTGCTGACCGGCGAGGGCTGCGCGACCAACGGCGAGGCCAACTTCGACAAGATCCATTTCTGGAAAACGCCGACAGCCCAGTGCAAGACGCAAGGCACGTGCGTCGGCTACGGCAAGTGGACAACCGACTACATCGCGATCCTCGGCGGGCATTGATCTCGCCGGCCCGCCGCCTCTTTTCCGTCATCGCCGGGCTTGACCCGGCGATCTCGTGCCGCACGGGATGCCCGGGTCAAGCCCGGGCATGACTGAAACGGGAGCGGAAAAAGGAACGGCCATCGCCCTTCGCGACGTCACCCGTCATTTCGGCAAGGTCCGCGCGGTCGATGGCATTGACCTCGACATCGCGGAAGGCGAGTTCTTTTCGATGCTTGGCCCGTCCGGCTCCGGCAAGACCACCTGCCTGCGGCTGATCGCCGGCTTCGAGCAGCCGGATGCCGGCGCGATCGAACTGTTCGGGGAGCGCGTCGAGGCATTGCCGCCATATCGGCGGGCGGTCAACACGGTGTTCCAGGATTACGCGCTGTTTCCGCACATGGATGTGCTGGACAACGTCGCGTACGGCCTGCGCATGAAGGGGTTCTCCCGCGCCGAGCGCCACGTTGCGGCGCGGGACGCGCTGGCGATGGTTCGACTGGAGGGCATGGAACATCGCCGACCACGCGCGTTGTCGGGCGGCCAGCGGCAGCGCGTAGCCCTCGCACGGGCGTTGGCCAACCGACCGCGCGTTCTGCTGCTGGACGAGCCACTCGGCGCGCTCGATCTCAAACTGCGCGAGGAGATGCAGGTCGAGCTGAAGACGTTGCAGCGCCGGCTGGGCCTGACCTTCGTTTTCGTCACACACGACCAGACCGAGGCGCTGGCGATGAGCGACCGTGTCGCGGTTTTCGCCAACGGCCGCATGGTCCAGGTCGGCACGCCCGACGACATCTATGAGCGTCCGCGCGATGCGTTCGTGGCGCGCTTCGTGGGTTCGGCCAACGTGCTGGACGCGATATTCTGTACTCAGAACGGGTTCGCCTACCAGGCCCATTGCGTGCGTGCCGAGCGGATCGCACTGGGCGGCGACGCCGCCGTCCAGGTCGATGGCGTGTGCGTCGACGTGCAGTATCAGGGTGCTGTCCGTCGCCTGGTGGTGGACGCCTCCGGCCAGCGGCTAACCGCGCAGATCGCCGCCCACGGCGCGCCGGTCTCGATCGGCGAGGCAGTGACGCTCTCTTGGCCGCGCCAGGCGATGCACCCGCTTCAGCCGGAACGAGCATGACCGCGCTCGCCGACCGGCTGGCGACGCGGCCGCGCGCGGTGGCGGCGATACTTCTTGCCCCGCCGCTGCTCTGGCTTTTCGTGGTGTATCTCGGCAGCCTCGCTGTCCTGCTGGCAAACAGCTTTTTTGCGTTCGATGACTTTTCCGGCCTCGTCGTGCCAGAACTCACTCTGTCGACATACCGCGCCCTGTTCAGCACGGCCAATCTGGAGATCGTGGGGCGGACGGCCGGGCTGGCGGCGGTCGTGACCGTCCTGTCGGCGATATTGGCATTTCCGGTCGCGCTCTACGCCGCAAAACATGCGCGCGGCATGTGGCGGCCGGCGCTGTATCTCGCGGTGATGCTGCCGCTGTGGTCGAGCTACTTGGTAAAGATCTATGCGTGGAAGCTGATCCTCGCCAAGGAGGGCGTGCTGGGCTGGATTTTTTCGACGATAGGACTCGACGCGGCGCTGGAGGCGGTGCTGGCGCTGCCCCTGGTCGGCGGGCCGTCGCTGTCGGTCAGCTATATCGGCATGGTGGCGGTGTTCGTCTATCTGTGGCTACCGTTCATGATCCTGCCGATCCAGGCATCGCTCGAACGGGTGCCAGCGACGCTGACCGAGGCGGCGGCGGATCTGGGCGCCACGCCGCGTCAGGGATTTCGAAGCGTGGTGTTGCCGCTGGCGATGCCCGGGGTCGCAGCGGGATCGATCTTCGTGTTCTCGCTGACGCTGGGCGACTACATCGTGCCGCAGATCGTGGGCCCCCCGGGGCTCGTGTTGGGGCAGGCCGTCTACGTGCTGCAGGGGGCCGCCGGCAACATCCCGCTCGCCTCCGCCTTTGCGATGGTGCCGGTGTTGGTCATGGCGGTCTACCTCTCCGTCGCCCGGCGGCTCGGAGCGTTCGATGCGCTCTGAGGCGGGATGGGGGCTGAAGGCGTCGACCGCGATGGTGCTGGCGTTCCTGCATCTGCCGCTGCTTCTGATCGTCGTCTACGCGTTTTCGTCTGAGCGCAGCAGCTACGTCTTTCCTCCGCCCGGCCTGACGACCGAGTGGTTCGCGGTGGCAGCGGGACGCGACGACGTGCGCGCAGCGATCCTGCTTTCCGTGCAGGTCGCATGCGCGGCGACGGCCCTCGCGCTGCTGCTTGGCAGTCTCGCGGCACTGGCCCTCGCACGCGGCAAGCTGCGAGGCGGGAACTGGATCGCCTTGCTGTTCGTGTTGCCGATCGCGCTGCCGGGAATCGTCACGGGAATCGCGCTGCGCAGCGCTTTCGCCGCGTTCAGCGTCGATTTTTCGACGTGGACGATCATCGCCAGTCACGCGACGTTTTGCATGGTCATTGTCTACAACAACGCGGTCGCACGCCTGCGCCGCATACCGCCGTCGATGATCGAGGCGTCGCTCGACCTCGGCGCCACCGGTCTCCAGACGTTCCGCCATGTGGTGCTGCCGAATGTTGGCTCGGCGCTCCTCGCCGGCGGGCTTTTGGCGTTTGCGCTGAGTTTCGACGAGGTGATCGTGACCACGTTCACGGCCGGTCAGCAGACGACGCTGCCGATCTGGATTTTCGCCGAGATGGTCCGGCCGCATCAGCGCCCGGTAACGAACGTGGTCGCGGTGTTCGTCATGGCCATCACGCTGGTTCCGGTACTGGCCGGGTATTTTCTGACTCGCGAGGAGTCCGCCTCTCGCTAGGCTCCGCCTTTATGAAGCGATCATGCGCTGCCGCTTGCGCCTTCAGCCGCACGTGCGTGTCCTCGTCGACGTTCCGCGCCACCAACGTCGCCGTCACGAAACGCCTTCTGCAGGCGTGCTAGCGCGCCGGGGCGCTCGGCGCCAGCAAAAGCAAATTCGCCGCTGCCAGCCGCCCGGCTACGACCGGCCACGCGGTCGCGAACGGCACGCCCCTTCCCTCCAATTCGGCCCGCAATTCGCCCACGCTGCGGATTCCGTCCACCATCCGCAGGATTGCCGGCGCAGCGGCCGGCAGCGGGATCGCCACCGACAGCGCCTCGCACACGAACGGATAGGTCCCATCCGGACGAACCCGCCGAGCCAACTCCTCGCCCGGAATCTCGCGTGCTACCGGCATGGCGTCATCGGCCAGAAAACCGGCCGGCGGCGGAGCCTCGCCGGCCCTTACCGCATAGACGACATGCGTGCTCATCGTCCCCGAAATCGCCTCGGCCAGCGCCGCCCGCTCCAGCGGCGGCAGATCGGACGCTGCCGCGCGCAGTCTCGGGTCCGGCAAATAGACGTCCGGATCATAGCGCAGAGGCTCCAGCCAGCAGGCGACCTCCAGCCCCGCGCCTTGCAGCAGACTCGCCAGATCGGGCACGCAGAACGCCCTGTCGCGCGGGTTCAGCAGCAGATCGAACAGCCCGGCGTCGCCGCCCGCCAGATGGTCCGTCACGGACCGGTTCTGCCGCAGCCAAGCCCCCTCCGGCAGGTGTTTCAGCGTCCGTCGCGCGAGATCCAGCCGCTCACGGACCGGCCGGCCAGCCGGCGCCAGCAGCCGGAGCGCGTCTTGCAGCATATAGACGCCGGTCCGCCCGTGCGGCGCATAGAGCATCAGTCCCAACCCGCCGCCCGGGGCCAGGACCGACACCAGCGCCGCCAGTCCGGCCGCCGGATCGGGCAGATGGTGCAGAACACCGACGCAATCGATGTAGTCGAATTTTTCCATGCCCGAGCCGGGGAGATCGAGCAGCGACATCTCTTCGAAACGGGCCGCCAGTCCGCGGGCGGCGATCCGCGCTTTGGCGATCGACAGCGAGGCGGCCGACCGGTCCACATGGACGATCTCGCCGGGCTGCCCCAACCTGCGCATCTGCTCGGCGAGCATGACCGTCGCATCGCCGGTGCCCCCGCCGGCGACCAGCACGCGCAGGGGACGCGCGCGGGGGCGGGCCGCGCCGAACACCCAATGGTCGATCTCCCGAAGGTGGCTCGGGCTGCCGAGAATGAGGCGCTTCGCCTCGTCCGCCGCCCGGCGTTCCGGGTAAGGCAGCGCCTCGTATTGTGCGGCCAGTGCCGCGTCGGGATCGTCTGACATGCGCGCAACCTGCCGCAGCCGCGCTTGTGGCGCGACCCCGGCCTCCGTATCTCTCCGCGATGCGCGCTGTCCCCCTTGCTCTGTTGTCGTTCGCACTCGCAACGCCGGTCCTGGCCGCCAAGCCAGTCGCGGAGAAGCCGGCGGGGCCAAAATCCATCGGCAAATTCGACGACTGGACGGCGGCGACCAATCAGGAGGCGGGTGCCAAGGTCTGCTACGCCTTTACCCGCGCCGTCGCCTCCGCTCCGGTCCTTCGGGGTCGCGGCGACGTCGTTCTGACGGTCACGCAACGCGCGATTGGCCGCGATGCGGTGGCGATCAGCGCCGGCTTCGCCTACGGCCAGAACGCGGCCGTCCAGGTGGCCGCCGATCCGGCCACGATGGAGTTCTACACGGCCCAGCGCTCCGCCTTCGCCCGCGACGGGCGCGCGGCCGTCATCGCATTTCAGAAAGGCCGTCAGGTCACCGCCCGCTCGCCCGGCCCGAAAAACGCGGTCGTCACCGACAGTTTCAGCCTGCGTGGATTTTCGGCCGCCTATGCCGCCATCGTCAAAGCCTGCCCCACCAAATGAACGGCATCCTCGATCTCTCTGAAGCGGAACGCACGAGAATCCTCGCGAAGGCCGCGCGGTTCGAACCGCCGCCAGCGATGCTCGCAGACGGACGCCGAGATCTGGTCGGTCTGTCGCGCGACGAGCTGGCTGCGGAGCTGGCGGCGATCGGCGAGAAACCGTTCCGCGCGAAGCAGGTCTGGCACTGGATCTACCATCAGGGCGTCACCGATTTTTCCGCCATGACCACGATCGCGCGGCCCATGCAGGAGAGGCTTGCGGAAACGTTCGTCATCGGCCGCCCCAGCGTCGCCACCGAGCAGACCAGCAGCGACGAGACCCGCAAATGGCTGTTCCGCTTTCGTGACGGGCAGGAAGCGGAGACCGTCTACATCCCCGACCGGCATGAGGATCGCGGTGCCGTCTGCATCTCCTCGCAAGTCGGCTGCACCCTTTCCTGCCGCTTTTGCCACACCGGCACGCAGGCGTTGGTGCGCAACCTCGGCGCGGGGGAAATCGTCGGCCAGTTCATGGCGGCGCGCGACAGCTACGGCGAGTGGCCGAGCCCCAAGGGCGAAACCCCGCGCCTGCTGTCGACGATCGTGCTGATGGGCATGGGCGAGCCGCTGTATAATTACGAGAATGTCGCAAAAGCCATGACGATCGTCATGGACCATGAGGGCATCGCCCTGTCGCGCCGTCGCATCACCCTGTCGACCTCCGGCGTGGTGCCAATGATGGACCGGGCTGGTGCCGAGCTTGGCGTGAATCTGGCCGTGTCGCTGCACGCTGTTCGCGACGAGTTGCGCGACGAGATCGTGCCGCTCAATCGGAAGTATCCGATCGCCGAGCTGATTGCCGCCTGCCGCCGCTATCCATCCGCCAGCAACGCCCGACGCATCACGTTCGAGTATGTGATGCTGCGTGGCATTAACGATTCCGAGGCCGAGGCGCGCGAGCTGGTGCGGCTGATCGCCGGGATCCCGGCGAAGGTCAACCTGATCCCGTTCAATCCCTGGCCGGGCAGCGTGTACGAGACGAGCACGCGCGGCGCGATCGACGCGTTCTCCCGGATCGTCATGGATGCGGGGTTTTCCGCCCCGGTACGGGCGCCACGCGGGCGGGATATTCTTGCCGCCTGCGGGCAGCTCAAGACGGCGAGCGCGCGGGCGAGGTAGACGGCTCGTCCTAGAAACTTCCCGCGAACCTTCCGGGCAGCCGCCAAAGGCGCTCGTCCTTCAGGCTGATATCGATGCGGTAGCGGTCGGATTGGCGACCGTCTTGCGATGCGACGATCTGGTCGGCAAAGCCCCGTCGCACGGGGCAGTCCGCGTCAAGTTCGGCCCCTGTGACCTCGGCCAGGACTGACCAGTCACCGAGCCATCCGATAAGCTCCGTCGGATCGACCTGATGGTGTGGGTTTTCCTCGGCCGTCACGCGAGCCTGCATTTGCCGCTTGCGCTGCCGCCGCCGCGCCAGGTCGATATCGACGTAAGCGAGATGCATCAGGAACAGGTCGTCAAACGCGACGGCCGCATCCGCGCTGTGGAACCCGGGTGCCCAGTCGATCGGGCGACGGGTCAGGCACGGCTTGCACATGCTCGCCACCGGCATCGCCCAGGCCCGTTGTCGGCTCACCAGGTTTGTCGCCACAAGTTCGGATTCCTGGCCGAGCCGGTGCACCACGTTCATTCCGAACGCGGTTGTCACGTCCCGCGGCGCGGCGCGGCAATACTCGGACAGGTCGGCATGCCGCGCGGGATCGGCGAGCAACAACTCGTCGGCGTCCGCGTAGGCGACGTAGTCATACCAGTTCAGCAGCGACGAGCAGAATTGCGAGATAAAGCGGCAGCGCTGCATCTCATCGAGCGGGCTGCGCGCCAGACGCAGCACGTTGGCACCCGCCAATTGAGCCGTGCTTGCGTCGGTCGAGCCATGATCCACAATGAAGCAGTTCTCGCGACCCGCCTGGCGAGCATGATGACGCAGCCAGACCGGCAGAAAGTCTTCTTCATTGAAAGCCATCGTCACGATCGCCAAGCGCTGTTTCGCCATTCTTCCCGCTTCTCAGGACCCGCTCATGCCGGATTGACTACCCCCCGCATGCCACCAGAATGCCATGAGTTGAGCCGCCGATACAGCGTCAGGACCCGGGCAGACCGCAGATGCGACAGACACGCCAACCGGCGCCCGGGCCGACGGCCACGAGCAGCCTGATCGACGGGGCGTGGTACCTGGAGGCTTACCCGGATGTTTCCGCCCAGGGCGTCGACCCGGTGGAGCATTACGTCGCCTATGGTGCCGCCGAGGGCCGTTGGCCAAACCCGTATTTTGATCCCGACTGGTATCGGAACAACTATGCCGAGGTCCCGGGTTGCGGCATGGACGCGCTGCAGCATTATCTCCATCAGGGCGAGCGCCGCGACTTTCAGCCCATTGAATATTTCGATACCGCCTGGTATCGACGTCGCTACGGAGTGGGGGCCGAGGGATGCCCCCTCGCCCATTTTCTCGCCCGGCGGTGCGGCGGCGAGGTCAGCCCGCTGCCCGAGTTCGACGCCGCTTGGTATCTCCGCCGGCATCCCGACATCGCTGCCGCCGGCATCGACCCGTTTCGGCACTATCTGTTCACCGGCTATTGCGAAGGCCGTGACCCGTCGCCGGATTTCGACACCGAGTCATACCGGCGACGCTATCTCGAGGATCACCCGCAGACCAACCCGCTTCTGCACTACCGGCGCTTCCGTGCGACCCTCGTCCTTAAACCGCTGCCGTCACGACAGACCTGCGGTGTGATCGACGAAGTCCGCCGTTTCACCCGCCCGGGGCCGGATTTCGAGGCGGTCGACGGCGGCTTTGCGCATGGCGTTCGTCGAGCCAAGCTCCTCGCGTTCTACCTCCCGCAATTCCATGCAACGCCCGAGAACAACGAATGGTGGGGCGTGGGATTTACGGAATGGACCGCCCTCGCGCGCGGCGTGCCGCGGTTTGCCGGCCACTACCAGCCGAGGACGCCACGCGATCTGGGCCACTACACGCTGGGCGACACCGCGATCATGCATCGGCAAATCGAAATGGCGCGCGGCGCCGGGCTGCACGGCTTCATATTCTATTTCTACTGGTTCGACGGGCGCCGGCTGCTCGATGCTCCGCTCGAAGCATGGATCGCCGACCGCACGCTCGACTTCCCGTTCTGCCTCATGTGGGCCAACGAGAACTGGACCCGGCGATGGGACGGCTCGGAGGACGAGGTGCTGATCGCGCAACGCTACGATCCCGCGAGGGACGCGGCGTTGATCGACTGTTTCGCGCGCCACTTCCGCGATCCGCGCTACATCCGTCTACAGGGGCGGCCGCTGCTGTTCGTCTATCGCGCCGACGTCATCCCAGAGACCGCGGCGACGTTGCGGCGCTGGCGCGGGCTGTTCCGGGATCGGCACGGCGAGGACCCCGTGCTCGTGATGGCACAGACCTTCGACCGGAACGACCCGCGCGACTTCGAATTCGATGCCGCCGCGGAGTTTCCGCCGCACAAGGTCACGGTCGGGCTACACCGGTGCAATGACGGGCTGACGCTTCATGATCCCGCAATGACCGGAAACGTCTTCGAGTATGAAGACGTGGTGGCCGCCTCGCTCGCCGAAGCGGATCCACCGTTCCCTCTGCTCAAAACCGTGGCTCCCGGCTGGGACAACGACGCGCGGCGTCAGGGCGCGGGAATGGCGCTTCGCCATGCGAAGCCGCACATCTACGAGAGTTGGTTGCGCGCGCTCGTCACGCGCGCCGCGGCACGGCCCGTGGCTGGCGAGCCGATCGTGTGCATCAACGCATGGAACGAGTGGGCGGAGGGTGCCTATCTCGAACCCGATGTCCATTGCGGCGGCGCGTTCCTGAACGCCACCGCGCGGGCGCTGGCGGCCGCCGGCACATGGAACGGCCGCCTGCTGCTCGTCGGCCATGACGCGTTCGCCGCCGGCGCGCAATACCTCTTGCTGCACCTGCTGCGCTATTTCCGATCGTGCTGCGGCGTGCAGGTCGAAACGCTGCTGCTTGACGGCGGGCCGCTCGCTGCGGCCTATGAGGCCGAAGCGCCTTGCATCACACGACCGGACGAGCCTTCCCAAGCCATCAGGCAGTGGGCGGCGCGAGGCTTCGCCAAGGCCATCGTCAACACCTGCGCCGCCGGCCATATGGTCACCCCGCTGCGCCGCGCCGGCTTCGATGTCACGCTGCTGGTGCATGAGATGCCTGGATTGTTGCGTGAGAAGCAATTGGTCGAGCGCAGCCGGAAGGCGGCCGCGGCCGCCGATCGGCTGGTGTTCGCCGATCCCGTCGTCGCGTCGCGCTTCGCCGAACTCGTATCGTTTGGGATAGAAAAGCAGGTCATCCTCCCGCAAGGCGCCTATCACGTGCCGATCACCGACCCGTCGGTCTACAGCCTCACCCGCTTCCGGCAGCGGCAAGCGCTTGGCATCGGCGCGGAGCGGCTCGTCGTTCTCGGCACCGGATATGGCGACCTGCGAAAGGGGTTCGACCTGTTTCTGCAGGCGTGGCATGCCGCGCGACGGACGACTCGAGACGCTCACTTCTGCTGGTTGGGAGACATCGATCCAACGGTCGCGTCCTATCTCGGCCCCGACATCGAAGCCGCCGAGGCGACCGGCACGTTCCTGGTGGCGTCGCATCAGCACCCGGTCGCTCCCTGGTATGCCGCCGCCGATGTCTTCGCTCTGTCGTCGCGCGAGGACC
Source organism: Acetobacteraceae bacterium (assembly GCA_965246915.1). Classification (GTDB taxonomy): domain Bacteria; phylum Pseudomonadota; class Alphaproteobacteria; order Acetobacterales; family Acetobacteraceae; genus CAVRQM01. The sequence continues at coordinate 247,215 of CBDFGB010000010.1, forward strand.
CGTTTCCGTCGGTGGTGCTCGAGGCGATCAAGGCGGGCCTTCCGGTCGTCGCCTTCGAATGCTCGGGCGGTATACCCGAGTTGTTGAGACGCCATTCCTGCGGCGAGGCCGTGAAGATGGGCGATGCGGCGGCACTGGGCGAGGGCGCGATCCGCCTGGCCATTCGGTTTCGGAAGCAACGCGCGCGCCGGCAGCTCAATGCCCGGCCGCTCTTCGACTTCGATGCCTATGGCCGCGCCCTGTTGCGTCGCGCCGCGCCCGAATGGCTAACGGTCTCGGTCGTGGTCCCCAGCTTCAACTATGCGCGCTACATGCCGGCACGGCTAAGATCGGTGTTCGCGCAGACGTATCCGTTGGCTGAAGTGATCGTGCTCGACGACGCCTCGACCGACGCAAGCGTGGCGGTGGCGCTCGAGGTCGCCGCCGCATGCGGCCGCCGGATCAGGGTCCACACCAAGGTCCGCAACGCCGGCTCGGCGTTCGCGCAGTGGCACCTGGCGGCGTCGATGGCCCAAGGCGAGTATGTGTGGATTGCCGAAGCCGATGATGTCGCCGATCCGACGCTGCTCGCCGAACTCGCCGCGCGTCTGGCCGGCGCCGCCGACATCGACCTCGCGTTTTGCGACAGCCGTGCGATCGACGAGTCCGGCGCCCCGATCTGGCCCGACTACAAGGGATACTACGCCCAGCACCACGCGCGGGACTTATTCGTCGACCAGACATTCGAAGCCCGGGTGTTCGCGCGCCGCTTCCTCGCCGCGCGCAACATGATCCTCAATGTCAGCGCCGTGCTCTGGCGGCGGAGCGCCCTACTCGCCGCACTCGAGCGGTGCCAGACGGCCATGCGCGTCGCGCGCGCGGCCGGCGACTGGCGGCTCTATATCGAGGTACTCGCCGAGAGCGACGGCCGCATCGCCTACGTCGCGAGACCGCTGAACGCCCACCGCCGCCATGGCGACAGCGTCACGCAGAGAACCAAGCCGACCGCGCTTGCCAAGGAAGTCGGCGGGATGCACCGGCTGATCAACGCTCGCCTGAACCCACCCGCCCTCGTGCGACGCGAGCAGGCGCGGTTCCTGCGCGAGATCCGGCGTGGGGCCGTCGGAACCCTGGGACAACGCCGACATCCGGAATTGCGGGGTCGGTCGAGCTAAAGTCTCCCGGGTTGTGGATAGCCCAGATGCTCCCCACAACCCCGCGGCCGACGGCCGACGGCGGAATGGCCTCACGGCCCGTCCGTCGACCGCCACGCCAGTTTGTCAGGCGAACACCGCTTTCGCATAAAAGCTCGTCAGATCCGGATCGTTGTCGACGGTTGCCGCGCCATTCTCGACGGTCACGTTATTGCCGTCGAAGTTGGTGTAGCTGAGCGACAGCGGATGCTCGAAATACTCCTTGTTCTGACGCATCAGAATGATCGTCGCCACCTGCTCGCCCAGTCGCAGGCTGCGCGTGTTGTCGCTGCGCCAGTGCACACCGCCCATGCTACGGCCCATGGCGACGTTGCTGGCAAGCTTGTTCAGCTCCCCGCGCACCGTCATGAAAATGCCGTCCGCTCCCGTGTAGAAGGGCAGATCGCCGCCGGGCTTGTGATCTGCGGGCTGCCAAAGGCCCGGACGCGACGACGGATCAAGCAGTGGCGCGTTCTGCATCAGCGGCTTGATCGCCTGACGTTCGTCGAACCACGCTTTCAAGATCGTCACGCAAGCGCCCGCGACGGTCGCGTGCCCCGCGCCGTAGGCTGGATGCGCCGGGCTGCCGGCCGAGAAAGCGATCGGCAGGAAACACGTGCCGTAAGCGTCCATGTTCCGCTGCGCCGCTTTCGTCGTGAACACCCAGCCCGGCAGGCCATAGTCGCGCAGCGTCCCGAGATAGCCGACCTTCTGCATTTGCATCAGGCCGCCATACGCCTCGGGCCGCAGCCGGCGGTTGACCAGCCATTTCTGCCGCCAAACGACCTTGAGCGCGCGCGATGCGACCTCGGACACCAGGCTCAGCAGGTTGGGGCCGCCGAGTGTGGCAAACGGAGCCTGGCGTTTATAGCCCCTATACGGATTTCCGTCATCGAGCTTCGCACCCCAATTCAGGAGCTGCAGCGCCGCGTTGAAATACGCCTGATGCAGCGCGTCGCGGTTCACGAACCGCGCCAAGTCACGCATGTTGCGGATACGGTAGCGCGACAGCGGCGCGTCCGAGGCTGGCGGGTCCTCGAAATCGGCAGGGTCCTTGCCGTAGTCGTTGTCCTGGCTGTACGGATCGCCGTTTTCATCCAGCCCGGCGTTCTGCGCGAGCAGCCAGTGGTGATGATCGGTCAGATAGTCGCGGCCGGCGCGATACGGGATTTGCGTCTGCTTGATGAGCTGCGCGCCATAGTTGATGTCGTGCAGGAAGAACTGGCTGGCCAGTGGCCCCTTATCCTCGTCTGTCAGGCCGCAGCGAAACAGCGTCTGCGCGCTCAGGTCGAGCGCCCCGTTCATGGCCGGAAGATCAAGCCCGAGCTGCAACTTGCCCGAAGACTGATCATTGTCGAGCGCGAACTGCATCGCAGTGCGGAGGTCGACGATCGCCTCGTCGAACTCCGGCCGGCCGGTCAGCTTGTCGAATGCGATGTCCCGGAACCGCGCCATCCAAAGCAATTCGGTCATTTCGGCAGCGGTGGAATGCGACACGACGCCCGGCGGTGGCGGCATGTTCAAGTCGATCGGGTTCGGCCCGAGCCGGTCCGTCGCCCGGCCCGCGGCAGGGCTGACGAGCTTGGCGACCGAGGTGACGGCTGCTGGCAGCGGCGTCTGGTGCGGCGAGGCGGCAATCGGCCAGGCTCCGACGGCTTCGAAATCATCCCCGTGTATCGGATGCGTGCCGTCGCAGATCTGGATGAAGTCCTTATACTGCGGGACATCGACCTCGCCGTATTCGTTGTGGGCCAGCGACTTGTGGAAATTACCGATATACTGAAAGCCGTTAAACGTCGTGCTCTCGTCGCCGTTGGGCTGCGGCGTCGGGGGCGCCGGCGTCAGTCGCGTCATGACGTCCATGGTGCGTGCTCCTGGAACGACTTGGCAACGGGCGTTATCGCTCGCGGCAATCGTCGGCGGTCTTCATAGAGCGTTTTCTATCCGGTATGATATACACGTTCCTGTGCTTAGGCGGAAAGTTACGGTCTCGTGTGTCTCGTCCTATCGGCCGACGAGATACGTCGCAAGCCCGGCACCCAGCGCGTCGAGCACGACGCGGCAATGGCGGTTCGCTCGAAGATCCTCGTGCATGGCCAGCCACAGCTCCAGCTCGAACCCGAAGTGGTCAGGCAAGATTCGCGGCAGCCGGTCGCGAGCCGCAATGCCGATCTGACAGACTCCGATGCCGGCACCGGCGCGCAGCAAAGCCAGTTGCGCCAGATTGTTGTCGGTACGCAATGCGAAGGCGTCGCGCGACACCAACATGCCGCGCGCTCGCAACGAGCGGATAAATGCGTCCTCCGTGTCGAAACCGATCAGCGTGTGACCGGCCAGCGCTGCTTCATCGGCCGGCGCCCCGTGCCGCGCCACATAGGCAGGGCTCGCGTGCAGGCCGAGGGTGACCGCGCCGATCCGCCGCGCGATCAGCGCCTCTTGCGTGGGGCGGACCATGCGCACCGCGATATCCGCCTCGCGCCGTGAAAGGTCGTCGGCCTGATTGCTCAATACCAGTTCGACTGCGATCTCCGGATGCGTCTCGCGCAGCGCCGCCAGTATCGGCGGCAGCACCTCGGCGCCGATCACTTCGCTGGCGGTGATGCGCACCGTGCCGGCGTCCTCGGTGCTGGACGCGGCGCGCAGGAGGGCGGCGGCGGAGGCGGCTATCGCCTCCGCGTGCGGACGCAGGGCGAGGGCCGTCGCCGTGGGGGCAAGACCGTGTTGCGAGCGGATAAACAACGGACCGATCAGGCGTTCCAGCGCATCGACATGCCGGCCGACGGTCGGCTGCGTAAGACCGAGCGCCCGCGCGGCCGCCGACAGCGAGCCCTCGCGCAGCACGGCGAGCACCGTGCGATACAGCTCCCAGCCGGGCGCTTGGTTCATACGAGATCGTATAGCGACGGTTAAGCTTCGCGCAATTCCGTGGAGCGGGTCGGCGGCGCATCTCTCGTGCGTCAACACGAGAGGCCACCATGACAAAGGCGCTCATACTGGGAATCACCGGCGGCATCGGCGGGGAAATGGCGGCGGGTTTCCTGCGACGCGGCTGGACGGTGCGCGGCATGGCCCGCGATCCTGCAAAGCGGAACATCGACGACGTGGAAATGATCGCCGGCGATGCGATGCGGGCCGGGGACGTGCTGGCGGCGGCACGCGGATGCTGCGTCGTCGTACACGCGGTCAACCCGCCGGGCTATCGCGACTGGGACAAGCTGGTGCTGCCCATGATCGACAACACCATCGCCGCCGCTCGCGCGGTGGGCGCGCGGGTCGTGCTGCCGGGCACAATCTACAACTATGGTCCCGATGCGTTCCCGCTGCTGCGCGAGAGTTCGTCGCAGCATGCATGCAGCCGGAAAGGAGCGATCCGGGTCGAGATGGAGCGCCGGCTGGACGTTTCGGGTGTACGGACGCTGGTGGTCCGCGCGGGCGATTTCTTCGGCGCGAGGGCCGCGAATTCTTGGTTCTCACAGGCGATGATAAGGCCGGGACGGCCGGTCGCCTCGATCAGCCTGCCCGGGCCAGGGATCGCCCACACCTGGGGCTACCTGCCGGACGTGGCCGAGACGGTGCTGCGTTTGCTGGAGCGCGAGGCCGATCTCGCGACGTTCGAGACGTTCCACATGGCCGGCCATGTCGATCCCGACGGCCGGGGTCTCGCCGAGGCGATCCGCCGCGTCATCGGCTGGGACGCGCCGATCAAGAATGTGCCCTGGGCGATGTTCCTGGTGGCCTCGCCGTTCGTGACCTTCCTGCGTGAGATGCGCGAGATGCGCTATCTGTGGCGCGAGCCGCTGCGCATGGACAATGCCAAGCTGGTCGCATTCCTCGGGCAAGAGCCGCACACGCCCCTCGACGAGGCGGTCCGGACGAGCCTTGGGGGTCTCGGTTGCCTACAGGGCGCGGCACGGCGGCGCGCGGTCGGGTGATCATCGGTCGAGGCGGCGGGCGGGCCCCCGCCGCCCCGGCCGACGAGGCGGGAGCTATGCCGCGCGGACGCTGGCGACGAAGCTGATCACCTCGGCCGACATCTGCTCGGCTTGCCTCGACAGGCTGCCGGCCGCGCCCAGCACTTCGCTTGCGGCCGAGCCGGTGTCGTTGGCGGCCTGGCTCACGCCGCCGATCGTGTTCGTCACGTCCTGCGTCGCCCGAGCGGCCTGCGCCACGTTGCGGGCGATCTCCTTGGTCGCCGCCCCCTGCTGCTCGACCGCCGAGGCGATCGTGGTTGCAATCGCGCTGACCTCCTCGATCGTCCCGGTGATGCCACGGATGGCGTCCACCGCCTCGCGCGTCGCGGACTGGATCTGGCCGATCTGCGCGCCGATCTCCTCGGTGGCGCGGCCGGTCTGATTGGCGAGGCTTTTGACCTCCGAGGCCACGACCGCGAACCCTTTTCCGGCGTCGCCCGCCCGGGCCGCCTCGATCGTGGCGTTCAGCGCCAGAAGATTCGTCTGACCGGCGATGTTGGTGATCAGCCCGACCACCTCGCCGATCTTTTGCGCGCCGTCGGCCAGGGCGCGCACGATCGTGTCGGTGCGCTGCGTATCGCTCACGGCACGGCCGGTCATTTGAGCGGATTGCGCCACCTGCCGGCTGATCTCGCCGATCGAGGCGGTCAGCTGCTCGGCGGCCGACGCCACCGCCTGCACTCCCGAACTGGCCTCCTCGGCGGCCGCGGCGACCGCCGCCGCCTGCTGATTGGTGTGACCGGCCGTCCCGGTCATCGACTGCGCCGTGGCCTCGAGCTCGGTGGCACCGGCGGCAATCTGGCCCACCATGGCACCGACTTTCGCCTCGAAGCTGTCGGCCATGCGGTCCATCGTCGCTTTCTGCGCCGCCGCCGCCTCGGACTTCAGTTGCTCCTGTTCGGCGCGCAGGCGCTCCGTCTCGATCATGGTCTGCTTGAAGACCTCGACCGCGCCGGCCATCTGGCCGATCTCGTCGCGCCGGCCGCGGGCGGGGATGTCGACGGTCGTGTCGTTGGCGGCGAGCCTGCCCATCGCCGCCGTCATGGTTCGTATCGGCTTGCTGATCATGACGACGAGGAACAGCCCGACGAGCACGGCGACGATGGCGGCGGCAAGCGCGATCGCGCCGACAACGCGCAGGCCCGACTGGTAGCTCGAACCCACGTTGGCGGCAGCGAGTTTCGCGCCCTCGACGTTGTATGCGAGGTCCTTGGCCACAGCTTCGGCGACCGTGTCGCCGATCGGTACGAGCTGGTCCAAGTAGAACGCGACTGTATCATTCGGCTTCGCGATTCCGATCAGGGCGCGAAGCGCTTTCGCTCGCTCCAGATAGTTCCCCCAAGCGGCCCGGATCCCTTCGTAAAGCACCTGTTCCTCTGGACCGGAGATCGTGGGCACGTATTTGGCGTCCGCGTCCCGGTAGGCGGCGACCAGCGCATTGAGCTTGTCGTCCATTTGAGAGACTGCCGCAGCGTCGTCCATGACGATGATCTGGCGCGCGATAAGGGCGCGATAAGTCAGGGCACTCGCCCGCATGTTCGCGAGGTAGATCATCGCATCGACATAGTTGGTCGTCATGTCTTCGGCGATCGCGTTCATCGTCTGAAACCGCTGGACCGCGGTTCCGCCCAGGGCCGCCACCAGCGCGAGGATGACCGCGAGGGATGCCGTGATCTTCGTGCGGATTGACCAATTGGTGACGACGCTGGCGAGTGACACCGTTGTGCTCCCTTGAACCCATGAAGTCCGCTATGACCACGCACACGGGCGGCCGCACGGGCTGAGCCCCTGTGTCGCACACGGGTCTTAATCATCCATTGAAGGCTGGCGCGTGACGTTCCTCCCCGCCGATCCGCCCAGCCAAAGGCTCCCGCGCCGCGTTGCCGTCGTCGCCAATGGGGCGGCCGGCACGCTGCTCGCCAATCCCGGCGCGGAGGCGACGCTGGAGGACCAGTTCGCCGCCGCCGGCCTGCTTGCGCACATCGTCCGGCCCGAGGCGGGGACGCTGTCCGAGCGGCTGCTCGCCGCGGTCGCCCTCGGCGCGGACATGGTCGTTGTGGCCGGCGGCGACGGCACGGTCGCTTGCGCGGCCCAACATCTCATGGGGTCCGACCAGGTCCTGGGGATCCTGCCGTTCGGCACCATGAACCTCCTGGCCAAGGACCTGGGCATTCCGGTCGGCGACACCGGCGCGGCCATCGGCGTGCTGGCGGCCGGGACCGCCCGGCCCATCGATGTCGGCACGGTCGGTGACCAGGTCTTTCT
>CBDFGB010000011.1:0-280230 GCA_965246915.1 Acetobacteraceae bacterium
GCGCGAGGAAGGCCAGATCGCGCTCTCGCGCGAACTGGCGCCCGCCCTGCTGCTGGCCGGCCTCGCGGCGTCGCTGGGGATCGGCGCGCCGCTTCTGGCCCGCGCGCTGACCGACACATTGACGCCGCTGCTGTCGCGGGCGGAGCTGCTGCGGCCGGAGACGGCGGTTCGCGCGGCGCTGGGCGGCCTCGCGCTGTCGGTCCTGCCGGTCGCGGCCCTGGCCGCGAGCTGCGCCGCGGTCGCGGCGCTGGGGCAGACCGGCTTGCTGCTGCGGCCTGCTGCCCTGCGCCCGAGTCTCGCCCGCCTCGACCCGCTGGCGGGGCTGCGGCGGCTGTTCGGCCCGACGTCGCTCGCCGAGGCGGCGCGATCCGTCGTCAAGCTCGGGGTGGTCGGCGTGGCCGGATGGGTCGTGCTGGCCGAGGCGATTCCGCTCAGTCTCGCCTCGATCTCCTGGTCGCCCGTGGGCCTGCTGGATCACGTGCGCCGCCTCGCGCTGCGGCTGGTCCTCATCGTGCTGGCCGCGCAGGCATTGCTGGCCGCGCTCGACGTGCTGCGGGCGCGGATGGCCCTAGCGGGGCGACTGCGCATGAGCCGCCAGGAGATCCGCGAGGAACACCGCGAGGCCGAGGGCGATCCGCAGATCAAGGCGCGCATCCGGCGGCTGCGCTCGCAGCGGGCGCGCCAGCGGATGATGGCCGCGGTGCCGCGCGCCACGGTGGTGGTGACAAACCCCACCCATTACGCTATCGCCTTGGCGTATGAACGCGGCAGCGCCGGCGCGCCGCGTGTGGTCGCCAAGGGGATCGACGCCATGGCCGCACGGATCCGCGAGGCTGCCCAGCAAGCCCGCGTCCCGATGATCGCCAACCCACCGCTCGCCCGCGCGCTCTGGCGCATCGAGCTGGAGGAGGAAGTGCCCGCCGAGCTGTTCCAGGCGGTGGCCGAGGTGATCGCCGCGGTCTGGCGGCTGCGGGCGCCGAGGGCGGGGCTTTGAAGCTCTGGCGGCGCCGCGTCGGTGGCGGGAGGCCGCGTGGCGCGGCGACCAACCATGGCTCGGTGCTGACCGAACTCGGCCGAGAGCCGGGCGGCCTTGCAGCCGCGCTGTTCGAGCAGCCGGGCATCGGCTTCGTCGCCATCGATCGCGCCGCCTGCGTCGTGCGCGCCAACGCGGCGGCGCAGATGCTGGCCGGTGCGTCGCCCGACATCGCACCGGGCGCGCCGGTCCACGCCCTATTTGCCGAGTCCGAACGCGCGATGGCTGCCGCCGAAATCGCCGCTTGCCTGCGTGGTCAGCCGTCCCGTCCGGTGTTCGGCCTCGTGCTGCGCGGCGGGGCCACGGTTGGCGTGTCCGCAGTCGCGCTGCGCGATGTGGATGGGCCGGTCGCAGGCGCGCTGCTGCGGCTGACCGACCTCTCGGCGCAGCGGGAACTGGAGATCCAACTCGCCCAGGCGCAGAAGCTCCAGGCAGTGGGCCAGCTGGCTGGCGGCATCGCCCATGATTTCAACAATCTGTTGACGGCGATCCTCGGCGCGGCGGAGAGCGTCGCGGCCGATCCCGCGCTGCCGGGGGACATGGCCGAGGACGTCGCGCAGATTCACGCGAGCGCCGGGCGAGGGGCCGCCCTGGTGCGTCAGCTGCTGGCATTCGGGCGGCAGCAAACGCTGCAGCCGGTCTCACTCGCGCTGAACGACGTGGTGGTCGACATATCGGGGCTGCTACGCCGGCTGCTCGGCAGCCAGATCCGGCTCGAAGTCGAACTGGAGCAGCCCGGCGGGCACGTGCGCGCCGACCCGACCCAACTCGATCAGGTACTCGTCAATCTGGCGGTCAACGCCCGCGACGCGATGCCAATGGGCGGCGTGCTGACCGTACGCACCGGGCACGAAACGTTGCTGCGCACCCGAACCAGCGGCGCGGAGGCGATCCCCCCCGGTCGCTACCTCATGGTCGAGGTCGCCGATACCGGCATCGGCATCCCGCGGGAGATCCTGCCGCGCCTCTTCGAACCGTTCTTCACGACGCGACGGGAGCGCGGCGGCACCGGGCTCGGTCTGTCGACCGTGCACGGTATCGTGCGGCAATCCGACGGGTTTTTGGACGTCGAAAGCGCGCCAGGGCGGGGGACATCCTTTCGCGTGTTCCTGCCGCGCGCGGACGACCGCGCCATGTCCATCCCCGATCCGCCGGTGCCCGGCACCGCTCCGCCGGTCGGCAGGGTCGAGCGCGGCACGGTTCTGCTTGTCGACGACGAGGCGCCGGTGCGACGCCTCGCCGAACGCGCCCTGGCTCGCGCGGGCTGGGACGTGCTGGCGGCCGAAAGCGGGGAACAGGCGCTGGCGCTGCTGGCGGAGCGCGGGGTCCAGCGGCTGGTTGGCCTGGTCACCGACATGGCGATGCATGGCATGGACGGGATCGAGGTGCTGCGCGCCGTCCGCGCGAGCATGAAGCAAGCCGACCTGCCGGCGTTGCTCATCTCCGGCTACGCGCGGGCGGCGTTGCGCGACGCGCTGGGTGGCGAGGAGGGTGTCACGTTCCTGGCCAAACCCTACGCGCTAGGCGAGCTGGTCGACGCGTTCGCCGCCCTTGCCTTGCCGTGCGAAATCCAAGGTCCGTCCATTTCTCGTGAGCCCGCTGATTTATCTGTTGCAACTGAGCAAGTGTCGAACATACAATGAACAAATCCTTAACGCCTGCTGTCGCGATCCTCCCAGTCGTGACAGACTCGGGCCGGCGGGCGCAGCCTTTGCAGCACAGGGCCGGATCACGGCCGGAGGACAGGCATGGACAAGAACAAGGCTTTGGACGCCGCGATGGTCCAGATCGAGCGGGCCTTCGGCAAGGGCTCGATCATGCGCATGGGCGCCCGGGCCGGCGACGAACAAATCGAGGTCATTCCCTCGGGCTCGCTCGGCCTCGATTTGGCGCTCGGCGTCGGCGGCCTGCCGCGCGGCCGCATTGTCGAGATCTACGGGCCGGAAAGCTCGGGAAAGACCACCCTCGCGTTGCATGCCATCGCCGAGGCGCAGAAGCGCGGCGGCACCTGCGCGTTCATCGACGCGGAGCATGCGCTCGATCCGATCTATGCCCGCAAGCTCGGCGTGGACGTGGACAATTTGCTGATCAGCCAGCCCGACGCCGGCGAGCAGGCGCTCGAGATTGCCGACACGCTGGTCCGCTCGGGCGCCATCGACGTGCTGGTGATCGACAGCGTGGCGGCCCTCGTGCCCCGTGCCGAGCTGGAGGGCGAGATGGGCGATACCCATGTCGGCCTGCATGCGCGGCTGATGAGCCAGGCGTTGCGCAAGATCACCGGCAGCGTCAGCAAGAGCGACACGATGCTGGTGTTCATCAACCAGATCCGCCTGAAGATCGGCGTCATGTTCGGCAATCCGGAAACGACGACCGGAGGCAACGCGCTGAAATTCTATGCCTCGATCCGCATGGAGATCCGCCGTATCGGCCAGATCAAGGACCGCGAGGAGGTGGTCGGCAATCAGACGCGGGTGAAAGTGGTCAAGAACAAACTGGCGCCGCCGTTCCGTCAGGTCGAGTTCGACATCATGTATGGCGAAGGGATCAGCAAGGTTGGCGAACTGGTCGACCTCGGCGTCAAGGCCGGGGTGGTCGAGAAATCCGGCGCATGGTTCAGCCACGACAGCGTGCGGATCGGCCAGGGTCGGGAGAACGCCAAACAGTTCCTGCGCGATCATCCGGCCGTCGCCGACGCCATCGAGAAGAAGGTGCGCGGCCAGGCTGGCGTCGTCGCCAACACGATGATGGCCTCGCCAGAGGACGGCGAGACCGAGGCCGAGGCCGCCGATTGATTCGCCATCCGATGCCGTGACAGCCGCCGGGCTGCCACTGGATGCTTCCGATCTTGCGTTGATCGAGGCGGCGCATGACCAGTTGCGCCGCCTGTATCGTCCGCTGTGGCATACCGTGGCCGCCGCGATTCGCGACCGGGACGGTCGCATTTGGACCGGCATCCATTTGGGGGCCACCGTCGGGCGGTTGTCGATCTGCGCCGAGGCGGTGGCCCTCGGCCGCGTCATGATCGAAGGTGACGGCCGGGCCGCGACGGCCGTCGCGGTGCGTCACCCGAAACCCGATGAGACGGTGCGGGATCTGGCGGTGGTCTCCCCCTGCGGCGCGTGCCGCGAGATGCTGACCGATCATGCGCCGGACGCGCTGGTTATCGTTCCGATGGCGGAGGGGCTGCGGAAGCTGCCACTGCGGAGTTTGCTGCCGCTGCCGTATCGTCGCTAGAGCGTGACCGTTCGATTACGCTCGCCGTGAACACGCCTAAAGCGTTCCATTCCGGCCATGCTTGCATGGCCGGAATGGGCGTGGCTCAGGCCGGCTTCAGCACGGTCGTCTTGCTGCCGGGCGCTACCGTGAAGAAGCGCTTCGACACTGTGTAGGTCTGCGAGAACACGGTGTTCACGAACACGAAATCGACCGCCATCATGGTCTGCGTGATGTGCATCAGCATGTAGCCGCGCCGGCTGGTGTCGGCATACACAAGCTTGTCGGTCGTCGATTTCTGCTGGCTGCTTTCGGTGATCGTGTCGGCCAGTGCGCGCGGGGGCGTGGTCACGAAATACTGCTCGTAGCCGGGCGAGGTGACCGATGTGCCGCCGAACTCCACGCCGATCGGGAATGCACCGGCGCGGGTCGGCACGGCGAGGTTGGCGGCCCAGGCGTTGTGGCTGTCGCCGGTGACGACGACGGGATTTGCGGCCTTCGCCATCGAGGCATACAGCCGCAGGCGCGCCGACGGATAGCCGTTCCAGCTATCGGCGGTGAGGGGGTTCGGCGCGCCGAGCCGCCCGAGCGTTCCAAATAGCGCGGCGGTTCCCGCGCCGCCGATCTGGTCGAGTACGACGGAGATATCGGTCTTCTGCGCAGCCGTCAGCTTCGTCGTGTCGAGGATGTTGGGCGTGATCTGATACTGCAGGAGCGTCTGATTGCCGATGACCTGCCACGTCTGGGTGGAAGTGCTCAGCTGTTGGTCGACCCACGCCTCCTGATCCGCGCCCATGATCCGCCGCACCGAGCCGTCCGCGTTGCGATCGAGATCGAAGCTGCCGGTCGTGGCCGCCGCCTGGTAGACGCCCAGCATCTGCGTCGCGGTCAGCTGCTTGTCGCGATGCTGCAGGCGGGTGTCCAGCATCACGAGGCGGGCGACGCGCCCGAAATCGAAGCTTCTGGCCATGTGTTCCGGATTGCCGGTCGTGGGGCTGACGCGCTGGCGGTCGGCCGGCTCGCGCAGCGGCAACCACTCGTAGTACGCCCGGATCGCCGCGATCTTGCGGGCCTGCCAGGGACCTTGAGTGGCTGGATCATGGTTCTCCGCCCCCTCGCTCCAGGCATCGTTCGCCGATTCGTGGTCGTCCCACACGGTGATCCACGGTGCGGCGGCATGGAGCGCCTGCAGATCCGGGTCGGTCCGGTAGAGCGCCTTGCGGGCCCGATAGGCGTCCAACAGGACGGTGTCGGTCGTCGGCACGAGCTGATCGCGGCGCGGCTCGGTCACCAGGCCGAGAGCCAAAGCCGGGGTCTGATAGCGGCCGACGCCGTACTCGTAGTTGTAGTCGCCGAGATGCAGGACTGCGTCCAGTTTGGGGTTCCGCGCGGCATCCGCGTAGGCGTTGAAATACCCCTTTTCGAAATTCGTGCAGGAGAACACCGCGAATTGCAGCTGCTCGGTGTAGTCGGCCGGCGGCAGCGTGCGAGTGCGGCCGACCGTCGAGAGCACGTCGCCGGCGGAGAACTGATAGTAGTAGACCCAGCCCGGCTGCAGCCCGTCGACGTCGATCTTGACGGTGTAGTCGCCGAGCGCCCGGGCCGTGGTGGCGCCGCCGCGCACCACGCGCGTCATGGCGGGATCGAGCGCCACTTTCCAGCGCACCGTGACGTCGTTCAGCGAGCTCGGCGTGACGCGGGTCCAGATGATGACGGCCGTCCGGGTCGGGTCGCCGCTGGCGACGCCGTGGAGGAACGAGGGCTGCGACGGTGCCGCGAAGGCCGCATCGGCGCCGATGGCGGTGGCGAGGCCCGCCCCGAAGACCAGCCGCAGCGCCTCGCGCCGGCGTAGCTCCAATGCCTCGATCTCGCGCGCGCTCTCGACCCGCGCGGCCACGTTCGTCCGTTCCGTCATGATTGGTCCCCTGTTTGGCGGCGGCACCATAGGGAGCAGCCATGACGCCGCGATGACGGATTTGGGTCAGTTTGGCGGCGGCCTTAATCCCGCGAAGTCACCTCCTTTCCTTGCGGATCACGACGATATCTCTTGCCTCGTGGCCGGGCGGCGAGCCGGGAAGCTCAAGGTCGCGCGCAGACCCGGGTGGGCGTTCTCGAGCGTCAACGTCGCCGCGTGCAAGTCCGCGACGGCGGCGACGAGAGTGAGCCCCAACCCGTTGCCGGGGGCGGTTCGGCTTCGTTCGGTGCGATAGAAGCGGTCGGTGATGCGGGGCAGTTCGCCCGGAGCCACGCCGGGCCCGTCGTCGGCAACCGTGAGAGACATCCCCGCCGCCGTAGCTGGCGTCAGCCGGACCACGACATGCGTGCCCTTCGGCGTGTGGGCGAGCGCGTTCTCGACCAGATTCGCCGCCGCCTGCGTCAGCAATTCCCGGTCACCGTGGATGACGACTCCCGCGGCGACTTCGGCGCCCAGAAACCGTCCCGCGTCCTCGGCGTCGGGCCGATAGGCGTCGACGACCGCTTCGACCACGGCGCTGAGCGCATTGCCGTCGAAATCGCAGGGCCGCAGGGGTCAAGACACTCCTGATCGCGTGACGCCGCTATACGTCCGCCCAATCTCGCGTCTGTCGCCCTCAACGATCAACGCCGCCGGCCACCGCCGCGCGCCGGCGGTCGGCGACGGTCAGGGTGGTGACCAGCCCGACGATCACTGCCAGGAACAGCAGGCTGATGCCCGTGGTCCCGAGCCCCAGCCCGCCTTGGTCGCGTGGCTGCGACAGGAGGTCGCCGAGCGAGGCGCCGAGGGGCCGGGTCAGCACATAGGCGATCCAGAACGTCAGCACCGCGTTCGCTCCGCCGACGACATAGGCCGCGGCGACCGCGGCGATCAGGCCGACGAAGACGATTGCCGACAGCGCGTAGCCGAGGTGCAGCTGCTCGGCGACGAGGTCGCCGGAGGCGGTGCCCAGCGCGAAGGTGAACAGGATCGCCGCCCAGTAGAAGCGCTCGCGCGCCGGCGTGGTGATGCTGTGGATCGACAGCGTGCGCTCCCGCGCATGCCAGGCGAGGAACGTCGCGCCCAACGCGACCGCGAAGACGGCGGTGCTGATGACCAAGCTGACCTCGAGGCCGTCGGTCACCGCGTCGGTCAGCAGCGTGCCGACGACGCTGACCAGTACCACGGCCAGCCAGTAGAGCCAGGGGATGTAGCGCCGGGCCCGGAGTTGGCCGAGCAGCGCGGCGACGAAGGCGATCGCGATCGCGCCGTAGGCGAGCGCGGGATCGATATGGCTGGCGAGGAAATCCGCCCCAGTCTCGCCGACCGTGGTCGCCATCACCTTGATGACCCAGAAGACGAAAGTGACTTCGGGAACCTTGTTCAGCATCCGTGGGGCGGCGGTCGCGGTCGCGGAGGGCATGCGCGGTCGTCCTTTTCGATCGGCGGGGCGCGGAGAGTGGGCCGCTCAGCGTTGAGGAGGTCTGACGGCAACATTGGGGATCGCCAATCCTGGCGCGAAGGTGACACCTGGGCCCGCCTGCGCTACCCCGATGACCCGCTTTCTCAGTCCGGACCCGCCATGGCCAGCGCCTCCAGCAGCAACGACATCCGCGCTACCTTCCTGGGCTACTTCGAGCGGCATGGCCATGCGGTCGTCGAGAGCTCGCCGCTGGTGCCGCGCAACGACCCGTCGCTGCTGTTCACCAACAGCGGCATGGTCCAGTTCAAGAACGTTTTTACGGGCGCGGAAAAGCGGCCCTCCGCGCGCGCCACGACGGCGCAAAAGTGCGTGCGCGCCGGCGGCAAGCACAACGACCTCGACAATGTCGGATACACTGCCCGGCATCACACGTTCTTCGAAATGCTGGGCAATTTCAGTTTCGGCGATTACTTCAAGGAACAGGCGATCATCCACGCCTGGACTCTGATCACGCGCGATTTCGGGCTGCCGCCGGAAAAATTGCTGGTCACCGTCTATGCCGACGACGACGACGCGGCAGCACTTTGGCGGCGAATCGCGGGATTGCCCGACGAACGGATCATCCGCATCGCCACCAGCGACAATTTCTGGCGCATGGGCGACACCGGCCCGTGCGGCCCGTGCTCGGAGATCTTCTATGACCACGGCCCCTCCATCCCGGGCGGACCGCCCGGCAGCGCCGACGAGGACGGGGACCGGTTCATCGAGATCTGGAACCTCGTCTTCATGCAGTACGAGGAAGGCCCGCCCGGCGTCCGGGCACCGCTGCCGCGTCCGTCGATCGACACCGGCATGGGATTGGAACGCTTCGCCGCGATCCTACAGGGCAAGCACGACAACTACGACACCGACACGCTGCGGGCGCTGATCCTTGCCAGCGCCGAGGCCACCGGCCAGGACCCGGACGGGCCGTTCAAGACCAGCCATCGGGTCGTGGCCGACCATTTGCGCAGTACGTCGTTCCTCATGGCCGACGGCGTGCTGCCTTCCAATGAAGGGCGCGGCTACGTCCTGCGCCGGATCATGCGCCGGGCCATGCGCCATGCGCACATGATGGGGGCGACCGAGCCATTGCTCGCCCGCCTCGTGCCGGCGCTGGTGCGGCAGATGGGCGTCGCCTACCCGGAACTCGGCCGCGCCGAGACGTTGATCGCCGACACGTTGCGGCTGGAGGAGACGCGGTTCACGTCATTGCTGGAACGCGGGCTGCATCTGCTGGCCGACGCCACGGAAAAACTCGGCGAGGGGGAGGCGCTGGCCGGCGACGTGGCGTTCCGGCTTTACGACACCTACGGCTTCCCGCTCGATCTGACGCAGGACGCGCTGCGCGAGCAGGGGCGGAGCGTCGACACGGGGGGGTTCGAGGCGGCGATGGCCGATCAGCGGCGCCGCGCGCGGGCCGCCTGGGCCGGGTCGGGCGAGGCGGGCACGGCGCGGGTCTGGTTCGAGCTGCGCGAGCGGCTGGGACCGACCGAATTCCTCGGCTACAGCACCGAGACCGCCGAGGCGACGGTCGCCGCGATCGTGGTCGATGGCCAGGAGGTCGCTTCGGCAAAACCGGGAACGCTGGTGTCCGTGGTGCTGAACCAGACGCCGTTCTACGCCGAGAGCGGAGGGCAGGTTGGCGACAGCGGGACGATTTCCGCGGTCGGGCTGCGCATCGCGGTCACCGACACGCAGAAGCGCGAGGGGGTCTTCGCGCATATCGGCACGGTGATCGAGGGCGAGGCGTCATCGGGCTTGGCCGTGTTGGCCGGCGTCGACCATGCGCGGCGTGGAAAGATCCGGGCGCATCATTCGGCGACGCATCTGCTGCACGAGGCGCTGCGGCGGCGGCTTGGCACGCATGTCCAGCAGAAGGGCAGCCTGAACGCGCCCGACCGGCTGCGTTTCGACGTGAGCCAGCCGAGCCCGATCACCCGCGACGACCTCGACGTGGTCGCGGCGGAGGTGAACGCGCGGATCCGCGAGAACGCGGCGGTCAACACGCGGCTGATGACCCCGGAAGCGGCCGTGGCCGAAGGCGCGATGGCGCTGTTCGGCGAGAAATACGGCGACGAGGTGCGGGTCGTCTCGATGGGCATGGGTGGCGACGGACGTCCCGCCTACTCCATCGAGTTGTGCGGCGGCACCCATGTCGGCCGAACCGGCGAGATCGGCCTGTTCCGCATCACCGCCGAGGGCGCGGTCGGCGCCGGCCTGCGCCGCGTCGAGGCGGTGGTCGGCGAGGCGGCGCTTGCCGCGCAGGCCGAGACGGATCGGCTGCTGGCCGCCGCCGCCGCGGCGCTGAAGGTCACGGCGGCGGAATTGCCGGAGCGGGTGATCGCGCTGGTGGAGGATCGCCGCCGGCTGGAACGGCAGGTCGTGGAATTGCAACGCAAGCTGGCGACCGGCGGCGCGCAGGCGACGGGCGAGGAGGTCGGCGGCATCCGCCTCGCCGCGCGCAACCTCGGCGACGTGCCGGCCCGCGAGCTGAAGGGCCTGGCCGAGGCGATCGGCCAACAGCAGGGCGGCGGCGTGGTGGCGCTGGTTTCGACCGCGGAGGGCAAGGCAAGCGTGGTGGTAAGCGTGGCCCCCGATCTGGTCGGCCGGATCAGCGCGGTCGATCTGGTGCGCGCGGCTGCCGCGGCGGTCGGCGGAAAGGGCGGCGGTGGCCGGCCCGATCTGGCGCAGGCCGGTGGCCCGGACGCGGCGGCAGCGGATGCGGCGCTTCATGCGGTAAGGCTCGCGCTGGCCGAGCTGTAGACCAGGATTGCTAAAATCTGGAGTGCGGCCAATACAATTGTCATGGCCGGGCGAGATCCCGCAATCTCGCCCCTGACGCGCGCAGCGAAGCCGTACGAGATCGCCGGGTCAAGCCCGGCGATGACTGCAAAATCGTGTTGGGGCAGGCACGACCTCGCAAGATCGTTCAGAGTTTTGTCACTCTGGAATGACAAGACGACGCGGCCGCCGCTACAACTGCCGTATATTGCAGGGAATGAGACGATGCGTCGTACGCTGCCATTGGTGATCCTGGCCCTGGTCGTCGGCTTCGTCGGCGGTTTCGGGGCGAACCAGCTCGCCGGGGCGATGCGCACGGCGGTGACCGCATCGCCCGCGTTGGTTCCGGGCGTCGTCGTCCAAGTCAAACCGGGCGGCCCGATCCTTCTGCCGGCGACGGCCTCGGTGCCGAGCGACAAACTCGCGGACTGGGGTCCGCAGCCCGTGCCGATCGACGCGCCGCCGCTCAGCATGCTGCGCGGCCAGGAAATCCTGAAGGGCCAATACGGCTCGATCAAGGCCGGAATCTGGGAGTGTTCCGAAGGCCGCTGGGTGCGCCAGATCAAGGAAGCCGAGTTCGCCTATTTCATGGAGGGCGACGTGACCTTCACGCCGGACGGCGGCGAGGCGATGCACATCAAGGCCGGCGATACGGTATGGTTTCCGCCCAACACCACCGGCGTCTGGGACATCAAACAGAAGGCGCGGAAGACCTACATTCTGATCGGCCCGAGCGGACTTGCGCCGAACGCGTATGCGATGCTCGAGAAACTGTGGAAGTGAAGTGCCGTCCAGGACTTTCCCGTATCGTTGCGGGTTGACCTGAAACCTCCGACCCGCCACGGTGGCGGAAGAACGAAAAAACGGGGGAATCCATTATGTTGCGCCGCACTCTGCTTGTCGCCGCCGCACTTTCGGGCCTGTCCGTGGGCGAGTCCGGCTGGGCGCAGAAGCCGCTGACGATCTCGACCTCGCTGCCCAGCCTTTCGTTCCCGTTCTTCGTGCATATGCAGAACGAGCTGAAAGGCGAGGCGAGGAAACTCGGCGGCATCACCTTGATCGAGACGGACGGCCAGAACAGCGCGCCCAAACAGACCGCGGACCTCGAGGCCGCGGTGACCAAGGGCGTCAACGCGGTGGTCATCAGCCCGCTCGATGTCGCTGCCCTCGCGCCGGCTGTCCAGGCGGCAGTGGACGCCGGCGTGCCCATCGTGACCATCGATCGTCGCGTCAACGGCGTTGACGGCGTGCTGGCCCATGTCGGCGCGGACAACGTCCAGGGCGGCCGCGCGCAGGGCGAGGCGATCCTCGCGGCGTTCCCGAACGGTGCCAACATCCTGCATCTGCAGGGCCAGCCCGGCGCGGGCCCGGCGATCGACCGCAACAAGGGCCTGCACGCCGTGCTCGACGCCCACAAGGACAAATACAAGATCGTCTTCGAGCAGCCGGCCAATTTCGCCCGCGACCAGGCGCTGTCGATGACCGAGAGCGCGCTGGCCGGCATGGCCAAGGCCCCGGACGTCATCGTCTGCGCCAATGATGACATGGCACTGGGCGCGCTGGAGGCGGTACGGGCGCGCAACATGACCGGCATCAAGATCTACGGGTTCGATGCGCTGCCGGAAGCGCTGGCGCGGGTAAAGGATGGCAGCCTCGCGGGCACCGTCGAGCAGTTCCCCGGCGAGCAGAGCCGCATCGCCATGGACATCGCGGTGGCCTTCGCGCGAGACGGCAAGAAGCCGGAGCAGAAGCTGACCCTGCTGACGCCGATCGTCATCGGCACGGAGAATCTCGGCAAGGCCGAGCGGTTGTCGGAGATGAAGTAGACTTTCTTCGTTGTCGATAGACCCTCTCTCCCCCCCTCTCCCGCAGCGCGGGAGAGGGGGCGTCGCAGGCGATGACGGTGCGGCAACGCCCGGTCTCCCGCTCGCGGGAGAGGGCCGTGGAAAGGGTTCCTCGTCCCTTCTCCAACTCCAAAACCTGACCAAGCGCTTTCCGGGCGTCGTCGCCTTGGACGACGTCTCGCTCGACGTACGCGAAGGCGAAATCCTTGGCCTGCTAGGCGAGAACGGCGCGGGCAAATCGACGCTGCTGAAGATCGTCTCGGGCGCGCAGCGGCCGGACGAGGGGGCGATCCTGTGGCAGGGTGGGCAAATTGCGCTCGCCAACCCGCACGCGGCACAGAAACGCGGGATCGTCACGATCTACCAGGAGTTCACCCTGGTTCCCGACATGTCGGTCGCGGAAAACGTGTTCGTCGGTCGCGAGCCGACCAGCGGCGGCCTTCTGGACTGGAAGCGGCTGCGCCGCGACGCGGCCGCCATCATCCACCGCATCGGCCTGGACATCGATCCCGCGACGCCAGTCCGCGCGCTGTCGGTCGCCGAGCAGCAGATGGTCGAAATCGCTCGCGCCCTTTCGATGCAGAGCCGGCTCATCATCATGGACGAGCCGACTTCGGCGTTGTCCTCGACCGAGGTCGACCGGCTGCTGGCGATCATGCGGCAGTTGCGGGCGGACGGGATCGCCGTGGTGTTCGTCACCCACCGACTGATCGAGGCGCAGGCAATCTGCGACCGCGTCGCGGTGCTCCGCGACGGCAAGATGGTTGGCACCGCGGCGATGCGGGACCTGACCCTGGACGAGATCATCCGCATGATGGTCGGCCGCACGGGCGAGCAGCTGTATCGCCGGCCGGAGCGACGGCATGCGGCCGGCGCGGTGCGCCTCTCGGTCCGGCGCCTCTCAACCGCCCGCGCCGCCGCGCACGCGACCGCCTTGCACGACGTATCCATCGACGTAAGGGCGGGTGAAATTCTGGGGATCGCCGGCCTGGTCGGGGCCGGCAGAACGGAGTTTGCGCGGGCGGTGTTCGGCGCCGACAAGCGGATCGCGGGCACCGTCACTCTCGACGGCCTCGCTTTGCAGGTGCGCGGGCCGCGCGACGCGATCCGGGCCGGGATCGGACTGGTCCCGGAGGACCGCAAGCAGCAGGCGCTGTTCCTTGCCCAGGCGGTGCGGCGCAATTTCTCCATCGCCGCCCTGTCGCGGTTCCTCTGGCTCGGCGTCTTCGTGCGCGAACGTGCCGAGGCTACGGCGCTCGAGGTGTATCGAAAGAGCATGCACATCCGCATGAGCAGCGGCGAACAGGCGATCGTGAACCTCTCCGGCGGCAATCAGCAGAAAGTGGTGCTGTCCCGCTGGCTCGCGCTGCGACCAAAAGTCCTGATCGTCGACGAACCCACGCGGGGCGTCGACATCGCCGCGAAGGCCGAGGTGCACGAACTGCTTGACGAACTCGCGCGGCAGGGCATCGCCATCGTCGCGATCTCGTCCGAATTGCCGGAGGTCCTGGCGATCAGCGACCGGATCGTCACGATGCGGGAGGGACGGGTGACCGGGGACTTGTCCGCAAGCGAGGCCACGCAGGAGCGCCTGATGCAGCTTATGACGCTGTCATGACACGGCAACTCTCGAAATTCGCGCCGCTGCTGTTCCTGCTGGTGCTGATGCTGGTGTTTTCCGTCGCGGAGCCGCGATTTCTGTCGCCATTGAATCTGTTCAACGTGATGCGGCAGATTTCCATCACCGGGCTGATCGCGCTGGGCATGACGTTCGTGATTTTGACGGGCGGCATCGATCTGTCGGTCGGCTCCGTCGTCGCCTTGGCCGGATTGGTGGCCGGCGCGTTGGCCAAGGGCAGCACGGGCAACACGCTTTCGCTCGATGACACGGTCATCGCCGGTTCTCCGGTGTGGATCGCGGCGGCGGCCGCGTGTGGCGTCGGGCTGGGGGCGGGGCTGCTGCAGGGGCTTGCGACGACGTGGCTCAATGTCCCGCCCTTCGTGGTGACCCTCGGTGGGCTGTCGGCGTTCCGTGGTGCCGCCTTGCTCTACTCCGGCGGCGGGCCGATCAGCGCGTTCGACGCGGACTACCGCTTCTGGGGCCAGGGCAAATTGGGCCCGGTCCCAGTGCCGGTACTGATCTTCCTGGGCGCGGCGCTGCTCTGCCATATCGCCCTGCGGCACACGCGATACGGCCGTCATGTCTACGCGGTCGGCGGCAACGTCGAGGCGGCGCGGCTGTCGGGCCTGGATGTGCGGGGCCTCACGCTTTCGGTCTACGTGATCGTCGGGTTCTTCGCGGGGCTCGCCGGCTTCGTGCTGTCGTCGCGGCTGAACAGCAGCGAGGCCGTGGCGGGCGCGGGTTACGAGCTGACGGTCATCGCCGCGGTGGTGATCGGAGGCACCTCGCTGTTCGGCGGCATCGGCGGCGTCGCGGGCACCGTGGTCGGGGCGATCCTGATCGGGGTACTCATCAACGGGCTCGTGCTGATGAACGTCTCGCCATACATCCAGCAGATCATCATCGGCGTGATCATCGTACTCGCCGTGGCGTTCGACCGGTTCGCGAAGGGTCGGCGGAGGGGGTAGCCACCCCCTTCGCCGACCGGACGTCAGCCGAACAGCGGAATGACCTTTAGCAGCGTCATATAAATCCCCCACGCCAGCGGGACACCGACACAGAGCCACGCGAGGCCGGCCATCGGGCTGAACCCGCCCCGTCCGATCCCGAACGAGCCCATCTGCGTCACCGCGCCACGCTGCTTGGCGGCCTGCACTTCGGCCACTTGCTGCGGGGTCATGAACCAACGGTCAGCGACCGGGCCGACCAGCAAATTTGCCACGAACCCGGCCGCCAGGAAGCCCGCCGCGATATACAGTGCGTTGTCGTAGACATAGTCGCGCGGCACTCCGGCGGCGATCTGTGTGTCGCGAATGGAGTTGAACAGGAGCGGCCCCACGATGCCGGCAGTCGACCAGGCGGTCAGCAGGCGGCCATGGATCGCCCCGACAAATTGCGTGCCGAACATGTCCGCGAGATAGGCCGGGATCGTGGCGAAGCCGCCGCCGTACATCGATGCGATGACGCAGAAGAAGGCGAGGAAGATCGCCTGTCCGCCGCTGTGCGCGGCCCACGGCATCGCCGCGTACAGGATCGTGCCAATGGCGAAGAAGCAGAAATAGGTCGGCTTGCGGCCGATGCGGTCTGACAGCGACGCCCAGAAGAACCTGCCGCCGATGTTGAACAGGCTGATGAGGCCGACGAAGCCCGCGCCGATCGCCGCGACCGCCTTCTTCTGGTCCGGGTCGAGTGCCGTGAACGTCACGTCCGGTCGGCCGATCAGGCTGCCGGAGAAAATTTCCTGAATGATCGGCGAGGCGACGCCGATCACGCCGATCGTGGCGCTGACGTTCAGGCACAGGATCGCCCACAGCAGCCAGAACTGCCTTGTCTTGTGCGCGTCCCTTAGATGCACGTGGCCATGCGCGATCATCGCTTTCGCGCGGGCGGCGGGGGGCGTCCAGCCCTCCGGCTGCCAGTTTTCCGGTGGCACGCGGTAGCCGAACGCGCCTCCCATCATGAACACGAAATAGATTGCCGCCATCACCAGCACCGCTTGCCAGACGCCGACATCGGTCGGGCCGGCGAACCGAACGATCAGCAGGTTGGCGAGCGGGCCGCCGATGATGGCGCCGCCGCCGAAGCCCATGATCGCCATGCCGGTCGCCATGCCGCGCCGGTCGGGAAACCACTTGATCAACGTCGAGACCGGCGAGATGTAGCCGAGGCCTAGGCCGATACCGCCGAATCCCGCGCCGAGCAGCATCAGCCAGAGCTGATGGACGTAGATGCCGAGGGCGAAGACCCCCATGCCGCCGCACCAGCAGAAGGCCGCGACCACGCCAGCCTTGCGTGGACCCGAACGCTCCAGCCATCCGCCCCAGATCGCCGCTGCGGACCCGAGCACCACGAAAAACAGCGAATAGGTCCAGCCGAGGTCGAGCACCCGCCAGTCGCAAGTCGTGGTGGTCAGCGCGCTCCAGAAGGTCGCGCCCTCACAAGCAACCGGCTTGGAAATGCCGATGGCGCGAGACAGCGGCAACCAGAACACGCTGAAGCCGTAGGCCATGCCGATGCACAAGTGAATCGCCAGCGCGGCGGGGGGAACCAGCCAACGGTTGAAACCGGCGCCCGCGACGATACGCTGCCGATCGAGCAGTCCAGCGGACCCGACATCCTGGCCGGGATAGGTGGTCGAGCTCATGTCCGTCATCGCTCCCGTTGGTCAAAAGTCGGCTCAAACGGCCGTTGTCTACAATGTGCGCGATACGGGAGGCTCTCGCCAGTGTGATCACCAGGGACCGAGGCGGGCAAGGTCCGTCGGAAAAGTCCGGGGCGCGCCGTTGCCTTGACTGTCGAAGATCCGGCTCTCATAATCCATCACGCGGAAACACGTAACGGAGAAGAGCCATGTCCTGGAAGACCCCGAAGATCGTCGAAATCGCGCTCGGTGGCGAGATCAACTGCTATGCTTGCGCTGGCGTGAAGTGAGCTGATCCGCCCGCCATCGAGCGGGCGGACGTCTTCGTCTTAAGGTTCTGATAGTATGCGGGCCGTGGTGCTTGGAGCTGCGGCCGGTGGTGGTTTTCCGCAGTGGAATTCCGGATCCGCGAATTGTAGGCGCGCGCGGCAAGGGGATGCGTTGGCGAAGCCCCGGACCCAGGCATCCATCGCTGTGTCCGCCGATCGGCTCCACTGGTTCATCGTTAACGCCGCACCTGATCTCCGCCAACAGATCGAAAATACTGCTGACTTGCAGCCTCGGACGAGTATGCGCTCGACACCGATTGCGGGCGTCGTCCTGACGAGCGGTGAAGTCGACGCGATCACCGGCCTGCTGACGCTGCGCGAGCGGCAGGCGCTGTCGCTCTATGCCAGCGCAAACGTCATCGACATTTTGGCGGCAAATCCAATTTTCGATGCGCTCGCCCGGGACCTCGTGCCACGAATCGCAGTGGCGCTCGAGACGGCATTCACGCTTCGGCTTGCCGACGGACGAGCCTCCGGCTTGACCTGCACACTGTTCCCGGTGCCTGGCAAAGTCCCGCTTTATCTCGAGCAGAGCGACGCGCCGGCGGTCGTGACCGACGGCACGACGGTTGGCGCCATGCTGTGCGACGGACGAGAAAAACTGTTCTTCATCCCGGGCTGCGCCGCGATGACCCCGAATCTGCGGGACCGGCTGCGCGACGCGGATTGCGTGATGTTCGACGGGACGCTGTGGCGCGACGACGAGATGCTGATCGCCGGAGTCGGGCAGAAGACGGGCCGCCGGATGGGGCATATGAGTGTCTCCGGCCCTGACGGCACGCTCGCGGCCTTCGAGGGTCTCCAGGTTGCCCGGAAGATCCTGATCCACATCAACAACACCAATCCGATTTTGCTAGAGGACTCCGCTGAGCACGCCGAGGTCCGTGCGGCGGGCTGGCAGGTCGCCTATGACGGGATGGAGGTTTTCGCATGACGCTCCATCGGCTTCCGCCCGAGGCGTTTCACGGCGAGCTTCGCGCGGTCGGGGCGGAGCGTTACCACAGCCTGCATCCTTTCCATCGCAGGCTGCACGACGGCCGTTGCACCCGCGCGCAGGTTCAGGCCTGGGCGCTCAACCGCTATTATTACCAAAGTCGGATTCCGGCGAAGGACGCAGTCCTCCTGTCTCGGCTGCCGACCGCAGAATTGCGCCGCGAGTGGCGACGGCGGCTGGTCGATCATGACGGCGACGGGCCGGGAACTGGCGGCATCGCGCGCTGGCTGAAGCTCGCCGAGGGCGTCGGCCTGGACAGGGCTTTCGTCGAAAGCACGGACGGGATCCTGTCCGGCACCCGGTTCGCGGTCGACGCCTATGTGAATTTCGTCCGGGACCGCAGCCTGCTTGAAGCGATCGCCTCGTCGCTGACGGAAATGTTCTCGCCCGCCATCATCAGCGAGCGGGTCTCGGGCATGCTTGCTCATTACGACTTCATCACGCCCGAAACACTGGCCTATTTCACGCCACGGCTGACGCAGGCGCCGCGCGACGTGGATTTCGCGCTCGATTTCATCACTCGCGAGGCCACGACCCGGGCTGACCAGCTGGCCTGTGTCGCGGCGGTGCGGTTCAAGTGCGACGTGCTGTGGTCGCAATTGGATGCGTTGTCCTATGCCTATGTCGAGCCGGGCAGGGTTCCGCCGGGTGCCTTCGTCCCATGATCGCCGAGGGCGTGGTTCCGGTCTTCGCCCGCGGCACGAAACTGCGCTTCGACGGGGTGCGGGACGCCTGGGTCGTGCTCGCTCCCGAGCGGGCGTTCCAGCCGGACGAACATGCCGTCGCCGTGTTGCAGCTGGTCGACGGCAAGCGCGATTTTCGCGGGATCCTCGACGACCTGTCGGCGAAATTCAACGCGCCGCGCGAGGTGCTGGCCGAGGACGTGTCGACCATGCTGGAAGATCTGTCCGCCCGCGGAGTGTTAAAGCTATGAGCCAGACTGAACTCGTCCGCCCGGTGGCGGCGGCCACGCGGCCCGAGCCGCCGATGGGCATGCTGCTCGAGCTGACCCATCGCTGCCCACTGCAATGCCCGTACTGCTCGAATCCTTTGGCACTGGAGCGGGTGGCCTCGGAGCTCGACACCGCGACATGGCTGCGGGTGCTGGACGAGGCGGCGGCGCTCGGTGTGCTGCAGATGCACTTTTCGGGCGGCGAGCCGACCTTGCGACGCGACCTGCCGGAACTGGTCGCCCGCGCCGCTTCGTTGCAACTGTATTCGAACCTCATTACCTCGGGTGTGCTGCTCGACGCGGCGGCACTCGCACGCCTCGCGGACGCCGGTCTCGACCACGTCCAGCTCAGTTTTCAGGACGCCGATGCGCCGAACGCGGATCGGATCGGCGGCTACGCGGGTGGGCATTCGAAGAAGCTCGAGGTGGCGCGGTTGGTGCGCGAAGCGGGTTTGCCGCTGACGGTCAATTTCGTGGTGCATCGGCAGAATGTGCATAACGTCGCGCGGATGATCGACATGGCGGAGGCGATGGAGGCCGGTCGCATCGAGGTCGCGCACACCCAGTATTACGGCTGGGGGCTGCGCAACCGCGCAGCCCTGTTGCCGACGCGGGCGCAGCTCGATCACTCGACGGATGTGGTGATGGCGGCGCGCGAGCGGCTGCGCGGAAAGATGCTGATCGATTACGTGGTGCCGGATTACTACGCGTCCGAGCCAAAGGGCTGCATGGGTGGCTGGGCGCGGCGATTCCTGAACGTGTCGCCGGCCGGGCGGGTGCTGCCGTGTCATGCGGCCGAGACGCTGCCGGGGTTCGACTGGCCGGAGGTGCGGACCGCGTCGCTGGCGGACATCTGGAACGAGTCCGAAGCGTTCAACCGCTATCGCGGCACGTCCTGGATGCCTGAGCCCTGCCGGTCCTGCGACCGGCGGGAAATCGACTGGGGCGGCTGCCGCTGCCAGGCGTTCGCGCTGACCGGCGATGCGGGGCGCACCGATCCGGCCTGCGCGCTGTCGCCGGATCACGGGTTGATGGCCGAAGCGGCAGGCGAGAGTGGAGCGCAGGCTCCGGCGTTCGTCTATCGGCGGCCTCGCCCCGCCTAGACCGGAAGCATGATCCGCGCCCGGAGACCTCCGAGCGGGCTGTCCTCCAAGACGATTTCTCCTCCGTGCGCGCGCACGATGTCGCGGGCGATCGTCAGGCCGAGACCTGTGCCGCCGTCGGCACCGCTGGCGAAGGGGCGAAAGACGCCCTCCCGCCGCTCCGGGGCGATGCCGGGTCCGTCGTCATCGACCGTGACTTGTACCAGCCGCGCACCGGAGGGCGCGGCCGACAGCACGACGTGGCGGGCGTGGCGGCGGGCATTGTCGACGATGTTGGTCAGCGCGCGGCGAAACGCGTCCGGCCGCAGCAAGAGCAGCAAGCCAGCCGGAACCTGGGTGCGCACCACGCTGCCGGAGCGCCGCGCCGAGGCCGCGACCTCGCCCAGCACGGCCGACAGATCGGTGACCGACGCCTGCTCCGCGCCCTCGCCACGCGCGAAGGCGAGGTAGCCGGCGATCATCCGGTCCATCTCCTCCAAATCGCCGGTCATGCCCGGCACATCGTGCTCGGCCGCGACGTCAGGCGGAAACATCGCGAACGCGAGGCGCAGCCGGGTCAGCGGCGTGCGTAGATCGTGCGATACGCCGGCCAGCATTTCCGTGCGCTGCGTCAGGAACCGGCGAATCCGCTCCTGCATGCGGTTGAAGGCGGTCGCCGCCTGTCGCACTTCCGACGCGCCCTCGGGACGGATCGGCCCCACGTCGCGGCCCATGCCGAACGCCTCGGCCGCTGCCGCGAGCCGGCGGATCGCGCGCACCTGATTGCGCATGAAGAGGGCCGCGAGGCCGAACAGCAGCAGCGCGGTGCCGACCAGCCACGCCACGAACAAGGACAACGTGCCGGTGTAGAGGCGCTTGCGCGGCACCGCGACGTTCAACACACCGTCGGCGAGCTGAACCCGCACGACCACCGAATTCGGATCGGAATCCCAGTCCAGCGTGAAGGGCTTCCCGACGCGCTCGTGCAGCCCCGCGGCGAGATCGTCGTCGATGGGTCCGATGAGCCAGAACCGCCACATCGAGGGTCTGTCCAGCAGTCCGTCCATCGCGAGCGTGCGCCCCTGCTCGAAGCGGGCGATCATGTCGAAATTGTCCCATGCGCGGTCGAGCTGAAACGCCCGGTCGTCGGGCAGCGTGGCGCGTCCCAGAGCGTCGATGGTCGCCGCGATCTCGCCCGCCACCGCGCTGGCGAGCCGGCGCGAGACGATGTTGAGGTGCGTGCCGTAGAAAATCTGCAGCGCCACGGCGAGCGTGATGACCAAAGGCACGAGGATGATGAGCAGGCTGCGCCCGAGCAGCGAGCGCGGCAGTACGCGCTTCACCATTCGGCCTCGGCCGGGGAAGAGGCGGAGCCTCACGCCCCTGGCTTTAGAACATAGCCCCGTCCACGCACGGTATGCAGGAAGCGCGGCTCGCGAGGATCCGCTTCGATCTTGCGCCGCAGCCGGGTTACCTGCACGTCGATCGCCCGTTCGGTCGCCTCATCCATGCCGAGCGTGGTTGCGAGATCCTCGCGCGCCAGCACCTCGCCCGGCCGCTCCGCCAGGGCCGCCAGAAGCGCCGTCTCGCCGCCGGTCAGCCGCACGATGCCCGCGGGGCCGCTCAACTCGCCCCGCTCCCGGTCGAAACTCAACGCGCCAAGCTGGATCGGGCCGGTGGCGACGGGCAGCGGCGCGGCGTGGGGAGGGATCGCCCGGCGCAGCATCGCGCGGATGCGCAGCACCAGTTCGCGCGGGTCGAACGGCTTTCCGAGGTAGTCGTCGGCTCCCGCCTCGAACCCGGCGATCCGATCCTCGGGCGCGCCACGCGCGGTGAGCAGCAGGATCGGCGGCGCCGGTCGTCCCTCGCGCTCGCGATCGAACCGCAGCCACGAGGTGAGCGACAGCCCGCCTTCGCCCGGCATCATCACATCGAGCACGAGCAGATCCGGGTCGAGGAAGCGCAGCCGGTCTCGTGCCTCGGTCCCGTCTTGCGCGGTACTGACGCGGAAGCCGTTGTCGGAGAGGTATTTCTGCAGCAATCCCCGCAGCCGGGAATCGTCGTCGACGACGAGGATCAGCGCGTCGGCGGCGGTTTCGGAAAGCATCACGCCGAGCGGGGTCGGGGCTCGCGGGCGGCCAATTCGGCACGATCGAGATAGTCTTGCCCGGCCTCGTCCACGATGCCGCGCATCACGCGACGAAACCCCTCCACCGCCGCACCGCCCGCTTCGCGATACGCCGTGGCCAGCCGCTCGCGTTGCCGCTCGAACAGCCGGCGTTCCAGCGCGGCGCCGGTCGGCGTGAGACTGAGTAGGCGCTGACGCCGGTCCGCCCGACCCTGCGCCGGCGAGACGAAGCCGCGCTCGATCAGCTCGGTCAGCACGCGCGAGAGACTTTGTTTCGTGATGCGTAGAATGGCCAGCAACTCGCTGACCGTGATGCCGGGATTGCGCCCGATATAGTGCAGCGCTCGGTGGTGGGCCCGCCCCATGCCAATCTCGCCCAGGATGGCGTCGGCCCCGGCGGTGAAATCGCGATAGGCGAAGAACAGCAGATCCTGCGCCGCGCGAATATCCTCCTCGCGCAGGAACAACAGGTTGCTGCCCGCGAGCGGTTTGGCGTCGGCCGGCGGGCGTCGGTCAGGCATGGCTGGCATTCCCAGTGGTTAGGTCAGTGATATTGACTGATCGTGTGGCCACTTCTAGTTTTTGGGCTCGCGAAGCAACAATCTTTCGGGGTGGGGTTCCATGGCGCTCGTTCCTTTCGATGACCGTGACGGTGTGATCTGGCTCGATGGCCGCATGGTGCCATGGCGCGAGGCGAAGCTCCACGTCCTGTCCCATGGGCTGCATTATGCCAGCGGCGTCTTCGAGGGTGAGCGGGCGTATGTCGGCACCATCTTCCGTCTGCGCGCGCACACCGAGCGCCTGCTGGCCTCGGGGCGGATCCTGGGGATGGAGATCCCCTGGACCGCCGATCAGATAGACGCCGCTTGTGTCGAGGTTGTGGCGGCGAACGGTCTGACGGACGCCTATGTGCGACCGATCGCGTGGCGCGGCAGCGAGCAACTGGCAGTGGCCGCGCAAAAGACGACCATCCATCTGGCGATCGCCACCTGGGCCTGGCCGAACCTGTTCGGCGATGACCGCATGAAGGGGGTTCGGTTGCACCGCGCGACTTGGAAGCGGCCGCACCCGGAGACCGCACCGACGGCGAGCAAGGCGGCGGGTCTGTACATGATCGGCACGCTCGCGAAGCATGAGGCCGAGGCGGCGGGCTACAACGACGCGCTGATGCTCGATTGGAGAGGGCACGTTTCGGAGGCGACGGGGGCGAACATCTTCTTCGTGATGGACGGCGAGGTCCACACGCCGACGCCGGATTGCTTCCTGGACGGGATCACCCGCCGCACCGTCATGGCGCTGGCCCGGAAGCGGCAGATGAAGGTGGTCGAGCGCACCATTCTGCCGGCGGAGCTGGCGAACGTGACGGAGGTTTTCCTTGCCGGCACCGCCGCCGAAGTGACGCCCGTCCGCGAGATCCACGGGCAAGCGTTCACGCCCGGACACATCACCGAGACGCTGCTCGGGGACTACGAGGCGCTGGTGCGGATGGGCGCCGCCGAGGTCGAGACGCGCGCGCCGGTCTGAGCGGCCGCCGCGCGGTCAGAAGCCGGCCAGCACCGTTTTGCCGATGCTGCGTCCCGCTTCGACCTTCGCGTGCACCGCCCGCAGCGTTGCGGCGTCGATCCGGCCGGCGTTCTCCGTCATCGTGGTGCGAAGCGTCCCGGCATCGATCAGCCGGGACACTTCGTTCAGCAGGCGATGCTGTTCGATCATGTCAGGGGTTTGGAACAGTGAGCGGGTGAACATCAGCTCCCAGTGGACGGAAACGCTCTTGCGTTTGAACGGCATGACGTCGAGCGTCCCAGGATCGTCGATCAGCGCGAATTTGCCCTGTGGCGCGATGGCCTCGATGATCGCCGGCAGATGCGCGTCGGTCGAGGTCAGGCCAGCGATGTGGTCGGCCTGCTCGATCCCGATTTCGTGCAGCGCCTCGGTCAGCGGCCGGCGGTGGTCGATGACGTGGTGGGCACCCATGCTCTCGCACCAGGCGATCGTTTCGGGACGTGAGGAGGTGGCCACGACGGTGAGGGCGGTAAGTTGGCGCGCGAGCTGCGTCAGGATCGAGCCGACCCCGCCGGCGCCGCCGATGATGAGCAAGGTGTTCCCCGCGCCGCCGTTGCGCGCCACGTTAAAGCGATCGAACAGCATTTCCCATGCAGTGATCGCGGTCAGCGGCAGGGCGGCGGCGGCGGCGAAATCCAGTGTGTCCGGTTTGCGCCCGACGATGCGTTCGTCGACCAAGTGGAGCTCGCTGTTGCTGCCCGGGCGGTCGATCGCGCCGGCGTAGTAGACCGCGTCGCCGGGCTTGAACAATGTGACCTGCGCCCCGACCGCGTCCACGATGCCCGCCGCGTCAAAACCGAGAATTCGCGCCTGGCCGGTCGGCGGCGTCGCGGATGAGCGGACCTTGTAGTCGACCGGGTTGACCGAGACGGCGCGCACCGCGACGCGAAGATCGCGCGGGCCTGGTTCCGGTATCGGCAGGTCGAGGTGGATCAGCGCGTTCGGCCGGTCGATGGGGCCGGGGACGGTGAATCCGATGGCCTTCATGAGGTCTCTCCGTGTGGGTGGTGGGAGAGTGGGGCGTGGCGCGCCGATACGCGATACGGCATTCTTCGGCATGTAGTGCCCGGAAGGATACTGGCGTGGCCGTGAAGCGGCGAAGTTATAAGGGCGCGGCCGGATGCCCGGTCGAGGCGACGCTTGATCTCATCGACGGCAAGTGGAAAGGCGTGATTCTGTTCCACCTGCTCGACGGTACGCTGCGCTTTGGCGCGCTGCAGCGCAGTCTTGGAACGATCACGCAACGCATGCTGGTCAAGCAGTTGCGGGAACTGGAAGAGGTCGGGCTGGTGAGCCGCCGCGTCTATGCCGAGGTGCCGCCAAAGGTCGAATACAGCCTGACGGAGGCGGGAATGAGCCTGCGGCCGGTGCTACTGGAATTGAAGCGCTGGGGCCAAGTGTGGTTAGCGCGGCAGGACGCGGTGCCGGAGGCGGCAGAGTAGGACCCCGACTTTCCGGCGCCCAGCGTTGTATTACAACAAGCGCTTTCCACGGTGTCTTGCCGTTGATGCGATGGGTCGCTAAGATCTTCACGAGTAAACGCCAGGGAGAATGAATTGACCGCGACCTTTTTCGTGTCGGATACAACTCAGTCGTTCGGGTCGAGCACGCCAGGGACGCCGTATGCCGGACCGGTCGCCGGAATCATGGATCAGTACATCTCACCCATCACGAGCGACAATATCAACGTGTCTACATTGAGCTCTAATGTCTTCATTCATACGTCTTCGGGCACGGATGGCATTCAGGTCAGCGGCGGGCGTAACGTGATCGATGGCGGTCTGGGCTCCAACTTCATCATAGGTGGCTCTGGGCAGGACACGTTCTTCGTCGATGGCCGTGGTTCCGGCGTGACCTGGAGCACGATCGCGAACTTTCATGCTGGTGACGACGCGACGATTTGGGGTTTTCAGGCCGGCGTCTCGAAGTTGAATTGGGCCGACAACGAGGGCGCGACCGGCTATGCCGGGGCGACGCTGCATATCGATCTGCGCGGAAGCGGCACGATCGACGCGTCGATGACGTTTTCCGGCCTGTCGGTCGCCAAGGCGAGTGCGTTCGCCCAGCAATCCGGCGTCGTCGAGGGGAACACGTTTCTCCATATCATCGCGTCTTAAGTTTTGAGAAGCGATAAGCCGTTCGGTCTGGGATCAGCGCTACAGTAAAACGATCTGCTGCCGATCGCCCGGTGGCCATCGTTAGGATCGTGAGCGACGACGCCGAATTGTCGGAAAAGTCGCAGGTTCTGCGCGAGGATCGCGTCGGCGTGCCGTAACGCGGTGGCGGCAAGCACAAGGTCCGCCTAGCCAGGCGATTGGCCCGACCGCCGCGCCAGATCAGTCATGGCCCCAATACGCTCGCGATCGTCAGATCCAGCGGGAAGACGCGCGCGCCACAGAGATGAAGGAACGCCTTCAGCCATTCGTCGAGGCGATCCGCCTAGACCGGCGCTGTGCCGGTCCATCCAGGCGACAGACGGTTGCGCTGCGCTTCCTTACTAACAGTAAATGATGACATGGTGTCTGCGCAATGTCGTGGAGAAGGTTCGACCGAGACATAGCCCGACGACCTCAGGTTGGTTGGAAAGGGAAAAGTCAGAAAGGGACGTAAGAATCGGCTTGCAAACGACCAAGACATCCGTTACATTGTGGATATGTGATAGACGACGCAGTAACGAGAATCATGGAGATCACAATGGCTCAAACAGCAAGCAAAGCGCAAGGGCGGCCAACGCCAGTGCCCACAAACAAAGTTATCGGCGGGGGAGTAGCCGGAGCTTTGGTAACGTTCGGCGTGTGGATCTATAATAACTATTTTGGTAAGGACCATCCAGTGCCGGTGGAGATATCGGGCGCGCTCACCGTCGTCGTCGGTTTCATCTTCGCGTACTACGTCAGTCCGAGCTCGGACCAGACAACGCAATGATCAGCCAATCCGGAAAATTACCCCAAAGCCCGGTTCGACTCCAGCAATTCTCGCGTATACGCCTCCGCCGGCTCGCCGGCCGCCAGCGCGTCCGCCGTCGTGACCTCGACCAGCTCGCCGCGCAGCATGACTCCGATGCGCTCGCACATATGCGCCACCACCGCGAGGTCGTGACTGACCAGCAGCATCGTCAGCCCCCGGTCCCGTCGCAGCCGCACCAGAAGGTTCAGCACCTCCGCCTGAACGGACACGTCCAACGCCGAGGTCGGCTCATCCAGCAGCAGGACGCGCGGCTCCAGTATCAGAGCACGGGCGATGGCGACACGCTGCCGCTGCCCACCCGACAGTTGGTGCGGGAAGCGGTAGCGGTGGGTCTCGTTCAGGCCGACCTGCGATAGCGCGTCGCGCACCCGCGGATCGATCCGGTCGAGGCGATGGATCGATAGCGGCTCGGTCAGAATCGCATCAACCGTGTGCTGCGGATGCAATGAGCCGTATGGGTCCTGAAACACCATCTGCAACAACCGCCGCTCCGCGCGGTCGCGGCGCGGGCCCATCGGCCGCCCGCCCACCAGGATGTCGCCCTCGAACGGCGTCAGGCCGGCGATAGCGCGCAACACCGTCGATTTGCCGGAGCCGGATTCACCGACCAGCCCGAACGCCTCGCCCTCCGCCACGCGCAACGACACGTGTCTCGCAGCCTGCACGCGCGAAGAACCTCGGCCGAACGCGACCGACAGACCAGCGAGTTCGATCATGCTTCCAGCCATGCGGGATCGCGCCGCAACTGCGGCAGCACGGCGCGGCGGCGATCGAGCGACGGCAGCGATTCCAGCAGGCCGCGCGTATACGGGTGCGTCGCGTGCGCGAGGTCCGACGCCGCGCAGGTCTCGACCACGCGGCCGGCATACATCACCAGCACTCGGTCGCAGAACGATTTCACGAGATTGAGATTGTGGCTGATGAGCAGCAACCCCATGCCGCGCGCCCGTACCAGATCATCGAGGATGGCCAGGACGCTGCGCTGTACGGTGACATCCAGAGCGGAGGTTGGCTCGTCGGCGACGAGTATCTCGGGTTCGGCGATGAGCATCATGGCGATCATTACCCGCTGTCCCATGCCGCCCGACACCTCGTGTGGAAACAACCGGTAGACCCTCTCGGGATCGCGGATCTTCGCCGCCTCCAGCATCGCCAGTGCCGCGCGCTTCGCCGCCGCCTGGCCGGCGCGAAGATGTGTACGGTGCGCTTCAGAAATCTGGTCGCCGACGCGCATCACTGGGTTCAATCCCACGCGCGGATCTTGCAGCACCATGCCGATCCGCCGGCCGCGCACCCGCAGCCAGCCGCGTTCGCGCAGGCGCAGCAGATCCAGGTCGCCGAGCCGTATTTCGGTGGCGCCCACCCGACCCGGCAGCGCGATCAAGCCCATGAGAGCGCGACCGGTCGTTGATTTCCCCGAGCCTGACTCTCCCACGATGCCCAGCCGCTCCCGCCCGAGGTCGAACGAGACGCCCCGGACGGCGGCGAAATCACCGCGCTCGCCGGGATAGGTGATGCGCAGATCACGCACCGTCAGGAGCGGAGGGCTCATCCTGAGCGCGGATCGAACACGTCGCGCATGCCGTCGCCCAGCAGGTTGAACGCGAGGCTGCTGCAGAACACCGCGATACCGGGTATGGTAGCGACCCACCACTGATCCAGCAGCACCTGGCGTCCCGACGCGACCATGGCACCCCATTCCGGCTGCGGCGGCTGCGCCCCGAGGCCGAGAAAGCCCAGGCCCGCGGCGGTGATGACCACGCCGCCCATGTCGAGTGTCAAACGAATGATCACCGACGGGAGGCACAGCGGGACGATATGCGACCACAGGATGCGGCCGACCGACGCGCCCTGCAGCCGCGCCGCGGCGACGAACTCGCTGTTGCGCCATGCCAGGGTCTCCGCGCGCGCCAGCCGCGCGTAGGGCGGCCAGGAGGTGAGCGCGATGGCGACGATGGCGTTGCCGATGCCCGGCCCGAGGGCGACCGCCAGGGCGAAGGCGAGGATCAGGCGGGGGAAGGCGAGGAACATGTCAGTCAGCCGCATCAATACGACATCGATCGCACCGCCGAGATAGCCGGCAGGCAGCCCGATGCCGAGGCCGAGCGGCACCACGATGCACGCGACCATGGCGACGATGCCGAGCGTGACCCGCGATCCGAATACCACGCGCGAATAGATGTCACGGCCGAGTTCGTCGGTGCCGAACCAGTGCGTCCAAGATGGAGTTTGCAGTCGGTCGGCGAGTACCTGATGCGTTGTCGCAGCCTCGTTCGCCAACAGCGGGGCGGCGATGGCCACGAACGCAAGCGCCGCGACGAAGATGAGGCCGCTGATCGCCAGACGGTTGCGGCGAAAGACCAACCAGCCGCGAAACCAGCGTCCGAGCCTCGCCTGACTGCGGCTGTCGGGGGCCGACGCCAGCAACCAGTCGCGCGACAGGACGGACGCGCTCATTTCGTGGCTCGCGCACGTGGATCGACCAGCGGGTACAGCAGGTCGGTCATCAGGTTCAGCCCGATATAGACGACGCCGATCAGCAGCGTGCCGCCGAGCACCGCGTTCATATCGGCGTTGAACAGGGAATTCTTCATGTAGAGCCCAAGGCCCGGCCAGGCGAACACCGTCTCGGTAAGCACCGCGCCCTCCAGCAGCCCTCCGAACGTCAGCGCCACGACGGTGAGAAGCTGCACCCAGATGTTGCCCAGAGCATGGACCCACACGACACGCAAGGCGGATAGCCCCTTGGCGCGCGCGGCGAGGATGTAGTCCTGCCGCAACTGAACCAGCATGAACGTGCGCGTCATCCGCGCCACGTAGGCAAGCGACAAATACCCCAGCAACGACGCCGGCAGGATCAGGTGTGAGAACGCGTTGCGCAGCACGTCCGGCTCGCCGGCCAGCAGCGCGTCGATGGTGACGAAGCCGGTTACTACCGGTACGATGTCCTCGTAGGCCACGTCGAGCCGCCCCGGTCCGGAAACCCAGCCGAGGTCCGCGTAGAACACGAGCAACCCCACCAAGCCGAGCCAGAACACCGGCATGGAGTATCCTAGGAGCGAGACGAAGCGCGCGACATGATCGGGCCAGCGTCCCTGCTGTGTCGCGGCAACCACGCCGAGCGGGACGCCGGACGCGACACCCAGCACGAGCGCGAGGACGGACAGCTCGACGGTTGCGGGAAAGACATGAATGAGGTCGTCCAGCACTGGTTGCGAGGTGATGACCGACGTGCCGAAATCCCCATGCAGGATCTTCATGAGATAGCGCCAGTATTGCACGGGGACCGGCTGATCGACGCCGATCTCCAGCGCCACCCGCTCGTACAGGCCCTGCGGCGCGTGGTCGCCGACGATGGCTAGGACGGGATCGATCGGCACCACCCGACCGATCACGAAGGTCACGCAACTCAGGCCGAGGAACGTCAGCGCGAGCGAGCCGAGCAGCGAGACAGCACCACGCAGCACCGCGAGCGGCCCGCGCATCAGGCCGTCCCGTCCTCGGCGAAGGCCGAGGATGCGCGACGTTCTTTCGGCGCGACAAGCACGTCGTGGGTGGCCGGCCTTTGCCGACCAAGGTGATCGTTCCCCGGGATGGCCATTCCCTTTGTCGGGATGCTACTTCGTGACCTTACGATAAAAGATCAGATCCGATGCGTTCCCCGCAACGAAGCCCTTCACGTTGGACCGCTCGCCGATCGGCGACAGATCCTGGAACATGAAGATGAACGGCCCATCATCGGTGACCCGCTTCTGCATGTCGTGATACATCGCCTCGCGCTTGGCCGGGTCCGCCTCCGCCGCGGCCGCGGTGGTCATCGCGGTCAGCTCCGGGATGAACCAGTGATTGCGCCACGCGAGCACGCGGTGCGTGGCGGTGTCGCTGTCGTCGGAGTTGGTGACGAACCCGTCGGCGTTGGTGTGCGGATCGGCGTAGTCGGGTCCCCAATCCAACAGCGCCGCCTGATGCTTCCGGCCCCGAAACACCGTGTACAGCTGCTTCTGCTCCTCCGGGATGATCGAGACCTTCACGCCGGCCTGCCCGAATGTCTGCTGCATCGACTGGGCGATCTCGGTCCAGGGCTGGGTATTGAAGCTGTCGAGCTTCAGCTCGAAGCCGTCCGGATACCCCGCCTCCGCGAGAAGACTTTTGGCCTTGGCGATGTCGAGCTTGAACGGGGCATAGGGCAGGGCGCCGAAGAAGCCGTCGGGGAGGAAGGTCTGATGGACGGTCCGCTTGCCCTTCAGGAATGTGTCGACCATGCCCTGATAGTCGACTGCGTATTTCAGTGCCTCGCGCACCTTCGGCTTGCTCAGCGGCTCGTATGACTGGTTCAGGCCGACATAGGTGATCTGGGTGCCCGGCGCCTCCTGGAACGTCACCGCCTTGTTGCTGGCGAGTGCCGCGATCTGGTCGGCGCCAAGGTTGCGGGCGATATCGATGTCGCCCTTCTCCAGCAAAAGCCGTTGCGTCGCCGGCTCGGACACGTTGCGGATCACGACGCGCTTGATGCTCGGGGCACCTAGCCGGAACTTCGCGTTCGCCTCCAAGCTGACGCTCTCGTTCGGCTTCCAAAACACGAGACGGAACGCACCTGATCCGGCATCATGCGCCTTCAGCCAGGCGTTGCCCAGATCGCCCTTCTCCTCGTGCTCCATTGCGAGCTTCTTCTCGACGACGGAGCCGACGATGGAGCCCAGCAGGTTGAGCACCAGGCTCGGCGCGAAATCCTTGGTGATGGTCACGACCAGCGTGTCGGGACTCGTGGCGTGGATCAGCTTGCCGACAGAATCCTTGTCCAGGCCGAGCTGGCTCAACAGGAAGCCCGGCGACTTGTCGAGAATGACGACGCGCTGCAGCGAAAAGGCGGCGTCCTCGGCCGTAACCGGAGCGCCGCTGTGGAACACCTGGCCTGGCCTAATCTTGAGCGTGATCGTCTTGTGGTCATCGCTGACCGTCCAGCTTTCCGCGACGCCGCCGACCATCTTTTCGAGGTCGTCCGCCTCGTAGCGGATGATGCGGTCATACACGTTGGTCGCGACCTCAATGCCGCTGAACTCGTACGCTTCGGCTGGGTCGAGGCTGATGATGTCGTCGATCTGCTTGGCCTGGACCAGCGTGTCCTTTGGCGTGTCGGCGACCGCGACGCCGGTCAGCAGTGTCGAGGCGAGCAGGAACGAGGCCAGGATGCGCATGAAAGAACCCCCTCAGGTTGCGCCATCCTACACACGGCGGTGACCCGGGGGGCAAGTCTCACGCGGCGTGCCGCGCTCGTTCGACCGGGAAGAAACGGTTCTCCGGCCGCGGCAGACCGAGGTGGTCGCGCAACGTGGTGCCCTCGTAGTCGCGGCGGAATAGCCCGCGGCGTTGCAGCTCCGGCACCACGAGCTCCACGAATTCGTCGATGCCCGCGGGCACGGTGTGGAACATGACGTTGAACCCGTCGCTGGCGCCGGCCTCCAGCCATCGCTGCATTTCGTCGGCGATGTCGCTCGCCGTGCCGACGAACTCCAGCCCGCCATAGCCGCCGGCGAATTGCGCCAGCTGCCGGACCGTCAAATTGTCGCGCCGCCCCATCTCGACCAGGGTCTTCTGCGCGCTCTTGCTTGCATTGCTCTCCGGCAGCTCGGGCAATGGCGCGTCGAGGTCAAAGCCGGAGATGTCCACGCCGAGACGCATGGCGAGGTTCGGCAGGCCGCTGTCGGGGTGCACCAAGGCGTCGAGGGTCGCTTTCTTCGCGCGCGCCTCGGCCGCCGTCTCACCCACGATTACCAGCACCGCCGGCAGAATTTTGAGGTGGTTTGGATTGCGCCCGATCGCGGTCATACGGCCGCGCACGTCGGCGGCGAACGACCGCCCGTCTTCGAGCGACCGTGCTGCGCCAAAAATGACCTCGGCCGTTTCGGCGGCAAGCTGGCGGCCCGCGTCCGACGCGCCCGCCTGGACGATCACCGGCCAGCCCTGCACCGGGCGTGCGACATTAAGTGGGCCGCGGACGGAAAAATGGTCTCCCTTATGGGCCAGGACGTGCATGCGGTCGGGG
The DNA here is from genome assembly GCA_965246915.1 of Acetobacteraceae bacterium. Lineage (GTDB taxonomy): Bacteria > Pseudomonadota > Alphaproteobacteria > Acetobacterales > Acetobacteraceae > CAVRQM01. Next base: position 32,611 of record CBDFGB010000011.1, read on the forward strand.
TCGAAAACGATGCCACTGTCCTGGTCGTAGACGAAGGCGTCGTCCGCGAAACTGTCCCAGAGGCCGGTGACCACGTCGTAGAATTCGCGCCCGCGATGGTATCGCTCGCCGTGCTCGATCGCCTCGTCCAAACCGAAATTCAGCGCCGCGTCGGGATTGGACGTGGTCACCACGTTCCAGCCCGCGCGTCCGCCGCTGAGATGGTCGAGCGAGGCGAACTTGCGTGCGATATGATACGGGTCGTTGTAGGTGGTCGAAGCGGTGGCGACGAGGCCTATACGCTCGGTCACGGCCGCCAGTGCCGGCAGCAGGGTTAGCGGATCGAACGAGGTTACGGTGGCGCTCCGACGCAGCGCGGACATCGGCATGTTCAACAACGCGAGATGATCGGCCATGAAGAACGCGTCGAACTTTCCGCGTTCCAGCGTCTGGGCAAAGCGTTTCTGTAGCGGCCAATTGAAGTTCGCGTCGGCGGCAGCGCCAGGATAGCGCCACCACGCGGTGTGGATGCCGACCGGACGCATGAACGCGCCGAGGTGCAACTGGTGGGTCATGAGAGTCCTCTCCGCGGCGACGAGCCCGCACGTGTGTCGCCGAACCCGGCTGGGCAATCGGCGAAACGGCGCATCATCGATGTGCGCGCCAGGAATGAACGACGCATCGTGCCTACGCAGAGCGCCACCGCGCTACCCGCGACGCCAGTCGCCCGAACGCGAGATCCAGCGTGACCGCCAGCAGTCCCACCAGCACCGCTCCCTGCAGCACATATGCGGTGTTCGACCCGTTCAGCCCGATGATGATGGGCAGTCCCAACGTCTTGGCGCCCACGGTCGAGGCGATTGCCGCCGTTCCGACGCCGATGACGACGCTGGTCCGCACGCCGGCCAGGATAACCGGCGCCGCCAGCGGCAACTCCACCCGAAATAGCACCTGCAGCGGCCCGAGGCCCACGCCGCGCGCCGCCTCGGCCACGGTCACCGAGATCGACTCCAGGCCGGCAATGGTGTTCTGCACCACGGGCAACACGCCGTACAGCGCGAGCGCGATCAGCGCCGGCGCTTGCCCGAACCCCATCACCGGCACCGCCAACGCCAGAACGGCGACGGGCGGAAAGGTCTGGCCCATCGCGGCGACCGTCTCGACCAGGCCGCGAAACTCCGTGCCCATCGGCCGCGTGACAAAGGTACCGAGGCCGACGCCCACCAGAACCGCGATAGTGCTGGCCGCACCGACCAGGAGCAGATGCGCGAGCAACAGGGCGGGAAAGCCCTCCTGCACGTAGAGCGGTCGATCCAGTCGTGGAAACAGGGCGGCAAATATCGGCCCGAGCGACGTCATACCGAACGCCGCCGCCATCAGGGCGACCACCATCCAGGCCAGCGGATCGCGCAGGCACCGGACGATCAAGGTGTGACCGCGGGCCGGACCAGATCTTGCAGATGCAGCGTCCCCTGGGGCGCCCCATTCTCGCCGCTGACCGGCAATCGATCGGTCTCGCGCGTTACCATTTCGGACAACGCCGCGCGTAACGACGTGGTGCCGGCGATCGGCACGCCCGGCGAGTCTTCGCCCGCCACCGCGCGATCCGCCGCGCGTTGCACCGACAGTAGTTTCAGGCCGCGATCCTCGCTGCCGATAAAATCACGCACCTGGTCGTTGGCCGGCGCGGTGAGCAGTTCCAGCGGTGTGCCCTCCTGCACGAGCCGCCCGCGATCCAGCAGCGCAATCCGGGTCGCCAGCGTCACCGCCTCGTCCATGTCGTGCGTCACGAACACGATCGTCTTGCCGGTCTCCATATGGATGCGCCGCATTTCCGTCTGCAGCCCGGCGCGGGTGATCGGGTCGAGCGCCCCGAACGGCTCGTCCATCAGCAACACTTCTGGATCGGCGGCGAGCGCTCGGGCCACGCCAACACGCTGCTGCTGCCCGCCCGACAGTCTGTGCGGATAGGCATGGCGCAGCCGCGCCGCGTCGAGCCGCAACAACTCGAGCAATTCCGTCACGCGCGAATTGATCCGAGCGCGCGACCAACCCAACAGGCGTGGTACCGTGGCGATGTTGCGCTCCACGGTCCAGTGCGGGAACAGGCCGCCGCCCTGAATGACGTATCCCATGCGCCGCCGCAGCGCCTCGGGTGGCAGTGCTGCAATGTCCTCGCCCTCGAAGGTGATGCGACCGGACGTTGCATCGATCAGCCGGTTCATCAGCCGCAACGTGGTGGACTTGCCTGATCCCGATGCGCCGATCAGCACGCGGAATTCTCCGCGCGCCACGGTCAGCGAAAGATCGTTGACCGCGCGGAACCCGTCGAACACGCAGCTCACGTGGTCGAGCGCGATCATCCGCCAGACCCCTCGACGCGAAGCAGGCTGGCCGCCACGCGGAATGCCATGTCCACCGCGACGGACAGCAGAATGACAGGCAGCGCGCCGAGCAGCACGAGATCGAGCGCATTGGCGAACAGTCCTTGGAACATGATCGCCCCCAGTCCGCCGGCACCGATCAGCGCGGAGACCGCGGCCAGTCCCACCGCCTGCACGGACGTCACGCGAAGTCCGGACAGCAGCACGGGTGCCGCGAGCGGCACCTGTACGCGCCAGAACGAGTTCCCACGAGTCATGCCCATGCCGGCTGCGGCCTCGGTGACGTGAAGCGGCACGCTGTCCAAACCCTCGACCGTGTTGCGGACGATGGGCAGCAACGAATACAGGACCAGCGCAATCACCGCCGGCGCGAGGCCAATGCCGCCGATGCCCACGTCACCAAGCGCCGGAAACATCGCAGCGAGGCCGGAGAGGGGGCCGATCAGCAGGCCGAACAACGCGATCGACGGGATCGTTTGAATGATGTTCAGAACCGGGAAGACGCTGCGCCGCACCTCCGCACGGCGCTGAGCCAGCACACCGAGCGGCAGGCCGATCAGCACCGTGGGGACCAGTGCGACCACAACGATAACGATATGACGTATGAGGGCGGCAGAAAACTGTTCGCGTTGGGCGGCGTATTCGCGCAGCAGCGACAGCGCGCCGGCCTCGCCGCTGGCGAGCAGCGCGGCAACGGGACCTAGCGCGACCAGGCCCGCGCCCAGCGCGCCCGTGGCCGGCAATTTCAGGCGACGCGCGGTGTCCGACGCCATGAGCAGTGCCACGGTCACGACCACCCAAAATCCCGCGCCAAGCGAGGTGCGGGCCGAGAGCGTCGCGCTGCTCGCGGCCAACGTGGTGGCGGCGCTGCCGGCCAGCCATGTCGCCGCCGCGACGACCCCGCCGGCGGCAAAAAGGCCGCACCAGCGCGGCACGTCACGGTCTCGCCAGACCAACGGAACGAGCAGCAGGAGCAGGGCGATCGCGAGCGCAACTGTGGGAACCGGTCCGGCCAGCCCTGCTGTTTCGATCAGTCCGACAGGTTTGCCCGACAGCAGGCGGTTGCGGGCGTGTGACACAAATCCGAGAGCAAAGACGCCGACCGCCCCCAGGACGAGCAACGGTGCCTGGACCCGCCGGACCCCATCGGACATGCCGATTATTTCAAAAAGCCTTTCGACGTCAGCCAATCCGTCGCCACTTTGCTCACGTCTTCCCCATCCACCGAAATCCTGCCGTTCAGCTTCCGCAGCGTATCGCCATCAAGCGCCGCAAACGCCGGCCCCAGCAATGCGGGGATCTGCGGGTAGTCGGTGAGAACCGAGGCGCGGATCGTCGGCGACGGCTCGTAGACCATCTGCGCCTTCCTGGTGTCGGTCAGCGGCACGAGCTCCAGGGCCGCGATTGCCCCGTCGGTGCCATAGATCATCGCTGCGTTCACGCCGGAGGTTCCTTCAGCGGCGGCCCGCTCGGTGGCCGCCGTGTCGCCGCCGGCCAGCACGAGGCTTTGATCCGGCGAGAGCTTGAAGCCGTAGGCGGCCTCGAAGGCGGGCAGGGCTGCCGGGCTCTCTACGAACTCCGCCGATCCCGCGAGTTTCACGCGGCCACCACCGACGATCCAGCGGGCGAAATCTTCCAGGGTCGTGAGTTTGTTGTCGCGCGCCACATCACCGCGCAGCGCGATCCCCCAGGTGTTGTTGGCCGGCGCGGGAGGCAGCCAGACGATCTTGTTGGCCTGGGCATCGAGCGTCTTGGCCCGCTCGTAGCCGGCGGCCGCGTCCTTCCATACCGGATCGGCATCCTGATTGAAGAAGAACGCGGCGTTACCGGTATATTCTGGATAAATATCGACCTCACCAGAGGTGATCGCGCTGCGCAGGATTTTCGTTGTGCCCAAGCGCAGCCGGTTGACAGTTGGCACCCCGCCGGCATCCAGCAGCTTCAGGATAATCGTGCCGAGCAAGGCTGCCTCGGCGTCGAGTTTCGAGCCGACCCGAACTGGGGCCGCGGCCAATGTGGGCATGGCCACAACCGCCAGGGCGGCTGCCCCCAAAACTGTGCGTCGCGAAACAGTGCGCATGGCGAGAAACCCTCTTTCCGACGGAAGCGCGATCCGCCGGCGGAGTTGCCTCGGTTAGCAGCGGACGGTCAATACCTCTTCGCTGCGTGCATTCAAAAATGCTACTTCCAAAATCGTGTTATCCCGGGCATGGTAGAAGCGCCGGCGGGGTCGAGGCGCTTGATGCCGACGATTTCGCTGATGAGGCTGGGCCTGGGGTTCGTGGAATAGGTGCTTATATGAGCGTGCATCCCAAAATTCGGGCCCGACGCGTGATCTCGGCCGCGCTGTTCGCGGTCGCTTGTCTCGCGCTGGCCTCGCTGGTCCACGCGAGCGGCGAAGGTATGGGTGAAGCTCAGGCGAGCGCTCATACCGGACGCACATAAAATTCACGTAATTTTATCTATCTCCAGCGATAGTGCGTGGTTTATCATTTAATTACGACGCATCCGCCTCGAAAGGCTTTTCGGGAGTTAGCCATATCTCGCAAGACAGCACTCCCCACTGGCCGTCGAGGCCGATCTGTTCTCTCACCGCGACGCCCGCGCACCGCAGTGCGCCACTTCGACGACGAGCTTAGGCGACCGTGGTCGGCTTTATTCCCGCGACCGGGCGAGCGGTGTCGGCATCGCTGTCGTGCTTCTTGTAGGAGTGGACGTCGCCACCCGAAGCCGCGCGCTGGTCCGGCGGATCGGGGGCGTCATGGCGCATCATGGTGACATCGCCCGGCTTTTCGCCATGCCGCGCCTGGCTGGCCCGCACCGACTGCCGCTGCCATAGAGCAAAGGCCAGGACCGCAAGCAGCGTGACGATTGAGAGCAGAATGACCGGGTGTTCCATCATTTCCCTTCTCCTGGACGCTCGACTGGCAGCGCGCCCACGACGTCACGGTTCATGTCGCGCGCGATGACGTGAGGCGGCCCGACTCGCCAGAGGCGGGCCGGTGTCGTCACGGTGCCGGCGGTGGTCGGGGTTCGTCGCCGCCCGGTCCGCGGCCAAAGCCTGGACCGTGGTCGTCGCCAGGCCGCGGCTTGCCGTGGATTTTGTCGTGCATCCAGCGCTCCCAGTGCGGCGGGCCGCCGACCCTGGTGAGCGAGTTGGCGTTGGGGCCGATCTCCCGAGCGCCGATCACCCGGCCGAGTGGGCCGGCATCGCCGTCGCCGCGCACGAAGATCGCCTGGCCCACCGCAAGCTGCGCGGACATCCGCTCGGCCTCCGGCGGCGGCATGCGTACCACCGTGCCGTCAGCGAGCAGCACGCCGTTGACATCGCCGCGCGGACCGTGAAGCGCCGCCTTGACCGTGCCGCCGGCCTCCATCGGCGCGCCGCCGGGCTCGCGACGGTTCGGCTCCGTGACGGTGATCCGGGTCGCGTCGTTGGTCACCGAAGACGCGGCGACCAGCGGGATCTTGGCCGCCTTTAGGCCATGGATGGTGACCGCGTCGCCCGGCTTCACGGCGAAAACCAGTTCGGTCGACATACGCGGGCTGGTGTTGACCTCGGTGCCGTCCTCCAGGATCAGGCCGTCGACGTCGCCGCGGGGCGTCAGGGTGTATTGTGCGACGCGGCCTTTGGTCTCCGGCAATTGCGCCGGATCGAACGTGGCCGTGCTTTGCGCCCAGGCGGCGGCGGTGCCGCCAATCAATGTCGCGGCCATCAGGGCCGCTTTCAGTGGTGACATGGTCGGTCTCTCCTCATGACGGGCCAAGTGCCCGCCCCAGCCTCACCGCAACCGCCGTGCCATGATAAAAACATTGAGAACGCTGAGTTTTGCGGCTCAGGACGGCTTGCCGTCGTCCGATTCGCCGACGCGCTCTGTCCGACTTCCGGACGCCTCCAGCCCGTACCGGCGCATTTTTTCGTACAGGAGCTGGCGGTGGATGCCGAGCCGCCGCGCGGCCTCCGCACGCTGTCCGCCGCTCTCGGCCAATGCAGCGCGGATCATCGCCGTCTCCAGCCGCGCGACGGCGCCCGGCAGATCCGATCCGGTCGCGACGCTGGCCTCGGTCGCCGCGCCGCTCCCGGTCGCCACGCGGCCGAGGAACGAGAAATCCGCGGCCGTGAGCACTTTGTGGCGCGCGAGCACGGCGACCCGCTCCATCGCGTTGCGCAACTCGCGCACGTTGCCGGGCCAAGGATGCGCCAGGAGCCGCGACGCCGCCTCCGCCGACAGCAGGCGAGGACCTAGATCGTCGGCCGACAGCGCGAGGAAGTGCTCGGCCAGCGGCACGATGTCGGCCAGCCGTTCCCGCAGCGGAGGCAACGGTAGCGGGACCACGCCGAGCCGGTAGAACAGATCCTCGCGGAACCGCCCGGCGGCGACCTCGCGGGCCAGGTCGCGATGCGTGGCCGCGAGGATCCGCACATCGACGGCGACCGGCTTGCCGCCGAGCGGCATAACCACCCGCTCCTGGATGACGCGCAGCAGCTTCGCCTGGAGGTTCGCGTCCATGTCGCCGATCTCGTCGAGGAAGATCGTGCCCCGATGCGCCTCCCGGAAATTTCCCGCCCGGTCGGCCACGGCACCGGTGAACGCGCCGCGCACATGGCCGAACAACTGGCTTTCCAGCAGCTCGCCGGGGATGGCCGCGCAATTGACCGGGACAAACGGCCGGTCGGCGCGCCGACCATGGCCGTGAATGGCGCGCGCGACGACCTCCTTGCCGGTGCCGGTCTCGCCGGTGATCAGCACAGTCGCGTCGGTGTCGGCGACCAGTCCGATGGTCTTTTGCACCTGCCGCATCGCCGCCGAGCCGCCGACGATTGCCTCGGCCGGCGTGGTCGGACCCGCCTCGCGCGCGGTGCCGCCTGGCAGCAAGCGGGTGAGCAAGGCGGCGAGGTCGGCGCGGCCGATCGGCTTGGCCAAATGGTCGACCGCGCCGAGCCGCATCGCCTCGATCGTGTTCGCGGCCGTCGGCACGGCGGTCAGCACGGCGACCGGCGGCCGGCCCGGCATGTCGCGCAGCCGGCGCAGCACCTCAAGCCCGTCGATCCCCGGCATGCGCAGGTCGAGCAGCATCGCGTCGATCCCGCCCTCGGCCACGATCGCCAGCCCCGCGCGCCCGTCGGCGGCCTGCATTGCGGCGTGGCCCAGCGCCTCGACCGTCTCGACCAGCCCGCCGCGCAGCGCGTGGTCGTCGTCGACGATCAGGATTCGCGCCATGGCACCTCCAGGCGAAAGGCCGCGCCGGATACGGCGGGCCTCAGCGTCAAGGTCCCGCCATGCGCCTCGGCCAGCTCGCGGGCGATCGCGAGGCCGAGCCCCGTCCCGTCCGGCCGGCCGGTCACGAACGGCTCGAACAGCGCGGCGCGCACCTCCGGCGCGACGCCCGGCCCCGCATCGGCGACAAGCAGTACCAAGCGGTCATCCTCGCGCGCCGCGTGGATACGCACGGCCGCGCCGCTGGCGTGCAGGCTTGCGTTGTCGAGCAGGATCGCGACCACCCGGCCGATCATCGCGCGGTCGAACGCCGCCGTCGCTACCTCGCACGCGATCGCCGCCTCCGGCAGGCCGGACTCCTCGGCAAGTCCGCGCAGGAACGCCGGCAGGGCCACCGTCTCGGGACGCGGCTCACGCCTCTGCGTCATCTCGAGCAACTCGGCGATCAGCCGGTCGAGGCGCGCGATCTGCCCCAGCATGACCTCGAGCGCGGCAGCGTGCCGAGAGGGGTCGGACGCCAGCGCGTTTTCCGCGCGCAGCCGCATCGCGGCCACCGGATTGCGGATCTCGTGCGCCACCCCGGCGGCGACCCGGCCCAGTGCGGCCAGCCGCTCGTTGGCCGCCGCCCGATCGCGAGCCACCGCGAGCCGGGTCGTCGCGGTCTCCAGCGCGGCGACCAGCCGGTCCAGCTCGCGCAGGCCGGTGCGCGGCAACTTAGCCTCTGAGGCCAGCGCCGTCTCGACCGCGCCAACGCGGCGGTTCCACCCGGCCACCAGCCAAGTCAGCCACGCGCTGATGCCCAGCACCAGCGCCAGGAGCACGCCGACGCCGAGACGTAGCCGATCCAGGCCCGGCGCGTCGGCGACGACGACCCGTACCCAGCCGACCAGATCGCGCAGCGGCCCGTGCAGCGGGCAGGCGAGCAGGAGCACGGAGCCGTTCGTCGCCATCTCCCGCCGGGCGACCGCGTCCGTCGAAACCGTCTCGTCGGCGGCCGCGTCCAGCGCCTCGTTCTCGTTGGCCGGCAGCGCGAACGGGGTCGCGGCGACCACGCCCTCGTCGCCGTGCCAAAAGCCCGCCGACATGCCGGCGAAGCGGTTGGCGGATTGGGCGACCGCCAGCAGGCCACGTCGCGTCTCGGCGTCGAGCCTCTCGGCCGTGGCGGGATTCCACGCCGTTGCGAAGAACCCGAAACGGTCGGCCAGCCGCTCGCAGGCGCTCAGACCCGCGAGGCCGGCGCGTCCGGCCGTGGCGTTGCTTGAGTCGACATAGAGTTGCACGAACAGCACGCCCATGACCGCGCAGGCAGCCAGCGAGGCGACCCAGACGACCAGCAGCCGCGCCCGCAGCGAGCCGATCATGCGCCGCGACGCAACGCTTCGGCGGTCTGGGTATCGGCCGGCAGGAACGCCTCGATCGCCAGTTCCGCGAGCGTCACGTCGATCGGCGTGCCGAATACTGTCGTAATGGTGAGGAACGAGAGCACCGATCCGTCGACCTGGCGAAGCCGCAGCGGTAGTGCCACGGCCGGCGAGCCCGGCGCACCCCTCCCCTTTGGACCAGTGCGCGGCGGCAGCAGGGCGGCCAACTCGCTGCGCAACGCGATCAGACCAGTGTCGGCGGTGGCGTCGATCTGCTGATCAAGCCGGTGGAAAATGTGGTGGGTCCATTCCGACAGGTTTTCGATGCAGGGCGCCAACCCTTCGGGATGCAGGCTCACGCGCAGCACGTTGACCGGCGGCCGCAGCAGCCCGGCGTTCACGCCAGGGAGCAGCGGCGCCAGCGCGGCGTTCGAGGCGACCAGCGTCCAGTGCCGATCCACCGCAAGCGCCGGGTAGGGCTCGTGACCTTTCAGCACGAGATCGACGGCATCCCGCGCCGCGCGGAGTTCGGGATCGTCGAGGCCGCGTTGGGAGAAGACCGGCGCGAATCCTCCGGCGATCAGCAGCACGTTGCGGTCGCGCAGCGGGATGCCGAGTTGTCCGGCGAGTCGGAGCAGCGTCTCGCGGCTGGGGCGCGTGCGTCCGGTCTCCAGGAAGCTCAAATGCCGCGTCGAAATGCCCGCGTCGCCGGCGAGGTCCATCTGCGTCATGCGCCGCCGATCGCGCCATTCGCGGAGCATCAAGCCGACCGGGACGCTGCCTGTGCGCGTAGGCATGCCGGGTGGTAACGCGGCGCGGGACGGCTTGGCCATGACCTCGCGGGTAATCGACCGGATGAGCGCTTGTCCGCAGCTTTGGGGTCGTCGGCCGAGCGGCGGCCGGCGCAACCGGAGGACCACGTTATGACCGAGTTCGATACCCTGGCCCACGCGTATGTCGACGCCTGGAACGAGGCCGATCCGGCCCGTCGTCGCGCCCTGATCGCACGCGGCTGGACCAAGGGCGCGACTTATGTCGATCCGATGATGCGCGGGCAGGGCCACGCCGAGATCGACGCGCTCATGGCCGGCGTGCAGGCCCGCTTTCCCGGCCTGAGCTTCCGGCTGACCGCGGCGGCTGACGGCTACGGAGATCGCTGCCGGTTCTCCTGGGAGTTCGGGCCGCCTGGCGCGGACAGCGTGGTCGAGGGCACCGATTTCGCGGTTATCGAGGCGGGGCGGCTCGCCAGCGTGACGGGCTTTCTCGACAAGGCTCCGTCCGTCGTCTGACCTTTCAGCGGGGGCCGTCCCGTGTCGTGGCGGCCTCTGACGACCTTGCTCTTCGCGTCGCGCTCTCGATCAGGATCGCCGCGAGGCCCGCGAACAGGACCAGCGCGGGCCAAGGCGAGGGCCACGCGAGCCGGGGCAGACCGAGCCCCGTCAGGGCGATCCATGCGACGATGCAGGCGGCGAAGGCGGCGTCGTCGACGAACAGGCCGATGAACTCCGACCAGACGATCCGCAGCGTGCGCATCATGCCGTCGCTCGCGGACGGCACAGCCTCACGCAGGACGCCGAAGCGGCCAGAAAGCCGAGGCCGAGCAAAAGCAGCGACCAATCCGCGCCGGGCCAATCGACGCCGAGACCCTCGCCGACCCAGAACGTGCCGAACGCGCACAGCAGCACGCCGACAGTGAATTTCAGCGTGTTCTCCGGGATCATCGCGACCGGCCGGTGCAGGACGAGGCCGAGCGCCACGACCAGCAGCAGCGCCGCTGCCGCTCCGAGGGTCGCGGGCAGCAACAGGCCGGCTCCGCCCGCGCCGATGGCGATCACGATGAAGACGACCTCGATCCCCTCGATCATGGTGATCTTGAAGGCCGTCGACACCGCGACTCGATCCCAGCCTCCGGTCCCGCCGCCCTGCGCCCGCAACGCCGATGTCTGCGCCGCGTAGGCCGCGTCCTCGTCGTGCAGCGCGATCACGCCGGCCGCGCGGAGGATCGCCTTGCGCAGCCAGCGCATGCCGAAGAGCAGCAGCAGCGCGCCCACACCCAGCCGCACGACGTCGAGCGGGATGCGCCTCAGCGCCGGGCCGAGCACGATCACGAGAAGTGTCAGCACCAGCAGCGCCAGAGCCGTCCCGCCCAGCGCCCCGCGCCAGCCGCGCACCGCGCCGACCGCCAGCACGATGGTCAGCGCCTCGACGAACTCCACGAGCGAGGCGAGGAAGGCCGCCATGATGGACGGCCCCGCATGCATCCAGTCGAGGCTCATAAGCGAGGTCTACCAGCGCCGGAGCGAGCGAGAAAGACTCGACGGCTGGGCGATGGAGTTCTATGTCTGTTCTGGTGGTCGGAGCGGCTGCGTATGCACATATAGTGGCAGCGTGGACACACCCAACCACATCTAGTGTAATCTGCGTTGACCGGCGCAAGTGCTTGGGCCGTAATGCGGAGGTCGCCGCCAGCGAGTCCACAGCCTTTCACCGTCCGTCCTGGGAGACCGCCATGCTCGATGCCGTCCAGATGCAAGGCCGCCACCAGGTCCGGGTCGATCGCTCGCGCGACGCCCTGATCACCGATTTCGGCCGGGCCACGCTGGACGACCGCTATCTTCTGCCGGGCGAGGAATATCAGGATCTGTTTGCCCGGGTCGCCAGTTATTACGGCGACGACACCGCCCATGCGCAGCGTCTGTACGACTACATCAGCCGCATGTGGTTCATGCCGGCGACCCCGGTGCTGTCCAACGGCGGCACGCAGCGCGGCCTGCCGATCTCCTGCTTTCTGAACGAGGCGTCCGACAGCCTGGAGGGCATTGTCGGGCTGTGGAACGAGAACGTGTGGCTGGCCAGCAAGGGCGGCGGCATCGGCAGCTATTGGGGCAATCTGCGCTCGATCGGCGAGAAGGTCGGGCAGAACGGCAAGACCTCCGGCGTGATCCCGTTCATCCGGGTGATGGACAGCCTCACGCTCGCGATCAGCCAGGGCAGCCTGCGGCGCGGCTCGGCGGCCGTCTACCTGCCGGTGTCGCACCCGGAGATCGAGGAGTTCGTGGAAATCCGCCGGCCGACCGGCGGCGATCCGAACCGCAAGGCGCTCAACCTGCATCACGGGCTGCTGGTCTCCGACGCCTTCATGCGCGCCGTCGAAGCGGGGGAGGATTGGGCGCTGATTTCGCCCAAGGACCATACGCTGGTGCGCAAGATCTCGGCGCGCGCGCTGTGGATCCGCATTCTGACCGCGCGGATCGAGACCGGCGAGCCGTATCTGGTGTTCTCCGACCACGTGAACCGCGCCCGTCCGGAGTGGCAGAAACTCGCGGGCCTCGAGGTCAAGACTTCCAACCTGTGCAGCGAAATCACGTTGCCAACGGGGACCGACCATCACGGGCAGGAGCGGACGGCGGTCTGCTGCCTGTCGTCGCTGAACGTCGAATACTGGGACGAGTGGAGGGACCATCCGCTGTTCATCGAGGACGTGATGCGCTTCCTCGACAACGTGCTGCAGGATTTCATCGACCGCGCGCCGCCCGGGATGGAGCGGGCGAAATACGCGGCGATGCGTGAGCGCTCGGTCGGCCTCGGCGTCATGGGATTCCACAGTTTCCTGCAGTCGCAGAACGTGCCGTTCGAGAGCGTGATCGCGAAGGTGTGGAACCGGCGGATGTTCGCGCATATCCGCGGCCAGGCCGATGCGGCGTCGCGGATGCTGGCCGACGAGCGCGGCGCGTGCCCCGATGCGGCGGAGTACGGGTTTCACGAGCGGTTTTCCAACAAGATCGCGGTGGCGCCGACCGCGTCGATATCGATCATCGCCGGCAACGCCTCGCCAGGCATCGAGCCGATCGCCGCGAACGTGTTCCTACAGAAGACTTTGTCGGGCAGTTTCACGGTGCGCAACAGGCATCTGCAGCGCCTGCTGGCGGAGCGGGGGTTTGACGACGACGACGTCTGGTCCTCGATCACGCTGAACAAGGGCAGCGTGCAGCATTTGCCGTTCCTGACCGAGCAGGAGCGGTCGGTGTACAAGACTGCGTTCGAACTGGATCAGCGCTGGGTGATCGAGCACGCGTCCGATCGCGCGCCGTATATCTGCCAGAGCCAGTCGGTGAACGTGTTTTTGCCCGCCAACGTCAACAAGCGCGATCTGCATCAGATCCATCTGCTGGCGTGGAAGCGCGGGGTGAAGTCGCTGTATTATTGCCGCAGCCTGTCGATCCAGCGCGCTGACAACGTGAGCGAGAAGGCGGTCCGCCCGGAGGAATTCGCCGCCGCGTTGCTGGCGCCGCTGGCGTTGCCGGAGGTTCCCCGTGCAGTTGCGGCGACGGGCACGGATTATGAGGAGTGTTTGGCTTGTCAGTAGCGAGCTGCCAATCAAATATGGGTTGGAATTCGGATTAAATTACAAAAAATTTCTCTCTATCTATTTACTATTCTACATCGGAGCACGCGGTGCTTTCTTTTTCATGGCAGCGCTCACCTCGCGCTATATTTTAATCACGACCGCTCTCGAACCTGCTGTAACCGCAACGAAATCTACTGTTAAGGAGCATCATCATTTTCCAAAGGCGCATCTCGCAAGTATTGGAATTTCCGAGCGAAAGATCGTGAACCAAATAGCCAATTTTGCTTTGCTGGAGTGGCCGAGGAATCTGAAGTTGCGCGCGACCGCACCAGATGTTTACGCTCCTTCGCTTGATGCTGCGTTGTCAAAAGAGGACCGATTTCATCATTCGCTTCCGCCCGAGTGGTGGAAGATGCCTTATGATGAATTCCTGAGCGAACGTCGTAAGCGAATGGCAGACGTTGTTCGGGCCGCGTGGCTACGATTGCGCGGAGGCTTGCGAGACGCGACGATCGCTCCAACGGCGGCGGAGCTTATCGCAGGTGGAGAAACGGAAGGCGTCGAATTCAAGGCGACACTTCGAACAAACCTGCATACGATGCAACCCGATGACAAAATGCAGGTTGCAGCCCTTAAGACGATTGCGGCGTTTCTTAACGCGGGTGGCGGAACGTTGCTGGTAGGCGTTGGAGATGACGGGTCATTGGCAGGCTTAATGGCGGATAATTTTCAGAGCGAAGACAAGATGGGTCTTCACTTGATAAATCTGATCCGAGACCGAATCGGAGATGTCTTTCTTCCATATCTGCATCCCGAGTTCGTCGAACATGAGGGAGGGCGTATCCTGTCGATCCGGTGTGAGCGCGGCCCCAAGCCTGCTTTTGTCAAAGATGGCTCACAGCAACGGTTTTTTGTCCGTGGAGGCAACGCGACAACAGAGCTATCTGGACCGTCTATCGTCGACTATACCCGTCATCGCTTTAATTAGGCCGCGTAAACGGATTTGACGAGTATGGTCGTATAGTTACTTTGGAAAGAAGCGCGCTATCTGCTTGGAGTTCTCGGGCCGCCGGACGACCGGAGTAATGCCGCGCGCCCATGCCGCGGCGCAGTTTGCCTGGCTGTTGTATCCGTTGTCGGTTATCGCGATGCCGGAAACGAGGGGATTGGTGAAGCCACCTCCCCTGCTCAAGCGCCGTGGAGGGGGTCGTCAGGCGGCGAACCCGTCGTCTGCCAATTGATAAGCGCAGCTTATGCACCTACCTTGCTAGCCTGCTAGATGTCTAGACGCTTCTCAGGAGGCCTATTTATGCCGGCCGATACGACCCGCTGGACCGTCTCGGTGTCCAGGGACACCGACATCGCCGTCCGCAGCTTTCTGGCCCAGCGCGGACTGAAGAAGGGCGATCTTTCGAAATTCATCGAGGAGGCCGTGAAATGGCGTGTCCTCGACCAGACCATGGCCGAGGCGCGCGGCAAGTTCGCTGACATGCCGACCGAGGCCTTGGAGTCGCTCATTGACGAAGCCGTCGCCGCTGTCCGCACCGCGAAGTCCCCAAAGGCCGGGTGATTTGTGCGGCTGGTCATCGACACGAATGTCCTGATCAGCGCGCTGCTTTCGGAGACATCGCTGCCGGCGCATCTGGTCGGGCTGTGGCGTGAGGGGCGGTTTCACCTGCTGACGTCCGCCGACCAGCTTGACGAACTGATGCGCGTGACCCGCTATCCGAAGATTCGCGAGCGCCTGCCGCCGGCGCTTGCGGGCAGGCTGATCAACGAAGTGCGCGATGCCGCCATCGTCCTGAAGAACGTTCCCGTTTTCACGGTCTGTGCCGATCCTGATGACAACTATCTGCTGGCGATGGCTGCAGCCGGCGCGGCAGACTTCCTCGTGACCGGCGACCACCGCGACCTGATAGCGCTCAAGCTCCACGATGGCGTGCGCATCATCACGGTCCGTGACTTTCTCACTTTGCACAAGCGGCTGCCGCGATGACACGAGAGCAATCGATCCGCGTTCCCCCCGCCGCCGCGCCTACGCGCGACCAACCAACCTCTCCAGCATCGCATCGCACGCCGTCATCTGCTCTCGCGACACGAACTCGTCCGCCTTGTGACCCTGCTCCATCGACCCCGGGCCGCACACGACGCACGCCACGCCGAGGCGCTGCTGGAACAACCCCGCTTCCGTCCCGAACGCGACTTTGCCGCCCGTCGCCACGCCGCTCAATGCGCGCGTGAAAGCCACCACCGGCGCATCCTCCAAGGTGTCCAGGCCGGGATAGTCGTTCGTCACCTCCACGGCGATCGCCGCGTCGGCGAACCGCTCCCGCGCCTTCGACGCCAGCGCGGCCGCGTCACGCTCGAGGTCGCGCAGGATCGCGCCCGCATCGTCCTGAAAAACGTTGCGGATCTCGAAACCCACTGTGCAGCGGTCCGGTACGATGTTGGCCGCCATCCCGCCCGCGATCGAGCCGACATGCAGTGTGGTGTAGGGCACGTTATACGCCTCGTCGCGCGCCCCATCCTCGGCCATAAGCAGCTGCCGTCGCCGGATCGCCACGACAAAATCAGTCGCCAGATGGATCGCGTTCAACGCGCGCGGCGCGAACGCGGAATGCGCGGCGACCCCGCAGCACACCGCCCGCGCGTTGATCTTGCCTTTGTGGCCGGTCATCACCGCCATTTCTGTCGGCTCGCCCACGATGCAAAACTCCGGCGCAAACCCGCTTGCCGCGAGTTGGTCCAGCATGCCGCGCACGCCGAGGCACCCCAGCTCCTCGTCATAGGAGAACGCCAGATGCAGCGGCCGGCTGAGAGCTCGTCCAGACGCGAGGCACGCCGCCCGCAGCGCGCAGGCCAAAAAGCCCTTCATGTCGGCCGCCCCCCGCCCGTACAGACGCCCGTCTCGCTCGCGCATGCGGAACGGATCGCCGGACCAGGACTGGCCGTCGACCGGCACTACGTCGGTGTGCCCCGACAGCACCACGCCGCCCGGCCCCGTCGGACCGACGGTGGCAAACAGGTTGGCCTTGCGGCCATCTTCGCTGCCGATCAGCGTGCTCGCGATCCCATGCCCTGCAAGCACGTCGCGCACGAAGCCGATCAGGTCGAGATTGGACTCACGGCTGACGGTGTGAAAGCCGATGAGCCGGTCGAGCAACGCCACACTGTCCATGCCGGCACCGTTCCAGCCGAAGCACTCTACTGCAAGGGCCATCGCGCATGACCTTCTCCATCGCCGCGCATTGCCCTCGCACCGGGGCGCTCGGCATCGCGATCGCCTCCTCCAGCCCCGCCGTCGCGGCCCGGTGCGCCCATGTTCGCGCAGGCGTGGGCGTGGTGGCGACCCAGAACATCACCGACCCGCGGCTCGGTCCGCGCGGCCTCGATCTCATGGCCGATCTGCCGGCCGCCGCGGCGCTCGCGGCGCTGCGACGCGAGGCCCCGCACATCGATTTCCGCCAACTCGCCCTCGTGGACCGCAATGGCCGGAGCGCGGTGTTCACCGGCGCGCACGCGCTCGGCGTCACCGGCGCCATCGCGCGCGACCACATGGCCGTCGCCGGCAATCTGCTCGCCCATGACGACGTGCTGCCGGCGATGCGCGCGTCGTTCGTCGCGGCCGAGCCCGACGCGCTCGGCGACCGCCTGATCGCCGCGTTGCGGGCGGGGGTTGCGGCCGGCGGGGAAGCGGGGCCGGTGCGCTCGGCCGGATTGCTGCTCGCCGGCGACATGCCGTGGCCGGTCGCCGATTTGCGTGTCGATTGGGACGACGAGCCGGTCAAGGCGCTGGCCGCATTGTGGGCGCTCTGGAAGCCCCAGATGGACGCCTATGTCATACGGGCATTGGACCCAGCGGCGGCGCCGGCGTTCGGCGTGCCGGGCGATCAGCCGCGCGAACCGTGACACCTCACGGCGTCACGAGGTTTCGCGGGACCCGCCCGGCCAGCACGTCCTCTATCCCGTCGAGCGCCAAATGCCCCATCGCTTCACGCGCGGTTGCCGTGCCACTGCCCAGATGCGGCAAAAGCACCGCGTTCTCCAAAGCGAGATACCCCGGATCGACGCGGGGCTCGCCGTCATAGACATCGAGGCCCGCCGCCGCGACCTGCCCCGACCGCAACGCGGCGATCAACGCGGAATCGTCGATCAGCGTGCCACGCGCCGCATTGACCACGATCGCCCCGCGCGGCAGGAGCGACAGACGCCGTGCATCGAGCCAGAGCCGCGTCCCGTCGCCACCCGGCGCATTCAGCGACAGGATTTCGCACGCCGGCAGAAATGTCGCGTCGGACTCGTGGAAGATCGCGCCGCATTCCAACTCAGGCGGCAGGCGTTGGCGGTTCAGGTAGTGCACGTTCATCCCGAAGCCCGCCGCGATCATTGCGAGCGCCCGGCCGATGCGGCCCATCCCGAAAATACCGAGCGCGCGGCCGCTGACCTGCGTGCCGATCATGTGCGTCGGCGCCCACCCTTGCCACCGCCCGGCGCGTAAGACCCGCTCGCCCTCGCCGGCGCGGCGGGCCGCCATGAGGATCAGCATCATCGACAGTTCGGCAGTGGCGAGATTGAGCACGTCGGGCGTGTTGACTAGCGCGATGTTTCGTGCGGCCAGCGCTGCCGGATCGATATGGTCGATCCCGACGCTGAACGTCGCCACGACCCGCACACTGTCCGGCAACCGGCGGATCACGTCAGACTTGATCCGGTCGCCCGGCGCGCAAAGCACCGCGTCGACACCGTCGAACATCGCAAGGAGATCCGCTTCGGTCCGCAGCCGATCCTGGGGATCCTGATGGATTTCGAACGCCGCGCGGGCGCGCGCCTCCACCGCGGCCGGTAGCCGGCGGGTGATCGCTAGGCGCTTCATGTCCAGAGCGGATCGATCGGGGGCCGTCCGGCCAGCACGGCCGCGACGTTGTCCAATGCCCGTTCGCCCATGGCGTTGCGCGATTCCACCGTGGCGCTGCCCATATGCGGCGTCAGGAACACGTTCGGCAGCGCGGCGAACCTCGTGTCGAACGCCGGCTCGTTTCGGAAAACGTCCAGTCCGGCGGCGAACAGATGGCCCGACGTCAGTGCGTTCAGCAGCGCCGCCTCGTCGACCAGCGTCCCGCGCGAGGCGTTCACGAACACCGCGCCTGGTCTCATGAGGGCAAAGCGGCGTGCGTCCATCAAGTTGGCCGTTGCCGGGCCGCCGGGCGCGCTGAGCGAAAGGATATCGACACGGGGCAGCATCCCGTCGAGCTCCGCCACGTGTTCACCGATCGCCTCCGGCACCGGACGAGGGTGGTGATACAGGATCCGCATCCCGAATCCATCGGCACGGCGCGCCACTGCTTGGCCGATCCTGCCGTAACCAACAATCCCCAGAGTCTTGCCGGCGACCCGAACGCCCAGCATCTCGCCGAGACCGTAGCCGCGCCGCCAGCCGGACTGCATGATCGCGTCGTATTCGTGCGCCCGCCGGCACGCCGCCAGGATCAGCAGGAACGTGAGATCGGCCGTGCAATCGGTCAGGACGTCCGGCGTGTTGGTTACGATCAGGCCGCGTGCCTTGGCCGCCGAAACGTCGATATGGTCGAATCCGACGCTTGCGGTTGCCGCGATCCGCACCGTGTCCGGCAGCCGCGCGATCACATCCGCCGAGAGCTTCTGGTGCGAGCTGATGAGAAGGGCTGTCGCCCCCGTCCGTTCCAGCAGGTCCAGGGTCGTGTCGACGTCGAGATCCCGGTCGCCCGGATGCGGCGTGTCGAATTCCGCGGTGATGCGGGCCTGGACCGCTGGCGGCATCTGCCGGCTGACAATTAAACGGGGCTTTTCGTGGGCGCTCATGGAGCAGTTATGAGGCTTCGCGGCACCGCGCGGAAGAGTGGGGGCTGTGCCCTTGCCACGCCCGATGGCCAGCGGTTGACTGCCCGGCCGCTCCACCAGGATCCCGCATGCATCCCGCCCGCCTCGCCGTCGACATCGGCGGCACTTTCACCGACCTCGCCCTCGAACAGAGCGGGCGGCGCGTCACGACAAAGGTCCTGACCACCCCGGACGCCCCCGAACGCGGCATGCTCGACGGCGTGCGCGCCATCCTCGACCTCGCGCGCGTCACGCCGACCGACATCGAGCTCCTGGTCCACGGCACGACGCTCGCGACCAATGCGTTGATCGAACGCAAGGGGGCCAGGAGTGCCTTGCTCACCACCGAAGGATTCCGCGACGTCCTGGCGCTCGGCAACGAGAGCCGCTACGACCAATATGACCTCGATATCGTGCTGCCAACCCCACTGGTGCCGCGCTACCTGCGTCTTCCGGTGCCTGAACGGCTCGACAACGAGGGCAACGTGCTCCGGCCGCTGGACGAGGACGCTGTGCGCGCGCTCATTCCCGTGCTGCGCGCCGAGGCGGTCGAAAGCCTGGCGATTGGCTTCCTACACGCCTTCGTCAATCCTGCGCACGAGCGGCGCGCGCGCGACATCGTGGGGCAGGCGTGGCCGGAGCTGCCGATCTCGCTGTCGTCCGAGGTCTCGCCGGAGATGCGCGAATTCGAGCGGTTCTCGACGACGGTCGCCAACGCCTACGTGCAGCCGCTAATGGCCACCTACCTGACACGGCTGGAGGCGGCGCTGCGCGAGATGGGACTTGCCGCGCCCATTTTCATGATGCTGTCGGGCGGTGGGCTGACCACGATCGAGACGGCATGCCGCTTCCCGATCCGGCTGGTCGAGAGTGGTCCCGCCGGCGGGGCGATCTTCGCCGCCGGCATCGCGCGGCGGCACGGTCTCGATCGCGTCCTGTCTTTCGACATGGGCGGCACCACGGCGAAGATCTGCCTGATCGATGACTTCGCGCCACAGACCGCCCGCGCGTTCGAGGTCGCGCGGATCGGCCGGTTCAAGCGAGGCTCCGGTCTGCCGCTTCGGATTCCGGTGATCGAAATGGTCGAGATCGGCGCCGGCGGCGGCAGCCTTGCGCATGTCGACGCGCTCGGTCGTCTCGAAGTCGGACCGGAAAGCGCGGGCGCCGAGCCGGGTCCGGCCTGCTACGGCCGCGGCGGCGCGCGTCCGGCCGTGACCGATGCGAACCTGGCGCTTGGCCGCTACGATCCGCACAATTTCGCGGGTGGCACGATGCGGCTCGACGCGGCGGCGGCGGCGGCGGCGCTGGCGCGGCACATCGGCGAGACGTTGAACTTGGACGCCGGCATGGCGGCACTTGGCGTGGTCGAGATCGTGGATGAGAACATGGCCAACGCCGCGCGTGTCCACGCGGTCGAAAGTGGCGCGTTCTACGACGGCCGCGTGATGATCGCGTTCGGCGGTGGTGGCCCGGTGCACGGCTACCGCATCGCGGAGAAGATCGGCATCGACCGTATCGTCGTGCCTGTCGGCGCGGGGGTCGGCAGCGCGATCGGTTTCCTGCGCGCGCCGGTCGCCTACGAAGTGGTGCGCAGTCTCTATCAGAAGCTCTCGGCGTTCGATGTCGCTGCCGTCAACGCGCTGCTGGCGGCGATGAGCGCCGAGGCGCGCGGGATCGTCGCGCGTGGACGCCTGGGACGCTCGGTGACTGAGCGGCGGACCGCGTTCATGCGCTATGCCGGGCAAGGGCACGAGATCGCCGTGACGCTTCCGGACGGCGCGCTCGGTGCGGGGTCCGTGGCGACGATGCGTGCCGCGTACGACGCGGAATACGCGCGGGTCTACGACCGTCCGGTCCCGGCCTCGGACGTCGAGGTCTTGAGCTATGCCGTGCTGGTCACGACCGCGCCCGAAACCCCGGACGATACGCCGCCGGCGCTGCAATCCGTCACCGTGAACGCCAGCGCGTGGCGCGACGTGCGCGACACCGCGACGGGCCTGGTTGAACGTTGGGTCCTGTTCGATCGTATCGGCCTGCCCGCTGGCGCGGACATCTCCGGGCCGGCGATCATCGCGGAGTCAGAGACATCAACCCTGGTCGGGCCGGGTTGGCGCGCGCGCGTGACCGGATCGGCCGACCTGCTTCTGGAGCGGATCGCATGACCGATCAGATGGACGCGATCCGCCGCCAAATCCTTTGGAACCGATTGATCGCTGTGGTCGAGGAACAGGCGCAGGTAATGATCCGCACCGCATTTAGCACGACTGTCCGAGAGGCGGGTGACCTTTCCGCAGGCGTATTCGACCTGGAAGGCCGCATGTTGGCGCAGGCGGTTACCGGCACGCCCGGCCACGTCAACTCGATGGCGGAGAGCGTCGGGCATTTCCTGGCAAAGTTTCCGGTAGGGACGATGCGCCAGGGCGATCACTACATCACCAACGACCCGTGGCTGGGCACTGGTCATTTGCACGACCTGACGGTCGTGACGCCGGCGTTTCTCGACGGGCGTATCGTCGGCCTGCTGGCCAACACCGCGCACGTGATAGATGTCGGCGGCCGCGGCATGGGCCCGGACGCGCACAGCGTGTTCGAGGAAGGCATCTACATCCCGATCTTGAAATGCTTCGACCAGGGGCGGCCGAACGAGACATTCTTTGACATTCTGCGGGCTGCCTCACGCCTGCCGATGGAGCTGGAAGGCGACGTGTACTCCCTCTGCGCCTGCAACGACTCGGCCGCCCGGCGACTGGCCGGCGCACTGGCCGAGTTCCGGCAAACCTCTCTCGAACCACTGGCCGAATTCATTTTCGCGGCCTCGCTGAGCGCCACGGAGTCGGCCATCGCCGCATTGCCTGCCGGCACCTTCGCCGCTCAGACGATATCCGACGGCTATGAAGCCCCGGTGACGCTGCGTGCAGCCATGACGATCGGCGAACGTACGATCGATGTCGATTTCGCGGGCACATCGCCGCCGTCTCGCTATGGCATCAACGTGCCCGCGCCCTACGCCCGCGCCTACGCCTGTTTTGGGATTAAAATCGTCGTGGCGCCCGGCGTGCCGAACAACTGGGCGAGCTTGCTTCCGTTTCGTATGCGGATCCCCGGCGACTGCATTTTGAACACGCAGCATCCGTATCCGGTGGCGGTGCGCCATGTGATCGGCCAGATGCTACCAGACTTGATGATGAGCTGCCTGCATCAAGCGATTCCCGACCGCGTCGCGGCCGAAGGCTCATCGTGCCTGTGGAACCCGCCGTTGCGCGGCGGCCCGCAGGTCAGCGGCCCGCCGGTCGAGAATCGTCCGGGCTTGCCGAACTTCGAGGTCATCACATTCAACAATGGCGGCATGGGCGCGCGACCTGGGCGCGACGGTCTGGACGGCACGGCATTTCCCTCGGGCGTGCGCACCATGCCGGTCGAAGCCACGGAGAATGTCGCGCCGGTCATTTTCTGGCGCAAGGAGTTGACGCCCGACAGCGGCGGGGTGGGCCGCATGCGCGGCGGCTGCGCGCCGGTCATGGAGATCGGCACGAAGGGCGATCGGGAATTCGCAGTCAACGCGATTTTCGATCGCGTGGCGCATCCGCCGCAAGGCCGCGACGGCGGGGGACCCGGCATGGCGGGTGGCGTGCATCTAAGCGACGGCACGGTAATGCGGACCAAGGGCTATCAGGTGATACCCGAAGGTCGGCGTCTGGTGCTGCAGCTTCCTGGCGGCGGGGGTTTCGGAGATCCAGCGGACCGTGACAAAGACGCCATCACGCGCGACATCCGCGACGGGCTGGTCAGTGAATGCGCGGCAACACGCGCACACCGCTCGAGGGAATGACTCGAGCCGCCCACGTCCGCCAAAGGGCTGTCGCGACAGCGCTCGCCGCTGTGCCTTCCGAAATCAGTGCGCGACCGACTTCGAGAAAACGTTGACGACGACGACCCCAACAACGATCAACCCAAGGCCGATCATCGCGGCCAGATCCAGCGTCTGCTTGAACCAGACCCAGCCGACCGCGCTGATCAGAACGATTCCTACCCCGGACCAGATCGCATATGCGATACCGGTCGGAATCGTGCGCAAGGTCAGCGACAGGAACCAAACCGCGACGCCGTATCCGAGCGCTGCGATAAGCGTGGGCCCGAGGCGGGACAAACCGTCCGACGCCTTCAGCGCCGAGGTGCCAATGACCTCTGCGACGATCGCGATCCCGAGATAGGCATAGGTCGAGAATTGCTGGGTCACGCGAGCGGATACTCCACCTCGGCGGCATACACGGACGCCTCCTTGCCGAGCCGCGAGCTGAACAGGGTGAAGTGATCGATCCGGACCGGTCCCTCGCGGAACAGGTTGCGCGCCTGCACGAACTGGGCGAGGCGCGGATCGAACGTGCCGTCCAGCCGCGCCAGGGTCATGTGCGGCTGGAACCGCCGCCGCTCGGCCGGCTGCCCGGCGCGCTGCAACGCGGTCTCGATCTTCGCTTGGAGATGCTCCAGCGCCGGGTTGCGCTCCACGCCCGCCCAGAGCGCCACGTCGCGGCCGCCCTTGGCAAAAGTGCCGACCCCGGAGAAGACGATCTCGAACGCCCGCGCGCGCAGGGCCGCCAGGGCATGGTCGATGTCCTCCGCCTCGTGCCCCGGCACCTCGCCGATGAAGCGGAGAGTGACATGATAATTCTCCTCCGGGACCCAGCGCGCGCCGGGCACTCCGCCGCTCAGCGTGGCGAGCCGCTCGCGAACCTCCCATGGCAGGTCAAGGCCGACAAACAGCCTCACGGCGCATCCAGCAGCCGGTCAACCGACGGCAGCAGCCGCGCGACGATTTTCGCGACACCTTCGCGGTTCGGATGGATCCCGTCCGCCTGATTGAGCGCCGGATCTCCGGCGACCCCCTCCAGGAAGAAGGGGTCAAACAGCACGTCCGGTCGCGCGCCGAGTCGCTTGAACACGGCGCGGAACTCGTCGCCGTAGGCTCGGCCGAGATTGGGCGGGGCCTCCATTCCCGAGAGCAGCACCGGAATCTTCCTCGCGGCGAGCGCGTCGAGAATGGCCGACAGATTGGCCGAGAGCTGTATCGGATCGCTGCCGCGCAGCCCGTCATTGGCACCCAGTTCGACGATCGCCGCATCCGCGCCGTCGCCCAGCGCCCAGTCCAGGCGTGCCCGGCCGCCCGCCGCCGTGTCGCCGGAGACCGCGCCGTCGACGATCACGACGTCTCGTGCCTTCGCCCGCAGCGCCGCCGCAAGCTGCCCCTGGAATCCGTCGGCCGCCGGCAGACCGAAGCCTGCGGCCAGTGAGTCTCCGAGAATCAGCAGGCGGGTAGGCTGGGTCGCGGCGGCGAGACACAGCAGACACAGCAGCGTGGCATTCCGCGCCGCGATGCGGAGGCCATATCGCGTGACCATGGACGCCATCGAATTTCCTTCGGCCACCGATCCACTCGACCGTCACGACGACTTGCTCGTGCGGGTACGGGACCTCTACCTGACCGTGCCCGCCACGGCCGGACCGGTCAACATCCTGCGCGGCATAAGCTTTGACCTCGAAGGTGGAGAGGCGGTGGGGCTGGTCGGCCCGTCCGGCTCAGGCAAGACCAGCCTGCTGATGCTGTTGGCCGGGCTGGAGGCGGCGACCGCCGGCAGCGTCCGGGTCGCCGAGCAGGAGCTGACGACGTTGAACGAGGACGCGCTGGCGCGGCTGCGGCGCGACCGGATCGGTATCGTGTTCCAGTCGTTTCACCTTATCCCGACCATGACCGCGCTTGAGAATGTCGCCGTGCCGCTGGAATTGGCCGGTGCCCAACACGCGATGGCGCGGGCAACCGAGGGGTTGCGCGCCGTGGGGTTGGGGCATCGGCTGGCGCATCTGCCAGGCCAACTCTCGGGCGGCGAGCAGCAGCGCGTCGCGCTTGCCCGCGCCTTCGCGCCACGTCCGCGCCTTTTGCTGGCCGACGAGCCGACCGGGAATTTGGATCGGGCGACCGGCGAGGCGGTCATGGACCTCCTGTTCGCGATGCGGGCGAATTTCGGCACGACGCTGCTGCTGGTGACGCACGATCCCGCGCTCGCGGCACGTTGCGACCGCACCATAACGATGAGCGACGGGATGCTGCTGTGAGACTGGCGATCCGCCTCGCGCTACGGGATTTTCGGGGCGGCTGGCGGGAATTGCGGCTGGCCGTGGCGTGTCTCGCGCTTGGAGTGGCGGCAATCGCCGCCGTGGGCAGCCTGCGGGCGGGGGTGGCGCAAGGATTGGCTGAGGAGGGTGCTCGGATTCTTGGCGGCGACATCGAGGTGCAGGGCGGCTCGCAGCCGCTTCCCGAGACGCTGCGTGCCTGGCTCCGCGGGCAGGGGGCAAGGGTTTCCGACACGATCACGATGCGGGCGATGCTCGTCGCGGCCGGCGGCGCGCGGCTGCTGGTCGAGCTAAAGGCGGTTGATCCCGCCTGGCCGCTGGTCGGCGTGGCGACGACCGCACCGGCCGACGTAGGGCGCGACGGGTTGGTGGCCGAACAACTGGTGCTTGATCGCCTCGGCGTCGGGCCGGGCGCGGTGCTGCGGCTGGGTGAGGCGAGCCTTTCACTGCGGGGCGCGCTCACCGGCGAGCCGGACCGGGTCGCCGAGCCATCCATCCTGGGGCCGCGTGTCCTATTGCCGCTAGAGAGTCTAAGCGAGACGGGTCTTGTGCGGCCCGGCACGATCGCCGAGCACCGGGTGCGTGCCGTCTTTCCCGCCGGGACCGATATCGTGGCCCGGATCGCCGCGTTGCGCGCGGCGTTTCCCGATACTGGCTGGCGCATCCGCGACTCCCGCCACGGCGCGGCTGGAACCGAACAGTTCGTCGAACAGATGGGCCTGTTCCTGACGCTGGTCGGGCTGGCGTCGCTCCTGGTCGGCGGGATCGGCGTGGCCGGCGGCGTTCGCGCGTGGTTGCTGACGCGGGCGCGTGGCATCGCGATCCTGCGAAGCCTCGGCGCGTCATCTCGGCTGGTTTTCGCCGTCCAGGCCATCCAGCTCGGCCTCATCGGTGCGGCAGGAATCATCGTCGGCGCGTCGGCGGGCGCGGTCCTGGCCTGGCTCGCGGGCATGCTGGCCGGCGACGTGCTGCCAGTGCCAGTGCGCGGCGGGCTCCAGGCCGGCCCGCTTGCACTGGCTGCCGCGTTTGGCGTGCTGACGGCCGCGACATTCGGACTTGCCCCGCTTGCGCGGGCGATGCGCATTCCCGGCGCCGCGTTGTTCCGTGAGGCGGCGGTGCCGCTGGATGGTCGCGTCGGCGCGCGCCTGCTCGCAATAAATGCGGGTTTCGCCACCCTGCTTGCGGGGCTTGCGGTGGCGACCGCGTCGGACCGGATGTTCGCGCTGTGGTTCTGCGTGGCCGCGGTGTTCAGTGTCGTCGTGTTCCGGCTTGGTGCGTCGGTGCTGATGCGGCTCGCTCGAAAGATGGGGGCGCGCCGCGCCTGGCTGCGGCTCGGCCTGGCAAACCTGTATCGGCCGGGGTCGGCGACGCCGCTGCTGCTGGTGTCCGTGGGGCTCGGGTTGTCGGTGCTGGCGTCGGTCGCGCTGATCCAGGGCAATCTCCGGCGTCAGGTGAACGAGCGGCTGCCGGCGGACGCGCCGCGGTTCTTCTTCATCGACATCCAGCCCGACCAGCTCGCCCGGTTTCGCGCCGTCCTTGCGGCGGAGCCGGGGGTCCGTGACGTGCAGGCGGTGCCGTCTTTGCGCGGCCGGATGGTCGCGCTGAAGGGGGTGCCGGTCGAGCAGGTCAAGGTCGCGGAGAACACCGCCTGGGCGTTGCGCGGCGATCGCGGCCTCACCGTCGCGGCGGCGATGCCCGAGGGCACGCGGCTGACCGACGGGGCATGGTGGCCGGAGAACTACGACGGCAAGCCGCTGGTCTCGCTCGATGGCGTACTGGCGAAAGGATGGGGGATCGGGGTTGGCGACGTGCTGCGGGTCAACGTGCTGGGCCGCGACCTGGACCTGACGGTGGCGAGCCTGCGGGACGTGGCGTGGCGTACGTTGGGGCTGAATTTCACGCTGATCGTCAGCCCCGGCCTGTTGTCGCGCGCGCCGCACACGGCGATCGCCACGGTCCGCTCCGATCCGGCGGCGGACGCCTCGATTCTGCGGGCGGTCACCGATGCACTGCCGAACGTGAGCGGCATCCGAGTGGCCGACGTCCTGGGTGCGGTCGCCAACCTGCTGGGTCGGATTGCGGCGGCGGTGACGGCGGCTGGAAGCCTTACCCTGATCGCCGGCGCACTGGTGCTGGCCGGCGCGGTCGCTTCTGGCCAGCAACGCCGCATCCGCGAGGCCGTCGTGCTGAAGACCCTGGGCGCAAGTCGAAGCCAGATCCGCGCGGCTTGGTTGGTCGAGTTTGGCGCGATCGGTATCGCGGCCGGGTTGTTGGCGGCTCTGGTGGGCTCGGCGGCGAGTTGGGCGGTCATGCGCTTTGTGATGCAGGCGCCGTGGTCGCCGCTGCCGGCCACGCTGGCGGCGACGATCCTCGGCTGCACGGCGCTGATGCTGGGGTTCGGCTATGTCGGCACGGCCAGGGCGCTGCGGGCCCGGCCGGCTTCCCTGCTGCGCAACGCCTGATCCGACGGGCGAGAGCCTTAGCGAGTTGCGTGCCCGGCCGAAGCTGTCGTGCCCAGGAGCGCCGAGAGGGAACGCGAGGGGCTGAAGGCGAAGGCGCCATCGCCGATCATCCACTGCGCGATGCAGAGGACGAACAGGTATGCCGGATACTCCCAGCCGCCATTCGGGCTGGTGAAGACCCATCCGTTCGGCAAATGCACGGTGAACAAGGCGCCAAGCAGGAACGGCGAGAGCGCCAGCGCGACCCAGCGCGCCTGCACGCCGAGGACGAGGAGCGCGCCGCCCGCCGCCTCGCAGGCAAACGTCAGGTAAGCGAGCCAGCCCGGCAGACCGACTCCCTCGAAAAAGATGGCCGTGCCCGGCAGCCCGTACGTGAACAGCTTCAGCACCACGCCGTGGGCGAGGAACATGACGCCGAGACTGACGCGCAGCAGCGCCGCGCCCCACTCGGCGGTGACGGGACGATCTTGAACAACCATGGTAAAACTCCGCTTGCAGGAACCGGCCTTGACCGGACGGAGCCGAACGTAGAGCGTCGCAAACGCAAGGGCGCTTGGGCCTTTGCAAGCGGGGCTTGCTCATGTGCAAGCAGAGCTGAGCGACTGGAACGACCTGCGGCTGCTTCTCACGATCGCCCGCGCGCGTGGCCTGACGGGGGCCGCCAAGCCCCTGGGCATCGATCACTCGACGGTCTTTCGGCGGCTGCAGGCGATCGAGGCGCGGCTCGCGCAATCGGTATTTGAACGTCTGCCGGGCGGCATCTACGAACCGACCGACGCTGGCGCGCGCATCATCGCCGCTGCGGAGCGGGTCGAGAATGAAATCCTCGGCCTGGCCCGCGACATCGCGGGGCGTGACACAGGTCTGGTCGGCCGGCTGCGCGTGACATGCTCGGAAACGCTCGCCTACCGATTGCTCACGCGACATATCGCGGTGTTTCGCCGCCGCCACCCGGGCGTTCTGATCGAGCTTACGATCGACAATCGCGTACTCAGCCTGTCGCGCCGGGAGGCCGACGTGGCGCTCCGTGCCGTCCGCCCAAGGGAAATCGATTTATGGGGACGCAAACTGGCCGATGTGGCGTGGGGCGTTTATGCCGCCAGGACACTTCTCGATCAGGTGGGCCTGCCGAATTCGACCGCGGCGCTGAGCGAGTATCCGATGATCGGTTGGGAGGATGGGGTCGGAGGGATCGCCGCCGCCGACTGGGTGAGGGCAGTGGCGCCGAGCGCCGCCTTCGTGTTTCGGACGAGCAGCCTCGTCACCCAGCTCGTCGCGGCCAGGGCGGGGATCGGGCTGGCCGTTCTGCCATGCTACCTGGGCGATCCGGAGCCCGACTTGGTTCGCGCGCTGCCTCTGCCGCTCGAACAGCTCCACGGCGAGATGTGGATCGTCACGCATACCGACCTGCGGAAGACCGCCCGGGTCCGAGCGTTTTTCAGCGTGGTCACGGACGGGATCGGCGCCGACCGACAGCTGATCGAAGGTCATTCCGTCACCGCGGCCTCAGACGACGCCGCATCCATCGGGTGAGCCGGCGCTTAGCGACAGCGACCTTGCCGTCGGAGTCGTTGCGGGCGCGCGGCACATTACGCGAATTTCGCTTGATCCTGCGGGTGTTCCAACCAATCTTGGCACATGCCGGGCATATCGCCCGACTGGGGAAAGCAGAGACAACCATGGCTTACAGTCCCGATACGCGTGGCTTTACCGCAGCCCGCGCGGGCGCGCCCGCCGCGGTGCTGGACGCGGGCCTGCGCGCCTACATGCTGCGGGTGTACAACTGGATGGCGTCCGGCCTGGTGCTGACCGGTCTCATCGCGTTTGCCATCGGCAACGTTCCGGCCTTGACCAACGCCTTCTACCCGCTGACGGAGACGGCGGCCGGCCTGCGGCACGTGCCGGGGCCGCTGGCCTACGTTTCGATGTTCGCGCCGCTGGCCTTCGTGCTGGTGCTGAGCTTCGGCGTCAACCGGCTGTCGACCCGGACGGTGCAGGCGCTGTATTGGGCGTTCTGCGTGGCGATGGGCGCCAGCATCTCGAACATCTTCCTGATCTACACCGGCACCAGCATCACCCGGGTGTTCTTCATCTCGGCCGGCATGTTCGCCGCGATGAGCCTGTGGGGCTACACGACGAAGAGCGACCTGACCCGGATGGGCAGCTTCCTCATGATGGGCCTGTTCGGCATCATCCTGGCCAGCGTGGTCAACATCTTCATCGGCAGCGCCGCGCTGCAGTTCGCGGTGAGCGTCATCGGCGTCGTGGTGTTCGTGGGCCTGACCGCGTACGACACGCAGCGGATCAAGTCGGACTACGTGCAGTATGCCTATGCCGAGGGGTCCGAGGTCGCGGCGCGGCGCAGCGTCTATGACGCGCTGCAGCTGCTGTTGAACTTCATCAACATCTTCATGCTTCTGCTGCAGCTCACGGGCAACCGCGGCAGCAGCAACTGATTTGGTCGGCGCTGGAAGTGGTGGGGGCCCCGGTGCGAACCGGGGCCTTTTTCGTGAGAGTCGTCATCACCGGGCACGGCTCGGTGATCCGTCGCGACGGCTCGCGTGCGGCCTGTGCCTCTCGGGATTGCCGGGTCAAGCCCGGCAATGACGGTTTTGGGGTGCGCGCTTGGGCGTGGCGACTAAACGCGAAACCCCACGCGGCATCGCGCTACCGAATATGCGCCGAGTCGGACGGTCTCGTGGCAACGTTCGTGACGCGCGCCCTCGTGATCCAGCCGGAGCATCTCCGCACCACGAAACGACGCCGGCAGGCGGACCATCCTCGACTCCGGCGTCAGGTTGGCCAGCCACAACTCCCGCCAGTCCGGCTGGACCGCCAGCAACGCGAGCACATCGCGTTCGCAGGACGCGGGTGCCGCATGGACCGTGGCGCCGCGAAGCGCCGCGCATCCCTGGATGACGGTGAGCACCGGGAACGCGCCGTCGCCATCGACAATGCCGAATGGCCCGACCGGCGCGGAGACGGCGACCCGCGCCGCGCCGCCGGCGGCGAAACGGGCGATGTAGCCCAGCGTCCAGGCGGCGTTGAACTGATCGCGCTGCCGCGGATCCGCGCCGCTCATCGGCTGGCGGATGCCGCGCGCGTTGTCGAGCGGGGCCGCGCCATAGGGATTGTCGCGAAAGCCGATGGCGCTCGGCCCCACCGCGAACGGTTTTTCGCCTGCGATCGCGCGGACGGACGCGATCACTGCGGGCAGCGCCTCCAGCGATTCCATGACGGAGAGATCGTCGGCCGCATGGACGATCGGCGAGGTCGAGAACGTGAGAAAGTCCAGCAGCGCCGGATCGGGCCGCTTGCGGTTCAGCTCGGTGAAATAGGCGAGCGTGCCGCCGCCGAGGGGCACACCGGGGAAGGCGGCGCGTGCCGCCCGATACAACTCGGCAAGCGGCGCGCAGTCGGGCCAGGGCTGTCCGGGCGTGACGCTCTTGAGGTCGGGCGCGGGCGAGACGGTCACAGCACGCGGCGTGAGGCCGGCCTGCCGCGCGGCGTCGGCCGTGCCTTGCAGTTCAGCGGCATAGGCGTCGATGGAATGCACGACGACCTGCAGCTCGATCTCGGCTTCGCAGGCGGCCGCGAGGCTACGAAACGCAAGCAGATCGGCCGCCTCGTGCCCCTGACCGGGATCGAAGCGGCAGACCAGGACTGGAACGCCGGACGTGGCCAGCAGTTTCGCGTGCGGCAGCGCCGCCCGCGCCTCCCGTGGCGTGCAGCCCAGCGCGATGGTCGGCATCGGGCCGATCGCCTCGCCTTGCGCAATGTCGATCGGTTCGGCGGTGGCGGACCGGGGGGGAGAGGGCGCGGGGCCGGCGACCGACAGGGTTACGCTCTGTTCGGTTTGGCTGCCGGCTTGCAGGGTGTAGGGCCATGGGCGGGAGAGCGGGCGGACATAGGTCTTGAACGAGGCGTCGGTCCAGTTGCGCTGGTCCTCCATCTCGAACACGTCGCCGTCCATGCGGCATGTGACGACCAGGCCGGCCGCCGGTTCGTGCGTCAGCGCGCGCAAGTTCAGCATGGGCTGCACAGGGTCGATAAGCACGGGGAACGCGCCGTCGACCATGCGCCCGTCGGCATGCTCGATCCGCACCGGAAGTCCGGCGACGCTTGCCGCATGCAGGACGACGAAGCCGGCACGCGCCGTCTCGAAATCCGTCCGCGCCTCGATCGCGCACGCGAACCGCAGCGTGCCGTCTCCCGAGCCCGCGATGCGCGCGGTGTAGTCGAGCGCGGCGTCCGTGTCCCGGACAGTCGCGCGGTAGGTCACGGTGAACGAGTCCGGCGATTCGTCGATCGTGAGATCGGCAAGGCTCGGCGCGAACGTGGCCCAGGTCCTGCTGCGGATCAGGAACGAGATGGCGCGGATGATCTCGACCCCGCCGACCCGGATGTCTCGCAGATTGCCGCCATCGAGTGCCGCGGACAGGGGGCCGGCGGTCAGGCGGCGCGATGGCGCGACGGCCTCCTCCGTGCCGTAGAGCAGCCTCGCGTTCATGCGCGCTCCACCCGGATCTGTCGTCGCTCCAGCCGCTCCAGCATCGAGGTGCGGGTGCTGTCGACGAAAACCGCGAGGAAGATGATGAAACTGATCACCAGCGGATAAATATACGGGTTCGCGTTGGTCATCACGAGGCCGTTCTCGACGGTCTGGATGAGCACCGCCCCGAACACTGTGCCGACCACGCCGCCGCGTCCGCCGAACAGGCTGGTGCCGCCCAGCACGGCCGCGGCGATCACCGCGAATTCCTTCTGATAGCCGAAGGTCGACGAGGCGACCGCGACCTGGCTCGCGGACACGAGGCCGCCCGCCGCGGCACAGACGCCGCAGACGCAGTAGACGCTGAACAGGATGCGCCGCACGTCGATCCCGGCTTTCGCTGCCGCCTCGGGATCCGCGCCGACCGCATAGATCTGCCGCCCGAACGGCGTCTCGCGCAACGTGATGTAGGCGCAGACGAACACGATGGCGAACGCCCAGAGCGCCGACGGCACGCCGAGATAGGCGCCGCGGCCGAGCACCAGAACGGGATCGCCCAATGGAATGAGCTTGTTGCCAGTCATCGACAGTGCGAGCCCGCGGCCGATGAACAGGGTGGCGAGCGTCACGATGAAGGCGGGCACGCGCAGCCGCGTGATGAACGCGGCGTTGACCGCGCCGAAGACCAGACCGATTAAGATCACAATAGGAAACGACAACGACAACGGCAGGCCTGTCAGGAACAGGCCGAGGATCGCGGCACCCACATACATGTTGGCGCCGACCGACAGATCGATGCCGCCGACCAGCAGGACGAATGTCATGCCGATCGCGATGATGCCGATATGGGCGGCCTGGATCATGATGTTGACGAAATTCTCGGGGGCCAGGAACCGTCCCGACAGACCCGTGAACACCGCCAACACTGCTGCGAACAGCAGCACGGGCGCGCCGCGCAGCAGCATCAGCGTGACGCGTCGACGTGATCCGGTCATGCCCCCGTTCCTATCAACCTTCCACCGCCGTGATGCCCTGGCCCATGGCGAGGCGCAGGATGTCCTCGCGCACAAAAGCCTCGCGCGCCACGGTGCCGCGGATCTCGCCATGCGCCATGACCATGATCCGGTCGCACATGCCGATCAGCTCCTCGATCTCCGACGAGATGAAAAGTACGCCCGCGCCGCCGGCCGCCATCTCGTCGATGATGCGGTAAACCTCGTGCTTGGCGCCGACATCGATGCCGCGCGTCGGCTCGTCCAGGATAAAGACGACCGGGTGGCGTAGCAGCCATTTGCCGATCACCACCTTCTGTTGATTGCCGCCCGAGAGATTTTTGACGAGCGTCCGCTCCAGGTCCGCCCCGGCAATGCGCATCGAGGCACCGGTGGCGCGCACGTCTCCCTGCAGCCGTGCGCGGGCGATCAAATGCGGCCATGGGCGGGCGTAAGCCAGCAATGAGGGCAATGCCATGTTGGCGAGGATCGGCGCTTCCATCATCAGCCCTTCGGCGCGCCGGTCCTCGGTCAGAAACGCCATGCCGCGATCCATGCAGGTGGCTGGAGAGGGATTCGTGAGCACCGTGCCCTCGATCTGGATCTCGCCGTTTTCAAACGGGTCGAGTCCGAATAGGATCCGCGCGAGTTCGGACCGCCCCGCGCCCATCAGGCCGGACACCCCCAGAACCTCGCCCCGGTGAAGATCGAATCCGATGTCGCGGATCGTGCCGCGTTGCGTGAGGCCGCGCACTTTCAGCACCGGATGGTTCGTGGAGGGGGCGGTTCGAGGTGGAAACAACTGGTCCATTGCGCGGCCGACCATCCGGGCGATCATGCCGTCGATGGTCATCTCGGCCCTCGGAGCCGCGCCCACCACATGGCCATCGCGCAGCACGACGATGTCGTCGCACACCGCCATCACGTCGCTCAGGATGTGGCTGATGTAGATGACGCCGATCCCCTGGCCTCGCAGGCGGGCGATGATCGCGAACAGCCGCTCGGTCTCGCGTGTGGTCAGCGACGTCGTCGGCTCGTCGAAAATCACCACGCGCGCCTCGTCGCGGATCGCCTTGGCGATCTCCACCAACTGCCGCTCGCCCTGCGACAGGCGGCTGACCGGGGTCGCGGGGTTTACGTCCAGATCGACGGCGGCGAGCAATTCCCGCGCCCGCGTCCGCATCGTTTGGCGATCGATGAAATTGCCGCCCCACGCGCGGCGCGGGAAGTCGACGATGAACAGGTTCTCGGCGACGCTGAGGTTGCGGAACAGGTTTAATTCCTGATGGATGAAAGCGATGCCGCGCGCCTTCGCATCCCGCGGGTTGCGTGGGTGGTAGGGCGCGCCGGCGAGCGTGATTCGGCCGGCATCCATCTGATGCACGCCGCCGAGGATGTTCATGGTTGTGGATTTGCCGGACCCGTTCTCGCCCACCAGCCCGAGCACGTGGCCGGGATCGAGCGCAAAGCCGACATCGTGCAGCACCTGCACGCCAAAGAAGCTCTTGCACACGCCGCGCATCTCGAGCAGCGGCGGTCGTGCTGCGTTCCCGTCCATCGCCGTCAGTTCCGCAGCAGCAGGCGGCGGCGCAGTGCATCGAGCACCGCGGCGAGCAGGATCACGCCGCCCTTGATGGCAAACACCGAGGCGAGATCGAGGCCCAGCAATTCAAGACCCTTGTCGATCACCGCCAGGAAGGCGACGCCGTGCAGCGTTTGAATCACGCTACCTTTGCCACCGAACAGACTGACGCCGCCGATCACCGCGGCCCCGATGACGTCCAGAAGGATGCGCTGCCCCATCACGGGCGAGCCGGTTTCGAGGCGGCCCGTGTAGAGGATGGAGGCGGTCGAGGCGCACAGGCCGGAGATCACGAAAGCGATCAGAATGACGCGGCGCACCGGCACGCCGGAGACGGCGGCCGCACGCGGATTCAGTCCGATCGCGTAAAGCCACGCTCCGAGGACGGTGCGGGTGAGCACGAGATGCGCGAGCCCCATCACCGCCAATGCCACCGCGAGCGAGACTGGAACGCCGCCCAGCCTCGCCTGACCGATCGCGATGAAGCCGGACGGGAGGTCGCCGATGCTGCTGCCGTCGTCGGTGCTGACTGCCGTATACCAGAGCGCGGCACCGCCGCAGAACATCGTGGTCGTCAGCGTCACGATGAAGGCAGGCATGCCGAAGCGACTGGTGCAGAGGCCGTTGAACGCGCCGACCAGCCCGCCCACCGCAACGAAGGCCGCGAGCGCGGCCGGGACAGCCAGCGGGCCGGATACCAACCCGCCCTCGCCGGTCATAACGGACGCGCCGATGACGCTGGCGAGCGCGATCACCGACGGCGCTGACAGATCGATGCCCGCGACAATCAGCACGAAGGTCTGCCCGACCGCCACGACCAGGAGCGGCATCATGGCGGCCAGGATATCGAGCAGGGTGTCTCGGTCCGCCATCTCCGGGACGAACGGCAGTAACGCCATGAAGTAGAGAACCGTGACGGCCGGCACCAGATAGTCGGATAGCAGCAGCCGCCGCCACACGTCGCGGCCTCGCGACGCCACCGGCGCGCGAAGTGCCACGGCACTGTGCTGCACGTCCATTAAGCCCGCCGGCCGTCGAGCATCATCAGCCTTTTTGCGTCCGCTTCCAGACGACGTAACCCCACATCTCGTCGCGCTTGGCCTCGAGATTGCCCTGGGTGATGACGAAGCCGGGATCGAGGAGGAGTTTCTCGGGCTTCTTGCCGGCCCACAAATCCTCGAACGCGCCGAAGGCCATGTCGACTTCCAGGAACAGGTTCTGCACGCCGCACGCGTCAAGGTAGCCGCTCTGCAGCCGCTCGTAGGCGCCTTGGTCGCCGTCGAACCCGGCGAACAGGACGTGTCCCGGCTCGCCGCGCTTGTGCCATTTTCCTGCGGTCTTCAGCACCTGTTCGATCTGTGGGTGCATGAAGTCCGAGGACGTGACCAGGAAGTTGATGTCCGGCGTCGCCTGCAGCGCGTTGGTCAACCCCGCGAACGCCTTGTCGGCGTTCCATTCGGTCGAGACGCGGGCCACGACCTCGATGATGTCCTTGTGCTTGTCGACGGCGTCGAAGAAGCCGTCGCGGCGCTGAATGGCGTTCACGTCCCCCAGGTCGCCGATCATGATGCAGGCTTTGTATTTGCCGCCCAGTCGCTGCGCCTCGGTGACCAGGAAATCCACCGTCTCGCGCATGATTTTGCGGTTGTCGGCCTGAATCGCCACGGAATACGCGTCGCTCTTGGCCGGCGGGCGGTTGAAATGGACCATCGGGATATTGGCTTTGTTGGCGGCCCGGATCGCCGGAATCACCGCCTTCGAGTCGGTCTGGATGATCAAGATGCCATCGACCTTGCGGGCGATCATTGCCTTGACCTGTTCCAACTGCTTGTTGTCGTCGAAGTTGGAGATGTTCTCGAGCGTGGTCCAGCCCTTCGCTTTGCCCTTCGCGCGCATGATCTCAAGCCCCTCGACCCAGAAGGGCGATACGAGGCTGTCGAACAACAAGGCGACGGTCTTGCCGCCCTCCGCTTTCGCGAAGATTGGAAGGCCAACCGTTCCCGCAGCCAGAAGGCTGCCGATCGTGAAGTCGCGTCGGTTCATGTTCATGTCGTTCGCTCCGGTTTTTGATTGAGGTTAGTTCGGCTGCCGTTCCCGCCAGCGGGGATGCAGCAGAACGTCGCGGTTCAGCAGCCCTTCGGGCGCGTCCCCCCGCATCACGTCGAGCACCGACCGCACCGCTGACGCACCGATGCCGGCGAAACACTGATCTGTCCAGCCAAGCGCATGCGGCGCCAAGATGACGTTGTCTAGCGTGAGCAGCGGATCGGCCATGTCAGGTGGCTCCGTCTCCTGCACGTCGAGGCCGGCGCCGGCGATTCGTCGCATCCGCAACGCGTCGACCAGTGCGGCCTGATCGACGATCGGCCCGCGCGCGGTGTTGATGAGGAAAGCGTCGGGCTTCATTGAGGCGAGGCGATCCGCGTCGACCAGGTGATGCGTCTGCGGGCTCAGCGGACAGTTGATCGCGACAAAGTCACCTTCTCGAAACACCATGTCGAGATCGACCAGTTCGATACCGAGCTCGGCGGCGACCGCGGCGTCGCCGAACGGATCATGGGCGATGAAGCGCATGTCTAGGGGTTTGGCCATGCGAAACATCTCCGCACCAATATTGCCGATGCCGACCGAGGAGAGGGTTCTACCGACCAGGCCCACGCCCATATGCGCGCTGCGTTCGGCGTAGCCCGCCGCGCCCCGGCGCGTCAGCCCGTCCTTGACGATCAGCCTGCCGGCCAGCGCCAGCATAAGGGTCAGGATTGCCACCGCCATTGGGCGGCGCACGCCCGATGGCGTGATCGACACCGCGATGCCCGCCTCGGTACACGCCGCCACGTCGACCGTGTCGTAACCGACCCCGAACCGCGCAACCAGCTGAAGGCGGCCGGCGACAGCGCTGCTGCGCGAAAAGCGCCGTCCGAGCAGGATCAGCGCGTCGAAATTCTCCGCCACAGAGGGCGGCGCGGATCCACCAAGGTCAACATACTCCATGTGCACGTCAGCGTTCTCGCTGAGCGGCGCGAGGTCGAACGCCGGATAAGCCGGAGAGCCGTCGGC
Source organism: Acetobacteraceae bacterium (assembly GCA_965246915.1). GTDB lineage: Bacteria > Pseudomonadota > Alphaproteobacteria > Acetobacterales > Acetobacteraceae > CAVRQM01. Next base: position 70,469 of record CBDFGB010000011.1, read on the forward strand.
TTTGCGAAAGTCGCTGTCGATCGCGACGCGGAAAGAGCTCATCGTGGCAAGTCTCCGTTCGTCTGGGGTCGCGGCGGCATCATCCACGCACCGCGCCCAGGGTGAGGCCGCGTACCAGGTGGCGCTGCACCAAAATGCCGAGAAGGATCGACGGAACGAGCGAGACCACCGCGAGGGCGCTGCTCTCACCGTATTGCGCGCCCTGGAAGCTCACGAACGAGCGGAACACAGTGGGCAGGGTGAAGGCATGCCGGCTGGTCAGGATCAGCCCGAAGAAGAACTCCGTCCAGACCGCGATGAATGCGAACACCGCCGCGGCGGCGATACCTGGGACGGCGAGCGGCATGGCGATCCGCAAGAACGCCTGCCACCAGCCGCACCCGTCGACCCGTGCGGCATCCTCCAGCTCGCGCGGAAGCTGACGAAAGTAAGCATACATCATCCATACCGTAAGCGGCAGCGTCATGACCGTGTAGACCAGCACAAGGCCGATCTGCGTGTCGTAGAGGCCGTAGCCGCGATACAACAGGAAGATCGGCAGGCCGATGGCCACCGGCGGCAGAAAACGTTGCGACAGCACCCACATCGCGAGGTGTTTCCCGCCTGTTTGAAAGCGCGCTAGGCTATAGCCCATCGGCGTTCCGAGAAGCACCGACAGCAAAGTCGTGCCGGACGCCACCGTGACGCTGTGCCACAAGCCCTCCAGCCCGCGATAGGCAAACAGGGCAGCGGTGTAGTGCACCAGCGTCGGATTGGCGGGAAACCAAACCGGCGGATCGGACAGATAGTCGTCCGACGGCTTGATCGACGTGATGACCACCCAATACAGCGGCAGCAAAACAAACACGACGAAGGCGCCGATCACCACGAAACGCAGCTCTACGGCCACGCGGCGTCGACGCACGATGCTCATTGCGCCTGCTCGCTGCGCAGCAGGTGGCGCACCAGGAACGTGACCGCCGCCGCTGTCAGCAACAGAAAGAGCCAGCTTCCGGCGGTCGCTTCCGACAGATGGAAGTGCTGGAACCCCGTCTGATAGAGGAAGAACGAGGCGGTGTAGGTGCTGGTACCCGGACCGCCACCGGTCATCATGAAGATCACGTCGAACAATTTCACCGCATCCAATAGGCGGAAGGTCAGGGCCAGCAGCACCATCGGCACCAGCTGCGGCCACGTCACGTAGCGAAAAGCCTGCCAGGCGTTCACGCCATCGATCTGCGCGGCTTCGTAAGGCTCCGGCGGGATGGCCGACAGACCCGCCAGCAGAATAACGAACATGAACGGCGTCCACTGCCAAACGTCGGCCATCACCAATCCTACGAAGTTCCAAGGAAACGCGCTGAGCCAGTTGATGGTCACCGGATGGCCAAGCAGCAGTCCCAGAAGATAGTTCGTAGGTCCGAACGGACGCTGCAGCAGCAACGCCCAGAATTGGCCGACGATCACCGGACTGATGAACAGCGGCACGATCAGGATGGATGTCACGATCCACCGGCCCCGGAAGGGCCGCTCCATCGCCAGAGCGAGCGCCAGTCCTAGCAGGAATTCGAGACAGACATTGATGCTCGACAGAACGATCGTGGTCAGCAGCGAGCTTCGCGCGACCGGGTTCGCGATGATGCGCTCGAAGTTGCGAAGGCCCACGAATTCGTGGCCGGGCACCAAGAAGTCGTAGTTCACAAACGACACCCAGAGAGAGTACAATAGGGGATAGATGGACAGGGCCAGTATCAGTAGCCCTGCCGGCGCGACCAATAGCCAGCCGATCCGGGCCTCCGCCCAGGACGCGAGCGTGGCGCGTCCGGCGGCGCGATGGCGCGTCGCCGAAGCAAGTCCAATCGTCTGGGCGGCGTCGCTCATTGCCGATCAATTCGCGCGCACGGCCATTCCAAGCGAAGCGATCGTGTGATTGGCATAGCTGCCGGGCAATTTCAGGAATTGCTGATAGGCGGCGCGCTGCGACTCCAAGCCGATCTTGTCGGTTATGCCGTTCCACTCCGTCGCCGCCCTCGTCAATGCCTCGCGCGGATCCGTTCCGGCCCAGACCGACGTGCACATTTGATCCAGGATCAGCGCGTAGTCCTGCCAGCCTGGCATGATCATGTCGACCACGCCGGTGTTCGCGGCATCGGCAAGCGTGGACAGATAGTCCTTCGCCGCCGGCCACAGCGCGCGATACTCTGGAGAGTTGAAGTGCGACATCCGATACGGATCGCGCAACGTGTAAGGCAGCATGACGCGGACCAGCGAGACGGGCGGTGACGTCACCCACTGCATGAAGAGATACGCCGCCTCGGGATTCGCGGAATCGGCCGCCAGTGCCTTGACATACCCAGACGCCATCTCGCCGTTGCCGCCGGGCATGACCGCGTAGCCGACCTTGCCGGCGATCGAAGACTGCGGAACGAAATTGATCGCCTTGGCGCGCTGCGAATAGTTCTCGCTCATCCGTCCGGTGGGCGGCCAGGAATACAGCATGGCCGCTTTGCCCTGCAGCCACGCGGCCCACGCCGCCACGGCGTCGAGGTCATCGTTGCCAGGAAGTGACGCCTTGTTTGCCGTCAGCATCTGCCTCAATGTCGTGACGCCGGCGTCGGTCGCGAGCTGTGCCTGCATCGTCGCCTCGTCGAAGAACACGCCGCCATTGGCGCGGAACTGCTGCAGGAAGCTGAACTGGTTCCCCGGGCTGCCGGCCTTGCGGAAATGCACGGCTCCATACACGGTGGGCGCCATCTGATCGGTGATGAACTGCGCGGTTTCGGCGTACTCGTCCCAGCCTTGCGGTACCCGCAGGTCACGGTTGTGTTTCGCTTTGTAGGCGGCCCGCAACTTGGGGTCGTCGAACACGTCGCGACGGAAATACAGGACGAACTGATCGCCGTCGTCGAAGATGCCCCAGCGCTTGCCCTTGTAGGTCGGGAGTGACTTGTAGAGCGGATGGAAATCCTCGAGGTCTGCTTTGTTCATATATTTGTCGACGTAGTCGTCGATTGGGGCGATCACACCGCCGTCGGCCAGCGACGGAATCCATGCCGGCTCGATCTCCAGTATATCGTATGCGCCGGACTGCGCGATATGCTCGGCGATCGGTTTGGCGTACTGGTCCGGATGCGACAGTTCGACCACGTTGGAGGTCGCGCCGGTGAGCTGCTGCCAGAGCGGGCCGGAGAAATTCCGCGGCTCCAGCGCCTGCAAACCGGCCTCGTAGGTCATGCCCAGGTTGACGTTGCCCAGCGTCTTCGCAGCCTGGACGGCGCGGTAGGCGGAACCGTCCTGCGGTCCCTCGGTGGAGGCGCGCATCGCGGCCGCCTGCGCCCGGCCGAGTGGCGTATCGGATGCCGCCAACTCGACGTCGGCGCGAGCGACGCCGCCTGTCGCCATTCCGCCGAGCGCCGCGGCGCCGGACGCCACCAGCAATTGTCGCAGCACCGCGCGACGCGACCGGTCGCCACGCAGCCAGCAATCCAGCTCCTGGCCCAGCGCGTGATCTATTCGGATGTTATCATTGCTCATCTCGTATTCCCTCCTCCTGGCCTCTGACGGGCCTTCTCGCGATTTGACTGAGTTAGCCTCCGGCTTGTCTGCGGTTCTCGTGCGGCACCGCAGCGTCGCGCATCGCACCAACGCCGCGCGCCAGCGCGGCCTGATACAACATACTATCGAGTCCGTAGGCCATCATGCGAAACCCGTGGTTCAGGTAGTCGCGCGCCCAGGTCTCGTCGGTCGCCATGAAGCCGGCCGTCTTGCCATGCTTGTCCGTCGCCGCGACGATGTCGCGGACGGCCCGAAGGTATCGCGGATCGTCGAATTGCGCCGGTATGCCCATGAAGTTGGTCAGGTCGAAATGGCCCAGCCACAGAACATCTACGCCGTCGACGGCCGCGATGGCGTCGGCTGCCTCGGCCCCGCGCGGCGTCTCGATCTGCACGATGACCTGGGTGCGCCGGCGCGCGGCGGCGATCTTGTCGGCCACCGCGCCCGCCTGGTAGTCATCATGCGCGACGCCGAACGCGGCACCCCGCACGCCGACCGGGGGGTAGTGAGCGAACCGCACGATGTCGCGTGCCTGCTCCACGCTTTCGACCATCGGCACCATGATGCACATCGCGCCGGCGTCGAGGCAGTTGGCGATGAAGTGATATTGCGTCGCTGGAACGCGCACGCCAGGCACAAGTCCGAGACCTCGGCAGGCGGCGATCTGAGCCTTTACCGTTTCTATGCTGATCCCGCTATGCTCCATGTCAAAAAGCACGAATTCAGCCCCCGCCGCGTGGGCGATCTGCGGCATGCCGGGCGAGAAGAACTCGAAAATCATCGCGCCGAAGGCGTGGCCGCCTTCCACCAATGTTTGCTTGACCGGATTTTCACGCATGATGATAGCCCCCCGAACTCAGACGGTTTTCGCGTTCTCATGCAGATTGAAGCGGCGGACGACTTGGCCGACGACCAGCCCGGCTGCAGCGTCCTGGAACGCCTTGAAGTGCGCTGTCTGCAGATGCGCCTCGAACGCGGCCGGATTGCGGTAGATCTCATACAGCACGATCCGCTCCTGGCCACCCGATGACGTCTCCGGAGATAGCACGTCGAAACGACGGCATCCCGGCTCGTCGAGCACCGAGGCGGACGCGTTGGCGCGGACCAAGCGCATGAATTCGTCGACGCGGCCCTGCTTGAGGTCGAACTCGACGACGACCACGAAACCATCCGTCATGCCGGCTCTCCCATCTCGCGGGCCCGCCAATACAGTTGCGCGACCTCGTCCAGGTGCCCGGCCATCTCGCGTTCGGCGGCCGCCGGATCGCCGGCCGCGACCGCCTCGAAGATACGCCGGTGACTGGTCGCCGCATGCTGCTCCGCGCCGGGCTCGCGCAAAGTGGTCCGACGCTGTTCGGTCAGCCAGCCGATCATTGCCTGATGCATCGCCGTGAAGATCGGGCTGCGCGACAATTCGGCGAAGACGTAGTGGAAGGCCACGTCTGTACGCTCGAATTTTTGTAGGTCTCCGCGCGCGGCTTCGTTGTCGACGAGCGCGGCATGAAGGCGGTCGATCTCGGCCGGCCCGGCCATTTCGGCGGCCTGCCGGACCAGCGCGATTTCCAACAGTCGCCTTGCGTCCTGCAGATGCCGCACGCCGTCCGGATCGGCCAACCAGTGACGCACGGCGGGATCGAGGCCTGCCACCATGTTGCGGGCCGTCGGCCGGGCAACGCGGGCGCGCTCGCCACCGCTGATGGCGATCAATCCGGCCTGTTCAAGGCGCAGCAAGGCCTCGCGGATCGCGGGGCGACCGACGCCATAGCGCTCCATCAGCTCGCGCTCCGCGGGCAAAAAATCGCCGACCTGCAGCACCCCCGTCAGGATCAGCTCCTGCAGACGCTCGGCAACCTCGTGAAACAGCTTCCGCCGCTGGATCAGCTCGCTCATAGGCGGTCAGAGGACCGGTGAACCGTTCATCCCGTCAACCTGTCATGCCAGCCTCGTGATGGGAAGAGGCAAGGGTGTGGAGTTCATCCGACCGAGCGTTCAGGCCCGGCGTGCCTCGACGATCGCGAGGACGAGGCCCATGGCGAGCGCGAAGGTGGCAGCCACGGAGCGGAAACCGGCGTGGCTGGTTTCCACCACCTCGACATAGGTATCGGAATGACGCAGCAATGGGCTGAAGGTGCTGTCGGTGATTGACACGATTCGTGCCTGCCGCTCGTGCGCGGCGGTGACCAGATCCGGCGTGATCGAGTTGTATGGACTGAAGCTGATCGCCAACACGACATCCTGCGCGCCGAGGCAGGCCACATGGTCGAACGCCATCGAGCCGATATTGTCGACCAGCACGTTGCGGATGCCGAATTGCGACATCGTGAGCGACAGATAGACGGCGACCGGAAAGGCTCGCTTGCTGCCGATCACGTGAATGCATCCGGCCAGTGCCAGAGCGCGTGCCACCGAATCGAACCGTGCCGCGTCGAAGTCGCTTTCCAAACGCATCAGCGAGGCGCGCGCTGCGGCGATCAGGCCCGAGACGGCTGTCGGACCGCTGCTCTCCGCGCCGGCTTCGCTGCTGGATGACCATGCGGCCTTGGCATGGTCTTTGAAGAGTGCTTGCAGTTCCGAGAATCCGGTGTAGCCGAAGACTTGCGCGAATCGCACCAGCGCCGAGGGCTGGACGCCCATCTGCCCGGCGACGCTGGAGATCGAGCCGAGGGCCACGTCGTGCGGATGCTGCCACAGGAAAATCGCAACTTGCCGCAGCCGCTTCGGCAGTTTTCGCGTCCCCGACGACAGCACCGCGCGTAACTCTTCGTAGGTTCTTGGGGTTACGTGGCCCAGCGCATCTTGTCCTCGAGGCTCCAGCTTGGTCGGGCGCGGGGCGGTCACGTCCGCAGGGCCCTTTCGCGGCCATAGGCGACCATGAACAGCAGCAGCGTCGCGCCGAAGATGATCTGCCGCTGCGACGGACTGACATCGAGCGTCGTCAGCAGAGCCGTGAGGAACGTAAGGAAGACCGCTCCCGCCACGGTTCCGAAATAGCCGCCTCGACCGCCTGCGAGCGACGTGCCGCCGATGACGACCGCGATGACCGAGGGCAGCACGTATTGCTCCCCCGCGCCGACGAACACCGTGCCCGTGTAGCCAAGCAAGGCCAGACCCGCCAACGCCGCGAGTGCGCCGGCGAGGCCATACGCGGCGACCCGGACTGACGCCACGCGAACGCCCGACAGTGCTGCGGCGACATCATTGGTACCAACCGCGTACAAGTTGAATCCGAACCGTGTCGCCCGCAGCAGACCATTCATCAGCAGCATGAGCGCCGCCCAGACATACAGGATGCCCGGCACGCCCAGCAGCAGCGGATGCGAGACAAGCGCCGCCAGAACGGGCGATGCGGACCCTGACGTTTGGCCCTGCGTCAGCACGACCAACAGGCCGGCGATGACGCCCGCCATGCCGAGCGTCATGACCAAGGGCGGGATGCGCAGGAACGTGACGCCCATTCCGTTGAGCACGCCGACGATCGCGCCCGACGCGAGCGCCGCGAGCAACCCGGGGAGCGCGAGGGCGTCCTGTCCGCCCATCACGTTGCCGCCGATGAGCGCCGCGAGCGACATGACGCTGCCGATCGATAGATCGATGCCTTCGCGTCCGGAGATCACCACCAGCGTCTGTCCCGCGGCGACCAAGGCCAGGATCGCCGCCACCGTCAGTTGGCGTGCCAGCTGCGCGGGGGCGGCAAAGCCCGGCGCGATCGCGGCGCCCACGACGATGACCAGCACCGATCCGAACGCCGCCGCGAGCGCCGGTTCGGCCAGCGCGGCGCGCAGCCGACGCATCACGGCCGCCGCGCCACGAACACGCCGGTCGCTAGGGCGATCAGCACGATCAGCGCCTGGACGATCGTCTGATACTGATAGTCGATACTCGAGAAAAAGATGACGTTGTTGATGAGGCCGAGGCTGGCGGCCCCGAGCATACCGCCCACCACGCCGCCCCACCCGCCGGTCAGCGCGGTGCCGCCGAGCACGACGGCGCTGACCGAGCCCAGGGTAAAGGCCTGGCCCATCAGCGGATCGCCCGCGCCGGTGACGCCGAGAATCAGCAGGGCGGCGACCGCCGCGAGGCAGCCCGCGATAGCATGGCTCACGATCCGGATCCGCGCGACGCCGAGCCCCGACTGGAACGCCGCCTGCGCGTTGCCGCCGACCGCCATGAGATGCGTATAGAACCGGGTCCGCCGGATCGCCGCGACAGCCGCCAGCAACGCCAGCAGCACCAGCAGCGGGGCGGGAACGCCAAGCACATCCCCGCCATAGGTCTCGTAGTAGACGTCTGGAAGGCTGCCGCCCGCCTGCGGCAGCACGAGAAGCGCGAGGCCGCCGACCATGATGGTCGTCGCGAACGTGGCGATGATCGGTTGCAGCCGCAGCACGCCGATCAGCACGCCGTTCGCAGCGCCCACCGCCACCCCCGCCAGCAGACCGGCCGCGAGGCCCAGCGCGATCGCGCCGGGTCCGCCGCCATTGCCCTCGACCAGCCGCACGACGATGACGTTGACGAGGCTGACGATCGCTCCGAGCGACAAATCGACGCTGCCGCCGAGTACGACATAGGTCTGGCCCGCCGCGATGACGATCAGCGGCAGGAACGCGGTCAAGTTCGATGTCATGACGGACGGGCTCAGGAAGCCTGGCTGCAGCGCCAGGTTGATCGCGGACAGCGCCACGAACAGCAGGACAGCCAATGCGAACGGGACCTTTCGGAGTCTGGCGAGGGCCATGACACGTGGTGGTGGTGCGAGGCCCGCCACCTCAGGCAGCCGCCCGCAGAGCCGCGGAATACAGGTTGAACTCGGTAAGCCGCTCGCCGGCCAACTCCTCAACCACGTCGCCGCCGTTGAACACCAAGACGCGGTCGGCGTTGTCCAGCAACTCCAGGTCCTCGGACGAATACAGGATAACTGCCGCGCCCATCGCGCGAAGCTCGCCGATCAGCACGAACAGATCGCGCTTTGCCTCGACATCGATCCCTTTCGTGGGATCGTCGAGCAGCAGGATGCGTGGCGCCGCGGCCAGCGCGCGCGCCAGAATGACTTTCTGCTGATTGCCCCCGGACAGGCCGGACAGCGGCTGACTCAAGCCGGCGAATTTCGTCTTCATTCGAGCCGCGACCGGCAGCAGCCGGCGGCCGAGCGGGCCGCGCCGGACAATCCATGGCCGCTCGCGACTCAGATGCGACAGCGCGAGGTTTTCCAGGATGCTGCGCTGGCCCAGCGCGCCGGCGCGCCCACGGTCCCCGGACACGTAGGCCAGCCCCTCACGCAGCGCGGCCAATGGCGAGGCGAGGTCGATTGGCCGGCCCCCCAGCACGATCTGGCCTTTGGCGCGACGCAGCGCGCCGAACAGCACACGCAGCAGGTCTGACTGGCCCTGGCCGTGCAGGCCGCCGAGGCCGAGCACTTCGCCGGCGTGGAGCGTGAAGGAACAGTCGCGCATCTGACCGCCCCCGAGGCCGCGCGCCTCCAGCAACGGCGGGCCGGCCGCTCGCGCCGTCGGCACCGTGACGGCCAGTTCCGCGCCGACCATCAGCCGAACGATCTCGTCCTTGCCCGTCTCGGCGATCAGGCGGCTCGCGATGGTTCGACCGTTGCGCATGATGGTCACCCGATCGGCGATCGCGAGGATTTCCTCGATGCGATGCGAGATAAAAATGATGGAGCATCCGCGCGCCCGCAGCCCGCGCACAAGTGCGAAGAACGAGGCGACCTGCGCCTTGTCGAACGAGGAGGTCGCCTCGTCGAACAGGATGATGCGAGGTTCGCGAAGCAGCGCTTTCAGCACCTCGACGATCTGCCGCTGGTCGACAGTCAACTCGCCGACCGGCCGGGTCATGTCGAGGCCGGTGGCGAAATCACCCGTGCGGGCGATAAGGTCGCGCAATTCACGGTCGCGGGCGCGCCTGTCGATCAGGCGCGACCAGCGGACCGGTTCAGCACCGAGCGCGATATTTTCCGCGACCGAGAGAGTCGGGACGAGGCTGGTCTCCTGGTAGACGGTCGCGATTCCGGCGGCCTTTGCGTCGGAGGGCGACCGAAACGTGACGTCCCGGCCGCCCATCCTTACCGTCCCGCCATCGCCGCCGACCGCCCCGGCGATGATCTTGCACAGCGTGCTCTTGCCGCAGCCGTTTGAGCCCATCAGCGCGTGAACCTCGCCGGCCGCCAGTTCAAGGCGGCCGTCGGCAAGAGCGACCAGACCTCCGTACCGCTTCGTGATGCCGACGGCCTCGAGAGCGAGCATGCGCTACTGGAAAAACTGTTTCTTGAGATCGGCAACTGGCATTACGAGGCTGACGAAGGCGTAGTCGGGCTTTCCCGCGAGTTCCTCGACTGCTCCAGCGAGATTGTCGTCGGTGACAAGGCGGGTTGGCACGTATAGGGCGTTGCCGTTCGGGCCGCCGAGAGCGCCGGACTTGAGCTTGTTGCCTTCCAGCAACAGCACCGCGACGTTCAGCGCGTTGGCCATGCAGCCCGGCGGATTGACCGAGGCAGCCGAATTCCACTTCTTTGCGGCCCATTCACGCACGAAGCTGGCGCGCAGCTCGCCGGTCGTCGGCAGATTGTTCTTGCCGGCGGATTGCAGCGCCTGCCACACGCCCGAGGCCTGACCGTCCTGCGTCCAGATACCGTCGAGGTTTGGGTAGGTCGCGAGCAACGTCTGTGTCACTTGCTGGGCTTTCGCGGAATCCCAATCGGCGTTGGCTTCATTCAGCACCTTGATATCGGGATATTTTGCGAACACCGCTTTCCAGCCGGCGACGCGGGCCTGGTTCGCGGGGTGGCCCGCGATACCGTTGATCGTGACAATGCTGCCCTTGCCGTGCAGCTGGTCGACGAGCCATTGCGCGGACTTCTCGGCCCAGTCCTTCTGGTCGATCCCAACGAAGATTGCGTCCTTCGACGTCACCTCGCCATCCGTCGATAGCACCAAGATATGGTCGCGCTTGGCCTGCGCGAAGGTCGGGTTGAACGCGGTCGGGCTATTGGGGTTGATGATGACCGCATCGACCTTCTGGCTCAGGAAGTTCTTCACGTCGGCGATCTGGCCCTGCACGTCGATGGTCTTGGACTGCACCAGGACTTCGACATCCACGCCTTGCGTCTTCCAGGCCTTGGCCGCCGCCACGGCTTCCTCGACCATCTGGGTGCGCCACTCGCTGCCCACCCAGCCGTTGCTGAGGGCGATGCGCAGCGTCTTTGCCTCGGCCGATGCCGCCATAGCGAGCCCGCCGATGAGTGCCGCCGCAAGCAGGGTCTTTTTCATGCCATCCTCCCGTGATGGGGACACTGGTCCCCTTATGGTTACAGTTCGACTTTCGTCCAACTCGCGTTGGCGACGCTGGGCTCCACCGACGCTTCGATGAACGCGATGCCGCGGGCGCCGTCCAGCACATTCGGCGCCGAGGCGACGGCGCGCGGATCCGCGGCACGTCCGGCCGGGCCGCCTCCGCCCGCGCCATGTCGGTGTAGGCGCCATACGCGCGGTCGGCCACGATGCCGAGATCGGTCGCGGAAGTCCGCGCCCGCGAGCCGATGCACCGCGCCGATGAAGGGGTCGCGTCCCCCGCCCACCATACCGACGCGCAACGGTCGTTCGTATCGGCCCCGATCGGCGGCCTGGACCATCAGCGCGTGATGCCGAGCAGTTTCAAATTGGCATCACGGTCGACGCCGGTGGCCATGAAGTCGTCGAACACCCGGTCGGTGATCTCGATGATGTGCTCGGCGATGAACGCGGCGCCCCGCCTGGCCGCCACTTCGGGGTGCTGGATCGGATCCTCCCACTCGTAGACAGCCCAGCCAGCGTAGTCGTAGGCCGCGAGCTTCGAGAAGATCGCCTTGAAGTCGACCTGCCCGTCGCCGAGCGAACGATCGCGCCCGGCCCGCTCCAACCAGCCCTGATAGCCGCCGAGGAACCCCTGCCGCGCCGTAGGATTGAACTCCGCATCCTTCACGTGGAACATCTTGATCCGCTCGTGGTAGACGTCGATGAAGCCGACGTAGTCGAGCCCCTGCTTGATGAAGTGGCTGGCGTCGTAGTTGATGTTGCAGCGCTTATGTCCGCCGACCGCGTCGAGGAACATCTCGAACGTGACACCGTCGAACACGTCCTCGGTCTGGTGGATTTCGTAACAGACATCGACGCCGTGTTCGTCGAACAGATCGAGGATCGGCCGCCAGCGGCGCGCCTGTTCGGCAAAGCACTCCTCGATCAGACCGACGGGACGTTGCGGATAGGGATAGACATACGGCCATGCGAGCGAGCCGGTGAAGGTGACGTGCTCGGTCAGGCCCAGCCGCCGCGACACCAGTGCTGCCTTGCGCACCTGATCGGCGGCCCAATGCCGACGCTTTTCGGGGTTGCCACGTACCGCCTCGGGGCACTGCCCGTCGAACATTGCGTCATACGCCGGATGCACCGAGACCATCTGTCCCTGGCCGTGCGTGGACAGCTCGGTGATGACCATGTCGACGTCGGACAGGCGTCCCTTGATCTCGTCGCAATAGGTCTCGCTATCATGTGCGAGGTCCAGATCGAACAGCCGCTTGTTCCAGGTCGGCACTTGCACACCTTTGTAGCCATGGCCCTTGGCCCACAGCGCGAGAGAGTCCAGGCTGTCATGCGGCGGCGTCTCGCGGGCAAACTGTGCAAGAAAGATCGCCGGTCCCTTGATGGTTCGCATAACCGCTTTCCGTTATCGTTTCCCGAGGCGGGTCGTGCCACCCACCACTCCAGACGTAGCGCGGATGGTCCAGCGCGGCAAGGAATTTCCAAAGCGAGAAATTCGGCGACGAACTATCAAAACTCCTCTCTGTAGGCCGGATATGATTTGACCGGTGCGAACAGAAGTTCCATATTTGGAGGAATGGAGAAGGCGTTCGAAAGGTCACATCGTGGGCGATTGAGTGCGATGAGTTTGCGGCAGGCCCGGCCTGGCATACGGATGCCTCGCTACGATCGCAGCACGTTGCATCCTGGACTCGTCCATATCGGCGTGGGCGCGTTCCATCGCTGTCATCAGGCGGAATATACCGAAGACGCGATCGAGGCGGGGGCGGAAGACCGCTTTATCACGGGTATCAACCTACAGCCGCCGTGCCTCGCCGCGACGCTGGGCGAGCAGGACGGGCTCTACAGTCGCGCGTTGCGTGAGGGCGGCGCGGTGCGGACACGGGTGATCGGCTGTCTCCGTCGCGTGATCGACGCTTCGTCCGACCTCGATGCCGCGCGACGCGCCGTCTGCGAGGCGGATGTCGTCACGATGACGGTGACGGAAAAAGGATACTGTCACATCCCGTCCACGGGTCGGCTAAACGAGGCGCATCCTGCCGTCCAGGCGGACCTCGCCGACGCGATCGGGTGCCGCACGCTACCGGGCTTTCTCGCGACGGTGCTTGATTTGCGGCGACACTCAGGGCGTGGCGGCTTGACGTTGATCAGTTGCGACAACATTCCGTCGAACGGTGCGATCCTTCGGGCAGTCACGACCGCTTTCGCTGCGGAGCGCGACCCAGGGCTCGCGGCCTGGATCGAGGAGCATGTGCGATTTCCGTCGACCATGGTCGATCGCATTGTGCCGGCGACGACAGACGCCGATCGTGCCGCCGCGGCGGCGGCGCTTGGCCTGGACGATCGCGCCTGTGTCGGCGGCGAGAGTTTCCGGCAGTTCGTGGTGGAGGCGGACTTCGTCGGCCGCGCGCCGAACTGGGACGCCGCCGGCGCGGAGTTCGTCGCCGACGTGAAGCCATACGAACTGGTTAAGATGCGCGTGCTGAACGCCGCGCAGACCACGGTTTCACTGATTGGAATGCTGATTGGCTTGACCTACTCGCACGAAGGAATGGCCCATCCGGAGCTGCGGCGCTTCACCGAGCGGTTTCTGGCAGAGGGCGCGCCGACTCTGCCGCGTCACGGCAGTATCGACCTCGGCTCGTACCAAAACACCACTATGCGGCGGATCGCCAACACCGCGATCAAGCACCGCTGCGAGCAGATCGTAGCGGACAGCTCGCAGAAGATCATTCAGCGTCTGCTGGACCCGGTTCGCGAGAACCTCGCTGCGGGTCGCAAGGTCGAGTGCCTTGTCGCGACAGTGGCGGCCTTCGTCGCAGTGCGCGCGCGGGCGACACCGGCGTTCGGCGGCCGGTGGCAAATCGACGACCCGATCGCGGCGGCCGCCGATGATGCGGCGATGAGGTCGGGCGGCAATGCCGACGCTTTCGTGGACGCGTTGGTCGGCATGACCGCCATCTTCGGCGATCTGGGGCGCCACCCTGCGTTCGCCGCGGCGGTGCGGCGCGATGTTCGTGGTTGGCTCGATGGACCCAACGCGCACTTGGATCGTCTGGTCACGGGCACGGCCTAAGGCTTTGGATCGAGCCGCGTTGGATCGAATCGGACCGAGGCGGCCAGCCGCTCACCCGAAGACAGTGGGACGAGGCCAGGGCAGCCAAGGAGATTGTGCGCATCGACGGGGTGGCTGACCGGCTCGAAGCAAAAAAAGCCAGACCGTTCCCCCGGGGAGTAGAGCACGCAGGTCGACAGAAGTTCTGACGCCATGATGTCCAGCCCGAGGCCGGGTTCCGGCCAGATGATGCCGGCACCGCCCGTCCAGCCGGTGAACCACGCATTGATCCACTCGGCCGGCAGTGGCCTAGCGCGCGAAAAATCCCATTTCGGCGTTCGCACGGTCGCCATCGAACGAGCCGGTAGGTGCCGCGCGTCTTCCTGCCACGCGACCAGAGTTGTCGCCCGCAGCGTCGTGAGCGCCGTACGCGTAAACCAGGGATGCAAGCCGACGCCATATGGCAACGATTCGGCCGCGCGGCTCACGATTTCCGCCTCGATCGTGAGCGCCCCTGCGAAGAGGCCGTAGGTCACGTGCGCGTCGTATCGGAACGGCCCCGGTCCGTCGCTAGACAGGGTCAGCTTCGCGCGGGTCGGCGTCGCATCGGCGATTGCCCACGCAAGCTGGAACGCATTCCCGTGCAGTGGAAACTGCTCTCCCGGAACGTTGGCCACCAGCGGATGAAATCGGCCGCCGCTTTTGAAGCCGCCGCCTGAGATGCGGCCGGACCAGGGAACAAGAAGGTTCAACGCGAGATCGAACGGCTCTTTCGTGCCGCCCGGCGCGCGACGAAGCAACGGCCAGGAGCCGCCATCACCGATCCAGTTGTAGGCCGCCAGCCCGCCGCCAAGATCGGGCCGTATCTCGACCCGTACGAGGCCGTCCGACAGCACGAGTGTCACGGCCCATTACCCGGCGAAGCGCGGCTCCGGCAGGCCGCGCACGCCAGGCGTGAAGGCCAGCACCCCGCCCGACCAGGGTTGCGCCGCACGCTGCTTATCGGACAGGTCCCAGATTGCTGACGTGACGAACAGTGTGGCCAGATCCGGGCCGCCGAAATTGCAGCTCGTCGGGTAGCGTACCGGCAACGCAACGGTCCGATCGATCCGGCCGTCGGGCGAGTAGCGCACCAGCCTCGCGGCGCCCCACTCGGCGTTCCAAAGGAATCCGTCCGCATCCACGGTGGATCCGTCGGGGCTGCCGGCGCCGGTCGTGCTTGCGAATACGCGACGGCGATGGATGGCCCCGGCCGCCGGATCAAAATCGTAGGCGAAGATCGTGCGGTCGACGGTGTCGGCGAAATACATAGTACGGTCGTCCGGGCTCCAGGCGATCGAGTTCGGAATCGCGATCGCGCCATCCATGCGGCGCACGGAACGGTCGGCATCGAGCCGAAACAACGAACCGGTGTGTTCGGTAAGCTTGTCGTCCATGGTGCCGGCCCAGAACCGCCCAGCGCGGTCGCACTTGCCGTCATTGAAGCGGTTACGCGCGATCATCCCGTCGGGTCGCGCGATCCACTCGATCCCGCCGGTCGCCGGGTCGAGGAACGCGAACCCGGAGGCCAGGGCTACGACGAACCCGCCGCCTTGTCGCAGCGCGCAGCAGCCGATGCGCTCGGGAAGATCCCAGGTCCGCACGCCGCCACCATCCGCGTCGCAACGATGGAGCCGGCAGCCCTCGATATCGACCCAGAACAGCGCCTGCTCGCGCGTGTCCCAGACCGGGCCTTCACCCAGCTTGTTGCGCGCGTCGACCACAAGATGGATGTCGTTCATCCAGCGCTCCCATGAAAGCGGCCGCGCCAGGAGAATGCGGCGACGGCGGCGAGGGTCAGCAGGCCGGTGCAAATATACTGCCAGTAGGCCGACACATGCAGCAGGTTCAGCACGGTCTGCAGCAACACGACGAGCACCGCGCCAAGCAGTGCTCCCACCGCGGTGCCACGTCCACCCAGCACCGATGCGCCGCCGACCGCGACGGCGGTGATGGAGGCGAGGGTGAACGACGCGCCCGCCTGCGGATCGCCCGATCCGATACGGGCGGCCAGCAACAGGCCCGCGCCGGCCGCGAGGAGGGCGCTGGCCAGATACGCACCCGCCCTGACCCACCCCACCCGCAGCCCCGCGGCGCGGGCAGCCTCCGCGTTCGATCCAGTCGCATATAGACGCAACCCGAGGCGACCCCGCGCCAGCAGGAGCTCGAGGGCGACGACCATCGTCAGCACAACCAGGAAGACCGGCGACCATCCGCCGATCCGCTGCGTCAGCGCCGAGGAGACGGCGGTGTCAACGGTCCCACCCGGTGCCGGCCGGATGATCAGCGCAAGGCCTGTGACGACCGAATATGTTGAGAGCGTGGCGATCAAATCCGGGACGCGTAGCGCCAGTACAAGCGACGCGTTCACGGCTCCCACGACCAGGCCGGCACCGAGGCATACCGTTACCCCTCCGACGCTGCCGGGCTGCGTCACCAGGAAAGAGGCGATGCACGTCACCAGACTGATCACCGGGCCGACCGACAAGTCAACGCCACCGCACAGGATTACTGCAAGCTGCCCGAGTGCGGCGAGCGCCAGGGGTGCTGCCTGGATCTGCAGACTGGCCAGGGTCCGCGACGTCAGGAAATACGGCGAGCCGGACGTGGCCAGAACGGCGAGGATCGCGATCAATACCGCCACCACCAGGGGCGCGCCGTAACGACGCACGAAGACCGCACTCGCGCCGATCGGCCTTTGTCGCGCCGTTTCCGGGCGGTCCAGCGAACGCTCGGCCTGCGCCGCCGCGCCAATCACACGTGCCTCCGTAGCCTCCGCGGCTGGCATCTCGGCCACGATTTCGCCGTTGGCGAACACGGCGATCCGGTCCGACAAACCGATCAGTTCGAGCACGTCCGACGTGACGACCACGATCGCCACGCCCTCCGCCGCGAGATCGCGGATGATCCGGTAGAGTTCGAGTTTCGTTTCTACGTCGACGCCCTGCGTCGGCTCGTCAAGCACGTAGACACGGGGGCGCGCGATTAACCAGCGCGCGAACACGACTTTCTGTTGGTTGCCTCCCGATAGCAACGCCACGGCCTGAGCGATCGAGGGTGCGCGCACGCGCAGCCGCGTCGTTCGCGCCAGCACCTCGCGCCGTTCGCGCACGCCATCCAGCACGCCGCCGCGCGACCACGCGGAAAGGTGCGGAACAGACACGTTCTCACGGATCGAGTGCGGCAGGAACAAGCCTTCGCCGCGCCGGTCCGCGGGGACATAGGTGATGCCGGCGGCCCGAGCGTCGCGTGGCCCGCGCAGCGGTCGCGGCTGTCCGTCCACCACGACATCGCCGCGTGGCGGGCCAAGGCCATACAGCGCGCGCGCGAAAACCTGCTGACCCGCCCCCTGCACGCCGCCAAGGCCGAGGATCTCGCCCGCCCGGACCATGAGGCCACCCGCTTCCAGAACCACCGGGCCAAACATGTTCGCGCGCGGCGGAAAGGCCAGCGAGAGCGGCCGGCCCACCATCATCGCGACCAATTTCTCGGGAGTGGCGTCGGCCACGGCCAGCGTGCCCACCACCTCGCCATCCTTCAGCACGGTGATGCGATCGGCGAGTTCCAAAACTTCGGGAATGCGATGCGAGATGAAAATCGTCGCCGTGCCCGCCGCACGCAGATCGTTGAGCCGCCCGAACAGCCCATCGGTCTCGCCCGCAGTGAGCGCCGAGGTAGGCTCGTCCAGGATCAGCACCCGCGCCTGCCGCGCGGTCGCGCGGGCAATCTCCAGCAATTGGCTCTCGGCGCGGCTCAGTTCGCGCACCGGGCGCCGCAGATCGATTCCCGGCGCGAGCACCGCGCCGTCGTGCAGCATGCGCGCCCTGTCAAGTAAGGGTCCGGCCATCGGCTCGCGGCCGAGAAACAGATTGGCCGCGCCGTCGAGATCGGGGACGAGACGAGTGTCCTGATACACCATGGCGATCCCAAGGCGCAGCGCATCCGCGGGCCCCGCGAGCGTCACCTCGTGTCCATCCAGAAGGATGATGCCGGCATCGGGGCGCACGACGCCTGACAGCACCCGCATCAGCGTCGACTTGCCCGCGCCGTTCTCGCCGATCAGCGCATGGATCTCGCCGCCGCGCACGTCGAACGAAACGCCGTGCAGGGCGCGTACGCCGGGATAGGACTTGCCTATCCCGGCGACGGCAAGGGCCGGCTCAGCCAAAGATCTTCTTCAGCGTCGCGGCGTCGAGGTTGGTGTCGGTGAACACACCGTCGGGCATGTCGGGCCGGATGTAGTCACCGTAATTCGCCGCCGTGATCAGACCGGGCTGCAGCACCTGCCGTTTCGGCACGGTTTCCCCGGCCAGCAGTTTGACCGCCGCGCGCAACGCGACGACGCTCTCCCAGGTCGGTTCCGACAGGATGCCGATATCGAACTTCGGCTGGCTGGGCTTCTGCGCGCGGAACAGTTTCAGCAGACCATTATAGTCGTCGCCGGTCACCGGAACGAGCGGCCGCCCGGCCGCCAGCAACGCCTTGCACGCGCCGGCCGCGACCTGTCCGCCGTCGCACCAGATACCGTCGATCTGCGGATGCGCGGCGATCAGATCGGCCATCACGACTTTCGCCCGGTCTTCCTCCCAGAACGCGTCCTTGAACGCCAAAACCTCGATCCCGCTGCCCTCGAATGACGACTGCGCGCCCTTCCAGGCGGCCGCGGTATACGAGTTGCCCGGCAGGCCGCCGAGGGCGACGATCTTTCCTCGGCCGGCAAGTGCGGTTTTCAAAAAGTCGCCAAGCGCCCGACCCTTTTTCGCCGGATCGGTGCCGACATAGGCAGTCCATGCCTCGCCATCGACCGGCAGATTGAACGGCACCGTGACGATGCCCTCGCCGGTCGCGTCGCGCAGCACGGGGGCCACGGCGGAGCCGGAGTTGGCGATGACCAGGATCGCATCGACCTGCTGGTTCGCCAGTGATTCGATGTCGCTGACCTGCTTGGCGATGTCGCCCTGGCCGTCGACGATCAGCAACTCGCCGATGTTGGCATGGGTCGCGGCCTCCGCCTTCAGGGCCGCAATGCACATCGCCCGCCAGCTGTTGCCGGAAAACCCGTTGGAGAAGCCGATCCGCAGTTTGCCGTCCTTTTTGCGGCCCTGCGCCGCGCCATCACCGGTGATTGCCGCATTGGCGATCACGTCCGCCGCGTGCGCCGCAAGCGGCATCGTTACCACGGCGCCGATCATCGCGCGCCGGGTCCAGTTGCCTCGTGTCATTGCGTCCTCCCTCTCGTTTCTATTGGGTGCGTCGAGCGGCCAGCGCGCGGTAGGCCAGCACGCTGGCCGCGATCACCACGCCCTGGACGACATACTGCATGCCGCTCGAGACGCGGATGACGTTCGTAAAACTCGCGAGTTCGGTGACGAGGATCGTCCCACCGATCGTACCGACGATTCCGCCAACGCCGCCGGTCAGCGCCGTGCCGCCGATCACGACCGCCGCGACCGAGCCCAGCATGAACTGCACGCCGATGCCGAGCGACGGTGCGCCCACATAAGCGGTGAGCAACAGACCGCCGGCGCCGGCGAGGATCGATGACCCGACATAGGCGAGTGTGATCGTCCGTGACACGCGCACGCCCATCAGCGTGGCGGCGCGTGGATTTGCGCCGGTCGCATACAGCAGGCGGCCGAGCACGGTCGCTCGGCTGAGCCAGGCGACCGCCATCGCCAACCCCAACCAGACGATCGTGGCTGCCGGCACACCGCTCAGGCTGCCCGCGCCGACCTCCTGAAACGAGGCCGGAATGGCCCCATGCGGCGCCCCGCCGGTGTAGACCAGCGCGGCGCCAAACAGCACGGAGTTGACGCCGAGGGTCGCGATGAGCGGTGTGACGCGCAGGATGCTGACAAGCACGCCGTTTGCAACCCCGACCAGCGCCGACAGCGCGAAGCAGACGGCCAGCGCGCCAGGCACTCGCGCGGACTGGCCGGCCATGAGGTCGGCTGCGACGATATTGACCAGTGTGACGACGCCCGCCTGCGACAGGTCGATACCGCCCGCGAGCATCGCCAGCGTTTGTCCGGTCGCGATCACGCCAAGAAAGGCAGCCACCTGCAGGACATTCAGCATTTGCGACAGATGCAGCATGGCCGGCGATATCAGGCAGGTCAGGGCGTAAAATCCGAGCACCGCAACCCAGACCGCCCGCGTGTCACCCAGCAGCCGTCGCATCGCCATCCTCCCGTGTGCACTGTCCTGCAAAGATCCGACTCTGGCAAGGACACATCGGATCATTGAGATTGACAGGTTGTTCCGATGATGCTCCGCTGTCCCAAACATCGGATGTTTACGCATGAAGATCGTCGGCCTTCGGACGCTCGTCGTGAACGCCGAGATGCGCAACTGGGTGTTCGTGCGCGTCGACACGGACGATGGTCTGTACGGCTGGGGTGAGGCGACCCTGGAGTGGAAGACCCGCGCCGTGGTGGGCGCGGTACAGGATCTCGAGCCTCTGGTGGTCGGACGTGACCCGCGCGACATCGAGCAACTCGCGCGGGTGATGAACAAGCACGGATTCTGGCGTATCGGGGTGATCGGCAAGACCGCGATGAGCGGCATCGAGGTCGCCTGCTGGGACATCTTTGGGAAGAGCGTGGGCCTGCCCGTCTGGCGGCTGCTCGGCGGTCGCACGCGCGACCGAGTGCGCATCTACACGCATCTCGGAATGGGCCAGATGGGCGCGGTCTACGAAAGTCTCGATGCGCCCTCGTTGGTCGACCGCGGACTGAAGGTCGTGGCACGCGGCTATCGCGCGCTGAAAATCGTGAACATCCCTTACACGCATTACACGGCGTCGTTGCGCGACCTAGAGCGCGTCGCGCGCGGCATGGCCGATCTGCGTGACGCCGTCGGCGACGATGTCGAGATCATGGTGGATTTTCATGGCCGCCCCGCCTCGGTGAGTGCCGCCTTGCACTACATCGAGGCGCTGGCACCGGCCCGTCCGTTGTTCATCGAGGAACCGATCCAGCCGGGCGACGCGGCGGCGATGAAGGATGTCTCGCTACGTTCACCCGTGCCGGTCGCCACCGGCGAACGTCTGGTCGACCGTAACGAATTCGATGATCTGTTCCGTCTTCGGGCCATCGCCGTGGCGCAGCCCGACATTTGCCATGTCGGCGGGCTGTGGGAGGCACGCAAGATCGCTGCGATGGCGGAGACGGCGGGCATCGGCATCGCGCCTCACAACCCGCTCGGCCCGCTGGCCACCGTCGCCGCGCTGCACTTCGATGTCGCTACCGGCAATTTTGTGATCCAGGAGGAGATGTCCGGCGCGGTCCCATGGTTCGGCGAAGTCTTGCGCGGCCTGCCCACGCTATCCGACGGTCATTGGACAGCACCGGAGACGCCGGGCCTGGGGATCGAGATCGATGAGGCGATCGCCGCCCGCCACCCTTACGCCCCGGAGGTTCAGCACGCGGCGAACGCCGTGATGGCCGACGGCACGGTCGTGGATTGGTGAGCCCCATGCCGGGCCGCCTGCGTGAAAAGGTCGCGATCGTCACCGGTGCGGGGCAGGGTATCGGGGCGGCCATCGCGCGCTGCTTCGTAGACGAGGGCGCGCGCGTCGTGGTCGCCGACCGCAACGCGGCGACCGGGGCGGAGATAGTGCGCCAGCTTGTCGAGGCGGGCGGCGAGGCGCTGTTCGTTCCGGCAGATGTAACACTCGTCTACGACGTCGAATCGATGGTGGCCCAGACGACGCGGAATTGGGGTCCGCCCGATATCCTCGTGAACAACGCCGGAATCAACGTGTTCGCCGATCCGCTCGCCAGCACCGAGGCGGACTGGCGCCGATGCTTGTCGGTCGACCTCGACGGCGTCTGGCATTGCTGCCGCGCGGTCCTGCCGGGAATGCTGGCGGCTGGCCGTGGCGCGATCGTCAACATTGCGTCGGCGCACTCGTTCAAGATCATTCCCGGCTGCTTCCCGTACCCTGTCGCCAAGCACGCCGTCGTCGGCCTCACCCGGGCGCTGGCGATCGAGTACGCGGCGCGCGGCATTCGCGTCAATGCGATCGCGCCGGGCTACATCGACACGCCGACCGCCGCCGAATACTGGGCGGGGTTTGCGGACCCGCAGGCAGAGCGGGCGAAGGCGGAGGCGCTGCACCCACCGAGACGTATCGGCCGGCCGGAGGAAGTCGCCTGGACCGCCGTCTTCCTCGCGTCCGACGAAGCGCCGTTCATCAACGCCGAGACGATCATGATCGATGGTGGGCGGTCGATACTTTACCACGACTAACACAACAAAACGGGAGGACTACCCATGCATCGTTCCGGAATGGCCGTCGCGGCGTTGATCGCGCTGTCTGGGGCCGCGCAGGCCGATGATATCAAGCTCGGCTATATCAACAAGATGGGCGACCATCCCTGGTTCGTGGCCGAGGTCGGCGGTGCCAAGGCCGAGGCCGCGAAGCAGGGCGTGACGATCTCGACGCAGGACGTGCAGTTCAACGCCGACCTCGCGCTGACCACGCTTGACACGATGATCGGCGACGGCGTGAAAGGAATAGCGATCGTCGTACCCGATCGCGCGCTCGGCCCGGTCGTGGCTGAAAAGGCCGCGAAGGCCGGCGTGAAGCTCATCGCCGTGGACGACGACATCAAGGGTCCGGGCGACGTCGCAGTGCCATATATCGGCATGAACGCACAGGCGATCGGCGAGCAGGTTGGCCGGGAATTGGCCCGGCTGTATCAGTCGATGGGCTGGGACAAGATGGGTGACGTTCGCCTCGGCGCGATCGAGGACCGCAAGGCAGACACCTGCATGCGCCGGACCGAGGGCGCCGAGAAAGCGTTCCTGGCAGCCGTTCCCGCGTTCGACCGGAGCCACATCGTGCGCATTCCATATGACAACACGATGTCGAGCGCCATCGACGCGGTAACGACCACGCTGACCGCCAATCCCGGCGCGCAGCGCTGGGTCTTCTACTCCTGCAACGACGACGGCGTGCTCGGTGCGGTGCGGGCGACCGAGAACCAGGGTCTGAAGCCGGAACAGGTCATCGGCATCGGCATCGACGGCAGCCGGTCATGCAGTATCTTCGGGACCGGCCAGGACTCCGGCTTCCGCGGCACGATGTATATCGACAGCCGCAAGGAGGGCGAGACGGCGGTGCAGCTGCTGACCGCCGCGATCAAGAACGGCACCGAACTGCCCGCCGTCACCTATGTCAGCGCGGACCTCGTCAGCGATGCCACGTTCGGCGGCTACAAGGTCAAGCTTTGCAAGAAGTGAGTCTCCTGGACATCCGCGGCGTCAGCAAGCGTTTCGGCGTGGTGCAGGCGCTGTCGGATGTCTCGCTGTCCGTCTATGTCGGCGAGGTTCTGGCCCTCGTCGGCGAGAACGGTGCCGGAAAGTCCACGTTGATGCGGCTGATCGAGGGCGTGCATCAGCCGGACGACGGCGACGTTCTCGTCGACGGCGCCGCCAGACGATTTCGCGCGCCGTCGGATGCGCACGCGCTCGGGCTGCGCGTGATCCATCAGGAGCCCGACATCTTTGCGGACCTGTCGGTGGCCGAGAACCTTTTCGTCGGCGATCTGCGGCGTCGCGCCGGCGTCTTCCTCGACCGCGCGGATCTCGCGAAGCGCACGCGGGTATTGCTGGCCCGCTTCGGGCTGGAGCGAGAGATCTCGCCCTGGACGCGCGCCGGCACCCTCGGCCCGGCGCACCGGCAATTGCTGGAAATCATGCGTGCGTTACGGGCAGGCGTGCGGCTGCTGGCTCTCGATGAACCGACATCGTCGCTGACCGACGAGGAATCACGCCGGCTGTTTGCGGTCGTGCGTGGCCTGCGCGCGGAAGGCGTCGCGTTGATCTACATCTCCCACCGCATGCCGGAGATCCGCGCGCTCGCCGATCGCGTGGCGATATTGCGCGACGGCCGTCTCGTCGCCCTCCGTCCAATGGCCGAGCTGTCGGACGCCAACATCGTGCAGCTCATGGTGGGCCGCCCGCTCTCGACGTTGTTCGAGCAACGCACGACGGGCATCGGTCCGGTCGTGCTGAAGGCGCGCGGCGTCACCACCGCGCATGTCCGCGACATCGACATCACGATTCGCGCCGGTGAGGTCGTGGGGCTCGGCGGCCTGATTGGCGCGGGTCGGTCGGAGGTCGCGCAAGCGCTCTTCGGTCATGATCGCATACTCGCAGGCACAATCTCGGTCGGCGGCAGGGTCCTGCGCCTGCGCAGCCCGGCGGACGCCATCGCCGCCGGCATCGGCCTCGCCCCCGAGGACCGCAAGGGACAGGCACTCCTGCTCCTCCGCGGCGTCGCCGACAATATCACGCTATGCGTGCCGCGCCGCGTCTCGCGTCTCGGTTTTCGCAGTCGGGCGGCGGAGCATCGCGTCGCTGGCGAGCAGGCGGCGCGGATGCGGATCAAGACCCCCAGCCTCGACCAACTCGTCTCGAAACTCTCGGGCGGAAATCAGCAGAAAGTCGTGCTCGGCCGCTGGCTCGCGCGTGCGCCTCGCGTGCTGATCCTGGATGAGCCGACGCGCGGCATCGACGTCGGTGCCAAGGCCGAGATTTACCAGCTCATTGCCCAGCTCGCCGCCGACGGCATGGCGATACTGGTCATCTCGTCGGAGATGCCGGAGCTGATCGGCCTGTCGGACCGCATCCTCGTCATGGCCGGCGGCTGCATGGCCGGCGAGATTTCTCGTTCTGAAGCCACCGAGGAGCGGATTCTGACCCTGGCAATGGCGGAAAACCTGGCCGAGGCGGCATGAGCCCTCGACGTATCATTGGCGCGATCGGCACGCACAATTTCAGTCTGCTGATCGCGCTGGGAATCCTGATCGCCATTTTCGGCGCGCTGCGGCCCGACGTGTTCTTCCTGACTCGAAACATCCAGAACATCGGGCAGGCGATGGCTATCCTCGGTGTGCTGGCGACCGCGCAGACCATCGTGATTGTCGCCGGCGCGCTGGATATCTCGGTCGGCTCCATTGTTGGCATGGCGACGGTCTGCATCGCGACGGTCGTGGCCTGGACCGGATCGACCACGGTCGGCATCGGCGCCGGCATGGCGGTCGGCGCGACGGCCGGGCTGGTCAACGGCCTCATCGTCACGGTGGGCGGCGTCAACGCGGTGATCGCCACCCTCGGCACAATGGCGGCATTTCGCGGCGTCGCGTTCATCATCTCCAACGGTCAGTCGATTCCAATCTTCGATCCGGCGTTCCGGGTGATCGGCGACGGGCGTCTGCTCGGAATCCAGATCACCATCTGGATCCTGGTCGCCGTCGCCTCGCTGTTCTTCGTGCTAATGCGCACCACGATCGCCGGCCGGAACATCTACGCGGTCGGCGGCAACCCGGTCGTGGCGCGACTGGCCGGCCTCAACCCCGGCATGACTCAGATCGGCGTCTACGTGCTGAGCGGCGCTGCCGCCGGGCTGGCCGGCATGCTGCTGGCCGCGCGCACCGGCTCCGGCCAGCCGGTCTCCGGCTCGGACGGGCTGGAGCTGCAGGCGATCACCGCGGCCGTCCTCGGCGGCTGCGCGCTGACCGGGGGCCGAGGCACCATCGTCGGCGCGATGCTCGGCGTGCTGATCCTGGGCGTGCTCAACAACGGCATGATCCTGACCAGCGTGCCCACGTTCTACCAGATGGTGGCACGCGGTGTGCTGCTCATCGCCGCCGTGGTGATCGCCGAACAGCAGGCCCGTAGATACGCATGACCGAACCGACCAGAGCCACGCTGCAGAAACCGCGTGTCCACAACGGTCTGGTCCGCGATCTGGCGCTGCGCATCCTCGGCGGCGAAGTCAGACCTGGCGATACGCTGCCCACCGAACAGGCGCTGCAGGACGAGTTCGGCATCAGCCGCAGCGCGCTGCGCGAGGCGGTGCGCGTGCTGTCTGCGAAGGGCCTCGTGGCGGTTCGCCCGCGCATTGGCACGGCGGTGCGGCCACGCGACGACTGGAACCGGCTCGACCCCGAAATGCTCGAATGGTCCCTGGCGATCGCCCCGGACCTGGACTTCGTCCGTTCGCTCATGGAGGCACGCGGGCTGTTCGAGCCTGCGGCAGCCGAATTTGCCGCGCGACGAGCCACGGCACAGGAGGTCGCCGACATCGAGGCGGCCTATTTCGGCATGCGCGACTCGCTGCCGCACGACATCGTCGCCTGCTGCGCCGCCGATGTGGCTTTCCATCGGGCGATCATGCAGGCGAGCCACAATGCCGTGTTGCAGCAGCTCATTGGCACGATCCAGGCGGCCCTCGGCAATGTCTTTCGTCTGACCACCACGAACGGCACGTCACACGAGCGCACGCTCTCGGCGCACGCGCAGGTTCTCGACTGCATCCGGCTGCGCGACGCCGAGGGCGCGCGGGCGGCAATGACCGGTCTCCTGGAGGTCGCGGCCGGCGATCTCGCGCCGCTGCTGGAAACGGCGCTTCGCGACCAGCCCCCGGGTTCGGCCTCCACGGCGCGGCGGTGACGCTGTCGGGGGCTTGCCGTCTCGCGGACCACACGACCAAGATCGGCGTGGCAGGGACTGAGGATGCTTTCTCTGGATCAGCCATCGGCCACGCTTCCCGAGATTTGGGCCGCCCATGCACGAGCGCGCGGGGATCGCCTCGCGGTCGTGTGCGGCCCTGAGCAGCGGACCTGGAGGGCACTGGACCGCGCCTGGAACCGGCTCGCGCGGGCCATGCTGCGCGAACGTCTTGGGATCGGCCGTCGGGCGGCCGTGCTCATGGGCAGCTCGGTCGAGACGGTCGAGGTCATGTTCGGCATCGTGCGCGCCGGCGCCTGCGTCGTGCCGCTGTCGGGCCTGCTGACCGGACCGCAGCTGGCCGGATTTATCGCCGATTCCGGGGCCGACATCGTGTTTGTCTCGGCGGAGTTTCGGGAGGTGATCGACCCGCACCGCGCGGCACTCGGCAAACGCTGGATCTCGGTCGGGTTCGAGGCGCCGGGGTGGACGACATTTGCGGCCTATGTCGCGGACGCCACCGATGAGCCGCCAGCGGTCGCCTGCGCGCCGGAGGACGATTTCAGCATCATCTACTCCTCCGGCACGACGGGGCTGCCCAAAGGCATCGTGCACACCCATCGCGCCCGCTTGCACTTCGCCTTCTCGAACGCGGTCGAGATGGGGTTCTCCGCGTCTGCCCGCGCCTTGACCACGACGCCGCTGTTCTCCAACGGCACCTGGCTGATGGTCCTCCCGGCCTTGTTCGCGGGCGCGACGTTGCACGTACTGTCGCGCTTCTCGACCGCCGGGTTCCTGGACGCGGTGCAGCGCCTCCGGATCACCCACACCTTCATGGTGCCGCCTCAATACGGGCTGCTGCTCGCCGATCCGGAGTTGCCGCGCCACGATCTGAGCAGCCTGACGGTGATGCTAAGCGCCGGCTCTCCGCTGCGCCTCGACCGCAAGCGCGAAGTGCTGACGCGCCTCGGTCTTGGCCTCTACGAGTTGTATGGCTTCTCCGAAGGGTTCGCGACCATGCTCCGGCCGGACCAGCACGCCGCGAAAGTCGACACGGTCGGCACGCCGGTCCTGGGGTTCGAGATGAGCGTCGTGGACGAGCAAGGACGCGAGTGCCCGCCGGGTGAGCCGGGAGAGGTCGTTGGGTACGGCCCCGGCATGATGCGGGGCTATCACGCTGGGGACGAGGCGACCACGACGATCGTCTGGCGCGATGAGCGCGGCCGCGGCTTCCTTCGCTCGGGAGACATCGGCACGGTCGATGCGGATGGCTACCTGCGGATCATCGACCGCAAACGGGACATGATCATCTCCGGCGGGTTCAACGTTTTTCCCTCTGACATCGAGGCGGTGGTGAGGGACCACGAGGCGGTCGCCGAAGCGACGGTGATCGGCATCGCGGACGAGAAATGGGGCGAGACGCCGCTGGCTTGTGTCATCCTGCGCAACGGCCAAACCGCGCCGGCTGGTGACATTCAGGCATGGTGCAATGAACGGCTGGCCAAGCATCAGCGGCTCGTCGCGGTACGCATACTCACTGAATTTCCTCGCAACGCATTGGGAAAAGTGCTGCGGCGGATGCTGCGCGAGCAACTCGTCGCGTCCTCCGTCGATCATTAGACTTGCGGACCGGTGCGACTGGTCCTCTCATGGTTCCGACGAACCCGCAAAGGGACGAGGGAGGGGAGGAATGCAGTTCGGGCTTTTCGCGATGCCGGAGCATCCGCCGAACGAGAACTGGACGCTGTCCTACGATCGCGACATCGACGACATCGTCTATGCCGAAAAGCTCGGGTTCCACGAATACTGGATCGGCGAACACCATACCGGTGGCTTCGAGAACATCCCGATGCCGGAACTCCTCATCGCCAAGGCCTCGGCGCTGACCTCGCGCATCCGTCTCGGGACGGGGGTGGTCAACTTGCCGTATCACGACCCGTTCCTGGTTGCCGAGCGGCTGGCGTTCCTCGACCACCTCACGCACGGGCGTTTGGAATACGGCTTCGGTGGGGGCGGCCTGCCGACCGATCGCGCACTGTTCGGCCTGCCGGCGGAGGAGGCGACGCCCAAGACCAACGAGGCGCTGGACATCATCTGCCGCCTGTTGACCAGCAGCGAGCCGCTGACCCATTGCGGGAAATTCTTCCACGTCGAGAAGAAGCGGCTGCAGGTGCAGCCGTATCAGGAGCAGCCGCCCATCGCCATCGCGGGCCTGACCGGCACACACAACTTCGCGCGTTGCGGCGAGCGCGGCTGGAAGCCGCTCAGCGTCTATTTCACGCCGATCACTCTGGACGACAATCCTGGCGTTCCGGACCTTGTGGGACATGCGAAGGCGATCGTGAGTGCGGCCGAGGCGGCCGGGCGCGATCCGAGGCAGGCCCGCGCGCTGTGGCGCGTCACCCGCGAGGTCTATGTCTCCGACAGCCGCGATCAGGCGCTGGCCGACATCCGCGCCGGCGTCCACCAATCCTATGAATATCTGTTGGGCCTCGGACTGGGCGCGTTGATGAAGAAGGATTGTCGGATGGCCGACGCCGAGCTGACCTTCGAGTGGATGGTCGACAACGTGCCCTGGATTATCGGCAGCCCCCAGGAGTGCGTGCGCCAGATTAACGAATTGAACGAAGCGGTCGGCGGCTTCGGCTGCTTTCTCATCAATGCGCGCGACTGGGTCACGACGGACCGCTGGAATCGCTCGCTCGAGTTGTTCGCGCGCTATGTCGTGCCGCAATTCTCGCGGCGGGAGAACATGGCCCTGCGCAGGGAACTGGCGGATGTCGCGCTGGGGCGGTGCTGAGAGCTCATGGTTGGACGAAAGGTTGACCATCGATCCCTCCGAATGCCAGAGTTTCGTCCTCGTTGCTGACGGTCACGCCCAAGATCGGACGTCCGACCCTGGGCCCTGACAGGCGTACACGGCCATGATCGAGACGGAGAGCGAGGATCGGCGGTCCCGGGCCAATGCGGCGCGCGACGCTCGGCTGACGTCCGAGGTCATGGCGCGGCGCGGCGGCCCCCGCGTGAACCTCTCGGTGCGGCTAGGCCCCATGGTCCATTTCGAGGTCGAAGGCGAAAACTGCACCGAACTCGCCGACGCGCTTCAAGGCTTCCAGCGGCTCAATCAGCTCGTCGACGAGATGTTCTCCGACTTGGCGAACCGGGTCTATCCCGACGGCGACGCGACGGGCGACGTGGCGACGGACGCCGCGTCGTGAAATTCAGGTCCCATCTGGATCTCGACGCCCATCCCGACGTGAAGCTGCGCTGGCGCGTGCCCCCGCTTGGTTTCGCCGCCGAGGGCGATGGAGCGCTGGAGCTCTCGAGCGGTCCTATCGACGTCGAGGTCGGTGCCGTGCCCATCGCGCTGCGCATCCCGTTTCATCGCCGGCGGGTGCATGCCGCGACGGTCGGCCCCGTCCACCTCCAGGTCCGGCCCGCGACGGCGACTATCCGCGCCTGCGGGGTTCGGGCCGGCGGCAGCATCGGTGGTGGAGACGTGCAGGCCGATGTTGCGGGCCACGGCCGCGCCGAGGTTTCCGTGCGCGGTGAGCGCGACCACGAGGACGATCCATGCGACACGGCCGCGTGAACATCGTCCGCGACATCGTGTGCAGGCCACGCATCGAGATAGAGGTTTCGCCGGCTCGCGCCCAACTCTACTTCGCCGACGAGCGGTGGATCGATCCGATCAACACCGAACTGCGCTTCGAGGCGACTTGGTTCAACACCGATGCCGGCGTGACGTGGCGCGTGCTGGCACCGGGCGGTGGCCCGGGCCTTGGCAGCATCGACGCGACCGGGCTGTACCGCGCCCCGGCCAAGGGTGGCCTCGTCAGCGGCGTCACTGACATGGTCTCGGCCACTGCCAACGCGGATCCGCTGCGCAAGGCGTTCGCCTGGGTGACCCTCGTTGGCCTCGGCCCGTCGCCGGTCCCGCCGCCACGCATAGGCATCTGGCCGAAGACTCGCACGCTGTTCTACCAATCCGGCGAGGACAATTCGTACATCAGCGACAGCAACAAGCTGCAGATGTTCCAGGCAGAGATCCGTGACAGCGCCGACAATGCGGTCCGCTGGCTGGTCAACGGCGTGCCGCAGCCCGGCAACGAACCCTTCTTCCTGTATCGGGCGCCAAACACCGGCTCGACGCAGCACATCGGGATTACCGCGCAGATCCAGTCGCAGGCGGCCGTGGCGAGCAGCGCGAAAGTCGTGCTGCTGAACTACTTCTGGCCCGGCCTTTAAAGATGACGGCGGGAACATCGAGAATGGAGGCGACGCGCCATGGGTGACGTGCGGGTCAAGGAGCTCCCGTCGGTCGAGATCGCGCGTATCGACAACATCGCGCCGGTCACGATCGCGGCACTGCAGCAGATCGACAAGATCGCGCCCGTCGCGGTCCACATCAAGGAACTGAACCAGGTCGAGCCGCTGCAGGTCGAGTCGCTGCGGGTCGACCGTGTCTCCAACATCGATCCGTTGCTGGTGGATCGCGTCAACGTGACGCGGCTTCCCGTCGTCAACCTGTCGGTCAACCAGGTGCCGGGTGTCGATGTCACCATCCGCCGCCTGCCCCCGGTATCGATCGGCATTCACCAGATGTTCGAGATGCCGTCGCACTATACGGCGAAGGCTCGCTTTCTTGGTTTCGAGTTCCTGACGCTGCAGCTCGACGGATGCACCCGCGTGGTCCCCCGCGACATCGTGCACCGCGAGCAGTCGCATGTGCACGAGCGCAGCTTTCCGGACGTCGCGCCGGTGGGCAATCCTTCGATCCCGACCATTCGCCAGGAACGGTCCGCGGTGGCCATGATCTGCCCGCCGCCGCCGCGTCGTCCAGCGGTGCTGAGCGGCGGTCCGCCCCGGTTCAGCTTTTCCGCGCCGCGTCGTCCTGCCGAGCGCATCGCGCCGCGGCCGCTCGATCGGCCCGGCGTGTGGTGGGGGTCATGAGGCCGATGGAAAACACTGGCGCCCCGGAAAGCCCTGGCGGCCCGCCTCCAGTCGACACGCTCGACCTCAAGGGCAAGATGGATCGGTTCGGCGATCTGCTGGCCAAGTCCATGGAACTGGCCGAGGTCGGCATGAACCTCAGCCTCAGCATCCTCTCGACCGTCGGAGCGGCCGCCCAGCAGAAGATCGCGCAGAAGCTGGCCGAGACGACGGAAACCGCTGCCGCGACGGGATTTCGTGCGCCCCCTGCGCCGTCCTCGGCCGCGCCGGAGCCGGTGGACTATGGCATCACCAACCGCCTCCCGCTCGCGCCCGGCGGCACGGTGGCCATTTCCTTCTCGGTCAATAACGAGGCGGCGACCGGCCCCAAGGATGTCATACTGGAGGTCGAGGGGTTTGCCGGCGACCGCACCGGGCTGATGCTCCCGCTTGATAGCCTAAGCGTCTCACCGGCGTCCGGAGCGATCGCGCCGATGGATTTCGAGAAATTCGTGCTCCGTGGGATCGTTCCGGCCGATGCCGCGCCCGACGTCTATCGCGGCGCGGTGGCCGTCGTCTCCGACACCGTCATCCGGATTCCGGTCTGGCTGGTGGTCGAGTCTGCTCCGGCCTGAGAGCCGCACGAAAAAATGCATGCGGCCCGGGAGACGATCCGGGATACGATCAGCCTGATCGACGCAAATCCGACCCAGAAGAGGCGAATGGCGATGGCAACGATCTTCGGACCGCTCGACGGCATCGTGCATGACACGGCCGACGCGCTGATCAGCAACAATATCCCCACCAAGATCGCCGACACGATCAATGGCACCGTGACGGCGTGGTTCAAGCTGACCGTCGATATTCTGGGCGCGGTGTCCGACATCACGAAGCCGGCCCCGCCCGCGCCGCCTCCCGGTCCATGAGGGTCGCGCGATGACCTTCATGTCGCCCTATCCGCCGTGCCCGATGCCGGCGGGCTGCTTTCCCGTGCTGGTCGCCGTGACCCCGACGCTGGTGCGGGAGATCGAGGTCGATGCGGCAACGTCCTCGAAGACGGCGATCACCGGTGGCTGGTCCGACAGCCGGCTGACCGTGGAATACTACGTCGAGCCGAATGCGGGCGAGGCGTCGGTGACTCTGACGATGACCGTCCTCGGCCAGACGACGACGTGGGCGGATCAGGCGATCGCGGCGGGCTACCACACGCACGTCCTGCCGCCCGTCTCGCCGGGCACGAAGCTCATGCTGCAGGCCAGCGCCGCGCTGGCTCGGGCCCGCTGGTGCGAAACCGTCTGCTGCTGAACACGACAGGAGGCTGGCCGTGCAAAAGACGCAGAGCCGCTACACCGGCGCGTTCCCGATATGGGGCTCCCACGCGATGCAGGGCCATTGCAGCCGATGCGGCGAACCGAGCGCCGCCTGCTGCTGCGGCTGCCGGGAATGCCGCAAGGAGGCGAAGGAATTGCTGGTCACGCCACAATCCGCGCAGAAAGGAACCGCCGTGCTGGGAGCCGTCGCAGGTGCCGGCGCGAACGACGCGCCGGGGCAGGGTGCGGCAAAGGCTGAGGCCTTCATCGGCGGCGGCTGCTGCGTCTCCCTCTCGGTCGAGTATGCGCCGGAGACGCCGACCGGCACGTTTCTGGTCGAATTGATCGTCAGGGACAGCGACGGCACGACGATGGCGTGGGCGCGCTCCGAGGCGGCCGGTGCCGGCTACCAGGTCCGCGAGGGCATCATCACGACCAAGCCGGGGGCGAAGCTGCTGGCGCTGGCGCTCAACTGCACCGCGCGCGTGCGCTGGTGCGAAGTTTTCAGCTGTTGACCCAGGGGGATCGGTGCGATGGGCGACAATCCAAACGACAAACCGGGCGAGCCCGCTGGCAATAAGGCGCCCAGCGATTTTGCGCGCTATCAGGCTGGCCGAGGTGGCCCGTCGCCGGGGATGGTGCTGGGCTGGGCGATGCCCCCGTCCTTTGCGCACATGCCGCAGACGCGCGGCGGCCATCACGAACAGGCGTTCCCGGCCAGTGCGCCGGCGGCAACCGCTTCGCTCGCCGATTCTCTTGGAACGACGGTGCAGCTCGGCTTCGGTCTCCTGAACGCGCTGTTGTCCAGCAGCGCGTCCGCGTTGGCCGGGATGACCGCGATGGCGCAGGGCGGCAGCCACCCTGGCGGCTCGAGTTGGCATGGTCATGGCTGCGGGTGCGAGTCCTGCTGCGGCCAGGATTGCTGCTCGACGCTATCGTGTTCTTGCTGCCGGCCCAGCGTGAACGGCTGTTGCTGATTTTGCAAGACGACCGTTTCCCTAACCGCGCTGCGAATGGCGACGACGGGGCCGAAACTATGCTGCACGGACGTAGAGAGCAGCCGAACGGCGAGCCACGATTCCGTGCCCAACCCGACCCTGTTGCGTGACATGCAACGAAGCGCCGCCCCTGAGGTCGTGATAGCAGCCGGGACACAGGCTCGTAAAAGCACCGGTGGCATCGAAGGGAACGTCTGCCCGGTTGATCACCGCGAACAATTCGTCCCCGCGCTGCCAGCCGATCGTGGCGCGCCCGCTGATGCGCCAGATCTCGCCGGGATGTCCGTGGTTTGCGCAGCGGGCACGAAACGCCAGCCCGGCGGCGATGACCGGATCGTCGTGGCGGTCGGTTCGCACGGCCTCCGTGCGCATCGCGGCGAGCACATAGGGCGTGCCACCCTCGCGCGCGAATAGGTAGGCATGCGCCAGATCGACGCTCGTCCGATCGAGCCGACCGGAAGCCTCATCCCAGCCGACGCCGAAACGGGTACGATAGGCCGTCTCGTCGATTCCTTTGTCGTTCGCCTGCCCCCGCTCGATGTCGTGGTTGCGGACGAATCCCACCGCGCGTGCAGGATCGAGCGCACGACCGAAGGCCGCCGGATCGCGCAGGACACGCAAATCGCCACCCGGTGCTAACGCCTCGCGCAACGTCGACAGCAACGGGAAGTCCAGCATCCGGAGGCCTGACACATCGAGGTATGGGTGAAGATCGCCCACGCGGTGACTGACGATCTCGCCGAACGCCGCGACTGTCCCCAAGGTCGGCAGTGCCCAGCGGAGGAATTCCGGCGGAATTGCGCCAGCCGCGTCGAAACGGAACCCGTCCGCGCCGAGCCGGACCAACCGCCGCAGATATTCCAGCCCGGCCCGGAACGCCGCGGCTCGGTCGGCGAGCGGCACACCGCAAAGCATATCGGGTGGCCCGCAGGGGTTTTGCATCACCACATCGGCGATGATCCGCATGCCCTGCGCTCGCGCCACGGCCGCCATCGCGGAAAAGGCGTCGGCCGTTCCCAAGGGGCCGCCAATTCCATAACCGATCGGCTGATAGCGGCCCCACCATTGCCAGGCGGCCTCGTTGCTCTGCTGTGGCGGCGAGACGTGGATGTCGGCGTAGCCGAGCGCCCGCACATCTGGGATGGCCCGGGCGATATGGTCGAACCGCCAGTCGAACATCTGGATGACGGCGTCGCGCACCCGTCCTGATCCAATCCTCGTGCATTGCCGCGCCTGTCGGCTTGGGCAATGGTATCCGACCACGGCCTCGGACAGGCGGCCGAACCGGCCAAGAGGGGCGGATGTCGGAACCGGATCCCGCCGCGTTGCTGCGCGAATTGCTGGCGGAATGGGAAAGCGCGGTCAACACCCGGGTCAACGAGGCCATGGGCACCGATGAGTTCAGCCGCAACATCAACGAGGCGATCGCCGTCTCGCTCGGTGCGCAGCGCTCCCTGGGCGATTTGCTTGAACGCTATCTGCGGCTGCTGAACCTGCCGAGCCGCGCCGAGGTCGCAGGCTTCGACGCGCGTCTGCGGTCCATGGAGGAAAAACTCGACCGGATCCTCGAACGCCTCGACGCCGACATGAGCGTCCCGGTCCGACCGCCCCGCACGCGCCGTCCGCCAGGTGCCACGCTATCGTGATCGATGACCGTCTCCTGGCGGAATTCGACCGGCTCATCCTTCGCGCCGACAAGGGTCTGGCCCTCGTAACATCCGATCCGCTCGATATCGGCCCGACGCCGAAAGACACCATCCACAGTCGCCGGCCACTCGATCTCTACCACTATCGGCCGACGACGACGGAGGTGTACCGCGTCCCCGTCCTGCTGGTCATGGCGACGACCAACAAGGGCTACATTTTCGACCTGGCGCCCGGGCACAGCGTCGTGGCGTTTTTGCTCGATCGCGGCTACGACGTCTACATGCTCGACTGGTGTGCGGTGCATGCCGACGAGCGTCATCTCGACCTCGAACACTATGTGCTCGACTGCATTCCCGACTGCCTTGCCCGGGTCGCCGCGGATTCCGGCCAGCCCGACGTTTCGGTCATCGGCTACTGTGCCGGCGGCGTGATGTCGGTGATCCACGCCGCAACCCATCGCGACAGCCCGCTGCGCAACTTGGTGTGTCTGACCACGCCGGTCGATTTCAGCCATATGAAGCTGTTTCAGGCCTGGACCGATCGCCGCTTCCTCGATCTGGATCGGCTCGTCGACCTGCTCGGCAACGTGCCGCCGGAGTTGATCACCGCGACGTTCGAGATGCTTCGACCGGCGACGCGCGCCGCCAGCGTGATCGGACTTTTGGACAATCTTTGGAACGACGACTTCGTGCGTTGGCACCGGCTGCTGAACCGCTGGGCCTACGACGCGCTGCCGGTCGCTGCCGAGTATTTCCGTCAGGGCGTTCGCGAGCTGTTTTGGGAAAACAGCCTATGCCAGGGTCGCTTCACGCTGGCGGGCCAGGTCGTCGATCTGGCGCGCATCACGGTGCCGATCTTCCACGCCGTGGCGACCCGCGATCACATCGCGCCACGCGAATCGACGCGACCTTTGCTGGAACTCGTCGGCTCGACGGACCGCGAAGAGGTCGTGATGCAGGGCGGTCACATGAGCGTTGTCGCCGGGCCAAACGCGATACGGCGGCTGTGGCCGAAGGTCGATGCGTGGCTCGGCGTCAGGTCGACCTGACCCGGCACGGCGACGCGCTCCGCTTGCACCGATAGCATTGAGCCTGCGATCGGCAGTGCGGCGAGGAGTTCCAGGGCGGCTATCGGGGGAAGGCTACGTCTAATCGGGCGCTACCGCCTCAACGTGATCTGATTCGGTTTCTACCATCCCCCTCTGATGACTGGTTGATCGGCTCGTCTTCCGGTCGTTGCAACGTAGCGGCCGGCTCCGCCACAAAACACTCGATTATAGTCGTTGCGTGCCCGCGCAGAGTACGTTACGACGATGAGAGAAACATGAGCGAGACGTTCATGGCTTTATGGTCATACGGCGTGTCGGGCGGCGTGCAGTGAGCATGCCGAGGGCATCCTTCGAAGAGAAATGGTCTTGGATGTGGGCGCATGTCTGGACCGCTCCCACCGCCGTGTTCACGCCGGCGGTTGTCGCGGTCATCTTTCTTGCCGCGCCGCAGTCCAAAGATCTGCTGCTTGACCTGCGCGAGCATATCGGCCCCTGGATGGGGCCGCTCGCCTTGGGGTTGAGCACGGCGGCGCTCGGCCTCTCGGGATGGTATTGGACGTCGGCGATCCTGCAGGTCGAGCATCGCGGGGACGTCGAGCGGATCGAACGTCATGAGAAACCATGCGGGCGCTACGCGACGGATGCGGACCTCCTGGGACGGCGATGGGCGGCGCGCTTGCCGCTGATCGCCGCCTTGCTGCCGCTCCTCGCAAGCAATATCAGTGCTGCGCGTTCGTTCCTTGTCCAGCCGTTTGGCGCCGTCAAAGGGACCGGGACAATCAATGCTTCTTCGGATGTGCTAATCATCGATCTGCTCGTCGCGCTGTTGCTGGCGGTTCTGACAATCATTGCCTTGGTCAGACGTCGCGCAGGGCTCGATGCCTACTATGACCGACACCGGGGTCGGCTGTATCCGCCGCCGCCGCGGACAAGGTATGAGAGGCTTTTCGCGGTCTTTGCCCCGCAGATCGAAAGTCCGGAGAGGCCGAATTGGACTGCGCCCGGCGCGTGGAGCCGGCTCCTATTGTATGTGCCCGCGGTGCTCGCCTCTGGTCCGCTGGGGATATGGGTGAGCGGCATCTCCTTCATTGTTCCGACGGCCGTTGCGGTCTGGTTCGCAGACCGCCCGCTTCTTGAGGTCCCGGCCGCCATAGCCGGCGTGCTTTCGCTCGCGGTGCTGATACCGTGGCTCGCGCTGGCCACCGGGGTTATCGCCCGCGCGGGATTTCTGCCGTTGACGGTAGTACTGCTCCTGTTGTGGAGCCAGGGCGGCGCGCGCCTCGGCTATGATGGCCTGCCGCCACTCGTCAGGTTGCTCGTCGCCGGGGTGCTTGCCTACGCTCTATTCTGGGTCTTGATACGATGGAAGTGGTTCTGCTATCGGATTGAGGCAGTTTGGCCGGGTCGGCGGACGACGGCTCTCGTAACGACGGCGGTGCTGCTGTTCGCCATGACGCCGCCGCGAGGGATGTACGATATTCCGACCGAGGCGGGCCTGTCGGACCGCCGCCCGGACCTGGACGCGGCCCTTTCGACATGGCAGGCGACGTGCCCGGCCACCCCTTCGGGCGACCGACCGCTGATCATCGTCGCGGCGGAGGGCGGGGCCTCACTGTCGGCCGTCTGGACGATGTCGGTAATGGCTCGCCTGGACAAGCAGACCGGCGGCCGCTTCCACCGCGCTCTTTTTGGAATATCCGGCGTTTCCGGGGGCGCGCTCGGGGCAGCGACATATCGTGAGTTGGCTTATCGCTATGAGTGGAATTGCAGGATGGACGCCGCGCTCTACCCTGGTGCCGACAGTGCCAAAAGACTTGCCGACAAGGATCTACTGTCCCCCTCCATCCGGGCCCATTTCTTGACCGATCCGTTGCACCGGATGTTCGGCGCATTGCCGGAGGCATTTTGGGCTTATTTTCACGTAGTGAATCGTGCCGACGCAATGGCGGGAGGGTTCGAGAAGGCTTGGAACGAGATCGGACCGGAACCCAACCGAGTCGGCCTAGAGGAAAGATGGACCCGGCCGATGTTTACCGAAGGTCGTCCAACGTGGCCGCATCTTTTCCTGGCAGGAACAGACGTGCGGCTCGGCCGGCGGGTGATGACATCGACCATCCGCTTCGATGATCCGTACAATGGCGTCAAAAATGACAACAACGAGAAGACGAGCGTTTTCGCTGGGACCGACGATCTGATCGCGCTTCTTTGCGCCGACGTGCCTCTGTCGGCGGCCGTAATGAACGCAGCGCGCTTTCCGATTATCTCGCCCACAGGTCAATTCAGAGATGGCGAAACTTGCCAGCAATCGGGAGCCGCGGCCACCGTCCGAGACATTGTCGATGGCGGCTACTTCGACAATTACGGCGTGACGGCCGCGCTCGAACTGGCTCGGGCCATTCATAAGAAGGCGCCCAAGCTCGTCCCGATCGTGGTCGTCATCAGTGATGACGCGAACATTGATGGCGATAAACTTGCCGACTTCGTTCCATACTGCAGCGGCGCGGGAGCGCGGCAGGAAAGTCCCGATGCGCGGCATTCGAAGTTGGCGCGCGCGGCTGGGGTGGGAAATCAGACGCTCTCGCCCCTCATGGGCCTCTACAACCTGCGCTCCGGCCATGCCGACATCGCCTTCCGACGCTTGCAGGAGGAGTTCTGCATCGACAAGACAAACCTGTTCCATTTTCCGTTGCGCCGCCCGCGCGAGGGCGAGTCCGCGCCGTTGAACTGGGTACTCGATGGACCTGCCAAAGCATTGCTGACCAACGACTGGCCCGCGGACGACTTCAATTCTCAACAGGCAAAGCTTCTGAACGCCCGGCTTGCGGAATTTGAACCCCCAAAAGCCGAGGCAAACAACAATCCAAATTCTGGAGAATCGAAGTGAAAGTAACCCGGCTTGCGCACATCGCGCTCGTTCTGTGTTTGCCCGGATGCGCGCAGGCGTGGCGGGAATACAGTTCCAGCCACATCGGTGCGGAGACGCCGGTTATGGTGACCACCGCCGACGTGCGAGTCGTCACCGCCCGGCATCTTCCGCCGTCCAACCGGTCAATCGTCTGCGTCGAGCCGCCGCCGGACGTGGCCAAGGCGCTGCAGGCCTCGCTCGGAGGCGGCGCAGCGGTTGACGCGAGCGGGATCGGCAACGGAAGCATTCAGGTGGACTACAACACGTCGGAGGCGTTGGCCGAGCTTGCCGGTCGCGTCCCGGGGCTCCTTGCCCTACGCGACGGATTGTTTCGTGCCTGCGAGGCATATGCCAACGGATCGATTGGTGACGCGGCCTACGCGATGATCCTCAGCCGCTACGGCGATCTGTTGACGACGGTGATCCTAGCCGATGCGATGCATTCGTCGCAGGCCTCCCGCGCTGCGACCGCGCCGACCAAGAATTTCCCCGCGAACCACGCGCCGCCGGCGCAGAAGCCCGCGGACGCGGTCGATCCCAAGGGCTCCGTCGGCGCACACGGCGCTGTGGCCGACGAAGAGTTAATCAAGGCCGTGCGCTTCGAGCCGATCCCAACGGCGGTCAATGGTATGGCAACAGAGCTGGTTGTCGACGCCGCGCCGTTGCCTGGCGCAGACACCAGCGAGCCGAACAAGCCGGTGGGATCGGAAAAGACGCAGACGCAGGCTGTCGACAATGACGTGGCGAAGGCGATCGTCGACCTTCAGACAAACTACGTCTCTCTCGGGCTGTCCGGCCCGATCACCATAGCCTGCATCAGTCAGTTTGATGGCACTCGTCCGAATAAGGCTGCCACCGGCGAAGACGGGATCCTGACAAAACAATTCTGCACTAAGTTCCTTAATCAAGTGATGTGGCTCAACGTTGCGGGGGTCGTAGCCAAAATCCGCACCGACGAGGCACAAGCCAAGATCAGGAAATTAACGGAAATTCCGCCATTCCCGACCCAATAGAGCGAGCTCGGCGGTCCCGGCCGCAACTACCGCCGCAGCTCCATCTGGATCGGCCCCTCGCGGCGGCCGTGGGTGAACTGGTCGACCATCGCATTGCCGGTGTTCAGCAACTCCGCGGCCGGCCCCTCCCAGACCAGCCGGCCGCGGAATAACATCGCCGCGCGGTCGCCGATGCGCGTGGCGCTTGCCATATCGTGGGTGATGGCGACGGCGGTGCTGCCCAGCCGCTTCACGCAGTCGACGATCAGCCCGTCGATCACCGCGCCCATGATCGGATCGAGCCCGGTGGTCGGCTCATCGAAGAACAGGATATCGGGCTGGGCCGCCACCGCACGCGCCAGCGCCACGCGCTTTTGCATTCCCCCGGACAGTTCAGCCGGCGAGAGCGCGCAGACGCTGGCATCGAGCCCGACTTGCGCGAGCGCGACGCTCGCGGTTTCGCGTGCCTTGGAGCGCGAAACCCCGTGCCGGGCGATCGCGCCGAACATCACGTTCTCCCAAACCGGCAGGCTATCGAACAACGCGCCGTTCTGGAACAACATGCCGATCCGCGCCTGCACCGCCTCGCGTCCGGCACGGTCAAGGCGCGTGACGTCCTGGCCGTCGACCTCGATCGTGCCGGCATCCGGGCGGATGAGACCGAGGATGCACTTCAGCAGCACGGACTTGCCACTGCCGGAGCCGCCGATGATGACCATCGATGTCCCCGCCTTGACATCGAAGTCGACGCCGTCGAGGACGCGCTTCTCGCCGAACGACTTGACCAGTCCTCGAACCTTGATCGCCGCACTCATTGCGCGAAGAACAGTTCCGTCAGGACGTAGTCGAACGCCAGGATCAGGACGCTCGCCGTCACCACGGCCGACGTGGTGGCGACCCCCACGCCCTGCGCCCCGCCTCGGCTGCGATAGCCGTGAAACGAGCCCATGAGTGTGATCAGCAGCCCGAACACGGCCGCCTTGGCCAGACCGCTCACCACGTCGTCGGTTTGGACGAAGTTGATCGTGTTGGTAAGATAGGTCCCCGGGTTGAAGCCGAGCTTCACGGTGGCGATGATGAATCCGCCGAGCACCCCTAGGATATCGGCGACGACCACGAGCAGCGGCATCGCCAGGATGCCGGCCAGCAACCTCGGCGCCACGAGATACTTCATCGGGTTGGTGGACAGCGTCGACAGGGCGTCGATCTGGTCGGTGACTCGCATCGTGCCGATCTCTGCGGCCATCGCAGCGCCCACGCGGCCTGCGACCATCAGCCCGGCCAGCACCGGGCCCAGCTCCCGCGTCACCGAGAGCACGACCAGGCTCGCGATCGCGCTCTCGGCGGAGAAGCGCGCCAGCCCGGTCGCCGACTGTAACGCGAGGACCATGCCGGTGAACACTGCGGTCAGAGCGACAACTGGCAGGCTGTAGAACCCAATATTGATAAAATGGCGCACGAACTGTCGCGGGTAGAAGGGCGGCAGGAACAAGTGCGACAGGCCCTCGGCGGCGAACAGCGCGAGGCTGCCGGACGCCGCCATCATCGCGAGCAGGCCCCGACCGAGCAGGGCCACCCCACCGAGAGCGGCGGTCACAGATAGGCGCGCCGGTAGCGGCGGCCGAGCGAGGTCAGGATCTCGTACTCGTTGGTCCCGGCCTCGGCGGCCACCTGCGCGAGTGTCCGGGTCGGGCCGATCAGCTCGACCCGGCTGCCCGGCGCGATGTCCGGCACATCGGTCACGTCATAGGTTGTGAGGTCCATCGACACACGCCCTACCAGCGGCACGGTCACGCCGTCAAAGGCGGCCGCCCCGCGTCCCGAAAGGCTGCGGGGCCAGCCATCCGCGTATCCCACGCCGACCGTGGCGATCCGGCTTGGGCGCACGGCACGCCAGGCACCGTTGTAGCCGACTGTCGCGCCCTCCGGGATGTCACGGACGCCGAGAATCGGAGCGTTCAGGGTCACGACCGGGCGCAGCGGATGCTGGTATGCGGGGGTCGGGTTCACCCCGTACAACGCCGCTCCAGGCCGGGCGAGGGCCGAGCCAAAGCGCGAGCCCAGGAAGATCCCCGACGAGTTTGCCAAGCTGCGTGGCACCTCAGGCAGCAACCAGTCCAGCGCCCGGAACGCCGACAACTGTGCCTCATTGACTGGATCGTCAGGCCGCTCGGCGGCGACGAGATGGGTGAGGACATACCGAATGTCGATCCCTGAAAGCAGCCCCGGATCGTCGCGGAGCCGTACAATTTCGGCTATTGACAATCCGGTCCTGGACATTCCCGTATCGACATGGAGCATCGCCGGGAGCGCCCGGTCCAACCGCCGGGCCATCGCGGCCCATTGTTCGGCCTCGTGCAGGGTGGACAGCGCCGGCAGGATGCCCTGCTCCGCAAGCTCGCGCTCGCTGCCGCTCGCCAGGCCGTTCAGCACCGATAGCGTCGCGCCGGGAACCGTGTCGCGCAGGCATATCGCCTCGTCGGGTGTCGCTACGAAGAAATGCCGGCATCCCTGCGTCAGCAGGCGCGATGCGATCGGGACCGCGCCGAGGCCGTAGCCGTCGGCCTTCAACACGGCGCCGACGGCTCCCATCGCGTGACGCCGGCACAGATCTCGCCAGTTGGCGCAGATGGCGGAGACGTCGATCTGCAGCGATGGGAGGCTGAGCGGATCAGTCTCCGTCATGCCCGTGCGTCAGGTCGAGGTCGGCGAAGCGGGTGAACTCGCCCTCAAAGAACAGGTCGATCTTTCCGGTCGGCCCGTGCCGCTGCTTTTCGATCAGCAACTCGGCGCGGTTGTGGACATGCGCCATGTCGCGCTGCCATTTGTCGGTCGCATCCCGGAACTTGTCGTCGTTCTCGAACGCGATCTGCTTGGGCTGGCGCTGCTGCAAGTAGTATTCGTCGCGATAGACGAACATCACGACGTCCGCGTCCTGCTCGATCGAGCCCGACTCGCGCAGGTCCGAAAGCTGCGGCCGCTTGTCCTCGCGGCTCTCGACCGCGCGCGACAGCTGCGACAGGGCGATCACCGGCACTTTCAGGTCCTTCGCCAGCGCCTTCAGCCCCTGGGTGATCATGCTGATTTCCAACACCCGATTTTCCGCCCGCACGCCGGCCGAGGGCCGCATGAGCTGCAGGTAGTCGACCACGATCAGCGCGAGGCCCTTGGTGCGTTGCAGTCGACGGCAGCGGGTGCGCAGAGCCGACAACGTGATCGCCGCCGTGTCGTCGATCTGAAGCGGCAGACTGCCGATTTCGCGGCTGACCTGCACGAACCGGTCGAAGTCACGCTGCGCGATGTCGCCGCGGCGGATGCGATCGGCGCTGACCCGCGCCTCCTCGGCCAACAGGCGGGTCGCCAGCTGCTCCGCGCTCATTTCCAGCGAGAAGATCGCAACCGTCGCATTGGCCAGCGCAAGCGGATCGGCTTTTCGGGCTTCCTCCTGCAGCGCTCGCGCCGCCCCGAACGCGATCTTCGTCGCCAAGGCCGTCTTGCCCATGCCCGGCCGCCCGGCGAGGATCAGGAGATCGGACGGATGCAGCCCGCCGGTCCGCTTGTCCAGGTCCCGCAGTCCGGTGGACAGGCCGGACACCCCGCCGGCGCGGCCGAACGCCGCCTCTGCGCTGTCGATCGCGCCCGTCAGCGCCTTTTCGAACGTGATAAACCCGCCATCCGACGCGCCCTTGGCTGACAGGTCGAACAGCGCCTGCTCGGCCGCCTCCACTTGCTCCGCCCCATCAAGCTGCGGCTCACCGCCGAACGCGCTGTTGACCACGTTCTCGCCGATGTCGATCAACTGCCGCCGCAACCAGGCGTCGTGGACGATGCGGCCGTATTCGCCGGCATTGATAATGCCGACCATCGCGGTCACGAGCTGCGCGAGATAAGCGATGCCGCCCACCTCCTCCAGCGTCCCGTTGTGCTCGAACTCCGCGCGCAAGGTGACGGGGTCGGCGAGCTGCCCGCCCGACGCCCGACGGGCGATCGAGGCGAAGATGCGGCCGTGGATCGGATCGGCGAAGTGCTCGGGCAGCAGGAACTCGGCCACCCGCTCATAGGCCTTGTTGTTGACCAGCAGCGCGCCCAGCAGATGCTGCTCCGCCTCGGTGTTGGACGGTGGCAGCCGCTGCGAGAGGCCAAGCAGCGGGGAGGGCGGCGAGATCGTGTTCATCGCCGGCACACTACAAGGTCAATCGGGTCCGCGCTCGGTCGAAGCCTGTGGAACACGGGGATGAGTTTTCCACCGTCGGCGCCACGGTCGCTGTCCGTATCGGAACGCCTTAGGCAATGACGTCCCAAACGCTTCTAACGATGACGCCGCCGGGAGCGGGTCCCGGCGACGCCCCGGCTCGTCGGTCGCTTGACCATCCGGGTCGGGCGTTTTGAGGGAATCCGGTTATGCCTCGGTCGCCCAGACGACGCTTGACACACGTGGGTCCGCCGGTTGCTCCGCGGCGGCGATGTAGTCGCGGGTCAGCGGCGCGGCGGCCTGATCGCGAGCCAACTGGATCTGGAACACAACGTGCCCCTCCCGGCGAAACGCGAGCTCGGAGCCCGACAAATAGAATTCGAACATGCGGCAGAAGCGGTCGTCGTAGAGGCTGGCGATCGCGTCCCGGTTGGCGCAGAAGCGCCGCCGCCAGTGCCGCAGAGTCTCCGCGTAATGCAACCTCAGGATCTCGATATCCGTCGCGACCAACCCAGAT
Source organism: Acetobacteraceae bacterium (assembly GCA_965246915.1). Taxonomy (GTDB): domain Bacteria; phylum Pseudomonadota; class Alphaproteobacteria; order Acetobacterales; family Acetobacteraceae; genus CAVRQM01. The sequence continues at coordinate 115,404 of CBDFGB010000011.1, forward strand.
CGCTCGATCGCCGGAAGCACTTCCGACAACGCCGGCGAGTAGCCGCCCGGGAAGATATATTTCGCGAACCACGGATTGGTTGCCGCCGGCCGGTCGCTCCGGCCGATCGAATGCAGCAAGGCCACGCCATCGGGCGCGAGGCAGCGCCGGACCACGCCGAAGAATTCGCGATAGTGACCGATGCCGACATGCTCGAACATACCGACCGAGACGATGCGATCGAACCGGCGGTTCAGCGCGCGATAGTCGAGCAACTCGAATGACACGCGGTCCGCCAACCCCTCCTGCGCCGCGCGGGCTTGTGCCTCGGCATGTTGTTCCTTCGACAGGGTGACGCCCGTCACGCGGGCGCCGTGGTCGCGGGCGAGCGTCAGCGCGAAGCCGCCCCAGCCGCAACCGATGTCCAGCACCTCGAGGTCTGGCCGGTCGAGCAGCAGCTTTGCCGCGATGTGCCGCTTCTTGTCGGCCTGCGCCTGTTCGAGCGTCTCGTCGCCGCGCCGGAAATAGGCGCACGAGTACTGCCGGTCGCGGTCGAGAAACAGGCTGTAGAGCCGCCCGTTCAGATCATAGTGATGTGCGACGTTGCGCCGTGCTCGGCCGGCCGGATTGAACTGCGCCACCCGCCGCTTCAGGCGAAGCAAAGCGTCGCGAAAACCGACAATCCATGACGAGAAATTGGCTCCGTTGCGGTTTGTCATCAGCACGTCGAGAACATCGTGGATGCTGCAGTCGAGCGGGACCAGGCCGCCATCCATATACGCTTCGCCAAGCGCCAGGGCCGGATTGAGCGCGACGCGCCGCATGGTGGCGGCGTCTCGAAACGCCATCATCGCTTCCGGCCCTGGGTCACCCTGGTAGGTGGAAAGCGAGCCGTCCGGCCAGCGGACGGTCATCTTGCCAATCGCAATTCCTTGTCGGAGCAGGTGATCCAGAACCCGTCGCATGCCGCGTTTCCCCTGTGTCTTCGGGACCTCGCGGAAACTATGAACAAAACTTCACACGGCCATCAAGCCGTGCCTGCGATCACACTTCGGGGGTTGGCTCGTCAAACAGCGCATCCGTGCCGGGCGCGTCGTCCTCATCGGTTGCGCCGATACGCTCGCCACGCATTTGCTTCTCGGCTTCCTCGGGACTGCGCGCGACGTTCACCACCACGGGGATTGAGACCTCGGGGTGCAGCACAATGCGCACGGTCGAGAGCCCCAGGGTCTTGATCGGGTGCGGCAGCACGACTTGCGAGCGACTGACTTGCAGTCCGCCCGCCATGCAGCCTTCCGCGATGTCGCGCGACGACACCGAGCCGTAAAGGCTGCCCGACTCGCCGGCCTGGCGGATCACCACCACCGACAAGCCGGCGACTCGCTCGGCGATACGCTCGGCCTCCTCGCGACGCTTCAGGTTTTGCGCCTCGAGCGTCGCCCGCTGTTGGTCAAAGCGCGAAAGATTGTCCTTGCTTGCGCGGATGGCTTTCTTCTGCGGCAGCAGGAAATTGCGCGCGAAGCCGGGTTTGACGCGGACCACGTCGCCCATCTGCCCGAGTTTCTCGACCCGCTGCATCAGGATCAGTTCGACGGCTGGCATGACCTATTCCCCCTCAGCTCAATATGTAGGGCAGGAGGGCGAGGAAACGGGCCCGCTTGATCGCCTGCGCCAGCTCCCGCTGCTTTTTCGCGGAGACGGCGGTGATCCGGCTCGGCACGATCTTGCCTCGCTCGGACAGGAACCGCGACAGCAGGCGCACGTCCTTGTAGTCGATCTTCGGCGCATTCGGGCCGGAGAATGGGCAGGATTTGCGCCGGCGGTAGAACGGGCGGCGGGCACCGACCGCCGCACGGCGGGCGCTCGGATTGACGTCGATGGCTTCTGACATGGGTCTGCTGCCTTATTCGTCGCCGCCGGGGCGGAATTCGTCGCGCTCGCCGGGGATGCTGTCGCGGGCACGGAATTCCTCGCGGTCGTCATAGCCGCGCTTACGGCCGCTATCGAACCGGCCGGCCGGCTTCGGCCCGCGGAACCCGCGTTCGCGGTCATCCGACTTGCGGGTCAGGATGGCGCTCGGCGCTTCCTCGATCGCGTCCACGCGGATCGTCATGAACCGGAGCACGTCCTCGTTCAGCCCGAGCTGGCGCTCCATCTCGGTCATGCTCTTGGGCGGCGCGTTAAGGCCGAGCAGCATGTAGTGGCCCTTCCGGTTCTTCTTGATCCGGTAGGCGAGGCTGCGCAGACCCCAGTATTCGCGCTTCTCGATCGTGCCGCCATCAGTCTCGAACTGGGTGGCGATCGTGTCGGCGATCGCCTCGACCTGCTGTTGGGTCACGTCGTTCCGCGCGATGAGCACGGTTTCATAGAGCGGCATGTCACCCCCTCTGGCTTGTCTCTGCTCCGGACCTGAGTCCCGCGCCACATGGCGCGCGAGCATAGCCGGGTCGGGCCGACCGCCCCGGCAGGGAAGCGGCGGGTTATACACGCGGCGGCGCGGGGTGCAATGGGTGGGCGCGATCGAGCGGCCGCCCGCCCCTATCGAGCGACGGACGCCGCGCGACGCGGCTTCAGTCGGTCGTCTGGCTATTTCGGAACAGCATTTTGCGGCGTTTGCGCGGGAGGAGTCCCCTGTGGCGGCGGAGGCGGCTCGCCAGGAGCGCCCTGTAGGATCACGCCCCCGCCCTGATAGGCGCTGTTGGCTTCGGGCGTCGTTGGACCCTGGTCGACGGGCCGCTGACCGGCCGTCGTTTGCGCCCCGACGTCTCCGGCCGCGAAGAATGCGGCGGCCGCGGCGATCAGCAGCAGGCGCATTGGGACCTCCGATGCACGTTTTACTCCTCAATGCCCCCGAAGAATCTGACTGAGGAACAGCTTCAGCCGATCCGTCTTCGGGTGCTCGAACATTTCGACCGGCGCGCCCTGTTCGACGATCTCGCCACGGTCCATGAACACCACGCGGTCCGCGACTTTCCGCGCGAATCCCATCTCGTGCGTCACGCACACCATGGTCATTCCCGACTCGGCGAGACCGATCATGGTGTCGAGAACCTCCTTGATCATTTCCGGATCCAGCGCCGAGGTTGGTTCGTCGAACAGCATGATCTTCGGCCGCATGCACAGGGCTCGCGCGATTGCGACGCGTTGCTGCTGGCCGCCGGACAGCTGGCCCGGATACTTCTTTGCCTGCTCCGGAATCTTGACGCGGCTCAGATATTCCATCGCCAGATCCTCGGCCTCCTTCTTGGGCATTTTTCGGACCCAGATCGGCGCCAGCGTGCAGTTCTCCAGAATGGTCAGATGCGGGAACAGATTGAAGCTCTGAAACACCATGCCGACCTCGCGCCGCACCGTGTCCAACGCCCGCGTGTCGTCGGTCAGTTCGGTGCCGTCGACGACGATGCGGCCTTCCTGATGCGTCTCGAGCCGGTTGATGCAGCGGATCATCGTCGACTTGCCGCTGCCCGACGGGCCGCACACCACCACGCGCTCCTTCTGCGCGACCTCGATCGAGACGTCGCGCAGCACGTGCATCGTGCCGTACCATTTGTTGACGTGATCGAGGACGATCGCGGGCTCGGCGACGGCTTGGGACATCGAGGACAATCCTTTCAGCGGGTCTGGCCGCGCGAGAGGGAGATTTCCAGTCCCCGGCTGTAGCGGGACATGGCGTAGCAGAACGCGAAATAGATGGCGGCCAGGAACAGGTAGACCTCGGTCGAGAATCCCGACCAGGTCGGATCGGCGATCGCCGTCTTGCCGGCAGTGAGCAGGTCGTAGATGCCGATGATCAGCACCAGGCTGGTGTCCTTGAACAGCCCGAGGAAGGTGTTAACCAACGGCGGGATCACCAGCCGCAATGCCTGCGGTAGTGTAATGAGCCGCGTCTTCTTCCAGTACGACAGGCCGAGCGCGTCGGCCGCCTCGGTCTGGCCGCGCGGCAAGGCCTGCAGCCCGCCGCGCACGACCTCGGCGAGGTAGGCGGCGGCGAAGAGAATGATCGCCACCTGCGCGCGCAGCAATTTGTCGGGGTTCATCCCCTCCGGCATGAACAGGGGGAACAGCACGCTCGCCATGAACAGCACGGAAATCAGCGGCACGCCGCGGATCAGTTCGACATAGCCGATGCACAGCATGCGCACGAGCGGCAGGCCGCGCGCGCGGCGGCCAAGGGCCACCAGGATCGCGAGCGGGAAGGCCAGCGCGATGCCGAACGTCGACAGGATCAGGGTGATCGGCAAGCCGCCCCATAGATTCTGCGGCACATAGACGAGCGGGCCGACGCCGCCCCACATCAGGATGCCGATGACCACGAGCGTCACCGCCCAGATCGCCGCCAGCGACGGCCGCCAGAACCAGCGCAGCGCCGAGACGACGTACAGCGCCACGAACAGGGCGATCACGATGCCGGGCCGCCACTGCTCATCGTAGGGATACGGGCCGAACAGGATGAAACGATACTTGTCGCCGATCACCGCCCAGCAGGCGCCATCGCCGATCGCCGCGCGGCAGGCGGACGGATCGGGCTTGCCGGCGACGAACGGCACGCTCCAGATCGCGCGCAAGACCCCCCAGTCGAGCAGGCCGATCGTCCAGCGAATGAGCAGGTAGCCCAGCAGCAGCGTCACCGCCGTCGACAGCCAACCCGCGAACAGATTGGCCCGCAGCCAGGCGATCGGACCGGCGACTGACAGCGGCGGGCTCTCGCGCGGCAGGGGCGCGACGGTGCCCCGAACGTCGGCGCTCATCGGGTCACCAGCGCTGTGCGGCGTTCGTACCAGCCCATCAGCGCGCTGATCGACAGGCTGATGGTCAGATAGACGCCCATGATGATCGCGATGCCCTCGATCGCCTGACCGGTCTGGTTCAGCGTCGTGTTGGCGATCGAGACGATGTCCTGAAAGCCGATGGCCACCGCGAGCGAGCTGTTCTTTGTCAGGTTGAGGTATTCGCTGGTCAGCGGCGGGATGATGACTCGCATCGCCTGCGGCAGGACGATCAGCCGCAGCACCTTCCCGCGATGCAATCCGACGGCGCCGGCCGCCTCCCATTGGCCCTTCGGGACGGCGAGGATCCCGGAACGGACGACCTCGGCGATATAGGCGGCGGTGTAGACCACCAGTCCGATGAGCAACGCCCCGAAGGCCGGGCTGATGAGCAGGCCGCCCTGAAAATTGAACCCCTTCAGCACCGGCGCGTCGACCTGCCAGGGGGCGCCGAGCGCCAGCCAGGCCAGCAGCGGCAGGCCGATCATCAGGCTCGCGGCCACCGGTGCGACGGGCGGGCGGCGACCGGTCGCCTCCTGCCGTCGCGTGGCGCGCCGGCTCCAGAGCACCGACAGCGCAACCGCCACGGCAAAGGCCAGAAGCATCATGCCGTAGGCCGGATCCCAGGCGAGCACCGGCAGGCGGATGCCGCGATTGGACAACGAGGCGGTGCCGATCGTGATCGCCTGTTTCGGTCCTGGCAGACCCTGCAGCAGTGCGAACCAGAACAGCAGTTGCAGCAGCACCGGAATGTCGCGGAATATTTCGATATAGGCCGCCGCCAGTCGCGAGAGCAGCCAGTTGGCCGACAGCCGGGCGATGCCGATCAATGTGCCGAGAACGGTCGCGAGGATGATCCCGACGATGGAGACGCGCAGGGTGTTGAGCAATCCCTCGATCAGCGCGAGGCCAAACGTGCTGACCGCCGGATCGTAGGGGATCATCGCCTCGCCGATCGGGATTCCCGCCGCGCGTCCGAGGAAGCCGAAGCCGGTGGCGATGTTGCGCGCGGCGAGGTTGCGGTTGGTATTGCCGATCAGCAGCGCGAGGAGGCCCACGACCAGCGCCAGCACCACGACCTGCCAGACCGCGTTGCGCAAGCGCGGGTCGGACCACGATAGCCGCACCCGTCGTTTCGGCGCGGCGCGGGACCTGTGCAGGCGGGGATCGGCGGTGGCGGACATGGGCCTCGATGACGCAAGAGTTGCGCCAGTCGCAACCCAGGCATCACCTTGCCGGATAATCGGCCGAATGCAATCGGCGCCGCGTCAGCCGGCCAGGGCTTCCCGCGTGGCCGTCAGCTCCGGCGCGCGCCAGATCGGAAGGCCGCAGCCGACGGAAATCTCCAGCTCGCACGGCCCGGCCACGATCATTCCCGCATCGCCGTCCGTCCAACGCCAGGCGCCGTCGCCGTGGCGCTCGACAGCGTGCCACCCATCGGTGAGGGTGGCGTCGTCGAGCGCCACCCCGTGTCGCGCGCCGTCGCGGATCACCGCCAGCCCGTCGACCCACAGGCCGAGACGCCGCGTGTCGACGGAGTCGGGCAGCACGTCGGCGGCGCGGCCCGCGTCGGAGACCAGCCGGACCGCGGCCACTCCGTCCGGGATCGCGAAAGCCCAGATGCCGGCGCCGCGGCGGACCGAGGACACGCGCCGGCCCGCGGCCATCACGAGCGGGATCGCCTGATCGTCACGGCGCCAGCCGAGCTCCAACGCCCGTTGTAGGAGCCGCGCCCGAGTCGAGGCCAGCGCCGGGTCGTCCTGCACCAGGGGCACGCAGGTCTGCGACCAGTGCCGCGGGGAGAAATCCGGATGCAGCGCCACGACATCGCCGAACGCCGCGCGGTTGCCGGTGTCCAGGTAGCTCTCGCTCGGCACGCCCTCGCTCAACACGATGTCATGCCCGTCGAGCTCGACATGGAAATACTCGCCCTGGCTCGTCGCGGGCTCGCGCAGGATCGTCGCTCCGTTCAACAAGCGCTCGGCCTGCATCAGCCAGCCTTCGAGCAGCAGCGAGTGGCCGGGCGAGACGATCAGGTCGCGATGCGGCAGGCCGTCGCCCAGCGCGCCCGCACGGATCCGGATGGGCCGCACCTCGTCCGGCCGGGGGTGGCTGCCCGCGTCGAACGCGGTGCTGCCGATCCAGGTGACCGGTTTGAGCACGGCACCCTTGCCGCTCAGCGTGACCACGAGATCGCCGACCGAGAGGCTCTCGACTGGCATTTCGCCGCGCAGCGTCAGGAGTCGCGTGCCCTTGGTGAAACAGGCGACGGGAGGTGCCTGGATCGTGTCGCCGACCCAGATCTGTGTGTCGATCGGTTCCAGCGGGCGATTGACCGGGTCGACCGCCAGCGCGAAGTTCAGCGTGTAGGTGACGCCGACCGTGAGGTTCAGCCGCTGCGCGAGGCCGTCATAGGCGTTCGTGGCACCGTCCACCCAGAAATACGTGCCGCCGTGCGGGATCGCGACCTCGTCGATGCTGTCCGTCGCGGTTCCGAGCGAACCGGCGAACGCGATCCCCGCGCCGCCGATCTGCGTCCAGCCGACAGGTATCGTCACGTTCGCGGCCTGCCCGCCCGCCTCGAATCCACCATTGGCCACGAGATTGGTCTTGGTCGCGTCGCCCTGCGCCACCACCGAGACGTCGTCGAGCCAGGTGAATCCAGGATCGTTGCGGAACAGGAAGTTGATGTATTCCTGCGACGACGTCGCCGTGAAGCTGTAGCTGTAGGACTGGTATGTCTTGTCCCGGACCGGCGTGACGCCGCCCGTCGGCTCGGTGTTGATGGTGCCGATCTCGCTATTGGCCATGTCCTGGCTTCCATCCTTTTGGTGGTTTCGCGTGCCCGTCGGCATCCGGCGCCACCGACATCATTACCTCTCCGGCCATATCCTTGGCAAGCGCAAACACCACGACCGCGCACGTGGCGATGCCCGCCGGGGGACTCGAACCCCCACTCCCGAAGGCTACGGATTTTAAGTCCGCCGCGTCTACCGTTCCGCCAGGCGGGCGCGGCGCCAAAGTGCCGTCTCAGCCGGCGTCGCGCAACGCGCGGGCGATGTCCAGACCCCGGCGCAACAGCGTCTCGCTGGCTTCCGGCGTGCGGAACGCGCTGTGCGCCGACAGCGTCACGTTCGGCACGGCGATCAGCGCGTGCTCGGCGGGCAGCGGCTCCTCGTGGAACACATCCAGCGCGGCGTGGCCGATCCGGCCGGATGCCAGCGCCGCGAGCATCGCCGCCTCGTCCACCAGCGCGCCGCGCGCGGTGTTGACCAGGATCGCGCCGGGACGCATCCGGGCGAGCCGATCGGCCGAGAGGAAGCCGCGGGTCTCGTCGGTCAGCAGCAGATGCAGGCTGACGACGTGGCTTTCCGCCAGGAGCGTGTCGAGATCGACGAAGGTCACGCCCGGCGTCGGGCGCGGCGTGCGGTTCCAGGCCAGCACCCGCATGCCGCCGCCCGCCGCGATGCGGGCGACCTCCGTGCCGATGCCGCCGACGCCGATCAGGCCGAGCGTCTTGCCGGTCAGCTGCATCCCCTCGGTGCGCGGCCACCGCCCGGCGCGGACCTCGCGGTGCATTTCGCCGATCCCGCGCGCCGCCGCCCACATCAGGGCGATCGCGTGTTCGGCCACGGCGATGTCGCCGTAGCCCTTGATGGTGTGGACGGTCACGCCGAGTTCGGCCAGCGCCTCGGGGTTCATGTAGCTGCGCGCCCCGGTGCCGAGGAAGATCACGTGGCGCAAATCCGGGCAGGCCGCGATCGCCTCGGTCGGCAGGTTGCTGTGGTCGTCGAGCACGGCGGTGTAGCCGGCCAGCAGGCGCGCGATGTCGTCCGGCGCGATATCGTCCTGCAGATGAAGGTCGACCGGCGGATCGTCGGGACGGACGACCCGGCGAAAGATCGCCTCCATCTCGGGGTTCGCATCAATGAACAATCCGCGCATGCCGGGCTCCTGATGGTGAGGACCCCGCTTATAGCGCCCGGTGAAAACGGCGCTGCCTCAGGCTCGCGCGGCAACGGCGATCCGGCCCGGCGGCAAGCCGCCAAACGGTCGAGGTGTGTTCGTTATCGAATCAAAACAATATGGTCGCGCGTCTCCCGCCGGCGGTCACGCGGCTTTTGTGAATGCGCCCGGCGGAGCGTGGCCGACGCCTTCGCCCGGCTCTTTCCCGAGGCACGCCCCCATCCCATCCCCGCCACCGGCGGGGACGACATGGCGGAGGGTGCCGACGCCGCCATCGCCGGCTCGTGCCGGGCGACGTCGGCAGGTTTTGGATCGCGCGGCGGAAACAGCGACGGCGGCAGGTCCGGGGTTGGGGCGATGCCCATCATCCGGCAGAGCGGCCGGAGGATCCGCCCGCCCTGCGGCGAGGCCGCCAGCAGTGCCGCCATCTCCGCATCCTCGGTCAGCAGATAGCGAAGCTGCGATCCCCGGCCGGCGGCGTGGTAGCCGAGCCAGTCGACCACCCAGGCAAACCGGCCCGGCAGCCTGGATTTTCGCGGCCCCTGCTGGCCCGCCGGTCTGGAGTGAGCCGGCCGGGGCGGTCGGGTGCGGAGCGGGCCGTCGGCGAGCCGTGCGGCCAGGGCGGTGAAGCGGCGGATCACGCTGCCGAGATAGGCCGAGAACAGCAGCGTCACCGGGATCAGCGCCCAATTCCGCCCGGCATGCAGGGCAGCGATGTCGCGCAGCCCGCCCAGCACGGTGGCCAGACGCTCCGACAGATTGGTCGGTTCGGGCACCGGGCGGGGGACGTAGTTGAAATACATATTCACGATCGGCTACATAACGCAATTCGCAAAAGATGTCAATCGCGAGGTTGCCGCCACAGGAATGTCAGCTCGTGCTTGTTGTGGAACAGATGCACGACCTGTCCGCCCGGAATGGCCGTGAACGCTTCGGCCGCCGCGTGGTCCGTCGCCCCCTGGAATTTCAGCGTGCAGACCACCCGCCTCGCCGCGCCCGCCTCGATCCAGGCGCGCGCCATGGTCAGCAACCGGTCCGGATAGGCGATCACGTCGCTGACCAGCCAGTCGACGTTCGTCGGGGCAAGCCCGAAAGCGCTCTCGATCCGTTCGGTCACCCCCGGCATCGCGGACACCCGCGCGTCGAGCGGCGCGCGGTCGACCGCGACGACGCGCGCGCCGAGCGACGCCAGCGCCCAGGTCCAGCCGCCCGGCGACGCCCCCAGATCGACGCATGTCTCACCTGGCGCAGGGTGCTCGCCGAGCCGGGTCAGCGCCTCCCACAGCTTCAGGTAGGCGCGGCTGGGCGGGCCGATATGGTCCTCGACGAAGCGGGCCTCGCCGTTCGGGAACGGGCTGGACTTGATGGGGCTGAACAGCAGCCGGTCGGGCGCCAGCAGCGTCCAGGCGCCCAGATGCGACGAGGGCGCGGCGGCCGGAAACACCAGCGGACGCGCGGCGACCGGCGGCAGGCGGGCGGCGATGAGCGCCATGCGACGGTGATGCACGACCGGCAAGGCGGCCCAATTGCGCTGCATGCCGCGCAGCGCGGCGACCGCGTCGCCGACCGAGGCGATCGCCTGCTCCCGCACGTCGAGCCAGGTGTCCAGCGCCCAGGCGGCCGCGATGGGCGGATCGGGCGACAAGGCGAGGCGCCCGTGCCACGCCGAGACCGTCGCGCCTTTTCGCGCCAGTTCCTCGGCGAGCGGCGCGTCGAACCCCTCGGCGGCGAGATAGGCGCCGCGGATCACCCCCGCGATAGGGCGGAGGCCGCGAGCAGCAGCCAGCCGCCGATCAGCAGCAGGCCGCCGGCCGGCGCGACACCCGGCAGCCGCGTACCGGCCAGGGCGAGCATGTAGACCGCGCCGCAGAACAGCACCGTGCCGATGGCGAAGGCGAACCCCGCCGCGTCCGCGAGCCGGCCGCCGCGCCGTGCCCACAGGCCGCAGCCGAGCAGGGCGAGCGCGTGCCACCCCTGCATCTGCACCGCGCCGCGCACCTGTTGCAGGCTCGCTTGCGGGAGAAACTCCAACCCGTGCGCGGACAGGGCGGCCATCGCCACCGCCGCCGCGCCGATCAGCCCAGCGAGTACGATCCAGAGGCGTTCCATGGGCGGAGGTTACCGCGAAGAGGGTGGGGTTCGCGAATGGCGAGGCACGGCCGTTGCGCTCTGCGGCCACGCCCCACTCCGCACAGCCATGCGCCTGACCGCCGACGTCGGAGAAAGTGCCGTTGCGTGCGGGGTTTGGCGAGGCTTACCGTGAGTGTCGCGCAGCGTGTGAGTGACGGATCGTTCGCTCCAATAGACGCTAGACGTCCGCCGTATTTCGTGCCATATTGAACATGATACAGAGTTACCGAGACAAGCGGACGGAGGCTTTCGCCGGTGGGGGAAAGGGCGACCGGGCCGGGCAGTTCAGCATTCGGATCAACATGCAGTGGCGACTTTGCTTCGAATGGCCCGACGGCGCCGCCGGACCGTCCAATGTCGAGATCGCCGACTATCACTGATGGAGGCCACCATGAGCCGACCGCCCATTCACCCTGGCGAGATCCTCGCAGACGAGCTGGAGGAGATCGGGATCTCCGCAACCGAGCTGTCCCGTCAGCTCAACGTGCCGCAGAACCGGATCAGTCAGATCATCGCGGGCAAGCGGGGGATCACGGGCGATACGGCGCTACGGCTTGGCCATTGGTTCGGGAACAGCGCCGAGTTCTGGCTGAATCTGCAAGTGGCGTTCGATCTGCGTGTTGCAGCGGCGGCTGTCGGACAGGAGATTGAGAGGTTGCCGGTGCGATCGATTTCAGAGGCTCTGCAGATGAGAGATCTACGATGATGTCATCGACTGTTAGACTGCAACCTTGCCAAGCGCACACAACCTCATAATCATCGTGCCGACACGCTGTTTCGGGAAGGACTTGTATGCCGACTAGGTCGTTGAAGATCGATGACATGCAAAGCACTAAAGAAGATTATTGCGGAACAGGATGCCAAACTGCGGCTCTCGCCGAGAGCGTCGTAGGAGCAGGTCGCAATCCGATGGACCTTTTCCTCTTTATGACGGCTCCCGACCCGAAGCAGACTGATACGGCTCTGTGAGGCCAACTCGAGAGCGGACGCTCCGTTCCACAGGATTGGTGCAACCCGCGAACGCCACGTTTCGGTGCCGAGGCATTGGCAAAGATAAGGAAGCGGCGATAGCCAAAGGTGACCTCTGTAGCTAGGCATCCTCCGCCAATTGTGGTGTCACCAACCGATCCCAATCCTGCAGTACGAACAGGCAACACAAGTGGTACATGAACCAACTGGCGTAAACCATCACATCGCTGAAGCAGCCGCCGGCGCTAACTTGGCCGTGGGCCAACTCGTGACGAACCTCTGGGCCCGGCTTTGCATTGAACAGAAGGTCGATCTCAAAGACGACCCGTGGAGTTAGGATCTGCTCCAGTTCCGCCCGGAAGTTCGTCAATAATGGGCCGAGCGTCAAATCTTCTTCGGTGCTGTCATCACGCCGCTTGGACGGGTCACGACCATTGATCTTCAGGATATTGCGCAAACACGCTTCAAGCTGCGGGAGAATAAGATGGGTCGCTGACATCATGTCACCCTGGAATAGCCGAGTGAACCCAAGGGCGATGATTGGCTTTTGGCCGTCCGGTATCAGAGAGCACATGCCGACGAGTGCGTTGAAGTGGCGTTCTCCAATCCCGAATTTGGTCTGAATCGCCAAACGAGCGGGATTGATAACGCCACGGACTAACTTCGCGCGACGACTGCCTTCGGACTCGTTGTAATGCCGCAAAAACCACGTCTCATCGGGTTTGCCTGCTCCGGGTGCGCCAGCACTCTTCGACTCTGCTCTGCCCTCACCATCCAGATGCTCAAAAGGCATCATCGCCATCAATGGCGCTGTTATACGGGTCTTCAACGCCTGCTCGCGGAGCTTTTCTGGATCGGGGGAGCTACCAAGTCTCCCAAACTGTCTCAAGGCATCTGATAGACTAAGCGCTGAGAACTGCTCGGCGATCTTCTCGGGCACACCCTCCAAATGCAGGCCGATCTGACAGGTGCCCATCTGCTTCAATTGCGCCTTTTGCAATTGGCGTAATTCGATCTCAAGGTCGTCCTTGAGCTTTTCCTCGCCATCGACGTGGCGGAGCTGTTGCAGGGCGTCCATGACCCATGCGGCCTCAGCACCAGCAAAGCCTTTGACCTCATCCCGCATGGCGAGTGTCTGCTGCACGGCGGCTTTCAAGCAGCGCTGCCGTCCATCCTGATCGTTCAGATTATGGTAAAGGCGCGCCGCTAGGTCCCACGCCCGCTTCATCGCCATGGGATACGTTCCGTGCGGGATCATGCCGGCCAATACCTCAAGTTCAGGCGCCGCAATGGCTGCCTGACGCAGGCCGTAATCCAAACCAAGGTCGGTGATGCTGACGAACGACCAAATGTCCTTTGCATCCCGCGCCGCCGCATGGATCGCATCAAACGTGTCGGCTACCTTTGGTGGCCTCTTGTTTCGGGCGGTGCTGCCTTTAGCGATCTGCATGGCACGATGAAGGTACGGCAGCGCGGCTCGGACCGCCGAGCGCCCCCGCAACGGGTTGAGGCTGCCATCAAGTACGCCGGTCACGGTATCGGTGTACGCGAAAATAGCGGCGGCGGCTGATCGCCCGTCTCGCCGGTCGTTCGACCAGGCAATATCCGCAAGCCGCGCCCTCAGTGCCGGGCTCTCCACCCGGGGCACGATCGCCGAGATGGTGGTGGTCTGCTCACCGATGAAATCTTCAGGGATGGCGGTCCGGTTGGTTTCAAACGTCCACATGGGTCCCCACGGGCTGCTCCTGTCCGCCGGGTGAAGCACGATGGCGCATAGTTTGGCCAGCAACCGATAGACACCTTGTGCACGTACACCCTTGGCTTTTTCAGCGGCGGCACATGCGCGCTGGTATGGCGGGAACATCTCGTTGGCGTCGGCCAGTTGCAGATCTCGGATGGGCGCCTCGAAGTCCACGGCATCGAAATCAGCCGCGCTTACCAGCGGGTCTGGCGCGCGAGGGGGGGGCTCGATGTCTTCTGGCAACGTGTCGTCCATCGGTGGCTGCCTCCCGAATCAGCCTAAAGCCTATCGAAAATGAGGAACTGTACGGACCTGGGCATTTTGCTTCGTCAAACAAGCGTAGGGCGCATACGCGCAGCGTCAGGCGTCACCGCAGGTTAGCAGTAAGGCACAAGAAGGCTCGGTGTGACATCGTTCGGGGCCGAATGGGTCTGGGCATGGCGCTGCACTTTTGCCGCCTACAGCCTTCAAGTGTCCGCGTCGGCTTTCCGCGCCCACTTACTCGACAGCGGATGTCGCAAATCCCCCCACCACGGTCGCTCATATCCCGACTGGCAATGTCCGGTTCTGGCGAGCGCAATGGGGAAGCCAAATGGCCGGACTAGGCGCGAAGCTGTCCGGATACGCCTGCGCTACATGTCCGCTCCTGCGATCGCTTTCCAATCCGGGCGACGCCTGGGTGGGGTCGATCCAGGCAGCGAAGCCTACGCATGAGACAAAAGCTCTGCGACTCCGGCTTGGACGGCGGACATTCGAATGCCGAAGGGCTGCAACGCGGAGAGGGCGCATGACGGTGCTGTTCGCGGACAGGCTGCACGACATCTTCGGCACTTGGCCACTCGGCACCATTCCCCATGGCGGTGCCGATTTCGGCGAGGTCAGTGCCGTCGCGGACACTGTCGGTGAGGGCGACGACTGCGCCTATTGCGCGGCCTGGGTGGCCGCGGCGTCGCGCCTCCAGGCGGAGGGAGATGCGGCGCTTGCCAAGGGTCACGTCGAGAGCGCTCGCGAGCTGTATCTACGCGCCAGCGCCGTCCACGCGATCGCCTTGCATCCACTCTAAGGCGCGCCCGCCGATCCGCGCCTGCTGCGCTTCACGGCGGCGGAAGGTTCAGACGGCCATTGCGAGATGCAGAACCGGTCGCCGTTCAACCGCCGAGCCCTGGACTCGGTGGACAAACAGTTTTAGCCGGCCCGCCGATCAGCGCGCGGCGGGCGATGTTGGACTCTGGTCGGAAAATTCCGGCCTTGTATGATCGTCCCATGCCGCGCGGCGACCTGTTTCCCGAGATCGGACCGTACGAGACCGGCTATCTGCCGCTGTCGGGCGGGCACGTCATGTATTGGGAGCAGGTCGGCAACCCGCGCGGCCGGCCGGTGCTGTTCCTGCACGGCGGACCCGGCGCCGGGGCGGGCGCGGTGCATCGGCGGTTCTTCGATCCGACCTTCTGGCGGCTGGTCATCTTCGACCAGCGGGGCGCCGGCCGGTCGCGGCCGCTTGGGGGCCTGACCCAGAACACGACCGGCGACCTGGTCGGCGATATCGAGACATTGCGACGCCATCTCGACGTCGAGGACTGGCTGCTGTTCGGCGGCTCCTGGGGCTCCACGCTGGCGCTTGCCTACGCGCAATCCGTGCCGCACCGGGTCGCCGGCTGCGTGCTGCGCGGCGTGTTCCTCGGCCGGCCGCCGGAGGTCGACTGGTTCCTGCACGGCATGGCGAGCTTCTTTCCCGACGCCCACACGGCGTTCACGACGTTCCTGCCGGACGCGGAGCGGGGCGACATCCTCGGCGGCTATCTGCGGCGGCTGACCGACCCGGATCCGGCCGTCCACATGCCGGCGGCCCGCGCCTGGTCGGTCTACGAGGGCTCGTGCAGCACGCTGCTGCCCAGCCCGGAGACGGTCAGCAGCTTTGCGCAGGATCGATCCGCGCTCGGGCTGGCACGGATCGAGGCGCACTATTTCGCCAATCATCTGTTTCTGCCGGACGGCGGGCTGCTGCACGGCATGGACCGGATCGGCCATATTCCGGCCGAGATCGTGCAGGGGCGATACGACATGATCTGTCCGCCTCGGACCGCGTTCGAACTTGCCGCGGCCTGGCCGGCGGCGCGGTTGTCGGTGGTGCCCGACGCCGGGCACTCGGCGCTGGAGCCGGGCGTGCGCCGGGCACTGATCGCCGCGGTCGAGCGTTTCCGCTACGGCAGATAGGCGAATATCTCGCCACCTCCCTGGAGAGAGTTCATGATTCGAATGGCTTCGACGATGCTGCTCATGGCGGCCCTGGTGGGGTGCGCGCAGACGCAGCAGGCCGCGACCGACGTGAAGTCGGCGGTGCAGGCGCAGGCCACGCCGACGCTGTCCACGGCGGACGCGACGTTCGTCAACGACGCCGGCCGCGCCGGGATCACCGAGGTGACGTTCGGCCAGCTCGCCCGCGCGCAGGCCAGCCGTGCCGCCGTGCGCGATTTCGGGCTGCGCATGGTCACCGAGCACACGACGCTGAACCAGGAGCTGACGCGGCTCGCCGCCGCCAAGCAGATCGCGCCGACGACGACGGTCGATGTGGCGCATCAGGCGACCTATGACCGCATCGCCGGGCTGACGGGCAAGGCGTTCGATCGCGCGTATTTGGACGTGACGGTCGCCGATCACACGGCGACGCTCGCGGTGTTCCAGGCGGAGGCGGCGTCGGGCGCCGATCCCGACGTGCGGGCCTTCGCCGCGAAGGCCGTGCCCATGCTGAACGCGCATCTGGCGATGGCCAAGCGGCTCGGCGGCAAGGTGGCCCCGCCCGGCCCGTAGGCGTTGCCGGTCGCACGCGCTAGGTGTTCGGCCATGTCGCGACTCGATATCGCCGTAAAAGGATTGTTCGCGACGCCGGTGGCGGCCATCGAGGTGCCGGGCGCGGCCGCGCGCAACGCGGCGCTGCGCGAGGCGATCCTGCGGCGGCGGGCGGAGACGGCGTCGGTCCAGGCGTCCAACGCCGGTGGCTGGCATTCCGACCGGGACATCTCCGCGTGGGGTGGCGAGGCGGCGCGCGAGGTGCTCGATCTCGCGCGATCGGCGGCGACGCGGCTGACCGCCGATCGCGATGGAAAACCCGTGACGCCGGAGTGGCGGGTGGTGGCCTGGGCGAACGTCAACGGGCCGGGCGACAGCAACATCTGCCATTACCACCCGGGGGCGTTCTGGTCCGGGACCTATTACGTCGATGACGGCGGTTGCGCGGACGATCCGACCCTAGGCGGCGAATTCGAAATGCTGGATCCGCGCGGGCCGGCGCCAGCCATGTACGCGCCCGCGTTAAAGTTCGCCGGCGAGGATGGGCGCTCGGCGGGCAGCGCCGAGGTCATCCGGCCGCGCCCGGGGTTGCTGTTCCTGTTTCCGTCGTGGCTGCTGCATCAGGTGCGGCCGTATCGCGGCACCGCGCTGCGCATTTCCATCGCGTTCAATTTGGGGCTGTAGATGGACGCGCCCGCGCCGCGCACGATCAGCCGGCGGCAGTCGGAGATCATGGCGCTGGCCAGCGAGACCGGCCGCGTGCTGGTCGAGGACCTGGCCGCAAGGTTCGGTGTCACGCCGCAGACCATCCGCCGCGACCTGAACGAGCTGTGCGACAGCCGGGTGCTGACCCGGGTGCATGGCGGGGCGATGGTCGCCTCCGGGGTGGCCAACCTCGCCTACGAGGCGCGAAAACTCGTCTCGCAGCCGCACAAGCGGCTCATTGGCGAGGCGGCGGCGCGGCTGGTCGCCGATCGCTCGTCGCTGTTCATCAACATCGGCACCACCACGGAGGAGGTCGCGCGCGCGCTGACGGCGCATTCGGGATTGCTGGTCATCACCAACAACCTCCATGTGGCCGCCGAACTGCACCGCCATCCCTCCATCGAGGTGATCGTGGCCGGCGGCAACGTGCGCCGCGCCGATGGCGGGATCATCGGCGCGGTCGCGGTCGAGCAAATCCGGCAGTTCCGGGTGGACACGGCGATCATCGGGACCTCGGCGATCGACCCAGACGGCACGCTGCTCGATTTCGACATCCGCGAGGTGCAGGTCAGCCGCGCCATCATCGAGAACGCGCGCCACGTCGTATTGGTCGCCGACAGCAGCAAGTTCGCCCGCTCCGCCCCGGTGCGGATCGCCCATCTGGCGGACGTGGACGTGCTCGTCACCGACCGCCTGCCGTCGGCGGAGATCGCGGGGGTGTGCCGGGAGCACGGGGTGACGGTGGTGGAGGCGGGCGGCCCGATGGAGGGCGAGGGGGGATGACGCCGGCGGCCACCTGGTCCGCTCGTTCAGGAGGCGCCGCGCTGGCAGGAGGCCCCGCGCTAGCGGTCTGAGTGAGCGGCGCCGCGGGGGTTGCGTTGCAACTCCGGTCCTCGAAGAAATCCGACAGGTTGACCGTTCCCGCCTGAGACACCGTCGCGATCGCGATCGCGACCTTCGCCGCCACGGCCTCTCCCATCTCCTCGCCCGCTATCTTTTCAAAGGCCTGCTCCTGGCGAAAGCATCGCGCCAGGATGTTTCCGCGCGCCTCGCTGAAGGGGTCCCCGCCTGGAACAATCGCGTTCAATCTCACGGACGTGGGATGACTATAAGCCTCGGGTTCCTTTCCATCCTTGTCGAGTTCCCAGAATTCGCTGTGAAGCCAATTTTTCTTGTCACCCCGGTCGATGACTAGGGTGTGCCAGTTCCTTTTCGCCGCGCAGGTTCTTGCAACTCCGGCAAAGAAAAGCGCCTTGGTTCCGTCAGGCTGCCGCAACTCGACCGGATAGTAGATCCGGCTCGTCGTTGAAGTGTCCTCGAACGTGTTTTCAGAGAACTTTTTCAAATCCTGCTTGGCGCTGAATGACAGGCCAAGCTTCGCGGTCATCCAGGTCATGACGCTGCCGCCCGCGCCAATCTCGCCCGTTACTTCTCCGGAGACGTCCGACTCGCGTTTCGTGTATATTTTTCGGGTTTCACCGCATCCAAAAGGTATGGACGTGCCGAGTGGGATACGAATACTGGAAAAATTGCTCTCGAATGTCTCCTTGTAGTTGAGGTTTCCAGACGCCCAGGCCGTCAGTTTTTCAGGCGGGACCACGTCCGAAACTCTGATTGGCACCACAGCGCCTTCGTCCACATGAAAACTTGTGGGGGCGGGATGCCCGGAGGTCCTGGCCCGCTCATTTAACTGCCTTTGTTTGTCGGTCATGTCCCGAAAAGCGGAGTCGAAGCTGATCACGACATCGCCGCCTAGGCGGGACAACTCATGTGCGGTCTCGCCTCTCGTCAACGCGCCCAAACCGTCCGGGAACGGGAATGTCGTCGTCGCTCCCATCACGAACGTCGTCAGTTCGCCAGAGGGGCCGATCTCTGCAGCTAGATACTTCTGGATATCCGACTCATTGAGATACAGGTTTGTAGCGTCGTGATCGAAGACTCCCCAAAAGCCATCGAGCGTCACCGCGAGCCAGTAGCGCGAGCTCTGGATCCGATCGCTGCGTGTTCGTTCAACGACCGGCCTTCGCGGTGGAAAGACCATCATATATTGACCGGGCGGGACGATAATCATCGACCGTTCCGGACTGCTGTTGAAAAACCACTTCGGATTTGTGCCGCCACGGTAGGTTGCCGGGTCCCTCAGCCACGCCAGAAGCGTGCCCTTCGACATGATCAGGCTCGGTCGTTCCTCGGACCCGGTCCACCTGAACGCCAACTTCGTGAACTCGTCGAGCGATACGTCGTCCCGGGATTCCGCTCTCGCCTCGGACCAGATCAGCGGAAGAAGAATGGCCGCCACGCTCAAAAACGAACGGATCATCAAGTGCCTCCCTGCGAAAAGTGAGCCGCCCTCGCGCCGACGCCACGAATGTTGCTTCCTCTTTGCACATGCCACGGAAAATGCAACAGCATTCTCGTGGATCGGCCGTCGGCATCGCCGTTCGATTCGGGTGGTGTCGGCCGGGGGGTGTGCCGGGTGCCAGCCTCATGCCGATTTTCGTTTGAATGTTCGCTTTGACCTCTTGCGTCGCCCGCAGCGTTCGATCTATCGTTGTCACGTGTTCGGCGGAGAAGCCGGGCCGGGGGAAGCGCACGGCACCGTGACAGTCGACGACACCATCGTGGATCTCGCGATCATCGGCGGCGGCATCAATGGCTGCGGCATCGCGCGCGATGCCGCGGGGCGCGGCTGGTCGGTCTTCTTGTGCGAGGCCAACGACCTCGGGTCCGCCACCTCGTCGGCGTCGACCAAACTCATCCACGGCGGATTGCGCTATCTGGAATACCGGGAGTTCCGGCTGGTGCGCGAGGCGCTGATGGAGCGCGAAGTGCTATGGGCCATCGCGCCGCACATCATTTGGCCGCTGCGCTTCGTGCTGCCGCATCACAAAGGGCTTCGCCCGGCCTGGCTGCTGCGCGTCGGGCTGTTCATGTACGACCATCTCGGTGGCCGCAAGAAGCTGCCGCCGACCCGCGCCGTCCGCCTCCCTGACGATCCGGCCGGGCGGATGTTGAAGCCGTCCTACAGCCGCGCGTTCGAGTATTCGGATTGCTGGGTCGAGGATTCCCGGCTGGTCGTGCTGAACGCGCGCGATGCGGCGATCCGCGGGGCGGAGATCGCGCCCCGCGCCCGCTGCGTCAGCGGGGCGCGGGTGGACGGACTTTGGCATCTGACGATCCGCGACGATCGGTCCGGCCGTTCGCGAACGGTCAAAGCGAAAACTTTGGTGAACGCGGCCGGGCCGTGGGTCGGCGAGGTGCTGGCGAGCGTGCTGCGGTCCAACACGCCGGCCACGGTGCGGATGGTCCAGGGCAGCCACATCGTGGTGCGCCGGCTGTATCCGGAAGAGCATTGCTACATCTTCCAGAACGCCGACGGCCGCATCTTCTTCGTCATTCCGTACGAGCGCGACTTCACCCTCATCGGCACCACCGACCAGGACTACCAGGGCGATCCCGGGCAGGTGCACGCGACCGAGCCGGAGATCGCCTATCTCTGTCGCGCGGCGAGCGAATACTTCGTCCGTCCGATCACGCCCGCCGACGTGGTCTGGACCTATTCCGGCGTGCGGCCGCTGTATGACGACGGCGCGTCGGCGGCGCAGGCGGCGACCCGCGACTACGTCCTCACGTTGGACGCGCCGGAGGGCGAGCCGGCGCTGCTGTCGATCTTCGGCGGCAAGATCACGACGTTTCGCCGGCTCGCCGAGGCGGCGCTCGAGAAACTGGCACCGCACCTGCCGCCGCCATCCGGGCTGCCGCAAGGGTGGACGGGCCGCGAGAGGCTGCCGGGCGGGGATTTCCCGACGGATGGCTACGACGCGCTGGTCGCGAAAATCCGCGGCGACTATCCGTTCCTGGCGGTCGGCACGGCCAAGCGCCTGGTGCGCGCCTATGGCACCGATGCGGCGGTCCTGCTGGGCGAGGCGCGGCTCGCGTCGGACATGGGCGAGGTCTACGGGGCCGATCTGACCGACGCCGAACTGCGCTATCTCGTCCAATTCGAGTGGGTGACGACGGCGCGCGACATCGTCTGGCGGCGGAGCAAATTGGGACTGCGGCTCGATGCCGCGCAGCTCGAGCGGATCGACGCGCGGCTGTCCGAACTCCTTGGCCAGCCGGAACCGGTGGCATGAGCCTCGAGCTCGACGCGATCACGCTCAAGGCCGGCGCGGAGACGCTGATCGACGGCGTCACGATGACGCTGGCTGCCGGGACGATGAACGTGCTGCTCGGCCCGACTCTGGCGGGCAAGACGACGCTGATGCGGCTGATGGCGGGCCTCGACCGGCCGAGCTCCGGCCGGCTGGTGCTGGACGGGCGCGATGTCACCGGCATGTCGGTCAAGCAGCGGTCGGTGGCGATGGTCTACCAGCAGTTCGTCAACTATCCGACACTGAGCGTCTACGAGAACATTGCCTCGCCGCTGCGGGTCGCCCGCGTCGCGCGCGCGGAGATCGAGGCAAGGGTGGCGCAGGCTGCCAAGCTGCTGCGGCTCGAGCCTCTGCTGCAGCGGCTGCCGGGCCAGTTGTCGGGTGGCCAGCAGCAGCGGACGGCGATTGCCCGGGCGCTGGTCAAGCGGGCGGCTTTGGTGCTGCTGGACGAGCCGCTGGCCAACCTCGACTACAAATTGCGCGAGGAGCTGCGCGAGGAATTGCCGCGTATCTTCGCCGAATCCGGCGCGATCCTGGTCTACGCAACGACCGAGCCGACGGAGGCGCTGCTGCTCGGCGGCAACACCGCAACGCTCTACGAGGGGCGGGTGACGCAGATGGGGCGCACGCCGATCGTCTATCGGCGGCCGGAGAACATCGAGGCGGCGCGGGTGTTCTCCGACCCGCCGCTCAACGAGTTCTCGGTCGAGAAGCGCGGCGCGGTCGTGGTCGCGGCGAACGGGCGGCAGATGCCGGCGTCGGGCCCGCTCGCCGGGTTGTCGGAGGGTTCGTATCGACTGGGTTTCCGGGCCGAGGATCTCGCGGTCGGCGGAGGCGCGGGGCGGATGTCGTTTCCGGGCACGGTTTCGGTGACCGAGATCAGCGGCTCGGAGAGTTTCGTCCATGTCGATGTCGGCATCGGATCCTGGGTGTCGCTGATGCCCGGCGTGCATGAGGTCGAGGCGGGCGCCGCGGTCGAGGTCAGCGTCGATCCGACCCGGGTGTTCGTGTTCGACGCGGCGGGCGCGCTGGCGGTCGCCCCCGAAATGGCCGACGCGGCATGACGCAGATCACGCTCGACGGCATCGCCCACAGCTACGCGCCGCCGCGGACCGAGGCGGATTATGCGCTCAAGCCCCTGCATCATGTCTGGCGGCAGGGCGCGGCCTATGCGCTGCTCGGACCGTCGGGCTGCGGCAAAACGACGCTGCTGAACATCATCTCCGGCCTCGTGACCCCCTCGGAGGGGCGTCTGCTGTTCGGCGAGCAGGACGTGACGATGCTGCCGACGGAGCGGCGCAACATCGCGCAGGTGTTCCAGTTTCCGGTCATCTACGACACCATGACGGTGGCCGAGAACCTGGCGTTTCCGCTGAAGAATCGCGGCATGGCGAGGCCCGCGATCGACGCGCGCGTGGCCGAGATCGCCGACATGCTCGGCCTGACGGGCGATCTGAAGCGGCGGGCGCGCGGGCTGACCGCCGACGCGAAGCAGAAAATATCGCTGGCCCGGGGACTGGTGCGCGCGGACGTGTCGGCGGTGCTGTTCGACGAGCCGCTGACGGTGATTGATCCGGCGATGAAATGGGAACTGCGCTCGAAGCTCAAGGCGGTGCATCGCGCACTCGATCTGCTCATGATCTACGTCACGCACGACCAGACCGAGGCCCTGACGTTCGCCGATCACGTGGTCGTCATGCAGGACGGACGGGTGCTGCAGATTGGCACGCCGTCCGAGTTGTTCGAGCGGCCGGAGCACACCTTCGTCGGCTATTTCATCGGCTCGCCGGGAATGAATCTGCTGCCGGCGCGTGTCTCGGGGCGTCGCGCCATGGTGGGCGAGAACGAGATCGAATTGGGCGCCAGCTACCAGAGCCTGTCGATGTCCAATTCCATCCAGCTCGGCATACGGCCGGATTTCGCGACGCTGGGCGGCGAGGGCGGGCTGCCCGTCACCATACGCCGGCTCGAGGATCTGGGCCGGCGGCGGCTGGCGCGCGTGGCGCTCGGGCCGCATGAGCTGGTCGCCACGGTGCCGGCGGGCGTCGCGGTGGCCGAGCCGGGCGGTGCTGCGCGTTTGCACCTCGATCCGGCGATGACACATGTCTATGTTGACGACCATCGCGTGCAGGGAGCGGCGTGATGCAAGACAAGCCGTGGAACAACCGGGCCTGGTTCTTCGTCCTGCCCGTTCTGGCCTTCGTGATGTTTTCCTCGCTCATCCCGCTCATGACCGTGGTCAATTACTCGGTTCAGGACACGATGGGCCAAAACCAGTTTTTCTGGAACGGCCTGGGATGGTTCCACAATCTGCTTGATCCGACGACCGACATCGGCGGCCGGTTTGCCCGCGCGCTGGTGCGCAACCTGTTTTTCTCGCTGGTCGTGTTGGCCCTTCAGGTGCCGCTCGGCATCGTCGTCGCGCTGTCGCTGCCGCGCGCCGGGTGGACCGTCGGCGCATCGCTGGTGCTGGTCGCGTTGCCGATGCTGATCCCCTGGAACGTGGTCGGCACGATCTGGCAAATCTTCGCGCGCGCCGATATCGGCCTGTTCGGAGCGGTGGTCACCGGCGTCGGCATTCCGTACAACGTCACGCAGGATCCGCTGTCGGCCTGGGCAACCATCGTCATCATGGACGTGTGGCACTGGACGCCGATGGTGGTGCTGCTGTGCTACGCCGGGCTGAAGGCGATCCCCGACGCCTTTTATCAGGCGGCCAAGATCGACGGCGCGGGCCGTTGGTCGGTGTTCGTCAACATCGAGTTGCCGAAGCTGCGCAAGGTGCTGATCATCGCCGTGCTGCTGCGGTTCATGGAAAGCTTCATGATCTACACCGAGCCGTCGGTGGTGACCGGCGGCGGACCGGGCGAGGCAACCAGTTTCATCTCGCTCGATCTGGTCAAGATCGCGCTGGGGCAGGTCGATCTCGGCAACGCGGCGGCGCTCTCGCTGGTCTATAACCTCATCACGCTGACAATCTGCTGGGTTTTCTTCACGGTCATCACCCAGATCGACGCACGGAAGGGCGCCTGATGCGCGAACCCCCCGCCGCCCTGGACATCGCGGCCGGCCAGGCCATTCCCGCGACGCGATCGGTCGTCTCGCCACGGACGCGGACGGTCCGCGGGCAGCGGCATCTGGGGCGCAAGATCGTGCTCGGCGTCTATCTCGCGCTGCTGATGCTGCCGATCTACTGGCTCATCAACATGAGCCTGAAATCCAACGTCGAGATCACCGGCGACCTGACCTTATGGCCGCACCATCCGGTGTTCGAGCACTATCTCAAGATCTACGAGGATCCGGCCTGGTTCGGCGGGTTCATGAACTCGCTGACGTATGTGCTGCTGAACACCGTCATTTCGGTGACGATCGCCCTGCCAGCGGCGTATGCTTTCAGCCGCTACCGATTCCTCGGCGACAAGCACATCTTCTTCTGGCTGCTGTCGAATCTGATGGCGCCACCCGCGGTGTTCGCCATGCCGTTCTTCAATCTGTATTCAGAGGTCGGGCTGTTCGACACGGTGTGGGCGGTGGCCCTCGCCCATTGCCTGTTCAACGTCCCGCTCGCGGTGTGGATCCTGGAGGGCTTCATCTCCGGCGTGCCACGCGAGATCGACGAGACCGCGGCGATCGACGGGTATAGTTTCCCGCGGTTCTTCGTGAAGATCTTCCTGCCGCTGATCGCCAACGGCATTGGCGTCACCGCCTTCTTCTGCTTCATGTTCTCCTGGGTCGAGCAGCTGCTGGCGGTGACGCTGACCACGGTCAACGCCAAGCCGATCGTCTCGGTCATGTCGCAGACGTATTCCTCGGCCGGAATGGACTGGGGCCTGCTGTCGGCGGCCGGCGTGCTGACGATGGTGCCGGGCGCGATCGTCATCTGGTTCGTGCGCAACCACATCGCCAAGGGTTTTGCCCTGGGGCGGGTTTGATGGGGGAACGTGCGGTGAAGGAGGGTCTCGTTTCGATCCAGACCTTTCCAAAGCTCGGCCAAGACGACGCACGAACGGAATCACCTGGAACGACGCCATGAATTTCGACTGGATGGCCTGGACATGGTCGACCGCCGGCTTCTTCGGTTTCATCGCGGGGTGCCTGATCGTCATGACGATCCTGGCGATCCGCTACCCCGAGACGCCGCGGCGCGGGATCCTCGGCTTTCCCACCACGCGCGGAGATCGGCTGTTCGTCTCGCTGATCGGCACTGCGTTTCTGTTCATCCTGTTCATCCGCCTCGGAGGCGAGACGATGTGGTGGCCGCTGGCCGCCGCCGTCATCTACTGGGGGCTGATGTTCCGCTACGCCTGAACCATCCACGGCCCGGATGATCGCCATCCGGGCGGCACAGGGAGGACTTCAATGAAAAGACGTGACGTGATGAAGGGGGCCGCGGCTGCGGCCGGGGCCGGCGTGTTGATCCGCAGCGGTGTCAGCCATGCGCAACAGGTCGACGCCGCGAAGAAGTGGGTCGACAGCGAGTTCCAGCCATCCACGCTGTCGAAGGACGCGCAGATGGCCGAGATGGAATGGTTCATCAAGGCGAGCAAGCCGTATCAAGGCCTGCAGATCAGCTGCGCTTCTGAGATCCTGAAGATACATGACTACGAGAGCAAGACGCTGACAAAGGCGTTCGGCGAGATCACCGGAATCCAGGTCAAGCACGATCTGATCGACGAAGGCAGCATCGTCGACAAGATCGGCGTGCAGATGCAGTCGGGCCGGCCGATCTACGATTTCTGGATGAACGACACCGACTTCATCGGGACGCATCCCCGCTACAACGACATCGTCGACGGCTCGCTGACCGACTTCATGCAAAAGAGCGGCAAGGAGGTCACCAGCCCGACGCTCGATCTGGAGGACTTCATCGGCCTGTCGTTCGGCACGTTCACCGACGGCAAGCTGTATCAGCTTCCCGACCAGCAATTCGCGAACCTGTACTGGTTCCGCTATGACCTGTTCCAGAAGCCGGAGCTGAAGGCCGCGTTCAAGAAGCAGTTCGGCTATGAGCTGGGCGTGCCGGTCAACTGGTCCGCGTATGAGGACATCGCCGACTTCTTTACCAATACGGTTAAGGAAATCGACGGTCAGCGAATCTACGGCCACATGGACTACGGCAAGAAGGATCCGTCGCTCGGCTGGCGCTTCACCGATGCCTGGCTGTCGATGGCCGGCAACGGCGATCGTGGGATCCCGAACGGCAAGCCGGTCGACGAATGGGGCATCCGCATGACCGACGGGATCCCGCGCGGATCCTCGGTGACGCGCGGTGGCGACGCGAACGGCCCGGCGGCCGTCTACGCACTGACGAAATACATCGAGTGGCTGAAGAAGTATGCGCCGCCGGAAGCGAGCGGCATGGACTTCCTCGAGGCCGGCGCGGTGCCGGCGCAGGGTCACATCGCGCAACAGATCTTCTGGTATAGCGCTTTTACCGACGCGCTCTCCAAGCCCGGCTTGCCGGTGATGAACGCCGACGGCACGCCGAAGTGGCGCATGGCGCCCAGCCCGCACGGCGCGTACTGGAAGGACGGCATGAAGCTTGGCTACCAGGACGTCGGCGGCTGGACCTTGCTGAAACATGCCCCGTTGAAGAACGTTCAGGCCGGATGGCTGTTCGCGCAGTTCTGCACGTGCAAATCGGTCACGCTGAAGAAGGCCGTGGCGACGTTGTTCGTCATTCGCGAGAGCGACATTTGGTCGCAGGCGATGACGGACATCGCACCGCGAGCCGGTGGCCTGGTCGAGTTCTACCGCAGCCCGGCGCGCAAGCTGTGGACCCCGACGGGAGTCAACGTGCCCGACTACGGCAAGATGGCGCAGGTCTGGTGGCAGAACATCTCCAACGCGATCAGCGGGCAGTCTACGCCGCAGCAGGCGATGGACGGCTTGGCGCGCGACCAGGACGCCATCATGGCGCGCCTGGAGAAGTCGGGCGTGCAGGGCAAATACGGCCCGAAGCTGAACAAGGAAGAGACCGCCGAATACTGGTACGCGCAGGCGGAGAAGGACGGCAACCTGGCGCCACAGCGCAAGCTCGCCAACGAAAAGCCGCAGGGCGAGACAGTCGACTATGACACGCTGATCAAGAGCTGGCCGGCGACGCCGCCGAAGCGCAGCTGATCTAGGGCGGGGGCCGGTTCGCCGGTCCCCGTTCCGATGGCGGCGACGTCCAACGACGACTGTCCTTTCACGTCAGCTCACAGGACGCGCTTTTGGTGGTCATCATGCGTTATCGACCTTCGCGCCAAGATGAACGTGATGAGACAGAAATCTTGTGATATCCGTTTTAGTACAATGACCACGCTCCGGCGGCGACGTCATCCTCTGTTGCATATGACCGCATGGGTCGTCGCACATCTGGTCGCTGTTCCGATCGTCGCGTATGCCGGCGGCAATTCGGGTGCACCCGATGCTCAACTTCAGATCGGGAGCATCGACACCTATCCGACCGAACGTGAAGGTCATGCCGCGTGTGGCAAGGATCCTGTCGTCTGGGCGGATCGTTACGCTGGATACTATTATTGGCCACGCGACAGAGAATATGGCAATACGGCCGAGGGCGCATTTGCGTGTTGGCACAACGCGCTGGCCGGTCATTATTGGGATGTGGGTCCTCTCGGAAGCATGTCCTGGGGACACGGGCCAGGGCGGAACTTTCCCTTCACCCCGCTTCCCACCGCGCCCTTCGTCGGGTCTTGATCGGGTCGATGAGTTCGCGACGCTTATGGGCGTTCCGGTCATATGACCTCGGAGCGATGAGACGCGGCATGCGGCTGGTGAGGCATCACGAACCTGCCGTGGGTCTTCTAGCGACATTCGTCCCTCGCCCCAGTTCATCCGATTTTCACCCCCACTCGGGTTTCATGCGGTCTCCTAGCTGCGGGAACCGCTCATGGCGACTGGCTCTTCCTCCCGGCGCGGCATACGCGCTCGGCTGTTCACCGCGTTCGGTGCGCTCGCGGCGCTAACCGCCGTCGTCGGGCTTTCCGCATGCTGGTACTCCTGGCAGGCCGGGAGGCTTGTCGATCAGCTCGGCAGTCGGGCACTTCCGGCGACGGTGCAGTCGCTGACGCTCGCGCAACGGACCGCGACCCTGGCGGCCCAGGCCGGTCAGCTTGGCGACCTCGACACGGTGACCGAAGTAAAGAAACAGACCGGCAAGCTCGAGGCGCTTATTGCCGGAGAGATGGCGCGGATTTCCACGCTTCGGGGATTGGGGGCCGATCCGGCGGCATTGGATCGGGCGGCGGGGATGAGCCGGGCGGTCGCCGGACTGCTGCCGCAGTTGCAGGCGCTCGCGCTCGAGGATCTCGATCGTCGCGCCAAGCTGGACGCCGCCGAGGCGAATGCACTCGCCGCCTATAAGGATTTCGCCGAGTTCATCCGCCCCATGGTCGAGGTCGCCGCGGTCGAGGTCTCGGGATTGATCAGCGAACTCGGGCGGCAGCCGCGACAGGGGCTGGCCCGGCTCTCGGGCGAGGCGATGCCGCAGTTCGCCTCACTCGGCGCGGTGCTGAGCAACGCCAATCTCGTGGTGGGGATGCTGGCGGCGGCAAGTCATGCGGACGCCGAGGCGGCGCGCGAAATCAGGTCGCAATACGACTGGGCCGAGCTGTACCTGGGCAAGGCGCTGGCCGCCTATGGCGAAGCGCCGGACGCCGCGCGGATCCGTCAGCTCGCAGATGCGCTGCTCACGGCCGGACGTGGCGACGAAAGTGTGTTCGCGCTGCGCGAGCGGCAGGTCGCGACGAAGGCGGAGGTCGGACGGGTCGAGCGGGCATTGACCGCGGCCGCCGTGGCGCTGGGGCGGGAGGTCGATGGGCTCGTTGCCACCGAACAGGCGCGCGCCGAGGGCGTGCTGGCGGACTCGGCGCGGTTGACGCGTCGGAGCATCGCCACCGCGCTCGCGGTGTCGGGCGTGGTCCTGGTCGCCGCGATCCTGTTGGGATGGCTCTATGTCGGACGCGGCATCGCGCGTCGGATCGACCGGCTGGCGTCGGCGATGCGACGGATCGCCGAAGGCGATCTGCGGACCGAGGTGCCGGCGGCGGGCGGCGACGAGATCGGCGACATGGCCGCGGCCCTGATGGTCTTCCGTGGCCACGCGCTGGCCCGGGTCGAGGCCGAGGCGCGCGAGCAGGCGGCCCGCCTGGAGATGGCGGCGACCGCCCGGGAGGGCATGCTGGCCATGGCAGACCGCTTCGAGCAGGAGGTGAGCGGGGTGGTCCAGACCGTCGCTGCCACCGCTGATGCAGTGCATGCCAGCGCCACATCCCTCGCGGGGGCGGCGCAGTCGGCGCGCGAGGCGACCTCGCAGGCCGCGGGCGCGTCGGACGCAGCTAGCGCCAGTTCGACAAACGCGGCACGAGCGGCCGAGCAGCTGGCTGGCGCGATTGGCGAAGTCGGACGCCTCGTCTCCGAATCCGGGCGGATCGCGGCCGAGGCGGCGCGCAGCGCCGAGCGCACGGATGAGACGGTGCGCGGCCTATCGGGCAGTTCCGAGCAGGTCGGCAAGGTGGTCGAGTTGATCCGCGGAATCGCCGGGCAGACCAACCTTCTCGCGCTGAACGCGACGATCGAGGCCGCGCGGGCGGGCGATGCCGGCAAGGGGTTCGCCGTGGTGGCCGGGGAGGTCAAGAACCTGGCCGGCCAAACCGCGCGCGCCACCGAGGAGATCGCCCGTCGCGTCGAGGATATCCAGACCGTGGCGGCGCGCGCGGCGGGCGATATTCAGGGGATCGGCAAGACGATCGCCGCCTTGAACGGCATCGCCGCCAGCATCGCCGAGGCGGTGCAGCAGCAGGGCGAGGCGACCGCCGAGATCACCAACGGCGTCGTCGCGGCGTCGGGCAGCGTGGAGCGGGCGCATGTAAGTCTCGATGAGGTCGGCGCCGCGTCCGATCGCACCGCGACGGCGGCGGGTGAATTGCTGGGGGCGGCTGCGGCGATGACGACGCAATCCAACGCGCTGCGTGGCCAGGTCGCCGGGTTCCTGGGCCGGGTGCGGGCGGCGTAGAGCATGATCGTTTCGACCCTGTGCGCCTGGTACGAAAGCGGCCAAGGTTAGCGGCTCTGTTATGGTCCGCGGGGCATCTGCCTGCACGACGCCGCATCAGCCAGATCGAATCGCTTTGCGATGCGATCTAACTGATGAGGCTCTTGCGGGCTCGTGCAAGGCGAGCCCGAACGACGACTCTACCGCGTAGCGATCCGCGACGTTCGGTCAAGCCGTTGCGGTCATCGCCAGCCGTGCCTTCCCCGCGGGGCGATCCAGGGCCGCTCCGAGGAGACGGGCAACTGCCGGTGTGTCACGCCGCTTGATGGCCGATGACGGCCTTGGTCTCCAGGAACTCCTCCATGGCCCACTTGCCGTATTCGCGGCCATTGCCGGATTGCTTGTAGCCGCCGAACGGGGCGGCGAAATCCGGGGCCGGATAGTTCAGCCATACGTTCCCCGCGCGCAACTGAGCCGCGACGCGTCGCGCCCGCGCGAGGTCGCCGGACTGCACGTAGGCGGCGAGCCCATAGGGAGTGTCGTTGGCTATCTTGATCGCGTCGGCCTCGTCGGCATAGGGCAGGATCGCGATGACGGGCCCGAAGATTTCCTCGCGGCTGATGGTCATGTCGGGCCGTACGCCGGCGAACACGGTCGGCCGCACGTAGTAGCCGCGGTTCAGGTGTTCGGGACGGCCGGGACCGCCGGTGACCAGTTCCGCGCCTTCGTCGATGCCGGCCTGGATCAGCCGCTGAATTTTCTCGTACTGCACCGCGCTGACCACCGGTCCGATCGTGCTTTTCGGATCGCGCGGGTCGCCGACGACGACGGTTTCGGCGGCCGCCTTGGCGATCGCCTTGGCCGCATCGTGCAGCTTGGCCGGGACGAGCATGCGGGTTGGCGCGTCGCAGGACTGACCGCTATTGCTCATCATGTCGGTGACACCCCGCGCCACCGCGTGCGACAGGTCGACGTCATCGAGCAGAATGTTGGGCGACTTGCCGCCCAGTTCCTGCGTCACGCGCTTGACCGTCGCGGCCGACGCCTGCGCGACCTGAATCCCGGCGCGGGTCGAGCCGGTGAAGCTCATCATGTCGATGCCGGCATGGGCCGACATCGCGGCCCCCACGACCGGGCCTTCGCCCTGCACCATGTTGTAGACGCCCTTCGGCACGCCCGCCGCGTGCATCACCTCTGACCAGATGACGCCGGTCGTCGGCGCGATTTCCGACGGTTTCAGGATCATCGTGCAGCCGGCGGCGATCGCCGGAGCGACCTTCGAGACGATCTGGTTGATCGGCCAGTTCCAGGGGGTGATCATGCCGATGACGCCGATCGACTCCTTCGAAATCAGCGTCGAGCCCTGCAGCCACGCAAACTCGAAGCTCTCGAGGTCGGCGATCATCTGCTCCAGATGCGCGGTGCCGGTCGCTGCCTGATCGGAATGGGAGAACGCCAGCGTCGCGCCCATCTCCCGCGTCGTGGCCTCCGCGACGTCGTCAAGACGCTTGAGATACTCCGCCAGGATAGACCGCAGCAGGTCGAGGCGCTCGGCCTTGCTGGTCCGCGAGAACGCGGGGAACGCAGCGCGGGCGGCGGCGACCGCGCGGTCGACGTCCGGTATGGACCCGAGCGCGATCTGGGTGAACGCCTCCTCGGTGGAGGGGTCGATCACATCGAGCCGTTTCTGGCTTGCCGGCTCGACCCAGTCGCCGTCGATGTAGAATTGGTGCTCGTGCATGTTCGTCTCCTGCTTTGTCGCCCATGATAGTCGTGCCAGCCGACGGAGGACATGCCTTGGACCCTATCTCCAGCCGCGACATCGAGGCGGCCGAGCGTCTGATGGGCGTCGCCTACTCCGCCGCCGAGCGCGATCTGATGCGCCCCGCCCTGGAGGCTCAGCTGCGTCATGCCATCGCCCGACGCGGCGTGGACATGCCCTGGCATCTGGGACCGGCGACGAAATTCGACCCGCGGATGCCCGATTTCATCATGCCGGCGACGGGTCCGATCGTGTTGCCGCCGGTGGAGGCCGAGCTGCCGGATGCCGACGCGGAAATCGCATTCGCACCGATCACCGCACAATCGGAGTGGATCCGCTCGAAACGACTGTCCTGCGAGCGGCTGACGCGCATCTATCTGGCGCGCATTGGCCGGTTTGGGCCACGACTGTCCTGCTTCGCGCTGCTGGATGCGGCAGGCGCGATCGGCCGCGCTCGAGCGCTGGATCAAATGCTCTCCGAGGGCACATGGCTCGGCCCGCTGCACGGCATCCCGTACGGCGCCAAGGACATTCTGGACACCGCGGGGCTCGAGACCGCATGGGGGGCCGAGACGCATCGGGGGCGCATTCCGACGACGGATGCCGCGGTGGTGCGCCGGTTGCGCGAGGCGGGCGCGGTGCTGCTCGGCAAGACCACGGTCGGCGCGCTTGCGTATGGCGACATCTGGTACGACGGCGTGACGAAGAATCCGTGGAACCTCGAGGAAGGGTCGAGCGGGTCGAGCGCCGGCTCCGGCTCGGCCGTGGCGGCAGGGCTGGTCGGCTTCGCGCTCGGGACGGAGACGCTGGGTTCGATCGTCTGCCCGTCGGCGCGCTGCGGCGTAACCGGATTGCGCCCGACCTTCGGCCGGGTGCCGAGGACGGGAGCGATGCCGCTGTGCTGGACGCTGGACAAGATCGGCCCAATGGCCCGCTCCGTGGCGGACACGGTTCTCGTGGTGGGGATACTGAATGGACCCGAACAGGCGGATCCATTCGGCATCGATGCGCCATTCGGCGCGGATCTCACGCGCGATGTCGCGGGCTTGCGGCTCGGCTGGTTCCCGAACGATTTCGAGGCCTCGGACGCGCCCGATCTGGACCGCGCCGCGCTCGGCATCGCACGGCGGCTCGGCATGACCCTCGTGCCGATCGCGCGGCCCGACTTGCCGTATGAGTCTTTGCTCAATCTGCTGCATGCCGAGTCCGCAGCCTCGTTCGAGGATTTGACGTTGTCGGACCGCGATGACGAGTTGGCGTGGCAGGACGAAGCGGCGTGGCCCAACGCGTTCCGCCGCGCCCGCTTCCTCAGCGCCGTGGATCACATCCAATTGGACCGGTTTCGCCGCCTGGTCATGCAGACGATGGATGAGGCGATGCGCGGGGTCGATGCGGTGATCGGCCCGAGCCTGACCGGGCCGATGCTGACGATCACCAACTACACGGGCCATCCCTGCTTGTGCCTGCCGTCAGGCCTTCGCGCCTCTTCGACCCGCGGCAGTGGCGCGTTGTCAGCG
The DNA here is from genome assembly GCA_965246915.1 of Acetobacteraceae bacterium. Taxonomy (GTDB): domain Bacteria; phylum Pseudomonadota; class Alphaproteobacteria; order Acetobacterales; family Acetobacteraceae; genus CAVRQM01. The sequence continues at coordinate 148,878 of CBDFGB010000011.1, forward strand.
ATCGGCTTCGACTCGGGAGGTCCGGCCGGCGGGACGCTGCATCAGGTGCCGCACAGCATCTGCGTCTGGGGCGGGACCTTCGACGAAGGGCCGATGCTGGCGGCCGGCCAAGCGCTCGAACAAGCGTTCGGATTTGGCGCTCGGCGGCCGCCAGGATTTTCTTAACTGCGGGGCAGGAGCGGCGCGCCGCCGAAACGCCCGCCGGTCCGTGCCGGCGGGCGGAGACGCCTAGGCCGCGCTGCGGCGGTCGCGGTCGTGCTGGACGTCGGCTTGGGCTTGCGCCGGCGTGTAAGACGCCGCTGCCGGGTCGAATCGATCCCAGCCGCCCGCGCGGTAGTCGCTGCCGCGCTGGCCAATATCGACGGCGTGCGTGCTCGCGAGAATCTCCTCGACCTGTGCGGCGTTCGTCTGAGCGTCGGTGATGTGCACGCTGAGCAGCGTGCCGCCGCGACGAACGCCCTCGGCATAGACATGAGCGTCGGTGTCGCTGACACCCGCCCCGGTCAACGCGCCGAGCAAGCCGCCCGCGGCCGCGCCCGCACCGGCGCCGGTCAGCGTGGCGATGAGCCAGCCGGCGGCGACGACCGGTCCCACGCCCGGGATGGCCAGCGCGCCAATGCCGGCCAGAAGGCCCGCGCCGCCGCCGACCACCGTCCCGAGCGTGGCGCCCGCGCCGGCACCGGTCGCGGCCGACCGCTCGGCAGCGTCGGTTTTCATGTCGGTTCCGGCGATCGTGGCGTCGACCGGCAGTGCCGAGCCGACCGGAAGCGTGGCTTCTGGCCCAATCGTCGGCACCACGGCCGCGTCGCGGCCATCGGTGCCGACGAGGCTGATGTCGCTGTGCGGAATGCCGGCCGACTCGAGAGCGTCAACGGCGCGTGCGGCCTCGTCATACGTATCGTAAAGATGGGTAAGCGTGCGTGTCGCCATGGCGAAATCTCCTATGTGCTTACGACTGGCCGACGTTGCCGGCGTAGTCGAGCCAAACGCCGACCTGCTGCCCGTTCTTCATCGCGGTGCCGTGCCAGATCCCGTCGCCGTCCTTCTTCAGACCCCCGACGGAGGTGTAGCCGGCGTCGGAAATCCGCGCCTGGGCCTGACTCTCGGTGAACGAGTTGGCCCCCTTTTCCGGCTCGCCTGGCACCTTCCCCGAGTCGGCAGTCTTGCTGGCCGACGCCGTGTCGGGCGTCGTGCCGGTCGCGGCCGTTGCCCCTGGCACCGCGGTTCCGCTGGTCGTTTCATTCGACGGTGCCGGGTCCGCGGCAATGGCGAGCGGCATGTTGATGGCGCCGAGCGCGATGAGCGATGCCGCTCCAGCGATCATGAACGTCTTCATGGTGAGCCTCCGTGACTGTCGATCCGCGCGCGGTTCGCTTTAGCGGCGCGTATCTCGTCACGGTCTAAGCGCCGTGGGGCGTGGCGGTTCCCTTGATCAGGCCGTCGCGTCGCTCACGTGGATGAGCGTCGGCCGATCGGCGCGGAGGGCGACCCGGATCGCGTCGGCAAGCGCGGCCGCATCGTCGGGGCGGCGGTAGGCACAGCGCCAGGCTTGCGCGACCGCGGAAAAATCGGGGTTGCGGAAGGTCACGCCGATCTCCTGAAAGCCGCGGGCCCGCATATCGTCGCGGATCTGCCCGTAGCCCCCGTTATCGTAGAGGATGATCGGCAAGGGCAGGCCGAGTTCGGCGGCCGTGGCGAGTTCCGGCAACGTGAATTGCAGGCCGCCATCGCCGATCAGGCAGGCGACCGGCGTCTCGCCCAGCGCGATCTTCGCGCCGGTCGCCGCCGGCAGGGCAAAGCCGAGCGTGCCGTAGCCGCTGGGGTGGACCAGCCCGCGCGGGACGTGGACCGGGAAGATGCTGTTCGCGGTGTAGGCGATCTGCGTCATGTCGGTGAGAAGATGGGCCTCGCGCGGGAGCCCGGCGCGGATCGCGGCAAGTAGACGTGCATGCGCCGGTTTCTGGCCGATCAGCTCCGCCAGGATGCCGGCGCGGGCCGCGGCCGCGCGGCTGGCTCCGCCGGCGCGCGGCTGGGGTCCGAGCGCGGCGAGCAGGGCGGCGACGGCGAGTGTCGCGTCGGCGTGGACGAACAACCCGTTAGGCTCATCGCCGGGCATCGACGCCGCGTCCAGGTCGACGCGGATGAGGTGGCCGGAGATCGGCAGGCGGTCCGTCCAATGAGACGTCTCCGACATGTCGCTGCCGATCACCAGGACCACGTCGGCTTCCGCGACGACGCGCAGGCCGGCGGCGGCGGAGAGGCCCATGCCGATCGCGAGATCGTGGTCGGCGGCCACGATCCCGGCTCCGGCGGTGGTCATGATGACGGGCGCGTCGAGTCTTTCGGCGAGCGAGGTCGCGTGCGCGTCGACCGCGCCTCCGCCCAGCAGGATCAGCGGTCTTTTCGCGTCGCTCAGGATGGCCGCGGCGCGGTCGATGGCGGCGGGGTTGGGGCCGGGGCGGTTCGGCAGTGCGAAGGCGGCGAGGGGTGCGGCGCACGGCGCCTCGATCACGTCGAGCGGCAATTCGAGGTGGACGGGTCCTGGCCGGCGCGCGGCGAAGCCCGCGAAAATGCGGGCCATGACGCGCGGGAGTTCGTCGGGGTCGAGCAGGCTGTGGCTGTGCGCGACCAGTGGCGCAACGCTCGCCCGCTGCGCGGTGATCTCATGCAGGCGCAGCCGGTCCGCCCCGAGGTCGCGCCGGGCGGCGACGCTGGAGATCACCAGCATCGGCGAGGAATCGGACATCGCCTGCGCCATGGGCGTTGCGATGTTGGTCACGCCCGGCCCGGTGATGACGAAGGCCACGCCGGGCCGTCCGGTGACCCGGCCCACGCCATCGGCCATGAAGCCCGCGCCCTGCTCGTGCCGGGGCGTCACGTGCCGCAGATCCGAGGATGCCAGGCCGCGATACAGCTCGAGCGTGTGGACGCCCGGGATGCCGAAGATCGTGCGGACGCCGTAGGCTTCGAGCAGGCGGGGGATCGCGGCGCCGACGGTGGGGCGGTCGGTCATTCTCCCCTAAACCCGTCTAAAAATGGTCACGACTCTAAACCGATGGTTGGTGGACTTGACCATTCCGATCACCGCTTCGATCGCGAAGGCGTCCTTGCGGTACATCGGCAGCACCTGATCGAGCCACACGATGTGGGTCCCGGGCGAGACCCTCTGCAGCGCGCGCATCACCTTGTTTCGTTGAACCATCGTCGTGCGATACCGTTCCGCGTCCTCGATGCTGTAGGGTGGATCGGCGAGAATGAGATCGTAGGTCTCGAGCGGCACCGTCGCGAGAGCCTGCGCGTCATCGACGTATGTCGGATGAAGATCGGCGTTCACGTCGACCGTGTCGCCAGGCAGCGCCGCGAGATCCACGCGGCCGGAGAACACGTGCAGCACGTGGCGCTTGTCGGGAAACAACGCGCCGATGCGGCGCAGATAGCCGGCCGGATAGCCACCATAGTATCCCGTCTTGACGCGATAGTCGTTGCCCATGATCCAGGTGCCGACGATGCGTCCGTCCTCGCTGAGAAAGAGCGAGCGGGGAAACTTGGTGCGCGCGACATACGAGTCGATTCGCGCCTGCGGACCGAGTGGCGTCAGCGCCGGCGCAGCCACGTCACCGACAGGAACGCCCCGATCCACGAGCCGGCCGCCGCGAACACGATGTAGATCCATGACTGCGTGTAGCTGATGACCGCGAAGGCGGACAGCAGATACCAGAAGCTGCTCCAGGTCGCGGCCGCCACGCGCCGCCGCGCGCCGACCGCCGCGTTGAACATCACGTATGCGGCGTCGGTCGCCATGGTGGATGCCATGACGCCTGCCGCCAGCAACGGGTCGATCGGCGGCAGCGTCACGCAGCAAACTCAGTCGCAGCAGCCGGCCTTGCCTGACGCATGCCGGCTGGCCGCGTTGCGCTCTCGCGGCAGGTCGATGACCGGATTCTGGTCGAAGAACCCATGCGGCATCAGCTTGAAGCCGCACACCACGCAGGGTTGCACCGGGTGATCCTCCGGCCGTGGCAGATGGTGCAGGCCGAAACTGTGCCACAAAACGATGTCGGCATTCTCGATCGGCCTATCCTTCGCCGTCCAGGCCTGCAGCCCGTCGTCGCCAGTCGATTGATTGACGAATTCGCCCGCCGGATAGCGTTCCGACGCATCGAACGCGGTGACCCAGAGCTGGTGCTGGATGAAGCGGCCGCGCCGTCCGGACGGGCTGTCGGGATCGGTGTAAGGCTGCACTGGCGAGGCTACCTCCAGCTTGTAGCCGACCGGCGTTCCGACCCAGTTGACGACGTTCGGATTGACGATCTTCCAGAAGCGGGATTTTGCCGCGTCGACATCGCGTTGGGCCGCGAGCTCCGTGGCGAGTGCCCGCTCCTCGACGAAGAAGGCATTGCCGTAGGGATTCTCCGGCCCGGTCGGCGGCGCGACGGTATCGCACTCGACGACCGTGTTGGCCTCACCGTCCACTTCCATGTCGAGACGGGCGCAGAACACGTGCTGGTGGATATGGCCGACCAGGCCCGGCGCCACCTCGGTGCCGTATTTGCCGGGCTGGCCCGGCGGGCAGGCGGCGGTGTTGATGATGCCGGTCGCCTTCATCTCGTACTCGATGCGTCCGTCCTGATGAAGGTACCAATAGGACGCGTATTCATAGTTGCCGATCGTCGAGATCGACGAGATCACGAGCTTACGCGACCGCCGCACCTCGGTCCGCCCGCTGCGGACGTCGAAATGCTTCCACGAGAGCCCGGCATCCTCCTCATGCAAGCAGATCGCGTTCTCGATAGTACGCGCCTGTCCGAACACGTCCGGCACGACGGCGTCGAAATAATGGATCGTGCCGAGGCAGTCGCAGCCGAGGCTAAGCGAATTGGCCATGCGGCCGAACCCAATCTCGCCGCTGTCGAACACGTTCTTGCGGTAATGGCTGCGCTCCGGCGTGCCGTAGGGGACCACCATCTCGGCGATCGAGGCGCGGTAGACGATCGGGCGGCGGCGGCCTTGATGCGTGTAGCCAACCGTGTGGAGCACCAGCCCCTCGCGGCCGTTGAAGCCGACGCGGACATCCCAGTTCTCCCAAGTCACCAGGTTGCCGTCGACATGGTAGCTGGGGCCATCCGGCTGAATCACGTCGAGCCGGGACGAGGGGGCGCGGAATTCGGTCAGCACGTCTCCGTCGTAGTTGAGAGGCGTGCGCGGCACCGCAATGTAGTCGCCTGCCGCCTCGAAATGGTCGTCGACGCGCAGCACCTCCAGCGTCGAGATGTCGATCAGCGCGTGCAGGCCCTCGACCGGGTGGGCGTAGTAATTGTCGAGTGGGAAGGTCCGCATCCAGACGAAGCAGTTCAGCACGCGGCGGCCCTGTTCGATGTCGTGGCCGAAATCACCAACGGTCCAGGGGTCGAGGCACATATAGTCGACCTCGGCGAGCAGGCCGCGTCGCCGCAGCGCCTCGCGGAAGCGCGGGTCGGCCTTCACCGTCTTCTCGATTTCGAGGACTTCCTCGACCGCGACCATCGCGCGGGCATCGGCACGGAACTTCGTGTCGAGGACCTCGCCGGCCTCCAGGTCGGCGCGGCCGATCCAGACACCCATCTGGCCGCGGCGGTAGATGTTGAAGCGGGCGATGCGGGCGAACGGCGTGCCGGGCACATGGCCACGCACGACATCCTTCGCGGGCTCGTCGATGTCGATCGTCTCGACCCGCAGGTCGGCGCCCCAGTCGAAATGCGCGCGGATGATCGCCGCGGCGCGGGCGATCTCGGCCGCGGTCAGCGGGTCGAGCGGGTGGCTCGCCGGGGCGACACCCGCCAACAGCGGGGCGGCCTGGACGGGAAGATCCATCGAATGCTCCTGGCGCGAATTGGGACGATGCAAAGCCTATCACGCCCAAGCGACCGTCATGAAGCCTTCATCGGCCAATTTTCTTACCGACCGGGACTGAACCGTGCTGCATTGCGGCATCGTGAGTTGAACGTTTTTTCGGGCCGTAGGAGATTGCCGCAACCGTTTGTGCGAGCGTCCGAAAATGTCCTGGCCATTGCTTGCCTTGGCCGTTGCCGCGTTTGGCATCGGTACGACCGAGTTCGTCATCATGGGTCTATTGCCCGACCTGTCCCGCGACCTCGGCGTCAGCATCTCCGGGGCGGGCATGCTGGTGACCGGATATGCGCTGGGCGTCACGTTCGGCGCGCCTTTGGTGGCGATCGCCACGGCGCGGCTGCCGCGCAAGGCGACGCTGCTGGCTCTGATGGGCGTGTTCGTGCTCGGCAACATGGCCTGCGCGTTAGCGCCGGATTACGCAACGCTGATGCTGGCGCGGGTGCTCACGTCGCTCTGCCACGGTGCGTTCTTTGGGATCGGCTCGGTCGTGGCAGCCGGCATCGTGCCGTATGGCCAGCGGTCGCGGGCGATCGCCCTGATGTTCGCCGGCCTGACGCTTTCCAACGTCATCGGCGTGCCGTTCGGCACGGCGCTGGGGCAGGAATTCGGGTGGCGCGCGACGTTCTGGGCGATCGTGCCGATCGGGCTGGCCGCCGCTGCCGCCCTCGCCTGGAAATTGCCCCGTCAGCCGGACGCGCCGCCGGGGCGTCTGCTCGCCGAGTTCGCGGTGCTGCGGCGGCCGCAATTGCTGCTGGCCCTGGGGATCAGCGTGCTGGCCTCGGCCAGCCTGTTCAGCGTATTCACCTACATCGCCCCGCTGCTGCTGACGGTGACCGGCCTCGCGCCGCACGCGGTGACGCAGGTGCTGCTGCTGTTCGGCGTCGGCATCACCATCGGCAACTTGCTCGGCGGACGACTCGCCGACTGGCGGCCGCTCGCGGCGCTGATCGCGAGCCTCTGCGCGCTGGTGGCGATCGTCGCGGCACTTGGGGTTACTGCGTCGATGGCGTTGCCCGCAGTGCTCACGGTTTTGCTGTGGGGCGTCGTTCAGTTCAGCCTCGGCCCTTCGCTGCAGACGCGGGTGGTCGATCAGGCATGCGACGCGCCCAACCTTGCCGCGACGATGAATCAGAGCGCCTTCAACCTCGGCAACGCGTCCGGCGCCTGGCTCGGCGGCGCGGCCCTTACGGCCGGATTGTCCTATGCGCAACTGCCATATCTCGGCGCTGGTTTGGCTGCGTTGGGGCTGGCGCTCGCCTTGATTTGCGCGTCGATCGCGCGAAGGGTCGAAACGCTCGGCGCTGCGATCTGACCCCGGATAAGTTTTTTGTTATCTTCTGTCACCCGTGCGGGAAGATGGTAGGTCTATCGCCTGTCATTCCACGCGGAGAAATGTGTGTCGGTTGGAAGCTGGGTGAGCCGGCGGGGCGTGCGTATGGCCTTGGCGCTGGCCGGGGCTGTCCTTGGTCTCGCCGGTGCGAACGGGTCCGCCCGCGCCCAGGCGCCGGCACCCTGGCTGTTCTTCGGTGGCGAGTTGGCCAATACCCGCGCGAACATCAGCCCGAGCGGCGGTACGACCTCGCCGACCCAGATCAACCCGCGCACGACATCGCGCCTTGCGCTGAAATGGTCGTTCTCCACGGTCGGCGACGTCTCCGCCACGCCCACGGTCGAGGCGGGCGGCCTATACGTCCCCGATTACGCCGGCTGGCTTTACAAGCTCGACCCAGACACCGGCGCGCAGATCTGGGCACACGCGCTGATCGAGTATCTCGGCAACAATGCGTATTCGCGCAACAGCCCGGCGATCGGGGCGATGGGCGAGATCGTGCTTGGCATCCAGACCTCGTTCACAGGCGATATCAATCCCGGGGCGCGGGTCATCGCGGTGGACCGAACGACCGGCCTGCTGCGCTGGCGCACCACGGTCGACACCACGCCGTATTCGTACGTGACGACGTCGCCCGTCATCTACAACAAGAAGGTCTATCTGGGCGTTGCCTCCAGCGAGGAGGTGCTGGTCGGCAAGACGCCCGGCTTCAACGTGACGTTCCGTGGCAGCGTCGTGGCGCTGGACGAGGCGACCGGCGCGATTGCGTGGAAGACCTATACCGTGCCCGACGGCTATACCGGCGGCTCCGTCTGGGGCAGCAGCCCGGCGGTCTGGCGGCCCGGCCGCGCGCTGCTGGTCGGCACCGGCAACAACGTCTCGCTGCCCGCCCTCGCGACCACCTGCCTCGCCACGGCCGAACCCACCGTCGATGCACGGCTCGCCTGTCTCGATCCCACGGACTATGTCGACTCGCTGCTGTCGCTTGACCTCGCGACAGGCCGGATCAACTGGTCCCGGCGATTCGACATCGACACTTGGAACTCCGGCTGCTCGAGCGGCACGGAGCCCGTCTGTCCGACGCCCGCCGGTGCCGACGCGGACTTCGCGCAGGCGCCGGGTGTGATGTTCCTCAACAACTTCGTGGGCGTGCCGGACGACCGGGGCGGCACCAGCCAGAGCTATCTGCTGAGTTCCGGCCAGAAGAACGGTTTCTATCGCGGGCTGAACCCCTACAACGGCGGATTGTTCTGGTCGACGTTCCTCGGGCGCGGCGAAATCATGTGGGGTTCGGCGATCGACACGGACGATCGCAACGCCGCCTATGTCGCGTTGTCCAACAAGGCGCATTGGCTGAACGTTCTGGCCGGACAGAAGGGTGTCCCTGTGTCGTGGTCCGCTGGCGCCTGGGCGTCGGTTGCGCTGTCGAGCGGGCGCATCAACTGGCAGGTGCCGACGGTCGGCGCCGACCTGGTTTCGCCGACATTCGGCGGCGCGGCGCCGGGACCGGTGACGTTCACCAATCGCGTCGTGTTCGGCGGCTCCACCTCCGGCTATTTCGTCGGGCTGGACGCCAAGACCGGCCGCACGTTGTGGACGTTCAACGCCGGCGGATCGGTGATCGGTGGCCCCGCCGTCTACAACGAGACTCTCTACTGGGGCGCGGGAGCGACGCGAAGCAGCCCCGGGGCAGTGCACATGGTCTATGCGTTCGCCGTACCCCCGCCTGCCGCTCCGCCGTGAGGCTACCGGCTGAGTGACGGCACCGAGGCGGGGTCGATCCAACCCTGCTGGGCGAAGAATTCGCCAAGATTGACCGCGACGCGCTTGGCCAGATGCTCGCCGTCCTGCGGAAGGCCGGTGCGGTAGCGCGAGGCGGTGCCTATCGCCGTGCCCGCGACCGCGAGGCCGACATTGCCGGCCGCCGCACTGGCCGCGCCGAGACCGAGGCCGGGCGTGCGGCCGCTGTTGGCGTCGGCGTCATAGGTCCGCAGGAGCCGGTTCCGCTCGCCCTTTCCCGCCTCGTAGACGTCAACATTGGCGAACACCTCGCTTTTGCCGGCCCCGAAGCCGATCAGGTTGCGCCGTGTCGCGTTTCCCGCATCCACTCTGACGATCTGTCCCCCGACGATCACATCGCCAGGGCGCGGCCGCGTCGAAGGCGAGGCGCGGACCGCGCGCAAACCCATCGCCCTGATTTGCTCGACGAGCGTCTCGGCGACCGCGGCTTGCACGTCCGAGGCGACCGCCTGCTGGTCCTCGGACGGCTCGCCGTTTTGTCGCTCGAGCCGGGCGCGCAGGCCCTGATCAAGTTGCACGCTGCGCCAGTCCACGACGAAATCGTAGACGAGGACCTCCGCGGGACGCGGCAGAGGCGGCCCGGACTGCGTGGCGATGTAGTTGCCGGTATCGTCGACGCGCGTCGCACAGGCGGCGAACGCCAGTACCATCGCGCCTAGCAACACGGTTCGACGTTCGATCCCCGCCATCTGTCCCCGCTCTCGGCTCGACGCTGGAAGACGTATGCCACCCGCAGACTGTCAGAACTTGCACGCATTGAAAACGGGTGGCCGAACTCGATCGTGGCGCGGGAGCCCTGGGTCGGGCGACGTTCCCGCGCTGCTGGGCGGAATTGACGCCAGGCGCGACGCGCCGTCCTATGCCGCCACAGGGGGAGAAAAACGTGCCACTGGCACCGGTTCTTCGGCTCGACGGGATCGTCAAATCGTTCCCTGGCGTGAGGGCGCTGCGCAGCGTTTCGTTCGACGTCCGCGCCGGCGAGGTGCATGCCCTGCTGGGCGAGAACGGCGCTGGCAAATCGACCCTCATCAAGACCATGTCGGGCGTGCACGAGCCCGACGAGGGCCGTATCGAGGTCGACGGCCACGCGGCGACGCTGTCCGGACCGCATGACGCGACCGCGCGGGGCATCGCCACGATCTATCAGGAACTGCTGTTGTTCCCGGAGCTGAGCGTGGCCGAGAACGTCTTCGCCGGTCACGCGCCGCGCAGGCGATGGGGCGGCCTGGACTGGACGGCGATGCGGACCCGTGCCCGCGATCTGCTGCATGCGCTGGACATCCACGATCTCGATGTCGATCAGGTCGTCGGCACGTTGTCGGTCGGCAATCGGCAGCGCGTCGAAATCCTACGGGCGCTGTCGCAGGATGCGCGCGTGCTGATCATGGACGAACCGACCGCCGCGTTGACCGAGCATGACGTGGAAAGACTGTTCGATATCGTGCGGAAGCTGCGCGCCCGAGGCGTTGGCATCGTCTATATCAGTCACCGAATGGAGGAGATCTTCCTCCTGGCCGACCGGGTGACCGTCCTGCGCGACGGCGAGTATGTCGGCACCCGCGACGTCGCCGAGACCGATGCGGGCGAGCTGATCCAGATGATGGTCGGGCGGCGGATCGACAGCCTGTTTCCAAAGATCGAAGTCCCGCTCGGCAAGCCTGTACTGCAGGTGCGCGATCTGGTGCGCGCGCCGCAGACGCGCGGCATCAGCCTGACGGTGCGCGCCGGCGAGATCGTCGGCCTCGCGGGACTCGTCGGGTCGGGCCGCAGCGAACTCGCACAGGTGATTTTCGGCATCACGCCGGCGGAGTCCGGAGAGGTCCTGGTCGGCGACGAACGGGTCCACGTGGCCTCGCCCGGACAGGCGAAGCGGCTGGGTATCGCCTATGTGCCTGAGGATCGCGGCACGCAAGGTCTGGTGCGACCGATGACAGTGCGGGAGAACGCGTCGCTGGCGGTGCTGTCCGACATTGCCGCGAGCGGTTTCATCGACGGCGCGGCGGAACGAACGCTCGCCGACGCCGTGGTGCGCCGCTTCGACATCCGCACGTCGGGGATCGAGCAGGTCGCCGGCAAACTGTCCGGCGGCAACCAGCAGAAGATCGTGCTGGGCAAATGGCTCGCCACGAAGCCGCGCGTGCTGATCCTGGATGAGCCGACGCGCGGCATCGACGTCGGCGCGAAGGCCGAAATCCACCGGATCATGGGCGAGCTTGCCGGGCAGGGACTGGCGATCCTGATGATCTCCAGCGAGCTGCCGGAGGTGCTCGGCATGAGCGACCGCATCCTGGTCGTGCGCGAAGGCCGCATCGCCGCCGAATTCTCCCGCGCCGAGGCGACGCAGGAGCGGGTGGCGGGTGCGATGATGGGCGGCTTGCCGTCCGCGCAAGCGGCATGAGCGCCGCGCGTACCGCGCCAAGACGACGCTTCGCACTGTCGCAGGAACTGCTGCTTGCGGTGGCCATCGTCGCGCTGCTGGTCGTCGTCGGACTGATCAACCCGCGCTACGTCGCCGCGAGGAATCTGCAGACGATCTTGCTGGGCAACGCGTATATCGCGATCGCCGCGATCGGCATGTCGATGGTCATCATCTCCGGCCATATCGACATCTCGGTCGGCGCGCTGATCGGCGTGCTCGCGACGATCAGCGGCTCGATGGCGGTGGCGGGTTGGCCGATCCCGCTGTGCTGGCTGCTGCCGGTCGCGCTCGGTGTGGTTGCAATGGGGGTCATGGGCGCGATGGTCGCCTATCTGCGCATACCGTCAATCGTCGTGACCCTCGGCATGCTGAGCATCCTGCGCGGCGGGCTGATCAGCGTGACCGGCGGCGCGTGGATCACCAACCTTCCCGAAGGCTACGACATCGCCCATTGGTGGGTCGCGGGACTCGTGCCGATGCCGGTGTTCCTCATGGTCGTCCTCACGCTGCTGGCAGCCTACTGGTTGCGCAACACCGCGACCGGCCGCTCGATCTATGCGGTTGGCGGCAATGCGGAGGCGGCGCGCCTCGTCGGCATTTCGCCGCAGCGCACGGTGGTCATGGTCTTTGCGATCCACGGGCTGTTCGCCGGCATCGCGGCCGTGCTGTTCGCCACGCAACTCAGCGTCATTCAATCCACGGTCCCGCCCAATCTGGAGCTGACGATCATCACGGCGGCGGTGGTGGGCGGCGTGTCGATCTTGGGCGGCATCGGCACGGTGGTGGGTTCCACTCTGGCGGCCGTGCTCATCGCGGCGATCGGGTCGAGTCTCATCTTCGTCGGGATCTCGCCCTACTGGTTGCGGGCGGTGCAGGGGTTGCTCATTCTGGCCACCGTGCTGGCCGACATCCTGCGCCGCCGCCGCCGGGGGATCGCATGACGAAGCGGTTGCCGATCGCCGCGCACGAGGCGGTGCTGGCGGTGATCCTGGTCGCGGCGCTGATCGGGCTTGCGTTCGCGACGGACCGGTTCCTCACCGTCGACAATCTGCTGAACCAGGGGCGGCTCATGACCGAGGTGGGGTTAATGGCCCTGCCGATGACTTTCGTCATTATCACCGGCGGGATCGATTTGTCGGTCGGCTCGATCCTCGGCCTCTGCGCGATCCTGCTGGGCGTCGCATGGAAGGGTTTTGGACTCCCGTTGCCCATGGCGATCGGCTTCGCGGTGCTGGTCGGCACGGCGGCAGGGTTCGTCAATGGCTGGTTCATCACGCGGCTGCGGGTGCCGCCGCTCATCATGACGCTCGCGACCTTGGCCTTCTATCGCGGTCTGGCCGAGGGTATCAGCCAGGCGCGTTCGGTGCGCGGCTATCCCGATTGGTTCTTCGTGCTGGGGCAGGGCGACACGCTCGGCGTGCCGACGCAGTTGTGGCTGCTGCTGGTCGGCATCGCGGTGTTCTGGATCGTGCTGTCGCGGACCGGGTTCGGTCGATCGCTCTACGCCATGGGTTTCAACGAGACGGCGTCGCGCTTCTCCGGGCTGCCGGTGGCGCGCATGAAGCTGCTGGTCTACACGGCGTCGGGGTTCATGGCGGCACTGGCCGGCGTGGTGTTCGTCAGCCGCGTCTCGACCACGCGCAGCGACATGGGCATCGGCATCGAGTTGGACGTGATCGCCGCGGTGGTCCTGGGCGGGACCAGCATCTTCGGCGGCATCGGCACCATTCCGGGCACGGTGCTGGGGCTGGTGCTGATCCAGTTGCTGAAGAACGGCCTCGCATTGACCGGGGTCAAGGGGGACGCCACGATCGTGGTGATCGGCACGGTGCTGATCGCCTCCATCCTGATCACCAACTTCGCCCAGGCCCGTGGGCAGCGGGTGCGCTAGACTGCCCGAAAGAAGCGAAGGGAACGGGGAATGAGAATCACACTGGCCGCGGCGTTGCTCGCGGCGACCTTGGCGGCGGGGCCGGCGTTCGCGCAGAAGTGGGATGGCGGCGACGAGTTGCCGACCAATCCGCTGGCGTGCGACGGCACGGCCGGGACGGTGGCCGCAAAACCGTATGACGGGGCGACGCCGACCAATGCGCCGGATCGCAGCGGCAAGCCGATCACCTTGATCGACGTGCCGAAGCTGATCGGCGTTGGGTATTTCGCCGCCACGACGAAGGGGATGCAGGACGCGGCGAAAGAACTTGGCAACGTCCGCGTCACGACCGACGGCCCGACCGAAGCCAAGATCGATCAGCAGATCACCTTCATCGACAACTTCGTCACCCGTGGCGTCGACGGCGTGCTGTTCGCCGCCAACGATCCGGTGGCCATCGCGCCGGTGCTGAAGAAGGCGCTGGGCAAGGGCATCCTCGTCGTCGGCTATGACGCGAACTCCACGCCCGACGCGCGCCAGTGGTTCGTCAACCAGGCGCAATTCAACGGCGTGGCCAAGGCGCTGGTCGACAACCTCGCGAAAGAGATCGGCGAGAACAAGAGCTTCGCGATCGTGACGAGCACCTTCACCACGCCGAACCAGGCGCGCTGGATCGCCGAGATGGCCGCCTACGCCGCGAAATGCCATCCGAAGCTGAAATGGCTGGAGACCGTGGAGGCGCAGGAGGACAACAACCTGTCGTTCAACCAAGCAAGCGCGCTGATCAACAAATACGGCGACGAACTTGGTGGTTTGTTCGGCATGACATCGATCGCGACGCCGGCAAGCGCGGAAGCGGTCAAACAGGCCGGATTGTGCGGCAAGGTCGCGGTGGTCGGCCTGGCCACTCCGAACGCGATGAAGCCATACGTGGCGAGCGGCTGCGTGAAGGACGTCGTGCTATGGAACCCGGTCGATCTGGGGTACGCAGCCGTCTATGCCACACGCGCGGTGGCCGACGGCAAGCTGAAGCCGGGGGCGAGCGAGGTTGCGGCCGGCAAACTGGGCACGTTGAAGGTTGTGAACGGCAGCGAAATCCTTCTGGGATCGCCGTTCATCTTCACCAAGGACAACATCGCCGGATTCGATTTCTGAAACCGGGGTCGCGCGGGTCTGGAGGGAGAGAGGGCCGGAGAGCCGCGGGCCTTCTCTCTCTCGTTCGATGAGCGGTATGGGGCCGTTCGACTATGTCGTGGTCGGCGGCGGGTCGGCTGGTTGCGTGCTGGCCAATCGGCTATCGGCCGACCCGCGCCAGCGCGTGCTGCTGCTGGAGGCGGGCGGGCGCGACAACTACGTCTGGATCCACATCCCGGTCGGTTACTTGTATTGCATGAACAATCCCCGTACCGACTGGGGCTTCTCGACCGACGACGAACCGGGACTGAACGGTCGGGCGCTGAAGTATCCACGTGGGAAGGTGCTGGGCGGATGTTCGTCCATCAACGGCATGATCTACATGCGCGGCCAGGCCGCCGACTACGACCAGTGGCGGCAGATGGGTCTTTCGGGCTGGGGCTGGGGCGACGTTCTGCCGTATTTTCGAAAGTCCGAGGACTACTTCGCCGGCGCGGACGAGATGCATGGCGCGGGCGGCGAGTGGCGGGTCGAGGCGCAGCGTTTGTCGTGGAAGATCCTCGATGATTTCCGTGACGCGGCGGCGGCAATCGGGATCGAAAGGATCGACGACTTCAACCGGGGCGACAACGAAGGCTCGAGCTATTTCCGGGTGAACCAGAGGCGCGGGTTGCGATGGAATGCGGTCAAGGCATTCCTGCGGCCAGTGGCGAAACGCCCTAATCTCGAGGTCGTTACGGGGGCACAGGTTTCCCGCGTGGTGTTCGAGGGGCGCCGCGCGACAGGCGTGGCATTCCGCAAGGATGGCGAGGACAGATTGGCCCGGGCGGGGGAGGTCATCCTGTCGGCGGGCGCGATCGGCTCGCCGCATCTGTTGCAGGTCTCCGGCGTCGGGCCGGGCTCGCTGCTGGCCGAGCATGGGGTTGCGGTCGTCCACGAGTCCCGTGGCGTCGGCGAGAATCTGCAGGACCATTTGCAGTTGCGCTGCGTGTATAGGGTAAGCACCGGCCCGACGCTGAACGAGCGTGCCGGATCGTGGCGCGGCAAGGCGGCGATCGCGCTGGAATACGCCACGAAGCGCACCGGGCCGATGTCGATGGCACCCAGCCAGCTCGGGATTTTTGCCCGCTCCAGCCCAGCCGCGGCCACTGCGGATCTGCAATACCATGTGCAGCCGCTGTCACTGGATCGTTTCGGTTAGCCACTGCATCGCTGGCCCGGCTTCACCGCCAGCGTATGCAATCTGCGGCCGCACAGTCGCGGAACGGTGCGGCTGCGCTCGCCCGACGCCACTGTCGCCCCCGCGATCCGGCCGAATTATCTGTCGGTCGAGCATGATCGGCGGGTGGCCGTCGCGGCGATAAGGCTGACGCGGCGGATTGTAGCCCAGGCACCGCTCGCTCGATACGAACCGGAGGAGATTCGGCCCGGCCGGAAAATCGAGTCGGAGGAGGCGTTGGCGCGCGCGGCGGGAGATATCGGCACCACGATTTTTCACCCGGTCGGGACGGCGCGGATGGGATCCGATCCGATGGCCGTGGTCGACGAACGGCTGCGCGTGCACGGGGTCGAGCGGTTGCGGGTCGTCGATGCCTCGGTGATGCCGACGATCACGTCCGGCAACACCAATTCTCCGGTCATCATGATCGCGGAAAAGGCGGCGGAGATGATCCGCGTGGAGCGGTAGACCCCTCACCCTCCAACGCAAAGCGCCGTGGGTCCTTCGCTCTCCCGCCGAAGCGCGCGAGAGGGTTGGCCAGGACCGTCCCATGGCCACTCGACCGCCGCGGGAGGGCGAGGGACCGCCGCGCAGCGGTGGGAGGGTGAGGGCGCGGCGTCACTCCGCCGGAACGGCCGCTCGGCCCGCGGCCTCCGTTCGTCCGTCGTGGCCGAGGATCAGCACCGTCACCAGTGACAGCAGCGCGAGCCCGGAGATCAGCAGGAGCCCGTAAGAATAGCTCCCCGTTTCGGTCTTAATCCAACCCATCGCGAAAGGCCCCACGAACCCTGCGAGGTTGCCTGTCGCGTTGATGATCGCGATGCCGGCCGCCGCAGCCGCTCCGGACAGGATGCCGGCCGGCAGGGTCCAGAACACGCCGAGCACGGCAAACGCCCCGAAGCCGGTGATCGACAGCGCGGTCATCTTGAGAAGTGGATCGTCGAGCAGGGCGGCCGCGGCGATCGCGAGGACCGATACGGCCAGCGGGAAGGCGACGTGAAACACCCGCTCGCCCAGCCGGTCCGACCGCCGACCCCACCAGACAATCCCGAACATACCCACCACGTAGGGAATGGCGGTGATCAGGCCGATCTGAAACTTCGTCAGCCCGCCGAACCCCTGGATGATCTGCGGCAGCCAGAAGCCGATGCCGTAATTGGTCGCCACGGCGCCGAAATACACGAGGCCCAGCGCCAGCACGCGCGGGTTCAGCAGCGCCCGGCCGACAGTCAGCGGATGCGCCTGCTCCCGGGTGCGGGCCTCGCGCGCCATGCGCTCGGCGAGCCAGGCGCGTTCGTCGTCGGCGAGCCAGCCCGCGTCGGCCGGCCGGTCGGTGAGGTAGTTCAGGACGACGAAGGACAGGATGATCGCCGGCGCCGCCTCGATGACGAACATCCACTGCCAGCCGTGCAGACCGCCATAGCCGTCGAGATAGAGCAGCAGGCTGGACAATGGCGCGCCGATGACGCTGGAGGCCGGGATGGCGGCCATGAACGCGCCGACGATGCGGCCGCGATAGGCCTGCGGGAACCACAGCGTCAGGTAGAAGATGATGCCGGGGAAGAACCCCGCCTCGGCGATGCCGAGAAGGACTCGCTGAATGACGAAGCCGGTCTCGCCGCCGACGAAGGCGGCGCCTCCGGAGACGATGCCCCAGGAGAACATGATCCGGGCGATCCAGCGCCGCGCGCCGAGTCTTTCCAGGAACAGGTTCGACGGCACCTCGAAGACGAAGTAGGCGAGGAAGAACACCCCGCTGGCGAACCCGTAGACCTTGTCGGTCAGGCCGAGGTCGACCTTCATCGTCAGTGCCGCGAAGCCGACGTTGACCCGGTCGAGATAGGCCACGAAGTAGCATAGGATCAGGAACGGGATGAGCCGCCGCGTCACCTTGCCGATCGTGCGCGCCTCGAGCGCTGCGTCCATGTCCGCCTCCCATGGCCGTGTCCCCGGCCGCTTTCCCGTCGGGGAGGCTGTGGGGTATGGCGGCGTTTGGCAAGGTTTTCCGTGCGCAAGCGCCCGGGGTCGCCGGCCGTCCGGCCAGACACCCATGATCTCCCGAATCATGGTTGCGCACGGAGACAGGGATCACCGAGATCCGCAACTGTAATGTGAGTGGCTGGCCGGGATCATATCTTGGTCAGCGAATTGCGGAAGCGACGAGATTGTGGCCTGCAGGCCAACCGCCGGACCCGTGATGGCGGTGACGATTCGGTTCGCGACGCGCAGTCAAAACACATAAATCGTTGAGTGACCGAGTCATTGTCAGTCGCGGCTGACTGGAGCAAGAGGCTTGTCCGGATAAAGGCAGAATTAACTGTTGGGCAGTTCTGACAGAGCGATGGCAGTGTCGCCGTCGATGATCAGAGACTGTGCAAGCCCGGCGCGCAGCACAGTCCCGATCGCCCGCACCTTTTCTGGCCCGCCCGCCAGGAGCACGACGCTGCGCCCGCGCAAGCCGTCCAGATCAACCGTGATCGTGCGCAGGAACGCCTCGTGCTCCACCTCCCGACCGTCCGCCCCGAACAGGCGCCCCAGAATGTCGCAAACAGCGCCGCTGGCCACCGCGCCGGCCATCTCGCTCGCCGACAGCATGTTCTGTTCTCGAAGCAACGAGGTCTCGCCGAGTTCGCCCACGCTGACGAGGAAGAAGTCAGCCGCCTGGGCCAGCGCCAGCGCGCTCGCCACCGTACGCTGCGACATGAGGACGCGCCGGTCCGCACCGCTGTCGGCGATGAACGGAACCGGGAGGAAATGGCCTTCGCCGCCGGTGCGCTCGGCGAGCGCCTGCACGACCTCGAACGGATTGGACGCAGAGTTTCGCGTCAGCGACCCCATCAGTGAGACGAATCGGGCGTGGGGGTTGCGCACGCCAGAAAGCTGCGCCGCGACCTGGGCGATCGTGCGTCCCCAGCTGACGCCGATCGTCACCGGCCCGTCGGCCAGCTTGCTGCGCAGGAAATTGGCGCCCGCGCTGCCGACCGCGCGACGCGCGATCTGCGCCTGCAAGCCGAGCAAGCGAGCGTCTGAGCCTGCGGGTTCGAATCCGATGGGCGGGGTGGAAAGGCAGAACTGCAATCCGTAGCGCTGTTCCAAGACGCGCTCGACGCTCAGGATGCGCGCCGACTCGTGCTGGATCGTGACGCTCACGAGACCTCGCTCGCGAGCCTCCGAGAGCAGCCGAGTGACCCGGGTCCGGTTCAGGCCAAGCCGCCCCGCGACTTCTTCCTGTGTCAGGGACGCAAAGTAGTAGAGCCATGCGACGCGTACGAGCAGCGCGTCATCGTTCTCGTGAGCGAGGTTGAGAGTCGCTGACGGCATGCAGGACGAGATCGTAGGCTTGACAGGACGAACTCGACAACCCCACCCTAGCACAAACGCGTCCCATAAGGACAATTGTGCAGAGCGCATCCGACCTGAGCGACAACGCGGACCTAGGCGCCCTATACGTAACGATGCGCCGGATCCGCACGTTCGAGGAGCAAGTGGCGCAGCTCTACGTCCGGGGCGCTTCGGCCGGGTCAATGCTGCATCTCTCCATTGGTGAGGAGGGCGCCGCGGCAGGCGTGTGCGCGGCGCTGCGGCTCGACGACACGTTCACCACGCATCACCGTGGTCACGGCATCTTCCTCGCCCGCGGTGCGAACCCCAACCGGATGATGGCCGAGATCGCCGGCAAGGATAGCGGCTACTGCCGGGGCCGCGGTGGCTCGATGCACATCGCGGACATGGGCCTCGGCCATCTCGGTGCCAACGCGATCGTGGGCGGCGGCATCGCCCACGTCGTCGGCGCAGGACTAAGTATTCGCACCCGACGGCCGGGGGCGATCTCGGTCGCCTTCTTCGGTGACGGCGCGATGCAGCAAGGCATCCTCTACGAAAGCATGAACATGGCCGCCCTGTGGGGCCTGCCGGTCTTGTTCGTCTGCATCAACAACCAGTATGGGATGGGCACGCGGATCGATCGCGCCACGCGTTCGACGGCCTTCGACGAGCGGGCGCGCGCGTTTGGTTTGGCGGCCGCGATGGTCGACGGCGAAGACGTGACCGCGGTGGCCGAGGCGGCGCGCGACTTGGCGGATGGCGCGCGCGCCGGTCGGCCGGGTTTCCTCGCCGTCTCCTGCTTCCGCTTCTATGGCCATGGACGGATGGACAAGAGTCCGTATCGAAGCGCCGACGAGGAAAGCGCCGGCCGCCTGCGCGACCCGGTGCTGAGGGCGCGGACCGACCTCGCCTCGCGCGGCGCACCCGACCTCGACGCGCTCGACGCCGAGATCCTGTCCGAGATGCAGTCCGCTGTGGATTTCGCCGTCGCCGCCGCCGGCCCGGCCGCCGGGTCGATGTTCCAGGACGTGTATGGTGCCGGCGAGCCCGAGCCGGAGCCGTTGCGCGCGCGGCTCGATCGCATGCTGGCGCGGGCGTAGCCGATGGCCATGGCCGAGATCACGTATCGCGACGCGTTACGGCTCGCGCTACGGGATGCGATGCGCGCCGACCCGGCGGTGGCCGTCATCGGCGAGGAGGTCGGTCTGTATGGAGGAGCCTACGGGGTCACGCGGGATCTGCTTGAGGAATTCGGCCCTGAACGCGTGATCGACACACCGATCAGCGAGCCGGCAATCGTCGGGGCCGCGATCGGGGCCGCGATGACGGGGCTCCGGCCCGTGGCCGAGCTGATGTATGTGGATTTCCTCGGCCTCACGATGGACCAGCTGGCCAATCAGGCGGCCAAGATACGGGCGATGTTCGGCGGCCAGATCGGCGTGCCGATGGTGTTGCGAACGCAGGGCGGGACCGGGCGCTCGGCGGGGGCGCAGCATTCTCAAAGCCTGGAAGCCTGGGTGATGCACACCCCCGGGCTGCGTCTGGCGATGCCGGCCACGGCGCCGGATGCATATCACTTGCTCCGGCACAGCCTCACTCTGCCGGACCCAGTCGTGTTCATCGAGCACAAGGCCCTGTACGCCCGCAAGGAACAGGCGGATCTTACGGCCGGCGTCGCGCCGTGGGGCCAAGCGGTGATCCGCCGTCGCGGGCGGGACGTGACGATCGTGAGCTACTCACGGATGGTCCACGTCGCTCTGGACGCCGCGGAGACTCTGGCGGGGCAGGGCGTCGAGGCGGAGGTGGTGGATCTGCGCACCCTGAATCCGCTCGACATGGGGACCGTCGCGGCTTCCGTGACCCGGACCGGGCGTGCCATCGTGCTGAGCGAGGCGTGCCTGACCGCGGGCGTCGCAGCCGAGCTGTCCGCCCGGATCATGGAGGAATGCTTTGACTTCCTCGAGGACCCGGTGATTCGCCTGGCCGGAGAGGACGTGCCGATCCCGGTGGCGCCCGCGCTGGAGGCGGCCAGCATTCCCGACGCGGCGCTTGTGGCCGAGGTGGCGCACAGGATGCTGCGTCATGGCTGACCCGTTCGCCCTGCCCCGCCTGGGCGAGACGATGGAGGAGGGCCGGATCGTCGCCTGGCTCAAGCGACCCGGCGAGAGCTTCCGCCGCGGCGACATCCTGGTCGAAATCGAGACCGACAAGACGGTGGTCGAGTTGCCGGCGCTGGACGACGGGACGCTGGACGAGATCGTCGCACACGAGGGTGAGACGGTTTCGGTCGGCTCTCCGTTGTGCCTCATGCGCGGTGGCAATACCCCCCAGCAATCGGCCGCCGCCGAGCGTCCGCGCGCCACTCCTCGGGCGCGGCGGGCGGCGCGAGCGGCTGGCTTGGACATCGGCGGGCTCGCCGGCTCGGGGCGGCGCGGCCGGGTGGAGGCGCGCGACGTGCAAGCGGTCCTCGACGGCCGGAGCGACGGTGTGCAGGCGCTCGCCCTGCCGGCGGGTCGGCTCGCCTTTCGCGTCTGGGAGCCGAAATCCGACTGGCGCGGAACGATGCTGCTGCTGCACGGCTTTGCCGCCGACAGTCGGCTCTGGACCACGCTGGCCCATCCGCTGGCGCGGGCCGGCTTGCGTGTGCTCGCGCCGGACCTGCCCGGGCACGGCACGACCGGCATCGAGGCTGTCGACCTCGGCCAGGTCACCGAGGCGATCGCGGCATTGCTGGACGTCGAGCGGCGCGCGCCGGTGTCTCTTGTCGGCCACTCTCTCGGCGCCGCGGTGGCATGCCGGCTCGCGCGGCTGCGGCCAGGCTCCGTCGCGGCGCTGACCCTGATCGCACCGGTCGGGCTCGGCTGCGAGATCGACGGGGAATTTCTGACCGGCATGGCCGACGCCGAAGCGGGCGGTACGATCGCGCACCTGCGTCGCCGCCTCGCCGTGCGGCCGCCCGGGATCGCGCCAGACGTTCTGGAGGCTTCGGCGAACGGCTCACACCGGCTGCGGGCACTGGCGCGGGCCGTCGCGCGCGACGGACGACAGAACATTGACATCATCCCCGACCTGGAAGCCATCACCATCCCTGTGCGCATCGTGTGGGGACTCGAGGACCGGATCATCCCATGGCGGCACGCGCTCGACGCGCCGAGCCGGGTCGCGTGCCATTTCATCCGCGGCGCCGGACACGTTCCGCATTGGGACCGTTCGGATGAGATAGCCGCCCTGCTCGCACCCGGCCCGGTGTGATCGTGCCGGCGCTCATCAGCCTCGAACAGGTCGCCAAATCCTTCGGCGCCATCC
This sequence comes from Acetobacteraceae bacterium, assembly GCA_965246915.1. Lineage (GTDB taxonomy): Bacteria > Pseudomonadota > Alphaproteobacteria > Acetobacterales > Acetobacteraceae > CAVRQM01. The sequence goes on from CBDFGB010000011.1 coordinate 171,169, forward strand.
GTGCGCTCGACGGCGTCTCGTTCCAGATCGGCGCCGGGGAAACGGTGGGGCTGATGGGCGACAACGGAGCGGGCAAGTCCACCCTGGTGAAGATCCTGGCCGGCAATTACCGTCCGACAGCGGGCCAAGTCCGTCTCGATGGCGAGCCGGTCGCCTTCGCCAACCCGGGCCAGGCCCGCGAGCGCGGCATCGAGGTCGTCTATCAGGACCTTGCCCTGTGCAACAATCTCTCGGCCGCGGCCAACGTCTTCCTTGGCCGCGAGGCGATGCGCTGGCTCGGCCCGTTCCGCATCCTCGACCGGGCGGCGATGAACCGTCGCGCACGCACGCTCTTTCGCGAACTCGCCTCGGAGACGAGGCCACGCGATCTGGTGGTGCGCATGTCGGGCGGCCAGCGACAGGCCGTCGCCATCGCGCGCACGCGGCTGGCCGATGCCAAGCTCATTCTGATGGACGAGCCCACCGCGGCGATCAGCGTGCGGCAGGTCGCCCAGGTGCTCAGCTTGATCGGACGCCTCAAGGAGCAGGGTCACACCGTCATCCTCATCAGCCATCGGATGCCGGATGTGTTCGAGGTGTGCGACCGCGTCATCGTCATGCGGCGCGGCCACAAGGTCGCCGACAAGCCGATACGCCAGACTTCGCCCGAGGAGATCACCGGCCTCATCACCGGAGCCATCCGTGATGCCTGATGCGCAGGTCACGCTCGACGAGCCTGCCGATGTCCGCCAGTCCGGCACGCTCGCGTCCCTACTGCGGAGTCAGGAACTCTGGATTACCGTGACGGTCCTAGTGATGGGTGCCGTCGTAAGCGTCATCGCACCGAATTTTGCCACCCGGGCCAACCTTGGCAACGTGCTACAGAACTTTTGCTTCATCGGCATCCTGGCCGTCGGCGCGACACCCATAATCATCACCGGCGGCATCGATATCTCGATTGGCTCGCTCATGGGCCTGTGCGGTGTCGTGATGGGCTTGCTGCTCAACGCCGAGTGGTCACTGCCGGCCGCGATCCTGGCAACACTCGCGCTCGGCGCGGCGCTCGGAGCGGTCAACGGCATGCTGGTGGCGTTTGTTCGCCTGCCGCCGTTCCTGGTCACCCTCGGCACGCTGTCGATCTTTCGCAGCCTCGCATTGATCGTGTCGAACAACCAGGTCGTCTACACGCTCGGCCACGACGAGAACGCCGCGCTGTGGCTCGGTGGCGGCAAGACCCTGGGGCTTGCCAACGTTTTCTACGGTCTGGTCGCGGTCGCGGTGCTGCTCCAGGTGCTGCTCTCGCTGACGCGATGGGGTCGCTACGTGCAGGCGACCGGCGGCAACGAACGGGCGACGCGGCTGAACGGCATCGGCGTCCGGGGCATCAAGGTCTCGGTCTACACGTTCGGCGGATTGATGGGCGGCGTGTGCGCCGTTTTTCTGGTCGGCTGGCTCGGCTCAGTAACGAACTCGCTGGGCCAGGGCGACGAGCTCCGCGTGATCGCCGGCGCGGTCATCGGCGGTGCCACGCTCGCCGGTGGCTACGGAACGGCATACGGGGCCGCGATCGGCTCGTTGCTGATCGAGGAGATCCGCAACGCCTTGCTGCTCGCCGGAGTGACGCCGTTCTGGCAGGGCGCGTTCGTGGGTGGCTTCATCCTGCTCGCCATCACGTTGCAGCGGCTGCAGTCGCCTGACACCGAGTAAACCGTCGAGGCTTTCAAGCACCCCGCGACGGGCATGACAGACCGAACACAGGGAGAAACGAATATGAAGAACCTTATCCTGACCAGCTGCTCAGCGGCGCTCGCGGCAGGCCTCGCGGCGAGCGGCCCGGCGGCGGCTGAGGGCAAGCACTTCGCAATGGTGTTCCAGGTGCTGAACAATGCGTTCACCCCACCCTTGCAGCAGGGCTGCGAGGAAGCGGCGCGCAAGCTCGGCGACACCTGCACCTTCATAGGCCCCTCGGAGTACGACGAGGCCGCCGAGGTGCAGATGGCCCAAGACGTGATCCAGCGCGGCGTCGACGGATTGGCGGTCTCGGCGGCCAACCCGAAGGCAATGGTGCGCGCCCTGCGGCTTGCCAAGGAGCGTAACGTCCCAGTGGTCACGTTCAACTCGGACGTGCTGCCCGAGGACGAGGCGCTGCGGCTGACCTGGATCGGCACGGACAACTACTCGCTCGGCGCGCAACTGGCCAAGGAAGTGCAGAACCTCAAGCCGTCCGGCGGCACCGTGTGCATGCAATCCGGCGCCGCCGCGTCCATCAATCTCAATGACCGCGTGCAGGGCGCGCGCGACGTGCTGGGCGGCGGCACGCGCGACAAGCCGGTCGCGCGGCTTACCGGGCAGAACGGCTGGACGGAGCCCTCTGGCTGCCCGGTCTACAACAACGACGACGTGCGCCTGGCGGTGCAACAATTCGCCGACGTGCTTGGCGCCAATCCCAAGCTCGACGCCTTCATCGCCGTGGGCGGCTGGGCGCAATACGCGCCGCAGGCCTACAAGCAGGCGGTCGACTCGCAACGCGCCCGGGTGGACGCCAAGGAGCTGGTGCTGTCGTTCGGGGACAATTTCGCGCCGCAGATGCCGCTCCTGAAGAACGGCTATAGTCATTTCAACATCGGTCAGCGCCCCTACGACATGGCCTATACGGCGGTAAAGACCTTGCACGACGTGGTGACCACCGGCGCCAAGCCGGAGCCGCGCATCATCACTGGCCTGGAGGTATGTACGCCGGCGCAGGCCGACACCTGCGGCAAGAGCCACTGACATTGCCGAAAGACGAACGCCGCCTGCGGATTGGCGTGCTCGGCTGCGGGCCGATCGCGCAGGCGGCGCACTTCGAGAGCTGTGCCAAAGCCCGCAACGCGGAGCTGCACGCGATCTGCGACGTGGCGCCCGATCTGGTCGAACGCATGCGCTGCATTCACGTACCGACACGCGCCTTTACCGACTACGACACGATGCTGGCCGATCCGGAGCTGGAGGCGGTGATCGTGGCGACCGCCGACGCGCACCACGTCACTGTAGCCAGGCGCGCTCTGGAGGCCGGCAAGCATGTGCTGTGCGAGAAGCCACTCGCGACGTCCGTGGAAGACGCGGAGGCGCTGGCGGCCGCAGTCGCGCAAAGCGGGAGGGTGCTGCAGGTGGCACACATGCGCCGCTTCGATCCAGGTATCGAGGCGGCGCATGACTTCATCGCGCGAGAGATGGGCGGGGTCATCGGCTACAAGGGCTGGTATTGTGACAGCACGCATCGCTATACGATGACCGACGCACTGCAGCCGCTGATGGTAAGGAGCCCGCAGAGCCTGCGGCCGTCGGGCGACCCGAAGGCCGATCGTCAACGCTATCTGATGCTCGCGCACGGCAGCCACCTGTTCGATCTGGCGCGCCACCTGGCCGGCGAGATCACCGCGGTTCGGGCGCGACACAGCGACCGCTTCGGCGTCCATTGTTGGTTCATCGAGACCGAGTTCGCCTCCGGTTGCCTCGGGCAGCTGGATCTCACGATCCCAGTTCGGATGGGGTGGCACGAGGGAGTGCAGATCTACGGTCAGTATGGCAGCGTGGTCGCGACGATCCACAGCCCATGGTATTTCCGCGCCAGCGACGTCGAACTATTTTCGGAACGGGACACGACGTTTCGTCGTCCACTTGGCGCTGATGGCCATCACTATCGACGCCAGGTCGAGGGATTCGCGAGCGTGATCCTCGATGGCGCGCCGATGCGGGGGGCCGATATCAGCGACGGGCTTGCGTCCGTTCGCGCGATGGCGGCCGTCGGCCTATCCGCCCGCGAGAACAGGAGCGTGCGGCTGGCCGATATCCAGGGCGTAATATGAGCCGGCTTGGCATCTTCGCGCGGACGTTTGCGGGCACGGAGCCGCGCGCCGTGCTGGCGGCGGTACGATCCGCGCGATACGATTGCGTTCAATTCAATTTCGCCTGTGCCGGACTCGATGCGGTGCCGCGTGAGGTGCCGGAGCATGTCGCACGTGCGGTCGTTGCGGCCGCGCACGAGGTGGACGTGCGGATCGTCGCACTGTCGGGCACGACCAACCTAATCCATCCCGATCCAACGGTTCGCGCCGACGGCCGGGCGCGGCTCGCCTGCGTGATTGCCGCGGCCGCCGACTGCGGCGTCGGTTTGGTCACCTTGTGCACCGGGTCGCGCGATCCGCAGGATCAGTGGCGGGCGCATCCGGACAACGCGAGTGCGGCGGCATGGCGCGACCTGTTGATCGAGATGCGGGCAGCGTTAGAGGTGGCGGAGCGGCACGACATCGTGCTGGGCGTCGAGCCCGAAGCCGGCAACGTCGTCTCGTCCGCCCATCTGGCGCGAACGCTGATTGACGAGCTGGGCTCGGCCCGTGTCCGCGTAGTGCTCGATCCCGCCAATCTGGTGGACGGCCAGCCGGTCGAGCGGGCGCAGGCCACTATCGCCGACGCCGTGAATTCGCTCGCGGGATCGATTGTGTTGGCGCACGCGAAGGACCGGAACGAGGCTGGCATTCCGGTGGCGCCCGGGCAGGGCATCGTCGACTTTGAGGCATTCTTTGCCGCACTGGATCGGGTTGGGTATGCAGGACCCGTGGTGGCGCACGGGTTTTCCGCCGCCGAGGCGCCGGCGGTCCGTACGTTCTTGAAACAGACCGCCGAGCGCGCCGGCTTGCACTCGTGAGGAGCGAACCGCTCGCGCTCGGCGTCGACATCGGCGGCACCGAAATTCGTTTGGCGCTGCTCGACGGGGCCGGCGAGATCGTAACCTTTCGCCGCACGCCCACCGATGCGGATGGCGGACCCGCCGCCGTCATCCGCCAGATCACGGGCCTGTTCGAGACGCTCGATCCGGCGGACCGGGACGCGGTGGTCGGCGTCGGTGCCGGGGTTCCCGGGCCGCTCGATGCCGAGCGCGGACTGGTCTATGTGGCGCCGGCGCTCAAGGGCTGGGCCGACGTTCCATTCGCCGCCGATCTGGCCCTGGCGATCTCTCGGCCGGTGCACATCGAGAACGACGCGCATGCGGCCGCCCTCGGCGAGTGGCGCTTCGGCGCGGGGCGCGAGGCCCGCCACATGGTCTACGTCACCGTCAGCACCGGCATCGGTGGCGGCGTGATCGCCGACGGCCGGCTGTTGCGCGGCGCGAACGGACTGGCCACTTTGTTCGGGCACATGACCGTGGCCGAGACGTCGCACCCATGTTTCTGCGGCGCGATCGGCTGCTGGGAGGCGGTGGCATCTGGATCGGCGATGGCCTGGCTGGCGGCCGACGAGATTGCGCGGGCACCCGGCTCGGCGCTGGCCGAAGCCGCCAGGGCCGGCGCCGTGACCGCGCTCACGGTGTTTCAGGCCGCGGCTGCGGGCGATGAGGCGGCCGTCGGCCTGGTGGCGCGCGAGGCGGAATATCTGGCACGAGGTATAGTCAACCTGCTGCACCTGTTTTCGCCCGAAATGATCGTCATGGGCGGCGGGGTCTGCCGCAACCTGCCGATGATGGCCGAGGCTATTGGCGCGCACGTGCAAAGCCGGGCGCTTCCGCCCTACCGCCATGTCCCGATCGTCGCCGCAGCCTTGGGCGACATGTCAGGCGTGGTCGGGGCAGCCAGCCTCGTGGCGCTTTCGATGTCGCCTTCATCGGCGAGGTGATCGGTCAAGCCGGGGCTCCGCTCGAGCCGATTTCGAAGCGTCGAAAGAAGAGACCAGTAGCCGGACAACCGGAACCAAGTGGTGGACCCGGACAACGACCAGCGACGCCCAAACGGGACCGCCGAAGAAGCGCAACGGACCAGCCGAGCGATTTCTTGGGGCGCACATCTTCGAAGGCGTCTGGGCTGAACACGCTGTCGAGCACAAACTCATCAAGCTCCCGTCCTCTTGACGGCTCGGAAATTTTCGCCGACTTTAACGTCAAAGAACGGTGGATATCATGTTGAATTTCGAGTCTATATCGAAAGAACTATATTCGGCCGTGCTGTCCGACGTCATGGACGAGTTCGATCTTGTCGATCAGGCGATGCGGCCGTTCGTCAGGCCTGTCGACGACCGACTTGTCCTGATGGGACGAGCGCGGACCGGGCTGTTTGCGCCGACGTATGGGGTACGGGCGGGCGAGAATCCGTACGAGGTGGAGATCGCCCTGTTGGACGATCTGAAGCCCAACGATGTCGCCGTGCTCGCGTGCGGCGGCCCGACGAACCGGATCGCCCCTTGGGGCGAGTTGTTGACGACGGCTGCGCGCGCGCGGGGTGCGGTGGGGTGTGTCACCGATGGCCTCGTCCGCGACCTGCGCCACATCACGCAACTTCAGTTCCCCGTGTTCCATGGCGGCATCGGGCCGCTCGACAGCCGGGGGCGTGCCCGCATGATTGAGATGGACACCCCCGTCGAATGCGGCGGAGTTCGGATCAGGTCAGGCGATATCGTATTCGGCGATATCGACGGTGTTGTCGTGATTCCACAGGACCGGGCCGAAGCCATCATCGAACGGGCCTGCAGCAAAGCCAAGAGCGAGAGCCACACACGGGCAGAGCTGAAGCAGGGTCGATTGCTGCGGGAAGTGTATGAGAAGTACGGCGTGCTGTGAATTTGGCCGCGCGGTGGCAGCGCCGGTGACGTTCGACTGGCACCAACAAAGAGGTTGACACGCACTGTGGCTACGCCCAAACCTTAAACGATAAAGAACGCAGGGGGTCGATGATGTCTGAGCCCAAAGATCGCGTTGTGACCTCGCGACGGGACGCCTTGAAAGCCGTATCGTATCTAGGCGCAATCGCGGCTGCGTCGACCGTGGCGTTGCCCGCCCGTGCGGCGTCCGAGGAGATCACGATCTATACCTGGGAAACATACCAGGACGACGACTGGCTCAAGGAATGGACCGCCAAGTCGGGCGTCAAGGTGAACGCAATCCGTACCGGAGCAACCGACGAAACCTACGCGAAGCTCCGCTCCGGCGCGGTCGAGGCGGATATCGTCTATTTTGACATCGGCTCCATTCCGCGCTTCGCGGACGCGAAACTCATCGCGCCGATTGATGCCACGAGAGTCGCCAATATCTCGAACATCACGAGCGGACTGAACTGGCGCGATCGATGCACCGTGGGCGACAAGCTCATGGCTATTCCTTACAACTGGGGCACCCAGCCCTTGATGTTCAATGCCTCGGTGGTCCAGCCCAAGCCCGATTCCTGGGCCGTGCTTTGGGACGAGAAGTTCGCGGGCAAGGTGAATATTCCCGATGCGTCGGACATCGTTCTGCCGATGGTGGCGCTCTATGCCGGGGTCAAGGACCCATACAACCTGAGCGATGCCGACTTCAAAAAGGTCGCCGATGCGTTGCGAAAGCTCCGGCCGCAGTTGCGCACGATCGCGCGCGGGTTCGACGACGCGGTCGCCATTTACGCTTCGGGCGATGCCGAACTGGGATATTGCCAGAACATCACCGAGGTCTTCGAGCTGCAGAAGCAGAAAAAGCCGTTCGATTTCAGCTTTCCAAAGGAAGGCACGCCGACCTGGATCGATTGCTCCATTCTCACACCGCGAGGTGCCGGGCGTCAGGTTGTCTACGACTTCATCAACGACAATCTGACCACGTCCTGGCAGGCGCGCTTCATCAAGACATCCTTGAACAACGGCGTGCTGAGTGCGGCCGCCGCCAAGGCGGCAGGGCTGTCCAACGAGTTGCTCGCCAAGACGAATATCCTCGATCAGGAGCAGCCGGGGTTTTGGACCCGGATGTCGCTCCTGCAAAATCCAGAGAACATCGATCGCCGGCTGGAGATGTGGAACGCTTTCAAAGCTGGAACCCTCTGATCGGAGGATCTTCGCTTGGACAATGCAGCGTCACCCGCCGGGCCGCAGGCGGTCCGTCTTGAAAGCGTGTCGAAACGTTATCTGGGCTCGGCGAGCGTGGCACTGCATCCGACGACCTTGGCGGTCCGTGCTGGGGAATTCTTTTCCATTCTCGGACCGAGCGGTTCCGGGAAGACGACGACACTACGCCTCATCGCTGGATTTGAGCAGCCCGATACGGGCTCGGTGCATCTCGGCGGTGACGACGTAACTCGCCTGCCGCCGAACCGGCGCGACGTCAATACGGTCTTCCAGAACTATGCGCTGTTTCCGCACCTCACGGTGGCTGAGAACATTGGGTACCCGCTGCGGATGAAGCGCGTCCGCGGCGCCGAGGCCGAGCATCGCGTCGCTGAAGCTCTGGGGCTCGTCGAAATGACCGGGTTTGAAGGCCGTCTGCCTCACCAGCTCTCCGGCGGCCAGCGCCAGCGCATCGCGCTCGCGCGCGCGCTGGTCAGCAACCCCCAGGTTCTGCTGCTCGATGAGCCACTCGGAGCCCTTGATCTGCGGCTACGTCAGCAGATGCAGCACGTGCTGACCTCTTTGCAGCAGCGTCTGGGGATCACGTTCATCTACGTGACCCACGACCAGGGCGAGGCGTTGTCGATGTCTGATCGAGTAGCAGTCATGAATCACGGCCGGATCGAGCAGATCGGCAGCCCGGAGGATTTGTATTACGCGCCAAAGAACGCGTTCATTGCCCGGTTCGTCGGTAAATCGAACATCCTCGACGCGCAGGCGGCCGAGGCGCTGGGACGAGAGTCGATCGCGAGCGGTGACAAGTTGGCGCGATACGCGCTGAGATACGAAAGCATCGCGGTGCATCGCGAGCCGACGAGCGGTGACCGGATCTGCTTTCCGGCCAGCGTCCGCGACGTGCTGTTCCTCGGCACCGGGCGGGAGATTTCGCTCGACTGCCAGGGGGCCAGCCTCATCGCGCTGGTCCCGGCACGGCGCGAGCGTGAGGTTTCCTCGGGTGACGCCGTCTACTGCAGTTTTTCCGCTGGCGATTTGGTGATCTTGCGTGACCAGCACGACAGTTGATCCCCTGACGGGGGTCGGATCAGGCCGCCCGTCCGGCAAAGCCTGGCGGGTCGGGGCGCGTCTTTCCCAGATGTCCATCCTGGCGTGGCTGATCGTTCTCGTCATTGCGCCAAATTCGATCCTGCTCGTCACGAGCTTGATGAAGTCGTCCGGTGGCGCCGTCATCTACGAGCCGGGATTGTCGAACTACGCCGCGGTCATGGGATCGCTGACCGTGCAGACGCTGGCCTTCAGGACGCTCGAGATCTCGCTCGCCGCGGCTCTGCTCGCGACCGCAATCGCCTACCCGGTTGCGTATTATATCAGCCGGCATCTGCGGGTCGGCAAGACGGTGGCGGCAATGATGATCGTCGTGCCGCTCTGGGTCAGCCTCCTGATGCGGGACTTTGCTTGGCGCATCATCCTTGGCGAGCGGGGGCTGTTGAACACGCTTTTGGTCGACGGCGGCATCATCGACAAGCCCAGCTCGTTGTTTCTCTATACGTCGTTCTCGGTCATCCTGACCTGGACTACCATTGCGATACCATACGTTTTCGTCGCTGCCTACACGGCCATCGAGCGCGTTCCACCCAGCCTGCTGGAGGCCGCGAGGGACAACGGCGCCTCACCTCTGCGCGTCTTCACCACAGTGGTCTGGCCGCTGACCCGACAAGGGACTGCGATCGGGGTCGCGCTGGCCTTCCTGGTGGTGGTCGGCGACTACGTCACACCGTCGATGCTCGGAGGCCTTAACGGCACGACGCTCGGCATGGTTGTCTCGTCGCAGTTCGGCGTGACCGGCAACTGGCCGCTCGGCGCTGCCATGGCCATCTACCTGCTGTTGTTGGTCCTCGTTGTGCTGGCGCTCCTCTTTCTCATCGCGCGGTCAAAGGGCGTATTGACCGAGGTCGACGCGGGTGCGTCCGCCTACGTTCCGCCCTGGTCCGGCCTTCCGCTCGGACGCAAAGTCGGCCGCATCGCGGGCCTCGCGGCGCTCGCTGGTCCGTACTTTCTTCTTTATGCGCCGCTTGTCGTTATCTGCGTCTTCTCGTTCAACGATGCGCCGCGTCAAACCTTACCGCTCACCGGATTCACGGTTCGGTGGTATGCCGCGCTCGCATCAAATTCAGGCCTGCTGGAGGCGCTTTGGCGCAGCATACAGTTGGCGGTGGCCAGCACCGCGCTCGGCATTGTAGTCGGCACTGGGTTCGCGTTCATCTTCTCCACGTGGCGGGGCCGGCTCGTCCGGGTGATCGAGGGCCTGATCGCTCTGCCGATCGCGGTTCCCGGCGTCGTTCTTGGCATCTCGATGGTGATGGCCGCCTCCGCGGTGGGCATTCCGGCAGGCGTGGGCCGGATGCTGGTTGGTCATGTCGTCTTCGTCATGCCCGTCGTCATGCTGATCGTCTCAGCCCGTCTACGCCGCGTCGACCCGAGTTTCGCCCTGGCGTCACGCGATCTTGGCGCGGATTTCTGGCAGACCTTCTGGAACATTCAGCTGCCAATGGTACGCGGCGCGGTGGTCGCCGGCGCATTGCTGGGATTCACGATGTCGATTGACGAGGTCATCGTGACACTGTTCCTGAGCGGTGCCCAACCGACCCTGCCGGTGTTCGTCTGGAATCAGACCCGCTTCGGCTTCACGCCGTCGGTGAATGCGATCTTCACCTGCATCGTCGTCATTTCCCTGATTTCCGTGATTTCGGCCCAGTTTCTGATCCGATCGTCGGAAAAAACCACAAAACCGTAAAGTCTTGGAGTATCGCGCATGCGTATCGACCAGGCGCCGTTCGGCTCCCATCAGGGAGCGCCGATCGTCGCCTATACCCTGAGCAACCACCAAGGCCTGCGGGCACGGATTATCACGTTCGGGGCGCGTCTGATCCAGATGGTGGTGCCGGACAGGGCCGGAGCGATGGCCGACATTGTCCTCGGGTTCGACGATCTCGCCTCATATGTCGCGACCGACACGTATTTCGGAGCCACCTGCGGCCGCTACGGCAACCGGATCGCCCAGGGTCGCTTCGAGCTCGACGGCGAGACGGTCGTTGTCACTCCGAACGAGCCCCCGAACCACCTGCATGGCGGTCTGATCGGCTTCGACAAGAAAGTGTGGGCGGCCAAACCGGATGAAGACGAGAATTCGGTCACGTTCACGTCGGACTCACAACATGGCGAGGAAGGCTTTCCAGGGCACGTCGCCCTGACATCCAAGTACGTGCTGACGGATGACAATCGCCTACAGATTTCGATGACTGGCACAACCGACCGCACGACCGTGCTCAACATGGTGCATCACTCGTACTGGAATGTGGCCGGCCACGCATCGGGCGACGTGCGCGACCACCTGCTGACTGTCGAAGGGGATTTCTACACTCCGGTCGACGCGGAGCTGCTCGCGACCGGCGAGACCCTTGCCGTCGTCGGGACGCCGTTCGACTTCCGGCGGGAGAAGCCGATCGGTCAGAACATTGATGCCATGTCCAACGCCGGCTTTGGCCGGCTGACGGAGCCCGGCGGCGGCTACGACCACAATTGGGTCCTCCGCGGCGCGCGCCCTGGACTGCGGCCTGTGGCGACGCTGCGGGACCCCGCGAGCGGTCGCGGCCTTTCGATCGCCGCCACCAAGCCGGGCGTGCAGGTCTATACGGGCGGCTATCTGAGCAGCGCGGTGATTGGTAAGGACGGCCATCCCTACTGCAAATACGCCGGCCTGACGTTTGAGACCCAGCATTTCCCGGGCTCCCCGAACTTCCCCCATTTCCCATCCTGCCGACTGGAACCCGGCGAGGTCTACGACCATCGCATGGACATCCAGTTCTTCGCGCGCTGAACCCAAGGATCCCCGATGCCCGAGACCAATAAGTTCGATGCCGTCGTGATCGGGGCGGGCCATAACGGGCTCGTCTGCGCCAACTATCTCGCGCGGGCGGGCCTCAAGGTCGCGATCATCGAGGCCCGCCACGTCGTCGGCGGGGCCTGCGTGAGCGAGGAATTGATTCCGAACTCTACCTGGTCATCGGCCTCGTTCATCCAGGGCATGCTGCGCCCGGAGATCATCGCCGATCTCGAACTCGCGAAGTACGGCCTCGTCTCGAAGGCGCCGGACGCGCAGGGCTTCGCGCTCTGGCCGGACGGCGACCATGTCCTGCTGTGGAAGGAACTCGACCGGAGCATCGCCTCGATCGAAGCGCACAGCAAAGGCGATGGCGAGAATTTCTTGCGCTTCGCATCGCGGATGAAGCGCTTCGGCGACGTCACGCGCGACGTGTTGCTGTCCGAGCCGCCGTCTCGCTCCGAATTCATCAAGCTGTTCGAGGACGCCGACGAGCGCGAACTGTTGCAGGATTTCGTCTTCTCCTCGGCTGGCGACCTGACACGCAAATACATTCGTTCGGAACGTCTGCAGGGCTACATGACGTTCCTCGGCATGGTGTCCACCTGGGGCGGCCCATCGACTCCAGGCACGTCCTACGTCTACGGCTACCACGCGCAGGGCGAGTATGACGGCGTGATCGGCCGTTGGGCGCTGCCCGTGGGCGGCATGGGCGCGATCACCCGGGCGCTCGCGGCCGGCGCGGTGGCGCATGGGGCCGTGGTGCGTACCGCCACGCCGGTCGAGAGCGTCATCGTGCGGCGCGGCGAGGCGGCAGGCGTCGTCCTAAAGTCGGGCGAGGAAGTCCAAGCGAGCCTAGTGGTGTCCGGCGCCGACCCGAAGCGCTCGCTGACGAAGTTCCTCGACGCCCAACAGCTTCCTGACGCGGTGCGCGCGGCGGCCGAGCGGATCGATCAGCGCGGATCAATGGCGCGGATTCACCTGCTGATCGACGAACTGCCGCGCTATGTCGGATTCGACCGCACGACGGTCGGGCCGGAGCATTCCACCCACACCATCCTCGGCGCGACACCGGAGTTGTACGAGCGCGCGTTCGAGGCCCAGCGGCGCGGTCTATTCGCCGAAGAGTATGTCATCGAGGCGCTTATCCATTCCGTAACCGACCCGTCAGTGGCGCCCGCGGGACAGCACACCCTCTCGCTCGGGGTTCAGCAACTCCCGCTCACGCTGGCGGATGGGACATGGGATGGCCACAAGGAGGCGTGGGCCGACAAAGTCGTCGCGACCTATTGCCGTTACGCGCCGAACATCAAGGACCACATCCTAGGCCGCTGCGTCCTGTCCCCGCTGGACTGGCAGGAGCAGTACAACCTGACCGGCGGCAACATCTTCCAGGCTTCGATGGTTGGCCTCGACCAGCTCATGGATGCGCGGCCGCTCTGGGCTTTTGGGCACTACCGCACGCCGATTGCGAACTACTACATGTGCGGCGCCGGCACTCATCCCGGTGGCGGCGTCACCGGGGCGCCCGGGCACAATGCGGCGATGCGCATCCTGGCCGATCTCAAGGGTGAGCACTCGGTTCGGCAGGTGCGCACGCGCGTCGGCGGCAAGACGATCATCGACTCGATCATGCAGACCAGGCTCGGAGAGAAGCTCGGTTTCCAGGTCGCGCGCTCGCGCGGACTGCGCGCGCTGACCAGCCATTTCTCAAAGACGCGGCGGTGATCCCGCGCCAATTCAACGGGTCGAACGGAGACGTGCCATGAAATCCGACATTCTCGAAAACGGTGCCCGCTATCCCAGCCTGCGCGACAAGGTGGTGTTCGTCACCGGCGGCGCGTCCGGGATCGGCCGCAGCATCGTCGAACACTTCCACGACCAGGGCAGTCGGGTCGCGATGGTCGATATCGCCGAGGAGGCCGGTGCCGACCTTGCTGCGACGCTCGCGGCGAAGGGCGGACACGCACCCCACTTCGAACGCTGCGACCTACGCGACGTCGACCAGCTCGAAGCGGTGGTCGCCCGCGTGCGCGACCGCTTCGGACCGATCACCGCGCTTGTCAACAACGCCGGCAACGATGACCGTCATACCTTAGAGTCGGTCACCTCGGAGTATTTCGATGGCCGCATGGCCGTAAACCTGAAGCACCAGCTTTTTGCCGCGAAGTTCGTGCGGCGGCACATGAAAGAGGCGGGCGGCGGCTCCATCATCAACTTCTCATCGATCACCTGGATGGTCGCTGACGGGGACTGCGTCTGCTATGTCACCTCCAAGGCGGCGGTGGTTGGACTGACACGCGCGCTGGCAACTGAACTCGGCTCCGAGAACATCCGTGTGAACGCGATCGCACCTGGGTGGGTGATGACGGAGAGGCAGGTTTCCCTCTGGCTGGACGAGGCTGGAGAGCGGCAGATCGAGGAGCGGCAGGCGCTAAAGGGTCGGCTGCATGCGCCCGATATCGCCCGAATGGCGCTGTGGCTTGCGGCGGACGACAGCCGCATGTGCTCCAAGCAGACCTTCATGGTTGATGGCGGATGGGTCTGACCGATCCCAGGGCGCGCGATGGGGGCCGACTTGGCATGCGCAGCGTCGATAGGTCTTCTTCGTACATATTCGTGACGCGTCAGAGTAGCGACATGGGTCCGTCGTTGTCATCATAGGCAGCAGCAAAACCAACCGTTCCCGTTGAACGTTCATGGGCAGGTTTTGGGGATCGGACGACGTTGCTGGCTGCCGGCCGGGCGGCGTGATGTCCTGCCGATGTAAGACAGGACGATGGACGCTCCGACCCAGAAGAACCGCCGATCCAACCGCCCCTCGCTGCAGGACGTCGCCAAAGTGGCGGGCGTGACGGCGGCGGCCGTGTCGTATGTTGTCAACGGACGGACCGATCAGGTCAGCGCCGAGACGTTCGAGCGTGTCCTCGAGGCGATCAAAACGGTCCGTTACAGGCCACAGCGGCGTGGCTTGAGCCTTCGGCTGGACCGCGAGTTCGCCATCGGTCTGGTGATCCTCGACCCGGATCCCAATTTCCTCGCCGACCCGTTCACGACCCAGGTCGCGGCAGGGCTCAGCAACGCGCTCATCGACCCAGGCTACAGCCTGATGGTCACTGGAGTGCGGACGTTGTCGGGTCTTGAGACGTTTCTCGACAGGCCGGTCAGCGTCGATGCGCTGGCCGTGACCGTCTCAGGTGAATCAGCACTTCGGGAACGCGCGTACGAGCTGATCGGCGACATGAATGTCCCGGTTGTCGTGTTGCAGGATCGCGCACCCGCCGGCATGCGGGATGCTTGCTCGGTCCTGCAGGACGACTGGGGTGGGGCTAACAGCTTGACTCGCCACCTTATCGCGCGCGGCGCGCGAGACATCCTGTTCGTCGCGCCACGAAGGCCGTGGCCGGCAATAGAGCGGCGCGAGGCGGGCATCGTTGCTGCGCTGGGCAGTGGGGACCGTTTTTCGAGGATCGAATGTGACGAGCAGGACCACGCCGAGACCCTTCAGGCGATCGAGAACCAGATCCGCGAGCAGGGGGCAGCTGATGCGATCCTGGGAGGCAACGACCAGATTGCGATCGCTGTATTGAAGGTGCTCGCTCAACGAGGTTTGCGGGTTCCGGCGGACATACGGGTGGCAGGCTTCAACAACTTTGCTTTCCGAAACTACACGACCCCCTTGCTTACAACTGTGACATCGGCGGCATACGAAATCGGACGCAGAACCGCTGAAGTCGTATTGTTCCGCCTTAAGACCGGAAACTTTGAGAAAATCGAGGTGAATCTTTCTGTCTCGCTTCAACTTGGTCAAACGACGTGAATTCGTTCGTCTTTACCCTCTCTGTATCTTCGATGAACGCCGATAACCCTGGAGACATGCGAAGAGGCCATAACACTATCGCCGTCGCTGGTGCAGCAGCACCGCACGAGCGTGGGCATCTACGTACTTGCAACTGAGGCTGACGGATGCGAGCCCACAATTGATCCCGATTCAACCGGGCGTACGGATCATGACGGTGGCTCGCATGATGGGATGATAAAGACAGTGGAATGGAACCTCGCCACTGCCGCGAACCACGATGCGGGTTTTGGCCTCGAAGGCGATAGGTCCGGTGTCCCATCCGGCGGTATCCGTGGTCGCGGTGTGCGGCACGAAATCGGCGTTGGTGAACTCTATGATATCACCGGCCCGGGCTTCGATCAGGGCAGGTGTGAATGCGAAGTTGTTGATCTCGACCGCGATTGTCCTGGGCTCAAATGAAGTGACTGCCTGCTGGGCGTCGACGATTGTGGCATGAGCCCCGATCGCCAGAAGAACCGCCAGGCCCTGCAGGCGCATAACTCGCACACTGGACTGGTTCAAATCTCTCATTTCAGGGCCGAGACCATGTGATTGGCGTGCTCCTCGTGCACGCGAAATGTAGCCAGTGCCTGTTGCAGGAACTGCTTCAGCTCCGGGGTTTGGATGCCGGGGATCCAGAGGTCGCCCACGATGTGGTTGACCTGCTGGTGATAGGCCAGCTCGTTGCGGGCGTATTCGCGATCGAAGGCGTCGCCGCCGAGGGCCGCCAGCTTCGTGGTTTCGATGGTGGCACCGTCATTCAGCGTTTTGCTGAACGCGTTCTCCTGCGGCTTGGCGCCCAGCCGGGCGAGAAGGGCGGCGGCGCCTTCGTTGACGGCGGTGTGGTCGCGGATCATGAGCTCGGCGAAGGCGCGGACAGCGGAGTTCTGCGTCTTGGTCAGCGCGAGCTTGGCATAGTTGATGTCGATGGTGTCCGCAGTGTAGGCGGAATGCGCGATCTGTAGGTCGTTCAGGCCGGACTGTGCGTGCGCGATGGGGGCATCGATGGTGGACGAAGCGCACACGGCGAGCGCCGCCAGCAGCATAGTTGGCATTATTGTCACTGTTGTTCTCCTTTGGGCGATCAGCTCCGGAGTATCAGAAGGTGCATCGACGGGCGCAGCCTCGCTCGGGCCATACCGTCCTGGCCGAGATGCGCAGTTTAACGAAAGCCGGCAAGGCGGCCGCGGATGTCCGGAACGGATCGTGGTGATCTTGGGACGATCCGTGATGTCCGACGGCTATGCCCGGCTGGGACCGCGCTTCATCGCTTGGGGAGCTTTTCCGAATTTCTGTGCGAACGCGCGGCTGAAGGCGCCGGGCGACCGGTAGCCGGTGCGGTGGGCCACCTGCTGGACAGAGATCAGGCCGGCGTCGAGCAAGGCCCGCGCGCGCTGCAGACGCCAGTCCGCGAGATAGGTCATCGGACCACATCCGACCTGCTGGCGAAAGCGCTCGGCGAAGCGGGTGCGAGACATACCGATCTTGGAGGCGATCTCGTCTAAAGACCAGGGATGGTCGAACTTGCGGTGGATCAATGCCAGCGCCTGGCCGATATGGGGGTCATTCACGGCCTGGAGCAAGCGATTCAACTCAGGTGCCGCTTCAGCGCTGGCGCGCAGCGCTTCGATATAGAGGACCTCGGACAGGCGTGTGACCGCCGAGGCGCTGCCTGGTGCATCCTCGAACATCCGCTGTGCGAGCAGCCGCAGAACGTCCTGCAGGATAGGGTGGTTGGCCTGCACGGCGGCGGCGATGACCAACAAAGGCGGCAACGCCCGCAGTAGGGGGTGATCCGCACCATCAGCGAAGTTGAAATGACCGCAGACCATCTGTGTCGCGGCTGCCGGGTCTCCGGAACCCACCACCAGCACGCCCTGGCCAGTGTAGCCTGCCTGGCTCAGCACGTCTTCCAGCGAAGCCGCAGGGCGGCCGGCGGCATCGGAGAGGACGTGCGGGCTGCCATAGGGAACCAGTACGAGATCCCCCTCTTGCGCCAGAACATGCTCGCCGCCGGGCAGCTCGATATGACACCGTCCGCGCACGATGAAGTGGAAGCGGGCAGCCTGCCCGTAAGCCGGCACCGCGATGGCGAAGGGGCTGAAGAAGTCGGTGTGGAAGTAAAGCGTGCCCTTCAGGGCTACGGTGTCGAGGACATCGCCGAGCACGTCTATCATATAGTCGTCTTCTGAGATGAGGAGACTCTTGGGATTGAGCAGGTGAACGCACTGCGAATCAAGAGGATCTATACGCCGGTGGCACCGGAAGACGGCTGGCGTGTGTTGGCCGATCGGGTGTGGCCCTGGCGGATGACGCGGGATCCGGCGGCGATCGACCATGGCTGAAGGAGATCGGGCCGAGCCGAGAGCTGCGTCGGTGGTTCAGTCATCGCATCGAGCGGTGGGATGGATTTCAGCGTCGGTAGCGCGCTGAGCTTGGCGAGGCAGCGCGGCTGGAGGTACTGCAGGCACCGGCGGCCCGGCTCGATGCGGAACCGCTGACCTTGCTATATTCGGCACGGGACGAGGAGCACAACCAAGCGGTGGTGATGGGATCGGCTTTGGCGGCGTCGCGGCCCGGAGTCGGATTTCGACGGAACGGCCCGCCCCGGTGTCGAGCCGGGGCGGGCGTTGTGTCGATCAGGGTCAAGCTGTGACGAGACCGCGTGCCTGCGGCTCGGTCGCGTTCAGCAGGAAGGTCGCGGCGATCACGGCGGCGGCGTTGACCCAGTAGTAGATGGCGTCCAGCCCAGAGAATCCGAACACGAATGGTGCGGCGAGGAAGGTGACACCGACGGCACGGTCGACGGCGATGTGCAGCCGGTAAGGAATGACCTTGATCACACCGGCTTCGTGGTCGGTGAGCAACGTGAGCACAAGGGCCGCGATACCGGTGGCGACCGAAAGCCATAGCGCTAACGGCTGGGTGGCGCCGATCCCGAGGAGGAGCGGCGTGGCGATTAGACTTGCTGCCACGGGGTAGTCGATGATCGCGTGGATCTTGCGGGTGACGAAACGGACGGACATGGAATTCCTCCTTTTTATGATGCGGAAACGGTTCAGGCGGCGTTGCGAAGGGTGACGACGGGGAAGTCGATCTCGGTGCCGGCGACCTCGTTGACGTAGTTGGTCAACGTGTTTAGCGCGACGTGCAGGACGATCTCGACGATCTCCGCATCGCAGTAGCCGGCAGCCTTCACGGACGCGACGTCGGCGTCCGAGACGTGGCCGCGTTCGGTTACGACCCGTACGGCGAAGCGGATGGCAGCATCGGCCTTGGGGTCGTTGGAGCGGCCGCTGCGGTTGGCGGTGATCTCGGCATCATCGAGCTTGGCGTTGCGGCCGAGAAAGGTGTGGGCGGCGAGGCAGTAGCCACAACCGTTGGTCTCGGCGACGGCGAGAGCAATGCGCTCGCGGGTCTTGGCGTCAAGCGCGCCGCCCACGAGGGCGGAGTTCAGGCCGAAGTAACCAGCCAAGGCGGCGGGGCTGTTGGCGATGACGCGGAACAGGTTCGGCACGGAGCCGAGCTGTTTGCGCGCGCCTTCTAGCAACGGCTGGGCGGCGGTGGGGGCTGCGTCGACGGTGGGCAGGGTTGCGATTCGCGACATGGGGTGTCTCCTTGGTGAAGCTCATCGGTGATTTCCGATGGAGGCCTCTTGCTCCGTTCCGAAATTCATCGGTATCTCCTGAATTCGGGAAGCATTCTCCCGGGGAGCGAGACAATGGATCGGCTCGAAGCGATGCGCGTTTTCGTCACCGTGGCCGACGAGGGCGGCTTTACCGCCGCGGCGCGCTCGCTCGGCATGCCGCTGGCAACCGTCAGCCGTAAGGTGGCCGAGCTGGAGGACGCGCTGCGCGCGAAGCTGCTCACCCGCTCGACGCGCCATGTCGCGTTGACCGAGACCGGCGAGGCGTTCGCCGCCACCTGCCGGCGGGTGATGGAGGATCTTGGCGAGGCCGAGCGGCTGGCCAGCGGCGAATATCATGCACCGCGCGGGCATATGGTGGTGGCGGCGCCGATTGTGCTGGGCCGCGTGCACCTCGGGCCGCTGGTCGGCGATTTTCTCTCCGCCTACCCAGACGTGACGGTGGAGCTGCGGCTGACTGACAGCGCCGTGCAATTGGCGGATGATCACGTCGACATTGCAGTGACACTCGGCGATCTTCCGGACAGCAGCCTGAAGGCGCTGCGCGTCGGGCTGGTGCGGCGCGTGGTCGTTGCGAGTCCTGATTACATCGCCCGCCACGCCGTGCCCTCGATGCCGGAGGACCTGCGCGACCACAGCTGCATCGGCGTCGCCAGCACCGATGCCGGGCGGAGCTGGCAGCTTGGCTCGCCCAACGGGCCGGTTCGGATGGCGGTGCGGCCGCGCCTGACCGTGACGACGGCAGACGCGGCCGCCGATGCGGCTGTCGCCGGCGTCGGCATCGCCTGGCTATACTGCCACCAGATCTCGGAGCCGGTTCGCGACGGACGTTTGTCCCTGCTCATGCGCGAGCACTGGGGCGAGCCGGTGCCGGTGCACATGGTCTATTCCAGGGGTCGTACAATGCCGCAGAAACTGAAATCGTTCATCGACTTCGTGGCGCCGCGGCTGAAGCCCCGGCTGGTGTTCGATCCCTAGGTGTTTGGTCCCGGAGTGAGGTGATGTGAGTGCAGGCTGACGATATCGGGCGTCGTTGTGCAGGCGTGGCAGACGGCCTTGAAAGGCGTCTTCCATCGGAGAGCTTTGAGGTGGTTGGCGAATTGTCGGCTGAGACGAAGGCAAGGACATGTGCCTTGAGGCTTTCGAGGTTGGGACAGTGGAAAGCTTTGATGGTTGGTGCTTTGACGGTTCGTTTCATCCGTTCGGCCTCGCCGTTGATCCAGGGATGATATCGCTTGGTGATCTTGTGCTCGATTCCGTGTTCGCGCGGACGCGGTCGAAGATGTGAGCATCAAGAAATCGCCGCGTCGGTCCTTTGCGGTTTCTTCAGCAGATCGGCGAAGGCCGAGCCGTTGTCGGTCAACACGCGCGCACGTCGATTATTCTCCAATTTCTGGAAAGTCTTTGATCGCCTTGCGTAGCCGGCTGGTGACGTCGCGTACCTTCCAACCCCCGTTGCGTCCCCGATTTGCCCGACATATGCTGCGCCCGTCCGGTTCGCCGGGCGGGGAAAACAGGAAACGTCCGGGAGACGACAATGAACCGCAGATTTGCCCTGGCCTTCGCCGGATTGCTGGCGGCTGGCCTCACGGCCCCCTCCGGCCACGCGGCCGAGAAGAAGACCCTGGCCTTCGTCACCAACGCCTCGGCCGATTTCTGGACCATCGCCCGCCGGGGCGTCGAGAAGGCCAACAAGGAACTGCCCGAATACGACATGATCATGGAAATCCCCGGCCAGTCCTCGGCGGCCGAGCAGCGGCGCATCCTCGACGCGCTGCTGGCCCGCAAGGTGGCCGGAGTCTCCATCTCCGCGGTCGATCCCGCGCACGCCACCGAGGAGCTGAACAAGGTCGCCGCCTCCGCCGCCCTGTTCACGTCCGACAGTGACGCGCCGGACAGCAAGCGCCTGGTCTATATCGGCACCGACAACGTCGCCGCCGGCCGGCAGGCGGGCGGTGAGATTCTCAAAGCGCTGCCGAGCGGCGGCAAGATCATGCTGTTCGTGGGCAGCATGGACAATGCCAACGCCCGTGAACGCGTCGATGGCATCAAAGAGGCGATCAAGGGCAGCAAGGTCGAGATCATCGACGTGCGCACCGACGAGATCGACTTCGTGAAAGCCAAGCGCAACGTCGAGGACACGCTGTCCAAATACGCCGACGTGGCCCTGCTGGTCGGGCTATATTCCTACAACACGCCGCAGATCTACAACGCGGTGAAGGAAGCGGGCAAAACTGGCAAAGTGAAGATCATCGGCTTCGACGAGGACATCCAGACCCTGAAGGGTATTTCGGACGGCACCATCATCTCGACGATCGTGCAGCAGCCGTTCGAGTTTGGCTACCAGTCGATGATTGGCCTCGACAAGGTGCTGAAGGGCGACAAAAGCTGGATCCCCGCCGACGGCCGCTTGATCGTGCCGACAAAAGTCATCGACAAGTCCAACGTCGCTGACTTCTCCGCCACGATGAAGGCGATGTTGAAGAAGTAAGGCGGACCGGGAGGGAGAGCGGTTCGCGTGCCACCCCCACCCCAAACCTCCCCACGAGGAGGAGGCAGAAAGGGCCGCTTCCTGCCTTTGGTCGGGAAGGCCTGGGTGGGGGCTGCAGCGGTGGGCCGCTCGATCGCTCTTCGACACGGACCGTGACCATGCCAGGACCTCTCCTCGAACTCTCCGGCATCACGAAACTCTATCCCGGCGTGCGGGCCCTCGATGACGTCAGTCTGGAAGTGCATGCCGGCGAAGTCCTTGGCCTGATCGGCGAGAACGGTGCTGGAAAATCCACGCTAATGAAGGTGCTCGGCGGCGTGATCGAGCCGACCGCGGGCGTCATCCGCGTCGGCGGCGGCGACCGATCCTCGCTGACGGTGGCCGACTCGCTGGCCGCCGGTATCGCCTTCGTGCATCAGGAACTCAACCTGTTCGAGAACCTCGATGTTGCCGCCAACGTCTTCATCGGCCGCGAGCATCTGGCCTTCGGTCCGCTACGACTGGTCGACAACGCCTCGCAACGACGCGCGGTGGCACCGTTCCTGGCCCGGCTCGGCGCGGATTTCGGACCCGCGACGCCGGTTGACGAGCTGTCGATCGCGCAACGGCAGATGGTGGAGATCGCGAAAGCCCTGTCGCTCGATGCGCGGGTCATCATCATGGACGAGCCGACCAGCAGCCTGACGATTTCCGAGACCGAGCGGCTGCTGGCCGTGGTTGCCGATCTGCGCAGTCACGGGGTGGCGATCATCTTCATCACCCACCGCCTCGGCGAGATCATGCGCTGCGCCGATCGCGTCGTGTGCCTGCGCGACGGCCGCACGGTCGGCACGCTGTCGCGCGAGCAGATGAGCCATGCCGCGATGATCCGCCTGATGATCGGCCGTGACCTGCGCTCGCTCTATGTGCCGCCGAAGGTCGCGCCTCGCGAAGGCGGTTGCGACGTCGTGGGGTTGGTCACCGGCGCATTTCCGGATCGAGCGGTCAACCTCCATGTGCGGCATGGCGAGATTCTCGGGCTCGCGGGCCTGGTCGGCTCTGGCCGCACCTCCCTCGCGCGGGCGCTGTTTGGCGTCGAACCCATTCTGGCCGGTGAAATCCGGCTGGACGGCGAGTCCGTGCGGATCGACAGCCCCCGCGCGGCGATCGCCCGGGGCATCTATCTCGCGCCAGAGGACCGAAAACATTCCGGCCTGGTCCTGGATATGCCGATCGCGCAGAACGTCACGCTGGCCAACATGGCGCGCCATGCCCGTGCTTGGATGATCGATCGCGCTGCGGAATTTCGTACTGCCGCTGTGCAGCATACAGCGCTTCGCATCAAGGCGCCCGACGACCGCGTCGTGGTCGGCACGCTGTCCGGCGGCAACCAGCAGAAGGTCGTGCTCGGCAAGTGGCTGTCGATGGACCCGCGCGTGGTGATCTTCGACGAACCGACGCGCGGCATCGATGTCGGCGGCAAGGGCGAGATCTACGATTTGATGCGCGGGCTGGCCGAGCGCGGCGTCGCGATCCTGATGATCTCCTCGGATATGGAGGAGGTCATCGGCGTGTCCGACCGCATCGCAGTGATGCACGAGGGCCGGATCAGCGGTGTCCTGGAGCGCCCCGATTTTTCCGAGGACAACGTGCTGCGCCTGGCGATCGGCCATGCGCTTGAAGACGCGCCTCTCGAAGCGATGGCGGGGAGCCACTGATGTCCAAGAAAGAAGTCGGGCTATTGGTGCTTCTGCTGGTGATTGGCGGCATCACCGCAGCGATCAATCCCTTGTTCCTGTCCTGGGTCAACGTCCTCAATCTGGCCAATCTCGTCGGGCTGTTCGGGTTGTATTCGATCGGCCAAGGGCTGGTCATCATCACCGGCGGCATCGACCTGTCGGTTGGCTCGATGTTCGCGCTGTTGGGCGTGGTGTTCGTCGACCTGCTCGCCAATCACGACTGGCCCTGGCCCGCGGCCTTGGCGGCTGTACTTGTCGGTGGCCTGGTGCTTGGGACGATTCAGGGCTTTCTGGTCACGCGCATGAAATTGCAGCCGTTCGTGGTGACGCTTTGCGGGTTGCTGATCTATCGCGGGGCGGCGCGCTACTACACCGACGACGCTTCGGTCGGCTTCGGCTACGGCGGGGACTACGAGACGCTCGCTGCACTGGCGTCCGGCCGGCTGTATGGCATTCCGCACACGGCGATCGCGCTGCTGATCGTGGCGCTCGTCATGGGTGTGCTGCTGCACCGTTCGGTGTTCGGCCGCTACCTTTATGCAGTTGGACAGAACGAGGAGGCGGCACGCTATTCCGGAATTCGAACGAAATCGGTCATTGCCGGCGCCTATGTCATTTCCGGGCTGCTGGCCGGCCTGACGACCGTGTTCCTGGTATTCTATACCAACTCTGTTTCGCCCGCCTCGTTCGGCAACTTTTATGAGCTATACGCCATCGCCGCAGCGGTGCTAGGCGGCTGCAGCCTGCGCGGCGGCGAGGGATCCATTGTTGGAATCGTGCTCGGCACGATCCTGCTGCAGGTGCTCCAGAACCTCGTCAACATCCTCGGCATCCCCAGCAGCTTGAACTTCGCGGTGATGGGAACCGTCATCCTGATCGGCGTGTTGGCCGACCAGCAGCTGCAGCGTCGCCGTCGCGCCCGCATTGCCGCCCCGCAAGCCGTCGGTCCGGTCGCCGTGGCGGCACCGGTCGGCGGCGGGACCGCATGACGCCCGCCGCCTCCGCGCTGCGCAGCTCGGCGGGGCGGACGCTGCATGACAAAATTGCCAATACCCTAGGGGCGGCGATCGTGGCCGGCGAGCACGCGCCCGGCAGCGCCCTGCCGACCGAGGTGGAATTGTGCGCCCGGCTGTCGGTGTCGCGCTCTGCGCTGCGCGAAGCGTTTAAGCTGCTCGCCGCGAAGCGGCTTATCCGCAGCCGGCAGAAAGTGGGCACGCAGGTTCGGCCGCGCTCCGAGTGGAACATGCTCGATCCGGAGGTGCTGGCCTGGCACGTGCGCGGTGTGCCGACCGATGCTTTTGTTTCGAGCCTGTTCGAGGTGCGGCGGATCGTCGAGCCGGAGGCCGCGGCGCTGGCGGCGCAGCGGCGGAATGGGCCGCAGCTTGCCGTGTTGGAGGCGGCGATGGCCGATATGGAGCGGTTCCAGGACGGCTCGGGCGATCTGACGGCGGCCGATCTGCGCTTTCATCAAGCGGTGCTTGACGCGACCGGCAACAATCTGTTGGCCAGCCTTGGCGCGGTGATCGAGAGCGCGCTGGTGAGCTCGTTCCAGCTGAGCTGGCGAGGCGGCGCGCACACGCCGGCGCAGTCGTTGCGGATGCACCGTGGGGTGATCGAGGCGATTCGCGACGGCCGAGCGGCCGATGCGCGGACGGTGATGACGGATCTTCTGTCCGCCGCGATCGAGGATGTGCGCGAGAGCTTGTCCCGCCGACATGAAGCGGGTGTCGAGGGCGCTGCGTGACGGGCATCCCGACAGGGGTTGCGTGGTCGCCAACCCACGGCTAGAACCCCGCGCTGTGAGCGGGCGGGCGTAGCTCAGGGGTAGAGCACAACCTTGCCAAGGTTGGGGTCGAGGGTTCGAATCCCTTCGCCCGCTCCAGATTTTCTCAAGAAAATCAAGAAGTTGAGAGCGGTCCCTCGGGGCCGTTTTTGCTTACAATGGCTTAGGCTCAGGACTCATTGTCCAAGCCAGAAGATAACGGTGGCGGCGATGCAGATGGCCGAGAAGAAAGTGTGAGCGCAGCGGTCGTAGCGCATGGCGATGCGCCTCCAGTCTTTGATCCGGCCGAAGGCGTTCTCGATGCGGTGGCGCTGTCCGTAAAGCGCCTTGTCATAGGGCAGCGCCACCTTTCGGCATTTGACGGGTGGAATGCACGGCGCAATCCCGCGCTCGATGAGGCCGGCGCGGAAGGCGTCACTGTCATAGCCGCGGTCGGCAAGCAGCTCTTTGGCGGGCGGCAGAGATGGCAGCAACAGGCTGGCGCCCTTATGGTCGCTCATCTGCCCCTCGGTCAGCATCAGGATGATCGGACGGCCCAGCCCGTCGCAGACGGCGTGCCGTTTGGAGTTCATCCCGCCCCGCGTCATGCCGATGCAGCGCGGAGCATCCCCTTTTTGAGCAAACTGGACGCAGTCCGGTGAGCTTTGAGGTGGGTGCTGTCGATCATCAGCCGCTCGGGCGGGTCGGGTTCGGCCGCGAGTGCTGCAAAGATGCGCTCGAAAACACCCATTCGGCTCCATCGCACGAAACGGTTGTAGAGCGTTTTGTGCGGCCCGTAACCGCTGGGCGCGTCCTTCCACCGCAGGCCGTCGCGGATCACGTAGACGATTCCGCTCAGCACGCGCCGGTCGTCCACGCGCGGGATGCCGTGCGACCGCGGGAAGAACGGCTCGATACGCCGCATCTGAGTGAGCGACAACAGGAACAGGTCGGACATGGCTACCTCCGACCTCGCCAGAATCACACACCGCCGCGCCGGGGCAAGACATCAATGGGTCCTGAGCCTAGAGCGCACCAGGCCAGCTTCCCGATCACCAGCATGGCGCGCGTGCTCGGGGTGTCGACGGCGGGCTACTTCGCATGCCCAAGCGAGTGCCGCCGGCACACGCCGAGGCTGACGCGACGCTGCTGCAACGGATCCGCACGGTCCACGCCACCTCACGCGCGACCTACGGCGTGCCGCGCGTGCATGTCGAACTCCGGGCAGGAGGGAAGAGGCATGGACGCAAGCGGTCGCCGTGGCGGCGTGCAGACCACGCGCCGTGACCGTGAGGCACGCCCGGCCCCTGATTTGGTCGATCGTGACTTCTCGGCCAATGGCCCGAACCAGTTGTGGGTGGCCGACATCACGTTGGTGCCGACCGCGGCTGGATTCCTGTATCTGGCTGTCGTTCTCAACTCGTGGAGCCACTAGATCGTCGGTTGGTCGATGGCCAACCATTCGCGCACCGAGTTGGTATTGGACGCTCTCGCCGCGGCCGTGGCGCAGAGGCGGCCACGCGACGGATCCATCACAGCGACCAAGGATCGCAATATAGGTCGCTGGGCTTTGAATGGCGCTGCCCGGGAAGCGGGGGTACGGCCGTCGATGGGCAGCGTGGGTGACACTTCCGACAATGCGATGTGCGAGAGCTTCTTTGCGACGCTTGAATACGAGCTGCTGGCGCGTTGCCGGTTCGTCTCCCAGGCCGGTCGACGCATGCGTTGACCGGGTCGCCGTCTTCAGCTTTGTCGAAGGCTGGTACAGTCCCGTGAGGCTGCACTCCGCCCTGGGTTACCGATCCGCGATCGACTACGAGCGGCAGATGCAGGAGGCCTTCATGAACGCCTAACCATCCCAGCCACCGACCGTCCACCAAAGCTCGCGACAGGCTGATCACCGCGACGTTGATCGCGACCGTGGCCATCCAGCAACTAGTGCACGCCCGCGACGGAGGAGCTGGCCCGTTGCGGCCCTGCACCGATATCTTCGAGCGCGAAGACATGCCGCTGCTGCGCGCTTTCTGCGGCAAGCTCGAAGGCAAGACGCAGCGGCAGAAGAACCCTCATCCAGAGGGGGTCCTTTGCCGATGCCGCCTGGATCTGCGCGCGCCTCGGCGGCTGGACCGGCTACTACGGAAAACCCGGACCCGTCGTCATGCTCCGCGGCTGGCTCGACATCCAAGCCGCCAAGCGGGGCTCCTCACCCTTGGACTCAATCACGATGTGTGAATCCGGTAGCCCTCGTGGGAAGGGCCGGGGTGGGCGCACGCCAACTAGAGGTGAGCGCGGGCGTCAGCTCAGGGTCGGCATGACGAACTCCGCGCCGGCCCGGACTCCGGTGGGCCATCGAGAGGTCACCGTTTTGAGCTTGGTGAAGAACCGAACGCCCTCGCGCCCGTGCATCGCGTGGTCGCCGAAGATGGATCGCTTCCACCCGCCGAAGCTGTGGAACGCCATCGGCACCGGGATCGGAACGTTCACGCCGACCATGCCCGCCTGCACGCCATGCGCGAAGGCGCGCGCGCTGTCGCCGTCGCGGGTGAAGATCGCCGTTCCATTGCCGTATTCATGGGCATTGACCAGATCGAGCGCATCCTGGAACGCCGGCACGCGCATCACCGCCAGCACCGGGCCAAATATCTCCTCGCGGTAGATCTTCATCGCGGGCTTGACGTCGTCGAACAGCGTGCCGCCGACGAAGAAGCCGTCCTCGTAGCCCTGGAGCCGGATGTCGCGCCCGTCGACCACGAGCGTCGCGCCCTCGGCCACGCCCGCATCGATGTAGCCGCGCACCTTCTCCATGTGCGTGCGGGTCACCAGCGGTCCCATTTCCGCCTCGGCGTCGACGCCCGGCCCGATCTTCAATCCGCGCACTCTCGGCGCCAGCGACTCGATCAGCCGATCGCCGATACCGCCGACCGCGACCGCGACCGAGATGGCCATGCACCGCTCGCCGGCCGAGCCATACGCCGCACCCATCAACGCATCCGTCGTCTGTTCCAGGTCAGCATCGGGCATGACGACCATGTGATTCTTCGCGCCACCCAGCGCCTGCACCCGCTTGCCGTGCTGCGACGCGGTGTGGTGGATGTATTCGGCGATTGGCGTGGAGCCAACGAAGCTGACGGCCTCAATGTCGGGATGGTGCAGGATGGCGTCCACCGCCTCCTTGTCGCCATGCACGACGTTGAACACGCCGTCCGGCAATCCTGCCTGTCTCAATAGCTCAGCAACGAGCAGCGAGGCTGACGGGTCGCGTTCGGACGGCTTCAGAACAAAGCAATTGCCGACCGCGATCGCTACGGGGAACATCCACATCGGCACCATCGCGGGGAAATTGAACGGCGTGATGCCGGCGACCACGCCAAGCGGCTGACGCACCGAAAAACTATCGACATTGCGACCGACGTTCTCGGTGAAGTCGCCCTTCAGCAGGTCGGGGACACCGCAGGCGAATTCGGCGACTTCCATGCCGCGCGTGACCTCGCCACGAGCGTCCGACAGGACCTTGCCGTGCTCGGCGGTGATGATTGCCGCCAGCCGCCCGGCGTTCTGCTCCAGCAAGTCACGAAACCGGAACATCACCCGGGCGCGCATCAGCGGCGTGGTCGCGGCCCATGCCGGGAATGCCGCCACGGCCGCGGCCACCGCCGCGTCGACATCCGCCGCGCCGCCCAGCACGACCTGCCGCGCCACCCGTCCGGTCGCCGGATCGAACACATCGGCGCGGCGCGCCGACATGCCGGCAACCCGCTTGCCGCCGACAAAATGCTCGACCAGATCACCAAGATCGTTGTTCATATCAGACTCCAATCTATCAGCCGCAGTCTACCAGCTAAGGAACGCGTGATCAGGCGACATGGTGAATTTCCATGCCCGGACCGGCCCCGCCATCACGTTGAGGTAATAGAGATCGAAGCCATGAGGCGCGCCGACAGGGTGGTAGCCGCGCGGCACCAACACGACGTCGCGATCGGCCACCGCGATCGTCTCGTCCAAAGACCGGTCATCAGTGTAGACGCGCTGCATTGCGAAGCCGCGTCCCGCCTTGAGCCGATGATAGTAGGTCTCTTCCAGGTATGTCTCGTTCGGGAAGTCGTCGGTGTCGTGCTTGTGCGGCGGATAGCTCGACCAGTGGCCGCCCGGCGTGATGACTTCGACGACCAGAAGGCTCTCGGCGACCGCTGTATCCGGCAGGATGTTGCGCACATATCGCGTGTTGGTGCCGCGGCCGCGCGTCTCCTCCGCCACCTCGCCAGGTGGGATGACGCGGGCCGGAAGTCTTCCGTCGGCGGGCGCCGAGCAGATGGCGAGTTCGCACGCGCCTTCCGCGACGAGCCGCCATTCCGCGCGCGCCGGCACATAGACGGACCAAGGGCTCCCCTCGAACGGCCCGCCCCGCCCGCCCACCCGGCCGAAGTCCTCGCCGGCCGCCCAAACCGACGCGTGGCCGGAGATGACGACCAGACACACCTCCCGACCCTCGGTCAGCCGCGCGACGGCCTGACCCGCCTGCAGATCCAGCACCTCGAAACCGACGTAGGACCAGCCCGCACTCTCCGGCGTCACCCGCAGCACCGCACCATCCGCATCGGGCGCGGAGCGACGGATCAGCAACTGGCTCATCGCAGGCCCGCATCGGCGAGATATTTCGTGAGGTTCGCATAGCCGAGTTTCGCGTAGGCGAGGGGATTGGCCTTCTTCGGGTCCTGCTCGGCCTCGATCACGACCCACCCGGAGTATCCGGGCAAAGCGGCAAACACGGCTGGATAGTCGACCATCCCGTCCCCAGGTACGGTATACACGCCCTCGACCACGCTGCGCAGGAAGCTCCAATCCTCCATATCCGCGCGCTTTCGTATGTCAGAACGGACGTCCTTGGTGTGCACATGGCTGATTCGGTCGCGATAGCGCAGGGCCAGCGCCGCCGGATCCGCATCGCCCCAGGTCGCGTGCCCGGTATCGAGCAGCAGATGGACCGATGGCCCGGTCACCGCCATGAAAGCGTCGATGTCGGCGGCACTCTGCACGACGGTGCCCATGTGGTGGTGATAGACCAGCCTCACTCCCTCTCGCAGTGTCGCGTCGGCCACCGCCGTCACGCGCGCGCCGAACTCCGCCCAGCGGGAGTCGTCCAGCACCGGCCGGCGCGAGAGGGGGGCCGCGATGTCGCCATGGATCGCGTTCGATGTCTCGGCGAACACCACGACGCCGCACCCCATGGCAAGCAAGAGGTCCAGGTGCGGACGCATGGCCGCGAGCTCGGCGGCGGGATCGCGCCGCAGCAGCTCCGCGGAGTACCAGCCGGACACGCACGCCAATCCGAACGGGGCGAGCGCGGCGCGCAGCGCGTTCGGCTCGCGGGGGAACTTGTGCCCCAGCTCCATGCCCTCGAAACCGACCTCGCGCGCCTCCGCCAGACAGACTTCCAGCGGCGTCTCCCCGCCCAGCTCCTGGAAATCGTCGTTGGACCAGCCGATCGGGTTCGCGCCGATGCGTATCATTCACCGCTCCGTTCCGTCGTGCCCAGCACTCTGCCATGCTTCGGCGCCGAGCGGGAGGACGGGGGCGGTGGGGCTGATCGGCGACCTCTGGCACCTCCGGGCGGCGGCATTGCTGGCCGCGCATCTCGTCGTCGCGGGCGGCGTCAGCGTCCATGTCCTGCTGACCAAGCGCGATGTCGGGGCCGCGGTCGGCTGGATCGGTCTCGGCTGGCTGTCGCCCTTCCTCGGCGGCGCGCTCTACTACCTGTTCGGCATCAACCGGGTGCGTCGGCGGGCGCTGCGCGACCGCCCAGCGCGGCGGAACAGGACCGACGGCGCGATCGAGCACGCGCCGGAGGCCGGACCGCTGGAGCGGGCGGCGTACCAGATCACCCGCCGCCCCGCGCTGGCGGGCAACGCGATCGATGCGCTGCGCAACGGCGACGATGCCTATCCCGCCATGCTGGCGGCGATCGGCGCGGCAGTTTCGAGCGTCGCGCTCTGCAGCTACATTTTTCGCGACGATGCGGCGGGCGGGCCGTTCATCGACGCGCTGATCGCCGCGCATCGGCGCGGCGTCGCCGTCCGCGTCCTGATCGACGGCATCGGCGGCGGCTATTTCGTCTCGCCCGCCTTCGCCCGGCTGCGGCGCGGCGGCGTCCCGGCCGCCCGCTTCATGCACTCGGCGTGGCCCTGGCGGATGGCGTTCCTGAACCTGCGCACCCACAAGAAGCTGCTGGTGGTCGACGGCCGCGCCGCCTTCGCCGGCGGGCTGAACATCGGCGCGGAGAACCTGTTGGCCACGCATTCCCGCCATCCCGTGCGCGACACGCATTTCGCGGTGGCCGGCCCGGTGGTGGCGCAACTGACGGACACCTTTGCCGAGGACTGGCTGTTCGCGACCGACGAAATTTTGCAGGGAGCGGCCTGGTATCCGCCCCTCGCGCGGCGCGGCCCGAGCGTCGTGCGCGTCGTGACCTCTGGCCCCGACCGCGAGATCGAGCGCATCGAGGCCCTCGCCCTCGTGGCGATCGCCTGCGCCGAGCGCTCCATTCAGGTGATGACCCCGTATTTCCTGCCCGACGAGCGGATCGTCTCCGCCCTCGCCCTGGCCGCGCTGCGCGGCGTCGCGGTGGACGTCGTAATCCCGCGCCAGAGCAATCAGGTTTTGGTCGACATGGCGACTCGGGCCAATATCGGGCCGCTGCTGCACGCCGGCTGCCACATCTGGCGCGGGCCTCCGCCGTTCGAGCACAGCAAGCTCATGGTGGTGGACGGCGAGTGGTCGTTGATCGGCAGCGCCAACTGGGACATGCGCAGTTTTCGCCTGAACTTCGAGCTGGACCTCGCGGTTGCCGATCCGGCTTTGGCCGAGACGCTGGCGGGACATATCGCGGCGCGGCGGCAGGATCGCGTCACGGCTGCGGAACTCGCGGCGCGTTCGCGACCGGGGCGGGTGCGCGACGCGGCGGTGCGGTTGCTGCTGCCGTACCTGTAGACTTCCCCTCTCTCTCATACGACAACGCGCGAGCGACCGCAGGGCGCTGGCATGGCCGCACTTGCGCCATTGTGGGTTTGTGCCTCGTCTTCTTCCTGGCCGGCGTGATCGCTGCGGCCTATGGCTTTCTCAACCTACCGTAGCCAGGACAGGCGTGGACACGGCACCGACCGAGTTGTTCCGGCACTGCTGCGACCTTCTGCGACGCGGCGATCCCCGGGCGGCCGCCCTCCTGCCGCGCCTCGAAGGCTTCCCGCTGTTCGCACCGGGCTGGGAGCAAATCGCCGGCGCGTTGGAGGAAGCGGGACAGGCGCGTGCCGCCGAGATCGCCTATCTGCGCGCCGCCCAGGGTTATGCGGCGGCGGCGCGGAGCACACCACGGGAGACGCGACTGCCGTTCGCGGAGGGGCAATGCCTCCGTCGCGCCCACCGCCCCGCCGAAGCGGCCTTTGCGCGCGCGGTCGAAATCGACGGACACCACGCCGAAGCCTGGTTCGGCCTCGGCCTCGCCCGGCAAGACGCCGGCGATCGCCCCGGCGCCGTCGCGGCCTTCGAGGTGGCGACCCAACTGCGCCCGGACTGGCACGAGGCAGCGTTTAACCTGGGCGTGGCGCGGCAGGAGGCGGGCGATCTCGACGGTGCGACAGCCGCCT
The DNA here is from genome assembly GCA_965246915.1 of Acetobacteraceae bacterium. Taxonomy (GTDB): domain Bacteria; phylum Pseudomonadota; class Alphaproteobacteria; order Acetobacterales; family Acetobacteraceae; genus CAVRQM01. The sequence goes on from CBDFGB010000011.1 coordinate 203,956, forward strand.
ACGCCGACGCCTTGCGAACCCGGCCCGACTCGCTGGCACGGATCGCGCAAGCGCTCACGACGCAGCCGCGCGGCAGACTATTCCTCGATCTCGACGGCTTGCGCCGCGTCCTCGCCCGCCCGTGATCGTGCCGAGCGATAGACGCGCCGATACACACCGCTCTCGGTCAGCAGGGCCCTGGCGGCGGAATCGTAGCGCGCCACGTCGTCCGGGGCGAAGGTCTCGAAGACGAATTCGGGCTGTTCGCGGCGGACCGGAAAACACTGGGCGACCGGCGTGCCGCGCGGCAGCACGCCGCTGAACGACGCATCCTTCCACACCGCAGGGAACAGGATTCCGACGTCGTGGAACCGGTCGCTGTCGACGAGGCCGCTCAGCAGGCGGAACGGCAGATCCTCGCGGTTCGCGGGGTGCATGGCAAACAGCGACCAGCCCGGCTCCAGCTCGACTGTCCAGAAACTGTTGAATTTGATCACCACCTGTCCGGGGCGGTGCAGCGGGGTGCCGACGACCTGTTCCGGCACATGAAAACTGATCGGCGCGCGCGGATGCATGGCGGCGGTCGGGCTTGGGAGGCCCCAGTCCCAGGACAGCACGCCCCGGTCGACGGTCACGTCGCAGGGCAGTGGGATGACGAAGCCATGCGTCATGGCATCGACGAACGGCGGACAATGTTTCACTGTCCGCAATTCCATGCCGTGCGCATCTGAAAATGTCTCGCGCGGCATGTCGCGCAGCCAATCCGGCAACGCGGATCGCGCCGGCTGGGGTCGGGGCAGCAGGCCGGTGAATGCCGGGTCGCAGCGGAAGAGGACGCGCATGGTCCAATACTACTTCAAGACGGCCGGCGTCGCCCGGCCCGGCCCTGCGCTCGAGGGAACTGACATGGATGCAAGCGCCGGGGGCTCAACTCGGCTGGCAATAGTTCCGATAAGTACTCGGTGTCGGCAGCGCGGTCTGGGTCGTGTTCTCGAGCCCGTTTGCACCCGCCACCGTCACGACGATCCCGGTGCCCGGAAGGCTCTTGAACGAGACGGCGTCATCGATCGAAAAGGCGTAGGCATTCGACAGCAGCGTCTGGTGGATCAAGGCAACATACGGATTGAAAACGTTCTGCGGGGGCACCGTCGGATCGAAGAAATTATATTGCAGATCGCAATAGGTCTGGATCGCGGCGACATAGCCCGGAGTGTTGACCAGGGGGGCTGAGCAGCCCGAGAACTGCACCCAGCCGTAGACATCGCGCAGAAAGGTGGCCGTATCCGGCAGCTGCACGCCGGGAAAACAAAGTGTGAAATCCCTGACAAAGAAGCTGTTGACGGCCCGGATCTTTTGGCACGTCGGGCTGTCGTCACGCAGGCTGGTCGGACTCGTCGCGGCGCGCCGCTTGCTCGGTCCCGTGCATCGCTCCCACAGAGCCAGCGTGCCCTGCGCGACGCTGCCGAGGTTGCCGATGCCGACCAGCGTGTCCGACGACAAGACTGGCGGTGCCGGTGGTGGATTTCGGAACGACTCCGCATAGACGGTGTTGGTGGACGGGATCTGCGGGAGCGGATACGGCCGGCCTCCCGGCGGCGGATTGGTCAGGGGGATCGTCGGGCTGGCGGCAGCGTAATACGCTGGGACATAGATCGGCCACAGCGTGCCGCCGCCGCCGAACTGCTTCAGCGCGCTGCGGAACGCGACGACCGATTCCGTCGAGCCGAGATAGCCGTTCGCGGCGGTGGCGTTGCCCTTGGCGCCGATCGCGGCCGGCAGATAGACCTGATCAACCGCCGAAATGTTGTAGTTGACGATCGTCGTGTCGATGCCGAGCGTGGGCGCCAGCGGCGGCCCTTTGGCGGCCGCGAAGGTGTATTCGACGAGCTGGGCTGGCACCGAACTCGGGAAGCCGTTGACGTAGGCCTTCATGACAAGCGGTTCGCAGGCTGTCGCGCCGGAGATGCATGACGGCAGGGCGGCGCCGGCCAGCGGATTGATCGGGAACGGCGGGACGACCTGACCGGTTCGATTGACGCTGTAGCCATAGGCCGCGTTCACTGCGTCCGAGCCATTGAAGATAAAGATCCGCATGGCGTTCCACCAGTCGATGAATTGATCGTTCACGCGGCCGAGATTGCTTGCATTCGACGCCAGCAATTGCGTGTAGAACGGCAGAGTGATGGTGAGCGACCCGCCCGGCGGAATGCCTCCGTTTCGATTGACGTATATCTTGTAGAGCAGCGTGGTGTTGAAGATTTGCGTCGCAACGTTGGCGACGTTAAACTGCGCCTGCAGCCAAAGGTCGCGTACATTGGTTCCATTCTGAATGGGGGCCTGGATGACCGGATACAGAACCTGTTGCAGGGAATTATTATAGAACGTGATAGTCTTGGTCGGAATGGTCTGTGACTGCGCCTGGCCAGCACTGGCGAATAGCATCGCGACAAACAGAACCATCCATCGGCACGTCATTGCCCGCTCCCCTAATTGATTTGTAATACTCACTAATTTCAGACAATTTCGTATTGCTGATACGCACGATTACTCGATTTTTATACAATGAGACCTCGCAGCCGCGCAACGCGCGGCGCGGCGGCAATTTGCGACGCCAGACGCCCCGGGCCGGACCGGCTGCCTTGATCCCGCCACGGCGCGCCCGTAACGTCACCCGTGATATAGACTGAAATCCGGAACAAATCCGTGGCAGCGTCCCGCCTCCTCGTCGGCTCCAGCCTCAGCGACCGCGTCCTCGTCCAGCATGGCGGCACGCCTGTGCTGTTCCACCACGCGGCGCTGCGAGACGCGCTGTCCGCCCGGGCACCGCTCGCCGCCGACCTGTTCGCCGAGCCGGTGCTGGACCGCAGCGACAGTGGTCCTCCGACCCGCGTGTCCTGGTATGCGCCAGCCAATCAGGACCCGGTCACTCTAGATACCCTCTCGCCGTCGACGCGCGCCCTGGCCGAGACTGCGCTGCGCGAACGCTTCGCGGCGCTGGCGCCGCTGTTTTCCGACCCTGGTCTGGGGCCCTTGCTACGTGCCGCGCTGGCGATTGCCGGGCGCGACGACATCCTGTGGACCGGCGAGGCGCCTGTGCTGGTCAACTGGGGACTCGTGCCGGTGGCCGTCGGCACCGATACCGCAACCCTGGAGCGGCATTTCCAATCGACGTTTCGCGGCCTCGTTGATCCCGGCGCGTCGCCCTGGGCCAACGCGCCGAAACCCACGCCACCCCGCGCCGCCGCGCCCGTGGCCGCCGCCATCGCTCCGACCGCCGCTGTCACGGCGGTTGCCGCGGCACCGGTGGCCCCGACCGGGTGGGCGCGGCCACTTGGCGCTGCCGGGGCCATCCTCGGCGCGCTGGCCATCGTGCTCCTGCTCTCGGCAGTGTGCCTGACCGCCGGATTCTATTATGGCTGGACGCGCCTCGTGCGCCAGCTGGAGGCAAGCGCCCCACCGCCGCGGGATCCGCAATTCGACGCCGACATCCAGCGCATTCAGCAGGGCGTGAACGACGGTCTGCGTCGCCGCATCGCCGAGCTCGAGCAAGCCGGCCGCGGCGATGTTTGCCTCGCCGTCGCGGGCGACCTGCCCGATCGGCCGGCTGAGCCCGGCGGACAAGCGCCGCCGAACCGGACGCCGATGCCCCATGCGGCCCTCCCGCCGCCGCCGGAGCAGCAGCCGGTCCAACGCCCGCCGCCAGCGCCCGGGCAGCCCGCGCCGCCCGCCACCAATCTCGCCGACGTGCTCGAGGATTCGGTGGTGATGGTGCTAGGAGAGGTCACGGGTCCGCAGGGCGACGGGCTGCGGACCGGCAGTGGCTTCGCGATCGGGCCGGACCGGATCGTGACGAACAATCACGTGGTCGAGGGCGTGGCTCCCGGAAAACTGTTCGTTGCCAGTCGGAAGCTCGGCCATGTGGTGGGCGCCGAGGTGGTGGCGCACACGCCCGGCTCCGAACCCGGACAGCCCGATTTCGCGGTGATTCGAATCAAAGACGGCGCTTTGCCGCCGCTCACCCTGTCGCCGACCGTCGACCGTCTGGTGCCGATCGTAGCGGTCGGCTTTCCCGGCTTCGTGAGCGAGGCCAGCGACGAGTTCAAGCGCCTGATGGCTGGGGACATGACGGCCGCGCCCAACGCGCATTTCACCACCGGCGAGGTGAGCGGCATCCAGGCCTTCCATTCGCAGCCGGTGGTGATCCATACGGCGGCGATCAACCACGGCAATTCGGGTGGGCCGCTGGCGGATCGCTGCGGCCGGGTGGTTGGCATCAATACATTCATACGCACCGACGCGGAGGTCGCCTACAACGTCGACTATGCGCTGCCGGCGCAGACGATCCTGACTTTCCTCCAGCAGAACGGCATCCCGGCCGCCACCGACGCGGCCGCCTGCCAGCCCGAAGCGGCATTCCGACCGGCGGCGGTGCCGACGCCCACGCCGACCCCTGCGCCGGCTCCAGCGCCGTCGCCCGCTCCCGCGCCGCCGACGCCGGCGAAATAGGATGTGCGCGCTGCGACTACTGGCCGAGGTCGCGCGGGCGGAGCGTCGTCCGGTGCCGGTCATGGACGGCGAGGCGCCGGATTATCGCGACCAGGTTCTTCAGCATCTGCGGCAGCAATCGATGCAGGCGCACGCCGCCCTGCTGGCCATTCCGAACAAGCTGCCCGACCGGCTGCAATGGTTCACCGACGCTCCGGGCGACATCCAGAAGCTGCGCGACGCGCCGGCCCCTGCACGCCAGGCGGCGATCGGGCAGGTGCAGGGCCTGCTGGCCGAAATCGGCCGCGAGGCGGCGCGGCTCGCCGAGGAACGCGCCCCGTCCGCGCGGGCGCTGGCCGAGGTCATGCGCGCCGCTCTCGAAGGCACCGGCGAGGATGCCCTTCGCGAGAGCGATATCTGGCTGGTCGGCGGCCAGCCGGTCGTCTCCGGCTGGGGCATGCGCGCGGTGGCCACCGCCGGACCCGCGCCCGACCTCCTCGGCCGGCGCGACGTGGCGGCCCCGCCGCGGTTGGCTCCACCGCCTCCCGTCGAACCGCTGCTGGCGCAGGCGGCCCCGGTCGCGGAGGCGCCGGTGCCGGTCGCGCGCTCGCCCTGGCCGTTGCGGCTACTCGCGCTTGCGGCGCTGCTGCTGCTGCTCGCGGGGGCGGCGGCTCTGCTGGTCCCCTGGCTCGTGCCGATCGCCGTGGCCGCGTTCCGCTTGCCGCCCCCGCCGTCCTGCGACGTGGCCGCGCCCGATGGCGGGGTATTGGCACTGCAGGCCGAGGAGGTGCGGCTGCGCGCGGCGATCGCCTCACTGGAGGGGGCGCTGTCGCACGACATCCTGCAATGTCGCATCGACGCGGCGCCGCCGCCGACACCCGCCCAGCCGCCGCCCCAGGCACCGCCAGCGCCCGAGCCGCACGCCGACATGGATCAGAGGTTGCAGCGCGAGGGCGCGAAATCGGCGGCGACGCAGGTCACTTTGGCCTGGGACAGCCGGGCGGACCTCGATCTGCACGTGCTGTGTCCCGATGGCGCCGAGATAAAGTTCAACCGGCAAGCAGGCTGCGGCGGCATCCTCGACGTCGACATGAACGCGCGTCCCGGACCGGTCTCGGACACCCCGGTCGAGAACGTGGTCTGGCCTAACGGCGCGATGCCCGGCAAATACCGGGTCGTGGTCGACAACTACACCGCGCGACAGGAGACCGGGGCGCCGGCTGTGCCGTTCACCCTGCGGATCACGACGGGCGGCCAGAAACGCGAAATGCGCGGCACGGCTTCCGGCGGGCCGCTGCGCGTCTTCACCGAATTCGACGTGCCATGAGCCAGTCTCTGGCGCCCGCTTCGCCGCCCGCTCCAGCGCTCGACCCGCGCCGCCGGTTCCTGGTGACGCTCGCGCTGCTCAGCCTCGTCGTTGGTCTGCCGCTGGCGGTGCTCGCGACCTGGTGGGGCATCTCGATGGCCTCCGCGACCGTCGGCGGTCGCGACTTGCGTGCCGCGTTCTGCCGAATGCCACCCCCGGCGGACGGCGGGCGGCTGCGTGTCGAGGAGATCGAACTGCGCCGTCGCGTCGCGCAACTCGAGGGCGATTTGTCCGGACGCCGCGCCCAATGCACCGTCTGCGCCGATCCGGACGTGGTCGACGTGGCGCTGGTGGTCGACACCTCGGCCTCGATGCGCTGGCCGGCCAGCATGAACGCCACCGCCGAGGCGGCCCGCTATGCCGACCTCAAGAAACAGTTCGGCGAGCTGTCGGCGGACGGCGCGCAGGACAAGCTTGAGGCGGAGTGGTCGGCGGTGCCGGCGGGGCAGAACCGCATGGAAGCGGCGCGCCGCGCCGCCCTGGCGGTGCTGGACACGCTGCCGGGCCGCGCTCGCGTGCACCTGCTGAGTTTCGCGGGATTCGATGCGCAGCGCGTGCGCCAGACGCAGTGCAATCTGGTCGATGCCGGTCGATTCGCAGTGGCCGACCGGCCGCGCCTGCGCACGGCGCTCGCCGCGTTGCAGCCGAACGCCAGCGGCACGCCGCTCGCCCTGTCGATCGAGCGGGCCGCCGCCTCGGTGCGTGACCGGCCCGCGGACGTGCCGGGCTTTGTCGTTGTCGTCACCGACGGCGCGGAGAGCTGCGGGGGCGACCCCTGCGCCGCCGCCCGGACCGCTCGCGCCGCCGATCCGGGCGTGAAGATCCTGTTGATCGACATCGCCGCCAACACCCAGGCGGCTTGTCTCGCCGAGGCGACCAGCGGCCAGGTCATCAAACCCGCCGAAACCGCGGATATCGGCCGGCTGCTGCGCGACGCCCTGCGGCCGCCGGTGCCGCAGGCCTGCGTGCCGCGCCCACAAGCTCCCGGCTGAGCAGAGCACCCGCATGATCAAGCCGTATACCGAACTGCCGCGCATGGCCAACGAAAGCCCATCGGCCGACGTACCGCTGGTGCCCAACACGGGCATCCAGTTCATCGACGTGCCGCTGCCGCTCGGCGTGATGAAGCTGACCCGCCGCTGGTATGAATTGCCGCGCGTGGAGGGCCTCGCCGCCCTTCGCCCCCTGACCGACGCGCCCGACGACGACAGCTTCGCCTACGAGGATGGCGGCGTGACCCGCTTCGTCGGCCGCGACGAGCCTGGCGTGTTCGCTCTCGACATGAAATCGGCGTTGCTGCCGTTCCTCGCGAAATGGACTCCTCTGCCGTTCCTGCACGAGGACGTGGCCGGACCGCCCGGTCGCCGCCGGCTGGCACAGGGACCGCAGAACTGGGCGCGCATCCGCATCGTCGAGCTGAACCCGCGCGAGGCGGACGGCCACACCCACCGCGCTGTCCTCGCCTTCGACACGACGGCCGCGCCCCATACGCCGCAGGCGGCTTATCTGTCCCCGTGGGAGGGCGAACCAGCACGCTTCGCGCTGGCAACCCGCATCGACGAGGTCGCCTGGCTGCTCGACCTCTCGTGGATGCGCTCCTGGCTCGCCGATCAGTATCGGGAGCGTGACACGACCGGACAGACGCTCGCGGCCGAGGCCGAGGTCGGGTGCCGGCATTTCGCGGCCTACCTGACGCTGCTGGCGATCCTCGAGGAGTCCGGGGCGTTCCGCCCGATCCGACTGATCGACCTCGCGGCGGCCGAGAAATATGCCAACGGCGTCGTCAACGTCGACCTCGTGCTCGACCTCGGCAACAGCCGCTCTTGCGGGTTCCTCGTGGAGCGGACGCCGGGCCGTGGCCGGTCGGTCGCGGACTCCTACCGCCTTGCGCTCCGCGACCTCGCCGCGCCGGAATCCGTCTCCGATCTGCCGTTCGAAAGCCGGGTGGAGTTCGCCCGCGCCGCGTTTGGTCGCGACGAGGCTTCGCTTCAGGCCGGCAGCAAGGCGGCGTTCGACTGGCCGAGCCCGGTGCGTATCGGGCCGGAAGCCGTGCGGCTGTCGGCGATGAGCCGAGGCAACGAGGGGCAGACCGGGCTGTCGAGCCCGAAGCGCTATCTCTGGGACGACAAACCCCGCCTGACGCCGTGGCGGTTCAACCCGGCCACCGACCCGGAGGGCATGATCCGCGGCAGCTATCTGCGCTACCTGGCCGAAGACGGCTCGGTGCTGTCGATGCGTAACCGCACCGGCATCGCGATGCGCTCGATGTTCAGTCGCGCCAGCCTGTTCACGCTGTTCCTGCTGGAAGTGCTACTGCAGGCGCGTTCGCAGGTAAACAGCTACGCCGCGCGCTATGGGCGGCAGGACATGGCCGCCCCCCGCCGTATCGCGAGTCTGGTGCTCACCGTGCCGCCCGCGATGCCTCTGGAGGAAGTGCGCATGGTCCGCGAGCGGACCCGGGCGGCGGCGTTCCTGCTGCGCGACGTGACCGGCTCCAAGGAGGTCATGAGTTCCGAGGTGAAGCTGGACGAGGCGACGGCCACACAGATCGTCTTCCTCTACGACCAGATCAGCCACGCCTATCAGGGCGACGCGCCGGACTATCTCGATCTCGCCGGCCGGCTCCGGCCCGGGCCGGACGGCGTGGCGCGGCCGTCGTTGCGGGTTGGCTCCATCGACGTGGGCGGCGGGACGACCGATCTCGCGATCTACACCTACACCTTAAACGACCGCGTGGTCGTGCCGCAGGAGGAGTTCCGCGAGGGATTTCGCGTGGCCGGCGACGACGTGCTCGAGACTGTGCTGATGCGCCACGTCATGCCCGACGTTTCGCGCGCGCTCGTCGAGGCGGGGCTCACCCGCCAGCGGGCGCGGCAATTGCTGGTCACGCTGTTCCGCGTGCCGGCCGGCACCGAACCGGAGCGGCAGGCGCGGCGACTGACGCTCAATCACGTGCTCGCGCCGGCGGCACTCGCGGTGCTCGGCGAATACGAGTCGTGGGATCCGATGCTGCCCGGGAGCGTCGAGACGCGCCCGCTCGGTCAGATGCTGGCTGCTCGCGCGCCGGGCCTTATGGCGGTGCAGCCGGAAACCCGTGGCCGCGCGCGCGAGCCGGCCGGGTTGCGTGCGGCAGCGTGGCTCAACGGCCGCGCGGCGGAGGCGGGTGCGGTCGACTTCTCGGTCGAGAACGTGCTGCTCACGCTGGACTTCGCGGCGATCCATGAGACCGTGCGGCAAACGCTTCAGGTGGCGATCGATCCGTTGTGCGAGATCGTGCATCGCCTCGGTTGCGACGCGCTGCTGCTGACCGGGCGCGGCGTGCGCTGGCCGGTCGTCAGCGAAATGGTCATCAACTCCCTGGCCATAGAGCCGCACCGGGTCCAGGCAATGCATCGCTACCGGGTCGGCGCATGGTATCCGTTCGCTGACGGAACGGGGCGGATCTTCGATCCGAAGACGACCGTCGCGGTCGGTGCGATGCTGTACCGATTACTGCACGACGGCCAGCTCGACAACCTGGCGCTGGCCGACAAGTTCGGTATCCGCTCGACCGCGCGCTACGTCGGGCTGATGGAGAACGACCGCCGGATCCGCACCCCGCGTATCCTGTTCAGCGGCTTCGACAGCGACGAGGCCGACGAACGGACCGCGAGACTGACCTTCTCGGGCCGCAGCTTCATCGGCTTCAAGCAGTTCCGCGCCGAACGCTGGCCGGCCAGCCCGCTGTACCGGATGGAACTGGCGGCCGAGAAAGCGGGCGGGGTGACGCTGCCGCTGTCGCTTTCGGTGCGGCGAAAGTTCACCCGTCGCGACGAAGGCGACGCGATGGAGATCGAGATCGAGGAAGGCTCGGTGCTGGATGGTCGCGACCGCGTGGTGTTGGCGGGCACGCTCACGCGCAGCCTGCAGACCCTGCCGGGCGAGGAAGGCAGTCACTGGCTCGACGCCGGACAGCTGGTCACGCTCGACGCCATTCTCGCTGCGCTTCCGGATTCGTGACGATGTTGCATTCCTCTCCAGACTCTCTCCTACGAAGGTCGAGGTCTCACGACTTTGACTCCCTGAAACTCGTCATGGCCGGGCTTGACCCGGCCACCCACGCGCATAGACCGCCCTTGGTCGTGGGAAGCTCTCCGGAGCACCATCCACGTTCCTGGCGGCGCCGGCGGTTGCGGCGCGGCGTGGGTGGCCGGGTCAAGCCCGGCCATGACCAACTAAGAACAACGTCAGCCTTCTGTCTTAGTCCTATGCGATCCACCGCCATCCCTCGTGATCGCGAGCCGCGCGGCGGCGTGGCGATCCAGGTCAACCGCACGGGCAGTGCACCGCGCACGAATCGCCGCGTCGCTTCGCTCCTCGCAACGACACGCCCAGTTGGAACGAAATGGCCGACCCGCAAAGCCTGATGCGCCTTTGCGACGACACCGCGCGCGCGGCCCAGGGCGCGCTCGCATGGTTTCGCGATTTCCCGGGGCGCGTCGAGGCGCAGCGCAGCGTCCTGGAAAAGGAATTCCGCCTCGCTGCCGTCGAGGCCCGCAAATTGCGTGCGGCCACCGAGCGCCCCGTGGCGGTCGGCGTCTACGGGCTCTCGCAGGCGGGCAAATCGTATCTCATATCGACGCTCGCCCGGCCGCCAGGCCGCGAACTGACGGCGGCGCTGGACAAGCCGCGTGGCTTCCTCGCCGACATCAATCCGGAGAGCGAGAAGGAAGCGACTGGTCTCGTCACCCGCTTCACCATGCACGCCGAAATCGGCCCCGCCGGCTTCCCGGTGCGGCTGCGGCTGCTCGGCGAGACCGACCTGGTGAAGATCCTCGCCAACTCCTGGTATCGCGACGCCCTCGACGCCGAGGCGGCCGGCGCGGTGGCCGTCGAGGACGCCGACCGGGTGCTCGCGGCGGCCGAAGCGGAGGCCGCCACGGGACGCGAACTGGGAGAGATCGCGCCGGAGGATGTCTGGGACCTGCAGAACTACTTTGAATCGGAATTCCGTTCGTTCGTCTCCGCGCAGGGTTTTCGCGGCGCGTTCTGGGACCGGGTCGCCGGCGTCCTGCCGCGCCTGCCCCTCGCGCGGCGGGTCGATGTCTACGCGCTGTTGTGGAACCGCTTCGCGCCGTTCACCGAATTGCTGCGGCGGCTGTCCGAGTGCCTGCGCCAACTCGCCTTCGACCGCGACGCGTGGGCGCCCATCGCCGCGCTGGTGCCCAAGACGGAAAGCGTGCTGAAGGTCGATACGCTCGACCAACTTATCGACGCAGGCGGCCCGCGCGTGGAGATCCAGGGCAAGGGGGGCGCCCGCTGCACGCTCGCGAGGGCCGAGCTGACGGCGCTGATCGCCGAGCTGCAGATCACCATGACCGAGCTGCCCTGGCCGATCTTTCGCGACACCGATCTGCTCGACTTCCCCGGCGCGCGTGAACGCACCGGGCGGTCGCATGCGACGGAAATCGCCGCGACGCCACGCATGCTCGGCGAGTTCTTCCTGCGCGGCAAAGTCGCCTATCTGTTCGAGCGCTACGCGGCCGAGCGCGAGCTGAACGCGCTGCTGCTGTGTATCCGGGAAAGCAACAACCCGTTCGACGCGACGATTCGGCAGTCGATCCGCAACTGGATCGGCCGCACCCATGGCGAGAAGCCGGAGGACCGGGCGCGCGTCGAGACCGCGCTGTTCATCGTGCTGACGCGTATGGACATGCATTTCAACCGTACGCCCGGCCGCGACGACGACACCGCGTCCTCCGATCTGTGGGAAGCGCGGGTCAAGGCGAGCCTGCTACAGCCGTTGCAGGAAGCCGGCGGCTGGCTCGATGCATGGCATCCCGGCCGGCCGTTCGACAACACGGTGCTGGCGCGCAATCCCGGCCGTTCGCAATCGCTCTCGCGGCTGAGTAGTGACGGGGTCGAGGCGGAATTTCTCCCCGGCGTGGAGGCGAAGGTCGCGCGCTGGGGCGGCGAGTTCGCGGCGCACCCCGAGGTCCGCACTTACATGCGCGACCCCGCGCGCGCCTGGCAGGAAGTCTTCCGCCTGAACGACGCCGGCATGAGTTATCTCATCGAGCGGTTGGCGCCGGTCTGCCGGCCGGAGTTGAAGCACGCGCAACTCGCCAACCAGGTGGGGTTGCTGCGCGCCGGCATGCGGCGGCGACTGTCGGAATGGCATGTCGGCGACGACCTCGACGCGGAGTTCGAGAAGCGGATCACCGCACTGCGCCCGGCGCTGGCGGCCGTGGAGGCGGCCGGAAACGGGGGGCGGTTTGGCACCTTGCTGAGCGAGTTCCATTTCGATCCCGCCGAGGCGCGCGAGGTGCTGCTGCGCAACCTGCCGCGGACCGAGCCGTCCGACGCCCCCGGGCCGACGACCGCGCCATCCGGCCGGGTCAGCGACCTGCGCGCGGCACTGCGGCAGAATGCGGCGGCGGCGGCCCAGCAGGGTGCCAAGGCCGCGCCGGCTATCGCACTGCGCGATCCTGCGCAGGACAGGGCGGCGTCCCTCACGACCGCCTGGATCGCCAAGCTGCGGCGTTTTTCCGCCGAGCCGATCCGTCGCGGCTATTTTGGCCTCGACGCGGCCGGCGCGGATGCCCTGGTCTCCGAACTGGTCGCGACGGCCGTGCGTACCGGGCTTTCGGCGCGGCTGGCCGACGCGCTGCGGCGCATGCGCGGCTCTCTGCGGTTCGACCAGCTCGCCGAGCGAAGGGCCGTCGCGGCTGCCCAGCTGATCAACGAACAGGCCAATTTCCTCGGCCTGTCGCAAGGCGGCGTGCTGGCCCGCGAACGGCCGTCGATCGAAGGCGGCCCGGTGGTGTTCGAGCCGATGCCCGAGCCGGAACCGGGCTTCGAGTTGGAGGAGACTGCGCCGCAATTCGGCGACCTGTTCTGTCTCGGCTGGGTCGACGGGCTTGCCGACGCGGTCAACCGCAACGTGCGCGATCGCGGCGCGGGCGTGGTCGATCAGCGTGAGAACGACGCGCTCGGCGCGGTTCTCGCGCTATTGTAGACCGATGACGCAATTCCGTATCGAGCCCGTGTCGCCGACCCAGGGCGATCCCGTGACCGGCGCCTTCGTGTTCAGCCCGCCGCCGGCGCTGCCCGCGCAACCACGCTTCGTGGTGACCCGCGACGCGCGGGAGAACACCACGCTCGGACCGCACGGCTGGACCGTCACGTCGCGAGGCTTGCGCCCGCGCCGGATCGAGAAGCGCGGGCAGGAGCTTTGGGTGCTGTTCGGCCCCGAGGTCTCCTACCACGTGCTGGCCGATACGCCGGTCGAGGTCCGGCTGACCGAGACGGAGATCTCGGGCACCGATATCTGGCCGCGCATCCCCCGCGGCAATCCGCCCCCCGCGCCGGCGCGAGGCGACGATTTCGACTGGCCGACCGAAGGGCTCGGCGAGCCGGCGGCCGCACCTCCACCTCCGCCGCCACCGCCGCGTGTGGTCGCCCCGGTGGTCGTCACGCCGCTACCGCCGCCGCCGCCCGTCGTCGAGCCGCCCGTGGTGGAGCCGCCAGTCGTCGTCTCGCCGCCGCCGCCGCCCAGTCGAAGCTGGCTGTATGCGGTGCTGGCGTTGCTTGTCGTCGGGGCCGTGGGCGGCGGGTGGTACTGGGCGCATCGCCCGACCCCGCCGGGACCCGTCGTGGTGACGCCACCGCCGACCCCTCCGCCAGCCGCGCCCTGCGCCGACGCGGCAGCGATTTTGGCCCGCACCTGCGACAACGCGGCCCTGGCCGCCCTACCGCCGCCCGAGCAGACCCGGCTCGCCGGGGAGTTGCTGCGGCACGGCGGCGCCGAGGCCAACAACAAGGCGATCGCACTGCTGAACGCCGCGACCGCGAAGGGCCATCCGCCGGCGATGCTGGCTCTCGCGAAACTCTACGACCCGAATACACCGCCGGCGGCCGAGTCGGTCGGGGCTGCGAACCCCGACCGGGCGCTCGACCTCTATGAGCAAGCCGCGTCCGGCGGCCTCGCCGAGGCAGGCACGGCGCGCGAGGCGCTCGTCGGAAAATTGAAGCAGGAGGCGGCCGGCACGGGCGACGCGGCCGAACGCGCCAAAAAGTCCCTGATTGGGGCGGGAGTTCAGTGATGCACGGGACGCGACGCACGCTCTTTCTTATCTTCGCCGCGATGGTGGCTCTCGGTCAGGCGACGCCCCCGCCGGCCGCCGGCGAGCGGCAGGCGCTGCTGATCGAGGGCAAGCACACCTTGCGCCAGCGCGTGCTGACCAGGCCAGCCGCCAAACTCAGCCCGCAACCGGGAGCGCCGGCGGCCGGGGCGGTCGTTCCGGCGCTGACGCCGCTCTATGTCTATACCCGCCAGAACGCCCCCGATGGATCGCCCTGGGTCGAGGTCGGCGGGGGTTCGCACGGTCAGACCATGGGCTGGCTGCCGCAGGCGCGGACGATTCCCTGGCTGCACACGCTGACGGCCGCGTTCCAGAATCCGCTGGGGCGCGAGCGCACGCTGTTTTTCCGCGACCGCGATTCACTCGCCGCGATGCTTGGCGGCGGCACGCCTGCTACCGAAGCGCACAGTCTCGCCGAGGCGGCGCAGCGTACGCCGTTGCCGCCCAATTTCCCGGTGGTGGCGACCGAGCCCGAGACCTTCGTTGACATCCACCGGCAGTTCTATTTGCTGCCAATTCTGCAGGCCGAGCAGATCGCCTACCAGGATGGCCGTGAATACCGAATGCTCGAGGTGGCATCCGTGCCGGTGTCGAACACGCCGGAGGCTCCGCAAGCGTTCAACGTCGGGATCGCCTTCGTGGTCGACGCGACGTTGTCGATGAACCCGTATCTGGATCGGGTACGGAACGCACTGAATGACATCGTGCGGGCCACGTCCGCCGATCCGAAACTCAAGCCGAAATTCGCGCTCGTCGCGTTTCAGAACAGCCGCACCGCGCAGCCGCGTCTTGACTACCTCAATCGGACCTTCGCGACCTTCGCGCAGAGCGGCGACCCGGCGGATTTTCAGCGCCGGATCGCCGACGTGCACGCGACCGCCGTCGACAGTCTGTCGTTCAACGAGGACAGTTTCGCAGCCGTTCAGGAAACGCTGAGTACTCTCGACTGGGGCGGACTCGCGGCGAAGTTCATCGTGCTGGTCACCGACGCCGGCAGCCGCGCGCCCAATGACCCGTATTCCGAGACCCATAAGACACCGGCCGATTTGGGGGCGCTGGCAAAGGAGAAAGGGGTCGCGATCCTGGCGCTGCATCTCAAGACGCCGCAGGGTTTGTCCAACCATGCGTATGCCGAGCGGCAGTATATCAGCCTGACCGCGGCACCGTTTCCGAACTGCGGTCCGCAGTATTTTCCGATCGACAACGGCGACCCCGCGAAATTCTCCGAAGCGGTGGCCAAGGTGATCGCCGCCGTGCGCGGCGCGTCCGCGCCGCCCGCCGCCGGTGCGCCAACAGGCGGCGCCGCGGGGGGCAACGCGGGGGCAGGCCAATGCGTCGCGCTGGGGCAGGGCGGTCCAGCGGCGGCAGGGCGTGATCCCGGACAGGCCGTCTCCGTGCTCGCCTCGGCGATGCGGCTCGCCTGGTTGGGACGGCAGAACCAGGCAGCGACGCCGGATGTGGAGCGCGCCTGGGTGGCGGACGGCTATCGCGGCGCCAACCCTCCGGAAAATCTGGAGGTCCGCGTCCTGCTGACGCGCAATGAGCTGAACGACATGTCGCAGGTGCTGAAGATCATCATCGAGAAAGGCCGCGCCAGCCTGCTGGAGACCAATGCGCTGTTCGATCAGTTGCAGACGGTGGCGGCCCAGATGGCGCGCGGCCAGCATGGCGTGGAGAATCTCGGCGACCTGATGGGCGAGTATCTCGACGGGCTGCCTTACCTGTCGAACATTGCCACGATGGATCGAGAGACATGGCGGTCGATGCAGACCGATCGGCAGTCGCAATTCCTCGACGAACTCGAATCGCATCTGCGAGCTTACCGCGATTTCAACCGCACCCCAGAACTGTGGCAGAGCTTCGACGCCGCGCATGATCCCGGCGAGGCGATGTTCCCGGTGCCGCTGGCGTTGCTGCCGTAACGGGCGTCGCGGTGCGGACGCGGCCCTGCCGACGGTCTCGCGAAGTCCGCATGCCCCCGCTCCTCGACCTCCGCGACGTCGCGTTCGCCCACGCCGCCGGGCGCGACACCTTCCGTCTCGAAGTGCCCGAACTCGTGCTGGCGCGAGGCGGCCGGCTCGCTCTGCTGGGCCCGTCCGGCAGCGGCAAGAGCACGCTGCTGGATCTTCTGGCGCTGGCCGCGGCGCCGGTCTCGGCCGAGACGTTCGTGTTCGACCCGGACGGAACTCCTCACGACGTGGCGGCCGCATGGCGGGACGGCCCGGCGCGGCTCGACCGTCTGCGTGCCCGTCACATCGGCTACGTGATGCAGACCGGGGGGCTGCTGCCGTTCCTCAGCGTGCGCGCCAACGTCGATCTGCCGAGGCTGGTCTCGGGCGACGCGGGCCCGTCTCGGCTCGCCGGTCTGGCCGAACGGCTCGGCGTCGCCGCCCAACTCGACAAGCGGCCGCACGCGCTCTCGGTGGGACAGCGCCAGCGGGCGGCCATCGCCAGGGCGCTCGCGCATCGTCCCCGCCTGGTGCTGGCCGACGAGCCGACCTCTGCACTCGATCCGGCGATGGCCGCGCAGGTGCTCGACCTGTTGCTGGCCGAAACGCAGGCCGCGGGTGCGGCGCTGATCGTCGCCACCCATGACCATGCCGCCGTGGCCCGCCTCGGGCTGCCGGTCGTGGCGTTCGAGGTTACGGCCACGCCATCCGGAGCGCGGGCCCGCGCGGTTGCGGCATGAAGCTCATGGCCCGTCTGGCACTGGCCGACATGCGCCACGATCTGGCGCTGTTCGGTTGCGCCATGTTGACGGTGGCCGCCGTTCTGGCGCCGCTGCTGATCCTGCTGGGCCTGAAGACCGGAGTGGTCGAGCATTTGCTCGCGACGCTGCGGGCCGATCCGCAGACTCGCGAAATCACGCTGCGCGGGCACGGGCGCTTCCCGCCCGAGTGGTTCGCCACCATGCGGGCGCGGCCTGACGTGGCGTTCGCGGCTCCGAGGCTGCGTCCGCTGTCGCAGCCGGTCGATGTCGGGCGGCCGATCAACCCGACGCACGGGTCGGACGCGGATTTCCTGGTCTCCGGTGCGGGCGACCCGACGCTCGGCGCGGCGGCCGCGGCCATCGACGACACTCATGTCGTGCTGAGCGCGCGACTGGCCGCGCAAGGACAGTGGCAGCCGGGCGAGGACATTCTGGTCTGGGCGGTACGTCGCTCCAGCGCCGGCAATCGCCGCGTCGACGTGCCCGCGAACGTCGCGGCGATCGCGCCGGGCACGGCGACCGGCAACGCCGTGGTCTACGGCTCGGCCGCGGTGGCGCAGCGGCTGGAGGCGTTTCAGGAACGACCGGACGGGCAGCCGGCGGAAATCCCCGTCGCGGCGGGCTTCCGCCTGTTCGCACGCGACATCACCGACGTGGCGAGCCTTGAGTCCGATCTCTCGGCGCAGGGACTGGAGGTGCGGACCGAGGGGGCGCGGATCGCCTGGGTTCTGACGTTGCAGGCCGGGCTCGCCACTCTGTTCGCCGTGCTGACCGCCTGCGCAGCCGGTGGCTGCGCGGTCTCCGTCGGCGCTGGACTTTGGGGCAATGTGGCGCGCAAGCGCCGGGCGCTGTCGACGCTGCGGCTGCTCGGCGTGCCGGGCCGGTCGCTGGTGCTGTTTCCACTGCTACAAGCCGCCTTGATCGCCGCTGCCGGCAGCCTGCTCGGGGCCGGTGTCGCGCTTGCGGTCGGCGGCGGGATCAACGCGGCGTATAGCGGGGCGTATCTGGCCGGCTCGCAGATGTGCCGGATCACGCCGGCGCAGATCGGGATCGCAATCGCCGCGAGTGTCGTCCTGGCGCTCCTGGCCGGGGCGGCGGCGGTGCCGCCGATCCTGCGCATCGGACCGGCCGAGGGGATGAGAGAGACATGATGCGTCCGCTGATTCTGTGCGCCGTGCTGCTTGCCGCCATGGCCCAAGCCCCCCCCCCTTCGACGCCGGCCCCTTCGACGCCGGCCTCCTTGACGCCCGCCGAGGGCAATCCGAAACCGGCCGACGGCGACTTGGTCTTGCCGCTGCCGTGCGGCGTCGGCCTCGCCTTACGAAAAGTCGCGACCCCGATCGACGACAACCCGCTGGCCGATCGGCGGGTGCTGCTGGGCGACGAACAGGCCGAGGCGCCGTACTCGGAATTCGTCCGCGCCGAATTCGTCGCGGGCGATTTCGGTGCCGGGGCCGACGCGCACTTCTGGCTCGGCAAATACGAGGTGACCCGTGGCCAATATGTCGCGGTTATGCAGGGCTGCGACGCCTACAAGGCGCTGCCGCAAGCCGAACGCCGCAAGCCGCAAGCCGGGATCGGCTGGACCGACGCGCTGCGCTTTGCCGAGCAGGCAACGGAATCCGTCCTGCGGCTCGATCGCGCCACGCTGCCGGCGTCCGGCAAGGTGCGCGCTTTCGTCCGGCTGCCGACCGAGGCGGAGTGGGAATACGCGGCGCGCGGTGGCTCATTGATCGGCGACGCGAAATTCCGCCAGCGCCTGCCGCCGCTGCCGGGGCCGGTGACCACGGTCGCGCAGTTGCGCAAGACCGGCCAGCGCGCCGTGCCACAGCCGGTCGGCATGCTGCAGCCCGACCCGGTCTTCGGGCTCTACGACATGTTCGGCAATGTCGCGGAGATGGTCTTCGACCCATATCGCGTGACGCGTGGCGGGCGGGCGGGCGGGCGGGCGGGCGGCATCGTGGCCCGCGGCGGCGACGTCACGATAACCGCCGAGGACATCCGCACCAGCCTGCGCACCGAATACGCGCCGTTCGGGCCCGACGGCGCGCGGCTGGCCTCGCCGACACTCGGGTTCCGGGTGGCGCTCGGCTTGCCGGTCATCACCGACCTCGGCAGCAGCACGGCGCTGCGCCAGGCCTGGGACAGCGAGCAGGCCCGCGCTAGCGAGGCGCTCGATCCGGCCACCGACGCGAGGGCACTGGCGCAGAAGCTCGAGGCCGATCTGGCCGACCCGGCGCAGAAGCGCGCGGTCGCCGCGCTGCGCGGCGCGGTCGAGACGGAGCGTGGACAGCGGGTTCAGGCCGATGAGCGGGCGGTGCGCAGCGCGATCGGCGCTGGCGCGGTGCTGATCCGCGCGCTGCGCAACGACACCCGTGCCGCCCGCGGTGCCCGCCGCAGCGTCGTGGCCTACGAGACGGGACTCGAAGAACAGCGCACGAAAAACCAGCCGGAGAATCCTGCGGACCAGAAATCCCTCGTCGTCATGCGCGACACCGAGGCGAAGTTCCAGAAATCGGCCGACACCGAATATGCGGCCCTCAGCAGTCTCGTCTTGCAGCAGGTCGAGTTGCCGCCGGCCATCCTTGCTGCCCAGCTCAAGGTCTGGAGGGCCGACAATTCCGGCGAGGATTTCCGCAATTTGCGCGATTTTGCCGGGCTGTTCGTGGCCGAGGTGGACCTCGCGCGCCGGAAGCAGGCGATCGACCAGGAGGCGGCGCTCAAGCGCCTCGTGCCGGCGGACTAGAAGCTTCCGCTCGCCTCACGGCAGGATCGGCACCCTCGGGGGGCGCGGCGGCGGCGGCGGAGCAGGCGGCTTGACGCTGTCCGGCAGATCCACCTCGGTCGTCTTGGCGAAGCGGATGCTGTTGATGCCGAAGCCGGCGGGCTCCGGGCCGACCAGGTGAAACTCCAGACCGGCGATGCGCGGCTGCAGATCGGCCGTGGCGATGCCGATGAATTCCTGTCCCACCCGGCGGTTCGCGGCCTGGCCGAGTTCATGGCCGGCGCGGTCGTAGATCGAGATGCCGGTCGTGCCCACCGCGTCGAAATAGCCGCCGCGCAGGCCGACTGCGGCCATGTCCTTGTCGAACAGCACGGCGATGGAGCCGTTGAACGCCGGTGTTCCGGACATGCTTGGCGCGTTCACCGGCGGGGCGCTGTCGAACACGATGAACGCTTGGCGTGAGGCCGGGTCGATCGACAGCGGCGCCGACGGCGTGCCCGAGACGCAGCCGGTCAGCGGCGCGCCGCGTGGGCAGTCGCCCGGCCCGCTTGGCCCCATGCCGCGAAACCAGCCGCCGAAGCTGACCGTCGGGCTGGTGGCGTCGCCGCCATACATCGACGGCGTGATGGTCGGGTTGCGCGCGCCGAGCGGCAGTTCGCGGAAGGTGATGCGGCCTGCTCCGGGACGGAATTGTCCCTCCTCGATGCGCACGGCACGTGCGCCGGACGGCGGCTCGGCGGCACCGGCCGCTTCCGCGGCAAGGGTCGCGGTCAGCAGCGCCATCGCGAGGAATATGTCGCGCCGGCCGAAATTTTTCTGTTGCACGTGCGGATCACCGTTTGATCTGAGTCGGACTTCGGGCAAGCTCGTTGCGAATACATGGCGAGGGACCAGGGTCATGGCGAGCGCGGCACATACTCCGACTTCGGGTCTGCGGGGAGTCCGCCTTGCCGTCGCGGCCCTCTTGCTGTCCAGCACGATGCTCGCCGGCTGCGAGAACGCGTCGGAGACGGCGCAGGGGGCGGGCATCGGCGCGGCCGTGGGCGGCATCCTGGGCGCGGTGTTGGGCGGCCGGGACGGGGCCTTGATCGGGCTGGCGGCCGGCGCGGCGCTCGGGGCCGGGACGGGCGCGCTGATCCAGAACAAGAAGGAGAGTTTCGCCAGCGCCGAGCAGGAGCTGGAGGTGCGGACCGAGCGGGCGCAGACCGCGGCGGCGACCCAGCAGCAGCGTGCGCAGGCCGCCAATCAGGTCGCGGCCGCCTATACGCGACAGCTCGCGCCCCTGCGCCAGGAGGTCTCGTCGGGCCAGCAGTTCAGCCAGGCGCAGCAGATCTCGCTCCAGCAGGCAAAAAAAGAGCGCGACGGCATGAAGAAGCAGCTCAAGGAAGGGCGGGACGCAGTGAACGCGCTGCAATCGCAGATTGCCGATCTGCAGAAGAAAGGCCAGAACACCGCTCAGCTCGATCGCGAGCGGCAGAATATCGAGAGCAGCAACCGCAACCTCGAAGGCTCGCTCGACACGATGCAGAACGCGCTGAGCGGCGTCGAAGTGTGAGGCGCGCTGCTTTTCTGGCGTTGCTCGCCGGTGTGGCCGGCTGCGCCACCGGCCCGTGCGACCCCACGAAAGACAAAAACATCTTTCAGGTCGCCGGCTGCGAGGTCAACGGCGGCTATCAGGGGCGGCTCGATGCCAAGCAGCAGGACCTGGCCGACGCCGAGGCGGCGCAGTCCCGCGCCGAGGCCGCCCTCGCGAAAGCGCAGGGCAATCAGGATCGGGCGGTGACCGAGAAGGCGCGGCTGCAGGCCTCGCTCGCCGACCAGCGGGTGCGCTCCGCGCGGCTGCGCAACGACATCGCGGCGACCCAGAGCAACACGCGCCTCGATCAACAAAAACTCGCGCAGCTTGAGCAGAAGATGACGGAGCTGAACGCCGAGGAGGCACGGTTGCGCGAGGCAGCGGCGGGCGGGGCCGACGTCACCGCGCAAGTGCAGGCCCTCAAGCAGCGGCAGCGTGCGGTGGAGCAGCAATGGGACACGCTGCGGCGGAGCGCGCCGACGGAGTAGCGCGGGCCGTCGGCGAACCGTGTCAGGACGCCGGGTCGAGCGCCACGGCCAACGCGGCGCTGATGACGGCGGTGATCGTGTCGCCGACCCTGATCATGTCGAAGTTGCGGCGGCCCGCCTCGCTGCTCACCTGTGCCGTCGTCACCGCGCCGCCGCTGGGATCGACCAGTTGCAGGGTGTGGTTGGCTGGATCGATGCCGACGACCAGACCGGTGACGATCAGCCTCGCGCTGACCGCGCCGGCCGGATCCGCCCCCTTGGGCGCCGCGACGGCGTCGGCGGTCAGGCTCGCCTCGGGAATCTTTCCGTTCGGCGGCGACAGCACATAGACGACCGACTCCTGATACTTCGCAACGACCGTGTCGCCCGCGTTGATGCGGTCGAAATTGATCACTTGCGGCCCAGCGATCACCGTGAAGATGTTGCCGGCCGGCCCGGCCAGGGTGACCGCGCGGGTGGCGGGGTTCACCGCTTTGACCGTGGCGCGCGCGGTCACCGTGCGGCTTGTCCCGATCCCGGCCATGCCGCCGGCCTGATCCTGCGCCCGGGCGGCCACGGCAACGCCGAGCGCCAAAGCGACGGCCGCGACACGAAAAAGATGGGTCCTCATGATCGTCTCCTGAGATCAGGTTTGCGTCATCCGGTCTTCATGCGGTCGAGGCCATAAAGCGCGGCCCCGAGCAGGGCAGCCCCGGAAGTCACCACGTGAATCGGAACGTTCGACAACAGCTCCGCGAAGCGGCCTTTCGCGCGGAAGGCCGCGAGGAAACCGCCGCGCTCCAGCACGGGCATGATCCGGCCCGGAATTCCGCCCGCCAGGAAGATCCCACCGGTGCCCATGACCCGCAGCGCCATGTTGCCGGCCTCCGCGCCAAGGATTTCCGCGAACAGGTCCAGGGACGCGGCGGCCAGGGTGTTTGCCTCGGCGTCCTCCAGCCCGGCCTTCGAGATCAGCGGCGTGCGGTCGTGGGCCGCGGCCAGCGCGGCGGCGAACGCCGCCGTCTCCTCGGCGTGGCCGCTGTCGCGCAGAAAGTCGTAGATATTGGCGATACCCTGGCCGGAGCACACCCGCTCCCAGGAGACATGTCCGAACTTCTGGGCCAGATAACGCCACAACTCGCCCTGCCGCGCGCCGTTCGGTGCGAAGTCGGCGTGGCCACCCTCTGAAGAGCAGGCCACGTAGCCCGCATCGGTCCAGACCAGGAACGCCTCGCCGAGGCCGGTGCCGGGCGCCACCACGCCGATGGCCGCGTGCTCCTGGGGCGTGCCGGCATTAAGCGTATGCCGCTCGTCGGCATTCAGTCGCGGCACCGCGTAAGCCAGAGCCTGGAGGTCGTTTAGCAGGATCACCCGTTGCAGCCCGAGATCGGCGGCGAGCCGGCCTTCTTCGAGCCGCCACGGCAGGTTGGTCAACTTTGCCTGGCCACCGATCACCGGACCCGCGACGTCGAAACAGCCATGGGTGACCGGGCTCGGGAGCGATCCTATTCCGTCGAGGAACTCGCGTACCATGGGCGCGAGATCGGCGTAGGCGGCGCTGTGAAATTCCTTTTCGTGCAGCGCCGTGCGGGGGCCTCCCTCGGGAGAATACAAGGCAAGAAGGGTTTTCGTGCCCCCGATGTCGCCGCCGATCAGCATTCCGCCATCCTCGTTGCGTCGAGCATGATCCTGCACCGAACCCGGGAATTGGGCTACCCGACGCGTCAGAAGACCAATGTTACCCCCTGCGCTGCGGCCTGTTTGCGGTCGTAGGTCACGCGGTGGACGATGTTCCCCTGCCCATCGGCCAATACGATGTCGTCGCCGGCGTTGCCGAACGCCACCGGGGCGCGGACCGGAACCCGCAACGTATCGCCGGCCGCCACGGTACCGCCGAGCGGCAGTCCGGGCTGTCCCGCACGGTCGATCTGCCGGTCCCGCAAATGCCAGCCTGTCAGGTCGACGGAAGCGGGCGAGGTGTTGAGCAACGTCACCGTCTCGTGTCCCGCATCCTGTCCGGTCGGGTTGACCAGAGCGGCGATGATGCGCATCGCCGTGACGTCCGCGGGCACCGGCGTTGGCACCGGAACGGGCGTCGGATCGGGACCTGGACCGGGCGAGGGATCGGGGCTTGGCACAGGCCCCGGCACGAACGTGTCGGGCAGGACCACGACGTCCTCGGGACGGAATTTCAGCCGCATCGAGTTGCCGGTCACCGCGACCAGGTCGTGCATGTTGCCGAACTCGCCGTTCGGAAGCTGGAGGAAGTCGTCGCGGTTCTTCTGGTCCTGCCGCAGCCAGGCGTCGAAGCCTCCCAAGCCGGCGTTGCCAGCCTTGAAATACGTCGCGAGCCGGCGGAACAGCTTGGGCCACATGACCAGCGCCTCGGCCGCCGCGAGGTTCGGCAGGTCGGCGGCACGCTCGACGCTCGGCGCATCCTCTGGCCAGACCCCGACCGCGCGTTCCCGCACCACCCGCGTCTGCGCCGCGAGGTGATCCTTCAGATCGACCGGCAGCGTCGTGTAGAACGCCGGGTAGACGACACCCTCGGCCAGCAGGTGAACGTTCACGCTCTCGGCAAGCTTCGGCACGTCGAGGAAGAAATCCGATCCGTCGGCGTCCGCCACCTCGCCGCCGAACACGAACGCGATCATCCGCCCGTACGAATCAAGCGAGTTGGCGGCGACGTAGCCGCGAATGCTGGGTGGCGTGGCCGCATCGACCTTGGTGCCGCTGGTGTCGACCGAGGCGAATCCGAGTATCGCCAACATCCGCGCGGTGGCGAGATCGCCGAGCCGGACCTGCTGGCGCGTGCCGGAAAAATGCGTCTCGAGCGCGTCGATCGCCTCGAAGCGGACGCTGATCTGCGTGCCCCCTTGCGAGAATTTCGGCTTCTGGCCAGGCGGCCCGAGGGTCTCGACGATTGCTGGAGTGTCCGGCGCGAAGCGTATCGTATCGCCGTCCGGCTCCGTCCCGACGATCGGGAAACTGCCCTTGATGAGCGTGTAGCGGCTGGCCATTGCGGTCACCAATCATCTGTCCGTCGCGCCGAGCATACGCCGCTCCGAGCGCGTGGGCGTGACATGGTTCACACGTTCATTGCATTGTCATGATCGTGGGTGAGTGGCGCGCCAGACCTCCATCAGCCGGTCCGTGTCGACCGACGTGTAGCGTTGCGTGGTCGACAGGCTGGCATGGCCGAGCAGCTCCTGGATTGATCGCAGGTCGGCGCCGCCGGCGAGCAGATGGGTCGCAAAACTGTGCCGCAGCGCATGGGGCGTCGCGTGTTCCGGCAGTCCCGCGAGCCGGCGCCAGGTGCGCAAATCGCGTTGCGCCACGGCGGGGTCGAGCCGCCCGCCCCGAACGCCGGTGAACAGCGGAGCCGCCGGGTCGGATGGGGTCGGATGATGGCGCAGCCAGCCTGCGACGGCTTCGCGCACGACGGGCAACACCGGGGCGAGCCGCTCCTTGCCACCCTTGCCTCGCACGAGCAGCGGGCTTGCCGACCAATCACCGATGCTGAGCGCGAGCGCTTCGGAGATGCGCAGACCGCACCCGTACAGCAGCGTGAAAAGCGCCGCGTCGCGCGCCCGCACCTCGGCGTGGTCCGAGACCTCGCCCGCATTTTGGGTGGCGCGCGCGTCGGCCACCGACAGCGCGCGTGGCAAGGGACGCTTCGGCCGCGGCGTGGCCAGCAGCCGGATGTGCGGGTTGGCGATCCCGTGCCGCCGCGCGAGAAACCGGAACAGGCCGCGCACCGCCGACAGCCGTCGCGCACGGCTCGCCGCTCCGATGCCATCGGCCGCCGCGTGCGCCAGCCACGCGCGAAAATCGGCGGCTCGCAACGTCGCGAGCGCTGGCTCGCCACCGCAGTGTTCGTGCATGAACGACAAGAAGCCGCCGAGATCGCCGCGATAGGCGGCCACGGTCAGCACCGCGGCGCGCCGCTCGTCGGCCAGGAAGTCGAGATACTGGCCGACCGCCTCGGCCGCTCGCATCAGCGGTCCAATGCCGCGGCCAGAGCGCGACCGAGGAACGCCAGCGAACCCGTGCCCTGCGACGGATCGAGGGCCAGCCGGTCGCGCGCCGCGAGCGCCAGGATCGCCAGAGCTCCGCGACAGGGAATGCGCACCACGGCGTCGTAGCGTGCGAGGCCCGCCGCCTCGCCATGCAGCAACGCCGCGTCATCGCCGGAGTCGCGAAAGACGACCGACCGGCTGCCGAGCAGTCCGGCGATCAGCCCCACGGGCAACTGCCCGTTCGTTTCGCGTCGGATGATGGCGGCGTCGACGGCCAAAAGGCCGGGCAACTCGGCGGTCACGAACTCGACCGGATCGGTCGCGGCGATCATCGCGACCACTGCCTCGTGCACCCGGGCGGCCAGCCCGGCCGCCGCGCGTCCGGCGGCCAGCACCCCGTCGGCGCGTTCCGCGAGCGCGGCGGCATGGGCCCGCTCGGCTCGCAGCATCGCCGCCATATGGTCGGCCAGCGCCTCGCCATGCACGCGCACGGGCGGCGCCAGCCGTCGATAGATGTCAGTGCGGTCGGCGAGGAAGCGCGGATTGGCGCGCAGAAACGCCGCCACCGCCTCGGGTGAGATCGCGCCCGCGCGGGCGGGATCGGTCACGTCCGACTCAGCGCCGTGGCGCTCTGCACAATCATGGCATCCCCTGGCTCCGGCCGTCGGCTTGCGGCATTGCATATAGGATGCAGGGTTCCGACAGAAGGCGCGTGCCCGTCCTGCTGCCCTACCCGTTCAAGGGCCCGTTCGATTACCGCGTGCCGCACGGTCTGGATCCGCATCCCGGCGACCTCGTGCTGGTGCCGCTGAACCGGCGGGAGGAGGTGGGGGTCGTCTGGGACGGCGCGGCGGATGGCGCGGTCGGCGACAACCGGCTGCGACCGATCTCGGCGATGATCGATGGCCCCCCGATGCGCGAGGATTTGCGCAATCTGATCGACTGGATCGCCGCCTACACGCTGGCCGCGCCCGGCGAGGTCCTGGCGCTGACCTTACGGACCAATGCGCTGAGGGCGGAGCCGGTCTCGCTGGCGTGGCAGTCGGCCGACCTCGTCCCGGAACGGCTGACCGACGCGCGCCGTCGCGTGCTGGCCGCGGTCGCCGAGGGGGCTCTCGGCACGTCGGCGCTGGCGCGGGCGGCCGGCGTGTCGGCGGGCGTCGTGCGCGGCATGGCCGCTTCGGGGTTGCTGGTCCCGGTGGTCAGCGACCGCCCTGCCTTTGCGCGGCCTGATCCCGGCCATCCCGGTCCGGTCCTGTCGCCCGACCAGGCCAGTGTCGCCGCCACCTTGCGCGATAAAATATCGGGCGGGTTTTCCGTGACCCTGCTGGATGGCGTCACCGGCTCCGGCAAGACCGAAGTCTACTTCGAGGCGGTGGCCGAGTGCGTGGCGCGCGGGCGACAAGCCCTCGTGCTGCTGCCGGAGATCGCGCTGTCGGCGCAATGGCTGACCCGCTTCGAGCAGCGGTTCGGCTGTCCGCCGGCGATCTGGCACTCCGACCTGGCGTCACGCACGCGGCGGATCACCTGGCGGGCGGTCGCCGACGGCACGGTAAGCGTGGTGGTGGGCGCGCGGTCCGCCCTGTTCCTGCCGTTCCCGGACCTTGGACTGGTGGTGATCGACGAGGAGCACGAGAGCGCTTTCAAGCAGGAGGACGGGGTCGCCTACCATGCGCGCGACATGGCCATCGTCCGCGCCAGGCTGTGCGCCGCGCCGGCCATTCTGGCGTCGGCCACCCCCAGCCTGGAGACGCTTGCCAATGTCGAGGCCGGGCGGTACGGCCGGCTGACCTTGCCGGCGCGCCATGGCGGCGCGTCGATGCCGGCGGTCTCGTTGCTCGATATGCGCGAAGCGCCGCCGGAGCGGGGACACTTCCTCTCGCCGGCGCTGATCGCGGCGGCGCGCGCGGCGCTGGGGCGGGGCGAGCAGGCGATGCTGTTCCTGAATCGCCGCGGCTACGCGCCGCTGACCCTGTGCCGCCGCTGCGGCCACCGGTTCGGCTGTCGCAACTGCACCGCCTGGCTGGTCGAGCATCGCGCGCGTCGCGAACTGCGCTGCCACCATTGCGGCCACGCCGAGCCGATCCCCGCGACCTGCCCCGCCTGTGCCGCCGAGGCCAGTCTCGCCCCGGTCGGGCCGGGCGTCGAGCGCATCACGGAGGAAGCGCGCGCCGCGTTCCCCGAGGCGCGGCTGCTGGTCATGGCGAGCGACACGCTGCCGGGTCCGCACGCGGCGGCCGAGGCGGCGCGGCAAGTAGCGGCGCGCGAGGTCGACGTGATCGTCGGCACGCAGATCGTCGCGAAGGGTTGGCACTTCCCCCATCTGACCCTGGTCGGGGTTGTCGACGCCGATCTCGGCCTTGGCGGCGGCGACTTGCGGGCGGCCGAACGGACGGTGCAGCTGCTGCATCAGGTCGCCGGCCGCGCGGGCAGGGCGGAAGCGCCGGGCGAGGTGATCCTGCAGACCTACGAGCCCGCGCATCCGGTGATGCAGGCCCTCGCCTCGGGCGATTATGCCGGGTTCATGGCGCGCGAGACCGCCGAGCGCCGCCCGGGCCACTGGCCGCCGTTCGGCCGGCTCGCCGCCCTGATCGTCAGCGCCGACACCGCCGAAGCCGCCGACAGCCTCGCTCGCGAACTGGGCCGCGCCGCGCCATCGCTGCCGGGGGTGATCGTGCTGGGTCCAGCGCCCGCGCCGTTGGCATTGCTGCGCGGGCGGCACCGTAGGCGGCTGCTACTGAAGGCGCGGCGGGACGTGGCGGTGCAGCCCATTTTGCGGGAGTGGGTGGCGAAAGTGACGCCGAAGGGCGGGCAGCGGGTGGATGTGGATGTGGATCCGATGAGTTTTCTGTAGTAGCATCTGACTAGACTGGTCAGGAGAAAGTGATGAACCACACCGTGGCTCAACCGGTCGGCGCGCTGCCGTCATGGTCGCTTCAGGATGCCAAGGCTCGATTCAGCGAACTCGTGCGGGTGGCGGGCGAGCACGGACCGCAGCTCGTGACCCTTCGGGGCGAACCGACCGCGGTGATCCTGTCCATTGACGAATACGATCGCCTTGTGTGTCCCGAGCGTGGGACGTCCCTGTGGGATGCGATCCAGGGGTGGAAGGCCATCGACGACGATCAGGCCGCCGCGCAGGACGCGCTGTTCGAGAGCATCCGCTCGCCTGTCCGTCCAATTGCCGAGTTCGAGGATTGAGCGCCACGCCTGCCGCCTGGCTTCTCGACACGAACGTCGTCTCGGCCATGCGACGCAAGGGTCGGCTGGCGCCGCCGGTGCGTCGCTGGCTGGAGGCGGCCGATCTGTCCGTCTGCTTCCTCGCGGACGTCACGATTGCCGAGATCAGAGTGGGCATCGAGTTCGCGCCGTCCGAAGAGTTTGCCGCCGGGCTGGCGGCATGGCTCGCGGACGATGTGCTCACGGTCTTCGGTCGCCGTATCCTTCGCACCGACGAGGCTGTTCTGCTGGCCTGGCTGCGCCTGATGCGCCGTGAGCGGAAACTCGGTCTCATGCCGCCGGAGCCGGATGCCCTGATCGCCGCCTGTGCCGCGGTCCACGGTTTCGGGCTCGTCACCCGGAACGTCAGCGATTTCGCCCGTGCCGGGCTGATGGTCGCAAATCCGTGGGACGCATGAGGCTGATCCCCCTGCTGCTGGCGCTGGCCGGCTGCGCCCCCGCACTGCCGCTGGACCGCTTCGCCGACACCGCGCCCGCCTTCGACCCCGTGACCTTCTTCACCGGCCACACGACCTCCTGGGGGGTGATCGAGAACCGCTCCGGCGCGCCGTCCGGCATCGTCACCACCGACTGCGTGGGCGAGGCGGACGGCCCGGACGGGCTACGCATGACCCAACACGTCACCACCGGAGATGGCACGACGCTGCGGGAATGGCGGATGCGCCGGCTGGGCGCGGGAAAATTCGAGGCGACGGCCAACGACATGGTCGGCAAAGCGACCGGCGAGGCGCGCGGCCGGGTTTTTCATTGGACCTGGACGCTGGCGACACGGCCGGGTCAGTCGTGGCGCGACGTCGAGTTCGAGCAATGGATGTATCTCATGGACGGCGGTGCGATGATGAACCGGACCGTCGTGCGCAAACTTGGCCTGACGCTGGCTGAGGTGACGGAACAGTTCCATCACATACCGTGATCGCGCCCCCCGATTGCGCAATTGTGGCGCGTGTGTTGCGCACCCCCGGACCGCATGGTAAGCGCCGCCACGCCAACGGAAGCGGCCGTTTGGTGGGGTTCGGCCGTACCTTCGCGCGGCCTCGACGATTGGAAAGAGCCACGTGGCGCAAGCCGGCACCACCTCCTCGCGCGGCGGATTGACCGGCCGCTACGCCACCGCCCTGTATGATCTCGCCGATGAGCGCCAGGCGCTCGATGAGGTCGTCGACCAGATGAACGGCCTCGGCCGGCTGATCGACGAAAGCCCGGATCTGCGCCGGCTGGTCGGCAGCCCGCTGATCGACATCAAGACCGCCGGACAGGCGATGCAGGCCGTGCTGACCGGCCAGGGCTTCGGCAAGACCGTCCGCGATTTCGTGGGCGTCGTCGTCGCCAACCGCCGGCTGGCCACGCTGCGCGCCATCGTCGCCGAATTCGCGGCCCTCGTCGCCGAGAAGCGCGGCGTCGTCGTGGCGAAAGTCACCACCGCGCACGAGATGACGGAGACGCAGGAACAGCAGCTCCGCGCCCGGCTGATCGAAAGCGGCTTCGGCAACGTCGATATCGTCCGCTCGGTGGACCCGTCGCTGCTCGGCGGCCTGGTGCTGCGGGTCGGCGCGCGGCTCTATGACAGCAGCCTGAAATCGCGCCTGCAGCGCCTGCAATACGCCATGAAGGGAGCCGCCTGATGGAAATCCGTCCGGCCGAAATTTCGGAGATCCTGAAGCAGCAGATCGCGAGCTTCGACGTCGAGGCCAACGTCGCCGAGACCGGGCAGGTCCTGTCGGTCGGCGACGGCATCGCGCGTGTCTTCGGGCTACAGAACGTGATGGCCGGCGAGCTGGTCGAATTTCCCGGCGCCGGCATGACCGGCATGGCGCTCAGCCTCGAGACCGACAACGTCGGCGTGGTGATCTTCGGCGACGACCGCCAGATTCGCGAAGGCGACACCGTCAGCCGCACCGGCCGCATCGTCGACGTGCCGGTGGGCATGGGCCTGCTCGGCCGCGTGGTCGACGGGCTCGGCATGCCGATCGACGGGAAGGGGCCGATCGTCGGCGAGCGCCGGCAGGTCGAGGTCAAGGCCCCCGGCATCATTCCGCGCAAATCGGTGCACGAGCCGATGCAGACCGGCATCAAGGCGATCGACGCGCTGATCCCGATCGGCCGCGGCCAGCGCGAGCTGATCATCGGCGACCGCCAGACCGGCAAGACCGCGGTCATCATCGACACCATCATCAACCAGAAGACCATCAACGCCGCCGGCGACGAGTCGCAGAAGCTTTATTGCATCTACGTCGCGATCGGCCAGAAGCGCTCGACGGTGGCGCAACTGGTGCGCACGCTCGAAGAAAACGGCGCGATGGAATACTCCATCGTGGTCGCCGCCACGGCGTCCGATCCCGCGCCGATGCAGTTCCTGGCCCCCTACACCGGCTGCACCATGGGCGAGTTTTTTCGCGACAGCGCCAAGCACGCGGTGATCTTCTACGACGACCTGTCCAAGCAGGCGGTTGCCTATCGCCAGATGTCTTTGCTGTTGCGCCGCCCGCCGGGCCGCGAGGCCTATCCGGGCGACGTTTTCTATCTGCACTCGCGTCTGCTCGAGCGGGCGGCGAAGATGTCCGATGCGAACGGCGCGGGCAGCCTCACCGCGCTGCCGGTGATCGAGACGCAGGCCGGCGACGTGTCCGCCTACATCCCGACCAACGTCATCAGCATCACCGACGGCCAGATCTTTCTGGAGACCGAACTGTTCTTCCGCGGCATCCGCCCGGCGGTGAACGTCGGCATCTCGGTTTCGCGGGTCGGGTCGGCCGCGCAAATCAAGGCGATGAAGCAGGTCGCCGGCCGCATCAAGCTGGAGCTCGCGCAGTATCGCGAAATGGCCGCCTTCTCGCAGTTCGCCTCGGACCTGGACGCGTCCACGCAAAAGCTGCTTGCGCGCGGCGCGCGGCTGACGGAACTGCTGAAGCAGCCGCAGTTCAAGCCGGTGCCGATCGAGGAGCAGGTGCTGGCGATTTTCGCCGGCGTGCGCGGATATCTCGACGGGATCGAGATCGGCAAGATCGGCGGCTTCGAGAGCCGGCTGATCTCCGAGGTGAAATTGCGCGAGCCGGCGATCCTGGAGTCGATCCGCGCCGACCGCGAGATCAAGAAGGACACCGAGGCGAAACTCGTGTCGTTCCTGGACGGCTTCGCGAAAAACTTCGCCTGACGGAGCGGCCGGCATGCCCAGCCTGAAGGCGCTGCGGACGCGCATCAACAGCGTGAAATCCACGCAGAAAATCACCTCGGCCATGAAGATGGTCGCGTCCGCGAAGCTGCGGCGCGCCCAGTCGCAGGCCGAGGCCGCGCGCCCCTATGCCGAGCGGATGGCCCGCATGCTGGCCTCGCTCGCCAACAGCGTGCGCAACACGCCCGGCGCGCCGCCGCTGCTGGTGGGCACGGGGAAGGATCAGACGCATCTGCTTGTCATGGTCACCGCCGATCGCGGCCTGGCGGGGGGTTTCAACGCGTCGGTCGGGCGGCTGGCGCGGGCGACGGCACGGCAACTTCAGGCGGACGGCAAGACGGTCAAGGTTCTCGCGGTGGGCCGCAAGGGCCGCGACTTTGCGCGCCGCGAGCTGTCGGGGCAGTTGGTCGGCGACATCAACTATGTCGGCCGCAAGAGCATCGCCTTTACCGACGCGCAGGAGATCGCGACCCGTCTGCTGGGCATGATGCAGGCCGGCGAGTTCGACGTCGCGCATCTGGTGTTCAACCGGTTCCACTCGATCGTCTCCCAGATCCCGACGGTGACGCGCCTCATTCCCGCGCCGCTGCCGGTCGTCGAGGAGGCCAAGGCCGAGCCGGGTGTCGCGCAGGCGATCTACGAGTTCGAGCCTGACGAGGAGACGATCCTGCTGCGCCTGCTGCCGCAGAACCTGGCCATCCAGATCTATTCGGCGCTGCTGGAGAATGCCGCCGGCTTCTACGGCGCGCAGATGTCGGCGATGGACAATGCGACCCGCAATGCCGGCGAGATGATCAAGAAACTGTCGCTCAACTACAACCGCGCCCGCCAGGCCAACATCACGCGCGAGCTGATCGAGATCATTTCGGGGGCGGAGGCCGTCTGACGTGATATGCGGGCGGCTCATTCCTTTTCTTGTCATGGCCGGGCTTGACCCGGCCATCTCGTGCGGCACGAGATCACCGGGCCAAGTCCGATGATGACGGTTCATTTGGCGCTCTGCACCGAGGGAAATTGACCATGGCAAGCAACAATGTCGGCCGCGTGACGCAGGTGCTGGGGGCAGTGGTCGACGTCCAGTTCGAGGGCGATCTGCCGTTCCTGCAGAACGCGCTGCACACGACGGTACGCGACAACAAGCTGGTCCTCGAAGTGGCGCTGGAGCTGGGCGAAAAAGTGGTGCGCTGCATCGCCATGGACAGCACCGACGGCATGGTGCGCGGCCAGGAAGTGACCGACACGGGTGCCCCCATCAGTGTGCCTGTCGGCCCGGCGACCCTGGGCCGCATCCTGAACGTCATCGGCGAGCCGATCGACGAGCGCGGCCCGATCGGCAACACGATGACATACCCGATTCACCGCTCCGCCCCCTCGTTCGAGGATCAGGCGACGTCCGCCGAAATCCTTGTCACAGGCATCAAGGTCGTCGATCTCCTGGCCCCCTATCTCAAAGGCGGCAAGATCGGCCTGTTCGGCGGCGCGGGCGTGGGCAAGACGGTGTTGATCCAGGAGCTGATCAACAACATCGCCAAGGCCCATGGCGGCGTGTCGGTGTTCGCGGGCGTCGGCGAGCGCACGCGAGAAGGCAATGACCTGTACCACGAGATGGTCGATGCCGGCGTCATCAAGCTGAATGACGGCAACACGGACGGCAGCAAGGTGGCGCTCGTGTATGGCCAGATGAACGAGCCGCCGGGCGCCCGCGCCCGCGTCGCCCTGTCGGGCCTGTCGCTTGCGGAGTATTTCCGCGACGAGGAAGGCCAGGATGTTCTGTTCTTTGTCGACAACATTTTTCGGTTCACCCAGGCCGGGGCCGAGGTTTCAGCGCTGCTCGGCCGCATCCCGTCGGCGGTGGGCTATCAGCCGACGCTGGCGACGGACATGGGGGCGCTGCAGGAGCGGATCACCTCGACCAACAAGGGCTCCATCACCTCCGTACAGGCGATCTACGTGCCGGCCGACGACCTGACCGACCCGGCGCCCGCCACCAGCTTCGCGCACTTGGACGCGACGACCGTGCTGTCGCGCTCCATCGCCGAACTGGGCATCTATCCGGCCGTGGACCCGCTAGACTCCACCTCGCGCTCGCTCGACCCGCGGATCGTCGGCGACGAGCATTATCGCGTCGCGCGCGAGGTGCAGCGCGTCCTGCAGACCTACAAGTCGCTGCAGGACATCATCGCCATCCTCGGCATGGACGAGCTGTCCGAGGAGGACAAGCTGGTCGTCAACCGGGCCCGCAAGATCCAGCGTTTCCTGTCGCAGCCGTTCCATGTCGCCGAGGTGTTCACCGGCTTCCCCGGCGTGTTCGTGCCGGTGGCCGACACGATCCGCAGTTTTGCGGGCATCGTAGCCGGAGAATATGACCACCTGCCGGAAAGCGCGTTCTATATGGTCGGCACGATCGAGGACGCGGTGAAGAAGGCCGAGGGCATGAAGGCGACGGCCTGATGCCTCTCGACCTTGAGATCGTGTCGCCGGAGCGGCTGCTGCTGAGCCGCCCGGTCGACATGGTCGTCATCCCCGGCAGCGAAGGCGAGATGGGCGTGCTGCCGATGCACGCCCCGATGATCGTCCTGCTGCGCGGCGGCGTGATCCGGCTGTATCAGGGCAATCAGGTCACCGACCGCCTGTTCGTCTCTGGCGGGTTCGCGGAGATCACGCCGTCCCGGGTCACCGTGCTGGCCGACGAGGCAACGCCGGTCGCCGAGGTGTCGCGCGCCGAGGGCGAGCGACGCCTCACCGAGGCCGATGCCGCCTACGCCGCCGCCGACAAGATGGACGTGCCGGGGTTGGACGCCGTCATGGACCGGCAGCAATCGGCACGGGCGATGATCGAGGCTGCGGCCAGCTAGCCGACCCCGGCTGCCGCGGCGGCCAGGCGCGGGACTCGAGGCTAGCACTTCAGTCCTGACGGATCGTCCGGACGATTTCCAGCAGCGCGCGCAGCTTGCGTGTCTCGGCGGCGCGTCGCGGGAAATAGATGAACAGGCCAGGCTCGGTGATCGAAGCATCCGGCAGCATTTCGGTCAGCCGTCCCGCGGCAAGTTCGGCGCGCGCCAACGGTTCGACGACATAGGCGATCCCGATTCCGACGAGCGCCAGTTCCATCGCATAGATCGGGTCAGAAACGCGCGCCGTCCCGGCGACCGCGACGCGCAGGTCCTTGCCGCTGGCTCGAAGTTCCCATTCGTAGACCGCGCCGGACGCCAGCAGGCGGAACCCGATGCAGTTGTGCCGCGCGAGGTCGGAGATTGTCGCGGGCCGTCCGTGCGCCACGACATAGGACGGCGACGCGACCATGATCGCGCGGCAGGGCGGTGTCAGTCGAACCGCCACCATGTCCTGGTCGATCATTTCGCCAAGGCGAATGCCGGCGTCGAAGCCGGCCGCCACCACGTCGGTCAGGGCATCATCGGTGATGATCTCGACGACCAGCCTCGGATGCCGGCGCGCCATCTCCGCCAGCACCGGCGTCAGGCCCATGCGCAGGGCGACGCGTGGGGCGTTGATGCGCAGAAGTCCGCTCAGGTCGCGCTGCCCCGCCTGCACCCGTTCGGCCGCCGCATCGATCTCGTCGAACGCACGCTGCGCGCTCTCGGCGAAGGCTTCGCCGGCTTCGGTCAGGGCCACGCTGCGCGTCGTGCGGGCGAACAATGGAGCGCCGAGGCGATCCTCGGCGGCGCGAACCGCGTGACTGACGGCTGAGGCCCGAAGGCCGAGCTCCGCCGCGGCCCGCGTGAAGCTCCGCGTCCGGGCGACGGCCAGCACGGCGGGGAGATGCGACAGAAGGGTGCGATCCATTGCTGAGGCAAATCGCATAGCGCATCCGATTTCGGCAAGATTGTTTGCTCTGGCGGCAGCCGTCATGTCCCGACGGTCAATCGGTGGAGAGATCAAATGAGTGGTTCGGAGTTCGTCTGGTTCATCACGGGCGCATCGTCCGGCTTCGGCAAGGCGCTGGCCGAAGCCGCCCTTTCGCGCGGCGACCGCGTGGTTCTGGCCGCGCGCCGTCGGGACCGGCTGGAGACGTTGGCCGCGGCCCATGGCGGCCGCGCGCTCACCTTGGCGCTCGACGTGACCGACCCGGCCGATCGCGCCGTGGCCGTGGCTGCCGCGATTGCCCGTTTCGGGCGGATCGACGTCCTCGCCAACATCGCGGGCCGCGGCTCGCTCGGCGCGGTCGAGGAGTTCGCGCCGGAACAGCTCCGCGAGCAACTCGACCTCAACTTCTTGGCGCCGGCCGAACTGACGCGTGCCGTTCTGCCGCACATGCGCGCGCAGGGGTCGGGGCATGTTCTGAACCTCACGAGTATCGGCGGGCTCGTGTCGATCGGCGGGTTCGGCGTCTATTGCGCCGGTAAGTTCGCTCTTGAGGCGTGGAGCGAGGCGTTGCGCGACGACGTGGCGCCGTTCGGCATCAAGGTCACGATCGTCGAGCCGGGCAACTTTCGAACCGAATTCGCTGGTGATACGAACATGCGGCCGGCGCAGCCGCTGGCGGAGTATCGCCCGGCAATCGCGCCGATCGAGCAATTCCTCTACGGTCAAGCCGACCAGCAGCCTGGCGATCCGAAGAAGGCTGCCGAACTCATGCTCGCCGTGGTGGACAGTCCGTCCCCGCCGCTTCGCCTCATGTTGGGGGAGGATGCCTACGATCTCTGGGATCGCACCATCGCCGCGCGTGCCTCCGACATTGGGGCTTGGCGCGCACGCGGCGAAGCCACCGCGTTTGCGGATGCCACGGTCATTCCGATCGGCAAGCGGTGACCCGCCGCCCGCCCAAGGGTCGAGGGCGTGGCGCGCGGGAGAGCCCGTGGCAGCGGGGTTACACTGCGTGACAATCCGGCCGAGACCCTGCAAATACACGCTGCGGTGCGGTAGACCGATAACCCGGGCGCGACGTTTTCTCCTCTCCGCCCACCGGAGGCCGCACGCAGGCAGTCGGACGAAAGGCAGCATGAAGCATTGGCGGCTTGACGATGTGGCGTGGGATCGGTTCGACCCGGCGAAGGTCGACCCGGCCATCGTGCCGCTGGTCAAGGCGGCCGCGATGGTGGAACGGAACGGCACGGACTACGCGATCTATCTGTCGCGCGTGTTCCACGACGATCCCGATTTCCAGCAGGCCACGGACCGCTGGTCCGTCGAGGAAGTGCAGCACGGCGATGCGCTCGGCCGCTGGGCGTCGCTTGCCGATCCGCGCTGGAACTATGAGCGCGCGTTCGATCGCTACCGGACCGGCTACCAGCTGCCGCTCGGATCGGCCGCCTCGGTCCGGGGCTCGCGTACCGGCGAACTGATTGCCCGATGCATGGTCGAAACCGGGACGTCGAGCTACTACACCGCGCTCGCCGATCAGACCGATGAGCCGGTGCTGCGCGAGATTTGCCGGCTTATCGCGGCGGACGAATACCGTCATTTCAAGCTGTTCTACGATCACATGCGGCGCTATCTGGGTCGCGAGAACATCTCGTTTCCGCGCCGGCTGCGCATCGCCCTCGGCCGGGTGAGCGAGAGCGAGGACGACGAACTCGCCTATGCGTTCCATTGCAGTAACGAACCGGCATCGCTCGCCTATGACCATCGCCGTTGCATCGCCGCCTATATGGCCGGAGCGATGGGATATTATCGTCTCCGGCATCTGGAACGGGGCGTCGGCATGATTTTCAAGGCGGTCGGCCTCAATCCTCGTAGTCGCCTCTCGGCGGCCGCGGCGCGGCTTATGTACGCGGGCGTTCGCGTGAAACAGCGGCGCTACGCCCGGCGGGTGGCGATGGCGTAGCGGTGATCGAGCGCGGCACCCTGTCCCGTGGGGCGGGAGAGGGTCGGGGTGAGGGCGTCGCCACCGCCGCGGCGCCCACCAACCACGTCGAGATCGTCCGTGCTCTCGTGCTCGACGTGACCACCTGCGACGAGCCGCAGGCACGGCTGTTGAAGCACCTCACGGCGCTCGACGCACGCCAGGACCTCGCCAGCCAGGCTGCGGTCTTCGAACAGGTGTCCCGAAGCGTCGACGTTCAGCATTTCTGGATCCTGCACCGCATGCATCGCGTCTATGCCGATCTCGGCCGCCGCGATCTCGCGTTCCTGACAGCCTCGCTCGCCACTCGCATCTGCCACGAACCCGGTGCTCTGTTCCCGCTCCTGAGAGAGATGTTCGTCTACCATCGCGAGCGGGGCGAGGCCCGCGCGGCGGTCGAGGTCTTCCTCATCCAGGCGGAGCGGGTCCCCGAACAGCCGCTCGCCGACCGTTGGGAGATCGAACCCCTCGCGCGGGAGATCGGCCTGTCGCTCGATCCTCCGCCCGGGGCCGCATCGCCTGGATCCCGTCGCGACCGCACGCTCTATCCCGCCGGCATGTGGACGCCCGAAGTGCCTTCCGCCGTGGGCGGACGGTTGCCGGTGGCTTTGGCCCGCATGGCGACGCCGCGGCATCGCCACGCCACCGTGGTGGCCGAACTGCCGGACGCAGAATTGTTCATTCGCAACAACAGTCTGGTCACCGCCGATCGCGCGGGGCGGATTCAACTTGACCTCTCGCTTGGTCCGTTCCCGAAATTCGTCC
Organism: Acetobacteraceae bacterium; assembly: GCA_965246915.1. GTDB lineage: Bacteria > Pseudomonadota > Alphaproteobacteria > Acetobacterales > Acetobacteraceae > CAVRQM01. The sequence continues at coordinate 242,383 of CBDFGB010000011.1, forward strand.
GCGATCGGGTGGCCGATGACGCGGCGACCGAGCAGCTCCAGCTCGACGAGGCGGTGGTGCTGCTCGACCCGTTTCCACCGCCGAACCTGGGCCATTTTCTGCTCGACCAGATCTCCCGGCTGGGCCTGTATCGACGGGCCGGCGCCAAGGTCTCGCAAGCCACGGTCGTTGGTCCACGCCTCGTCGCCGGGTTTCAGCAGGAGATCGCCGCGCGGGTCGCGATGGGCGGATGGCTGTCCACCGATCGTATCGCGCGGGTGCGGGTGGGCCGCCTTTGGGTCAGCACCGAGATCCGCGAACTCCAGCATCCGGCCCAGTTCTGCGCGCCCTGGGTCATCGACTGGGTGCGTGGCCTGCTGGATGCTCCCGCCGCGCCTGGACGCCGCCGCCTGTTCATCTCGCGCGCCGACAGCACCACCCGGCGCATCGTCAACGAGGACGCGGTACGGGAAGTCCTCGCGTCGCGCGGCTTCGAGACAATCGTGCCGGGGCGAATGTCATACGATGAACAGCTCACGGCGTTTCGCGAGGCCAGCCATGTGATCGCCGGCCACGGCGCGGCCCTCGCGCATCTCGCGGCCAGCGCGTCGGGAACCCACGTGCTGGAGATGTTCCATCCGCTCTATGGCACCTGGGCGTACGCGATGCTGGCGCAGGCGTGCGGCCTGAAATACGCGGCGCTTGTTGGCCGCGACGGCGTGTCGGACGCGCCGGAGCTGAACGAGCCCGAGGCGGCGGGGCCGCTGATGGGCCGGTTCGGTCATCGCGATCTTCGGGTCGACCCGGACGAGGTTCTGGCGTGGCTGGGCGCGACGGCGTGACGCCCGGCGTTCTGCTGGTCGCGGTAACCGGCAAGTGTCCGCGGTGCGGCGAGGGCAAGCTGTTTCGTGGCTGGCTGCTGGCGTTGCACGATCGCTGCCCCGTGTGCGACCTGGATTTCTCCCGCGCCGACGTGGGCGACGGGACGGTCGTGCCCGTCATCTTGCTGCTCGGGACGATCGTCGTGGGTTTGGCCTTCTGGGTTGAAGTCCGCTTCGAGCCGCCGCTTTGGGTCCACGCGCTGCTGTGGCCGCTGGTCACCGTCCCCCTGGCGATCCTGATGATGCGGCCACTGAAGGCCGCTCTGGTCGCCCAGCAGTTTCGCACGCGTCCGGATGAAATGCTTTGAGGCGATTGCTCGTGCCGGCGGTCTCGACGGTCGTGATGCTGGCGATCCTGCTCGGTCTCGGCGTCTGGCAGTTGCAGCGACGCGCCTGGAAGGCCGACATCCTCGCCCGGATCATGGCGGCGGAGGCCTCCCCAGGCGTCGAACTCGCGGGCGACAATCCGGAGGCGTTCACCAAGGTCAGCGTGACCGGCCGTCTCCGCTCCGATCTTTCGGTGTTGTATGGGGCGGAGGTGCGTGAGCAGGGCGGCGAGGCGGTGCTCGGCGCGCGGCTGCTGACACCGCTGGTCCGCGCCGGCGGCTCGCCCGTGCTGCTGGATCGCGGCTGGGTGGATGTCCGGCGGCCGCGCCCGCCGGGACCGGAGGCGCCGCTCCTGCGTGTCGACGGCTACGTGCGCGCCGCGGACTCGCCGCATTGGTTCAGCGCCGCTGACGACGTGGCCGGCCGGCGTTTCTATACGCTTGACCCGGCGGCGATCGGCGCGGCCATCGGGCTGCCGGCGGTGGCCCCGTTCGTACTCGTGGCGCTTGGGCCGCCAGGCACCCCGGACCCGGTGCGAAGCCTGCCCCGGCCGCCCAACGACCATTTTCAATACGCGCTGACGTGGTTCGGCTTTGCCGTCACACTGGTCATCATCTTCGCTCTGTATGCCAGGAAGGTCCTTCGTTCATGAGCGCCTACGAACGCCTCGCCGCCCGCTTCGCCAAGGTCGCCACGATCGGCGAGGCGCAGTCGATGCTGGGCTGGGACGCCGCGGCCATGATGCCGGACGGCGGCGGGGCCGCGCGAGGCGACCAACTCGCCGTGCTGGCCGGATTGCAGCACGCCGAGCTGACCGCGCCGGAGACGGCGGCGGCTCTCGCGGAGGCGGCTGTGCCCGCGGATCCTTGGACCGCGGCGAATTTGAGCCTGATGCGCCACACCCACCTTCGGGCGACCAGCCTGCCCCCCGATTTGGTCGAAGCGCAGGCACGGGCCAACTCCGCGTGCGAACGGGTCTGGCGCGGTGCCCGGCGGGAATCCGACTTTGCCAAGGTCGAGCCTCTGCTCACCGAGGTTGTCCGGTTGGTGCGCGATCAGGCAGCCTGTCTGTCCGGCGCGCTCGGGCTGTCGCCCTATGACGCGCTGATGGACGGCTATCAGCGCGGCATCGGGGCCGCCGACGTGGCTCCCGTTTTTTCCGCTCACGCCGAGTGGCTACAGGAGGCGCTGCCCCGCGCCGAGGCGATCCAGGCCGGCCGCGCCACCTCGGCCTTGCCAGCAGGTCCCTATCCGGTGGCGGCTCAGGAGAGCCTCTGCAAGCGGCTGGCGGAGCGGGCAGGGCTAGAGGCCGAGCACTTCCGGCTCGACCGCTCGGCGCATCCATTCTGTGGCGGCATCCCGAGCGACGTGCGGATCACCACCCGCTACGACAGCCGCGATGCCACGACCGCGACCATGGGCGTCCTACACGAATGCGGCCATGCGCTTTATGAGCGCGGGTTGCCGGGAGCCTGGGCGCGGCAGCCGGTCGGCGAGGCGGCGGGCATGGCCGCGCACGAAAGCCAGTCGCTGATCGTCGAGATGCAGGCTTGCCGCTCGGATGCCTTTCTCGGTTGGCTGGCGAACGAGATGACGGAGGCATTCGGCCTGCGCGTCGAGGCGGCGGCGCTTGCGGCGAAGATGCGGCGCGTGGAACGGGGCTGGATCCGCGTCGATGCGGACGAGATGACCTATCCGGCGCACGTCATCCTGCGCTTCGAGCTCGAGCAGGCGATGGTGGGCGGCGACCTCTCGGTGGCCGATCTGCCGGGCGCGTGGAACGATGGCATGCGGCGTCTTTTGGGCACCGTGCCGCCGGATGATCGGCGCGGCTGCCTGCAGGACATCCACTGGTACGATGGCGGGTTCGGCTACTTCCCCAGCTACACGCTCGGCGCGATCGCCGCCGCGCAATTGATGGCCGCGGCCCGGCGGGCCACGCCCGATCTCGATGCGGGATTGGCGCGCGGCGACATGACGCCACTCGTGGGATGGCTTCGCGCCCACGTGCATGGCCATGCCAGCCGGCATGGCTTCAACGAGTTGCTGGTCGCGGCCACGGGCAAGCCGCTCGGCATCGAGGATTTCCGGGCGCATCTGACCGCCCGGTATCTGGGGGACGCGTGATGTCCGCATTCGTCATCGCTCCGCCGCCCATGGTCGCCGTCCCGGTCGCGGGGGGCGGATCGTTTCCCGTGCGCCGGGTGTTCTGCGTCGGGCGCAACTACGCGGCCCATGTGCGCGAGATGGGCGGTGACCCGGATCGGGAGAGTCCATTCTTCTTCACCAAGCCCGCCGACGCCCTTGTGACCGGCGGGGCGGACACGCCGTATCCGTCCGTGACGCACGATCTGCATCACGAGATGGAGTTGGTCGTGGCGATCGGCGTGGGTGGCGCGGGCCTGGTTGTCGAGCGCGCGATGGCGCACGTCTACGGTTATGCCGCTGGCTTGGACATGACCCGGCGCGACTTGCAGGCCGAGGCGAAGAAGGCTGGCAAGCCGTGGGACATGGCCAAGGGGTTTGACCACTCCGCGCCGGTTGGCGAGATCGTGCCCGCCGACCGCGCGCCGGACATTTCGGACTCCGCCATCGCGCTGTCGGTCAACGGCCAGGTCCGCCAGGAATCGACGCTATCCCGTATGATCTGGAGCGTGCCCGAGATCGTCTCCTATCTGTCGTCATTGGTGGCCATCGCGCCCGGTGACCTGATTTTCACCGGGACCCCGGACGGCGTCGCGGCGGTGGTCCGCGGCGATCTGCTGGAGGGTTGGATCGACGGCGTGGGCGGCGTGCGTACGCGGATCACATAACGCGATGTCGACGGCGACGGACGCCGGGCGTCTGGGCGAACGGCAATTCGGTCTGATCGCCCGCGCGCTGGCCGAACCCCGCCGTGTCCAAATCCTGCGGCAGATCGGCCGATCCGAGGGCTCGATGCGCTGCGCCTGCCTGGCGCAGACCCAGGGCGTGAGTGCCGCGACCATCTCGCATCATTTGAAGGAACTGGAGACGGCGGGGCTCATCCGCATCCTCCGCGAGGGCAAGTTCGCCCGTCTCGTGCTGCAGCGGGATGTCTTTGACGCCTATCTCCGTGAACTCTCCGAAATCTGACCTTGCGGCCCGGGGTGCTCCCACCCTGCATTTTGTCGGCGGTACGACGGATTGGCATCACCATGGCCCTTGCATCGATTAGACGTTCGTCTAACTGTCTAATCAAGATTGACCGACAAGGGAGAGATCAGGATGAGCGGATTGACGGGAAAGGTGGCGGTGGTCACCGGTGCCTCGAAGGGCATTGGGGCCGGCATCTCGAAGGCGCTGGCGGCGGCTGGGGCGGCGGTCGCGGTGAACTATGCGTCCAGCCGCGAGGGCGCCGAGCGTGTCGTGCAGGAGATAACGGTGGCCGGCGGCCGCGCGATCGCGGTGCAGGGGAGCGTTTCCAATGCCGCCGATGTCGTCCGGATTTTCGCCGAGACGAAAAGCGCCTTCGGTTCCGTGGACGTGCTGGTGAACAACGCCGGCGTGTATCAGTTCGCGCCACTCGAAGCGATTACCCCGGATGAATTCCATCGGCAGTTCGATACCAATGTGCTCGGCCTGCTTCTCGCGACGCAGGAAGCGGCAAAGCATTTCGGACCGCAGGGCGGCAGCATCATCAATATCGGCTCGGTCGTCAGCCGCATCACGCCGCCCATGAGCGCTGTCTACACCGCCACGAAGGCGGCCGTGGTGGCGATTACCGGCGTGCTGGCGAAGGAACTGGGCGCCCGAAAGATCCGGGTCAACACGATTCTTCCTGGCGGCGTCGAGACGGAGGGTACGCATGCGGCCGGTATCATCGGCAGCGATTTCGAGACGCAAATGGTCGCCCAGACTCCACTTGGGCGCATTGGCCAGCCGACGGACATTGCCCCGATCGCGGTGTTTCTCGCCTCCGCGGAGTCGGGCTGGCTGACCGGCGAGTCGCTGATCGCCTCGGGCGGCATGCGCTAAGCAGAGGCCACGCCACGCGACACGACGCGCCGCTCGCCTCTCGAACTCTCGGCACGGCGCGCGGCCGCGGGGGAAGATCTGACCGGCGGCACGGCGTTCGGTGGCAGGGTCGCGGCGTTGCATCGAAGTACCGCTCAGATTCTATTTGGCATATCGTGCGTTGTGTGTCACAACACGGGCCGTGACGATTGCCCCCACTCCTGCCGCGCCCCTCCCCGACCTCGCGGCGCGTTTCGCGTTGATCATCGAAGCGCTGATCGAGGACATCGCCAGGGCGGCGGGACGGCGATGGGGCTTGGGGCCGCTGCTGCTTTGGGTGGTCCGGCCCTATCTCCGTCAAATCTCCAAGAGGTTCACGGCTCTTGTGGCCCAGGCGGACCGGGCCGGTGCCGACCACTCCAAATTGGGCCGGCCCGAGCCACTCCCCATGGCGGCCTGCCCTTCGGCAGACGCCTCCCCACTCGGGCGACCGCGACGCGACCGAACCCCAGCCCCCAGGGTGCCCCGGGTTGCTTTGCGACCTGCTCCGCGGGTCCAGCCAACAAAGCCACGACCCGGTAATGACATTGGGCCGCCGGGCGACATGGCCCGTCTCTTCGGACCATTCCGCGCCAGCCTCGGCCCCTTGATCCGGATATGCGGGGCGGACTGGCCGCCACCGCTCTCAAAAGCCGCCTTGAAGCCGGCACCGACCCACGCTTAAATCGTTACGATACAATAACAATCTGGTTGCAGCTACTGGGCTGATGCAAGAGCTTTACGCTGCCGGGTTGCAGACTCCCGCGTATCGCTCCTCGGCTTCCACGCTCTGCCGCATCAAAAGGCGCAGTCCAGTTTTCGCGGGCTCAGCGTCACGACGCAGCGGCCGGAGAGTTGGCCGCTGATGGTGTAGATCTGCGCCAGAAAGCCGCTCGGCGTGGTGTCGAGCACCGCGAAGCCGAACTCCGACTGGGCGTGGCCGCCACTGACCCGCGCGTTCGGCATGTCGGGCGGTGCCGACACGAAGTCGAACCGGCTCCCCGCCGGCAGATCGTACCGCGGAGAGGTCGGAAGGATCGGCTCGTCGAGCGCCGAGCCGCCGACGCCGACGACGAGCTGCGGGGCAAAGCGCTCGGTGTCGGCGAAGCTCACGTATTGCGCCATGTGGATATGGCCGGACAGGAACAGCCCAATTCGCTTCGGCACCCTGCCGCCGAAGAGCCCGTTGAACAGCAATTGCTCGGTCGCGTTGCCGGCGCTGTCGGGGGCCGACTTGACCATCCCATAGAGGGGCTTGTGAGTCAGGAACACCGACGGCGAGGCATCCTCGCCCAGCACGTCCAGCACGTGCTTCAGATCGGCCTCATAGCGCCGGGCGGTGGCATCGTCGGCCTTCACGTCGTTCGCGAAGCTGGAGTCGTGCACCAGGAAACTCGCGCTTTTGGTCGGCACGACATAGGTCGGGCTGAAGTCCCACTCCGACCCCGCCGCGCATGCCGCCGCCGGGCCGCTGTAAGGACGCGGATCCAGCAAGTGGAACCAGCCTTGCGCACCCCGTCCGCAGCTCTCGTGATTGCCTCGAGTCATGATCCACGGCGCCTCGGCCAGCAGCGGCTTGGCCGGGATGAAGAAATCTTCGCTCCACGACGCCCAGTTGTCGCCCCACTGCGTCTTTGTGTTGGGGCATGGCGTCGGCAGCGAGACGGTGGGGCAACCGGTGTCGCGATAGAAGTAATCGCCGATGTGGACGACCAGGTCGGGGTGGAACAGCGTCTCGAACTGCGCAAGGAAGGCGAGCGGGAAGGCCACCGGATCCTGGCAATCCTGTTGCGCCGCTCCCTTCATGCGGCACCCGGTGTCGGCGGTCACCAGGATGCGCTTCGGCTCGGCGGCCGGCAGCTTCAGGTCCACGCCGCCGATCGTCGCGACGGCATGGCCGGCGGCAATGCCCGCCTCGCAGGCGGTGACCGGAAATGTCCCGATCGGCATGGGAAAGTCGTTGCTCGGCGCATCTGGGGTGAACCGGCGCGCCATGGTGGCCGGCGCCCCGTCGATGGCCAGCGTGGGGCAGGATGCCTCTCGGGTCAGGGCGCGGGCAAGAATTGTCGGCTCCGGCCTGGCCGGGTCGGTCGCGTTTGGCCCGAACTGAATCCATCGGGCGATGACCGCGTCGTCGGGACCGGCAGCTTCCGCCGAATGAGCGGCGAACACCGCGCCAAACAGCGCGAGGACGAGTTTCGTGCGCATGGCTGGCTCCTCTCGAAGTGGCTGGACCTACTCCACCGAGGCTACGCCCGCATGTGACCATTGGACGATAGACATTCGATCAGCGCCGGTCGTTGTGCGTCACCCGCCCAGATACGCCGCCGCGACCTCCGGCCGGCGAGCGATCTCGGCGGCGGGGCCCTGCAGGACGATCCGCCCGCGCTCCAGAACATGCGCGGTATCCGCGATCTCCAGCGCGGCGCTGGCGTTCTGTTCCACCAACAGGATGGTCGTGCCGGCATCGCGCAGCGCCGCCAGCAGCACGAAAATCTCCTCCTGGATCAGCGGCGCCAGGCCCATGCTCGGCTCGTCGAGCAGCAGCATGCGCGGGGCGGCCATCAGTGCGCGGCCGATCGCCAGCATCTGCTGCTCGCCGCCCGAGAGTGACCCGGCCTTTTGGCGCAGCCGCTCGGCCAGGCGCGGCAGCCGGGCGAGTGCTGCGTCGCGCCGTCGCGCGGCCTCGGCGGCCGTCGGGGACAGCCAGCCGCCGACGGCGAGGTTCTCGGCTACCGTGAGGTCGGCGAAGACATGCCGACCCTCCGGCACATGCGCGACCCCGCTCGCCGCGATCCGGTGCGCCGGCCACCCGGTGATATCGATCCCGTCCAGCATGACCGTCCCGGCGCGTGGCCGCTGCAGGCCGGAGATGGCCCGCAGCAGCGTCGTCTTGCCCGCCCCGTTCGCGCCGATGAGGGCGGCGACCCGGCCACTCGGCGCCGGAAGATCGACACCGTGCAGCACCTCCAGCCGCCCATGCGCCACCACCAGGCCGCCGATCACCAGACGGCTCACGGGGTGAGCCGGTCGGCGAGGCGGTGGCCGAGATAGGCCGCGACCACGCCGGGGTCTGCGCGTGCCGCCTCGGGCTTTCCGTGAAACAGCTTCTTGCCGAAACTGAGCACCGTCACGGTGTCGGCCAGGCGCATCACGAAGCCCATGTCGTGCTCGACCAGCAGCACCGTGGCGGCCTCGTCCGCGACCCGTCGGATCAGCACCGCGAGCCCCTGCGTCTCGGCCGGATTCAGGCCGGCGGCCGGCTCGTCGAGCAGGAGCAGTCGCGGCGTGCCGGCCAGCGCCCGCGCGATCTCGAGCCGCCGCTGGTCGCCATACGACAGATTTTCGGCGCGCTCGGCCTCCCGCCCGCCCAGCCCTACGCGGGCAAGGGCTGTCTTTGCGGCGGCCAGCGCCTCCCGCTCGGCGCGGCGGTGTCCTGACAGGCGCAGGACGGTCGACGGCAGCGATCCGCCCGGCAACCCGACGCTCGCGGTCTCCAGCAACGACATTCCGGAAAACAGCCGGATCGCCTGAAAGGTCCGCGCCATGCCCAGCCGCGCGCGCCGATGCGGCGGCCATGCCGTCACCGCCTCCCCCGCGAACCCGATGGAGCCGGAGGACGCGGCCGTGACGCCCGAGATCATGTCGAACAGCGTGGTCTTGCCCGCCCCGTTGGGACCGATCAGCGCGTGGACGCCGCCCACCGGAATGTCGAGATCGAGCGCGTCGACCGCGACCAGTCCGGCATAGCGGCGGGTGACGCCGCGCAGCGACAGGAGCGGATTCATGCCCGGCGCGGCCGCCACGGCAGCAGGCCGCGCGGCAGGAACAGCACGGCGGCGACGATCACCAGGCCGTTCACGACCATTCGCAAATCGGCGACCTCCCGCAGCGCCTCCGGCAGGAGGGTCAGCACCGCCGCACCCAGCACCGGCCCGAGCGGGGACTCGATGCCGCCCAGCAGCGCGAAGGACAGGATGGCCACCGCTGGCTCGAAGCCATACTCGTTCGGGCCGATGAACCCGGTGCGGTCGGCCCCTAGCGCGCCGGCCAATCCGGCCAGCACGGCACTCGCGACCAGCGCCGCCAGCCGCAGCCGCCGCACATCGACGCCCGCGACCTCCGCGGCGACAGGATCGCGCCGCGTCGCCTCCATCGCCCGACCAGGGCCACTGCGGCGCAAAAGCCACAGGACCGCTACCGCGCTCGCTAGCGCCGCGTAGATCAAGCCGGTGCCGCCGCGCGAGGCAAAGCCGGACAGGCCGAGCGCGCCGCCCAACGCATCGACATTGACGTAGACCGCGCGGAGCATCTCGCCGAGGCCGATCGTGGCGATGGCCAGATACGCGCCCGACAGCCGCAGCGTCGGCGGCCCGATCAGCAGCGCGACTGCCACGGGCGGCAGGCAGGCGGCCGGCAGCGTGAGCGCCAGCGGCCATGTGGTGTGCAGCGCGAGCAACGCGCCCGCATAGGCGCCGAGGCCCATGAAGGCGGCCGAGCCGAGCGAGAGCTGCCCGGTCGCCAGCACCAGATACATCGACAACGCCAGCAGCCCGTTGATCCCGACCGAGTCGACGACCGTCTGGTAGGTCCACCACAGATCGTCGACCCATCGCGGCATCAGGCGCGGCGACCGGCCGGCGCGCCGAACAGCCCGGCCGGCCGCAGCCACAGCCACAGCACCAGGATCGCGAACGCCACCGCCTCCTTCAGCGATGAGGCGAGATACGCGGCGGTCAGAACCTCGATGACGCCAAGCGACAGGCCGGCGATCAACGCGCCCTCGATGCTGCCCATGCCGCCGGCGATGATGACGACGAACCCACGCAGCATCATCGCCTCGCCCATGTAGGGATGGATCGCGTTGAACCCGAGGCCGATCAGCACACCCGCGAGTCCCGCGAGCGCGCCGGAGAGGAACGAGACGGACGCGGCCAGCCGCTCCGTCGGGATGCCCATGAGAGCGGCGGTTTCCGGCTCCGTCGCCATGGCGCGGATCGCCAACCCCAACTTCGTGCGCCGCAGCAGCAGCATGAGCGCCGCGACGACGATCGCGGTGGTCAGCAGGATGAGGAGCTGCGCCACGCCGAGCCGCAGTCCCGCGATGCTGAGGGCCGCCTCGCCGAGCAGTCCGGGCGGCAGCCGGCGAATATCTGGCCCGAGCCACGCCGAGGTCGCCGCATAGAGCGACAGCACCGCGCCTAACGTCACCATGAGCGAGGCGAGTTCCGGCGCGCGGGCGGCGCGCAGTCGGGCCAAGAGCAGCCAGTCGAGCGCCATCGCGCAAAGCCCGGTGCCGACAGTGGCGAGCGGCAGCGCGACGGCGAGCGGGACGCCCTTCCGCACCAGCGCGAGGGCGGCCAGCGCGCCGGCGGAGACGTAAAACCCGTAGGTCAGGTTGATGACCCGTAGCACCCCGAACGTCAGCGTGAAGCCCAGCGCGAACAGCGCATACGTGGCGCCCAACAGGACGCCGTTGGCGAGTTGCTGCGCGAGCACGCTACTCGGCGATGCCGAACTTCCCGCCCTGCATGCGCAGCACGACGACCCCCTCGGCGGAGGCGGGATCGCGGCCGGCACCGAACCGGAACTGTCCCAGCACGCCGTCGTGGTCGGTGGCCAGCAGCGCCTCGCGGATCTTGGCCGGATCGGCGGCGCCCGCGCGATCGATCGCTTCGGCCAGGATGAACATCGTGTCGTAGGCCTGGGCCGCGAACTGGTCCGGGGGATGTCCGATCTTCGCGGTGAAGGCGGCGACGAACGCCTGATTCGCGGCGTCGGGTTTCTGCACCGACCAAGGGCTGCCGACGATCAATCCGTCCGCCGCCGCACCCGCGATCTCGCCCAGTTTCGGACTGTTCGATCCGTTGCCGCCAACGAACAGAGTTTCCGGGCCGAAGCCGAGTTGTCGCGCTTGCAGCAGCACGCCGGAGACCGGCTCGACCAGCGCCGACACGCCGACCGCGTCCGGCTTCAGCGCCCGGATTTTCGTGAGCTGGGCGGAGAAGTCGGTATCCTTGCTGCCAAAGGTTTCGGCGGCGACGATGGTCAGCCCGGTCTTTTCGGCCGCCGCGCGCATCGCCTCGTAACCCGACGTCGAGAACGCGTCGTCGTTGGCATACATCAGCGCGATCGTCTTCACGCCGCGCTTCTCCCGCGCGTGGCGCAGCGTCACCGGGATCACGTCCGCCTCGGGCAGCGACGTGCGAAAAATATTCGGGCCGATATCGGTGATCCCGCGCGCCGTGGTCGACGTGCCGATGGTCGGAATGCCCCGTCCGTTGGTCACCGGGCCGACCGCGAACATTTCGTTGGACAGGGTCGGACCGATGATTGCCACGACATGCTCGCGGCCGATCAGCAGGCGGGCGGCGTTGATCGCGCCCTCCTTGGTTCCGCCGGAATCCTGCACCTTCAGATCAATCGTCTGACCGCCCAGAACGCCCTTCCGGTTGATCGTCTCGAGCGCGAGTTCGAGGCCCGCGCGGATGGCCGTCCCGTACGCGGCGTTGGGGCCTGAGAGAATTTCGATCGCGCCGACGGGAACCTGGGCGTGCGCGGTCCCGGCAAACAGCAGCACTGCGGCGATCCAGCGGATCATGGCGCGTATCCTTCCCACGACTTGCGTCATGCCGTGGCAAGAGATTGGCGGCAAGAGTGTGGCCCTATCGCCCGCGATTGCGCGGGACGATAAGTCGTGCTGCACCGCACAAGAGGATTTCCATGACCGCACTCGACGCCTGGCAGGCGGCTCTTCTCGGCCTGATCGAGGGGTTGACGGAGTTTATCCCGGTGTCCTCGACCGGGCACCTGATCCTCGCGGTCGACTTGCTGGGCTTCCGCGGGCCACCCGGCCGGGTGTTCGAAGTGGTCATCCAGCTCGGCGCGGTGCTCGCCGTCTGCTGGGCATTCCGGGCCAAGATCGTGCAGGTCCTCGCCGGCCTGGCCGCGCGGCAGCCGTCGGCCATACGGTTCACCGCAAACGTCCTGCTGGCCTTTCTGCCCGCGGCCGTGCTGGGCGCTGTGCTGTCCGGCTTCATCAAGTCGGTCCTGTTCTCGCCCCTCGTGGTCTCCGTGACGCTCATCCTTGGCGGCATCGCGATCCTGCTGGTGGAGCGCCATCTCGCCGGGCGTGACATCCCGGCCGGCACGATCGAGACGATGCGGCCGCCGACCGCGCTGCGTATCGGCTTTTTCCAGGCTCTGGCCCTGATACCGGGCATGTCGCGATCGGGCGCGACGATCATCGGCGCTCTGCTGCTGGGGGTGGACCGCCGCACGGCCACGGAATTTTCGTTCTTCCTTGCAATCCCCACGATGTTGGGAGCGACCGTGTTCGACCTCTACAAGAATCGCGGCGGCCTCGACAGCGGCGGTGGGCTGCTGATCGCCATCGGCTTCGTGGTCGCCTTCGCCGCCGGCTTGCTGGTCGTCCGGTCGCTGATCTCGTTCGTCGCGCGCTACGGGTTCGCGCCGTTCGCCTACTACCGGATCGCCGTGGGGCTGGCTATGCTGGCGCTGCTATGGATGCGGGGAAGTCCATGAAGACCGATCAATGCCGCAGGCGCTATAAAGCGCGGGAAGCAAGGAAGTAACCGCCGATCACGAATCGGTTTTCTACACGGGCTGATGTCCGGTCGAACGTTTATTGCGCCCCCGCCCGGTGGCGCATAGTTTGCTCGGTCTGTGGCGAAGGGGGCGTGATTGTCGTCGAGTCGGCAATGGCGCGCCCGTAGCCCCGTGCAGTGGAGACCCGTTCGTGCTGTCCGCTCAATCCCTCGCCTGGATCGAGGCCGCGTCCGACCGGCCCGGACTGGAGGCGCATCTCTCGATGCTGTGCGACACCGTGGGCGTCGAGTACTTCTCCTACGTCCTGTCGCTCACCTCGGGTGTCGAGCCACCGGCCCACACGCCTCTGCTGATGACCAACTATCCCTGCGAATATACGCGAATGTATCGAGACGGGGCGTTCCACGTCTCGGACTCCGTCGTGACCAACGGCAGCCGGTCGCGCCGGCCATTCTTCTGGGGCAGCCCAGACTATATCCGCCGCCTGGCCGGCCCGGCGCGGGACCGCGCGGCCGAAGGTGCCACATTCGGAATCATCAGCGGCATGACTATCCCGGTGCACGGCCCGCGCGGCGAGTGCGGGCTGTTCTCCGTCGCGACGGGACGCGCGGCCGACGAGCTGGAGCGCGACATCGCCGCTGACCGGCTCATGCTGGAACTGCTGGCCGTGCGCGTTCACTGCGTTGCGGTCGAGCGGATCGTCGGCGCGGCGATAGCGCCGTCGGTCGCACTGTCGGACAACGAGCGGGTCTGTTTGGACTGGACGCTGCGCGGCAAGACAGCGTGGGAAATCTCGCGCATCATCGGCCGCAGTAAATCCACCGTTGACTACCATGTGCAGACCGCGAGCAAGAAACTCGGCGCCGCCAACAAGGTGCATGCCGCATTCAAGGCGCTGCAGGCGGGATTGCTCTGACCGTCTAGGGTTGGATGTACCGCACCCGGTTCGACGACAGCAGGGCCGCGATCGGGTCCATCTGCGTGAGGCCGGCACCGATGCGCGCCTGCAACGCCCGCTCCTGCGCGCGCACCTCGTCGAGGCGTTCCAGCACCCGCGCGAGCCGTTCGGCGCAGATGACCACCACGCCGTCGGCATCACCCACGATCACGTCGCCGGCGGTCGCGGCGACGCCGCCCACCACGATCGGCAGCCCGATCCGCCCGGGACCATTGCGGGCGCAGGAATTGGGGGTGACGGCGCGGGCGAACACGGGCACGCCGATGTCGCGAATGCCGGCCACGTCGCGGACGGCCCCGTCGGTGACGATCGCCACGATCCCGGCGTTGCGCGCCATCCAGGCCACGTTGTCGCCGATGATCGCCGAGCCGGTGAACCCGTCCGCCGCGACGATCAGCACATCGCCCGGCTGCGCCAGCGCCACTGCCGCGAGCACCGCGAGGTTGTCGCCCGGCCCGGTCTGACACGTGAGCGCAACGCCGCGAAACGCCGCGCGAGAGGCATCGAGCGGCTTGATAGCCGCGTCCATCGCGCCGTCGCCGTCCATCGCGTCCGTCAGGTGCGAGGTCTGCGCTGCGTCCAGCCGCGCAAGCAACGTGTCCTCGGGCCGCGAAGTCGCGCGCAGAATCGTCAGCAGCGGAGGGTCCTCGATCATCCGCGCGGCCGGATCACTGGGCGAGCCGCACCAGGATCTCCTCGCGCCCCAGCGACAGGGTGACGCCGGAGGCATTGCCCCTGAGATGCATGATCACCCCCGCATTGTTCTGCAGCCAGAGATCCTCGCGGCCGGAGGTCTCGATGCCGGCCGCCCCGGTACCCTCGGTATATCGGCCGCCGAAGTCCGAAACGCTGGCGAGCTTGTAGACCTCGCCGGACGCGGTGATCTCGGACGCGCCGCCTGGACCGAGCACCGTGCCGACGACCTTGAACGGCGTGGTCGTGCCCTGGAACGTAAGTGTCCCGCTGCCCTCGGTCAGACCCGCGACCGTCGTCTGGTGCAACGTCACCGTGCCGGAAGGCGGCAGGCCCGCGATGCTCTGCGCCGTGGGCAGCGGTTTCGTGGCCGCGCAGGCGCCGAGCGCGAAGATCGCCGCCACTGCGAAGGCGCGTCCCAATGCCGAGGACATGGTCGTCTCATTCCCTGTTTTGGCTAAGCGTAGGTTTTGGCAACGAGAATGTCTACAGCAGCGCATGCACCTCCTCGATGGAGGTTTCCGCGATCGGCTTGTCGGAGACGATCTCGCCGCGCGCCATGGCGACGATCCGGTCGCAGCACTCGAAGACGTGCTGGATATTGTGGCTGATGAAGATGCCGGTGACGCCCTGCGCCTTCAGGCCGCGGATGAAGCCGATCACCTTGTTGGTCTCCTTGACCGAAAGATGGTTGGTCGGCTCGTCCAGCACCAGCACCTTGCTCTTGAAGTGCATGGCGCGCGCGATGGCGACGCCCTGCCGCTGGCCGCCCGAAAGCTCGCCGACCAACGCGTCGGGCGAGCGCAGATGCAGGTCCACATCGGCGATCGCCTGCACGCTCTCCCGCCGCATCTTCGCCTGATCGAGCAGCCCCAGGCCTATGACGGAGACGCTCAGCGGTTCGCGACCGAGGAACAGGTTGCGGGCGATCGACATCGACGGGACCATGGAGTTGTATTGATAAATCGTCTCGATCCCCAGCCGCATCGCGTCCTTGGGCGAGCGCATGCGCGCGACCTGGCCCTCGATCAGCACCTCGCCGCTGTCCTGCCGCTCCACTCCCGAAAGGATCTTTATGAGCGTGGATTTTCCAGCGCCGTTGTCGCCGACGAGGCCGACGACTTCACCGGGATGGACGACGAGTTGGATGTCACGCAGGGCGTGGACGCCAGAATACCATTTGTGGACGCCGCGGCATTCGATGATGGGCCCGCGCGTGGAGGTTTGGCTCATGCCTTCATCTCCACCCGGATACGGCGCGCGCGGCGGCGCAGCCATGAATTGCCGACGACGGCCAGGATCGTCAGCGCGCCGATCGCGAAGCCGAACCAGTTGGCGTCGACGTCGGACAGCACGAGGCCGTTGTCGATGACCCGAATCAGCAGCGCGCCGACGATGGCGCCCAGCACGGTGCCGATACCGCCGGTCAGCGCGGTGCCGCCGATCACCGCGGCGGCAACGGCCTGCAATTCGAGGCCGACGCCGATGGACGGCAGCGGCGAGCCCAGGCGCAGCACCTGGATCAGGCCCGCGAACCCCGCGAGCACCGACGACAGAACGAAGCAGACGATCTTCACGCGCGCCACCGGGATTCCGAGTGACGAGGCCGCTTCGAGGAATCCGCCGGTGGACTTGATCCAGTTGCCGAAATTGGTCAGCGACAACAGTGCGGAGGCGAGCAGGGCCGCACCGATGAACCACAGTAGCGACATGCGGATCAGTCCGCCCGGCCCGACGAACGACGTGAACAACCAGTCTGGCACGTCGGCCGGCAGCAGCGGCGGGAACCCGCCGGAGACCACGACCGTCAGCGAGCGCGCCATGAATAGCACGCCCAGCGTCGTGATGAAACTCGGGATCGCGAAGCGGATCGTGACGATCCCATTGAACAGGCCGATCAGTGCGGCGACCGCGAGACCCACGAGCACCGCCGGCAGGAACGGCACGCCACGCTCCATCAGCACCGCGGCGACCATCGGCATCAGCGCGAATACCGAGCCGACGGAAAGGTCGAACTCGCCGCAGATCATCAGCAGCGTCACACCGATCGCCACCAGTCCGGTTTCCGGAATGAGGCCCAGGATGCCGCGCAGGTTCTCCGCCGACAGGAAAATGCCGGCCGATTGGCTCTGAAACACCGCGCCGAGGATGACGAGCAGCAGGAGCGCCGCGAGCTCCGGCTTCTCCATGTAGATTTTCAGGAGGCGTTTCATCGGTCCCCGGCGCGTTCGTTCGCTCAGCGCAGCGCTTGCTTGGACAGCGCCATGATCCCGTCGGCGTCCTTCGGCAGAACCACGCCCTGTCCGGTGTCGACGTCGAACGGTGCCAGGCCCGCCTTCTTGTTCAGGTAGACCTCCATCACCGGCAGGAAGCCCTGCATGTACGGCTGCTGGTCGATCGCCACCTGGATGTAGCCGGTCTTCATCTGCTGCAAGATTTCCGGTACCAGGTCGAACCCACCGAGCAGCACCTTGCCCGGTGGCACGCCGCGATCCTTCAGCACCCGCGCGACGCCCGCGTCCCAATATCCGGTATCGAAATAGGCGGTGGTATTGGGGTTGGCGTTCAGATACGCGCCGACGCGGTCGGCGACGACGCCGAGATCCGTGCCGCTGTCGATCCGCTTGACGTTGACCTCGCGGCCCGGGTTCGCCGCCTTGTACTCGTCGAGGAACTGGCCGATGCCCAGCGCCCGCTGTTCCGACCAGTTCTGCCCGGGGGCGGAGACGCCGATCAGCACGTTGATCGGACCCTCTTTCGGGAAGTTGGCCGATTGCGCCTGCGCCAGCGAGTGGCCGGCCTTCACCAGACCCTGGCCGATGAACGCCTGCCGCGCGTTGCCCTTCGCGCCTTCAAGATGGTCGACGTTCGACGCGATGACGATGATGCCCTGGTCGCGGGCTTCCTGGATCGGCTTGTTGAAGGCGTTGTTGTCAACGATTGACGCAATCAGCGCGTCCGGCTTGCGAGCGAGCGCCGACTGCATGTTCGCCGATTGCTGCTCGATCGAACCCTCGGTCTGGGTGAACACCATCTGGCACTGCGCCTGAATTTTCGAGCAGGCGTCGTCGAACCCCTTTTTCACCGCCTGCCAGAACGAGTTGGAGGCGGACGAGTGCACGACGAAGGCGATCCGCAGCGGCGCATCCGCGGCCTGCGCAAACCCTGCTCCCAGCAGCAATGCCGCGAGGCTTGTTCCATAGACAAGACGACGCATCGAAAATCCTCCCTGTTGCGTAAGCGGCCCGCGCCTATTCCGGTCGCGAGAGTCGTGTGGTGACGGCAAACCGCCGGTCCAGGTCCGGCAGCAGATCAAGGCCCAGCCCCGGCCCCGGCGGGACCGTGATGTGGCCGTCGGCGATCGGGGGCACGGCGGTCACGAGATCGCCGTACCAGGTGCGGGTGTAGGCGCGCACGCTCTCCTGCACCAGCGCGTTTGGTGCATTGAGCGAGAGATGCGTCGACGCGCACAGCACGACCGGACCTGTGCAATCGTGCGGTGCCACCGGCAGGTGCCAGGCCTCGGCCATCGCGGCGATCTTTCGCGCCTCGGAGATCCCCCCGCACCATGAAAGGTCGAGCATGACGACCCCCGCGGCCCCGGTCTCCAGCAGATCCCGAAACGCCCAGCGCGTCGCCAATGTCTCCGACGCGCAGACCGGCGCAGGCGAGGAATCGGCGTAGCGCTTGAGGTCCGCGAGACTGTCCATGCGGATCGGATCCTCGTGCCAGAACGTGCGGAACGGTGCCAGCGCTCGGGCGATCGTCATCGCCGGTAAGAGCTGCCACAGCGAGTGGAATTCGACCATGATCTCCATGGCATCGCCGACGGCGGCGCGGATCTTCTCGAAAGGGCGGAGCGCGGTGGCGAGGTCGTTCGGAGAAATGTATTGGCCATGGCTCGCCTCGGCGGCGAGGTCGAACGGCCAGATCTTCATCATCGAAATGCCGTCCGCCAACAGATCGTGAGCAAGTTCATCGGCGCGCGTCAGAAAAGCGTCGAGATCGTCGTAGTCGCGCGCCGCCCCGCGTCCCCAGTTGGCCGAGATCTGGCCGCGGCCGGTTCGCATGTATGCCGAGCCGGCGCAGGTATTGTACGTGCGGATGCGCGGCCGGGTGAACCCGCCCAGCAGCTGCGCGATCGGCTGATTCGTGGCGCGGCCGAACAGATCCCACAGCGCGATGTCGAAAGCGGAATTCCCGCGCATCTCGGCGCCGGTGCCGGAGAAGCCGACATAGGGCTTTATATCGCGGGCGAGGGCGTCGATCTGCCGCGGATCCCGCCCGAGCACGCGCGGCGCGAGACTCTCGTGGACGTAGGCCTCAACGGTGGCCGGCAGGAAGAACGTCTCGCCAAGGCCGGTCACGCCTTCGTCGGTGTGCACGCGCAGCCACAGCAGATTGGCGAACTCGGCGATGCGGATCGTCTCGATGGCGGCGATGCGCATCAGACAATCCCCGCGGCAAGCAGGATTTTCGTCGAGGTGTCGAAATGTTCGGCCATGCCCGCCTCGGCGGCTGACACGTCGTGGCGGGCGATGGCGTCGGCGATGGCCTCGTGGTTGGCGATCGTGGCGACGCGGTCGCTGTCCTGGCGCCGGCTGGCCCAGCCGATCGGCCAGGTTTTTCGCGTGACGCGGTGGAACGAGCACACCAGCAGCGCCAGCATCGGGTTGCGCGAGGCGGTCGCGATGGCTTCGTGGAACGCGATGTCGTGTTCCATGATCCGCGCGGGCGTCGCAATGTCGCGACGCATCGCGGCGGCGATGTCGCCGATGGCGGCCGCTTCGGTGTCGGTGCGACGGAGTGCCGCGAGCGACGTGGTGCGCAGCTCGATGGTGCGGCGGGTGTCGTAGATTTGCTGGATCGAAATCTGGTCGATATGGACGGCGTGGTCGAGCATCAGCGCGAGCACCGAATGATCGATCGCCGCGACCTGCGCCCGCCGTCCCGCGCCGAGGTCGATCATTCGCAATGCCGCGAGCGAGCCCAGAGCCTCGCGGATCACGGTGCGGGAGACGGAGTATTGTTCCGCCAGTGCGTTCTCGCTGGGCAGCACGCTGCCCGGCCCGAGCCGCTCATGGCGGATCATGTCCCCGAGCGCCGCGGCGACGTGAGCAGAGCGGGTTGGGGCGGCGGACAGGATCACGGAACCTGTATGATAGGCTCGGCACGTCGGGTCAAGAGCCGTTGCGGCGTGGGGATTTGCGTCGAGCGCGAGCGTGCGAAAACCTCTCCAAAGCGTCAATTGGCCGTTGTGTTTTAGTGAATCGAACGATATCGTGAACTGGAACAAGTCTGGGGGACGATCGAAGTGACGAACAGGCTCACGCGGATCTTTCGTTTCTTGTCAGCAGCCGGGGTCCTGGCGGCGGTCGGAATATCGGGTCAGGCGCATGCTCAGACGCTGCCGCGCGTGGCGCTGCAGAACAGTCAGTCGTTCCTGCTCGACAGCTACGTGCGGGCGTTCCGGGTGCCGGTGACCGGAACCGATGGCAAGAACAAGTACTATGACGTGACCATCCAGTTGACGCTGGATACGACCGGGCGGCCGAACGGCGCCACCGTAACCACCGTCGACTCGATCTCCACCGGCTCCGGCGCGGTATTGCCGGGAACATACAAGAGTGGTGGAACAACGTGCGTCGTCAGCAACGTCACGCTGACAAACGGGCGGATCCAGAGCTTCTTCAAATGCACCGGGCAGGGCATCAACTTCAACGCGTCGGTGGCGACCGGTTCGGTCTCCGCTGGGCATCCGTATCTGAACGAACTCGTCGGCAAAATCGACAAGAGATCGGATGTCGCGACCTTCACGTGGGGTTTCACGATCTACGGCAGTTCCAATTTTGACGGCTGTGGTTTGGGTCCTGGCAATTCACCCGGTCCGATCGGAATGAAAGTGGCAGGGTCTCAGATTTTCGTTTCTGTGTTTAACAGCGTCGGGAGTTTTCTTTGTGGGGCAACCCTGGCAAAGTAACGTTTCACTTGGCCCCGGGGTGAGGAGTGACGACAAACCACCTATACACGACCCGGAATGTTGGCTCTCTCGAAGAACACGTTCAAAATGACCGGCGGTGTCGTTGGCGTGTAGCTGATCCAGTAACGGCCAGCCTTGATCCAAAGGCGATCCGGGCGAGCGATCTTCGGATAAGGGCGTGGCGCCGCTAGTCCGGCCAACGGCTGCTTAACAATCCGCGCTCCGGCGTCAGCAAGGGCTTCGTTCAGCCGACGAGAGGCCTCCGGTCGTTCCTTGCGCTCGTAGAACGCCGTGAGGGTGTCGATCTGCCTTCTGGCCTCGTCAGCGTAGAGGATCACTCGAAGGGTGGAGCATCCGGATCGGGCTCATCGGGCAGACCCTTCGCTTCCATCCGGGCGATGCTCGCGCGCAAGCCGGACAGTGCCGTCGCAGAGTCCACAATCCGACCGGCAGCCACATCCCGACCGGCACGTGCCATCGAGTCCAGCCAGTCCTCTGGGATGGCAGTCGGTGGGATCGTCGCCGTGCGGGATGCTGTCATAACAGGATAGTGGATTGCTTTACGCCAGGCTGCAATGCGGACATGGACTCTCACTGGGGCATTCGCGCAAATCCATTTGATACCGTCATGGCCGGGCTTGACCCGGCCACCCACGCCGCGCCGCATCCGCTGGCCTTGCGAAATTCAGCAGCGTTTTCGTGGGAGACAGGCACGGAACGCGGCTGCCGAGCCGCGTGGGTGGCCGGGTCAAGCCCGGCCATGACGGACTCACAACGAAGTCCGTTGTAGGCGATAGCCCCGGTGAAAATCACTCCACCGTCACCGATTTCGCAAGGTTCCGCGGCTGGTCGACATCCGTGCCCTTCAACACCGCGACATGGTACGCCAGAAGCTGCACCGCGACCGCATGCAGGATCGGCGCGACGCGGTGATCCACCGAAGGCAGCGTCACCGCGTCGACCGAAATCCGCCGCAACTTCTCCACGCCCGCCGGGTCGGAGAACACGATCAACTGCCCCCCCCGTGCCGCCGCCTCCTGCAAATTCGACGCGGTCTTCTCGAACAGCGGACCCGACGGACACAAAGCGACAACCGGCACCGTCTTGTCGATCAGCGCGATCGGCCCGTGCTTCATCTCGCCTGCGGCATAGCCCTCGGCGTGGATATAGCTGATCTCCTTCAGCTTCAGCGCGCCCTCCAGCGCGATCGGCGTCAACAGCCCACGGCCCAGATACAAAACGTCGCGCGCTTCGGAAATGCGTTCGGCGACGCGGCGAATATCCTCGCCCCGCTCCAGCACTTCGGCCGCCCGCCCCGGCACCTCCAGCAGCGCCGCCGTCAGCGCCACCTCGGCGGCCGCGTCCAGGACGCCGCGCGCCCGGCCCGCGGCGATGGCCAGGCACGCCAGGACGGCCAATTGCGCTGTAAAGGCCTTGGTGCTGGCCACCCCGATTTCTGGCCCGGCCACGGTCTGCAGCACCGCGTCGCTGTCGCGCGCCATGCTGCTCTCGGGCACGTTGACCACGGACAGGATGTGCTGCCCCTCGCCCTTGAGGTGGCGCAGGACGGCAAGCGTGTCGGCGGTCTCGCCGGACTGGCTGACCAGCAGCCCCAGGCCCCCGGAGGTCAGGGGCGGCGCGCGGTAGCGCAGTTCGCTGGCCACGTCCGCGTCGGTCGGCAGGCGGGCGAACATTTCGAACCACGCCCGCCCCACCAACCCGGCATAGAACGCCGAGCCGCAGGCCGAGACGGTGACGCGCGGTATTTTCGCGAGGTCGAACGGCAGGTCGGGCAGCACCACGGCGCGGCTGCCGGGATCGACCATGCGGTGCAGCGTGTCGCCCAGCACCGCCGGGTGCTCGTGCAACTCCTTTTCCATGAAGTGACGGAAACCGCCCTTGCCGACGGCCGCGCCGGACAAGGCGGTGGCGCGGACCTGCCGTTCGACCTCACGGTCGGCGGCGAAGAAGCGCGCGCCCTCGCGGGTCACCACGGCCCAATCGCCGTCCTCCAGATAGGCGATGCGGCGGGTCAGCGGCGCCAGCGCCAGCGCGTCCGAGCCGAGGAACATCTCGTCGTCGCCGAAGCCGACCGCGAGCGGCGCGCCGTGCCGCGCGCCGATCATCACGTCATGGCCGGCGAAGATCATGGCGATCGCATAGGCGCCCGACAGGCGGGAAAACGCGGCCCCGGCGGCCGCGGCCGGAGCCATTCCGCGCCGCAGATGCAGGTCGACCAGCTGCGCCACGGTCTCGGTATCGGTCTCGGTCTCGAAGTGCTGGCCGGCTTCCTCCAGCTCGGCGCGCAGCTCGGCGTGGTTCTCGATGATGCCGTTATGGACGATCGAGACGCGGGCGGTGCCGTGCGGGTGGGCGTTGGTCTCGGTCGGCGCGCCGTGCGTTGCCCAGCGGGTGTGGCCGATGCCGATCCGGCCCTCCAGCGGCTCGCGGTCCAGCACGGCGGCGAGATTGCCGAGCTTGCCCGGCGCCCGGCGGCGGTCGATATGGCCGTTCACAAGGGTGGCGATGCCGGCGCTGTCATAGCCGCGATATTCGAGCCGGCGCAGTGCCTCCAGCAGCAGGGGGGCGGCATCCTGGCCCCCGATCACGCCCACGATCCCGCACATGCGACAAGCTCCCGCCCGGCCACGCCCCTGGCCACAGAATAGGGTCTATCGCGTTTCCGACATATAGGCGGCGAAGGCATCCTTATGATCCGGGTGCCAGCGCGACAATGCCGGACGATTCAGCACGATGTCGTCCGCCGCCCACCGGATGCGCTTCTCGTCGACCTCGCGCGTCACGTCGTTGTCGGGGCAAAGAATGTAGAAATCGCCCACCGCCATGCGCTCGAGCATGAAGTCGACCACCTGCTCCGGCCACCACGCGGCGTCCGGCTTCTCGCTGACGTGGACGCGCGTGAAACCGGTGAAGGTGAACCCGGGGATCAGCAGATGGGCGGTGACCTGGCAGCCCGGGGCGTTGCGCAACTCGTGCGCCAGCGCCTCGGTCGCCGCCTTCACACCGGCCTTGGAGGCATTGTAGGCGGCGTTGCCGGGCGGCGTGGTGATGCCCTGTTTGGATCCCGTGTTGATGACGGCACCTGCCCGGCCGCTCGCCGCCATGGCGGGTGCGAAGACCTGCATGCCGTGGATCACGCCCCACAGGTTCGTCTCGATAATGCCCTGCCACGCGCCGTCGCCCGGCGAGAGCACGCCACCGCCGCCGCTCTCCCGCCCCGCGTTGTTCATCACCACCGCGATGTCGCCGAATTTTTCCGTCGCACGATCGCGCAATCGCTCCACCGACGAGCGGCTGCGTACATCGGTCGGGACAGCGATGGCCTCGCCCGCCACCGAGGCCGCAGCCCGCTCCAGCGCCGCCGCGTCGATGTCGGCCAGGCAGATCTTCATCCCGAGAGCGGCCAGACGGTGCGCGGCCGCCAGGCCGATCCCGCTGGCCGCCCCGGTGATGACCGCGGCGCGGCCGGCGGCGAAGGCGGGATGCTGGGGCATGGCGAAAACTCCGGTCAAGCGGGTGTGGTCGTGCCGCCGAGTATTTCCAGCGACACCGATTTGAACAGGGCGGAGACCGGAGCGCCGGGCCGCAGCCCCAGGCGCTCTACCGCATCCGGGGTCACTCGCGACAGCAGCGTGCCGTCGGGCATGGCGATCCGCACCAGCGAGGTCTTCGCGGCCTCGTTGGTCGCCACCGCCATCACCGTGCCCGGCAGGATGTTGTGTAGGCTCAGCAGGTGCGCGAACGCCGCGACGTCGTCGCGTGCCAGGATGATCTCGCGCGCCGGCAGCCGCAGCCGCAAGGCCGCGCCGATGGGGGCCGCGATCTCCGCCACGAGGATCGGCGAGGCGCCCCAGTCGAGCCGCGTCAGGCCGCGCGCCGGATCATGCTCGCCCACGACGCATGCGAGCACCGCGCCGGCATCGTCACGCCGAGCGAGCGGCAGGTCGGCGCGCGTCGCGATGTCGCCCAACGGCCCGGCCGCCACCACCGACCCGGACTCCAGCAGCACCACTGTGTCGGCTAGTGCCAGGAGTTCCTCGACCGCATGGGTGACGTAGAGAATGGGCAGGTGCAGCTCGTGCTTCAGCCGGCCGAGAAACGGCAGGATCTCCGCCTTGCGGACGGCATCGAGGCTGGCCAGGGGTTCGTCCATCAGCAGCAGGTGCGGCTGCGCCAGCAGTGCGCGGCCGATCGCCACTCGCTGCCGCTCGCCGCCCGACAGCGTGTTCGGTCGGCGCGGCAGGAGCGGGGCGATGTCCAACAGGCGCACGACCTCGTCGAAGCCGATTTTCCGCTCGCGCGTCCGGCGCAGCCCGAAGCGCAGGTTGGTGGCGACCGACATGTGCGGGAACAGCCGGGAATCCTGGAACACCATCCCGAGCCGCCGCCGCTCCGGCGGCATCCAGACGTCCGCCTCGGTGTCGGCCATCGTCACGCCGCCGATGTCGATCCGGCATACCGACGGCCGCAACAGGCCGGCGACGGCGGCGATGATCGTGGACTTGCCGGAGCCGGACGGGCCGAACAGGGCGGTCACCCCCTTGCCGGGGGCGTCGAAGGCGACGTCGATGCGGGCGGTGGCGAAATCCTGGCGCAGCCGGACCGAGAGGCTCACCGACCGAGCGCGCGGTTCAGCCGACGTCCCAGAACCTCCGACAGCAGCAGCCCGCTCACGGCGAGGCCGAGCGCGACCAGCGACAGCGTCGCCGCACGCGCCTCGCCACCCGGCACCTGCAACGCGGCGTAGATGGCCAGCGGCAGGGTCTGCGTCTCGCCCGGGATGTTGGCCGCGAAGGTGATGACCGCGCCGAACTCGCCGAGGCAGGTGGCATAGGCGACGATCACGCCGACCAGGATGCCGGGGGAAGCGAGCGGGAGCACGATCGTCAGGAGCCGATCGGGCCGGCTTGCCCCCAGGGTCCGGGCCGCCTGTTCAAGGCCCGGATCCGCCCCCTCCAATGAGAGCCGTACCGCGCGAACCATCACCGGAAAGATCATCACCGCGCAGGCCAGCGCCGCGCCGGCCGTCGTGAACACCAGGCGGACGCCGAACCACTGATACAGGACCGCGCCGATCGGCCCGCGCAGGCCGAACGTCACGAGAAGAAGCCAGCCGGTCACCACGGGCGGCAGCACCAGCGGCAAGTGCACGATCGCGTTGACCAGCGACCGGCCGGGAAACCGCGCCCGCGCCAGCAGCCAGGCCATCAGCACGGCAAAGGGCAGGGTGCAGCCGACCGCCCAGGCGGCCACGACCAAGGTCAGCCGCACCGCCTGCCATTCGTCGGGCGAGAGGAGGCTCAGGCTCAGTTCAGCTTGAAGCCGCGGCGGGCGAAGATCTCGCGCGCCTCGGCCGTCGACAGGAAGGCCATGAACGCCCGCGCGCCCTCGCCGTCGCCGGCCTTGACGACGGCGAACGGGTAGACGATCGGCTCGTGGCTGTCCGCCGGGAACACGCCCGCGACCCTTACCTTCGCGCTCGCCGCCGCGTCGGTGGCATAGACGATCCCGACCGGCGCCTCGCCGCGCTCGACCAGCAGCAAGGCCGCGCGCACATCGTCGGTCCGCGCGAGGCGGGGTGCCACAATGTCCCATAGCCCAAGTTTGCGCAGCGACTGCTCCGCGTAGCGGCCCACCGGGACATGCGCCGGATCGCCGGTCGCGACCCGGCCGTCCTTGCCCAGGAGTGCCGCGATGTCCAAACCCGGCGCGATGGCGACGTTCGCGGGGTTTCCCGCCGGCACGACCAGGACAAGGTCATTGCCCAGCAGGTTCTTCGTCGTGCCGGCGGCGAGCAGGTCCTTCTCGGCCAGATACGCCATCCACTTCAGGTCGGCCGAGGCGAACAAATTGGCCGGCGCGCCCTGCTCGATTTGCCGGGCGAGGGCCGAACTCGCGCCGAACGACGTTTTCAACGCCGGATGCCCGTTCTTCTGCCACAGCCCGGAGACGTCCTTCATCGCGTCCGTGAGGCTGGCGGCGGCAAACACCGTCAGATCCTGCGCATGGCCGCCGGAGAACGGCAGCAGCGCGAGGAGTGCGAGCACCAGGCGACGCATGCGTTCTCTCCCGAAATGTTGACCCGCGATCTTGTCGGCCGACGGCTATAGCCGCTTCGCTACATCGGGCCAACGGGCAGATGCACCCGTCCGCCTGGCAGCGGATACGGCACGCCGGTCGTGGTCGGCAGGCTGAGCGGCAGGCCGTCCAGAGACCGGACCGCCAGATAGGCGAAGGCTTGCGCTTCGAGGGCGTCGCCGTCGAAGCCCGCGGACTCGATTGGCTCGACCGAGACACCCAACGCGTGCCGGAGTTCGCGCAAGAAATGCAGGTTGCGACGGCCGCCGCCGGTGACCAGCCAGCGCGCCGCCGGGCGTGGGACGTGCGCGCTTGCGGCGGCGGCGCTGGCGATGGTGAAGGCGGACAACGTCGCCGCCCCGTCGGCGTCCGACAGCGCCTCGACGGTGGCGGCGTATTTGTGAAAGTCCTGGCGATCGAGCGACTTCGGCGGCGGCGCGGCGAAGAACCGGTCGGCCAGGAAGGCGGCCAGGAGCGCCGGATCGGCTCGGCCGGAAGCGGCCAGCGCGCCGTCGCGGTCGAACGGCGCGCCCGTCCGCCGGAGCAGGAAATCGTCGAGCATGGCGCTGGCCGGTCCGGTGTCGAAGGCGATCACCGTCTCGCCGTCGACGAACGTCACGTTGCCGACCCCGCCCAGATTGAGGACCATGACGGGGCCGGGCGCGCCACGCAGCAGCGCACGGTGATAGAGCGGAGCGAACGGCGCGCCCTGGCCCCCGGCGGCCACGTCCGCGAGCCGGAAGCCGCTCACGACCGGGAGCCGGAGCCGCTCGGCGGCGGCGGCGCCGTCGCCCAACTGCACCGTGCGGCGACATTCTGGACGGTGCAGCACCGTTTGTCCGTGCAGACCGGCCACGGCGACCGAGGTGACGGAAATCGCCGCGTCGGCCATGAAGCGCAGGATCGCCTCGGCGTGAGCGGCCGTGACGTCGGGCTCGAGCAGCCGAAGCTCGGCGTCGCTCAGGTGATCGGCGGCCTCGGCCATCCGGAGCAGGCGCGCCCGCAACGTCGGATCATAGCCATATGTCGCGCTCGGTCCGGGGGCCACGCGATCCATCCCGTCGGTTTCAATCATCGCGACGTCGATGCCGTCCATGCTGGTCCCGCTGATCGCGCCTATCGCCCGCCTGATCATGATCTGGCCGCCAGCTCCCCCGAGTGAACGCGAACTCTGAAAAATAGTTAACGCATCTCGCGCCACGACATGACAATCCGTCAACGCAGCGCGTCTTGGCTTGTCGCGCCCGTGTATAAGCGCCACGTCGATGACTGGTTGGGAAGTCGCTTTCGCAGCGGACTGTCGATTCGACCAGCGGGGACACCCTTGCGCGGCCGCGTTTACTCAATCGACGGAGTTGCCATGGTAACGGACAGCAGTGTAGGACATCCGTGTCGGAACAGGTTTTTGTTCTGTCCGTCGCCACATCACCAGAGAGAACACGCGGTGAAATTGAAATCATGAGTGCTACGCGCAACGATGGCCTTGATGACATGGACTCAGGGCATGCCGCCGAGCAGTCCGAGACACGGATGCGTCAAGCCCTGGAGCGGCTGAGCGGCGAGCGTTTCGGCGGCGCTCCGCGCCCCCAGCCGGCTCCCCACTCGCCGACCCATTCGCCCGCACAGTCGTCGAGTTTCAGCTCTGCCGGGCCGCGGCGTCACCGCTACGTCCAGGACGGCGAGGTGCCGGTGGTCCAAATCTCCCCGGCCGGCGGGCGGCGGCGGGACGTGATGTCATCCGCGCCGGTCCCGTCGGACGCGCCGGCCGACAATCTTCGCCAGGCGGTCGCGCAGGAGCGGGCCGGGCGGATGCGTGCCGAGCAGGCGCTGGAACGCGCCCAGGCAACGATCCACGCGCTTGAGACGCGGCTTGGTCATGCCGAGATCACGCAGCGCGAGGCGGCCGATCTCGCCCGCGCCCATGCCGCGGACGTCGCACGGCTGCGCGGCGAACTCGCGGAACAGGCAGGTTGGCTCAAGGCCGCCCAGACCGAGGCCGCCGAAGCGCGTGAACGCCAGAGGGAGCTTGAGTACAGCCGCGCCGAGGCCCGTTACGCCGACGACACCGACGACGATGTGGTCGTCGAGCCGCCGCCGTTGCGTGCCAAGACCGTCAAGCCGCGGGTCGCGAAAGCAGCCATCCCGGTCGTGGAGGTCGACGAGCCCGAGCCGGTGAAATGGTGGTTGACGGCCGCGCCGGTGGTGAAGCGCCGGGCGCGCTTGTAGTCCGCAATTTTGACGGCGCGGCCGCCTACAGCGATTTGGCGCGCTCGCGCAGCACGTATTTCTGCATCTTGCCGGTCGCCGTCTTCGGCAGCGGGCCGAAGATGACCGTCTTCGGTGCCTTGTAGTGGGCGATGCGGCCGCGCACGAACGCGATCAACTCGGCGTCGGTCGCGACGGCGTCCGGCTTCAGCGTGACGAAGGCGCAAGGGGTCTCGCCCCACGTGGGATCGGGGCGCGCTAC
The DNA here is from genome assembly GCA_965246915.1 of Acetobacteraceae bacterium. Lineage (GTDB taxonomy): Bacteria > Pseudomonadota > Alphaproteobacteria > Acetobacterales > Acetobacteraceae > CAVRQM01. The sequence continues at coordinate 271,350 of CBDFGB010000011.1, forward strand.
AACCGCGGCCTCGAGCACCGCGGGATGGAAATACAACGCGTTTTCGACCTCGATGGAGGAGATGTTCTCACCGCCGGAAATGACGATGTCCTTGGCGCGATCGCGGATTTCGGCGTAGCCGTCGTCATGCCAGACGGCCAGGTCGCCGGTGTGGAACCAACCGCCCGCGAACGCCGCCTCCGTGGCGGCCGGATTCTTCAGATACCCCTTCATCGTCGCGTTGCCGCGTAGCAGCAGTTCGCCCAGCGTCGTGCCGTCGCGTGGCACCGCCCGCCCGTCAGGGTCGGCGACCATCATGCCCTCCTGCACGACATACGGCACGCCTTGCCGCGCCCGGATCGCCGCGCGCTGGTGCACCGGCAGCGCGTCCCATTCGTCTTTCCACTCGCAGATGGTGATCGGCCCGTACACCTCGGTCAGTCCGTAGGTATGGGTCACATCGAAACCGAGCAGGTTCATGCCCTCGATCACCGCGGCGGGGGGCGCGGCGCCGGCGGTCATCATCCGCACCCGCGTCGCGAGCGGGGCCGCCTCCGGCGCGTTCAGGATCATCCCCATGACGATCGGCGCGCCGCAGAGATGCGTCACGCCCTCGGACGTGATCGCTTCCAGGATAGCCCGCGCCTCGACCCGCCGGAGGCACACATTGGTCCCGGCGACGATCGCCATCGCCCACGGAAACGTCCAGCCGTTGCAGTGAAACATCGGCAGGGTCCAGAGATAGACGGGGTGGCCGGTGATCTGCCACGCGACCACGTTGCCGAGTGCGGCCAGATACGCGCCGCGATGATGATAGACCACGCCCTTCGGATTGCCGGTGGTGCCTGACGTGTAGTTCAGGGCGATCGCGTCCCACTCGTCCGGCGGCAGCGACCACGCGAAGTCGGGGTCGCCCGCCGTCAGGACGGCTTCGTATTCGTCGGCGATGTCGATGACCGAGGGGCGGTTCGCGGCATCGAGGCTCGCGACCGCCCGGGCCACGACGTCGCGGTGATCGGCGTCGACCAGCAACAGTTTCGCTTCGCCATGGCCAAGGACATAGGACACGGTGGCCGCGTCGGCGCGGGTGTTGATGGCGCACAGCACCGCACCGAGCATCGGGATGCCGTAATGCGACTCGAACAGTTCCGGCGTGTTGGGTGCCATGATCGCGACCGTGTCGCCGCGTCCGATCCCCCGCGCGGCCAGCGCCGATGCAAGGCGGCGGCAGCGCGCATAGGTCTGTGACCAGCTTCGCCTGATCGCGCCGTGGACGATCGCGAGGCGTTCGGGATGCACCGAGGCGGCATGGGCAAGCAGGCTGAGCGGGGAGAGCGGGACGTGGTTCGCCGGCGTCTTCGGCAGATCGGTGTCGAAGATGTTCGGCATTTCTTTGCTCCGTCCGAAAGAAGGCCCTCACCCAACCCTCTCCCAGAGGGAGAGGGCTTTCAACTCCCTCTCCCTGCGGGAGAGGACGGGGTGAGGGCGGTTTTCGTCCTGGAGCGCTAAGCGCCGCCGCCGACGCAGGTGGCGACGTTCTGCGGCGTGCAGACGTCGAGGCCGGTGTAGGTCGGATCCTTCGGACCCGGCTTGCCGTCCTTGATGTCCTTGAGGAAGTACATCGCCTTGTAGCCCATCTCGAACGGCCGCTGACCGACCTGGCCGCGGCTCAGGCCCTGCTTCAGCAGATCGATCTGGATCGGCAGCGTGTCGGCGACGACCAGGGCGAGCGAGCCGTCGGCGATCTTGGCCTTGTACTTCGTGGCGACCTTCGCGTAGGCCTGGCCGGCGAATTGCGGAAAGCCGCCGGTCGGCACGAAGGCGTCCAGATTCGGATACTTGCCGAGGATGTCCTCCATCTGCTGCACCGAGACCGGGAAGTCGTCGTTGGTGTAGAGCGGGCAGCCATCCGCCTCTTTCCAGCCGCCCGCGCCGGCCAGCCGGTCGCCGGGCGCGGCTTTGCTCGTCGCGCCCGAGAGCGTGTCGCGGATGCCCTGCATGCGCTCGTTGTGGTTGGACGCCGCCGCGCCGCCGGACTGGATGCAGATCGTGCCGCCCTTCGGCTTGATCGCCATGACCGCCTTGGCCAGGTTCACGCCGATGTCGTAATTGTGCGTGCCGACATAAGCAACGCGCTCGCCCTTGTCCTTGTCCAGCAGATCGCTGTCCCAGGTCAGCACGGGAATGCCGGCCTTCTTCGCCGCCGCTAGCGCCTTGCCCATCGCCGCGGCGTTGGAGGGCGAGACCGCGATGCCGTCGACCTTCTTGGCGATCAGGTCGTTGACGACCTGTACCTGCTCCTCGCCGCCGCCATGCTCGCCCGGGCCGATGTACAGGCAGGTCACCGCGCCGGCGAGTTCCTTCTCAGCCTTTTTGCAGCCGTCGCGGGCCTGGTCGAAGAACGGATTGTTGGTGTTCTTGGGCACCAGCGCGAACGTATACTTCTTGTCGGCCGCTTGCCCCGTCGTCATGCCCACGGCAAGCGCGATCGCCGCCACCGAGGCGGCCGCCACGTATTTGTTCATTCTGTCGTCTCCCTGTCGTTACGTATGTCTTGAAAGGCCCGTGCGCGACCAGCCGATCCTGTGCGGTCAATCGCGTTTGCGTCCGCGCAGCCGCTCCAGCAGCACCGCGAGAATGATGAAGGCGCCGACGAAGATGCCCTGCCAGTTGCTGTCCACGCCGGCCATCAGCAGGCTGTTGCGGATCACCTCGATCAGTGCCGCACCGATCAGCGCGCCATAGGCGCCGCCCTCGCCGCCCATCAGATTGGCACCGCCGATCACCGTCGAGGCGATGACCCGCAGTTCGTAACCGGTGCCGACCGCGTTGATCGCCGAGCCCTGCCAGCCAAGGATCATGATCCCCGACACCGCGGCGCAGAACGCGGAGAACACGTAGGCCTGGATTTTCACGAGATCCACCGGCACGCCGGTCAGCCGGGCGGCGTGCTCGTTGCCGCCCACCGCGAAAAGGTGCCGGCCCCAGGCGGTCAGGTTCAGCACGAGGCCGAAGACGATCGCCATGCCGAACAGCAGCCAGACCGGGTTGGCGATGCCGTAGATGTCGCCGCCGCCGATCGCGAACAGCGTGTCCGCGTCATGGCCGAACTCATAGATCATCTTGTTCTCGCTCAGCACCACGGCGACCGAGCGGCCGATCGCCAGGGTGCCGAGCGTGACGACGAAGGGCGAGAGGCCGACCAGGCTGATCAGCACCCCGTTGAACAGGCCGATCAGCAGCCCCGCGCCGAGGCCGCCGGCGATGGCCAGCCCCGCGGAATAGTCCGCATTCATGATGAGGCCGGTGACGATGACCACCACGCCCATGATCGAGCCGACCGAGAGGTCGATGCCGCCGGTGATGATGACCGCCGTCATCCCCAGCGCCATGATGCCCACGAAGCTGAAGTTGCGCGTGATGTTGTAGAAATTCTCGGAGCTGCCGAACGCGGCGGGCTGCAACACCGTCATGATCGCGACGATCACCGCGAGCGCGATGGTCACCCAGAACGCTTGGCTGCCGAACATCTTCTGCAAGATCGTCTGCTCGCGGATGCCGGTGACGTCGGAGATGGACACGCCGGAAGACGCCGCGGGCATGTCAGGCGGCATGGATCGCTCCGGTGATCAGGCCGGTGACTTCTTCCGGGCTGGAATGGGCGATCGCCTTGTCGGCGACCTTGCGGCCGCGCCGCATGACGAAGACCCGGTCGCAGACCGCGAACACGTCGGGCATGCGGTGGCTGATGAGCACCACGGCGATGCCCCGGTCGCGCAGCCGGCGGATGAGGTCCAGGACTTCGGCCACCTGGCGCACCGAGATTGCCGCCGTCGGTTCGTCGAGCAGCACGATCTTGCTGTTGGACAGCCGGGTGCGGGCGATCGCCACGGCCTGCCGCTGGCCGCCCGACATGCGGCGCACCAGGTCGCGAGGCCGGGTCTCGCTCTTGAGCTCGTCGAACAATTCCGCCGCGCGGGCATACATCGCGCCGGAGTTCAGCACCCGAAACGGCCAGATGCCGCGCTTGAGCTCGCGTCCCAGGAAGACGTTGGCCGCAGCCGTCAGATTGTTGCAGAGGGCGAGGTCCTGGTAGACGATCTCGATGCCTTTCTGACGCGCTTCCAGCGGCTTGTGGAAATGCACGTTTTCGCCGTCGACATCAATCTGGCCGCTGCTGGGCGGAAAGTTACCGGCGATGATCTTGACCAAGGTGGACTTGCCGGCGCCGTTGTCGCCCATGAGCCCGAGGACCTCGCCTGGCTCCAGACTGAGGCTCACCTCGGTCAGCGCGCGGATCGCGCCAAAATTCTTGGAGATGGCACTGAGTTGAAGCACAGGCACGCGTGGACCGTCCTTCCCTGAGGCGGCTGTTCACGCCACCGTAAGTCGGACCAATAGGGCGATCGGCCTAGCCGGTCAATTTGCGTCGCCGGCCCGGTTCTCCCGAGCGTTAGGCCGGTCGCCCGAACAGCCAGCCCTGGCCGAAATCGCAGCCGAGGCGGGCCAACACCTCGCGTTGCGCCTCGGTCTCGATGCCCTCGGCCACGGTTGCGAGCCGCAATGTCCGCGCCATTGCGACAATCGCCGCGACGATCGAGACGTCGCGCGGATTGCTCGCGATGTCGGTGATGAAGCTGCGGTCGATCTTGAGCGTGTGGACCGGCAATTCACGCAGGTAGCGCAACGAGGAGTAGCCGGTCCCGAAATCATCGATGGCCAGGCGTACGCCGGCGCCGACGAGGGCCGTCAGCGTGTCGCGCACGACGCCCCCGCCGTCGATCAGCGTTCCCTCCGTCAGTTCGACCATGAGCCGGTCGGGTGGCACCGCCATACGGTCGAGATGTTTCAACACCCCGGGCGCGAAGTCGGGGGCGCGGAGTTGCAGGGCGGAGACGTTGACGCAGACCCGGGCCGGCGCACTGCCGGCATCGATCCACGCCCGCATCTGACGCAGCGCCATGGCGAGCACCGCGTCGCCGAGCGGCAGGATCAGGCCGCTGCGCTCGGCGCCGGGGATGAATTCGAGCGGCGGCAGCACGCCGAGCGTCGGATGCCGCCAGCGCACCAGCGCCTCGACGCTTCGGGCGCTGGCCGCATCCGTGTCGGGTCCGATCGGAACGATCGGCTGATACTCGAGAAAAAGCTCGTCGCGATCGATGCCGCTGCGCAGCGCCTGCTGCATCACGCCGAGCGGCGGCAGGCGTGCGACGCCAGCGGTATCAGGAAATCGGACCGCGCGGATCTGCCGCTTGCCGCGCAGCTTGGCGGTGTGCATCGCCGTCTCGGCGACCGAGAGCGCAAGGTCGGCGCTGCTGGGCGGTGCCAGGAACGTGGCGGCCCCGATCGAGAGCATCACCGTCCAGGCGTTTCGCAGCATTATCGCTGTGCTGCTTTCCAGGACGCGGTCGGCCACCGTGAGCGCGGCGACCTCCGGCGTGGCCGGGAGCAGCAAGGCGAATTCGTCGCCGTCGACTCGGGCCGCGGTGTCGGTCGGGCGGACCCATTCCGGCAGTGCCCGCGCCAGCGTGCGCAGCAGGCGATCCCCCGTCTCCCGCCCCAGGGTGTCGTTGACTTCCTTCAGGTCGTCGCAGCCGAGATACAGCAGGCTGAACGGCACGAAGGCGTCCGGTGCGGTGTGACATTGCGCGTCCAGAAGCTGACCGAGCCGGACCCGGTTCGACAGCCCGGTCAGGTCGTCGGTCAGCGCACGCTGCTCCAGCGTTCTCAGGGTCCGCTGCAGTTCCATCGTGGTGACGACGGCGGCCGCGAGGTCGCTCAGGTGGCGAAGCTGATCCTCCGAAATATGCCTCGGCCGCACGTCGATCGCGCAAAGCGTGCCGAGCTGGTGGCCGGAGGGCGAGGTCAGCTGCGCCCCGGCGTAGAAGCGGACATGCGGTGGGCCCACTACCAACGGATTGTCGGAGAAGCGCGGATCGATCGCCGCGTCGGGGATGACGAGGGGTTCGTCCTGATTGATCGCATGGGCGCAGAACGCCTCGCAGCGCGGCGTCTGGCCGAGCGTGAGGCCGACCCGCGCCTTGAACCATTGCCGGTCGGAGTCGACGAGGGAGATGAGGGCGATCGGTGTGCCGACCACTTTCGCGGCAAGCCGGGCGAGGCGGTCGAACGCCTCCTGCGGTTCGGTGTCGAGGATGTCGTAGCTTCGGAGGACGGCAAGCCGCTGAGCCTCGTCGGGCGTTGGCAACGGCGCGAGCATCCTATGCGTCTCTCCTGGCGGTGCGTCGCAAGCCGGCAGCGCCCGTAGGATCCGAGGATGAGGGGAGTGTGCGAAGATAATACGAAGATTATTTCGTTATTAGATCGAAACGGAACACGCGCGTGTCTCCGAGCTTTGGTCAGTCCGGCTTTCGAGGATCGGCCGGTGACACGGCCCCCTCCGCGCGCAAGGACGGACGCTCGTCCGTTCTTCGCACCTGACCGTGGCCGCACCCATGCTCGCCAAGTGGTGACGATGTGAGCGACTGTCCTGGCATGTCGGGGCGAGGTGGGGTCGATTGAGCCGGTTCGGATGCGGGAAGCTTCGCGGCTCGGGACGGGAACAGCGAGGGCGGCAGGTCCGGCCCGGGCTCCATCCCCAGCATCCGGCAGAGCGGCCTGAGGACCCGGCCGGCCTGCGGCCCGGCATCCAGCAGGGCCACCAGATCGGGGTCGTGGGTCAGCATGTGCCGGAGCTGGGCAGCGCAGCCGGCGGCGTGATGGCCGAGCCATTCGACCACCCAGCCGAACCGCGCCGGCAGCCGGCGTTTTGGGAAGGCGTTCTCCCGTTCCTCTTGCGGTTGGACCGTCCGCGGCCGAGATGGCCGAGCGCGGAGCCGGCCGGCGCGGTGGCGGGCGACGAGGGATTCGACCCGTCGCATGACGCTGCTGAGATAGGCCGCGAACAGCAGACCGAGCGGAACATAGGCCCAGTATTTCACCGCCCGGTCGGCCGCCGCCCGGCGCAGATGCAGCAGGATCGGCCCCAGCCGCTCCGCGAGGTCGGGAGGTCCTATGGGCTCGGGCGGAAACAGGGCGTGGATGTTATACACGAACGCATACTGAACACATACCGCAAACGGTGTCAATGCAAAGCTGTCGTCATGTGCACAAGCGCCATCCCGGTCGGCCTGATCCATAGCCCGGTCCCCGCGCGGCTGAGAGCGGGCGAGGGGTGCCGCGGCGTGGCGTCCTGAGTGTCGCCGCGTACCGCCACGGACTTCGCGTCCGCGCAGGCGCGCGACGCCTGGGGGCGGGGTTGGGCCGCGATGAGCGGCGGCGCCTTCGAGGATGCGCGGCGCTGGTTCGCCAGGGCTTGCCGCCACGCACCTTCGGATATCACCCCGATGGTCTCGCTGGCCGGGGCCTGCATGGCGGCAGGACATGTCGCGCAGGCCGCGACGCTGTTCGCCGATGTCGCGGGCGCGGTCGACGCGCGGATCGTCTGGATGGGCCTCGCGGCCGCCCGCGCGAGGCTTGGCCAGGCCGACGCGGCGGCCGAGGCGCTCGGCCATGCGTTGTCGCGGCACGCGATGGGGGCCGGCGATGCCGAGGTGGCCGAGAGCATCGCGCGGGCGGCCGGGTGGGTCGGGTGGTGCGGCGTCGACGAAGCCAGGCGCGTGATCGGGACCGCGGATGAACAGACCCGGTGGCGCGCCATTTCGAGCGGCGCCACGCGGCGGGGCTCAGGTGGTGCTTTGCCCGGCGGAGACCTGCGAGGAGTTCGTTTGCTGCATGCGTCGATAAGCGGCCGCCGCCTGCTGGGCAGTCCGATCGATCTGGCGGCAGTCAGGCGGGTCGAGGGGCTCGTCGAGCCGGATCCGGATGGCGGATTGTCGGGCTGGGCGTGGCATCCGGGCGATCCGGGTCGCGATCCATTGCTGACGCTCATTGCCGGAGACGTCACGCAGCCGTTGCGGGCGACCGATCGCACGGTGGCGGCCCCCAACCCGCTGATGCAGCCGCGCGGCTTCCGGCTTGGCCCCGACGATCTGAAGGGGCTGGCCGAGCCACTTCGCGTGGTCGACAGCGACGGCGCGGATCTGATGGGCAGCCCGCTCGGTCCGCGCGCCCTGGCCGCCCAGATACCGGAGCCGGTCGATGCCTCGCCCGGCGCGCGGCCGGCGGCACCGCGCTGTCCAAATCGGCCGGTCGCCGTCGTGGTGCCGGTGTATCGCGGCCTTGCCGAGACCCGCGCCTGTCTGCGCGATGTCCTGGCCGACGGCCATGCGGTGATCGTGGTCGATGACGCGACGCCGGAGCCCGCGTTGGCCGCGTGGCTCGACCGGCTTGCCGCCGAGGGGCGGATCACGCTGATCCGTCACGCGCGCAATCGCGGGTTCCCGGCCGCCGCGAATGCCGGCTTGCGGGCAGTGCTGGCGATCGAGGTCGCCGCGCACGACGTCGTGCTGCTGAACAGCGACACGCGCCTGACGCCCGGATGGGCGGCCGGGCTGCGCGCGGCGGTTCACGCGAGCGTCGATATCGGCACCGCGACGCCGCTGTCCAACGACGGCAGCATCGCGAGTTTCCCGGCCCGCGAGGGTGGCAACCCTGCCCCGGCCGGCGCGGCGCTGGCGGCGATCGCCCGCCAGGCGGAAACGGCGGCGGCCGCGGCCGTGGTGGACGTGCCGACCGGGGTCGGATTCTGCCTCTATGTGCGGCACGAATGCCTCGCGGCGACCGGCCTGCTGCGCGAGGATTCGTTCGCCCAGGGCTATGGGGAAGAAAACGATTTTTTGCCTGCGGGCGCGCCGGATCGGGTGGCGGCACGTGATCGTCCCCGGCGTTTATGTGGCCCATGTCGGCGGGCGGTCGTTCGGCGCGGCGCGGCGCGGCTTGCTCGCGCGCAATCTGCGCGTGCTGGAGCGACTGCATCCCGGCTATGGCGCGCTGGTCGAGG